>NZ_CP007440.1:0-1425000 GCF_001579845.1 Rhodoplanes sp. Z2-YC6860
AATCGCCGCCACGTTGATGAACGACAACGTCATTCGCTAAGTGACATTTTTTGTTGCCGTTACGTGACACCTAATCCTGCGATTCTTCAAAGATTTGGGCCGCAATTTCTCGAATCGCAAAGTGTTGCATTTCGGCCTGATGACAGATGCTGTCTGATTTTTCGCTTCCATAATCGTTGCAGCCGAAAGTCATCGTGCTATTTTGAATTTGCTTCCGGGTTGCCCACGAACAAGTCGAACGAACCAAGCAAAGTCATCGCTGATCAGTGCGCGCCAGTCGCTTCTCTGGTGTTCCTGCATCGTCGCAAGAGTTTGCTGCGGTCTTCATTCGTCTTCGCTTCGTGAAACTACGCGGCAGGGGTTAAGCACCCGCGAGGCAGAGGGCTTTGTTTTTTAATCTCAAACAAGACGTTTCCATTGCGGAAATCCGTGATGGGGAGGGGCGAAGCATGGCCGGACGGCGGGCACTTACTCCTTGGACGAGCGTGACAAAGACGCCCATGACTGGGCGCTGTCCTTCGCGCGCGAACGGAGGGCCCATTTCGTCTTGCTTCAGACCGGACTCCTCCAGCGGTTGACGCCGTAAGCCTCAGCCGCGTCTTCCGTCTCTCCCGCGCTTTCCGCGAGGAGTGACCCTCCATCAACCGACCTCGTCAACGCGTTCAGTGATGTGCCGCGTCACGGCAGAGCCGTCTCCTGTTTGAGTGTGTTGGAGCCGTCGTCCGTTTCACCGAGTTATCGTCAACATTCAGAGCGAAAGAAAAAAAGCCAATGACCACCCCGGACCAGGAGCGCTGGCAGAAAGTCAAGGAGCGCCTTCGCGCCGAAGTCGGCGAGGACGTGTTTCAGAGCTGGTTCAAGAGCATGGAGCTCGATGGTCTCGACGGCATCGCTACGCGGCTGTCGGTGCCGACCCGCTTTCTGAAAAGCTGGATTCAGTCGCACTACATCGACCGCGTGCTGGCCTGCTGGCAGCAGGAAATGCCGGAGATTCAGAAGGTCGAGGTCACCGTTCGCAGCGCCGTGATCCGCACCGTGCCGCCGAAGGTCAAGGCGCCGGAGGTGTCGGACACCGTGCGCGACGGCCGCATGCAGCGGCTCGATATCGGCGATCTGCGCGCGGCCTACGCGCCGGTGTCGAGCGGCCATGATGCGCTCGGCGGCTCGCCGCTCGACCTGCGCCTGACGTTCGAGAGCTTCGTCGTCGGCCGCTCCAACACGCTGGCGCACGCCGCCGCGAAGCAGGTTGCGGTGGCGCGTCGCGGCGAACCGGTGATGTTCAATCCGCTCTACATCCATTCCGGCGTCGGCCTCGGCAAGACGCATCTGCTGCAGGCCATCACCTGGGCCGGCAACCAGGGCGCCGAGCGCAAGGTGCTCTATCTCACCGCCGAGAAATTCATGTACGGCTTCGTCTCGGCGCTGCGGACGCAAACAGCGCTCGCCTTCAAGGAAGCGCTGCGCGGCATCGACGTGCTGGTGATCGACGACCTGCAATTCCTGCAGGGCAAGGCGACCCAGGGCGAGTTCTGCCACACGCTGAACGCGTTGATCGATGCCGGTCGCCAGGTGGTGATCGCCGCCGACCGCGCGCCGACCGATCTCGAGAGCCTCGACGACCGCGTCCGCTCGCGGCTTGCGGGCGGTCTCGTGGTCGAGATGGGCGGGCTCGGCGAAGAGCTGCGGCTTGAGATTCTGAAGACTCGCGTCAGCGCCGCGCGTCAGTACCACCCGGCCTTCGACGTGCCGCCGCCGGTGCTGGCCTATATCGCCAAGTCCGTGACCCACAACGGCCGCGATCTCGAAGGCGCCGTCAACCGCCTGCTGGCCCACAACAAGCTGACCGGTCAGCCGGTCACCATGGAGATGGCCGAGCGCGAGGTGCGCGACCTGATCCGGCCGCAGGAGCCGAAGCGGGTCAAGATCGAGGACATCCAGCGCATCGTGGCGCGCCAGTACAACGTCAGCCGCGCCGACCTGCTGTCGTCGCGCCGGACCGCCAACGTGGTCCGGCCGCGCCAGGTGGCGATGTACCTGGCCAAGACCCTGACGCTCCGCTCGCTGCCGGAAATCGGCCGGCGCTTCGGCGGCCGCGACCACACCACAGTCCTCCATGCGGTCCGCAAGATCGAGGGGCTGGTGGGCAACGACGCCATGCTGGCCGACGAAATCGAGGTCCTGAAGCGGCAGCTTCAGGAGTAACCCTCCGGCCATAGCCTGCCGGACGTGGCAATGGGCCCTCCCCTTGTAGTCGTTGGGGAGGGCCTTTTTGCGCGCCATTTCAGGGGGTGAATCGCAGGGAAAACCCCCGGTTCCGGGACCACAAGCCTTGCGGAAACCGAGCATTCACGCCACTTTCGGGACCCACCGAGGCTTGTCATGAAGGTCACTGTCGAGCGTGCCGAACTCCTGAAGTCGCTGGGCCATGTGCATCGCGTGGTCGAACGGCGGAACACCATTCCCATTCTCGCGAACGTTCTGGTGCGCGCCGAGAAATCGGCGCTGAGCCTGAAAGCCACCGACCTCGATCTCGAGGTGATCGAGTCGATTGCGGCGGACGTGGCGCCAGCCGGCTCCACCACGGTGCCGGCGCACATGTTCTACGACATCGTGCGAAAGCTCCCCGAGGGCTCGCAGGTGGTGCTGGAATCGTCGACCGACCGTGCGGTGCTCGCGATCCGCGCCGGGCGCTCGCGCTTCACGCTGCAGACCTTGCCGGAGAGCGATTTCCCGGATCTCGCGGCCGGCGACATGACGCACAAGTTCACGCTGCCGGCGGCGGACTTGAAGCGCCTGATCGACAAGACGCAGTTTGCGATCTCGACCGAAGAGACCCGCTACTATCTCAACGGCATCTACTTGCACGTCGCGGGTTCGGGAAAATCCCAGACGCTGCGCGCGGTCGCGACCGACGGCCACAGGCTCGCGCAGACCGATCTGGAGTTGCCGGCGGGCGCGAGCGGCATGCCGGGCGTGATCGTGCCGCGCAAGACCGTCACCGAGGTGCAGCGGCTGATCGAGGACAACAATGCGGAGGTTTCGATCGAGCTGTCGTCGGCAAAAATCCGCTTCTCGATCGGCAACGTGGTGCTGACCTCGAAGCTGATCGACGGCACTTTCCCGGACTATCAGCGCGTCATCCCGAGCGGCAACGACAAAGAGCTCGTGATCGACAAGAAGGATTTCCAGGCCGCGGTCGACCGCGTCTCGACGGTGTCGAGCGAACGCGGCCGCGCCGTCAAGCTGTCGCTCAGCGGCGGCAAGCTGATCCTGTCGGTGACCAATCCGGACTCCGGCAGCGCCACCGAAGAGATCGAGGCCGAGTACGACGCCGATCCGCTCGATATCGGCTTCAACTCGCGCTATCTGCTCGACATCGCGTCGCAGCTCGACGGCGAAGTCGCAGTCCTCAAGCTCGCCGATCCCGGCTCGCCGACGCTGATCCAGGACAAGGACGCCAAGGGCGCGCTGTACGTGCTGATGCCGATGCGGGTGTGATTTCCCGCAGCTTATTCGGCTTCCGCCTGCCCTTGTGGGCTGACCAACTCATGGCTACCCCATAGCCATGCCCGACGCCGCCCGCATCAACCGCCTCGCGCTGACGAACTTTCGCAGCTATCGCGCAGCCTCTGTCGCGATCGAGCGGAACCTCGTGGTGCTGACCGGCCCGAACGGCGTCGGCAAGACCAACCTGATCGAAGCCGTCTCGTTTCTGGTGCCCGGACGCGGCCTCCGCCGTGCGACGCTCGACGAGATCGCGTTTGCCGAAGGCGACGGCTCCTGGGCGATCTCAGCCGAGATCGAAGGCATGCTTGGGCTCGCCACGCTTGGCACCGGCAATGAGCCATCGACCGGTGAAGACACGCCGCGCAGCCGTCTCACCCGCATCGACCGCGAGCCGGTCGGCTCGGCCGCGGCCTTCGCCGACCATCTGCGCGTGATCTGGCTCACGCCGGTCATGGACCAGTTGTTCATGGGGCCGGCATCAGAGCGGCGGCGTTTCCTGGACCGCCTGGTGCTCGCCGTCGATGCCGAGCACACCAGCCGCGTCTCGGCGCTGGAGCGAAGCCTGCGCTCGCGCAATCGCCTCCTGGAAGAAGCGCGGCCGGACGCGCATTGGCTCGACGCCATCGAGCACGAGACCGCAGAGCTCGCCGTGGCCGTCGCGGCAGGACGCTCTGAAACAGTGCAGCGCCTGCAAGGCGCATTGGCGCAGCGACGCGACGAGGTTTTCCCCTCGGCCGAAATCGCGCTCAGCGGCTGGATGGAGCAGGGACTGCTCGGCCACCCCGCCGTCGAGATCGAGGAGCGCTATCGCACGATCCTCAAAGACAACCGTCCGCGCGACGCTGCGGCGGGCCGCACGCTCGACGGCACGCACCTCACCGACCTCACCGTCGTCTACGCGCCGAAGGACATTCCAGCGGCGAATGCCTCGACCGGCGAGCAGAAGGCGCTGCTGATCGGCCTGGTGCTGGCGCACGCGGGACTGATCGCGGAGATGACCGGATTTGCGCCGGTGCTTCTGCTCGATGAGGTGGTCGCCCATCTCGATCCCGGCCGGCGCGCCGCGCTCTACGACGCGCTGGGCCGGCTTGGCGCCCAGGTCTTCATGACCGGCGCCGACCCCGCAGCCTTCGCCGATATCGCCGGGAAGGCCGATGTTTTCACCGTGGGCGGCGGACAGCTCCGTCGAGACAGGTGAATTGGTTCCATGCGGCAACGGCCTATCACCGGCATTGCCAGTGTTGGGTTCCCGGAACATCGCGGACGGCGTCCGAATTACCTCTCTGTCGAAACCAGATTTGGACGGCATGAGGAGCAAACCATGGCCGCCGCCGTCGAGCCTGCACGAGAACGAATTGCACGACGGTTGCAGGAGGCGGTCGACCGTCTGCGCCGCGACATGGACGAGGTCGAATTCTGGAGCGAGGTCCTGGGCTCCCTGACGCGCCCTGCGCCCGATTACAGCGACGGCACCGACCTCCTGAACCGATTCATCCTGCCTCCGCAAAGCGATGAGCGAGCCCCGCAGGCGGGCAGATTGGGCCCCCGGCATCGCTCCGAGAAAGCCGGCCATCAGTCGTCCGAGGGACCGCCGAAACGGCGCCATTCGAGCCACTGATTCGGTGCCGATTTTTGGACCCTTACCCCTTTAAAAATCGCCTTTGAATCAAGATATTAGATGGGTCCAATTAGCCCTGTACGGCACGTGCCTTTTCGTGCCAAATCTGGCTGATTCTCCAGCAGTTTTGGAAAGCGATTCGAGGCAGATTGCATGGCCGAGCCCGCCCGCAACATCCCGACCGACGACTATGGCGCAGACTCCATCAAGGTCCTCAAGGGCCTCGACGCAGTGCGCAAGCGGCCGGGCATGTACATCGGCGACACCGATGACGGCTCGGGCCTGCATCACATGGTCTACGAGGTCGTCGACAATGCGATCGACGAGGCATTGGCCGGCCACGCCACCGAGGTGCTGGTGCAGCTCAATCCCGACGGCTCGTGCACGGTGCGCGACAACGGCCGCGGCATCCCGACCGACATCCACAAGGAGGAAGGCATCTCGGCGGCCGAGGTCATCATGACCCAGCTCCATGCCGGCGGAAAATTCGACCAGAACTCCTACAAGGTTTCCGGCGGTCTGCACGGCGTCGGCGTCTCAGTCGTCAACGCGCTGTCGACATGGCTCCGGCTCACCATCTGGCGCGACGGCAAAGAACACTCCATGGAGTTCCGCGACGGCGACGCCGTGGCGCCGCTCAAACTGATTGGCGACGCGCCGGCGGACAAACGCGGCACTGAAGTGAGCTTCCTGCCCTCGCCGCAGACTTTCACCATGACGGAGTTTGATTTCGCCACGCTGGAGCACCGGCTGCGCGAACTCGCGTTCCTGAATTCCGGCGTCAACATCGTGCTGTCCGACATGCGCCACGCGGTCGAGAAGCGCGACCAGATGCGTTACGACGGCGGCGTCGAGGAATTCGTCAAATATCTCGATCGCAACAAGAACGCGTTGATCCCTGCGCCAATCACGCTGAAATCCGAGCGCGACGGCGTCACGGTCGAATGCGCGATGACGTGGAACGACAGCTACCACGAGACCGTGCTCTGCTTCACCAACAATATCCCGCAGCGCGATGGCGGCACGCACTTGGCGGGCTTCCGCGGCGCGCTGACGCGGCAGGTCACGAGTTTTGCCGAGAACATGGGCGGCGCCCGCAAGGAGAAGGTCGACCTGACCGGCGACGACTGCCGCGAGGGCCTCACCTGCGTGCTGTCCGTGAAGGTCGCCGATCCGAAGTTCTCGTCGCAGACGAAAGACAAGCTCGTCTCGTCGGAAGTGCGTCCCGCCGTCGAGGGCATCGTCAACGAACGGCTCTCCGCGTGGTTCGAGCAGCACCCGGCCGAGGCCAAGGCCATCATCGGCAAGGTGGTCGAAGCCGCCGCCGCCCGCGAGGCGGCGCGCAAGGCGCGCGAGCTGACGCGGCGCAAGGGCGCGCTCGATGTCAATTCGCTGCCCGGCAAGCTCGCCGACTGCCAGGAGCGCGATCCGTCGAAGTCAGAACTGTTCATCGTCGAGGGTGACTCGGCCGGCGGCTCCGCCAAGCAGGGCCGCAACCGCGAATTCCAGGCCGTGCTGCCGCTGCGCGGCAAGATCCTCAACGTGGAGCGCGCGCGCTTCGACAAGATGCTGTCGAGCCAGGAGATCGGCACGCTGATCACCGCGCTCGGCACCGGCATCGGCCGCGAGGAATTCGCGCCCGACAAGCTGCGCTATCACAAGATCATCATCATGACGGACGCCGACGTCGACGGCGCCCACATCCGCACGCTGCTGTTGACGTTCTTCTACCGGCAGATGCCGGAGCTGATCGACCGCGGCCATCTCTACATCGCGCAGCCGCCGCTCTACAAAGTCGCCCGCGGCAAGTCCGAGCAGTATCTCAAGGACGAGCGCGCGCTGGAGGACTTCCTGATCGCGTCGGGCCTGGATGAGGCGGTGTTCAAGACGTTCTCGGGCGAAGAGCGTGCCGGCCACGACCTGCACGACCTGGTCGAGCAGGGCCGCATCGTCCGCAACGTGCTGGCCGGCATTCACAGCCGTTACAACCGCAAGGTCGTCGAGCAGGCCGCGATCGCAGGCGTGCTCAACACCAAGGTGATCGGCGATCCGCAGGCGGCAAGCCAGGCCGCGAGCTACATCGCCAAGCGTCTCGACACGCTGTCCGAGGAAACCGAGCGCGGCTGGGAAGGCAAGTTCGTCGAGGGCGAAGGCTTCCTGTTCGAGCGCGTCGTGCGCGGCGTCAAGGACGTTGCGATCATCGATTACGCGCTCTTGAACTCCGCTGACGCCCGCAGGCTCGACGAATATGCCGCGGCGCTTCAGGCGGTCTATGTCCGCCAAGGTGTGCTCCGTCGCAAGGACGAGGAGACCCCGATCCACGGGCCGGTGAGCCTGTTCGAGGCCATCACCAGCACGGCGCGCAAGGGCCTCACGCTGCAGCGCTACAAAGGGCTGGGCGAGATGAACCCGGGTCAGCTCTGGGAGACCACGCTCGACAGCAACGCCCGCTCGCTCCTGCAGGTGAAGGTCAAGGAAATCGACGAGGCGAGCGACATCTTCGCCAAGCTGATGGGCGACGAGGTCGAACCGCGCCGCGACTTCATCCAGGAAAACGCGCTGGCCGCGAGCGTCGACGCATAACTCAAGACGTTCGTGTCGGGCAACGCATAAGGCCGCCTTTGGCGGCCTTAACTTTGTGTCAAAGAACCGAAAAGCCTGACTCTCCTTGTCGACCTTTTGCGCCTTGCGGGCCTGGCGGATAGAACTCGCGGATGTGCTAAGGGCAATCGACGGCGCCTATTCTGGCGGGTGCCTGCTGATTGACATGACGTGCGGCAATAGCGCCAGGAAGGCGCCAGTCAAGCACAACCGGACCTTCGCTTCGCTTCAAGCTGTCTGACGCATGTCACAGGACTGAGCGCCGCTGCAGCGCCGTCCGGTCTCACCTCGCGCGAGGTCGACGCGCTGATGGACTCTCCGCCGTATTTGGCGCCATCGTCATCTATGACGCCGCCGAGCTGCGATCCAGAGCCGGCTTTTCCGCGAACGCGGACCACGCCGTTTGAAGCATCACGGTGACGTCCGCTCGCGGCATTTGCGCTACGCTATTTATAATCGCGATCTTGTGGCCAAGCATTTGTTCAACGGCGCCGAATGAGTCCATGAACTCACGCAGCTCCACGATCTGCCGACCGCGAAATCGCAGGAAGTGAGCGATCATTGTTTGAATCGAGCGCCTTGTGCTTCGGTGGACCATGCGGGCAAAGATGATGACGGCGGCATCTTCGCCCTCGCAAACCATAAATACGGGCTCGTAGGTTACGAATTCAAATTCCGCATACCCGGCCTTCAGGACATTCTCCATCGCAGCCTTTCCGCGATGATGTCCGAGAAACGGAAAGGCATCTTGCGGCGAATAGCTGACAAACTCGATATCCTCGTCGAACGCCTCCAGCAGGAACTTAGTATTTCCGAATCTGAACGCGGCATAGAGAGAATTGAGTCGTTCTTTGAAAGCACTGCCCATGTCCTATAGTGTCGGAATGAAGCGTCGGTTCCTTGATTTAGCTCAAGGGCCGGGAGCGCAGAGCGGTACAGTTGACTAGAAGAGTGGGAATATCCGCTTACTCGGCGTCCAGCGACCCCCGGAAAGCCTAAGCAGATGTCTGGCGAAAGCGGCCCCGTCGCGCAGAAAAATGTCCTTACTGCGCCTGCCGCCCTGCCCTCGGAAGCGCGGCGGACAATCTACGTATATTTGGGCCTTCTGCTCATCCTGCTGGCCTTTGGCGCCCCGCATGGAGGACTCATCGATATCCCAGTCACCTTTATTCTCAAAAACAAGCTTCACATGGAGGCGCATGACCTCGCCAATTTTCGGCTGATCTCCGCTATCCCTCTCTACTTGTCTTTCGTTTTTGGATTTGTTCGCGATAGTTGGAGCCCGTTTGGGATGAAGGACCGCGGACACATGCTGGTGTTCGGAGCAACCACTGCTGGTCTCTATCTCTGTTTCGCATTCACGCGCGTCACGTACATCACGCTACTGTTAGCGACGGTGTTGTTGACGACCTCGTTCCTGTTTGTCGCGAGTGCACAAAACGGACTCGCCTCAACCATCGGCCAACAGCATGCCATGACCGGCCGCGTCAGCACGGTCTGGAACGTATTCGGATCGTTGCCTGGCGTCGCGGCCCTTCTCATCGGAGGCGCTCTCAGTGACGTTTTCGAGCAGGAAAGCGTCGATTACACCGTCCGCGCTCTCTTTCTTGGCGGGGCGCTCATCATGGGCGCGGTGACAACTTATGCGCTGTGGAAGCCATGGAGAGTGTTTGACAACATCTATAGCGAGACCGCGACGCGGCCCGTGGAAGACATCAAACGGCTCGCGAGGCACTGGCCGATCTATCCGGCTCTGTTGATTTGGCTGCTCTGGAATTTCGCGCCGGGCTCGGCTACGCCGCTTCAGTATCATCTGCAGAACAACTTGCACGCAACCGACACTGCGTGGGGGCAGTGGAATGCGATTTTTGCTGCTTCGTTTGTTCCGACGTTTTTGCTGTTCGGTTATCTCTGCCAGAGGACGCCGCTGCGGACGCTGCTGATTTGGGGCACCTTGGCCGCGATACCGCAGATGATTCCGCTGCTCTTCATCAACTCAGTGGCGGGCGCTCTGGTGGCTGCGGTGCCTATGGGGCTGATGGGAGGCGTCGCTACCGCGGCCTATTTGGATCTGATCATCCGGTCTTGCCCCAAGGGGCTGCAGGGTACGACACTTATGATGTCTAGCAGTATCCTGGTCGTCATCGCGCGATTTGGCGACGTGCTAGGCACGAACCTTTACGACCACTATGGGGGCTTCTCGATTTGCGTGATCGCGATCACGCTCGTCTACGCGCTCATTTTGCCGACGCTTCTGCTTGTGCCGAAACATCTGATCGCAACCGTAGACGGGCAATCCCCGGCGCCGTAGCCGATCAAGCTTGAATGCCGGCACGACGAAAGCGCCACAGCGCGGCGGCCAAGAACAGGCTCGCGATCACCGCTGTGGCTAAGAACTGCGGCCAGACCACGTTCAGTCCGGCGCCGCGATACAGGATCGCTTGTGCAAACGACACAAAGTGTGTCGACGGCGAAGCCTGCATGATCGCGCGCAGGAAGGGTGGCATGCTTTCAAGTGGAGTATTGCTGCCCGAGAGCATGTTCAGCGGGATCGCCACCAACATATAGAGCAAGCCGAGCTGCGGCATCGAGCGGGCGATAGTGGCGAGGAAGATGCCTACCGCGGTCGCAAAGAACAGATAGAGCACCACGCCGACCAGGAACAACGGGATGGAACCCGCGATCGGAACGCTGAGCAATCCTTGGACGACGAATATCAACGACAGCGCCACGGCGACCGTAATCACGAGCGCGTTCGACCAGATCTTCGACATCGCGATCTCTAGGGGCCTCAGCGGCATCACCAGGAGATGATCCATGGTGCCATGCTCGCGTTCGCGAATGATCGCGGCGCCGGCCAGTACGATCGAAAGCATTGTGACGTTGTTGACGATAGCCATCACACTGGTGAACCAGCGCGACGTCAGGTTTGGATTGAAGGCGACGCGGATCGCGAGATTGACCGGAGCCGCCGCGATAAGCTGCCGCCGCGCCAAGAACTCGTTGATCTCGGTACTGACGATCAGCTGCATGTAGCCGGCGCCGATGCCAGCCTGGATCATGGCTGTGGCGTCGACATTGACCTGAAGGCGCGGCTGCCGGCCGCCGAGCAGGTCCCGCTCGAAATTCGGCGGGATGTCGATCGTGAAGGTGAGCCGGCCATTGTTCATCAGCGGCTCAATATCGCGCTCCGCGATGGCGACGGGAGGGGTGAAGTATGGAGGCAGGAACGCGCTCGCGATCCGGCGCGACAGCTCGGAATTGTCCTCGTCCGCAATGCCGAGCGAGGCGTTGTGCAGCTCCTGGAAGTTGCTGAGCCCAATGCTGATGATTGACAGCGAGAATGCCCAGATCACCAGCGCAAGCAGCACGACGTCGCGGAAGAACGCGCGCAACTCCTTGGTACCAAGCCAGAAGATATTGGAGACGGTGCGTCGCATCAGCTTCACTTCTCCTGCTTACGCAAGAGCAAAAGGCTCGCGCCAGTCAGCACCGGGATGAAGACCGCGAGCGCAAGCACATTGCCACCGAGGTCGTACCAGCCGAGGCCTTTGGTGAAGGTGCCGACGCTGATCTTGAGGAAATAGGTCATCGGGAAGGAATGCCCGACGATCGCGCCAGTGCCGGTCAGGGACGACACCGGCGTCAGCATGCCCGAGAATTGCGTGGCCGGCACGACGGTGAGAATTGCCGTTCCGAAAAGCGCTGCGATCTGCGTGCTGGTGAAGGACGAGATCAGCACGCCATAGCCAGTGGTCGCCGTGACGTACAACAGCGTGCCGACCAAAAGCATCAGAAAGCTGCCTTTCAGCGGCACGTCGAATACCAAGATCGCCATCAGGAAGAGCACGGCAAAATTGACTAGCGCGATGGCGATGTAAGGCAATTGCTTGCCGATCAGGAATTCCAGCCGCGTCACCGGCGTGACGTAGAAATTGGTGATCGAGCCAAGCTCCTTCTCGCGCACGATGGCGAGCGCCATGAGGATCGCCGGAATCAAGACGAGCAGCATCGCGATGGTGCCCGGCACCATGCTGTAGACGCTGCGGAAGTCCTGATTGTACCGGAAGCGAGTCTCTATGACACTGGCGCCGACGTTCGCGGTCGGATTCGTTGTGAGTATGGGGTCAGTCAGATATTGCTGGTGGACGCCGAGCATATAACCGCGGATAGTTTCGGCACGAAACGGCATGGCGCCATCCACCCACACGCCGGCTTCTGCGGTGCGGCCGTGCTTGATGTCGCGGCCGAAGCCCGGAGGAATTTCGATGCTGGCTTTGATGTCGCCGCTGCGCAGCCTGCGGTCGAGGTCGGCGTAGTCCGTGACCGGCGACTTTTCGACGAAGTAACGGGAGCCGCGAAATTCGCCGAGATAGGCGCGGCTCTCGGGCGTTTGATCGCGATCGAGCGCCGCGAAGGACAAGTTGTCGACGTCGGTCGTAATGCCGAATCCAAAGATGAGCATGAGAAAGGCGGTGCCGAGCAGCGCAAACGACAGACGGATCGGATCGCGGATCAATTCCAACGCCTCGCGAACTGTGTAGGCGGACACGCGCCGCAGGCTGAACGCGCCGGGCGCATTGGTTGGTTGCTGAGACGGCATTTTTTCAGGGAATTCGCTGGCCTGCGAAATGGTGACGGATTTGGCGCCGCCGGCGGATTGTTCCAGGAAGCTGATGAAGGCGTCCTCAAGCGTCGCCGCGTTGCGCGTCTTGACCAGCGCCTGCGGTGTGTCGGTGGCGAGCACTCGGCCATTGCTCATCAATGAAATGCGGTCGCAGCGCTCCGCCTCGTTCATGAAGTGGGTCGAGACGAAGATCGTCACGTTCTGACGCCGCGACAGGTCGACCAACAATCCCCAGAACTGGTCGCGAGCCACAGGGTCCACGCCGGACGTCGGCTCGTCGAGGATCAGGATTTCCGGCTCGTGCACGATTGCCACAGCGAGCGAAAGTCGCTGCCGGATGCCGAGCGGCAGCGACGCGGTTAGTTCATCGAGAAAAGGTGTCAGCTTGAACTGTTCGATCAGGTTTGCGATGCGCTTGCGGGCCTGGTCTCTGGGTATCTGGAAGATGCGCGCATGCAGATCGAGGTTCTGCGTGACGGTGAGTTCGGTGTAGAGTGAGAACGATTGCGACATGTAGCCGACCCGATGCCGCGCCATCAGGTCGTTGCCGTCGAGCGGCGCGCCAAGCAGGAACGCCTCGCCTTCGGTGGCCGGCAGCAGGCCGGTCAGCATCTTCATCGTGGTGGTCTTGCCACAGCCGTTAGGGCCGAGAAATCCGAAGATCTCGCCGCGGGCGATTGAGAAGTTGACGTGATCAACCGCGGTGAAGTCGCCGAACCGGCAGGTAAGCTCGCGCGCCTCGATCACGGTTTTGCGCCCGTCCGCCGGCAATGGCGGGATATGGAATTGCGCGCGGCCATCGCGGAGCGCTTCAGGCAGCAGCGCCACGAATGCGGCCTCCACCGATGCGGTTCGCGTTTCCGCCTTTAGCTCGGCCGGCGTGCCCGCGGCTAGCACTCTACCGGCATTCATTGCGACCAAGCGGTCGAGCCGTTCGGCTTCTTCCATGTAACCGGTCGCGACAATCACGCTCATGCCGGCGCGGCGCGAGCGGATGCTGTCGATCAGCTCCCAGAATTGCCGGCGCGACAGCGGATCGACGCCGGTTGTGGGCTCATCAAGAATCAGAAGGTCCGGCTCGTGGATCAGCGCGCAACACAGCCCTAGTTTCTGCCGCATGCCGCCAGACAACTTACTCGCCAATCGATCCGGGAAGGGGGCGAGTCCGGTCCGCTGAAGAAGCTCATTGATCCGCCGGTCGCGCTCAGCGCGGTCCTGTCCGAACAGCCGCCCGAAGAACTCGATGTTCTCGCGCACCGTCAGGTCTGGGTAGAGATTCTTGCCGAGTCCCTGCGGCATATATGCGATGCGCGGGCAAACTCGCGTGCGATGCCGCGCATCCGCCATGTCGCCGTCGAGCACCTCGACCTGGCCGACCTGGATTTGGCGTGCGCCGGCAATAAGCGCGAGCAGTGACGACTTGCCGACCCCGTCGGGGCCGATCAGTCCGGTCATGTGCCCGCGTGGGATATCGAGGCTGACGTCATCGAGCGCCACGGTCCCTCGATAGCGCAGTGTCACTCCGCGAATGCGGGCGACAGTCATTGTCCCACGACCTGCGCCAACCTGGCCGGCCACTCCGCGTTCGGGTCGAGACGCACATAAGCCATGCCGGGCAGCCCGCTACGCACCGCGGCGGCATGCGCCCGCAACAGCTCAGGATCGACACGGACACGGACACGAAACATCAGGCGGTCGCGCTCGGTCTTGGTTTCCACCGTCTTCGGCGTGAACTGCGACTGCGTAGCAAGGAACGAGACCTTCGCCGGAATCGGCCGGTTCGGATAGGCGTCGAGCACGATGCGGCCCTCGGTGCCGACTTTGGCCTTGCCGGCGTCGAGCGTCGCCAAATAGACGTCCATGTAGACCGACATGATGTCGATCATCGTGAACACCTTGCCGCCGGCCGGCAGCACTTCGCCGAGATTGGCGATGCGGTACTGGATGCGGCCGTCGCGCGGCGCGACGAGCGTATTGTCCTTGATATTGACCTGGTAGAGCGCGGCCTCCTGGCTCGTGGCCTCCAGGGCGTGCTCGGTTTGCGCCACATGAGCAGTGGCGGCACGGACCGCGGCACTCGCGCCGTCGAGTTGCTGGCGCCGCTGATCGAGCAGCTCGCGCGTGGCGTTGCCCTGGCCGACAAGATAGCTGGTGCGGTCGAGCTGCTGCTGCGCCAGTGCAAGTTGGGTCTTCTGTTGCGCCAGGTTGGCGCGCGCCTCGTCGATGGCGTGCTGTGCTTGCTGCACCTGCGCCTCGGCGCGCCGCAACGACGCTTCCAGATCCTGGGTGTCCATGGTCGCGACGACCTGGCCGGCCTTCACGTCATCGCCTTCATTGACCAGGAGCGTTGCGACGCGGCCGGCGAATTTGGTGCTGATGTCGATCTCGTCGGCTTCGATCCGGCCGTTAGCCACGACAATGCCGGCCGGCAGCGCGTTGCGTGATTGCTGCCACCACATGTAACCGCCACCCGCCATCGCGCCTAAAGCAATCAGAAGGGCAAGAAAGGCAGCTCGTCTAGGTTTTCTGGTCCCGGGAATCCTCGGAGCAATATGCACTGGGAGCTGCGCGAGCGATGCGGCCGAAGCGTCTGCCTGCCGACGGTCGGACGAGGGCTTTACTGCCGGTTCCATTGTCCACGCTTGCTTCAAGACAACAATGTTTGTCGATGACAGGATTTAATGCCACGGGGCGTTTTCGACTTTGATTGAAATCAAAGGTCTTTGCTGGCCCTCGTTCAGAAAGCCGGCCAATTGCCGAGGGTTGGAGGAAGCAATACCTGTTGCTGTCAATCTGTCGGCCATTGTCGCAGCGGCAATTTTGACGTTTGCGTCGGCATCCGCTTCAGCGCAGCAGTCGGCAGAGCCGCGTGGTGAGGCGCTCGTCATTCGTCAATGCGCGATGTGCCACGCCATCGGGCGCAACACGACAAGTCCTAATCCGAGTGCGCGCCCGTTTCGGACTTTGAGCGCTGTCCTCGATCTCTTGAGGAACCCTTGAGCAAAGGCGCCTGAGCAACTGATTGCAACTACGGACGGAAACGCTCGTCAAGATGACGAGCGAAACTTGTCACTCTTCGGATGTGGCTTGACCTGGATCAAAGAAGGCTGACGCCGCTGTCCTAATATTCCAAACAAATAGGGAGGGCTGCATGAAACCCCACGGCATTCCGGGTACCATTCTGTTTGATGGCGACCAAGCACAGAAGGGGCTGGCGCTTAATCGAATGTGCTTTTCCTTCAACAGCGCCGCAAACCGCAACGCGTTCGTTGCAGACGAAGACGCCTATTGCGCGAAGTACGGTCTGAACCAAGAGCAGCGCGAGGCAGTGAAGAGCCGCAACGTGCTGAAGCTGCTCGCGGCGGGCGGCAACGTCTATTACCTTGCCAAGCTCGCCGGCATTTTCGGGCTCAATGTCCAGGACATCGGCGCACAGCAGACCGGCATGAGTATCGACGCCTTCAAGGCCAAGCTTGAAGCGGCAGGGAGATAATCATGGCGCACATCATCGGCGGCGTTGCCACCACGCATGTGCCCTCGATCGGCAAGGCGATAGCGGAGCATCGCGAGAACGAGCCGTACTGGCGGCCTTTCTTCGGCGGCTTCGACTTTGTTCACGGCTGGCTAAAACTGCACAGGCCCGACGTGGTCGTGGTGTTCTCCAACGACCATGGTCTCAACTTCTTCCTCGACAAGATGCCGACCTTCGCTGTTGGTGCCGCCGCGGAGTATCGTAACGAGGACGAAGGCTGGGGCATTCCGGTGTCGCACGCGCTCGCGGGCGATCCGGAGCTGTCTTGGCACCTCATCAACGGCCTTGTCGCCAACGAGTTCGATATCACCATGTGCCAGGACATGCTGGTCGACCACGCCATCACCATCCCGATGGCGCTGATGTGGCCGGGCGGAGAGGCACCCCCGGTCAAGATCGTGCCGGTGTCGATCAACACCGTGCAGCATCCGCTGCCGTCGGTGAAGCGCTGCCTCGAGCTCGGTCGTTCTGTCGGCCGCGCGGTCCGCTCCTATGCCAAAGACCTGCGTGTTCTGATGGTCGGCACCGGCGGGCTGTCGCATCAGCTCGACGGCGAGCGCGCGGGCTTCATTAACAAGGAATTCGACAAGCTCTGCATGGACAGCATCGTCAAAGATCCGGACACGCTGTCGGCCTATTCGATCCCACATCTGGTGAAGGAGGCCGGCGCCCAGGGCGTCGAGCTCTTGAACTGGGTGGCGATGCGCGGCGCGTTGACCGACGAGGTGGTCGAGGTGCATCGCAACTATCACATCCCGATCTCGAACACCGCGGCGGCCACCATGGTGCTGGAGAACCTGCCCGCGAAGTTGAAGGCGGCATAGTTCGCGCGACGGGCTGCGGTCCGCCGGCGGATCGGGGAAGATGCCGACGGATTGGGAAGCGCGCGGTGCCACAGCCGCGCGCTTTTTTTCTTTTGTGCGCGGGTCGCGGCATCCGGCATGCGCGATCGGCATGCGTGCAGCGCGCCGTGCACCCACCCTCGAATTGATCCAGATCAAAGGGCCCCTGCGGCTCCGGCGCAAAGTTCGTTACCACGGTAACTATCGTCGCGCTCCGGAGTAATCATGCTGAGGAAAGAACAGAACGACTTCGTCACCCGGACTGGACCCGGCACGCCAATGGGCCGGCTGTTCCGCAGCTACTGGACGCCGGTGTTGCTCGCTGAAGAACTGCCGGAGAACGACTGCCCGCCGGTCCGCGTCAAAGCTCTGTCCGAGCGCCTCATCGCGTTCCGCGACAGCATCGGCCGCTACGGACTGATCGACGAGTTCTGCGCCCATCGTGGCGCTTCGCTGTGGTTCGGGAGGAATGAGGAGTGCGGGCTGCGCTGCCCGTATCACGGCTGGAAGTTCGACGTGAACGGTCAGTGCCTCGAAGTACCGTCGGAGCCGACCGAGAGCGGGTACGCCAAGAAGATTCAGCTGAAGTCCTATCCACTAGTCGAGCGCGGCGGCGTGTTGTGGACCTACATGGGCCCGCCCGAGAAGCAACCGCCGTTGCCGGAGTGGGAATTCGCCATGGTGCCGGCTAAGCAGCGCTTTGTCTCCAAGCGCTTCCAGGAATGCAACTGGCTGCAGGCCATGGAGGGCGGAATCGACTCCAGCCACGTCTCGTTCCTGCATCGCGGCAACATCTCGACTGATCCGCTGTTCAAGGGCGCCAAGGGCAACCAGTACAATCTCAGCGATGCGCGGCCGGTTTTCGAGGTGGTCGAGAGCGCCGGCGGTCTCTTCATCGGCGCGAGGCGTAACGCCGAGAACGGCAACTACTACTGGCGCATTACCCAATATGTGCTGCCGTCCTTTACAATGATCGCGCCACGCGGCGGCCACACCGTGCACGGCCATTTCTGGATTCCGATCGACGACGAGAACTGCTGGGCCTGGAGCTACGACTATCACCCGACCCGCGAGATCACTCCAGCCGAGCGCCAGGCGATGTCGGAGGGCAAGGGCATCCACTGCAAGTACGTGCCCGGCAGTTTCCGCCCGCTCGCCAACAAGGACAACGACTACCTGATGGATCGCGAAGCGCAGAAGCGCGGCGACACTTACTCAGGCATCGAAGGCATCGCCATCCAGGACGGCTCGCTGCAGGAGAGCATGGGGCCGATAATCGACCGCACCAAGGAGAACTTGGTCTCGACCGACAACGGCATCATCATGGCGCGCCATCGCCTAATGCGTGCCGCGAAAGCGCTGGTCGAGAAGGACGTGCAGCCGCCCGGCGTCGAGCTTGCGCATCAGCGGGTGCGCTCGGCCGCGGTCATCCTGCCGCCCGACCAGCCGTTCAAGGATGCCGCGAAGGCCGAGCTCACGGTGCGGCCCGGCATGGCGCCGGCATCGGTGTGACGCGGAGCCATCAATTTCCACGGGAGGACAGCCATGAGAACCAAGCCGGCAGTGATCGTCGCAGGTGGAGGCATCGGCGGGCTGTCGGCGGCGCTGGGTCTCGCCAATCACGGTTGCGCCGTCACGGTGCTGGAGCAGGCCGAGCGGTTCGGCGAGATCGGCGCCGGCATCCAGATCGGCCCGAACGCGTTCCACGCGCTGGACTATCTCGGCGTCGGCGACGCCGGACGCGCCAAGGCGGTCTATGTCGACCGCCTGGTTATGATGGACGGCATGACCGGCGACATGATCGCGCACATCCCGGTCGACGAGCCGTTCCGCAAGCGCTTCGGCAATCCTTACGCGGTCATCCATCGCTCCGATCTGCACGGCGTGCTGCTCGATGCCTGCCGTGCGCATCCCGACATCAAGCTGATCAATCGCAAGCGCGTGATCGGCTACGTGCGCACCACGTCGGGCGTGAAGGTTCGCACCGAGGCCGGCGATCTGTTTGAAGGCCAAGCCCTGGTCGGCTGCGACGGCATCCGCTCCAAGATCCGCGAGCAAGTGACTGGCGGTGATCCGATCAAGCTGTCGGGCCATGTTGCCTATCGCGCCGTGCTGCCGATCGAAGAGATGCCGGAGGACCTGCGCTGGAACGCGGCGACGCTGTGGGCCGGACCGAAGTGCCACATGGTCCATTATCCGCTGCAGGGCTGGAAGACCTTTAACCTCGTCGCGACGTTCCAGACCGACGTGGAGCATGTCGGCAGCAACGAGCCGGGCAATCGCGAGGAGATCCTCTCGCGCTTCGGCCACATCGTCCATAAGGCGCGGAAGCTTCTGGAGGTGCCGCGCGAATGGCGGCGTTGGGTGCTGGGCGACCGCGAGCCGATCGAGAACTGGAGCGACGGCTGCGTCACGCTCTTGGGCGATGCTGCACATCCGACGCATCAGTATTTCGCGCAGGGCGCCTGTATGGCGATGGAAGACGCCGTCTGCCTCGCCGACCAAGTCAGCCGCTCGCAGGGCAATTTCGCCGGCGCATTCCAGGCCTACCAGGAGAACCGGATCATCCGCGCCTATCGTGTTGTGCTGTCGTCGCGGATGCTCGGCCGCGTCTATCACGCCGAAGGCGTCGAGCGGAAAATCCGCAATTCCGTGCTCGGAGCCAAGACGCCGACGGAATTCTACGACGGCCTGCAATGGCTTTACGGCGGCACCGGGCTCGCGGCCTGAGGACGCAACACTAGGGAGGCGATGATGGGCGCAACACTGACCACCAACGAACTGCCCGCCGCATACCGGCAAGGCCTCAAGGACAAGAATTTGGTCGCGCTGTGGCCGCTGATGCGTTCGGCGCTGCCCTATGGCAAGCCCGACCGCCGCAGCCAGCCCGTGGTCTGGCACTACCGCGACATCCGGCCGGACATGATCAAAGCCGCTGAGCTTGCGCCGATCGAGAAGGCCGAGCGCCGCGTGCTCGCGCTCGCCAATCCGGGCCTGGGCCTCGAGAACGTGCAAGCGACGCCGGCGATCTTCATCGGCCTGCAGCTCATCATGCCGGGCGAGACCGCACCGAACCATCGCCACAGCCCGAGCGCCGTGCGCATGGTGATCGAGGGCGAGGGCGGCTACACGGTGGTGCAGGGCGAGCGCTGCCCGATGGAAAAGGGCGACCTGATCCTGACGCCGTCCGGCCTCTGGCACGAGCACGGCCACAGCGGCACGGGCCCGGTGATCTGGCTCGACGCGCTCGATCTGCCGATCGTGCGGGCGCTCGAAGCAAGCTACGCGGTCGAAGGCGAGCCGCAGGTGGTGCGCAACGAGCCGGACTCCTCGCAGTCGCGCTACCGGCGCGCGGGCTTGGTGCCGTACCGCTCGCTCGATACGCGCCGGACGCGCTATCCGCTGCTTCGCTACCCCTGGAAAGAGGTGCGCGAGGCGATGCTCGCGCTGGCCGAGGTGACGCCGCAGCGTGAGCTCGTTCAGCTCGCCTACGTCAATCCCGAGACCGGCCGCGAATGCATGCCGGTGCTGGGCTTTTCGGCGATCATGTTGCGGCCGGGCGAGACCATCGCGCTGCCGCGGCGCTCGGCCTCGGCCGTGCTGCACGTGATCAGCGGCGACGGCGACGCCGAGGTCGACGGCACGACGCTGCCGTTCAGCGACAGCGACACGCTCGCGATCCCGACCCACGCCAAGGTGCTGCTCGCCAACCGCAGCACCAGGACGCCGGCCTTCCTGTTCCAGATCGACGACGCGCCGCTGCAAAGGAAATGCGGCATCTACGAAGTCTCCAACTAAACAAAACGATTTTTGGGAGAACGCACATGATCCAGGCCCGACGCATCGGCCATGCCACCTTTGAGACCCCCGATCTCGACCGCGCCGTCGACTACTACAAGGAGATCACCGGCCTGGTGCTGGCCGAGCGCGAGCCCGGCCGCGCATTCCTCGCCTCCAAGCTCGGCCAGCTCGTGGTGCAGCTCGAAGAGGGCTCCAACGCCCAGTGCACCGGACTGTCGTTCGAGGTGGCGCCCGACTCCGACTTCGACGCGATGCGCCGCTCGCTGACCGAGCAGGGGATCGCGAGCGAGCTCGCAAACGACTCCGTGCCCGGCATCGGCCGGGTGCTGAAGTTCAAGGACCCCAAGGGCACCAACATCGAGCTGTTCTCGGAATGGAATTATCTCGGCAAGCACCATCAGGTGATCGGGGTGGGGCCCTACAAGCTCGGCCATGTCGCCTTCATCGTCGATGACGCGAAGAAAACCACCGACTTCTACACGCAGGTGCTGGGCTTCCGCGTCTCCGACTGGGTCGAGGACTTCTTCTCGTTCCTGCGTTGCGGTCCAGACCACCACACCGTGAACTTTCTCACCGGCAAGAAGACGCAGATGCACCACATCGCCTTTGAGGTGAAGGACTTCGCCCACATCCAGAACGCCTGCGAGCTGTTCGGGCAGAAGGAGATCCCGATCATTTGGGGGCCGCTGCGCCACAGCGGTCCGGGGCACAACATCTCGACGTATCATCAGAATCCGGACAGCCACACGGTCGAGTTTTACACTGAGCTCGACCAGATGAAGGACGAGACGCTCGGCTACTTCGAGCCGCGGCCGTGGCACCACGACACGCCGCAGCGGCCGAAGGTCTGGCGGAAGGGCAACAGCCGCGGTGGCTGGGGACCGCCGCCGACCGAGGCGTATCTGCGAAGTTCCAGAACGTGACGTCGATGATAGCGTGACCGGCTCGCGCGCCAATTTCAGATATCAAACGTGATGGTTGGTCCAGATGACGTCACGCGGAGGCGATGCGAAGACCCTGTTGATGGCATCTGGATCTGATGTGCGCTTCCTAGCAGCATTGATCTGAATCAAAATGCGCGCCTCTGCTTGCGTTCAAATTGTTATATGGACGATTTTCGCGAGATGTTCGCAGGCAAACAGCGGCGCGTTCAATCGACGAACAGTCGTTGGCTGCTGCCGTGGATTTGGCCGCTGATCGCGGGGGCTTCAATCAGCAGGACCGCGGCCGCAGGATTCGACACACTCGCCAAAAACTTGGCGACCGACGGCCAAGGGGCGCCGCAATCGAGTTCGGATTTTGATTGGGCTACAAGCCATCGATTGACGCTTGATTTGGCGTCCATGCGGTTGCGTGATTTTTCGCTGTCCCAAACCGGCCCGACGACCATCATCTGCGCGCCATTTGCGCTCCATGGCGCCACCGTTGCCGATTTTGCTCCGGGTCACAGCCTTGTGGAGCGTTTGCGTCGCGAAGGCATTCAGCGCCTTTTCGTAACGGACTGGCGCTCTGCCACTGCGGTCATGAAGGACTTCTCGATCGACACTTACCTCGCAGATCTCAACGTCGCAGTCGACGACTGCGGCGCGCCTGTAAACCTCGTCGGACTCTGCCAGGGCGGGTGGCTGGCCTTGGCTTACGCCGCGCGATTTCCCTGGAAGGTGGGGAAGCTGGTGCTGGCAGGTTCGCCGATTGATATCGCGGCCGGTTCTTCGCCTTTGTCGGAATTGGCCGCGACCACCCCGCTCTCGACCTTCCAGCAGTTGGTTGAGCTCGGCGAGGGGCGGATGCTCGGCCGTCATCTTTTGGCGGTTTGGGGTGCGTGGCTCGCGGGCCAGACGGACGCGAGCCATGTTCTGCAGAGCCCAGCCGAAGGCGTTTCAGACGAGCTCCAGCAGCGCTTCCAGCGTTGGTGCATGTCCGCGGTCGATCTGCCCGGTGCGTATTATCTCCAGGTCGTCCAGCGGGTGTTCAAGGAGAATCAGATCGCCCGCGGCCAATTCGTGGCGCTGGGGCGGCAGATCAGCCTCGCTGATATCCGGGTGCCGCTCGCACTTCTTGCGGCGACCTTCGACGAAATCGTCAATGAGCAGCAGATGTTCGCAGTCGCGCGCCTGGTCGGCACGGCCGCCGCAGACCTCATCGAGTTGAAAGAGCCTTGCGGACATTTGAGCCTCTTCATTGGCGCAAAGACCCTGGATCGGGCGTGGCCGCGGATCGCACGGTGGTTGAACCATGACAGCACATTGGCGCTGGCTTCATAGAGGATGACATGGATAGTCCGGAAAAGCCTCCGCTGTGCCCCAACTGCAAGGCGCCGATGCATCGGATTCGTGCGAATCCGCGTATGGGCGTCCTGGCCGAGCGGACCTATGAATGCCGGATTTGCAAGATCACCGTCGTCGAGCCCTTGCAGCCGCCCGTCCAAGAATAACTGTCAGGATTTCTGATCGATATCGATGATCGCCACGGTGACCTCGATCACCTTGTCACTCCGTTTGACCTTGAGCGTAACTTCGCCACCCACCCCGATGCGTTCCAGCTCGTCGGTGAGATCGAAGACGCTCCGAACCAGCCGGCCATTTGCGCCGATGATGATGTCGCCGGGTTTGCCGCTGGCATCCATTGGGCGAAGCTGAGCCTGCTCGGCAGGGGATCGTGCGTTGACACGAGCGATGATCACGCCCTCGATGCCCGCATCGATGGCGATGGCTTCCTTGGCCGGTACGATACCGATACCGGGTGTTGCGATCCGGCCGTCGCGGATCAGGAGCGGTACGATCCGTTTGACAACGTCAACCGGGATGGCGAAGCCGAACGAGGAACCGGTATCATTGACAGAGTAGGCGATGGTGTTGACGCCGATCAGACGTCCCGATGAATCGAGCAGCGGGCCTCCGGAATTGCCTGGATGAACCGCCGCATCGGTCTGGATGATGTTGGAGATCGACCGTCCTTCACCGGTCGGGAGCTGCCGCTTCAGCGAGCTGATGACACCCGCTGTCAACGACTGCTCCAGTCCGAAGGGACTGCCGATGGCGAATGCGGACTGGCCGACCTGGAGTTCGGTCGACGAGCCGATGGCAATCGGCGTTGGTTGCGCGGGCGGCGTTTTGACGCGCAAGACCGCGAGGTCATAGTGCCGGGCGGAGCCGACGATGTGGGCATCGAGCTGTTGGCCGTTTGCCAGCCAGACAATCACCGCGTCCGCTTTGTCGAGCACGTGGGCATTGGTAACGACATGGCCCTCTGCATCCCAGAAGAAACCGGACCCCATCTTGATCTGGGATTCGGCCGAGGCCTTGCCGTTGACGATCGTGGTGATCTGCACCACGGACGGCGATACGCGCGCGAATAATGCCACGATCGCCTGGTCGATCTGGCGCAGAATGTCGTTGGTCGCCTGTGACGAAGGCTGCGGCGGCTGCTCCTGGGCCTGGACCGGCAGAACCGCGGCCACGGCAATGAGCCCCGTCAAAAGCGCTGCGCGAACGAGACGGGGCGCCATCATCAGTCTCCGCTCCGTTCTACTGTCAGCTTGACGCAGATGGGGTGAAGCCGTTGGAAAACGATTTCGTCGCCGCCGTCATGCACCGCTGACAATCGTCGAGCAGACGCCTGCTTTCTTCCGACGCCAGAGCGAGCCGCTTTGCTGCGCATTCCTGGTAAGCGGTGACGAAATCGGGCAACGTGTGCGCCGACGCAAGATGGCTCATCAGCTCTGCGGTCACATTCAGTTGCGCCTGGGCCGCATCGACCCAATGCTGGCCGACGGCGTTCAACTCCCGGAACAATGCGCTTTGGCCTGCCAGAATATTGCCAAAACCATTCTGCGCATGCTCGCCGGCGGAAGTATCGGACTTGGCCATGATCGTCTCCTTTGATGCATTTTTGGAAGCTTGCACCCTCCGAAGGGAACGATGTTTGATTGAGATCAAATCAGAGCTGCTCTCACTCCCACGACCCAGCTGGTCTATCGGTCTTTCGTGGTCTCCAGCAGAGCCCTCATGATGTCTTCCCGGGAAATCATTCCGACCAGCCGTTTTGCAGAATCCAGAACCGGGAAGCTGCGGGACTTCAGGCTCACCATCAGTTGCAGAACCCGCGGCAGCGGAGTTTCGGGGTCGACCGGAACCAGGGCTTCGGTCATCACATCCGCCACCGTGAGATTCATCAAGTCGTCGAAGTGTGGCACCATCTGATGCGTGGTGAATGCAAAGGCGCGGATGAAATCGAATTTCGTGACAATACCAAGAATCCGGCTGGCTTCGACGACCGGAAAGGCGTTGAAGTCATGCTTCTCAAAAAGCGTTTCGAGTTCGCGCAGCGTGATCTTGCGCTCCACTGTCC
Source organism: Rhodoplanes sp. Z2-YC6860 (assembly GCF_001579845.1). GTDB lineage: Bacteria > Pseudomonadota > Alphaproteobacteria > Rhizobiales > Xanthobacteraceae > Z2-YC6860. Next base: position 24,879 of record NZ_CP007440.1, read on the forward strand.
GCACCTTCGAGGTCATGTACTCGGCCGTTATGCAGGACAAGAAGCGGTACATCGTGGCGGTTGGGTTCACGGCGGCATCCTTTCCGTTCGGATGAAGGGGGAGCGCGTCGCGAAGCTCTTCGCGGCTTCAGCGGCCAGCAGATACACCGCGGCAATGACGACAATGGCTGTCAGCAACGGCGCGGGCATGGCCGAAAAGCCGAAAAGCCCGCCAATAGGCGTGAGCGCGACCGCGATGGCGACCGCGAGCGCCCCCAGCGAACTCGCGGTCAGCACCCGGCTTGGCTCACCGGAAAGCAAGGGGCCGCTGGTCCTGATGATGAAAATCACCAGTATCTGCGTGGCCGTTGATTCGACGAACCATGCAGTCCGGAACTCCTCGGGCGAGGCGTGAAAAACCTCGATGAGGGTCACGAAGGTGGCAGCATCGAAAATCGACGAGAGCGCACCCATGACGAGCGTAAAACGCAAGATGCCGCCCATATCCCAAGCCTGAGGCTTGGCGATTTCGCGCTGCTCGACGCGATCGAAGGGAATGCCGATTTCGGACAGATCGTAGAGGAAGTTGTTCAGCAGGATCTGCAGCGGCAGAAGCGGCAGGAACGGTAACACCAGCGAAGACAACGCCACCGATAGCATGTTACCGAAGTTGGAGCTGGTGCCCATGCGAACGTACTTGAGAATGTTGGCAAAGGTCCGCCGGCCTTCCTCGACGCCGTCCGCCAGGACCCCAAGGTCCTGATCGAGCAGGATGATGTCTGCCGCGCTTCGCGCCACATCGGTCGCGCTTTCCACCGAAATCCCAATCTCCGCGGCCCGGATGGCCGGCGCATCGTTCACGCCGTCGCCCAGGAAGCCCACGGTGTGTCCACGCAATTGCAGAGCGCGGATGATCCGGGTTTTCTGATCGGGTGAAACGCGAGCAAAAAGATCCGTGTCCTCGACCCGCGCCGCGAGCGCAGCGTCAGTCAATTCTGCGATTTCTGCTCCGGCCAAAAGCCCGTTCGCCGGAATCTTAAGCTCGCCAACGACGTGGCGAACGACCGCCTCGTGGTCGCCCGACACCACCTTGACCCGAACGCCGGCGTTGGCGAGCCGTCTGATCGCATCCGCGGCGCTCTGCTTCGGTGGATCGACGAAAACGCAGTATCCGGCAAACACCAGGTCGATCTCGTCCTCGACATGCAACTCGTGTTGGTCCGTTGGGATCGGCTTCCAGGCCACGCCGAGCAGGCGATAGCCCTGGCTGGCCTGCTGCTCCTGCTGCCGGGTCAACTCCGCCCGACACCGCTCATCGAGCGGTTTGCTGCTGCCATCGCCACGGTCGATCATCGATGACAAGGCAAGGATGCGCTCCGGCGCGCCCTTGACGATCAACATCCGTTCGCTGCCGCTTTCAGCGAGCACTGTCAGAGATCGGCGCTCGAAGTCGAACGGAACCTCGTCCAGTTTTTTCCAGGATTTGATGCGGCCGTCTTTACAATGTTCGACGACTGCCTGATCCAGCGGGCTGCGAATTCCGCTGCTAAAGCTGCTGTTGACCATCGCGAGCGTAAGCGTTCGATCGCTGGCGCGGCCGTCGGTGCCCGTGTGTTCAACAAGGGAAATGCGCGCCTCGGTCAGCGTGCCGGTCTTGTCAGTGCACAGCACATCCATGGCACCGAAGTCGTGAATGGCCGCCAGCCGCTTCACGATCACTGACCGCTTCGACATACGAATGGCACCGCGCGATAATGTCACCGTCATGACCATCGGAAGCAGCTCCGGGGTCAGTCCGACGGCGAGGGCGACGGCAAACAAGAACGTTTCGAGCACCGGACGCCCGAAAGCCAGATGCACGAGCAGAACGAACAGCACCAGGAATACGGTCAGGCGCAGGATCAGCAGACCGAGTCGATGAATGCCGCGTACGAAGGCGCTGGTGGTCTGATCGGCTGCGAGCGCCGCGGCAATGCCGCCAAACCTCGTCGCTCGCCCGGTCGCAACGACGAGCATCATAGCCTCGCCGCTGACCAATGACGTGCCCGCGAAAAGCGCATTGAAAGCATCCGCGGGCGCCATGGCGTCGCAGGAGCCGGCGCGCTTCTCGGTCGGGAACGGCTCGCCGGTCATGAGAGCTTCGTTGGCATGGGCGTTGCGGCTGCTGATGACGATGCCGTCTGCCGGGACCAGGTCACCGGCGCGGAGCTCAACGACGTCGCCGGGCACCACTTGGTCGACCGGGATCGGGATGAACTTGCCGTCGCGGCGAACGTCGGCCCGAATGGCGACCGATCGCTTCAGGGCGTCGGCCGCCATCTCGGCGCGCTGCTCCTGGACCACATCGAGCGTGATCGACATGGTGATGACAATGAAGATGAGGCCGAAGCTTGCGACATCGCCGGTCGCTGCCGATATCGCCGCGGCCACAAGCAGGATAGCCACGAGCGGTTCGGCAAACTTGCGGCCGATCTTCCAGAACAGCCGCTTGTGAGGAACGTCCGCAACGGTGTTAAGGCCGAATTCGGCAAGACGGCCGGCCGCCTCGCTTACGCTCAATCCAGATTCGCTGCTCTTGAGCCGTTCATAAAGAACGCACAGGGCCTGGCACCAAAACACGTCCCCATGGGGAGCGTGTGCCTCAGCTTTCGTCTGCTCAGTCCTGGAGAACGTATGCACCGGGGGCGTCCTGCAGGCTGTCCTGGTTTTGTCCGGGAACTCCCAGCGGAGGTGGCAGCGCAGATGCGCCGGAGTGTTCTCGCAGCCAGCTCGCCCACTGGGGCCACCACGAGCCCTCTTTGCGCGGTGCGCGCATTAGATAGGTGTCAGGATCGATGTAGGCCTCGTCATGTTTGCTGCTCAGCACCTGAAAGCTGCGATCGGTGCGCCCGATTACCGAAACGATGCCGGCATTGTGGCCGCCGGTGGTGAGCAGATATGTGATGCCGTTGCCGGTCTGAAGATGAATCTTGTAGGTCGAGCGCCACGGCGCGACATGATCCCAAACGGTACCGACTGCAAAGATAGGCGCGCGAATATCCGTCAGTACAACAGGTTGACCGCCGGCTCGGAAGCGACCCTCAGCCAAATCATTGTTGAAGAACAAGCGCCGCAGGTATTCCGAATGCATGCGGTAGGGCATTCGCGTCGCATCCGCGTTCCAGGCCATCAGATCGGTCATGGGTGCGCGTTCGCCCATGAGATATTCGTGGATCACCTTCGACCAGATCAGGTCGTTCGAGCGAAGAATCTGGAACGCGCCGGCCATCTGCTTGGCGTCGAGAAAGCCTTGCTCCCACATCATGTCTTCGAGGAAGGACAGCTGGCTTTCATTGATGAACAACATCAGCTCGCCGGCTTCCGTGAAATCCGTCTGTGAGGCGAGCAGCGTGATCGATTTGAGGCGCTCGTCTCCGTCGCGCCCCATGGCGGCGGCCGTGATCGACAGCAGCGTTCCTCCCAGGCAATAGCCAACCGCGTGAATCTGGCGCTCCGGCATGACGGAGCTGATGTGATCCATCGCGGCCATGGGCCCCAACGTACGGTAATCCTCCATGCCGAGGTCGCGGTCTTCAGGACCGGGATTTCGCCAGGAGATCATGAAGACCGTGAACCCTTGATCGACCAGGTACTTTACCAGCGAGTTCTTTGGCGACAGATCGAGGATATAGTACTTCATGATCCAGGCCGGCACGATCAGCACGGGCTCTGGATGGACCTGCGGAGTGGTCGGTGTGTACTGGATCAGCTCGATCAGCCGGTTACGGTAGACGACCTTGCCCGGCGTCGCCGCGACATCACGTCCAACGACGAACCGCTCGGCTCCAATGGGCCGCTTGCCGCTCACGGCGCGCTCCCAGTCCTCGACGAAGTTGTGAAAGCCTCGAATGAGGTTCGCGCCACGCGTCTCGCGCGTGAATCGCAGGACTTCAGGGTTGGTCAGCGGCCAATTCGACGGAGAGATGACATCGAGCAGCTGCCGCGCGACGAATGAAACAATGTTCTCATGCTGCGTCGTGACGCCGCGAATGTCAGTCGTGGCGTTGTGCCACCACTGCTGCTGAAGCAGAAACGCCTGATGCAGCGCGTTGTAGGGCCATCTCTGCCAATCGGGGCCTGCGAAGCGGCGATCCTGCGGCAGCGGAAGGATACATGCCTCGGACGATCCGCGTTCCGTTGCGCAGCATCGCAGATAGCTGTTGAAGCGCAGCGCCTTTCGCGCGGCTTTGTCGATCAGCTGGAGCTGCTTGCCCGGCGAGAACGTCAGGTGCGTCGCCCAATCGAGGTATGCTTCGGTCAGAGCCGCAGGCGAAAGGCCCAGTGTGAAGCGCGCGGCGGCAGCATGGAGCGAGCGGTCGATGATGTCAGAGAGCGCCGTGACGGAATAGGCATCTCGCTCGACGCCGAGGTTCGTCGAAACTGGTTGCGGCTTGGCACTGGCGGCCGCGCTGGATCGATTTGCGCCCGGCTCCCGCTTGGGCACGGGCTCAAGTGATGCAATCGCTGCGGTTTTGGTCTTCATTCGGCCCTGGCTTTTTCACAGCTTTGACCAGAAGGTCGCGGCCTGTCGGCCCATGTTCTTTGCACGCTGCGCTCGTGCACCCGTTGACGCATATCAAGCGAGGGCAATGTGCGGGGCTCAAAGCCCATGAAAGGTGTGCCGCTGAACCGCTTGTCGGCGGCTCAAAAAAGGCCCCGGCATTCGGGAAAAATGCCGGGGCTTTCGCCAAGCAAGGCAGGGGTGGGGTTGAGGTGTGCTTGGCTATCGCTGTCGTTGCCGCTCGGCCACGAACTGAATTACCTGTCCGCGCTCCTCACGCTGCCTTGATCTCAACCTTCTTCGCCGGCTTCTGCGCCTCGACCTTCTTCGGCAGAGCAATGGTCAGAACGCCCTTCTTGAAGCTGGCCTCGATCTTGTCCGCCTCCACGCCTTCCGGGATGGCGAAGGTCCTTTCGAAGGAGCCGAAGTGACGCTCCTGGAGGTAGTAGTCCTTGTTCTTCTCTTCCTTTTCTTCCTTCTTTTCGCCCTTGATGGTCAGGTTGCCGTTGGCGACCTGAACTTCGACGTTCTTTTCGTCGAGGCCCGGCAGATCCGCCGTAATCTCATAGGCGCCATCCTTTTCGGCGATGTCGACGGCCGGTGCGGCGACAGTGAAAGCCGAACGCCACAGCGGCTCCACATTGGTCGACAACTGCCGGAAAGGCGATCGCCAGAAACCGCTGCCGAAGTCGTTGAACAGCCGGTCGACCTCACGGTGCAGGCTCTCCAGCGGATGCCACGGTTGGCGCGCGATGTTCTGCGGTCCTTTGTTCTCGGTCTTCACCGGAACCTTGGTTGCTGTTTCGGTCATGTTTGACGTCCTCCTGTTCACTGACCAAACAAATGCAAAATATCCACGGCGACGCAGAAGCATTTGAGATGGATCAAGCGCTACGAGCGTCTATCCCTCCGCAAGCATCGGCCAGGGACGCATGTTGTCGTTCACGGCGCGCACTCCGGTGATCCCTTCAGCAGCCACCCGGATGGCCTTTCGTTCGGTGTCCGAGCGAGCGACGCCCCATAGGTCCACGACGCCGCCGTTCACGGTGACATTAAGCAGCCCGATGTGGGCCCAGGGTTGCGCCTTGAGATGCGCGAGCAGCTTGCTGCGGATCGTCTCGTCCGCGAGCGACATCTCGAAACGCTTGCCAGCACCGGCGACGGCCTGAATCAGATTCGAGCGACTGACGATGCCGACCAAGTGCCCGTTTTCGACGATTGGCACCCGCTTGATGGCGTGTTTTTCCAGGAGCGAGGCGATTTCATAGAGCGGAGTTTCCGGCGAGGCTGTGACAACGTCGCGCGTCATGACATCAGTCACCTTACGGGCGTGACCCTTGATGTAGTCGGCGGCCATTGCGTCGGTACCCGTGAGCGCCAGCAGCCACCATGGGCTACGTGGTTCGGTGTCGTTCTCATGCCTATGAAGAAGGTCTCCCTCGCTGATGATTCCGACCAACCGCCCTTTCTCGTCGGTGACTGGTAGGGCGCTGATGTGGTGTTTCAGCAGCGTTTGGGCGACATCCTTGACCGATGCGTGCGGGCTCGTCGTAATCACCGGCGCCATCATCACGTCGCGGGCTTTCATGATTTGCTCTCCATGGTGAAATCCTTGGGTTGGACAAACGACATCGCAGAACGGTTGCGGCTGCCTTGACCTGAATCAAACAGGCTTGCTGACCTTAGGGCGGTCGCTTTTAGTCGTGCAGCGTGGGAACGAGCGTCTCTGACACCGCTGCCGTTTCGTCGTCATCGTGTTCGAATTCGATGATCTGCAGCTCAACCGGATCGACCAACAGCATGACCTCGCGGCCCCGGCTATTCTTTGCCATCATCACAAACCATGGAACCACGGAGACTTCGCGGTAGCCGCGCTCTGTGATCATCTTCATCACGTCTTTCAACACAGCATCTCGATCAGCGTCGGTGCCGTTGAGAAATTTTTCGCCAGTCCGCTCGTGGCTCTTTGGTGCTTTGCGGAGATCGCGGGCGCTCGATGAGGACAGCGGCAGTATCAGGGCAAGAGACGCAACAAGAAGGAGACGGAGCATCGGCATTGTCCTCCAGAGGCACGTGCTGCATCGATACTCCGCGAGCACCCCGATCCCTTTGACTTATATCAACTTCTCCGACGTGGCCTCGCCTTGCAGGGTTGAGTCAGATCAAAACCACTGAGCAACCGGCAGCTATGATTGTGAGCGCATCAATAGGATCGCGACCTTGAGCTCCGCCCCCAGCTTGAAACACACGACGGTCAGAGACGAGGCACGACTGGATGCTACCGGCGTCTGGACGGCCGTGACTGCGCAGTCGGCCGAAGCGCTGCTTGGTCGAGCAATCGATCAAATGCGTGGATCACGGGCCTTGACGATAGATATGGCTGCCGTTGAGGAGCTCGACACCTATGGCGCCTGGCTGATCGAGCGGCTGAGCCGCGGTTGCAAAGCGTCCGGGGCGACTGTCAGAACGGCAAACGTGCCGCAGCGCTTCAAAGGATTGTTCGATGCCGTCCATGAGACGTCGAGCGAGCCGCCCGCCGCGCGCAAGCCGGCCAATCCTGTGCTCGCAACTCTGGAGGCCGTCGGCCATGCCGTTCCGCAATTGGCTAACGATTTCATCGTTTTCGCGGAAATGCTCGGCGCGCTCTCTGCCGCTACCCTTCGCGTCATCCTGCATCCCAGCCGGTTCCGGCTGACCTCTGCGGTTCATCACCTGGACCGCGTCGGCTGGCAGGCCATGCCGATCATGCTGCTGATCAGCTTCCTGATTGGAGCGATCATCGCGCAGCAGGGCATCTTCCATTTCCGCAAATTTGGCGCCGATGTTTATGTGGTCGATCTCGTCGGCATCCTGATCTTGCGCGAGATCGGTGTGCTGCTGATCGCCATCATGGTTGCGGGCCGGTCCGGGAGTTCCTACACGGCCGAACTCGGCTCCATGAAGATGCGTGAGGAGATCGACGCACTGCGCACCATGGGCCTCGATCCGGTCGAGGTGCTCATGGTACCGCGGGTGCTGGCGCTGGTTGTCGCGCTGCCGATCCTGGCCTTTCTCGGCTCGCTCGCCGCGCTCTACGGCGGCGGGCTGATCACGTGGCTTTATGGCGGCATGAGTCCGGATATCTTCATCGCGAGACTCCAGGAGGCCGTCTCCGTCACGCATTTCAAGGTTGGCATCATCAAAGCGCCGTTCATGGCGCTGGTAATCGGCATCGTTGCCTGCAGCGAAGGCCTGCGAGTCAAGGGCAGCGCCGAGTCGCTCGGCTTACAGACCACCACGTCGGTCGTGAAATCGATCTTCCTCGTCATTGTGTTGGACGGGCTGTTTGCCGTGTTCTTTGCATCGATCGGAATGTAGCGATGAACATTCAGTCCCGGCCCTTGGCGATCAGTGTTCGCGATCTGGTGGTCGGTTTCGGCTCACAGACGGTGCTCGATCATCTGTCGCTCGATGTCTATCGAGGCGAGATTATCGGATTGGTCGGCGCCTCTGGTGGCGGAAAGTCGGTGCTACTGCGCACCATCATCGGGCTTCTGCCGAAGCGCGGCGGCAAGATCGACGTGCTGAATACCGACTTCGACGCGTCGCTGGACGATGAGCTCCATACGATCGGCCGTCGTTGGGGCATTCTGTTCCAGCAGGGCGCGCTGTTCTCTTCGCTCACGGTTCTGCAGAATGTGCAATTCCCGATGCGGGAGCATCTCGACATCTCGCAAAGCCTCATGGACGAGGTGGCGCTCGCCAAGCTCAAAATGGTTGGACTGAGCGCGGTCGATGCCGGCAAATTTCCATCCGAGCTGTCGGGCGGCATGACCAAGCGCGTCGCGCTTGCTCGCGCGCTCGCGCTGGATCCCGAGATCGTATTCCTCGATGAGCCGACGTCCGGGCTCGATCCGATCGCGGCGGGCGAGTTCGACTCGCTGATCAAGACGCTGCAGCAGACTTTAGGACTCACAGTGTTCATGGTCACGCATGATCTCGATAGCCTGTTCACGGTCTGCAACCGCGTCGCCGCTCTAGCGTCGGGCAAGATCGTCACCATCGGCCCGATGGCGGAGGTACTCGCTTCACCACATCCCTGGGTGCAGGCCTATTTTCGCGGTGCGCGTGGGCTCAAGCGCGGGCAGCCCAGCCCGGAACGGAGTTAGACATCATGGAAACCACCGCCAAATACAGGCTGATGGGCGCGTTCACCTTGGTCGCGATCCTCGGAGTGTTCGGTTTCGTCTATTGGCTCAATCACGGCAGTGGGCTCAGCGAGCGCAGCACGTATCAGATCAAATTCAGCGGGGCCGTGCCGGGTTTGCGTCCTGGAGCGGCTGTGCAGTTCAATGGTATTCGCGTCGGCGAGGTCACAGACCTTCGCCTGGATGCCAAGACCCCGCAGCAGGTCATGGCGACGATTTCCGTCGACCGTGCCACACCGGTACGTGCAGACACTCAGGTCAGTCTCGATTTTCAAGGCCTGATGGGTGTCACCTCCGTCGCGCTCAAGGGCGGTGCGCCGCAATCGCCGAGTCTGCAGGTCGTCGGGGGTTCAGCGCCCTTGCTGGTTGCCGAAGCTGCGGCCGGATCGGACCTGACGGCAACCGCGCGGGACGCGCTTCGCCGTCTCGACGGGATTCTGGCCGACAACTCCGAGTCGTTGCGGGGCACGATCGCCAACCTGAACACCTTCACCGGCGCGTTGGCAAAGAACTCGGACAAGATCGATGGTATTGTCGCGGGCCTGGAACGGATGACGGGCGGCGACAGCGCCAAGTCCTCGGCTGTGTTCCTGGATCTGACCGCACCGCGTAGCTTTCCAGCTTACGATAAAGAAATCACAGGCCAGCTCGCGGTGGGTGAGCCAACCGCGCTCCTCGTGCTCGACACGCAGAAGCTTCTGTTGCGTAGCCTTTCCGGCTCACGCACGCAGATTCAGGGCGGCGCCCAATGGGTCGATAACTTGCCTAAGCTCGTTCAGGCGCGGATCGTTCAGGCAGTCGAAAATGCCACGTCGCCCGGTGGGGTGGCGCGGGCCGCAGACAGCCCTTCTGCCGAGCGCCAATTGCTGATCGAGATCCGCAGCTTTGAGGTGGTGACCACGGAGAAGCCGGTCGCCATGGTGGAATTGGCCGCCAAGCTGGTCGGCGAAGGTGGTCACGTGCTCAATGCGCGGACCTTTGGCGCGACCGCGCTGGCGGATTCGCTCGAAGCCGCTAACGCAGCGGCCGCGCTCGATCAGGCCTTTGGCAAGACTGTTACGCAACTGGCCTACTGGGTGCGCGAGGTTCGGTAACATAGCTGCCCCATCGATCAGCTACCTCGTTTCGCACGAGCCAACGTTACAGATGGCAGTTCGCCAAAGGTTTCCCGATAATCACGGGAAAAATGCCCATGATTGAGGAAGCCACAGGCAAGCGCTACGCCGGTGACACTGGTTTTAAGATCAGGAAACGAGAGCATGGTGCGCGAGTGTTTCAGCCGCACCTTTTTGACGAATACCATCGGTGTATAGCCCCGGGTCTTCTTAAATTCTTTGAAAATGCTTCTCGCGCTTACGCCGGTAAGATTTGCAAGCGCCTCGATCGTGACTGCCGATTTCCAGTTTTCTTCAATGAAGTCCTCAACTGTCCTTACGGTCCGTGAAGTATCGCCCAGTGCGTCAGCTTCGAGCATGTAGCTTAGATTGTGATGGTTGCAGAAGAGAAACATCATCGTGATGCTTTGCTGCAACTCATCCAAAATCAAGGGGGGCAGCAGTGTGCCAGCGACGTTGAGCTGCGTTGCAAGTCCAAGAACCGAATATAGCATCGCCCGAAATCTCGGATCCTCTGGTTTGCTGGGATTTCGAAAATCGAGCGGCTTAGTTTTCGCCAAGCCGAGCAGAGATTTGAGTTTTGAGTCAAGAAATTCTGTCTCAACACGCAGAACTAGTTGACGATACGACTCGCTGAAATCGACAGCGGTTTGGACGTTGCTGGGGATTATGAAAGAACCGCCAGCGCCGAATTGTCCAATGCTGCGATAGAGTTTTGTTTTCGCGCTACCGTGCAGGCAGAACTGCTGCCTGACAGCTGTTGTTTCCGGAAACGCGATCTTTACGTCGGCATCATACGAGCAAAAAGAGATGCCGATATGTTTTAGCTGAGCGTGATTGCCTCGGGCAGCAAAGCTCGCCGCACGGTTCGAGGTGTCGAAGGATCGAGCGCCAAAACGATACAGCAGGGCATTCCGCATTTCTTCGGGATCATTCGTCTCGAATATCGGAAATGCTTCGAGATAAGTCTCTGCGCCAGCTTCCACGTCTCCCCCCATTCGCCGCCACTCAATATGCGACTCATCGCTCAATAAGCGCACCGAATCGGCGTTCGCTGAGCGAGCGAGCGCTCAGAGGTCTAACAGAAAATTTCCGTTGAATAGATATTCGATCCCCGACGGCAGGGCATGAATTCACGACAAACGGTCGCTTCGGAGCTCGTCAATGCAACCGCGCGTCATACTTGTCGCGCCGCTCGTTCATCAGTTGAAGAATTGCGTTAGCCAATCCGGTACCCACGAAGCCGCGGCAAAATTCGCTTCGATTGCCAATGCACCAGGCGCCCATCGCGGGCCTGAGGAGAGGACTCCATGAACTGGCTTAAACTTAAAGCGGCCTCGACACGCGCATCAAAATCAGCCCAGCCGGATGACATTCGCAACATGCTTGCCGACGTGCCCAACAAGGTCTCGGCGGCCTTGATGATGGTCGATCGCGAGTTCGTGGTTAGATACGCGAACGAACCGACCAGGAGCCTGCTGCGTACCAACGCCGAGCACTTTCGCAAGCTCTGGCCAAGCTTCAATCCCGAGGCCATCGTCGGCACATGCATCGATACCTTTCATAAAAATCCCCACCACCAACGGGCTTTGCTTGCCGATCCCACACGTCTGCCTTTCAAAACCGAGATTCCAGTCGGTCCACTGAAGATCCAATTGCTCGTCAATGGCTGCTTTGATCCCGACGGGAAGCTCGTCGGACATATTCTCGAATGGCAGGACGTGACAAGCCAGCGCCTGAACCAAGGCATGCTCAATGCGATCAATCGCGCGCAAGCGGTGATCGAGTTCTCGCTCGATGGCACAATCCGCAATGCCAACGACAACTTCCTCAATGCGCTGGGTTACGGCCTTGACGAGATTAAAGGCAAGCATCACAGCATGTTTGTCGAGCCCGCCTATCGCGAAAGCACAGAATACCGGGCGTTCTGGGACAAGCTCGGCCGTGGCGAATTCGATGCCGGGCAATACAAGCGCATTGGCAAGGGCGGCCGCGAGATCTGGATCCAGGCCAGCTACAATCCGATCCTCGATTCCGCCGGCAAGCCGTTCATGGTCGTCAAATACGCGACCGACGTGACCGAGCAGGTCAAAGCCAATCGCATGCTTTTACTTGCCGTACGGCAGACACAGGACATCGTCAAAGCAGCAGGCGACAACGATCTCACCCACCGCGTAGCACTCGAAGGAAAATCGGGCGAAATTGCTGCACTATGCGCCGGTGTGAACGGCCTTTTGGACACGATGACGTCGGTCGTTGCGGAGTTCAAGGAAGCATCCCGCGAGATCGCCAATGCCTCTAGCGAGATCACCACGGCCACGACAGACCTGTCGCAACGGACCGAGGAGCAGGCTGCAAGTCTCGAACAGACATCGGCATCGATGGAGCAAATCTCAGCGACCGTGAAGAAGAATGCCGACAGCGCGCATCAGGCCAGCACGTCGGCGGCGGCGGCACGGGACGTCGCGAGCCGCGGCGGTGAGGTCGTCGCCCAGGCTGTCACGGCCATGTCGCAGATCGAGGACTCATCCCGCAAGATCGCCGACATCATCGGCGTCATCGACGAGATCGCGCGCCAGACCAACCTGCTGGCGCTCAATGCCGCGGTGGAGGCCGCACGTGCGGGCGACGCCGGCCGCGGTTTCGCCGTGGTCGCTTCCGAAGTCCGCAGCCTTGCGCAGCGGTCGTCACAGGCGGCGAAAGATATCAAGGACCTCATTACCAACTCCAACAGCAAGGTCAAAGACGGCGTTCATCTGGTGAATCGGGCGGGCGAGTCGCTGGCCGAGATCGTGAGCTCGATCCGCGAGGTCGCGACCATCGTGGCTGACATCGCAAACGCAAGTGCCGAACAGGCCGGCGGCATCGAGCAGGTCAACAAGGCACTCAGCCAGATGGACGAGGTCACGCAGCAGAACTCGGCGCTTGTCGAGGAAAACGCAGCCACGGCCAAAAACCTGGAGGAACGGGCGCGCGCGATCGACCGGCAAGCCGGCTCTTTCAAAACCGAGACGCAAGAGCAGGACTCGCCTGCCCATCCAAATCGATTCGCCGCGCGGCCTGGCGCTCCCGTCCGTGCGCCGGCCGTGTCTCGGGAGCGGGGCGGCGAGCAAAGCCCGGTTCGGCGTATGCAGAGAAAACTCGCAAAAGCCGTGAATTCCGATGCCGAGTGGGAAGAGTTCTGATTTTAGCCCACTCTCGTCCCGAAAACATGAAACGCAGCCCTGCAGAAGGATCAATCGTGTCTACAACACCAAAAAACAATGTGGTGCAGCTTGAGCGTGGTGGATGTGAGCTGCAAGGATTTGAGGCGCTTGCGTTGTACTCGCAGTTGATCGCCCGCAACATCGGTGTGATGCGGGCGCTCGTGCCGAAGCTTGCGTCAGCGATTGCAGCGCACGAAAGGAACCTCTTTGACGCTCAGGGCGCAATGCCATCCAACGTGAGCTGGCAGCCAATCGTTGAAGGGGCTTCAGACCGGCGTGAGCAGCGCAACGATCGTGTGCAATCTCAAACGACCACTGATTGCGGCAAAGCCGCAGACCTTCACCTGGTCCACCCGCGATAGAAGGCCCGATCTGTTGTCATGTCTGAATCGTTCGTCTTTTCCAGGAAATTCGCTGGTGCTTGGTTCGTCGAAAGCAGCAATCGTGGGACTTCGGGTCCCTATCTTTCAGGCCTTCTGGCATTCAAGGTTGCCGTCATCGAATACGTCGCAGCGAAAAAGCGAGCACCAGTAGAATTTTTTGTCCTGGATGATCGAGGCAGTCCGCACGTTTGTAGATTGATTGAGAATAAACTGAGCACGCACCGCTGCCTAAGCTGCGAAAGCACCTGGATGACAGGGACTCGCACCCTCCATGCAACCTGTCCGCTTTGGGCCGCTCTTCGCGGTTCGAGAATTCCGGAAGGAGTTGCCCGTCGCGAGCGCGAGACCCTCAAATTAAAAACCCCGGCGCTAGGCCGGGGCTTTCAAGGTTTCTGACGACTAAGCCGTCTTATCGACGATTTGGCCGGTTCCTGGTGCTGGAGCCGCTTGGACCGGCGCCTTCACGCCCGCGTCATCTGAGTCACCGTCATGATCCGGGCCAGCACCTTCGGCCCGTTCACTTGAGATCGGCATGACAGGTGCCGAGCCCACAGCAGATATACTCATGCTCATTGTCCTTCGAGTCGATGCAACAATGCGAGTCTCACAGCCAAAGCCTAATATTTCGCCTTGGATAGCTGACGTGAGGCTGACGGCGATCCTACGAAAATCCAGGTTCAGCGAGCGTTAGATGTTGCCAGCTCGAAATATGAATCGGTCCGAAATGCCAACGTGAAGGCAGCGCCGCCGCCGGGCGCGTCGGCGACCGAAATCGATCCGCCGGCACCTGTCATGATTCGGCTGACGATCGCCAGCCCGAGACCCGCGCCATGACCTTGCCGATCACCTTTCCAGAACCTCTCGAAGATTTTCTCTCGCGCCTCCACGGGTATGCCTTGCCCCGTATCGATCACTTCGATTGCCGGCGCATCGGTCACCCGCACGGTAACTTTTGTGCCGGTGGAGGTGTGCGAAATGGCGTTCTCGATCAGATTGCTGAGAGCGGCCGAAAGTGCGTGGTTGGTTCCGCGAACCAGTACGTCACCCGGGCTGTGAATCACCTCAAGATGCTTGCCGGACGAAATCGCAAGGGGGGCGAGATTGGCCGCCACCTCGGTTGCCAAGCCGTTCAACTCGACCGTCTGATCGCCCGCCGCGAGATCGGTATCGAGCCGCGCAACCAGAAGAAGCTGCGAGACAATACGGCTCATCAGTTCGACATCCAGACGGAGCTTTGACGCCGTCTGCTGATCGGGCATGGCATCGATATTCGCTGTCAAGACTGCCAGCGGCGTTCGCAACTGGTGCGCCGCATTGGCGTTGAATTCGCGCTGGTGGATCAGCCCGTTGTCGAGCCGCTCAAGCGCCGAATTGATCGCCTTCACGAGAGGACTGACCTCTTGGGGCACATTCGCGGTCGGCAATCGGACGCCGACCTTCTTGGGATCGATGCTTTCCGCAATCGACGAGATCCTGATGAGCGGACGCAGCGACCGTTTCACCACGACAACGCTTACGCCGAGCAGAGCAGCGAGAAAGGGAAATTGAAGCCAGCCTCCATCGGTGAGGAATTCCTCCATAACTGACGCGCTGAGAAATTGCGATTCAGCCGTGGTCTGCTCCACCTGAGTGATGAAGGTGCGGTCGCCGACCGTTGCCTTTACGGCAGCGCCAAATGTCTGGAGCGGCCCCGACCCATCCGGATCGTAGTGATACATCGCATGGGGGTGACCTTTGAACACCGGCAGTGGACTGACGCTCGGCCCAGAGGTGAAGATCAGCGTCCCACGCCCGTCGCGGACGGTGTAGTGATAGGTGCTGGCCGAGTTGTTGTAGGCCTCGGCCAAACGTGCCGGCAGGGTAAGGTCTGGATTGCCGTTGCTATCAATGACGAGGAAGGCTGAGATGTCCTTGGCCTGCTCCAGCAGGGTCCGTTCTCGCAGTGAGGCCGCTGTTGATCGGGCTTTAAGATAGAGCCAGCCATATTCGCATATTGCGGCCAGTACCGTCGTGACTGCCAAGCTGATGACGATGCGACGCGAAATCGAGGGAGCCACCTATTTCTCCTTCAACAAGTAGCCAATGCCGCGAAGCGCATGCACCGTGCAATCCGCACCCGCTTGCTGCAACCTTTTACGCAGGCGCGACACCACGGCTTCGACGGCGTTGGGATTGACGTCACGTGCCAGCCCGTAAAGTGCATCTTCGAGACTTGCCTTGGAGACCACGCCGCCAGAGCGCCGCATCATCAGTTCGAGCGCGACGATCTCCCGTTGAGATATCGTGATGGTTTTGCCGTTGACCTTGACCTCGCGTGCCGAAGTGTCAAAGGCAAGGTTGCCGACTTCCAAGACCGTGCCGAGCGCCCGGCCAGGTCGGCGCAGCAGGGCTCGGAGCCGGGCCGCCAATTCCTTCATGGCAAAGGGCTTGAGGACATAATCGTCAGCGCCGCGATCGAGGCCCGCGACGCGCTCATCGACGCCATCCCGCGCTGTAAGGATCAGTACAGGCGTAACTTTGTCAGCGATGCGGATTTCGCTCAGCAGATCGATGCCATCCCGATCCGGCAGGCCTAGATCCAGAATGATGGCGTCATAGGCGACATGTTTCTTTGCCGCGAGACCATCCCCAGCCGCCGCGAATGCATCGACCCCAAAGCCAAATCCTGCCAGCCCATCGATAATCGACTTGGCCAGGCGCTTGTGATCTTCGACCAGCAAAATCCGCATCGAGTAGCTGCCTGCCCCGAGGTGGCGAGCGACTCAGCGCTGCCCTGCCAGCCGCCGCGAGGTTAATCGCAATGGACGCCAAATTGCTACATTTTAGCTGACGCGAAACTGACGCGAAGCTGACGTTAGCAGCAGTGGCGCGTGCGGATTTGATCTTGCTCAAAGGTGCAACAACTCAGGGCGGACCTCTCCGTTGATCCATCTCATCGGACGCACGTTGGACAAGGAGTACGAGCTTAACTCGCATGGTTGAGACGTTGTGGAACAGCAAGCCGCGGTCACGCTGGAGAATTTGAATGGATATTGGTGCGTACCTCGTGACGGTTTTGCTGCTCGAACTCACCCCAGGGCCGAACATGGCTTACCTCGCCACACTTGCTCTCTCTCGGGGGCAAGTAGCGGGTCTAATCGCGACGAGTGGTGTCGCTTTGGGCCTTGCGCTGCATGCAATAGTAGCCGCGTTTGGAGCTGGGTTAGTTGTTCAGCAATATCCGGTTTTGTACGACCTTCTGCGATGGATTGGTGTTGGCTATCTGCTCTATCTCTCTTGGCGGGGTTGGCGAGGGGAAACAGAACTGTCTTCGGAGCAGGCAGACCTCACCCCGCTTGTCGCTCGATTGTTTTTGCGTGGATTTCTATCAAACGTATTCAATCCGAAATCTGTTCTCTTCTTTGTTTCGGTGCTCCCGGCTTTTGTTGCGCCGGAGGCTGGCTTGGCGTCCATTCCTACTCAGATGGCCTTTTTAGGCATCCTCTATGTAGCCATCGCAACGACGATACACAGCGCGATTGTGCTGCTAGCCGGCTGGGTGGGGGCTTGGGTTGTGGGAGGTTCAAGTCAACAAACTGTTCGCCGCATTCTTTCGGTCGTGCTCGCCTTTGTCGCTGTCTGGCTTGCCTGGGCTACGGCGCGTTAGCCCGCGGACGCTGCTCAATGACGGCGCCTCAAGCTCATGACATAAGCCACCAGATCGTCCTTAAAGCTGCCGTCGAATTCCAGATTCGGCATACGGACATGTTGGCGGTCCAGAAAAGTGCGCAGCCATCGCGCCGAGCGCCGTCCGGCGATCACCGTGAAGTCCGGCGCGAACTTGCCGGTGCCTGCGGTTTCCGGCTCGACCGAGTGACACTCGCTGCAAACGGCTTGCGCGCTGAGCCGTCCGGCCTCGACATCGCCCTTTGGGATCGCAGCCGCCGCGGCACCGTGCACGCGCAGGAAAAGCAGGGCAATCAGCACCAGCGCCAGGGCCAGGATCACATAGAGCCACCGATGGATGACCATTGTGGATGCGCCTTTTGAATGACCTTTGGCGCATATTAGACGGATGCGGGACGCATCCTCGTTGATCTGTATCAAGCTTGCGCCCGAGTATCCCGATGCGGTTAATGGCCGCTCGGACCGCGGCTTCGAACTTCTCAACGCATTGCCGCGATGCCATCCGGCACCGCGGGTGCCAACGACGCCGCGAAAGAGCGCGCAGGCGGCAGCCGCTTCAGCCCGCCGCCGTTTGTTTCCTTGCTGCCGCCGGGAACGGGAAAGGCGTAGCCGATGATGGCCTTGGTGACGAGCCGGTCCGATCCCGACGTCAGGCCGTAACCAATGCCGAGATTGACGTCCAGGTCGCCGAGCTTGAAATCCGTTACCGCAAACAGCTGGTGCGACTGCTCTGCAAGCGGCAGGAAATTGCCGATCTTGCCGAGGTCTGAGTAGTATTCGAGACCGACAAAACGATCGTTGCCCAGATTGCGCGCAAGCCTCGCCGCCGGCGCGAAATCGGCTTCGCCAAGCGAACCAAGGCCGATATCGACGATCGGGTTGACGATGAATTCCCATTCCTTGTTGCGCACGCCAATGATCGGTCTGATCTCGAACGCGTGGCGAGTCTCTGCAAAGCGCGACGTCTGATAGCTGAACTCGATGTTCACGCCATAAAAGAAATTCCGTTTATCGGCATTCGGCGTTACGAAGAGCGTGCGGATCTTTGCGCCGTTGGAGAGGAACTGGTGGTCGCTGACGGCGAAGGGTGCATAAAAGCCAAGCTCCCACCAATCGGTCAGGCCGTAAGCGAATTCAGGCGTACCGTTGAGTGTATGGTTGGCAATGAGGCCACCCGGAAAATCCGGCTCTTTGCGTCCGCGGATGGCATAATTGAGATGCTGCTGGATTGTCCATTGTCCAAGCTCAGCGATCTCGGCGTTATAGACCTGGATTTCATCCACAGCCTGTGCCGGACGCGTGAGGCTCGCAGCACTCAGCACCACGAATACAAATCCAGTACCAAGACTTTTTTGCCAATTCATAAGCCGAACCGCTGGCTGGCTGCCAAAGAATGATCTTGACCTACAAATTATGGCACAGGATCGCCAGGCAGAATACGCCGCATGACGTCGTCGCGATAATAGAACAGGTGCACGAACGCAGCGGCAACATGCAGCCCGGCTACAGCCAGCAAAAACCAAATGAAATTCTGATGCCAGCCGTTGAGCGCCTTTACCAGCGCTCGGTCACCGGAAGTCAGCATCGGCAGCGGCGCGACGAAGAACAAGGAAACGGTCCAACCGCGCGCGGAAGCGAATAGCCACCCGCTCAACGTGGTCAGAAGCACCAGCAGATGAAGAAGCCAGTGCACGCCCTCTGACGTAATCCGCTGCCACGCCGGAAGCGAACTTTCCGGCGCCACCGGATGCGTGAGCCGCCACCCAAATCGTGCGGCAATCAGCCCAAGGGCGACCATGCCGATTGAAACGTGCCAGGTCATTGGCGAGCCCGGAGGCCCGCCGTGCACGTCCGGCATCAGCCAACCGATGGAGTATTGGACGACCAGCAGTGCGACGACAACCCAGTGCAACGCCTTCGCCGTCGTTCCGTATTGCAAACGTCTTTTCATGTAGATTCCGCGATGAGAAACGCCATGGCTAACATCGCAGCGAGCCTCTTTCGGATATGCAGCCACTAATGACGAATGTTGCTAGGCGTTGTGGCATTTTCCGGCCAAGCATTGCGGATTTGCGCCGGCAGGCAGCGTCGGACATCCTCAATCTCGCCTTCGCTGATCTTCTTGCTCAAGAGCTGGAATACGGCCATCACGGCCATCGGCGGGTT
Organism: Rhodoplanes sp. Z2-YC6860; assembly: GCF_001579845.1. Taxonomy (GTDB): domain Bacteria; phylum Pseudomonadota; class Alphaproteobacteria; order Rhizobiales; family Xanthobacteraceae; genus Z2-YC6860. Next base: position 44,121 of record NZ_CP007440.1, read on the forward strand.
CGCCAGCGGGTCGCGTTTGAATGACTCGTTCACGCGATTGAGAAACTGTTCGATGCTCCGTTCTTTGACCGGCGTCGCTGCCGGGCGCCACTGCTCGTAATAGGCTCCCCGCAAAAGGCCGGGGAGCTGCGCACCCAGGTCAGCGGCTTCGTTGATTTTCAAGGAATCGCGCAATGCATGGAGCACGGCCTTAAGCAGGCGATAGCTGCGCGGCTTGTCGTTCCATTTCAGCCGGCGATCGAGATCATTGATCCAAATATGCGTGAGCTGAACGGTGCGTTCGAGACCTTCAAGACCCTGCGCGCTCATGTAAGCCTCCTGCTCTACCTGCCTTCACATCGCCATTTCTGGTTCCAGGGTGCGCTCCTTTTGCGGCTCTGGGATTTCCGTCATGGTGGCCTCGGTGAGCAGCAGGACGCTCGCGACTGAAACGGCGTTTTCCAGCGCGACACGGACAACCTTGGTCGGATCGATGATGCCCTCCTCGATCAGATCGACATATTCCTTGCGTCCGGCATCGAAACCGAAACTGCCCTGGCCAGCCAGCATGCGCGCCACGACCACGCCACCGTCCACGGCGGAATTCTCGGCAATCTGACGGGCAGGAAACTCAAGGGCGCGCCTGAGAATTTGGATGCCGGTCCGCTCGTCTCCGGCGCACTTGGCCTCTTCCTGCTCAACAACGGAAATGCACCGCAGCAGCGCCAGGCCGCCGCCCGGGACGATCCCTTCCGCGACTGCCGCCTTGGTGGCGCTGATGGCGTCGTCGAGCGCCTCCTTCTTGGCCTTCATCTCGGCTTCGGCGGGCGCTCCGACGCGGATCACCGCAACACCGCCGGCCAGCTTGGCCAAACGTTCCTGCAGCTTTTCCTTATCGTAGTCGCTCGTGGCCTTCTCGATTTCGCGGCGGATCTGCTCGATCCGCCCGTCGATCCGCTTGCGATCGCCAGCGCCGCCAATGATCGTTGTGTTGTCCTTGTCGATCACGATGCGCTTGGCGCGGCCGAGCTGCTTCAGCTCGGTGTGCTCTAACGTCACGCCAAGCTCTTCGGCAACGAGCTCTCCACCCGTCAGCTCAGCGATGTCCTGGAGCATCGCCTTGCGGCGGTCGCCAAAACCCGGCGCCTTGACGGCGCAGCTTCGCAGCGTCCCACGGAGCTGGTTTACGATCAGCGTCGCCAGGGCCTCTCCCTCGACATCTTCCGCGATAACCAGCAGCGGCCGGCCGGCTTTGGCCACCTGCTCGAACAGCTGGATCAAGTCCTTCAAGGCGCTGATCTTGCGGTCGCAAAGCAGAACGAAGGCATCCTCCAGCACTGCCTCCATCTTCTCGGCATTGGTGACGAAATAGGGCGACAGATAGCCTCGGTCGAATCGCATGCCTTCGACCACGTCGAGCACGGTTTCGGTGGTTTTGGATTCTTCGACCGTGATGACGCCTTCGCCGCCAACCTTCTCCATCGCGTCGGCCACGAGCTCGCCGATGGCCATGTCATTGTGGGCCGAAATTGCGGCAACCTGTGCTTTTTCCTTGCGGGTGGCGACCGGCCGCGACAGCGCCTTCAGCGCCTCGATGGCGCATTTCGCGCCGCGGTCCAGGCCGCGTTTGATGTCAATGGCGCTGGCGCCAGCGACGACATTGCGCAGCCCGTCGGCGAAGATGGCATGAGCTAGGATTGTCGATGTGCTGGTGCCGTCGCCGACCACGTCCCCGGTGCGCTCGGCCGCCTGACGCAGCATGCGGGCGCCGAGATTCTCCTCCGGGTCCCTGAGGTCGAATTCCTTGGCGATGGTGACACCGTCATTGCACACGATGGGCGGGCCCCATTTGCGCTCGATGAGCACCGATTTGGAACGGGGACCGAGCGTGACGCGAATCGCGTCAGCCAACTGCGTCGCGCCGCGCAGAATCTTTTCGCGGGCGGCGGATCGGAACAGAACTTGTTTGTGCGGCATGGCTCAGTCCATCAGGGTTCTGGTTTACAGGCTTCAAGTCAGATCACGAACGGCAGCAGAGCCGCCATAGCCATGCCCAGCACCGTGAACCACACCACCGTGTGATCCTGTGGCTCGCATTCGCCCGGGGCTGGAAAGCGGCTTAGCATCGGCCTCACCGTGACAGAATGCCGTGAAGCATCGGGGTGTCACGTGAAACCGTCGACATGTGAGTGGCAAGGCTGCCCCAAACCAACGCCATCGCGGCTAGCAGTGCAATCGCAACAATCTTCAGATGTGTGTGAGCATTTGCACTATGGATCGACCAGTTCATGGCAACCCTCCTGGTGCGTTCTCCTGGCTTAAGGTCGATACATGGATAGAGCGCCGCGGGATCGCGCGCTTTGCGATTGATCAAATGGAAAGGCCTTCTTCCGCAGGCTCAGTCGACCCGCGCAACGATCGCGGGACGCAGGATCAAGACTGCCAGGGCGAGGACCGCAATAAAGGCGCCCGAGATGAAGGTGAGGGTCGGCCCGCCAAGCGTCCAAAACAGCCCCGCGGCGGTGCTTGCCAGAAACGTCGCGACCCCGACCGCGAGATCAAACAACCCGAACGCGGTGCCACGCAAGCCTGTCGGTGCATTGTCGCCGATCACAGTGCTGAGCAGCCCTTGGGTGATCCCCATCTGCAGGCCCCACAGGGCAGCGCCTGCCATTGCGATCCAGATCGTGCCGGCAAAGGCCAGCACCAGATCGGCGCCGATCAGAACCGCTATGCCGACGCTCAGTTGGACGTAGCGGTCGGTTTGATCGACCAGCAAGCCGAACGGATAGGCCGAAATCGAGTAAACCAGGTACATCAGCGCCAGAACTCCAGGCACCAGTGCGGCGTCGGCTCCAATCTCGTGTGTCTTGAGAACCAGAAATGCCGGACTGAAGCGCGCCAGAGCAAGAATGCCGGTCAACAGGATCGCCCACCACAACGGCGCAGGGAGTTGCTTCAAGTCTTGCCACCAGATAGCCGGCCGGTGAACGGCCGATGTATTGAGGGGCTCTCGCACGCCGATCAAAAGCACAGGGATACAGGCAAATCCCGGGATGAGCGCAATCCAGAACACCAACCGGAAATCGTCGCCGCTGAGTTTCATGAGCACAATGGCGGCCAGCGGTCCGATCAACGCACCTGTGGTGTAAAGCGCAAGGCGGATACCAAATCCAGCCCCGCGCACCGCCGATGGTGTGATGTCGGTCTGGAGAGCGTCCCGCGGCGCGTCGCGAATACCTTTGCCGACTCGGTCGGCCATCCGCGCCAGAAGCACGATGGTCACGGACGAGGCCAAGGGAAACACCAGCTTGTTCACGGCCGACAACACATATCCGAGCAAGACCAGAGGCTTGCGGCGGCCGAGCCGGTCGCTGGCGTAACCTGAGAGGATTTTGGTGAACGAGGTGGTGGCCTCAGCGAGCCCCTCAATTGCGCCAACGGATGCGATGCTGGCACCGAGAGCTGTGACGAGGAAGACCGGCAGGATGCCGTAGATCATGGCTGAGGACATGCCCATCAAAAGGCTGACAACGCCCAGCAACAGCACGTTCCGCGGAACGGCGGGGGCTGCAACGCCAAGCGGGCAGCTCAACTGGCTCTCATCAGTTGACGAGTTCATGACACTACTACGGCACATGAGACCAACAGTGGCTTTGATGCCGCTCAACCAAAGGCGCCGCCGTGCGGCCCGATCGCGGTTTTGATCTGGGTCAGGACGCGAAAATTCCAACCCAATATTTTGAAATAAATCGGCCGCGGCTGCGCGCCCTGCCTGAGGCAAGGATATCGAACATGTCTTACGCAACGATCATGGTGCACGTTGATGCCGGCGGCGAGTTGGATGGGCGCGTCCGCATCGCTGCGCAATTGGCCGACCGCTTTCAATCCCGACTGATCGGGATCAGCTCGTGGACGCCGCGACCTCCCTTCGCGATTGAGGGCGTGGTCATAGATCCTAAGCTGACAACCGATGAAATCGCCGGCCGAAGTGTCGCACTCAAAGCGCGGGGCGAGGAGTTCAAGAAAGTTGCTGGGCTTAAGGGCCAGAGAGTAGAGTGGCGATGCGCCCAGGAATTTCCAACCCCATACGTGATGCGAGAAGCTCGCGCTGCCGACCTTCTGGTCATCACCAGAGAACGGAGAAATCTCGACCCTTATCTCTACGTCGATCCTGGTTCGCTATTGCTGGGCGCGGGGCGGCCGGTTCTTCTGGTGCCGCCGGGTGTCAGCTCCATGGATGCGAAAAAGGTCGTGGTGGCCTGGAAGGATACACGTGAAGCACGTCGAGCCATTCGAGACGCTCTGCCGTTACTTAAGCAGGCCGAAACGGTGATTGTAGTCGAATTCTGCCAGAGCCCGCACGAAGTGGGCCCGGCACAGCAAAGGCTAGGCGATGTCGTGCAATATTTGGCCTCCCATCACATCACTTCAGTGTTGCAACGGGTGCAGCCTCTGAAGGATGTGGCAGAGGACAGTTTGCTCCAGTTCGTGCAGCGAGAATCCGCAGACCTCATTGTTGCGGGCGCCTACGGGCACAGCCGGGTGGGCGAATGGATCTTCGGCGGCGTGACCGAAGCGTTGCTTACCCGCAGCCCAGTCTGCTGTCTGCTTTCCCACTGAGGATCGACGGTCGCTATTGCTGGATGCTGCGGACATACGCGGCGAGCGCGTCGGCGTCCGGCCGACTGAACCGGAACATCGGCATATCTTCATGACCAGGAAGCAAACCACGGCGAAGCCGTCGTGCGAAGGTAGAAAGATCAAGCCGATCCCCGAAATGTGCAAATCGCGGCGCACCCGCACGTGGGCTTTCGCCGGATTTGCCGATCGCGTGGCATTGACCACACATCCGTTTCGCCAACGTCTGCCCACGTCGCTGCAAGGTGAGCGCGTCGGCCGTCGAGGGAGCGGACCACATCAAAACGATGAGTACCGCGACAATGGCCTTCTGGCAGACGCGAGTTGGCGATGTCATGCGGTTCTCCGGAAGCTTCAGGCAGACGGCCACTCTAGGCATCGGTCAGACCTGTTCGGTCACGGGTGCCGGTCCGCGCCTGCACGAGCCCATGCGCGGCGCCTCTACTCGACCCAATCCTGCCAGTGGGTCGGTCGAACATCCACGGTGCGCTCGCTCCGGGCATCAACCAACCGATATCCAATCCTCCGGCAGGGAAATACCAACGCATGCACTTTTCCCAATGCGTCGATGACGGCCAACCGCAGATCTCGATCGGTCGGAATTTTGTCTATTGAGCTTGCAGAGCGCCACATGTCTGTTTCAACGAGTTGCCCGCCGAGGACCTATTTCAAGCTTGAAATGTAGGCGGCAAGGTCCGCGGCAGCAGGACGACTTAGCCCCATGTCCGGCATCTTCGGATGTGGAAGGAGCAGAAAGAGCGCGAGCTTGCCTGCCTCAAGGTCGGGCGTTCGGGCGATACTGCCGAATGGCGGCGCCTCGCCAGTGGGACTGCGCTGATCCTGCGAGACGGCGTGGCAAGGCGAGCACCACCGCCGTGCCAGGGTCTCACCGTTCTTTACGTCTGCGGCGAACGTCTGAATGGGCCCTGCTGTCAACAATGCCAAGCAGGTCGCACCTGCAAACCGAGCGGCCATATTGTGCTCCTTTGACGCTGGATTCTAACAACTTTCGTCAGTTTGGCGCCTAAGGGATTCCCCTTAGGGGGATTATCTGAATTTTGCAGCGCGTCCCCATAGGCGAGCATGTTCCATCAGCAATTTAGGGAGCAAGCCGATGCCGATCGTGACCAAGGCGGTGAATGCCAAGACCCAGCCGACGCTCGATGCCCGTGCACCGGCAGCGATACTCGGGGCCACTCTCAGCGACGAGTTGGGTTCGATGGGTGCGAAAATGGCCTATGCCCGCAACGAAGAAATCTTTGGAGAAGGCGAACCGGCGGAATATCTGTACCAAGTCGTCAGCGGCAGCGTGCGCTGCAGCCGGATCCTTGCCGACGGCCGGCGTCAGATCAGCGCGTTCTATTTGCCGGGTGATTTCTTCGGGCTTGAGATCGGCGACGAGCATTCATCGTCCTGCGAGTCGATGGGCGCGACCAGCGTAGTGGTGTTCAAACGCAGCGCCATCATTGAACGTGCCAAGCGGGACTTGAACGTCGCTCGAAAACTCTGGGAGATCACGACTGCCGATTTGGCCCGCGCTCAAACGCATGCTCTGCAGCTGATCCGCAGCGCCGAGGAGCGCGTCAGCTCATTTCTGCTCGCAATGGCTTCTCGCAGCTCCAACACCGTCGAATTTGAGCTGCCGATGACCCGGCAGGACATTGCCGATCATCTCGGGCTGACCATCGAGACGGTTTCGCGCTCCATGACGCACTTTAGGGACATTGGACTCATTGCTCTGCCCTGCTCGCGACGCGTCGTGCTGCTGAAGCGGTCGGGGCTTGAGCGGCTAAATGGCTGACCGAATATCGTAGGTCGATGCAGGGAGAATGCAGATGAGAAAGCCCGCTATACGACATGGCGACTGGGTCGTGGTGTGCGACGGCCGCAAGGCCTTGATCCTGGAAAACACCGGCGACGAGAAGTTCCCAATTCTGCATGCAAGGGAATCGCACGACCATCCGGATGCATCAACCCACGAACAAGGCGCCGCTCCCCCTGGACGTTCTTTCCAATCCGTTGGAACGCGGCGTAGCGCTGTCAGTCAGACTGACTGGCATGACGAATCCGAACGCGCTTTCCTCAAAGATCTCGCGCACCGACTCAATTCAGCGGTCGCAGCAGGTCAGACCGGCGCGCTCACAATGATCGCCCCGCCGCGTGCGTTGGGAATGATCAGGCCCGCTTATTCGCCCGCTCTTCGACGTGCGATCGTGCAGGAAATTGATAAGGATCTCGTGAAGAGCCCGATTTACGAGGTCGAGCGGCTGGTGACGTCCGCCGCCTGATCCGGCGCGACTGCATTAGGGAAGTTCAAGTTCGGAAATCCGTTTGGCTTCTGGCCGGTGATCGCGGCTTTGCCTTGTTTCCCGGCATCGCATGGTCGCCGGGCGTCTCATTGCCGACCGGCTTGGTGGCGACTGGACGATTGCCGGCGCCGTGGTGGTGGGTCTGATCGATGTCGACGCGATCACCCTGTCGTTGGCGCGCTTGGCACCTCAGTCGCTTGGCAGTCGCGAGGCAGCTGTCGCCATTCTTTGTGCTGTCGCCACCGACACCCGGAGTCCTTGGGCGAGTCCGCTTTACGATGAATGTCGTAACCTTTTCTCTCGGCTCGCTGGCGGCGGGCGCCGTTTTGCTCTGGGCTGCGCTGCCTTTTTGGCAAAGCTAGAGCGGTTCACAATTTGACGGAAGCGTATCCGGCGTTTGCGAAGTAGTTGCTGCATTCGCGGGGGCCTATGGTTGTGACGAGGCTGCCGATTTGGCGCCAGACATCGTCGATGGTGCGCCTTTGAGCCATGCGCATCCAATGTTTGATCTTGGCGAAGGCCTGCTCGATCGGATTGAGGTCCGGCGAGTAGGGCGGCAGGTACCAGAGCCTGGCTCCGGCTGCTCTTATGATCTGTCGCAGCACGGCAGCCTTGTGGCTTCCGAGGTTGTCCATGACGACAATATCGCCGGCCTTCAGTGCGGGAACGAGTTGCTGCTGGACATAGGCTCGGAAGCACTCGCCGTTGATCGGGCCATCGAACACGCAAGGGGCTGTGAGGCCGTCGTGGCGGAGCGCGCCGAGGAAGGTCAGCGTCCGCCAATGACCATGCGGCGCGTAAGCTCGCAGGCGATCGCCCTTGCGTCCCCATCCGCGCAGCGGGGCCATGCTGGTCTTGATCCAGGTTTCGTCGATGAGGACCAAACGCCGTGGATCGAGACCGGCCTGCCAGGATCGCCAGCGCTTTCGTCTGCGGGCGATGTCGGCCCGGGCCTGTTCAAGCGCGAACAGTGTTTTTTTTGAACCGCAGGTCTTCGCGCCGCAGGAACAGCCACACGGCATTGTGCGAGACCTTTACCCCACGCGCGGCAAGTTCGTCCTTCAGCCCATGCAGGGTCAGATGCGGGGTCTGTCTGATGCGCTCCAGGATGAAGGCCCGATGCGGATCGAGCACCGGCTTGCGATATCCACCCATCTTGCTCGGCGACACTGAGCCAGTCGTCCGATAGCGCTGAGACCACTTCACCACCGACGACACCGCCACGCCGAACCGCGAAGCCACCGTCCGGCAGCTCTCACCGTTCCGCACCGCCGCAACGACACGCTCACGCAGATCATTGGACAGAGGTCGGGTCATGAGCTGCTGGCCTCCAACCCAGCCAGCAGCTTGAATCACAATTCGAAGCCCAGCGGAATCCCCAGCGATTCAGAAAAGAAGTGAACCGCTCTAGCAGGCAGATCCCAACCCGCCCAGGCGTCTTGATTCTCAACTGTAGCAACACCCCGCGAGGCAGAGTGCTCCTGGGCTTCTGTTTGAGGCAGCCTGCAGGGCGCTGGCCGACCTGATCGGCATCCGGTAAAATCAATCACGAACCGTGTTGGGGTAGAGCATGACCGTAGATCGGTTCATCGCGTGCGAAAACATCAAGCATTTTCAAGAAATGCTGCTGTCGGATGACATCCGGCCGGACGTGAGGTCGCGCGTTCACAAGCTTCTGGTCGAGGAAGAGGATAAGCTTGGCAAAGATCTGGAGTTGCTCGAACGGCTCGAAAGACACATTACGAACGGTGCGCAGCGGATCGAAGCACAGCGACTGCGTGTGGTGGTCATGCAGCGCGACGGTCACGATGGTCTTCGAGACGCCCAAGCGTTGCTGGATGGGTTTATAGAGACCCAAAGCCTCTTTTTGACATACCGCCAGCGCGTGGCAGAAGAAGTCGAACGTAATCGCATCTGACTGTCACTACGGTTCCTTTGGCACCCACTCTCGCCAATGTGTCGGGCGTATATCCAACCAACGCTTACTTTTCGCAGCAATCCACCCGCCTGGAACCCGCCGGCAGGCGAACACCAGCGGGTGTTCGCCATCTTCGTTGACCACAGCAATTTCGATATCGCGGTCGAACGGCGCTGATGAAATCGGCTGCCACATTCAAAATAGGACGCATGCATTTGGTTCCGAGCACTTGATTCAGATCAAAAAACGCAGATGCGCTCACAGTCGCAATTGGGTGCGCCAAAATGGCTTCAGCGATTCGAGAACAATCAACACCGCTGCACCTGCAATGAGCGTCAGAGCTAGATCGTCTAGATGCAATGGACCAAATCTGAACAAAGCGCTTGCACTGGGCCACGAGAGACTGACGGCAAGGATTGCGACGACACCTAGCAGAATCCAAGCCAGTGCGGGGTTCGGGCGTTTAAAGGCTGCGGCCAGCGAAGCGCCAAACGAGCGATTGATCAGAATAAGACTGAAGATCGAAGTCACCAGCGAGAAGAAGACCAAAGCCCGTAGCTCGTCTTCAGGCATGCCGCGCTTCAATCCAAATATGAAAACGGCGGCCACCAATGCAAAAGCCAGGACACCCTGCAAAACGCTCCAGCCAACCAACGGCCAAGAAAAAAGTGTCTCATCAGAGGGCCTGGGCGGCCGACTCATGACATCTTTCTCGTCGGTCTCAGCTTCGAAGACCAGGGAGCACACCGGATCAATCACCATTTCGAGGAAGGCGATGTGAATAGGGTTCAATATGATGGGCAAGCCGAAAGCTAGCGGCAGCAGCGCAAGGCCTGCGATCGGCACATGCACGGCAAATATAAAGCCCATGGCCTTCCGAAGGTTGTCGTAGATGCGGCGTCCGAGCCGCACGGCAGCCACGATTGATCCAAAATCGTCATCCAGCAGAACAATGGAGGAGGCTTCCCGCGCCACGTCAGTTCCGCGTCCGCCCATCGCAACTCCAATATGAGCAGCCTTAAGCGACGGTGCGTCGTTGACACCATCACCCGTCATTGCGACGATTTCTCCGTCAGCCTTCAGCGCTTGTACGATTCGTAGTTTTTGTTCGGGCATGATTCGCGCAAAGACGCTGATGGTTTTGGCCCGATGTGCCAACTCGGCTTGGCCGAGCGGCTGGATTGCGTCGCCCGTCAGGACCTCGGAGGCATCGAGACCGGCCTGTTTGGCGATGGCTCGGGCGGTTGTCGGATAGTCTCCGGTGATCATGATGACCCGGATGCCGGCCGTACGGCATTCACGTACGGCATCTGGAACACTCTTGCGCAAAGGGTCGGCCAGACCAACCAGACCGGCGAAACGAAACGAAAAATCGGCCTGCGACTGGGGGAAAGTGTCTCCGGTGTGCTTGCCTTTGGCCACACCAAGCACACGCAGACCGTCCGCGGCCATGGCGTCAATCGCCTGCCGAATCCGACTTAGTTCCGGACCATGAAGGCCACAAAGTCGCGCAATCGTCTCGGGCGCGCCCTTGGCAGCCACGACACGCTCAGCGGAATTCTCGCTCCTTTGCCAAAGCTGTGTCATCGCTAGCAAGTCAGGACTCAAACCGTAAGTGCGCACAAGCTTCCAGTCCGGTTCCGGCATGCCATCTTTGTCGCTCAAACGATGGTCCGTCGCGAAGACGTGAAATGCCTTTTCCATAGGATCAAAGGGTTCGCGAGCGCTCGCAAGCACACCGTGGGCGGCAAGGTCGCAGAATTGAGCCGCGATCGATGAATCCATCGGACCCCGGTTTGCAAAGATTTGTCCGTCGGGCAGCCGAAGCTCCGCAATCGTCATGCGGTTTTCTGTGAGAGTGCCCGTCTTATCGGTGCACAGTACCGTTGCGGAGCCGAGCGTCTCGATGGATGCTGCGCGGCGAGTGAGAACGCGCGCTCGTGAAATTCGCCAGGCTCCCATCGCCATGAATACGGTGAGCACGACCGGAAATTCTTCCGGCAACATCGACATGCCTATTGCGATCCCAGCGAGGAGTGCGTCGAGCCAGGCTCCTCGCAAGGTCCCGTAGAGGATGATGGCGGCGAGGCTGACGAGCGCCCCGCCGATAGCACAGAGGCGAACCAATCGTGCGGTTTGAATTTTGAGGCGGGGAGGCTCGTTTCCCAGGTGACGTAGCGATTGGCCGATTTTGCCAATTTCGCTCCGCGACCCTGTCGCTATGACTTCAGCAATTCCACTGCCGCGTATCACCAACGACCCTGAATACACGAATGGCGATTCCTCGCCGCCTGGTCGAACCGTAGTCTCATGAACAGCCGCCGAGATGCGTTTGCGCACCGGGACCGACTCGCCAGTCAGAAGAGATTCGTCGATCTGCAAGTCGCCTGCTTCGAGGAGAACACCGTCGGCTGCAACGCGATCTCCCTCTGCCAACATGATGAGATCACCACGTACGACATCGCGCCCAGCGATGCGCTCAAGCTCGCCGTCTCTGATAACCAGTGCGCGAGGGCTAGTCAGGTCACGTAGGGCCTCTAGCACGCGCTCGGTACGCGTCTCTTGAACGATAGTGATGCCAATCGACATGATGGCGAACGCGAGTAGAATCGTCGCCTCTTTAAGGTCCCCCAAGACGAGGTAGATCAACCCCGCCCCGAGCAACAGCGCGAGCATTGGCTCTCGCAGCACCTCAAGCGCAATCCTGAGCGCGGTGCGGCGGTCAGGACGGGGTAGCTCGTTGAAGCCCTCGATCTTGAGTCGAGATGCCGCCTCGATTTTCCGAAGGCCGGTGAACTGCCGAGACATGCTAAAGACCACTTGTGCCGTTCTTCGTTGCTCGGCGGGTCGCCAAGGCGACCCTGCTGCCCAGCAAACTTGTCTCCGGCCTGCACGATACCTGTCAGCTCGGCTTTAACCAGCGCGATGCTAGCGCCATGCCAGAGGGAGCATCCGCAAAAGCGTTCGGTCACGCAGCACCCAATGGTGAAGAAGTGCAGCGGCGGCATGAAAGGCTGCAAGGATGATCAATGCGTTTGCGAGCACCTCATGAATTTCCTTGACCGAGCGGGCGAAGCCGCGATCAGCAACCCACGGTGAGGCGATCTCCGTCAGACCAAACAGCGGCAATGTGTCGCCACGCGCGAATTGCAGCAGGATCCCGGAAATTGGAACGGCGACCAGAAGGCCGTAAAGGATATAATGAATGAGCCGTCCAGCACGATCGAGCCATACACCTAGAATCGTGTGCTCGATCGGCGGCGGTGGATCAGCGAGCCGCCACAACAAGCGCAGCACAAGGATCCCGATTACTGCGAGCCCCGTGGAGATGTGTACAAACAGGCTCGCCGCCCGTGCGGCGCCTTTGGGAAACACATCGTCGAATTGACCAAGAGCCCAAGCAAGGATCACCAGCGCGACCGTAATCCAATGCATGGTTTGTGGGATGGCACCATAACCCGCTGTCGAGTTGCGCAAATGCATCTTCAATGTCCTCCCACTCAAACAATCAAATCGCGCAGCCGGCACAAGCGTATTGATGCATGTCAAAGTCTTTGCTGCCCAAAGAAGTCTGCGGGTCCAGTTCGGACGATGGCGTTTGGTCTGCGATCGGTCGGATTGCGCTCGGCTATTGGAAATCTGCTCGGACGTCGTCAGCAAGCGCTTCGCGGATACTCGCGGCCGCTAGCGGCGCAAGGTCCATTCTATTTGTCACATGAGGAATGCTGTTCGATGTGACTACGCGTGCACCCGCCTGAGCAAGGATCTGATCGGAAGCATCCGCAAAAATGCCGTGAACGGCGATGCAGATCGGCGGCGGCGACCGCCGCGCCAGCAAGAGACGAACAGCCTCCAGCATTGTTCCACCGCTAGAAATGATGTCGTCGATCAGCACGGGTGTTCGTCCATCAAGCTCCTCAACGTTTTTAATTGAAATCGAAACGTCGCGGTCTCCGTGGCGGATCTTCTCGAGAACCGTAAATGGAGCAGCGGCATCGGCTGCCACGGCCGAGACCCATTGCTCGCTTTCACTGTCCGGCCCGATGATTAGCGGGTTTGGCACGTTCGATCTGATCCACTCCGACATGAGCGGTGCCGCGTGCGCCACTGCGGTCGGGATACGATAGATTTCGGAGAGCGAGGCGTAGCGGTGCAGATGTGGATCGACGGTGACGAGCCAGTTGAACGCGTCTGACAGCAGTCCGGCGACCTGTCGTGACGTAACGGCCTCTCCGGGCTTGAACCGCCGATCCTGCCTCATGTAGCCGAGGTAAGGAGCAACCAACCCAACTCTGTCAGCGCCGAGTTCGCGGGCGGTTTCCGCCGCAAAGATAAGCGGCAGCATTTTCTCATCTGGTTTGGCCAGCGTGCAGACAATCGTGACCGAGCGTCGGGTCACGTCTGCGAGATATCGCAGGTAGGTCTCCCCATCAGGGAATGCTCGAATTTCGATCTCGCCGACATCGGCCGCAAGAAGATCAGCGATCGCGCGCGTCAGCCTTTCGTTGCCCGGCATCGCGATGAAAAGCGGCGGGATCATGGGCTGCCGATCAGGATGATGTCGCGATTGGCTGAGGCGTAATCGAAGGCGTACGCGAGTTCGCCCGGCGCATCAGCATGAACTGTGCAGAGCGGCTGACCGCTGGCCACTGAATCGCCGATCCGTACATGCAAATCGATGCCCGCTGCCTTGTCTTCCGGCGCGCCGGCGAGCTTCGCCAGCCTGGCAATCCGGCGGTTGTCGATGGCGTGGACCTTGCCGGGACGCTCCGCCAGGATGGGCCGACGCTGATGCGAAAGGGGCGGCATACGCATGCCGCCTTGGGCCTCGCAGATGCGTTGGAATTTCGTCCAGGCGCGGCCAGAATCCAAGGTCTGCGCGGCCAACGCGTGGGCTTTGTCACTGGAGGCAATGCCTGCGAGCTCAATCAAAGCTGCCGCCAGTACGAGCGCGCGCTCCCTCAGGTCGGAAGGTGCATCTGGCTCGCATTTCAGCACGGCAAGCACATCCCGTGCTTCGAGGGCGGGCCCGATGCCGCGGCCGATCGGCTGCGCTCCATCGGACGACACCACCCGCGTTTGCAGGCCGAAGCTTTCGCCGATGCTTGCCAATCCTGAGGTCAGCGCCTCCGCAACCTCCGCACTTCGAACCTTGGCGGTCGGGCCGATCGGCATATCGATGACGACATGGGTCGATCCGGCGGCGATTTTCTTGGACAGGACCGAAGCAATCATCTGTCCCTCGCTGTCGATGTCGAGCGCACGCTCGACCCGGATGAGGATGTCATCGGCCGGGCTGAGCCTGATCGCTCCGCCCCAGACGATACAGCCCCCTTCACACTCGACGACGCGGCGGATCTCTTTCGTATCGAGATCGACCGGCGCCAGGGTCTCCATCGTATCAGCCGTGCCGGCCGGCGATGTGATCGCCCTGGACGACGTCTTCGGCATGACCAGCCCCAATGAAGCTACGATCGGCACAATAATCGGCGTGGTTCGGTTGCCGGGAAGCCCGCCGATGCTGTGCTTGTCGACAATCGTCCCAGCCGGCCATTTGAGGCGCTCCCCGCTTTCGACCATCGCGTGGGTCAGCGCGAGGACTTCGTTGTGATCGAGCGGGCGTGTCGCGCAGGCAGTGATGAAGGAAGCGAGATGGATATCCGAGTATTTGCCGCTCACCACGTCTTCGATGATGGCGTGCAAGGAGGCTTCCGTCAGATCATGGCCGTAGATGCGGCTGCGCACATGGCTGAGCGAATCGAGGGGAGAGGGATGCGAGACAGAGATGCGGTCTCCTTCCTTCAAGCCGAGCCGTTTCCACGCCGATTCCGACAGCGCCGCCTCGTCGCGTCTGATCAGATCTCCCATGACTTGATAGAGCGTCGCGACGATCTCCTGTCCGTCGTTGCTCAACAAGACCCGGGTGTGAGCCAAAAAGCCTTCGGACCTGCAGACCTGACAGTCCTGCCGCATGAACACCACGGCTTCGTATTGGGTGTCGAGCCCGAGACGCCGCGCTCGAAGCGTGCTTGTTGTTGTCTTAGGCGCCGGCTCTGAGTTTTTGTCATTCATGTCAGCGAGACCTGTTGCCCGTGATCCGGCACTAGACATGGCCAGCCCAGCTCTTCTTCGATCCGATGACGCAACGCATCAGCCGCGACAGGCTCGCCGTGCGTTATGAACGTTATTTTGGGCGGCGCCTTGAAGCCTCGCAGCCAGCGAAGGAGTTCGTCCGAATCGGCATGGGCCGACAACATGTCGAGATTGCTGACCTGCGCGCGAACTGGAACGTATTCACCGTGCATTTTGATGCGATCGGCGCCAGCCAGCATGGCGGCGCCGCGGGTGCCACCAGCCTGGAAGCCCGCAAACAGGATCGTGTTTTTCGGGTCCGGCGCAAACTGTTTGAGATGGTGCAGCACACGACCGCCGGTCGCCATGCCGCTGGCCGATACGATGACCTTCGGCATCAGATTGGCGGTCAGCGCCTTTGATTCCTCGACGCTTTGCACGTAGTGCGCAACCGCGCAGGCCCGCCGGCATTCGTCTGCGGACAGCTTGTGGCTTTCGGTGTGCTTGCAGAATACTTCGCCGGCGTCCTGCGCCATTGGGCTGTCCAGGAAGATCGGGATATTCGGAAGACGTCCCGCAGCTTTCAGCTTATGGAGATGGAAAAGCAGGCTTTGAGCTCGACCGACAGCGAAGGCAGGGATGACGACCGTCCCGCCGCGCGCGACCGTTTTTTCGACGACAGAAGCCAAGGCTTCGGCGGGATCGACCTTGGCGTGCAAGCGGTTGCCATAAGTGGATTCGACCAGGAGATAGTCGGTTCGTTCGAACGGCTCCGGATCGACCATGATCGGGTCGTCATACCGTCCGAGATCGCCGGAGAACACCGTAGTCACGCCGGCCCACTGGATTCGTACTGACGCGGCGCCGAGGATGTGGCCGGCTGGGCGCAGGCAAGTCGTGGCGCCGCATGGCAAGGACCGCTCATTGTAAAATGACATCGAGACGAGTTGCTCAAGCGAATCCACTGCATCTTTTTGAGTGAATAGCGGCAAAGCCGGTTTGTGCTTTGAGAAACCATGCCGGTTCGCAAAGTCGGCGTCTTTCTCCTGGAGGTAGCCGGCATCGGGCAACAGAATTTTGCAGAGATCGACGGTCGGCGAAGACCCCAACACGGGCGCTCTGAAACCGCGCTTCACCAGCAGCGGCAAATAGCCCGAGTGGTCGATATGAGCATGGGTCAGAATGACGGCTTCAAGGCTGCTGGGATCGACTGGCAACGGCGCCCAGTTCTTGAGACGCAGCGATTTGAAGCCCTGAAACAGGCCGCAGTCGATCAGGATCCTGTGCTCGCCATTGTCGAGCATGTATTTTGATCCGGTGACCGTGCCTGCTCCACCCAGAAATGACAATGTCAGTGCCAAGCCGCGTCCTCTCGTCCAACCGTCCGGCCCTGGTGCCTGCCTCCGACTAATGAGACATCAACACCGGCACAGTCATGCTTTTCAGCATGTCGCGCGTGGCGCCGCCGAGGACGAATTCCCGCAGCCGCGTGTGCCCATAGCCGCCCATCACGATGAGATCGGTGTCCATATCGGCGGCTTGTGAGAGGATCACATTGGCGACCTCGCTATCGGGAGCGACGATCGGCATCAAATCGACCTTCAGTTCATGGCGAGCGAGATGCTCGGCAATCTGGGTGCCGCGAATCATGTTCCGCTGCTCCGTCGATTCGATTGTCACGATGCTGATCTTGCCGGTCCGTTGCAGGAACGGCATGGCATCGCCCACCGCGCGAGCCGCGTTGCGGCTGCCGTCCCAGCATAGCATGACGCGATCGAGCTTGATGCCAGTCTTCTGGATGTAAGGCACAATCAGAACCGGCCTGCCGGAATCGAATAGCGCGGCTTCATTGATCAGGCTTTCCGGAAGGTCATTTTCGGGTTCCGGTTGGCCAACCACCGACAGGTCGTAATGTCGCGCGGCGCCGGCGAATATCTGGGCGACCTCCGCCACATAATCTATCAAGAGCCCGGAATCGGCTCTGATACTGGCGAGCCGCGCGCGGTCATCGAACGATTGTTTCGCTTGCGAAGCTGCTGCCTTCCGTTGCGCTGTGCAGCCGTCGACGATATCTGCAGTAACGCCGTCCAGGACGGAGCCGCCGACCGGCAACTTGCACGCGACGGCCCTGGCCGTCAGGTGAGCGTCAAACATCTGGGCGATGGAAATCGCAAAATCACCGGCGGCGTCGCGTGACTTGCCGACGCCGAGATTGACCAGAACATCCTTGATCATGGGACAGCCTCGTTTCGATGGAACATGGGACAAATATCGTGGTGGGCCAGAACTGCCATTGACTTGGCTCAAACGCGGCCGCGCATGGGTGATCTCATGGTTGCCAGCGTGGTGAGGTGGCAGGCGCTATGAACTCTGACGCCCGAGCCCCTCGATCTCAGCGATCCAACCCTCCCGGGTCTCGGGCTTCGACGTTCCGATCATGCCGAACAGCGTGTGGCGCACCGGGGTGATGCCGATGAACTTCAGGATGTTGCGGGTGATCAGCTTCAAGGCGTGGCCGCCATACCAGAAGCGATAGATTGAGACCGGCATACCCATGGTGATGACGACGCGGGCGCTCTTGTTCTTGAAGATCGACCAGTTCATGGCGTTATCCGTGTCCTGCCGGTGGATCAGATCGGGCTGGAGCACGCGCTCGATGAAGCCCTTCAGCAGGGCCGGCATATCGCCGCACCACAGTGGAAAAATCAGCACCAGGTGATCGCAGGCCGCGAGCGCATCGTAGGCGGCCTGCAGATCGGGCTCCAGCATCTGCTCCTTGCGGTAGCCCTCACGGAGGATGGGATCGAACTTCATCTCCGAGAGCGCGAACAGCGTCGCCGTGTGCCCCGCTGCCGTGGCTCCGCGCCGATAGGCCTCGCCCAACGCTCGGCAGAATGTGTTGGTCTGAGGATGCCCAACCACAATCATGATTTTGCGCATGCGCGCCTCACTCTCTGATCGAGGGGACGAGTCCGCCGGTTAGCGGTTGCCGATCGGATAGGTCACTGTGCCGTCGGCTTCGACCACCATCCCGGTCATCGGCTCGATCCAGGCCAAATGGTCATCGACGCGCTTTACCCCCGGGATGTTCTCGGCGGCGACGATCGTGGCTTGCCGTTCGCGCTCATCCATAATCGTACCCCAGAGCTCAACCACGCCGCCGCGCACGATGATGTCGAGCGAACCAGTCGGAGCCCAGCTCTGGCCCTGAAGCTCCGCAAACAGGCGCTCGCGGATGGCGCGATCATCGAGGCTTGTGGGCTTGGCTTCACGGGCAAGACTCGCCAGCGCATACAGCAGATTGGCGCGGCTGATGATGCCTACGACTTTGTCATCCTTCATCACCGGAACGCGTTTGATCCGGCGCTTCTCCATCAGCGAGACCACCTCTTCGAGCGGTGTGTTCTCCATGACCGTCACTGGATCGGGCGTCATGATCTCGCTGACCTTGCGCCCGTGGGTTCGCGTGTATTCGTCTGCGAGACGTCCGGGACCAACGAGAAATGCCAGCCATCGGGGCCGCTGTCGCTGCGTTGCCGTCTCAGTCCGCCGCAGGAAATCGCCTTCGGTGAGCATACCTTGAAGACGGCCTTCGGCGTCGATGACAGGCAGACCGCTAATGTGGTTCTGCAGCATGATGCGAATGGCACTCGTCGCCGAATCCGTCGGCTCGACCGAAAATACCGGGCGGGACATCACGTCTTGAGCTTTCATGGGGCACCTCCATTTGATGGGATGCATGATGCGCCGTGATCGATCGTTGCGAATTGAGGCAGGTCAAAGTGGCGATGCTTGATGCAGATCAACGCTGCAGTCCGGCATCAGCATACCGAGAGCCCGACGCAGAACGTCGAACAAGGAACAGGCTATGCGGGCCATGGTTCTCCAACGGATCGGCGAACCGCTCACGCTCATGGAAAGGCCGGACCCCAAGCCCGCCGAAGGCGAAGTTTGCGTGCAGGTTTCTGCCTGCGGTGTTTGCCGCACCGACCTTCACGTTGTCGACGGCGAGTTGCCCAACATCCGTTTGCCGATCGTGCCTGGACACGAGATTGTCGGCCGGATCAGTGCGGTAGGCCCGAACGTCAACAGTCTAACGGTTGGCATGCGGGTCGGCATACCTTGGCTCGGCCGGACCTGCGGCAGCTGCCGCTATTGCCGCGAGCAGCGCGAGAACCTCTGCGAACGACCGCAATTCACCGGCTACTCGCGCGACGGCGGCTACGCCACCCATGTGCTGGCCAATGCCGGTTTCGTTTTTCAGCTTCCGGATAACGGCAGCGATCAGGCCACCGCACCGTTGCTGTGCGCCGGCCTGATCGGCTGGCGCTCGCTGCGCATGGCCGGGGACGGTCGGCGTATCGGACTCTACGGCTTCGGCGCCGCCGCGCATATCATCGCCCAGGTGGCGCGCTGGCAGGGGCGTGAGGTGTTTGCCTTCACGCGGTCCGGCGATGTCGCGGGTCAGGACTTCGCCCGCAAGCTCGGAGCCATCTAGGTGGGAGGTTCGGACGAAGATCCGCCTAAGCCTCTGGACTGCGCGATCATCTTTGCTCCGGTCGGCGCGCTAGTCCCGGCCGCATTGAAGGCCGTACGCAGAGGCGGCCGAGTGGTCTGCGGCGGCATTTATATGAGCGCTATCCCGAGCTTTCCCTATGACCTGTTGTGGGGAGAGCGAGAGCTCGTCTCAGTGGCTAATCTCACGCGGCGTGATGGCGTCGAGTTTTTCGATGTGGTGCCCAAGGTCGGGATTGCGACCCATACTACCGGCTATTCGCTCACGCGCGCCAACGAAGCCTTGTCAGACCTGCGCCGCGGTGCGTTGCAGGGCGCCGCTGTTCTGGTGCCCTAGCGGCTGATCTCAGCGGGGATGATCTGGTTTGATCCGTGTCAAAGCACACAGCCTGGGCTTCCGCCATGGTGACACGTCATCGTGGAGAGCACCATGAAACTTCCGCACGCGTTCAAGCGTATTCGTCTGCAGCTCGCCCGCTCCAAGGAGTTTCCCGCGGGATCGACGCATCACGGCTACGAGTTCGTGGCGCCGCTTGATGCGCAGGGGCACATCGATGCTGCACTATGGAAGGCCTATCCCAAGCAGTGCCTGGTGCGGCGCTTTTGGCAGGGAGCCGACGATCGGGTCGGGGTTCTGGTCCACAAGCCCGGTGGCAGCGAGCATGCCCGCTGGGTGTTCGACTATGACAAGACACGCGTGGACGACGACGAGGCCGGCTATCGCTTCGCCTCGCATGCGATGGTGCCCGGCGAATATGTGACGTTGCGCGATCAGGAATCCGAGCACACCTTTAGGATTGTGAGCGTCGAAACGGCAGCTTGATCGACGGTGGCAACAGTCATCGACGGAAATAGTCGTGCTCGCGATCCGCGCGCCGGTTGATGTTACGCGGTTCTTGCAACCGTTAGCTTGACGGTACGAACCCCCGGTTCGTTCGGGTTATCCGCGACCTCGAACCCGAGTTCGGCGCACATTCGAAGCATGGTGGTATTTTCGGCCAACACATCGCCCTGAATGGTGCGGATGCCCTCGGCTCGCGCATATTCGATCAGGGTCTGCATCAGGAGCCAGCCGATCCCGCGACCCTTGAGATCGGAGCGCACCAGCACGGCATATTCGCCGGTATCGGCGTGGGTCAGCATATGAAGCCGTCCGACCCCAAGCATCTCGCCCGACGCCTCGTCGAGCGCGACGAAGGCCATGGCGCGCGCATAGTCGATCTGGGTGAAGCGTGCGACGAACTTATGAGAAAAGTCTTTCACCGGCGCAAAGAATCGCATCCGCAGGTCGTGCTCGGTCACCCGATCGAGAAACGCCGGATAAATACGCTCGTCGTCGGGGCGCACCGGGCGGATGAAGAGCCGTGTGCCATCCGGCTGCCGGATATGGCGCTCCCATTCTTTGGGGTAGGGCCTGATGGCGAGGCGCTGACGCGCCGATGCGCGGCGGTCGGATTTCGGTGCGAGCTTGGCCACCGCGACGCGGGCGTCGAGCGCGATGACGCCGGTCTCGTCTGCGAGCAGCGGATTGAGGTCCATTTCATTAATTTCGGGGATGTCCGCCACGAGTTGCGCTAGCTTACAGAGCACAAGCCCGACTGCGGTTCGGTCGGCCGCAGGGATGTCGCGATACGATTTCAGGATACGCGAGACCCGCGTCCGCCCGATCAGATCGTCGGCGAGTCTTGGATCGAGCGGTGGCAGCGCCAGGGCCTTGTCGCCGATCACCTCGACCGCGGTGCCTCCGCTGCCAAACACGATCACCGGCCCGAAGGTCGGATCGTCGGCGATGCCGGCAATCAGCTCGCGCGCTCTAGGACGCACGATCATGGGATGGATCGTGACGCCAGTAATGCGGGCATCGGGCTTGGCAGTTCGGGCGCGCTCAAGGATGTCGGCTGTGGCCTCGCGCACGGCCTTCTCGTCGGTGAGGTTGAGCCGCACGCCGCCGATATCCGACTTGTGCACGATGTCGGGTGAGAGAATCTTGGCCGCGACTGCGCCTTGCGCGAGCCAGGGCTTCGCTGCGGCTGCAGCCTCATCGGGATTGCGGGCCAGCGCAACCGGTGTGATCGGAATGGAATAGGCGGCCATCAGCTCGGCGATCTCGATCGGATCAAGCCAGACGCGGCCGGCCGCGAGCGCCCGCTGCACGATGCGCCGGGCGCCTTCCGTGTCACATTTGAAATCGGCCGGCACGCTCGATGGCGCCGCCATCAGCGCGTCCTGACCTTCGCGGTAGCGCACCAAGTGCATAAAGCCGCGCACCGCATCCGCTTCCGATCGGTAGTGCGGGATTTCAGCGGCTTCGAGCGTAGCTTCCGCGGCGCCGCCGTCGCCAACCCATACGCCGAACACCGGCTTTGACGGTGCGGTGTGCCCGCGATGCTGTTCGACCGCTGATACCACGGAAGCGGCGGCCTCGGTGGCGGAGGCGAGCGCGGTCGGCACATTCATCGCCAGCACTGCGTCGTTGGCAGGGTCGGCCAGCAATGCTTCCATGGCGTTGCCATAGCGCGCGGCATCGGCATCGCCCGCGATGTCGACCGGGTTGACCCGCGACCAGATCGGCGGAAGCTTGCCGTCGAGCGCCGCGATCGTCTCCGGCGAAAGCTGCGCGAGCTCGCCGCCAAGATCGATCAGCCGGTCGACGGCCAGCACACCGATACCGCCGCCATTGGTCAGGATCGCGAGCCGCTTTCCCGAAAACGGTCGCACATGACCGAGGGTCTCTGCCGCATCGAACAGCTCGTCGAGGTCGATCACGCGAATGAGCCCTGCCCGCCGGAAGGCCGCATCGTAGACCGCGTCCGAGCCCGCAAGCGCGCCGGTGTGGGTGCGTGCCGCGGCTGCGCCCTGGGCATGGCGGCCAGCCTTGATCACGATCACGGGCTTGACGCGTGCCGCAGCACGCGCTGCCGACATGAACTTCGGCGCGTCCTGAATCGACTCAATGTACAGAACGATCGCGCGCGTTGAGCGATCGGTGGCGAAGTGATCGAGCAGATCGCCGAAATCCACGTCAATCTGATTGCCAATCGAGACAATCCCTGAAAAGCCGATCGAGCGCCGCGCTGCCCATTCGATGAGACCGGCGGCGATCGCGCCCGATTGCGAGATCAAAGCGAGGTCGCCCGGCTGTGGCATATGCGCCGCGAAGCTCGCATCGAGCTTGATGCGCGGCATCTGGATGCCGAGGCAGTTGGGACCAAGGAGCCGCATGCCGTGCTGGCGCGCTGCAGCTGCGCACGCCGCGGCGAGCGAGCCCGGCCCCTGACCGAGACCAGCGGTGATGATGACCGCCGCGCCGATGCCCTTGGCGGCCGCGCCGGCGACGATGTTAGGAACCGTCGGAGGCGGCGACGCGATGATCAGAAGGTCGATGGCCGGCAGAGCGGAGATGTCTTTTACTGCCGCAACGTCTTCGATGTTCGCATATTTCGGGTTGACCAGATGGATGCCACCTTTGAAGCCCGCGATGCGGAGATTTTTCAAGATCTTACGACCGACCGAATGCTCGCGCGGACTCGCGCCGACAACGGCCAAGGAGCGGGGCGACAGTAGACATTCAAGCCGATGGATCGACATGGCGTAGCCCTGAAATCATGCCCAAAAAGCCGCGGCCAGCCCTTTCTTCGTTGCCAAAAGGGAGCTGATGGCAAAGGAGCAGCCGGGAAAACCGCCGGTCAACTTCGAGCGTCAACCGTCAACCGCGTCAACCCAGGTTCTTCGAATCGCGTTAGCGAAGCTGCGAGTGGTCAGGTGCGGCGGATCCCCGCGCCCAGGAAGGATCGTGTCACAACCACGGGCAGCGGCCACATTCGCAGCCGCGGAGACGATTACGCCGCCGCGTGCCTTTGGAGCCTGTCCGGAGTTCATGCATGTTGTGGCAGAAACGACCGAAGATCCGTTCTGCTCGGATCAGTAATCGGAGCTACACTGATACCCCAATCTGATGCCGACCCGCGCATATCCTTAAGCACAGTCTTGACTGCGGTGTCCGGCCCATCGGCCTCCACGTCAACAATCGATTGCAGACAGTGGAACGGGTGCCCGTCGGAGCTCAGAAGATCCTTGAACAATTTGACCTGGTACCGAGCCATATTCTCCTCCTTCGATCCACGCTTCAGAGGGCTTCCATGGGTGTTCGCAGCCGCAGGCTGCGCAACGCATCGGGGTAGCGATGTCGGGGAGACTGGCAAAGTTCACCATTGCGGTGGTGATGCCGGTGCGTGCCGGCCGGCCAGTCTTTGAACATTGCGCCCAGATGCCCCTCATTGGTACCAAATAACATCCGTTGCCGAGTTGGCTATTGCGCAGGATCAAACGCTACAAAACATGGCGCACCCGCACTGGCATGCTTGTTCTGGATGGGACATTCTCAACTGCGCGCGAAAGGAGGGACCATGGATCGGTTCATCCCGCGGGAAAAAATCAGGCATTTCCACCACATGCTCTTGTCGGACCTCCGGCCGACAGCAGCAAACGATCGTGGATACGATGCCAGGGAAGCAACGAGCCTGGGCCGCTATCTTACTTTCAAATTGTCCGCCGATTCCTTGCCTCGGTTAGAGGTGATTTCGTAAGAAACTTTGGCACCTTCGTTGAGTGTGCTGAGCCCTGCGCGCTCGACAGCCGAAATGTGCACAAACACGTCCTTGCCGCCGCCGTCCGGCTGGATAAATCCGTAGCCCTTCGTCGGGTTGAACCACTTCACTGTCCCTGTAGGCACCTTCGGTCTCCTATATTGTCCGCAAATGCGCAGAATACTGCGACGATCCGCCGTTCAAAGATTCCATGAGATGGGTTCGGCCTAGTCAGGAAATTCGCAGACGATCCTCAACTGATCTCACGCCGGGCGCAGACCAAGCCGCGTTCTCGACTGCTTGCCGCTCGCTCCAATTCTCGACCGTGCCCTCAAGCAGAACGACACCCTTATCGCGAACGCTGACGCGGATTGCAGCTGCCTCGACATGGGCATGCCGTTCTAGCGCGTCTTCGATAAGCTTTTTGATGTTATCCGCCTTTAACTTCGGCTGGATTGCAATATCGTTGGTCACACCGCGAACGCCAGACAGTTTGCGTACGGCATTCTCGGCGGCCTTCTTTTGAAGATACCACTCGACTTGGCCGCCGAGTGTGATCCAGCCATCGCGAATAGTAACGTCAACGGAACCGCTGGGAACCGAAACATCCCATTCGAGTATGTCTACTGCACGCTTGGCAATCTCGTCGTCTGCCGATTTCTTGTTGGCTGGATATCGCACTTCGATCTCATCGGCGACCGCCAGAACTCCTCTAACGCGTTGTGCAGCCTCCACGGCGCTTGTTTTCTCCGGATAGTTTTTGACGTACCCGGTCAGAGTAATGACCCCAGCGTCCGCCGTGACGCCAATATGCGCAGCGTCTATGGTCGGGTCGAACTCAAGCTCATCCAGCACATTTTGTCGGAGTTGAAGATCGCTCATGGCTCATCTCCTGTGATTGGCCGATATATATATATATATATATCGAATTCTGAATTTGATGCAGCCCAACACTCAGTCACTGTTTCAGGAGCTAAGTGTGCTTTCATAAAAGCATTCCGGGAGGAGGCCTTCGATGAGCATTCTTCGCAAGACCACGCGCGGCGGCGTGGCCCGAAACATTTTGAGCGGTTCGATTAGTTTAGCAGCATGCTTGCTGGGCTGGACGACATTAATGTCAACCGCGCAGGCACAAAGTGCCGACAGATATCCCGAGCGTCCGGTCCGGCTGGTTGTTCCATTCGCAGCGGGCGGCGCCACCGACGTCCTGGCGCGGCTCATCAGCCACAAACTCTCGACGGCGCTGGGCCAGCAGATCGTGGTGGAGAACCGCCCTGGCGTGAATGGCAATCTTGGTACCGATGCGGTCGCGAAAAGCGCACCAGACGGCTACGTGCTCGTTTTGGTGGCTGACGGCACGGTAGCGATCAACCCGAGCCTCTATTCGAAGCTACCTTACAATCCGGAAAAGGATCTGGTTCCGATTTCGCGCGTCGCGTTGCTTTCGCTAATCCTCGTCGCGCATCCCTCGCTCAAGGCTGATTCCCTTCAGGAGCTGATCGCGCTCGGTAAGGCCCCCTCTTCCAACCTGTACTTCTCCTCTGCCGGGCCGGGCAGCACTGGGCACTTGGCCGGTGAGCTATTGAAGAGCCGTACCGGAATGCACATGACGCATGTCGCCTATAAAGGCGGCGGACAGGCGGTCAACGACGTGGTTTCCGGCCAGGTCCCGCTGCTGGTGACCGGGCTCTCCACCGCGGGCCCCTTCATCAGTGGGAAGCAGCTCAAGGCAATCGCTGTCACGGCTGGAAAACGGTCCGCCGGCGCCCCCACCGTACCGACCATCGCGGAAAGCGGCGTCGAGGGCTTCGACGTTGCATCCTGGTACGCCGTCATGGCTCCTGCCGGCACACCTCAAACAATCGTCGAGAAGCTTCATCGTGAGATCGTCAAGGCGCTGCAGGATCCTGAACTGAAAGCCACAATGCAAACGATAGGCGCCGAGCCGATTGGTGACACTCCGGCGGAGTTTGCCGAGGTGCTGCACGAGGATCTGGCCCGGTGGAAGCGCGTCGTGCACGAGGCCAACATCAAGTTCGAGTAGCTTATGCATTGCCCGACCGCCGAATTGTTGGCCCGATCGGGCCGAAGAGTATTTCTCGGTTGATGGCGGCAAGAAACTTCGCCGGAGAAACTCGCCGCGTGAAGACCGGAAGTTGGTCGAGGAAGTCGAGCGACGATACAAGACTCTCAATTTGCCAGAGGATCGCGATTTTGGCGTCAACTGGACGGGCGGGCGACCATTCCTGCCATACAGCAAGAGATTCTCGATTTTTCGGCTTGCGACCGCAGAACGCTCTTCCGTAAGCCGCCTGACATGGCATAAGGGCGCCGAACTTTTCCAGTCCCCCGGTTCCCATGATCCGTCTCGACAACATCAGCAAGCAGAACGGCCACCAGCTCCTCTTCATCGAGGCTTCGGCGGCGCTCAACAAAGGCGAGAAGACCGGCCTGGTCGGCCCGAACGGCTCCGGTAAGACCACGCTGTTCCGCATGATCACCGGCCAGGAGCAGCCCGACGAGGGCCAGGTCGCGGTCGATCGCGGCGTCACCATCGGCTATTTCAGCCAGGACGTCGGCGAAATGTCCGGGCGCAGCGCCGTGGCCGAGGTGATGGACGGCGCGGGCCCCGTGAGCAGCGTCGCAGCCGAGCTCAAGGAGCTCGAAGCCGCCATGGCCGATCCGGACCGCGCCGACGAGATGGACGACATCATCGTGCGCTACGGCGAGGTGCAGGGCCGCTTCGAGGAGCTTGGCGGCTATGCGCTGGAAGGCCGCGCCCGCGAGGTGCTGGCGGGATTGAGCTTCAGCCAGGAGATGATGGACGGCGATGTCGGCGCGCTGTCGGGCGGCTGGAAGATGCGCGTGGCGCTGGCGCGCATTCTCCTGATGCGGCCGGACGTGATGCTGCTCGACGAGCCGAGCAACCATCTCGATCTCGAAAGCCTGATCTGGCTGGAGCAGTTCCTCAAGGACTACGACGGCGCACTGCTGATGACCTCGCACGACCGCGAGTTCATGAACCGCATCGTCACCAAGGTGGTGGAGATCGACGGCGGCACCCTCACGGCCTATTCGGGGAACTACGAATTCTACGAACAACAACGTGCCTTGAACGAAAAGCAGCAGCAGGCGCAGTTCGAACGCCAGCAGGCCATGCTCGCGAAAGAGATCAAGTTCATCGAGCGCTTCAAGGCGCGGGCGTCGCATGCCGCGCAGGTGCAGAGCCGGGTCAAGAAGCTCGAGAAGATCGAGCGGGTCGAGCCACCGCGGCGGCGCCAGACCGTGCAGTTCGAGTTCCCGCCGGCGCCGCGTTCGGGCGAGGACGTGGTCAGCCTGAAGCGGGTGCACAAGCGCTACGGCAGCAAGACCATCTATGACGGCTTCGACCTGGTGGTGCGCCGCCGCGAGCGCTGGTGCGTGATGGGGGTCAACGGCGCCGGCAAGTCGACGCTCCTGAAGCTCGTCGCCGGCACCACCGAGCCCGATGACGGAGCCGTGGCGGTCGGTGGCAGCGTCAAGATGGGCTACTTCGCCCAGCACGCCATGGACCTGCTCGACGGCGACAGCACAGTGTTCGAATGGCTGGAGGACTCGTTTCCGCAGGCCGGCCAGGGCTCGCTGCGCGCGCTCGCCGGCGCTTTCGGTTTCTCGGGCGACGACGTCGAAAAGCGCTGCCGCGTGCTTTCCGGCGGCGAGAAAGCACGGCTGGTGATGGCCAAGATGCTCTACGATCCGCCGAATTTCCTGGTGCTGGACGAGCCGACCAACCACCTCGACATGGCGACAAAAGAGATGCTGATCACCGCGCTCGCGGACTACGAGGGCACCATGCTGTTCGTGTCCCACGACCGGCATTTCCTGGCGGCGCTGTCAAATCGCGTGCTGGAGCTGACGCCCGAAGGCGTGCATCAGTTCGGCGGCGGCTACACGCAATATGTCGAGCGCACCGGCCACGAGGCGCCGGGCTTGAGGAGCTGAGCCTGCGGAGCTGAGCCTGGCTGAGAAAATTCCGGCGGCTGGCTTGCGATCATCGTGGCCGGATGTGGAACCGCGTGAGCGGCAGGTTCCTTCCTGGAAAATCTCCAATTTCCGAAAGCGCGTCAATTTGCGGTTTGCTCCACGCAGCGATTTCAGATTCTCTCCAGCGTTGCATGACGTTTGGAAGAGGAACAGCGGGTGCAGTTGAAGTTGTCGGCCGTGAACTGGCGGAATACGCTGTTCTTTCTTTTCATCCATTTGATCGCGCTGCTGGCTTTTGTTCCATGGTTCTTCAGCTGGGCCGGTGTCGCGCTGTGCGCGGTCGGAATCGTCCTTTTTGGAACCGTGGGCCTGAGCATCGGCTATCATCGGCTGTTCACCCATCGGGGCTTCACGTGCCCGCGTTGGCTCGAGCGCACCATCGCGATCCTGGGCTGCTGCTGCGGAGAGGAAGCACCTGCCTTCTGGGTCGCAGTGCACCGCCGGCATCATCACCATTCCGACGATGACCACGACCCGCACAGCCCGGTGAGCGGATTCTTCTGGGCGCACGTCGGCTGGCTTCTGGCGAAGGATCCGGAACTCAACCGGTACACGGTGATCGATCGCTACGCCCGGGATCTCAGGCGCGATCCGTTTCATGCGTTGCTGATCCAGCACGACACCTGGATCGTATTTTTCTTTCTGTCATGGGCGCTGTTCTTCTTGTCGGGCCTGAGCGCCGGCCTCCTGCTGGGATGGAGTTGGGAAAGCGCGATCCAGCTTGGATGGAGTCTGCTGATCTGGGGCGGCGCCCTGCGCACCGTGGTCGTCTGGCACCAGACCTGGTTCGTGAACTCCGCCGCGCATATCTGGGGCTATCGGAACTACGAGACCAAGGATTCCAGCCGAAACAACATCTGGGCTGGAATTTTCTGTAACGGCGACGGCTGGCACAACAATCACCATGCCGACCCGAACTCCGCGATGCACGGCCACAAGTGGTGGGAAATCGATTTGTCCTGGACGATCATCCGATCGTTGATGATCGTAGGCCTCGCCCGGGATGTCGTGTTGCCGTCATCGACGTCGGTTCGCGAGATCGCCTCGGTCGAAAAGGTTTGATTGAGAGATCACGCGATCGTCCTGCGGGACGCACTCGACGGACAAACAAAACGCGCGCCGACACGGAGCGGCGCGCGTTTCCAGTTTCGAGAGACGTTTCTCGTTTTTAGCAGTTGGTCGCGCGATACCAAGTCCAGCCATACGGAAGGTAGGTTGTATGGCAGCCCTCACCGGATCCCTCGCCATCGCTGTCGACGGCGTAAGACGGCCCGGTCTGAGTGCAGCCGCCGCCGGTGCACGCTGTCGGGCCATAGCCGTAGTAACCGCCATATCCGTATCCGGAGTTGCGGTAATAGCTGCCGTAGCCGTAGCTGTAACCACGGAGGTACGGGTGGCTGTGATAGCCACCGTAGCCGCCGCCGTAGTTGTAGCGATTGCGGTCATATCCGATGATGGAATAGCCGCCCGAGTAGCCCGCTGAATAGCAGCCGCTCACACAACGGCTGACGCCGTAATCGTCGTCACCATTGAAGAGGTCGTCGTACGCGCCCTTCACGTAGTAGACGGCGCGATAGGCCGGGCTGACGTAGTGCCGGCGCGAATAGCGCGGGCCATCATCATAAGAACGATGGTAGCTGGAACTGCGATACAGCGAACCGCTGTAGCTCCGATCAACACGATAGCGGTCGCGGTAAGACCACACGCGAGTGTGTCTGCCGCCAAGGTAGCCATCACGGCGGTAACGGTCCCCGCGATAGCCATCGTCCCGATAAACGTGATGGCCATCGCCGTAACCGCCGCACTTGCTGTAGCAACCGGCCGACACCGACGTCGACGCGCCGAACGACAGCGCTGCCGACGCGATCAACGCATACACAACTCTACGCATGACACGCCCTCATGGATTCCTCACCAGACGAAGCCAAAGCCTAGCGCGGATCCCAGTCGGGGTTAACCATATATGTATCTGTAATTACGACTAAATCTGCCCTATTGAGGCACAGTTCCGGTTCAAAATGAAACACCTTGGCAGCGCCCGTCCGCGCGGCGTTCAAGCCAGATCGAAATATTCCTTTTGCTCCCAACCGGTCACCTCGCTGGCGTTGGCGGACTGGCCGGAGGTCTCGGCGTCGCAGCGCGCGATCTCGGCTTCCTTGAGGCGCGCGTAGTAATCGACAAACGCATCGCCAAAGCCCGCGCGAAAACACGCGCTGTCCTTCAGCGCCGCAACCGCCTCGGCGAGCGACTTCGGCAACGGCTCGGCCTTGATCTCGTAAGGCGCGTCGGCTGAAGGGCCGGGCGTGAGCTTTCTCGCAACACCATCGAGGCCCGCGTGAATCTGCGACGCCATATAGAGATACGGATTGGCAAGCGGCTCGCCGATCCGGTTCTCCAGATGCGTCGACGGATCGCCGGGCGCGCCGAGCACGCGCACCATCACGCCGCGATTGTCGTTGGCCCAGATCGCCTGGATCGGCGCCATCGAGTTGACGCCGTGATAGCGCTTGTAGCCGTTGATGGTCGGCGTCGCGAACGCTGCGGCGGCGCGCGCGTGCGCAATCAGACCCGCGAGATAATGATGGCCGAGCGGCGACAGCAGTTCGGTCTTGTCATGCGACACGAACAGATTCTTGTTCGACTTCGCATCGAGCAATGACTGGTGCAGATGCCAGCCGTTGGCGAAGGAATGCGGCAAGCCGGGACGGCACATCAGGCTCGCGAGATAGCCGTGCCGCCGTGCCACCTGCTTTAGCGCGCTGCGGAACAGCACCATGGTGTCGGCGGCTTCAAGACCGGGCAGCGGCGCGAAGGTGAATTCGTATTGGCTCGGCCCAAGCTCGACTTCGAGCGAACGCAGCGGCATGCCGAGCGCTTGCATCGTCTTGCGCAGGATTTCGAGAATCGGATCGACCTGATCGAAGCGATTCTCGGTGAGATATTGAAAGCCATGGGTGGTGTGCTCGACCACGGGCGCTTCGGGCTGCCAGGTCAGTGTGTCGGGCGACAGCTTCGGGTCGATGATTTTGACGAGCTGAAATTCGACTTCGAGGCCTGCGAAAAAGCCGAAGCCCTGCTTGGCGAGCCTGCCCAGCGCGTCGCGGTAGCGCGCGCGGGTGCAGAACGGCACCGGCTTGCCGTTGGTGAAATAGTTGTCGCACAGCACCCAGCCGGTCTTGTTGGCCCAGGGCAGCACGCGGAACGTTGCCGGATCGGCCACCATGGTGAAGTTGCCGGCGCCCGACATCTCGTCGACACCCATGCCACCGCCGGCTGTGAACACCTTGAACACCGTGCGGTGCGAGGTGTCTTTCGCGAGTAGCGTCGATGTCATCGCGACGCCCGCGCGCATCGCACTCGCGGCTTCCGACGCAACGAGAGTCTTGCCGCGCAGCACGCCGTGCTGATCGCAGAACGCGAAGCGGACGATTTCGAGCTTCTCGCGCGCGATGGTGCGCTCGACAGCGGCCGCCGCGCGACGCTGCTCGGCGGTCCAGAGATCGTGCCGGTCGACGAAGCCCAGAGCCGGTTTGGATTTGCGCTGAGCCATCGACAGTTCGCGACTAGTTTCCGTTAGCCCAGCTTGCGGCTTTGCGCTTGCTGAGATCGGTCTTCTGCCAGTAGCCCTGCCAGTCGTCGGCCGGACCGATGCCGTCGATCGCGGCAGGACCGGTGAGCTTCGGCGCGCTCGCCGGATCGAGCACCATCAGCGGCTTGCCGCCGTTCTTGGTGTCCTCGATCGCCTGACGGAGGAGGCGCCGGTAGGCCGTGATCGCCTTATCGGACTGGCCGAGATGCTCCTTGGTGCGATCCTGGATCGCGCCCATCGACTCGCAAGCCCACTGGTCGTGCACGTTGATGTCGGCGCCCATGCCCGTGTAGGTCTCGTGCTCCTGCTCGTGCGGATCGAAACCGTAGTCGTTGCTCTTGTTCTTGCGCGGAACGTAATCTGGCAGTTCGTAGAGCGCGAGGCGCTGGCGGCGCATCTCGTCCTTGTTCACCGGCGCGCCGAAGCTCGTGAAGATTGCGTACCAGTAGTGCTTGTTGTCGTCGCTCGGAACGTGCCACTGCGTGATCGTCATTTCCCGGCTCATCGGGATGATGAATGCATTCGGGAACATCAGGTTGGTGACGCGCACATGCGCGCTGCGATCGCTGATCTGGCGCAGCGTGATGACGCGGAAGCCGTAGTCGGTCTGCTCGACTTCGATCGTCGGGCGCGGAAACTCGCGCATGATCTTGGTCATCGGCATGTCGGAGTCGATCGAGGTGTCGCGGAACAGCTTTCCGTAACCCTCCTTCGGATCCTCGTCGTGGAAGAAGCGATGCAGGAACGAGGTGTGCGCCGGGTCGATGCCGACTTCGAGGGATTGCAGCCAGTTGCATTCGATCTGGCCTTTGAAAGCGAAGGTGTGGCTGTCCGGCGCGACGAAGCAGTCGAAATGCGGAAACTCGGGCGGCTCTCCCGGACCCATATAGGCGAACAGGATGCCGCTCCGCTCCACCACCGGGTAGGCCTTCTGCTTGATATTGGCGCAGAGGTTCGAGCCGTCCGGCTCGGCCGGGGTTTCGAGGCACTTGCCGGTGATGTCGAACAGCCAGCCGTGGAAGGCGCAGCGCAGTCCGCCGCCCTCCAGGCGGCCGTAGGCGAGGTCTGTGCCGCGATGAGGGCAGCCGCGCTCGACGAGGCCGTAACGGCCCTTTTCGTCACGGAACAGCACCAGGTTCTCGCCGAGAAGCTTCACGGGCTTGATCGGACGGTTGGTGCCGCTGAGTTCATCGACCAGCGCCACCGGTTGCCAGTAGCGGCGCAGAAGCCCTCCGGCCGAGGTGCCGGGACCGACGCGGGTGATGAGATCGTTCTGTTCCTGGCTGAGCATGGCGGGCGCTCCCTGGCGCTCTCAGGCGCCGCTTGGCTTTGACCTTACCGCGATCGCGGGCTATGGTTGTTCGCTGACCGAACGAATGTTCGAATTAGAGCAAGCCGAACGAACGATTGCAACGGGGCAGCCACGATGCCGCGCGTCAAACGATCGGAAGCCGAGCAGGATATCGTCAACTCCGCGGGGCCGGAGTTTCTCGAAGCGCTGGCGCGGGGCTTGCGCGTGCTCGAAGCGTTCGGCCGCGACCGGCGACAGCTCACCTTGAGCGACGCCGCGCGTGCGGTCGATCTGCCCCGCGCCTCGGTGCGGCGCACGCTGCACACGCTGGTGCAGCTTGGCTACGCCGAGACCGACGGCCGCATGTTCCGCCTGACGCCGCGCGTGCTGACGCTCGCCGGCAGCTATCTGCTGTCGAATCCGCTCTCGGAGATCCTCCAGCCCGCAGTCGAAAAGATCAGCGCCGAGGTCAAGGACGTGTGCTCGACCGCAGTGCTCGACGGCGACGACGTCGTGATGATCGCCCACGCCTCACCGAAACGCCTGATGGAGGTGAGCGCGCAGATCGGTTTCCGGATTCCGGCGCACGCGAGTTCGCTCGGCCGCGTGATCCTGGCCGCGCTCGATGACCGCGCCCTGGACAAGCATCTCGCGGGCATCAAGCCCACCAAGCTCACGCCGACGACCGTCACCGACAAAAGCGAAATCCGCAAGGCGATCCTGAAGTCCCGCAACGACGGCTATTCGCTGGTCGATCAGGAGGTCGAACTGGGCTTCCGCTCGATCTCGGTGCCGCTGCGACGGCTCGACGGCAAGGTGGTGGCCGCGCTGAACATCGGCATCCACACCGAACGCGGCACGCCGTCGATGATGCTGAAGACGTTTCTGCCGGTGCTGACCGAGGCGTCGAATCGCCTGCAGCGGCAGTTGATTTGAGGTGTGCACTCAGTCCGGGGCCACTCGCACTTTTCAGTGGTGCACGGATCGGCGGGCGGCATGAGCCAGGATGAAGCGGCCATGTCCCGCTTCGGTCGCATCATCAGCGGGGAACATGCATTCGAGCCGCAGCTCTTCCGCGGTGACCGTCTGCGGAGTTCCCACCGTTGTGATCATCGAGAAGTAGTTCAACCTCTCGCCGTCTTTCACGAAGGTCAGCGGAATCATCGGCATGACGTCGTTTGGCGATGGCGTGCGCCATTCCGGCTTCACGCCGGAGTACTGCGACAGCTCTGCAAGAAGCGCGTTCGTTTTTTCATCCATGACGTGGCCGAGCGCTTCCCGATACACGCGCGCCAGCAATCCGCGCGCCGTCTCCGACCAATTCGCGATGAAGGGACGCATTCCGACCGGATCGAACATGACGTGCAGCAGATTCCGCGGGCTCGGCCGTGCCGCCATATCGATGAAGCAATTGAACAACCGCGGGGCCGCTTCGTTTGTCATCAACACGTTCCAATGCCGGTCCATGACGATTGCCGGAAATGGCTCGTGCTGACGCAGCATCCGTTGCAACGCGCTGGTAATGCTTTTCATGACGGGCGCATCGAGACCTTGATCGGAATAGAGTGGCGCGTAGCCTGCGGCCACGAGCAGTGCATTTCTTTCGCGAAGCGGGATTTCGAGGGCCTGCGCAAGGTCGAGCAGCATCTGGCGGCTCGGAACGCTGCGGCCGCTTTCGACAAAGCTGATATGCTTCTGCGAGACGCCCGCGTCAAACGACAGATCCAGTTGTGTCTTGCCGCGCACATCCCGCCATTGACGCAGAAGAACACCCGCTGGGTTCGAGGCTGTTTTGCGATCGCCGGCCGTGGCTCTCATTGTCGACCGATCCCTTCGTTGTCAGTCTGCTGCCTTTGGCAGCGCTCCTCGCCGGCAAAGGCGGAGCGCCTCGGATCATACGATGTCTTGATCCGAGGCAATGTTACGCTCACTGGCGGGGCTCGGACGGACCGATTAGCCGAAAGACACCGGTCCCACGGCGCCCACCCACTGGCGGACCTTTGTCTGGTCCTTTTCATCCATGTAGAAGAAATGGGTCATCGCGGGATGAACCGTCGGAGCCGATTGATCGTCGGGTGTCATGTCCACGACACCGCGGAACACTTTCAGAAAGCCCGCATCCCAATATTCGGTGACGTGATGCAGCGCCGTAAACCCGGTGTCGATGAACGCCTTAAGGTTGGCGCGGATCGCTTCGCGACCCCTCCAATCTGCAACGCCGAGATTGCAGACGGCATCCTCCGTGAAGCAGTCGAACCCCTTCCCGAAGGTTTTGTCGTCGATGTCCTTCCACATGTCGAGGAGCCACCGCGGCGGTTCCTTCTTCGTGAACGTGACCTGCATTTTTCTCTCCTGGATTTTGCCGATGTTCATCAGCGGCTGGCACAAGCGATTGACGCTCGTGCGCGGATGATCAGGAGAATAGTCACGCAGCGACTTGGCTCAATTACATGCCAGGTAATAGGCCAGAACACCTCGGGCTGAGAATGGCCCAATGATGGCAGAATTATTTCCGATACGACCTCGGATCGCGCGCCGGCCAGCGTCCCGCTTCCACGCGCGCGATGAAATCCGCCACCGCCTCGTTGAACAGCGCCGGCTCCTCCTGGTTCACCACGTGGCCGGTCTTGGGCATCACCAGGAGACCCGACGTCGGCACCCATTGCTTGAGCAGGAAACTCGGCTCGAGGCACGGCTCGTCCTCGTCGCCCACGACGATCAGCATCGGCACCGTGATCTTCCGGATGCGGTCCTCGAAATCGTAGATCGACGGCCGCTCGGCCTGGAAGCCGCGCATGGTGTTGCCGGAGCCGAGCGAGTCATGCTCGGAGAACATCCGGTTGAACTCCGCGAAGCCGCGCGGATCCTTGACCTCGAACGGGATGCGTGCGGGGCTCAGCCCATAGGTCTTCACCACCTCGGGCGAGCCTTTGGCGATGAACTCGTCGGCGAGCATCTTCGAATGCCTGCGGAATTCTTCCGTCTGCGCACGCTCGGAGCCCGAGCCTGCGCCGGCCGCGACCAGCGACAGCGCGCGCTGCGGATAATCGAGCCCGATCTGGATCACGGTGTAGCCGCCCATCGACAGGCCGACGACATGCGCCTTGTCGATCTTCAGATGATCGAGCACCGCGATCGCATCGGCCGACCAGTGCTTGTAGCTGTAATCCATCGAGTCCTTCGGCACGTCGGAAGGCTTGTAGCCGCGCGCCGAGTAGGTGATGCAGCGATGCCGCCGCGACAGGAACCGCATCTGCGGCTCCCAGTTGCGATAGTCGCCGGCGAACTCATGGCAGAACAGGATCGGCGAGCCGCGGCCCGCCTCCTCGTAATAGAGCTTTACGCCGTCTTTCGTGGTCGCGGTGGGCATGCGGTCCTCAACGTCTCTCTCAGCGTTTTTTGGCGGCGGCGTCGGCGAAATACCGGCTCTGATAGGTGTGCTCGTCGACGTCCTGCTTCAGCGCCCAGTCGGCCAGCTCCTGGTGCGTGGCGAACCACACATCGCGCGACTTCTGCATGTGCTTGAACAGCTCGGTCAGCACCGCGGTGATCAGCGGCCGGCCGCCAAACTGGCAATGGATCACCAGCGTCTGCAACCCGATGGTCTCGTGCTCGCGCAGATAATCGAACAGGCCGCGATGCACGTCGAACAGGTCGCGCGATGACGCGCGCAGCACGCGGTTGTCGGAAAAATCGGTCGTGGGCACGCCCGCGATGGGCCCATGCGGCGTGTGAATCTTGATCGGCAGATCGGCGTAGGTGACGTCGCAGGTCCAATAGAGCCCGTTCTGCTTGAGAAGCCCCGCGGTCTCCGGCGTGAACGCCACCACCGGACTGCCCCAGCCGGTGACCTTCTTGCCGGCGCAGCCTTGCAGCATGTCGACGCTCTTGCGGATCAGCTTGTCCTGCTCCTCCGGCGTGAAATAGGACGGCAGGTCGTCCTGGGTGTAGGAGTGCGCCGCGATGTCGAAGCCGGATTTCGCGATCTGCTTCACCGCGTCGGGATAGACTTCCGTACAGCGCGCGTTGACGAAGAACGTCGCGGGCACGCCGTGCCGCTCGAAGGTGCGCATCAGCCGCCACACGCCGACGCGGCCGCCGTAAGTTGACCAGGCCTTGGCGGCGTGATCGACCGTGCCCTTCTTCAGATGCGTGGTCTGCACCGAATAGTTCGGCGCGCTGTCCTCGGGCCAGGTCTCGAACATCACCGTCACCGACACGGCGACCTTCTTGCCGTTCGGCCATGTCAGGGATTTCGGCTTTTTGGCCGCTGCCTTGCTCGCCATGTGGTGCTGCTCCGTCCTAATCGACCTGAGGGATTCCCATCGCGGGAATGAGCTCCCGCCAACGCTTGGTGTCGTCCGCCATGAAGCGGATGAATTTGTCGCCGGGCCGGTAGTCCACCGCCAGCCCGAGCTTGGCGAGCTTGTCCTGGAAAGCCTGTTGCTTGACGATTATTGCAAGCTCGCGATTGATCCGCGTCACAATCTCAGGTGACAGTCCAGGCGGACCGACCAATCCGAACCAGGTATCCATGCGCACGTCCGGCAACCCCACCTCCGCGGTGGTCGGCACGTCGGGCAGCATCGGATGACGGCTCGGGCCGGTCTGCGCCAGTATCTTCAGCTTGCCGCCGTCGGCAACACGCGTCGAAGCGAGCCCCATCGACACCATCTCGATCTGGCCCGCGATCGCGTCGGTCGCGGCCTGGGCACCGCCGCGATACGGCACGTGCACGAAATTCCCGCCGGACTTGAGCTTCAGCATCTCGACCGCGATGTGCAGCACGCCGCCGGTGCCGCCGCTGCCGTAGCGCACGCCGCCCGCATGGCTTTTCGAATAGGCGACCAGCTCCTGGAGCGTGTTGACCGGAACCGCAGGATTGACCGCGAACACGGTCCACGACGTCACCGCCAGCGCGATCGGCGTGAAGTCCTTGATCGGATCGAAGCGATAGCTCTTTTTCAGAAACGGCAGCATCGTCGCTTCGGACGTGTTGACCATCAGCGTGTAGCCGTCGGCCGGCGAGTTCCGGAGCTGCTCGACCGCGATCATGGTGGCGCCGCCGGGGCGCGTATCGACCACGAGGCTTTGGCCGAGCCGGTCACCGAGCTCCTGGCCGATCAGACGGCCGAGGACGTCAACGAGGCTGCCCGGCGGCGTGTGAATCAGAAGACGGATCGGGCGCGACGGATAGTCATCCGCGACGGCCGGGGCGGCAGCGCACGCGACCAAAGCCGCGACAGCGAGCATGCGAATGCAACGCAACGGCCACCTCCCTGCCAGGCAAGGGCTTAGCCATGCCTGTTTTTCTTTTTTGCCAGGATGGGCAGGAGCCGCGGAGCCGTCAATCCTCCTCGAACGGCAGGCCGACGTAGTTTTCCGCAATGGTGGTCCGCGCCGCGACCGAGCCCGCGATGTATTCGAGCTCGGCCTGCTGCACCTGGCGCTCGAACGGCGTGTGCGCCTCGAAGCGATGCAGCAGCGAGGTCATGTAGCTGGAATAACGAACGCCCTTCCACACCCGTTTCAGACACGTGCCGGAATAGCGATCGAGCCGCGCGCTCGAACCGATGCGGAAAAATTCGATGAGCGCCCGTGACAGCACGCGGATATCGGCGGCCGCGAGGTTGAGGCCCTTGGCGCCGGTCGGCGGCACGATGTGCACCGCATCGCCCGCAAGATACAGCCGGCCGTAATTCATCGGCGCGGCCACATAAGCGCGGCAGGGCGTCACGCCTTTCTGCAGGATCGGACCTTCGGCCAGTTCGCCGCTCTTGGCATAAAGCCGGGTTTGCAGTTCGTCCCAGATGCGGCGGTCGGACCAGCCGGCGAGGTCTTCGTCGATCGCACATTGCACATAGAGGCGCGCGAGCTTCGGCGAGCGGCGGCTGGCAAGCGAAAACCCGCGCTCGTGGTTGGAATAGCTCATCTCCGGAAACGGTTTCGTCTCCGCGAGGATGCCGAGCCAGCCGAACGGGAAAATGCGGTCGTAGACCGTCAGAAGGTGCTCGGGGATCGCCGGACGGCAGATGCCGTGGAAGCCGTCGCAACCCGCGATGAAGTCACATTCGAGCGTCTTGGCCTGCCCATCATGGTTGAAATGAACGATCGGGCGGTCCGTGGTGAGGCCTTCGAGATGCGAAGCTTCGGCCTCGAACAGGATCGGGACGCCGCGCGAAAGCCCGGCCGCGATCAGGTCCTTCACCACCTCCTGCTGGCCGTAGACCGTCACGATCCGGCCTGGCGTGAGCTTCGGCATGTCGATGTGAATGATGCCACCGTTGAAGCGGATATCGAGGAGCTTATCGGGCATGCCTTCGCGGCGGAGCCGATCCGCCGCACCAAGCTCCTCCATGAGCTTGGTGGTGCCGTCCTCCAGCACGCCGGCGCGGACGCGGTTTTCGACGTAGTCGCGGCTGCGCGATTCCAGCACCACGCAGTCGATGCCGGCGCGTTGCAGGAGCAGCGCCAGGAACAATCCCGCAGGACCGGCGCCGACGATCCCGACCTGGGTTCGCATCGGCCTACTGCTTCGGCTTGAGGAATGTCCGGAGCGCGTCGGTCTCTTGATTCTCGCCTTCGACGTCGGCGGCCATGCGCCGGTAGAAATCCGCAAAGGCGAGATACATCTGCTTCGCCTGCGGGTCCTCGCCGACGAAATCGGCGATCTCCTCCATCTCGCCGACAAAGCGATAGGCCTTGTCGAACATCTCCGGCACCGCGCGGGTGAAGTTCTGCATGAAGTACGGATGGCTGCGTTCGAGCTGGGCGCGCAGCTCCTCGCCGACGCCGCCACGCATTGAGGCGAGCATCATCATCGAGCCTAGCGCGGTGATGCCCTTGGTGATGCCGGCATAGGACATCTTCACGGCGGACGCCGCGCCGACCGGACCTTCGACCACGCGCAGATTGAGGCCGAAATCGCCGAGCGGCACGAGCTTCGCCGAATCCGGCCCCGACACGATCAGCACCGGCCCATTCGAACCGGGCTTGGGCGGCAGCCCGATGATGCCCACATCGACGAACGGCGAACCGGCCCTGGTGATGATCTCACCGACCTGCACCTTGGTCGGCGGGCTGACCGCATTGCAGTCCACATAGATCGGCTTGTGATTGCTGGCCGAAATCATCGCCGCCATCTTCTCGGCCAGCGGCAGCGCGTCGCTCGGCGGCAGGATCGAGAGGAACACATCGGCCTTGGCGCACTCGGCATCCGATACCGCAACCATGCCGGCCGCGGCGGCGCGCTTGGCGCTCCCTTCGCTCCGGCCGGCGAGCGACGTCACCACCTTGAGGCCGCGTTCCACCAGCCTGCCACCGATGCCGGCGCCCATGGCGCCCTGCGCAATCACCGCAACTGTCGGATTCATGATGTCATTCCCTTGAACTCATACCTGTCTTCGGCTTGGTGGCTATTATAGCCGCCACGAGCGACCGGGGAATTGCGTGAGCGAAGGACAGGACTGCGACGTCATCATCATCGGGGGCGGGCCATGCGGGCTGATGCTCTCAATCGAGCTCGGCCGCCGCGGCATCTCGACCATCCTGCTGGAGGAGCGCACCGTGCCATCGCGGTTTCCCTCCGCCAACGCCACCCAGGCCCGAACCATGGAGCACTACCGGCGGCTCGGCTTCGCCGAAAAGGTGCGCGCCGAGGGCCTGCCGCCGGACTATCCCACCGACATCGCCTATTTCACCCGCTACACCAAGCATGAGCTCGCCCGCTTCAGCCTGCCGTCGGCGCGCGCCGCGCGCGAGATGGTGAAGACGCTGTCCGGTTCCTGGAGCGCGGCCGAGCTGCCGCACCGGGTGTCGCAGATCTTCGTCGAGGACGTGCTGCGGGCGGAAGCGGCCGCCTGCCCGACCGTCTCGCTGCGGCCCGGCTGGCGCATGACCGCGATCCGCGACAACGGCACCGGCGTCGAGGTCGATGCCGAAAGCAACGGCCAGAGCGCCACGCTGCGCGGCGCCTATACGGTCGCGGCCGACGGCGGCGGCAGCCCGACGCGGAAAATGCTCGGCATCAACTACGAGGGCGAAAGCGGTGCGGTGCGCGACTTCATGGGCGGGCGGATGTTCGCCATCCATTTCCGCGCGCCCAAGCTCTACGACGTGCTGCCGCATGCCCGCGCCTGGATGTACTGGGCGATCAACCACCACCGCCGTGCCTTCATGGCCGCGGTCAACGGCCGCGACGAATTCACTTTCCACACCCAGATCCAGCCCGGCATCCGCGCCAGCGAGATTTCCGATGCGCAGGCCGTCGCGATGTTCCACGAAGGCTTCGCGGCTCCGCTCGACATCGAGATCATCGGCCGCTCGAGCTGGAACGCCGGCTTCACGCTGGTCGCCGACAAGTTCCAGCGCGGCCGTATCCTGCTCGGCGGCGACGCCGTGCATCTGTTCACCCCGACCGGCGGGCTTGGCTACAACACCGCGGTCGAGGACGCGGTCAATCTCGGCTGGAAGCTCTCGGCCGTGCTCAAAGGCTGGGGCGGCGCAGGACTGCTCGAAACCTATGAAGCGGAACGCAAGGCCATCGCCAAGCGAAACACCACTTACGCCCGCGGCTTTGCCGATTCGGTCGGGCTGTTTGCCTTGCCGCTGGAGGTGGAGAACGACGGCCCGGAGGGCGACGCGGCCCGCAAGCTCACCGGCGACCACTACAATCACCACGCCCGCTTCGAGTTCAACATCCCGGGCATCACCTTCGGCGGCCGCTACGATGGCTCGCCGATCATCGTCGGCGATGGCACCGCGCCACCGCCGGACTCGCCGAACGCTTATGTGCCGACCGGCTGCCCCGGCGGCCGCGCGCCGCATCTCTGGCTCGACGATGGCCGCTCGCTCTACGACGCCCTGGGATTCGAGTTCACGCTGCTGGTCTTGAACCAAAACGCCGCAGGGGCGGAGAAATTCCGCCAGGCTGCGGATGGGCAGAACATCCCGCTGACGGTCGTTGCGGTGACGGCTGACGGCGCCCGCGAACTCTACGGCGCGGACCTCGCGCTGATTCGGCCCGACCAGATCGTGGCCTGGCGCGGCAATATATCAGCCGACGCCGCCAAGGTGCTGCGCCAAGCGACCGGACACAAATGACCGGTCATCTGAACGGTTGATCGAGAT
This sequence comes from Rhodoplanes sp. Z2-YC6860, assembly GCF_001579845.1. Taxonomy (GTDB): domain Bacteria; phylum Pseudomonadota; class Alphaproteobacteria; order Rhizobiales; family Xanthobacteraceae; genus Z2-YC6860. Next base: position 86,173 of record NZ_CP007440.1, read on the forward strand.
CTAAGTCCGCGCCGCGGCGGCCGACATCCGGCGCCAAACCATCTGGCGCTGCTCGCGGATCGCGCCCAGCGTCACCCGGGCGTCGCCGAGCGTGGCGGTCGGCCAGAAGCGGTATTCCAATTCGCCGGTCGAATAGCGCGAGCGCAACCGCAGGAACAGGAACTTGCGGCGCACCTTGCCGGGCTTGAGGAAAGCCGAGATCGACTGGGCGATATTCTGCGAGCAACCGAAGGCGAGTTGCTCTCGGTCGGAAGCCCGACAAATCTCATAAACGCCGGCCCCGATCGGCGCCTGGATATAGTCGCCGAAGTAATCGTCAGGAAAGGATTTCCACTGCGTCCAACGGTCACTCATGGCCATTCGCTCTGGACAATTTCTGCATCAAGCAGCCGCAAAAATAAACGCGACGCGATGCCACCACAGTACGCTTCTTGGATGAATGACTTACGTCACACTTCACGCCGAAACCAACGCGGCAATAACACTAGTTCGCGCGATAGAAAAGCGACGAGTGATAAAATGTTTTAGAAATCTTCAATAAGTCCGGCCGGGCAGAACCAGAAGCTTCGGCTTGTCCGGCAGCGTGGCTTTCGACACCACGACCGAAGACACCTCGCTCATCTCGACCTGCACTGACTTCTCACCCAGCATATCCACAAAGCGGCGCAGTGAGTACGTGCTGAAATAGTGCATCGGGATCATCAGCGGTGCCTTCAGCGCATGCAGCACTTCGGCCATGCCCTCGAAATCCAGCGTCACGCCGCCATCCACCGGCACCATGACGGCATCGATCCGGCCGATTTCGTCGAGCTGCTGCTGGTTCAGCGTGTGGTGCAGATGGCCCAGGTGAGCGATGCACAGATTGGCAATTTCAAAGATAAAAATTGAATTGCCGTGACGTTCGGTCTGGCCGCCCCAGCTCCGGATGTTGGTCGGCACGTTCCGCACCCGGACGTCGCGGAACTGGACGTCATGCCGTGCCGGCTGGTCCGGGCTTGGTCCCCAGCCGCGCAGCACATGGGCAATGCCGGGATCGGGATTGTCCGTGTAGTGGGTGGAATGGGCGTGGTTCATGGTCGCGATGTCAGGAAGCACGCGCGGCTTCACGTAATCGTTGTAATCGGTCGCGATCTTCACGCCGCCCGGGCTTTCGATCAGGAACGTCGAATGGCCGACATAGCTGATGCGAACCTGGTCGGAGGCCAGCGAAGCGGGCTGGAAGGCGGCGGGCTTTGCCAGCGGCAGCCCGTTGGCCACGAGCCCCGGGCAGTTGTCCCGCATCTCCGGCTTGGCCTGTGGCGGCGCCGGCTGGGCAGCCACGCCGGCCGTAAGCAGCCCAAGCCAAGACAACGCGACGAGAACCGTGCGAACTCCGACCATCGCAATGCTCCATTCCGCCCGGCAGCGTGGTCCGAATCTGGCACGGAATTCGGGCGCGCGTCACTGCGGCACAGATCACGACAACGCGAAGGGCGGCTCCATGCCGGGAGCCGCCCTCGTTTCGTCGCGCATCTGACGGTCGATCAGTACCGGTAAGGGAAGTAGGGCGACGGCTGCGGCAGGCGCCGCGGCTCGGCCGACGCCAGGATGGTGCCGTTCTTGGCCACCACCAGGACATGGCCGTTCTCGCGCTTGATGGTTTCGACCTTGCCCAAGCCGGGCAGGTTCGAGCCCGGACCGACCTCGAACAGCGTGCCGTTGCGGCTCTCGACAACGGCGCGGCCCTGATAGAAGTCGACCAGCCGCCAGCCTTCGGCGACCGGCGGGCGGGCGTCTTCCTTGCGGATCGAGCCCGTGATGTCCGGATTGGCGGCTGCGACCGCGACCGGTGCCGGCGGCGGTGCCGCGGCAGCCTGCTGCTGCTTTTTTTCCAGGCGGTCGACGGTTTCGGTGATCTTGGCAATCTTGGCGGCGGGCTCGGCCTGGGCCTTCTCGGCGCGGTCGATGCGCTCACTCAGCTTGCCCACCTGGCTCGTCGTCGTGCGCTGGGCGTTGCTCAGCGCGGTCTTGAGCGTCGTCACTTCGCTGGTGAGCTGCGCCACCGTCGCCTTGAGCGCGTGGGTTTCGCTGGCAGCCTGGGCCGTGGCCTCCGACGTGTCAGGCCGCAGCGAGGAAAGCGCCGCGGCGCCCGCAATCGCGCCGACCGCGACCGCAAGCACGATGCCGGCGGCGAGCGGCGCGTAGCGCGGCATGCGCCAGCGCGATGAATTGATGACGGTGGCTTCGGTGATCTCGGGCTCTGCCTCGTCGGCGGTAAAGCGCTCGCCTGCCGAAAAGTCCGGGGCGCGGAGGGGGACGATCAAGGTGCCGGATTTGACGGTCGATGCCACGTGCTTCGACCCGCCGTCGGCGCCCTCGGCTGCCGCTTGAGCGTCAGCCTGGCCCTCAGCGTGGGCTTCGTTCGCCTTAAGGTCGCCGGACGCAGACGTCGCGTCCGCAGCATTCGCTTCGGTATCCTCTGGGTTGGCCATGGATGGAAATCCCGGTTGGTTTAACCAACCGGTAACCGGGACTTGCTTACCACCCGGTTAATTTCAGACCGGCAGGCCACCCTGCTGCGCGAGTTCCTTCAGCGAAACCTCGGGCCGGGCGCCCATGTGCTGGATCACCTCGGCCGCCGCAATCGCGCCGAGCTGCCCCGCGGTCTTGTGGTCGCGGCTCCGGGCCAGTCCGAACAGGAAGCCCGCCGCGAACAGGTCGCCCGCGCCGGTGGCGTCGACGAGCTTTTCGATCGGCGCCGCCGGAACCGAGATCATGTCGCTCTTGCTGACCACGACACAGCCCTTCTCGCTCCGCGTCACCACGGCCAGCTTGGCGTCGCCGCGCAGCGCCTTCACGGCGGTATCGAAATCCGCCGTCTGGTAGAGGCTGGTCAGTTCGCGCTCGTTGGCGAACACCAGATCGACCGTGCCGGTCTTGATCAGGTCGACGAATTCGGCGCGGTAGCGATCGACGCAAAACGCGTCCGACAATGTCAGCGCCACCTTGCGGCCGGCCTCGTGCGCGATCTTGGCGGCCTTGCGGAACGCTTCCTTGGCGTGCGGCGGATCCCACAGATAGCCTTCGAGATAGGTGATCGCCGAGGCCGCGATCATCTCCGGATCGACATCGGCCGGGTGCAGGTCCTGCGCGGCGCCGAGATAGGTGTTCATGGTGCGCTCGCCGTCCGGCGTGACCAGCACGTAGCAGCGCGCCGTCGAGGGACCGTCGGCGGCCGGCGGCGTCGTGAACGCCACGCCCGACGCACGGATGTCGTGCGCGAAGGCGCGGCCCAGCTCGTCGTCCTTGACCTTGCCGATGAAGGCCGCGCGGGCCCCGAAGCCCGCCACACCGACGATGGTGTTGGCGGCCGAGCCACCCGAGGTTTCCACCGCCGGACCCATGGCGTCGTAAATCGCTTCCGCGCGCGGCTCGTCGATCAACGCCATGCCGCCTTTGTTCATTTTCTGCTTCACGAGGAAGTCGTCCTCGGCGCGCGCAATCACGTCGACGATGGCGTTGCCGATACCGAGCACGTCGTAACGAAGGTCGGGCATGGAAAAGCTCTCTGTTTTGGGTCGGCGGCACTATAACGGCCGAACTCCCGGCGGCAACCTTGCATCCGCCCCACGGCCTTTCCCATTTCGTGGGCGCCGTCCCGCTTGCCAGAAGCCTTGCATAGCCCTGGACATTGTGGGATTTGGCGCGCCAATCGACAGGGATTGAGACATGGACGCGTCAGGAACTGCCCCGGCCACTGCGCCGAAGACGGTGTTCAAGCAGAAGGTGTTTTCCGGGGTTCAGCCGACCGGCAACCTGCACCTCGGCAACTATCTCGGCGCCGTCACCAAGTTCGTCGATCTGCAGGACCGCTACGACTGCATCTATTGCGTCGTCGATCTGCACGCCATCACGGTGTGGCAGGACCCGCCGGAGCTGACGCGGGCGATCCGCGAGGTGACCGCGGCGTTCCTGGCCGCCGGCATCGATCCGAAGAAGCACATCGTCTTCAACCAGAGCCAGGTCGCCGAGCACGCCGAGCTCGCCTGGGTGTTCAACTGCGTCGCCCGCCTCGGCTGGATGAACCGCATGACGCAGTTCAAGGAGAAGACCGGCAAGGACCGCGAGAACGCCTCGCTCGGTCTCTATGCCTATCCGAGCCTGATGGCGGCCGACATCCTGGTCTATCGCGCCACCCACGTGCCGGTCGGCGAGGACCAGAAGCAGCACGTCGAGCTCGCGCGCGACATCGCGCAGAAGTTCAACAATGACTTTGGACCGCAGATCGCGTCGCACGGCTTCGGCGATGCGTTCTTCCCGCTGCCCGAGCCGCTGATCCAGGGACCGGCGACGCGCGTGATGTCGCTGCGCGACGGCAGCAAGAAGATGTCGAAGTCCGATCCGTCCGATCAGTCGCGCATCGCTCTCACCGACGATGCCGACGCCATCGCGATGAAGATCCGCCGCGCCAAGACCGATCCCGATCCGTTGCCTCACGAGGAGAAGGGACTGGAGACGCGGCCCGAGGCCGACAATCTCGTCGGCATCTATGCGGCGCTCTCGGGCAAGACGCGCGCCGATGTGCTGAAGGAATTCGGCGGCGCGCAGTTCTCGGTCTTCAAGCCGGCGCTGGCCGACCTGCTGGTCGCGAAGCTGTCGCCGATCACCGCCGAGATGCGGCGGCTGAAGGACGACGTCAGCTACATCGACTCGGTGCTGGCCGACGGCTCCGCCCGCGCGCAGGTGATCGCCGCCGAAACCATGAAATCCGTCAAGGACATCGTCGGCTTCGTGCGGCGGTAAAATAAAATTCCACGCCGGAACAACGCTGATCGCGCACGCTTGTGTGGTGGCAGAGCGACGTGCCACCATTGCCCCGGGGATTGCGCATCAAAGCGAGGCGGACGCTAGATGACGACGACGCGCCGGCGGCGGAGCTACGAGGCTGGCCACAAGCCGAAATGGCTGGTGGTGATCGACGACACTGCGGAATGTGATCGCGCGGTTTATTTCGCATCGCGCCGCGCCTCGCGCGTCGGCGCGGGCGTGCTGATGCTGCGGGTGATCGAGACCCATGACCGGAACCAGCAGTGGCTGGGGGTGGCCGACATCATGCAGGCGGAGGCACAAGAGGAAGCCAACGCGGCGCTCAACAAATTCTCGACCCGAGCGAATGGCGTCGCCGGCATCACGCCGGAACGGGCGGTCCGCGAAGGCAACACCGCCGAAGAAATCCTCAAGCTGATCGAGGAAGACGAGGACATCGCCATCCTGGTGCTGGCCGCGGGAACAGGCAAGGAAGGGCCGGGCCCGCTGGTGGCAAGCTTCGCCGCCAACGCCGGCGATTACCCGATCCCGGTCGCCATCGTCCCGGCGCATCTCAGCGACGAAGAGCTCGATGCGTTGACCTGACGGCGTTGCCGGTCCGTATTTGCGGGTATTCGGCCCAATCCGGCCGCGGTTGACCCATCCGGGCGGAAACTCCACTTATCTGGTATAGTGATTTGAGCCACCCGGGCCTTGAACCCGAGCAGGCCAAGGAGAAACCGCATGTTCATCCAGACTGAAGCCACGCCCAATCCCGCGACCCTGAAGTTCCTGCCCGGCCGTCCGGTGCTGGAATCCGGCACCCTCGATCTGCGCAGCGCGGAAGACGCGGCGAAATCGCCGCTCGCCGAGCGCCTGTTCGAGATCAAGGGCGTCGACGGCGTGTTTTACGGCTCCGACTTCATCACGGTCAGCAAGGCCGACGGCGAGTGGCCGCAGCTCAAGCCCGCCATCCTCGGCGCCATCATGGAGCACTTCATGTCCGGCGCGCCGCTCCTCAAAGAGGGCGAAGGCGGCGCAGCCGACGATGAGTTCTTCGAGGAGTCCGATGCCGAGGTGGTCACCACCATCAAGGACCTGCTCGAGACGCGGGTGCGCCCTGCGGTCGCCAACGATGGCGGCGACATCACCTTCAAGGGCTTCAAGGAAGGCATCGTCTACCTGCACATGAAGGGCGCCTGCTCGGGTTGCCCGTCGTCGACCGCGACGCTGCGGCACGGCATCCAGAACCTGCTCAAGCACTATGTGCCCGAGGTGGTCGAGGTTCGTCCGGTCTAAGTCCGTTACTCCAGCCTATCCACGTCATGCCCGGGCTTGTCCCGGGCATCTCGCTTAGGTGGGCACCGTGCATCCCTAAGCGAGATGGCCGGGTCAAGCCCGGCCATGACAGCGGAGAAAGAAAGCCGTTCCGCTAAAAGCCCTTTGTCACTGATATACTTCACCCATGCGAATCCTCGCCATCGATACCGCGCTTGAAGCCTGCGCCGCCGCCGTGATCGACACCGAGCGCGGCCGGATGGCAACCGAATCGCTGCCGCTCGAGCGCGGTCATGCCGAAGCGCTGATGCCGCTGATCGCGCGCGTCATGGCGCAGGCCGAGATGCCGTTCACGGCGCTCGACCGCATCGGCGTCACCACCGGCCCCGGGAGCTTCACCGGATTACGGGTCGGCATTGCGGCCGCACGCGGCATCGCGCTCTCGGCCGGCAAGCCGGCCTTCGGCGTGACCACGCTTGCGGCCTTCGCGGCGCCCCACATCGCAACGGAAAACAGCGCCGGCATCACGGTTGCGATCGATGCACGGCATCAGCACGTCTACATGCAGGTGTTCGCGCAGGGCGGCCGCGCCGTCATTCCCCCGCGCATCGCCAGCGCCGAAGACGCCGCGCGTGCCGCGCGCACCCACGGCGCGGTGCGGCTCACCGGCACCGGCGCGGCGCTGATTGCCGCCGCCTGGCCGTCGCGCGACACGCCGCCGGTCATCGTCGACGACCGCCGCGCGCCCGACATCGTCTGGGTCGGAAGGCTTGCGATCGCAGCCAAGGACAATGCGAGTCCGCCCAAGCCGCTTTATCTGCGCGCGCCCGATGCGCAGCCGCAGGCCGCGGCCCGGCTGCCGCGTCGATGATCGAGCTGCTGGCGCGACTTCTGGGACGCGGCGAGCCCGCGCTTTCGGAAGCGACGGTTCGGGACGCTGCGGCGATTGCGGCATTGCACGGCGCCTCGTTCCGGCGCGGCTGGAGCGATGTCGAACTCGAGCAGTTGCTCACCGAACGCAACACCGTCACGCATCGCGCGATGGCGGGACGTTCGCTGCGCGGGTTCATCCTGTCGCGGCTGGCCTCGGGCGAGGCGGAGATTCTTTCGGTCGCCGTGGCGACGTCGCAACGCGGGCGCGGGCTCGCGCGATCGCTTTTGAACCTGCATCTGCGCCGGCTGGCCGGCCTCGGCGTCAAAGCCGTATTCCTCGAAGTCGACGAAGACAATGAGCCGGCGCGGCGGCTTTACAACCGAACCGGCTTTCGTGAGGTCGGACGCCGCCCCGGCTACTATCAGAAAGATGACGGCCAAAAGGCCACAGCCCTGGTGCTCCGCCGCGATCTGGCGTGACGACAAAAAGTCGCCGTCAGGCCCTACATAGAGTCGGGTTGGCCGCGGCGGCCGGGGAAGTTATGATTGGTGCCTGAAGAGGTCCGTGTGAGCATTACCAAGACCAACATCGAATCCTTGTGCGCATCCAAGGGCATGCGCATGACCGAGCAGCGCCGCGTCATTGCGCGGGTGCTGGCGGATTCGGCCGATCACCCCGACGTCGAGGAGCTGTACCGGCGCTGCGCCGACGTCGACAAAAACATTTCGATCTCGACGGTGTATCGGACCGTGAAGCTGTTCGAGGATGCCGGCATCATCGAGCGTCACGACTTCCGCGAAGGCCGGGCGCGCTACGAGCAGATCCCCGACTCGCACCACGACCATCTCATCAACCTGCGCACCGGCCAGGTGATCGAATTCCAGTCCGAGGAAATCGAGAAGCTCCAGGCCGAGGTGGCGCGCCGGCTCGGCTATAAATTGGTCGATCACCGGCTCGAGCTTTACGCCGTTCCGCTGGACGAAAAATCCCGCGGGTAAATCCCGCAGCCGGCGCTCGCGTTCCGCGGACCGCAACGTCATCAGCCAAGCTTGCCCAGCGGACTTGCCCAGTAGACTTGCCTTGGCCATCCAGAGCTTTATGCAATGCTGGGCAGCGCCCCAAGGTGTGGCCGGGCGCCGCATCCGAAGGCATGTACCGAGCAAGGTCGTCAGTCGCTGAAGGCATGAACAAGCAGATCGAAATTCCCGCAGGCACTGTTTTCGGTTCCATCGGCCAGCCGGTGCGCCGGAAGGAGGATGCACGTCTCCTCATCGGAAAGGGCCGCTATACCGACGATTTCAGCCTCGAAGGCCAGACCTTCTGCGCGCTTGTTCGCTCGCCGCATCCGCACGCCCGTATCGTCCGGATCGACACGAGCGCGGCCAAAGCCATGCCGGGCGTGCTGCTGGTGCTCACCGGCGAAGACTGCAAGGCCGACGCGCTCAAACCTATTCCGCATTCCGCAGTGCCGGCCACCAACTTCGACATGAAGCTGACGGACCGCAGCGGCGGCCCAGTCTTCACCGGACGTCACGTGCTCCTGCCGGCCGACAAGGCACGCTACGTCGGCGAGCCGGTGGCCATGGTGGTGGCCGAGACACGCGCACAAGCCATGGACGCCGCCGAAGCCGTCGAGGTCGAATACGAAGAGCTGCCTTACACGGTCCAGACCGGGGACGCGCTGGAGCCGGGCCGCGAGCCGCTGTGGGACGAGATTCCCGACAATGTGCTGGTCGAAACCCACTTCGGCGACAAGGAGAAAACCGACAAGGCGTTCGCCAAAGCCGCCCACGTCGTCAAATCCAACTTCAACATTCGCCGCGTCACCGCGGTGACGATGGAGTTGCGCTCATGCCTCGGCGACTACGACAAGGAAACCGGCCGCTACACGCTCTATTGCGGTGGCGGCGGAGCCGTTAAACAGAAATACGAGATGGCGGGCATCCTCGGCATCCCGCATCAAAAAGTCCGCGTGCTGTCCTACGACATCGGCGGCAACTTCGGCTCGCGCAACCGGCCCTACGTCGAATACGGACTCGTCGTGTGGGCAGCGGGCAAGATCCAGCGTCCCGTCAAGTACACGGCAACGCGCTCGGAGGCCTTCCTCACCGACTATCAGGGCCGCGATCTGCTCGTCGACATCGAAGTCGCCTTCGATGACAAAGGAAAAATACTGGCGATGCGCTCCGACAACGTCAGCAATGTCGGCTCGCACTGCGTATCGTTGTCGCCTTTGTCGAAAGGCTCGGGCCTGATCACCGGCAGCTATGACATCCCCGCCGCGTGGCTCCGTTCGCGCGCGGTGTTCACCAACACAATGCCGACCAACGCCTACCGCTCGTCCGGCCGGCCCGAGGTGACATTCGCGATCGAGCGCCTGATGGACAAGGCAGCCGACGAGCTTGGCATCGACCGCATCAAGATCCGCCGCAAGAACCTCGTCAGCGCGAAGAAGATGCCGTACCGGAACGCCGTCGGCATGCTCTACGACAGCGGCACCTATGAAGCCAACATGGACGCGGCGATGAAGCTCGCGGACTGGGACGGCTTCAAGCAGCGCAAGAAAGAAGCGAAGAAGCGCGGCAAGCTGCTCGGCCTCGGCATGGCGAACTATGTCGAGTCCTCGATCGGCGCTCCGAAGGAACGCACGGAAATCACCGTAAAGCCGAACGGCGTGGTCGACGTGGTGATCGGCACGCAGCCGGCCGGCCAGGGCCACGAGACGAGCTTCGCCCAGGTGGTGGCCGATCTCCTCGCCGTGCCGGTGAAGGTGATCAACATCATCATCGGCGACACCGACATCGTCAGCGTCGGCGGCGGCTCGCATTCCGGCCGCTCGATGCGCCACGCCGGCACCGTGATCGTCAAAGCCGTGCCGGAGCTGATCGAGAAAGGCCGCAAGATCGCGGCGCTCGCGCTCAACACGGACGCCGACAAGGTCGAATTCAAGGACGGCCGGTTCTCGTCGCCCACCAGCAACCGCAGCTTCGATTTTCTCGAACTGGCCAAGGAAATCGAAAGGCTCACCTTGCCGGCCGAACTCAAGGACGGGCTTGCGGTCGCCTGCGACAACGAGATGCACGAGCCGGTGTTTCCGAACGGCTGCGCGATCTGCGAGATCGAGATCGATCCCGACACCGGGGCGCCGACCATCACGCGCTATGCCACGATCGACGACGTTGGCCGCTGCATCAATCCGCTGATCGTGCATGGACAGACCCACGGCGGCATCGCCCAGGGCGTGGGCCAGGCGATGTGGGAGCTGTGCTACGTCGATCCGTCCACCGGCCAGCCGCTCACCGGCTCGTTCATGGACTACGGCATGCCGCACGCGCACACGCTACCGTCGTTCAAGGCCGAGATCGTCGAGGTGCTGTCGCCGACCAATCCCCTCGGCATCAAGGCCGGCGGCGAAGGCGGCACCACGCCGGCGCTGGCCGTGATCGTCAGCGGCGTCGTCGATGCGCTGCGCGATTACGGTATTCGCGACATCGAGATGCCGACCACACCCTATGTGATCTGGCAGGCGATTCAGGACGCCAAAGCGAAAACCGCAACATGATTTGCAGACCGTGACGCCATAAGCGCCGATGGATGCCGGGACACCATCGAGCCACAAGCCACTGACGCACCGAGAGACGCTGATCGTCGTGCTCGGTGTGCTGCTGCCCGTGTTCATGGGCTCGCTCGACACCACGATCCTGGCGAGTGCGCTGCCGACCATCGGCCGCGAATTCGGCGAGGTGCATAACCTGCCCTGGCTGGTGACGGCCTACCTCATCGCCAACACCTCGATCACGGCGCTCTACGGCAAGATCAGCGACATCCGCGGCCGCCGGTTCACGCTGATGATCGCGATCTCGCTCTACATGGCGGGATCGCTGGTCTGCGCGCTTGCGCCTAACATCTTCGTGCTGATCCTCGGCCGTGTGCTGCACGGCCTGGGCGGCGGCGGCCTCACCTCGACCGGCATGGTGGTGCTGGGCGATGTCGCGGCGCCGAAGGATCGCGGCAAATATTACGGCTACTTCTCGGTCACCTATACGACCGCCGGCGCCTGCGGCCCGGCGCTCGGCGGCGCGATCGCCGAATATCTGCACTGGTCGGTGATCTTCTGGATGAACATCCCGCTCGGCATCATCTCCATGGCGCTGACCGCGACGCTGCTGCGCCGCCTGCCGCGCCACGACCGGCCGCACAAGCTCGACTTCATCGGCGCAGCCCTGATCATGTCGGCGAGCTCCTCGTTCATGCTGGCGCTCAGTATGGGCGGCGTGAACTATCCATGGGGTTCGCCGGAAATCGTCGGGCTGCTTGTCGCAGCTCTCGTGCTCGGCGTGGCCTTCGTCATCCGGCTGCGCACCGCGCCCGAGCCGCTTATTCCGCTCGCCATCCTCGCCGACCGCGAGGCGCGGCTCTCGGTCGCGGTCAACGCCTTCGGCTGGGCGCCGATCGTCGGCCTGCACATCTTCCTGCCGGTCTATCTGCAGAACATCGTCGGCATGCAGCCCGCGACAGCGGGGTTGAGCGTGCTGCTGCTCGCCGTGACGCTCAACACCAGCGCCGGCATCACCGGCACCATCCTGCCGTCCCGTGCGCACTACAAACGCATCCCCATTGCCGGCCTCGCGCTCGCCATCTGTGCGGTGCTGGTGCTCGCCTTCCGCGTCACCTCCGTTTCGCTCTGGGAGTTCGAGGTGCTGCTGGTCCTGATCGGCTGCGGCTTCGGCGCCATGCCGCCACTCGCCGCCACGGCGTTGCAGAACAACGTCTCGGTGCACACGTTTGGATCGGCGGTCGCGACCATGCAGTTCAGCCGCAACCTGTTCGCCACCATGATGGTCGCGGTGTTCGGCGTCCTGGTGCTGAGCGGCACCGATGCAGCCAACGCCACCGGACCGGCTCACTATTCCGTCGACGGCTTCTTTCGCGTCTTCCTCGCGGTCGCCGCAAGTTTCGCGATCTCGCTGGTGGCGATGATCATGCTGAAGGAGAAGCCGCTGCTGGAAAGCCGCGGCGAGTAGACGAACGGTTTTATCAGAGCCTGCCCGACAGATCGGACGATATCCGCCGGGAGACGGCTTCCACCAGTTCGTCGGCACGCGCCAGAAAACGCTTCAGCAGCGGTGACGTGTTCGAGCGGCTGTAGCCCATCACCAGATCGATCATCGGCGCCTCGCCCTTCAGCGGCCGCAGCACGACCGATGACGAGAGCACATGGCGCGCATAGATCGGCAGCACCGTCACACCGCCGGTCGACGCCACGAGCGACATCGTCGATGTGAGATTGTCGGCCTCGTATTCCGGCTTCAGCGCGATGCCGAACTTCGCCATGTAGGTCTCGATCGCCGATTTCAGCACCGGCGCAAAGCGCGTCGGCGTGATGTAGGTCTCCGCCGCGATCTCCTGCGGGGTGATCTCCTTCTTTGACGCGAGGCGATGCCCCGCCCCTACCATCGCGACCAGCGGCTCCTTGATCATCGGCTTGAAGACGACGCCCGGCGCCTGCGCCTCGCGGCGCAGCAGCGCGACGTCGAGCTTGCCCCGCATCAGGCCGCCGGCGAGTTCGGGCGACGGCTGGCTCGCGAGCGTCACCTCGATGTCGGGGGCCTCCTCGTTGAGGATGCGCAACGCATCCGGCAGCCACACCATTTCGTGGCCGGTGAGGAAGCCGATGGTGAACTGGGCCTTCTGCGGCTGCGCCGCGCGGCGCGCCGCCTCGCCCGCGGCTTCGACCTGCAGCAATGCCAGCCGGGCATGGTCGAGAAAGATGCGGCCCGCCGACGTGAGCTCGATGCCGCGCGCGCCGCGATCGAGCAGCTTGACGCCGACCTCCGTCTCCAGATCGCGAATCTGCCGGCTGAGCGAGGGCTGCGCGGTGTGCAGCCGCCGCTCCGCAGCGTTGGTCAGGCTGCCCTCCTCGGCAACCGCAACGAAATAGCGCAAATGCCGGAGCTCCATGCCTTCAAGGCATATCTCAAAGGTATGGCTCAGGCAAACAAAGTCTTGGTTTTTGCGGTCCCGAGCGACGATTTTCATGCCCGAAAGCGATGCCATACGGCACCGCCAAGCGGACTGGAGATCGCCATCATGACAAACCTCGCCAACAAGACCGCCCTCGTCACCGGAGCCTCGCGCGGCATGGGCCGCGCTACGGCGCCGGCCGGCGCCCGCGTCATCGTCCACTACGGCCGCAACGCCAACGAAGCGAAGGCCGTGGTCGAGCAGATCCGCGCCGCCGGCGGCCGCGCCGACGCGGTGGCTGCCGATCTCGCCGCGCCCGACGGCGCGCACGCGCTCGCGGCCGAGGTGCGCAAGCTCGCCGGAGAGCGGCTCGACATCATCGTGTCCAACGCCGGCATCTCGAAGGCCGCGCCGATCGAGAGCATCACGGTGAAGGACTTCGACGACCTGTTCACGGTCAACGTCCGCGCACCGTATTTCCTCATCCAGCAATTGCTGCCGATCCTGAGCGACAACGCCAGCGTGGTGTTCGTCTCGTCGCTCGGCGCGCGCGCCGCGGTCGGCACCTTATCGGCCTATGCCGCGACCAAGGGCGCCATCAATACGCTGGTGAAGTACTTCGCGGCGGCGCTCGGCCCGCGCGGCATCCGCGTCAATGCGGTCGCGCCGGGCGTGATCGACACCGACATGTCGAACTTCACCAAGACCGAGGATGGCCGCAAGACCGTCATGGCGATGCAGACACTCAAGCGCATCGGCCAGCCGGACGACATTGCATCGGTGATCGCGTTCCTCGCTTCCGACGAGGCGCGCTGGATCACCGGCGACATCATCGCGGCGGACGGCGGCTCGAAGCTCTGAGCCGCCGCTTTCGTCCTTCCATTCGTTCAAGGCATTTGGAGAGAGCCATGACCACTTGCATCGAGTGTTCCGCTTCGCAGCCGCGCGCGGCGCTGTCCCGCAGGGCCACGACGCTGACAGCCGCCATCACGGCCATCACCTTCGCGGCGAGCGGCGCCGCACCAACCACGCTTTATCATCACTACCAGGAGGCCTTCGGGCTCACGCCGTTCGTGCTGACGATCATCTTCGGCGCCTATGTGCTGAGCCTGCTCGGCGCACTGCTCACCATCGGATCGTTGTCGGATTACATCGGCCGGCGCCCCGCCGTGCTGGCAGCGTTGGCGCTGAACGTCGTCTCAATGATCATGTTCATCGTGGCGGATTCCGCTGCGGCGTTGATCGCGGCCCGCGCCGTGCAGGGCTTCGCCACCGGACTTGCCACCGCGACGCTCGGCGCGGCCATCATGGACAACGACAAGAGCCGCGGCCCGATTCTGAACAGCATCACCGCGTTCATCGGCCTGACCGCGGGTAGCCTCGGCGGCGGCGTGCTCGTGACCTACGGACCCGATCCGCAGCAACTCGTCTATGCGGTGCTGCTCGTGTTGTCGGCCGCCGAAGCCCTGCTGCTCTGGTTCATGCCCGAGACCGTGACACCGAAGGCCGGCGTGCTCGCCTCGCTGCAGCCCCATGTCAGCATTCCGGCCCGCGCGCAGCGCGCGCTGATGCAGGTGACGCCCGTCACCATCGCGTCGTGGGCGCTCGGCGGCTTCTACTTCTCGCTGATGCCTTCGCTGATCCGCGTCGCCACCGGCGTCACCGCGCCGGTGGTCGGCGGGCTCGTGGTCAGCGCGCTGACGTTCAGCGGCGCGATGGCTGTGCTCGCGCTGCGCAACACATCGGCGCGCAGCATCCTGTCGGGCGGCATCCCGGCGCTGGTCGCGGGCGTGGCGATCACGCTGCTCGGCGTGAAGACGCAGCATGTCAGCCTGATGCTCGCCGGCACCATCGTCGCAGGCTTGGGATTCGGCGCGGCGTTCTCCGGATCGATGCGCACCGTGATGCCGCATGCCGAAGCCCATGAGCGCGCCGGCCTGCTCTCGGCCTTCTATGTCGAGGGCTATCTGTCGTTCAGCCTGCCGGCCATTCTGACCGGCCTGATCGCGCCGATCTCAGGCTTGCCGCTCGCCGCCGAGGTCTACGGCGGCGTGGTGATCGTGCTTGCGATCGTGTCGCTGCTGGCCATGTTGCGCTCCGGCCAGCAAACGACCGTCGGCTGATCGCGCTCAGGGAATGTAGGTGGAATAGACGTAGTCCTGCGACTTCTTGGGCTCATGACACGCAAAGCACTGCTTCGCGGCGTCGGTCACAACCGGCTTCTTGGGATCGCCGCCGGCGAAGAACTGGAAGCCCCAGCCGCCGGTCGATGCATATTTCTTCGCGTCCTTCACCATCACGGCGACGCCCTTGAGATTGCCCATGACGTAGGAGCCGTCGACGACCGAGAAATCATGCAGGTCGGTCACGAACATGGTCTTGTTGGGATATGGCTTGCCCTTCTTGAGCGCCGCCTCTCCGGTCGGGTTGACGTGGACGTTGTGCATCCCGCCGAGCCCATCGAACAGCGGACTGCCCTTGTCGACCACCATGGTGTTGACGTGAAACCAGTTGCGATAGCCGTTCGGCTTCCGGACGCCGTCGTCGGCCGGCTGCGCGGCCATCGACGTCAGGGCGAGAACCGCGAGCGTTGCGGAAAACAGCTTGATCTTGTGCCGCATGGCCTGAGCGCTCCAATTGAAAATGAAAAATAAGGTGCGCGCCAAGTGCAGGGAATGACTTGGGCGGCGCGACTCTAGCGGCTGCGCGGCCGAAGACAAGGCGGGCGCCCGCTGTTGCGGCTGGTCCGCAAAGGTCGCTATCGTAGGCCTCCGGGCAGGCTCCACGGGGAGGCACGCATGCGGCTGGTACGGTCTTGGTTGCTGGGACTCTTTGCGGCAATTTCAGTGCTGGCGCCGGGCGCATCGCAGGCCGAGCCGGTCAAGATCCGCGTGTCGTGGATCGCGCCGCTGTCGAACTGGGCGTCGCTGCTGATGGAGAAGAAGGAGCTCGCCCGGCACATGGGGCAGAGCTACATCCTGGAGCCGGTGCGCTATGCCGGCACGCCGCAGCAAATCCTGGCGCTGGCCAGCGGCGATCTCGAGATCGCCAACCTCGCCTTCTCGACATTGCCGACCGCGATCCACAACGCCGGTATCTCCGACCTGCGCGTGATCTCCGACGAATTCCAGGACGGCGTGCCCAACTACTACTCCCAGGAATACATGGTGCTCGCCGACGGGCCGGTGAAGCGCCTCGAAGACATCAAGGGCCGCATCATCGCGACCAATGCCGCCGGCGGCGCCGTCGACATCGCCATGCGCAAGATGCTGCGCAGCGTCAACCTCGAGCAGAAGCGCGACTACACCATGATCGAGGCGCCGCTGCCGACCATGAAAGCCATCCTCGCCGAGAAGAAAGCCGACCTGGTGCCGCTCGTCGTGCCGTTCTCGTTCGATCCCGAGCTGCGCCGCATCGCCAAACCGCTGTTCTACAACCGCGACGTCATGGGGCTGACGCAGCTCCTGTTCTGGACCGCGCGGCAATCGTTCATCGACAAGAACCGCGCCGCTATGGTCGACTTCATGGAAGACACGCTACGCATCACCTATTGGTTTCTCGATCCGAAGAACCACGATGAGGTCATAGCGATCGGTTCGCGTCTGACCAAGCAGCCGCCCGAGCGGCTCGGCTGGGTCTTCACCAACAAGGACTACTATCACGTGCCCGGCATGCGTCCGGACCTCGACGCGCTCCAGCGCAACGTCGCACTCGTCAAGGAGCTCGGCCTGATCGGCGCCGACACCGACGTGAAAAAGTATTCCGACCTGACCGTGTTGGAAGACGCAACGAAGCGCCTGAAGTAACGAAGCCGAGGCACGATTGGACGCGACGAAGAAGAGCTATCGCATCTGGGCGCAGGGCGCGACGGACCAGGTGGGCCACCGCAATTACCTGGCAAGGCTCCTGCCGCATATGCAGGCCTGCACCGAACCGGGCTTCGAGCTCGAATTCAAGACCATGACGCCGTCGGTGACGACGGTGCATGCGCTGTCGGAATTCCGTTTCTCGCGCGCCGTGGTGCGCGGCGCCATCCAGGCCGAGCGCGAGGGCTACGATGTCTTCTTCATGAACCACTTCCAGGATGTCGGCCTTTACGACGCCCGCGCGTCGGTGAAGATCCCGGTGCTGGGCCTCGGCGAAGCCACCCTGCTCCACGCCTGCACCATGGGCCGCAAGCTCGGCCTGCTCGCGATCAATCCGGCGTTCATCCCGACCCACAACGAACAGATCGTCCGCTACGGGCTGCAGCAGCGGGTCGCAGGCTGCCGGGCGATCGAGGCCAACATCAGCGACTACATGGACGCCTTCGCATCGCCGGCGAAAAAGTCGGAGATGCAGTCGCTGTTCGAACGCGAGGCCCGCCGCCTGATCGACGACGGCGCCGATGTCATCGTGCCGACCGGCGGCATTCCGATGATGCTGTTCGGCGAGGAGCCTGACGCCAATGTCGACGGCGCTCCGATCGTCAACGGCGTCACCGTGGTGATCAAGGCCGCCGAGATGGCGGTGAAGCTGAAGCAGCTCGGCGTGCCGGTCATCAGCCGCATCCCGCTGTCAGGCTTCGCGTTGCCGTCGGACAAGACGCTCGACGAGTTTTTGAACCACGGCTGACGAAGCTCCGCCGCCGTGACTACGGGTGGCGGCCGTGGTGATTGCCGGTCGACGGGATGAAGTCGAATGCCTTGGATTGACTGATGTAGATCAGGCAATCACTATTGCCCAGACACTTCGTCACGTGATCGGCCTTGGCCTTCTGGAAGTAATACGAGCCCGGCCCCAGCACGACCTCCTGCTGCCCCGCTTCCGCATTGCTCACCGCACCCTGCACGATCACCCCGTAGTAATCGCCGGTGTGCAGATGCAGCGGGCTGACGAAGCCCTTGGGCAGCCTCAGAAACGAGCCGTGTGCGCCCTTGGCGGCATCGCCCCACACAGTGCCAAGCTGCGGGCCGCCGAGGTCTTTGTACTGGATCGCATCGGCCGGGATGCCGAGCGACTGCGACGCGTTCGGCTCCTGCGCCAGCAAAGGAAGGGCGGCGCACACCAACCCCAAAGCGGCCAGAACAACAACATTCTTGGACATCGACATCTTTGCGTTTTCCGTGGTGTTGCAGGGACAGGCATTCGCCACAGATGGCGATGTGCCGCGATTTCCGGTATCATTCAAATCGATTGGAACGATAATGAATATCGACAAGACTGATTTACGGAAGGTCGATCTGAACCTGCTGGTCGCCTTTCAGGTGCTGGTGCGCGAGAAAAGCGTCTCGCGCGCGGCCGAGCGGCTGTTCCTCGGCCAGCCGGCGATGAGCGGCGCGCTCGCCCGGCTGCGAGAGATCATGCAGGACGAGATCCTGGTGCGGACGGGCCGCGGCATGGAGCCGACCGCAAAGGCGCTCGCGCTCTACGAACAGCTCGCGCCGGCGCTGGAGTCGATTCGCACGACGCTGTTCGCGCGGCCGGTCTTCGATCCCGCGACCCAGTCGCGGACGTTTCATCTCGGCATGCGGGACTGGGTGGAGAGCTGGCTGATGCCCGCGCTGCTGGAACGCATTCAAACGGCCGCACCGCAGGTGCGGATCGCGGTTCGTGCCAGTGATGCACAACAGGGCGCTCGCATGCTGGACAGCGACGAGATGGACCTCGGCGTCTCGGTGTTTCCCGACGGACCGGCCTGGCAGCGCCGGGAGCAGCTTGCCGCGATGGGCTATCGGTGTGTGTACGACGGCAAGCGCCTTGGCCTGCGTTCGCGGCTCACACTCGAGCAATACCTCGCCCACCCCCACCTGGTGACGCCGACGCAATCCGATTTCCGCGGTCCAGTCGACGACGAGCTCATCGGCAGCAGCAAGCGGCGCAACGTCATCTACGCGACGTCGCGCTTTGCCGCGCTGCCGTTGATCCTGCGGCGTGCGGCTGTGATCGCGACCGTGCCCGAGCAGTCGGCCCGGCAATGGGCCGACGTGTTCGGACTGACGTCGAGCCCCGTGCCGGTGCGCATCGCGCCGTTCGCGATCTCGATGATCTGGCATGCCAAGCGCGACAGCGACGCCGGGCTGCAATGGCTCCGCGCCGTCGTCCGGGACGTCGTGACAAGCGAGATGAGCAACATGTCCAAGGCGGACGCATCCAAGGCAGGTACGCCGGCCAGAAACCGCCGCCGGCGCGCCTCCCTCTAAGACGGGCGCCGGAACAGCCGCTCCGACGCCAGCCGCGCGCCGTCGCGCAAGCTTGCGAATTTGGCCCAGACCACGTCTTCAGCCACACGGCCCCAGCCCGCCGATGTATCGAAGCCGCAATCGGTGCCGGCCTGCACCCGCGACGGATCACCGACGACCTGGGCGACGCGCTCGATGCGGTCGGCCACCACCTCCGGGTGCTCGACGAAATTCGTCAGGCTGTCGATGACGCCGGCCACCAGGATCTGGTCGTCCTTCAGCGGACGCTTGGCAAAGCATTTGAATTCGTGGGCGTGCCGCGGGTTGGCGAACGGCAGCACGAAGCCGCCGACATGGGCCTGCTGCAGCGCCGGCAGAATGTCTTCGAGCGGCACGTCGGCATCGTGCGGCGATTCGGAGTTGCCCCAGCACACGTGCAAACGGACGCGGTCGCGCGGCACGTTGCGGAGCGCCTGATTGATGGTGGCGACGACCTGCTCGACGAAGGCAACGAATTCGCCCACCGGCTTGTCCTTGTAGGTGATGTGGCGCTCGAGCGCCAAATCGGGCGCATCGATCTGCAACAACAAACCGTTCCTGACGATCGCTTCGTACTCGACCTGCAAAGCCCGGCCGAGCGCCGCCAGATAATTCGAAAGCGTATCGTAATGCTCGTTCTTCACCGCCGTGGCGACGATGCCGGGCGACGGCGCGCTCATGAACGGCTCGACGAAAACGCCCGAGTTGTCCTTCAGCACCGCATTGAAATCGCGGCATTCATCGTTGATCGCGCGGTCGTCGAGATAGCGCACGTCGCCGATCGCCTTCGGCAGGCCGCCGAGCGCCGAGACCTGGGTCTTGCTGGCGTGCTGCTCGTTCCACATCCGCTTGAACTCGGGATAGCGGTCGACATCGGCGCGCGACGGCCGCTCCCAGCTTCCGCCGAAGCCCGACAGCCGCTGCTTCAAGTAAAGAAAGAAGGAATCGCGCTGCTGCTCGCCGTTATTACCTATGTCGATGCCGGCGTCGCGCTGCTTGCGCACCACCGCCGCCACGGCCTCGCGGCCGGCGCGGTCGATCTCGGCCGCATCGATCGCGTCGCCGCGCGAGCGCAAGGCATAGAGCTGCGTCAGCGCGCGCGGCCGCGGCAGGCTGCCGGTGTGCGTCGTCAATATTTTCGAGGTGCTGCGCTGCATTGCCGTTCTCTTGGTTTTTCTCTCGTCATCGCGACACGTGGTGCGGAAGCCATAGCGCGAGCTCGGGCCACAGAATCACCAGCGCTAGCACCGCGAACATCGTCAAATGGAACGGGATGGTGCCGACGATCACTTCGGCGAGCTTGCCCTCCCAGATGCTTTGGATGACGAACAGGTTGATCCCAATCGGCGGCGAAATTTGACCGAGCTCGACAAAGAGAACGAGCACCACACCGAACAGCAACGGATCGATGCCGTAGCTTGGCAGGATCGGGAAGATCAGCGGCACCGTGATCACGATCATGCCGAGGCTTTCGATCAGGCAGCCGAGCACGGTGTAGAGCACGAACAGCGCCAGGAAGAACTCCAGCCGCGACAGATTGAGACCGACGACGAAGGCCGTCACCTTCTCGCCGACGCCGGCAAAGCTGATCGCGTAGGAGAAGATGTAGGCGGTGAAGATGATGAACAGGATGTTGCCGGAAAACTTGATGGTGCTGTTCATCGCCTCGATCACGCCGCCCAGCGTGAGGTTGCCGAAGGTCGCGCCAAGAATGATCGCGAGAATACAGCCGATGGTGGCGCCCTCGGTCGTGGTGACGAGACCGGCATAGATGCCGCCCAGCGTGCCGCCGATCAGGACACCGAACGGCAGCACATCGGACAGCGCCGCCAGAAACTCCTGCAGCGAACGCGGCCCGGATTCGCGCGGCGCGACACCGGGCACCATCAAGGCGTGCACGCCGATATAGCTCATGAACGCCGCCGTCATGATCAAGCCGGGCACGACGCCGGCCATGAACAGCTTCGGCACCGAGGTTTCGGTGAACGTGCCGTAGACGATCATGCCGAAGCTCGGCGGCAGCAGGATGCCGAGCGTGCCGCCGGCGGCGAGCGATCCTGCCGCCAGCCGCCTGTCGTATTTCCGCTGGATCAGCTGCGGCAGCGCCACGCCGCCGATCGAGGCCGCGGTCGCGATGCTCGAGCCGCTGACGGAGGCAAAAATCGCGCAGCCCGCGATATTGGTCTGCAGCAGGCCGCCCGGAAGCCTGGCGACGAGCTTGGCGAGGCCGGAATAAATCCGGCTGCTCAGCCCGCTGACGCGAAGGATTTCCGCCATCAGCATGAACAGCGGCACGCAGGTCAGCACAAAGCTGTTCATGCTGCCCCAGCTCACCAGCCCCAGGCTGTTGAGGCTCGGCAAGCCGCCTTGCAACAGCAGATAGAACATCGCCGGCACCGCGATCGCGAACGGCACCGCCATGCCGCACACCAGCAGCGTCAAGAAGAACGCGAAGGTGACGATGATCTGAAGATCAGGACTCACGCGCGTCACCCGTCTTCGCGATGATCGTCCGCAGGACGGCCACCTTGGCGGCGAGCGTGCGCAGCACCGAGAAACACAGCGCTGCCGCTCCCAGCGCCATCACGGCCTGCGGAATCCAGAGCGGCGTCGCGAGGTAGGTCGGCGCATGATCGCCGAACCGGTACGACGTGATCTCGAAGCGCACCAATTGCCACAACAGCAGCGCGCAGAACGCCAACGACAGAAGATCGAAGATGACATGCGACACCGCGCGGCCGAACGGCGAAAGCCGCGACTGCACCAGCTCGACGTGATGGAAACTGTTGTTGATCTGGCAGATCGACAGGCTGACGAAGCTGGTCACCACCAGCATGTAGCCGCCGAGTTCGTCCGATATCTCGAAGGAAAAGTTGAACAGCCCGCGCGTCACGATGTCGACGCCGATCACCACGAGCATCACGACCAACGCCGCGAAGCAGGCGAGCCGGCAGGCCCGTTCGACGACGCTTTCCTTGAGCTTTTCCATTAGGTCGTCACAGGCAGACCCACCCCGTCATCCTGAGGCGCGAGCCATAAGCGCGTATACGCGCGTCTTCGACGCGCTTTGGCGAGCCTCGAAGGACGACGGCCCGGCTGGGGCCGCATCCTTCGAGGCCCGCCTTCGGCGGGCACCTCAGGATGACGGATCGACAATCCGTCCGTTTCAACATCGATCTACTTTCCAAGCGCAGCGCGCACCTTGCCGAGCGCCTCGACAATCTCCGGGCCACGCGATTTCGCCCAATCGTCCCAGTAGGGCTTCATCGCCTCGACCGCACGCGCGCTATCGGCCGGCGTGGGCTTGGTGAAGGTGTATCCGGCCTTGGTGAGAACCTGCACCGACTCCTCTTCCTCTTTCTGCATCGTCTCCTGATCCCAGCGCGCGGAATCCTGGGCGGTCTTGCGCACCTTGCCCTGAAGATCGGGCGACAGCTTGTTGAAGGCCTCGGTGTTGGCGATGAAGTAGGAGTTGTTGACGTTGACTATCAGCGGATAGCCGTATTTGAGCAGGTCCTTCCACAGCACCGCGCCGACCCCGGCGGTAAAAATGCCGTCGACCACGCCGCGATCGAGTGCCGACGGAACCTCCGGCGCGCTCATCGTGATCGAAGTGCCGCCGAAGCGCCTCACGAACTCGCCCTGCTCCGGCTGCGCGACGCGCATCTTCAGGCCCTTGAGATCGTCGAGCGCTTCGAGCTTCTTGCGCCCCCACATGAATTGCAGCGGATAGGTGTACGAGGCGAGCAGCGTCGAACCCTTCTGCGCGTAGGTCTTCTCCAGATACGGCTTGAGCACCGCATCGGCCTTGGTGAAATCGTCATAGGACTGGATGAGCATCGGCAGCCGCAGGATGCCGGCGGCCGGAATGTTGCCCGAGTTGAACAGATCGTCGCCGATCTGCACGTTGTTGGTCCCCACCGCCTGCGTGATGTTGCTGGCGTTGATCTGCAGCGTGCCTGACAGGTGCAGCCGCACCTTGAGCGCGCCGCCCGTCGCCTTCTCGATCTCCTCGGTGAACAGCTTCGCGCCGCGCGACGTTGCGAAATTCGGCGCCGATTGGTGCATGTAGAAATTCCACTCCTCGGCGGGCGCCTGCCCACTGAAAAGCAGCAGGACGCTCAGCGACAAGCCAAACGTCGCCGCAACAGGCGTGCATGAAGCCTTCGGATTCTGCTCGGCCATGGCGATCCCTCCTCGCGTCGCCAGTGGACTGGCGATCGTCGAATTCTGTTTTTCGTAATTTGCGAGGAAGCCTAGGGACGCGTGATTTTGCTGTCAACGCGTGGGCATCTTGCGAGCGCACTATGCATTGATCCAGTCGATCCCAAAATCAGAGTGCGAATTTCCTTCGAAGCACTCGTCAGACTCCAAGCGACATTGAAGCACGATCGCTTGATGTCTTGCCGAGAGCGGCAACATGATGACGGTGCCCGTGGCAGCGGGGCGATGGTTGGCGGCGGCGAGGCACACCAAAACAGCGGGCGAACCTCCTTCATTTTTTTGTTCTCTTGACTTACTATATTGTTCTTGATATGTACTGACCTATCCCGCTCACTGAGGGCGTCTTCCGGAGACGTTCGGCTGATGGAGCGGGATGTGGCGCCTGCAGGCGTGGGTCGTTCCCACGTCCCAGGGTGCGATGCCATCGTCCGTCCCCGATGAGGGGGCCGCCTTCAGTGGCAGGGCGCGATCGGGTGAAGGGCCAAGGCAACGCGGCCTTAGGTGAAGGGTTCGTCCCGCACCGTCCGATCGAATCTCGAACGGCGGTATCGCAATAAATCGCCGCGGTGGAGCGCCGGAAGGCGCGCCTGCCCCACAAGGGCGGGCGGGGTGCCTTCGCAAAGGTGCCCCAGTGAGACCTGCGCCGTTTCGGCGCTCCGCCTCCCTCAGGGGAGGCATGAAAGAACCCGGGCATGGCCCGGAAAACCGACAGGGAAATCTGGCGATCCGCGCGATCCATCGCGTGGAGCCGAGGACGCATGTCTGCATGACAACAAAATATGCAAAGTGCGTGACGTTCTCTCCACACGGTCATTCCGGGGCGCGCCGAAAGGCGCGAACCCGGAATGACCGCGGTGTGGGACGTGACCAGAACGGAAAGCGATCCATCTGCGACTCGAAGGGCGCCGGTTTTGCGCTATCCTCCGCGTGCCTGAAGCGACGAGACGGCGCCGCGTCAAACGACGGCGCGCAGCGCTCGGCACGGAGGAGACGTCATGGCTGCAATTTCCAAATTGCTGATGGCTGTCCTGTGCGCGGCATTCGCAACGCAAGCCCACGCGCAGAAATATCCGGATCATCCGGTGAAGGTCGTGGTCGGCTTCGCGGCGGGCGGCGGCACCGATGTCGCCGGCCGCGTCATTGCACAGAAACTCTCGGACGCGACCGGCCAGAGCTTCGTGGTCGAGAATCGCACCGGCGCAAGCGGGCTCATCGCCTCGGAGCAGGTCGCGAAAGCGCCGGCCGACGGTTACACCATCATGGTCGGCAGCCAGACCACGCTTGCGGTCGCGCCGGCGCTCTACAAGAAATTCCAGCTCGACGTGGTGAAGGATCTCACCGGCATGGCGATGATCGGCGTGTCACCGCTGGTTGCCGTGGTCAATGCCAGCTCGCCGATCCGATCGATCAAGGATCTGGTCGCCGAGGCCAAGGCCCGCAACGGCACCATGAATTTCGGCTCGGGCGGCGTCGGCACCACCCCCCACATGGCCGGCGAGCTGCTCGCCTTCAATGCCGGCGTGAAGCTGGTGCATGTCGCCTACCGCGGCGAAGCGCCCGCGCTGAACGATGTGCTGGGCGGGCAGATTCCGTTCATGTTTTCCAACCTGTCGGTGGTGAAGGGCAATATCGAGGGCGGCAAGCTGCGGGCGCTGGCGGTGACGACCACGCAACGTGTGCCGTCGCTGCCGGACGTGCCGACGCTCGCCGAGACCTTCCCGGGTTTCGATGCGGCGACCTGGTTCGTGCTGGTGGCGCCCGCCGGCACGCCGCGCGAGGCGATCACGCGGATCAACGCCGAGACGAAGAAGATCGTGAAGACGCAGGATTTCCAGCAGCGCTTCGATCAGCTCGGCATGATCCCCGATCAGGACCGCACGCCCGACGAGATCAACGCCTACATCAAGGCCGAAATCGCCAAGTGGGCGAAGGTCATCAAGGACGCCGATGTGAAATCCGCCGACTAGCCAGCTCTCGTGTCCCGGGCGCAGCGCGGCATGAGCGAAGCGAATGATGCGCTGCAGACCCGGGACCCCGGTTTCTTTCTTTATGCGGATGCTAACCGGGGTCCCGGAACAGCGGTGCACCGTTCCGCTTCGCTTCACGCTGCACCGCGTCCGGGACACGAGAGCGGAATCGGGTTTTCCTTTTGACCCAAAAACCGCTAAGACCACGCCGTGCAGGGCTTGCAAACGCGCCCCGCGCAACCGATTTAACCATCTGACCAAACAACGGAAATTGGCTGAACCAGCCGCCGAAGGCATGACCGGACCCAGGAAGCTCTTCGTCAAGTCCTACGGCTGCCAGATGAACGTCTACGATTCCCATCGTATGGCGGACACGCTCGCGCCCGAGGGCTACGTCGAGACCGCGACCGCCGACGATGCCGACCTGGTCATCCTCAACACCTGCCACATCCGCGAGAAAGCCGCCGAGAAGGTCTATTCCGAGCTCGGCCGGCTGCGCGTGATGAAGGAGACAGCGGCAACGCAGGGCCGCGACGTCAAGATCGCGGTGGCGGGCTGCGTCGCGCAGGCCGAAGGCGATGAGATCGTGCGCCGTGCGCCGACGGTCGATCTCGTGGTCGGGCCGCAGAGCTATCACCGGCTGCCCGAGATGCTGAACCGTGCCGCGAGCGGCAAGGTCATCGAGACGGAATTTCCGGCTGATGACAAATTCAATCACCTGCCGCCGCCGAGCAAGGCCGCGACGCGCAAGCGCGGCGTCTCGGCTTTCATCACGGTGCAGGAAGGCTGCGACAAGTTCTGCACGTTTTGCGTCGTGCCCTACACGCGCGGCTCGGAAATCTCGCGTCCGGTCGACAAGATCGTCGCCGAAGCCGAACGGCTCGCCGACGCCGGCGTGCGCGAGATCACGCTGATCGGCCAGAACGTCAACGCCTATCACGGCGATGACGTCGATGGCCGCCCTTCGACGCTCGGCCGTCTGCTGCACCGGCTCGCCGAAATCCCCGGCGTCGCACGGCTGCGCTACACCACGAGCCATCCGCGCGACATGGATACCAGCCTGATCGCGGCACATCGCGATCTGCCGGCGCTGATGCCGCAGCTTCATCTGCCGGTGCAGTCGGGCTCCGACCGCATGCTCGAGGCGATGAACCGGCGTCACACCCGAGCCGATTATCTGCGCGTGGCCGAGCAGTTGCGCGCCGCGCGACCCGACGTCGCGTTTTCGTCGGACTTCATCGTCGGATTTCCCGGAGAGAGCGATGAGGATTTCGAGGACACCATGCGGCTCGTGGCCGAGGTGGATTTCGTCGCGGCGTACACGTTCAAATATTCGCCGCGCGCCGGCACGCCTGCGGCGGAGATGGAGCAGGTCTCCGAAGCGGTGAAGGACGAGCGGCTGCAGCGGCTGCAGCACGACATCGAGCGTCGGCAGACCGCATTCCTGACGCGCTGCCAGGGTGGCACGTTCGACGTGCTGTTCGACCGCACCGCCCGCCGTCCGGGCCAGATCTCCGGGCGCTCGCCGTATCTCCAGACCGTGCAGGTCATGGCGCCGATATCTTTGATTGGTGAAGTGGTTCCCGTGAAAATCACCGACGTTGGGCGCAACACTCTGTTCGGCGCTCTGGCTGATCCTCTTGCGAATTTGCCGCGGCAGGCGGACCATATTCAGATCGAGACGTTAGGAGCCTGATGTCGTTGCAATCGCTCGGATCCGGACAGGGACTGGGGACTTCCAAGGAAGGCACGCCGACGCAGGTCGTACTTGCATTCGACGACAACCGCCACGCCTCGGCGCTGTTCGGCCAGTACGGCCAGAATCTCGCGCTGGTCGAGCGCCGCCTCGGCGTCGCCGCCGAACAGCGCGGCAATCACGTCACCATCGAAGGCTCGCGTGACGCCGTCGAGCAGGCGCGCCGCGTGCTTGAAAGTCTCTACGAGCAGATCAAGCGTGGGCAGGATCTCGCCTCGGGCGATGTCGAAGGCGCCATTCGCCTCGCCATTGCGCAGGGCTCGCTGTTTGATGACGAGGCCGCCTCGACGAAGAGCGGTTTCGAGCAGATCAATCTGCGCAAGCGTCCGGTGCGGGCGCGCACCGCCGCGCAGGACGCCTACATCCGCGCCTTGCGCAAGAACGCGCTGGCGTTCGGCATCGGCCCGGCCGGCACCGGCAAGACCTGGCTCGCGGTCGCTCACGCGGTCGCGTTGTTCGAACGCAAGGAGGTCGATCGCGTGGTGCTGTCACGGCCTGCGGTCGAGGCCGGCGAGCGGCTCGGCTTCCTGCCGGGCGACCTCCGCGAAAAGATCGATCCTTATCTGCGGCCGATGTACGACGCGCTGTTCGATCTGATGGATGCGCGCATCGTCGAGCGCGCGCTGCAGACCAACGAGATCGAGATTGCACCGCTTGCCTTCATGCGCGGCCGCACGCTGTCGAATGCGGTCGTCATTCTCGACGAGGCGCAGAACACCACGACCATGCAGATGAAGATGTTCCTCACCCGCCTGGGCGAGAACAGCCGCATGATCGTCACCGGCGATCCGAGCCAGATCGACCTGCCGCCGGGGCAGATGTCGGGCCTCGTGGAGGCGACGCAGCTTCTCGAGAACGTCGAAGGCATCGGCATCGCGAGCTTCGGCGCCGAGGACGTGGTCCGGCACGAGCTGGTGGCCAAGATCGTCGCGGCCTACGACAAGGCCGACGCGGCGCGCCGGCGCGGAGCCAAGGAGTGAGCGCCAGCCCGCGCAACAGCCGGGCGAAGACCGTCAAAATCGAGGTCATCGTCCGGTCGGCACTGTGGCAAAAGCGCCGCACCGCTAAAACAGTGATCAGAAAAGCGATTTCGGCCGCCGCCGTTGCCGCCTCAACGCGGCCTGCCGAGCTTGCTATCGTGCTGGGCAATGATTCGGGGATTCAAGCGCTTAACCGCGACTGGCGCGGCAAGGATCAGCCCACCAACGTGCTGTCGTTTCCGGCAGCGCCGGTCCAAGGCGCGCGGAAAGGCAGCGGCAAGTCCCGGGTTCCAGCCCCATATATCGGTGACATCGTCATCGCTTATCAGACGACCGCCCGGGAGGCGGTTGCCGAGGGCAAGCCATTCGACCACCATCTGGCCCACCTCGCCGTCCACGGATTTCTGCATTTGCTCGGCTATGACCACGAGAATGACCGCGACGCCGAAATCATGGAGGGGATGGAACGCCGGATCCTCAAGCGTCTCGCGATCCCTGACCCTTACGCATCGAGCGTCCCAACCGGCTGACACACCCCATGCCTGATTCCGATGCGTCAGGCCGTTCGGCGGAACCGGCGGGCGCTTTAAGTCAACATCGCAATCTCCCGGTGCCGGTTGCCCGCACGGCGAATGGCGACCGCGAAGGTTTCTTCGCGCGGCTCGCTCGCGCGATCTTCGGCTGGCGCAACGGGCCGACGCGCGCCGACATCGAGGTCGTGCTCGAAGCGGCCGGCCCCGGCGAGGCCGGCGTGTCGCCCGAAGAGCGCACGATGATCCGCAACATCCTGGCGCTGCGCGGCCGCCGGATCGAGGACGTCATGGTGCCGCGCGGCGACATCATCGCCGTGCAGCAGGACATCCCGCTCGGCGAGCTCGTGAAGGTGTTCGAGAAGGCGAACCATTCGCGGCTCGTCGCCTACGACGACACGCTCGACGACCCGATGGGCATGGTCCACATCCGCGACCTGATCGCCTTCATGACGGCGCAGGCCGCCGTCGATCCGCAGAAGGCGACGAAGCGCAAGAAACCGCGGCCCGCAGGCCTCGATTTCAACGCCATCGATCTGTCGCTGCCGCTGTCGTCGACCAAGATCATGCGCGAGATGCTGTTCGTGCCGCCATCGATGCCGGCGATCGACCTGCTCGAGAAGATGCAAGCGACGCGCATTCATCTCGCACTCGTCGTCGACGAATATGGCGGCACCGACGGCCTCGTCTCGATGGAGGACATCGTCGAGCAGATCGTCGGCGAGATCGAAGACGAGCACGACGAGGACGAATTGCCCGCCGTGGTTCGCGAGAACGACGGCTCCTATGTGGCCGACGCGCGGGCGAGTCTCGACGACGTCACCGCCGCGATCGGCGTGGCGTTCGACGTTGGCGATGCCGCCGAGTCGGTCGACACCATCGGCGGCTATCTGATGGCGCAGGTCGGCCGCCTGCCGCTGCGCGGCGAGCTTGTGCCGGGCCCCGAGGGTTTCGAGATCGAGGTGCTGGATTCCGATCCGCGCCGCGTCAAGAAGGTCCGCATCCACCGCAGCAAGAACCGTACGATCGAGCGCGATCGCGAGGGGCGACGCCGCTTCAGCGGCACTGAAGACACAACGGCGGCAGCCATTGCGCCGCCGACCTCGCCACCTGAACCGCCGTCGGATGATGCCGCGAAGGCGCAACCATCCGCCGATTCCAGCGCACCGCAGAAATCGTGACCGCGATCGAAACGACCCACACCGCACCTGCCGTCACGCGCCTCGCGCACTGGATCGTGCTGAGCTGGGGCTGGCGGCGGGCACTCGTGGCGATGGCGGCCGGCGCCTGCTCGGCGCTGGCAATGGCGCCGCTCGACGCCTGGCCGGTGCTGTTCTTCACGTTTCCGGTTCTGGTGTGGCTCACCGATGGCGCCCCGGGCGGCCGCCTCGGCGGCGTGCCAGGAGCCGCGGCCGCAGGATGGTGGTTCGGCTTCGGCTATCATCTCATCGGACTTTATTGGGTCGGTTACGCATTCCTGGTCGACGTCAAAACCTTCGGCTGGCTGCTGCCGTTCGCGGTGACGGCGCTGCCGGCCGGCATGGCGATCTACACCGCGCTGGGCCTCGCGCTGGCGCGGCTCCTCTGGACGCGCGGACCGATGCGGCTCCTTGCGCTGGCGGTCGCACTCACCGCCGCGGAGTGGCTGCGCGGTCATTTGTTTACCGGCTTTCCGTGGAATGCCTACGGCTACGCGCTCACCGGATCGCTCTCTCTTGCGCAAAGCGCCTCGCTGATCGGCGTCTGGGGCCTGACGTTCGTCTCGATCGCCGTGTTCGCAAGCCCCGCGGTTCTGTTCGACGAACGCAGCGACACGCGACGGCCATGGCTGCCGCTGGCACTGAGCGTGGCCTTGCTCGTGGCGCTTGCGGGATACGGCGCCTTCCGTCTGTCGCGCACGCCGACGCAGTTCGTCGACAATGTGCGGCTGCGGATCATGCAGCCCAACCTGCCGCAGGACGAGAAGTTCAACTACGCGGCTAAGCAGCGGGTCATGAGCCACTATCTCGAGCTGTCGGACCGCTCCACCGGCCCGCAGTCGTCGGGCGTGCGCGATGTCACGCATCTGATCTGGCCGGAGTCGGCGTTTCCGTTTCTGCTGACGCGCGAGCCCGACGCCATGGCGCAGATCGCGCAGCTCTTGCCGCAAGGCACCGTGCTGATCACCGGCGCGGTGCGTGCGCCCGAGCTCGCACCGGGACAGAAGCTCGAGCGCGCCTACAACTCGATCTACGTCATCGATCACGACGGCTCGATCCTGTCGGTCTACGACAAGATCCACCTCGTGCCGTTCGGCGAATACCTGCCGTTCCAGGATTTCCTCGAAAGCCTCGGCATCATGCAGCTCACCAAGCTGCCCGGCGGCTTCATCCCTGGCGAGCGACGGCGCGCACTCGATGTGCCACGCGCGCCGCGCGTGCTGCCGTTCGTCTGCTACGAGATCGTGTTTCCGGGCGAAGTGCACGCCGATGGCGAGCGGCCGGGCTGGCTCATCAACCTCACCAACGACGGCTGGTTCGGCATCAGCAGCGGTCCCTATCAGCACCTTCGTCAGGCTCAGTTGCGCTCGATCGAACTCGGGCTGCCTTTGGTGCGTGCCGCCAACACCGGCATCTCTGCGGTGATCGATCCTGCAGGCCGCATCGTGCGATCACTGCCGCTTGGGATTGAGGGCGTGCTCGATGCGCAACTGCCGCGACCCATTGATGCACCGATTTATGCGCGCATCGGCGATGCCGGGGTTTTCCTGACAGTTGGTTTCATAGCGATCATCGTCATTCGCCGCCGCACGCGCGGCAGCTGATTGCGCCAGAATTACCTATGCGTTCGATACAAAGCTCTATGCCATTGATTGTTCATCCGTATCTGAACACCTCATCTGGCACGACAGAAATTGAGCATCGCCGCATTCGCGCAGTTCGCAAATTAAACTCAATTGCTAACCAGCGTTGGCGAATCGTTTATCGTTGCGATGACTGCGCGTGCGGGGATTTCACTGATTGCATGCGAGTATGATCTGTGAGCAATAACTGCGGTTTGTTCAGGGGAACCGGAGTTCAAGCAGCATGATGGCTAAGAAGGCGCCCAATCCCACCGATAAGCACGTGGGCGCAAGAGTACGTATGCGACGAATGATGCTCGGAATGAGTCAGGAGAAGCTCGGCGACTCGCTCGACCTCACATTCCAGCAGGTGCAGAAGTACGAGAAGGGCGCCAACCGAATCGGCGCGAGCCGGCTTCAGCAGATCTCGCACATCCTCCAGGTTCCAGTTTCCTTCTTCTTCGAAGGCGCGCCGCAAACGCCCGGACAACCGGCGGCCAACCTGAGCGAAGCGCCGTCTCCAGCCTATGTCTCGGACTTCCTCGCCACCTCGGATGGTCTCGCGCTGACCAAGGCCTTCATGGGCATCAAGGACGCCAAGCTGCGCCGTAAGATTGTCGATCTCGTCGAGCAGATCGCCTCCGACGACAAGCAATAAACGTTACGGCCGGGCCGCTGCCCGCCGCGACCGGAACGTTTGCCCACATCATCCCACACCTTGACCGCGCTACTGTACGCCGCATAAAGAAACCTTTATACGGCGGACGTGAGGCTTGCCGCCATTCCAGGAGAGTGCACGTGTCCCGCGCCAACTTCCTCTTCACCAGTGAATCCGTGTCTGAAGGCCATCCAGATAAGGTCTCGGACCAGATCTCCGACGCCATCCTCGATGCCTTCATCGAGAAGGACATCAAGCTCGGCATCGCCGACGACAGCCAGATCAACACGCGGCTCGGCTGCGAAACGCTCTGCACGACGAACAAGATCGTGATTGCGGGCGAAGGCCGCGGCCAACTGTTCAAGACCATCAACGGCGTGTCGGTGGTCGACCGCGAACTGATCACCGAGATCGCCCGCGGCGTGGTCAAGGATATCGGCTACGACCAGAACGGCTTCTCCTACCACGGCGCCGACGTCGAGGTGCTGCTGCACGGCCAGTCGCCCGACATCGCCATGGGCGTCAACGCCAAGAAGAAGAAGGGTGGCGAAGAAGAAGGCGCCGGCGACCAGGGTATGATGTTCGGTTACGCCTGCACCGAGTCCGAGGTCTACGAGAAGGGCTCGTACATGCCCGCCCCGATCTATTTCGCTCACAAGATACTGAAGGTCCTGTCGGACAAACGGCGCTCCAACCAGCTTCACGACCTGCAGCCCGACGCCAAGAGCCAAGTGACGGTGCAGTACGTCGACAACAAGCCGGTCGGCTGCACCAAGGTCGTGGTCTCGACCCAGCACAACGAGAAGAGCCGCAACGGCAAGAAGTATACGCCGGGCATGGTCCGCGACCTGATCGAGGACGCGGTCGAGTCGGCGCTGCCGAAGGGCTGGATGCCCAAGAAGTCGTCGGACTTCCTGGTCAATCCGACCGGCAACTTCGTGGTCGGCGGCCCGGACGGCGACTGCGGCCTGACCGGCCGCAAGATCATCGTCGACACCTACGGCGGCTACGCCCCGCACGGCGGCGGCGCCTTCTCGGGCAAGGATCCGACCAAGGTCGACCGCTCGGCGGCTTATGCGGCGCGCTATCTGGCCAAGAACGTGGTGGCGGCGGGTCTTGCCAGCCAGTGCACGATCCAGATCGCCTACGCGATTGGTGTTGCCGATCCGATGTCGGTTCTGGTCGACACCCACGGCACGAGCGATATCGACGAGCGCAAGCTTGCCAAGGTGTTGCCGGAGATCTTCCGGCTGACGCCGACCAACATCCGCCGCTCGCTGAAGCTCAACCGGCCGATCTATCGCCGCACCGCGGCCTACGGCCACTTCGGCCGTCAGCCGGAGAAGGACGGCGGCTTCTCCTGGGAGCAGACCAACCTCGTGAGCCAGCTCAAGAGCGCTTTCAAGTAAGCGCCACAGCTTCAATTAAGTTCGATGCCCGGCCTTGTGCCGGGCATCGTCGTTTTTGATAGTCCGCTTGATGACCGATGCAGAGAAGAAATACACGGGCGCGTTCTTCGGCCGGCGCAAAGGCCACGCCCTCAAGCCGCGGCAAGCCGCGCTGTTCGACGCGCTGCTGCCGAAGCTGGCGCTTGACCTCACGGCGCCGGCGCCTGCCGATCTCCGTAAGCTGTTCGACAACGCCTCCGACGTGCGCCTGGAAAGCGGCTTCGGCGGCGGGGAACATCTGATCGCCGAAGCCTGCCGTCAGCCCGATGTCGGCTTCATCGGCGTCGAACCTTTCATCAACGGCATGGCGAAGGCGCTCGCGGCAATCGACGATCGCAAGCTCACGAACATCCGCCTCTACCACGGCGACACGACCGACATTCTGGCGTGGCTGCCCGCCGCGAGCCTGTCGCGTTTCGATCTGCTCTACCCCGACCCATGGCCGAAGCGCCGCCACTGGAAGCGCCGCTTCGTGCAGGACAAAAGCATCGCCGCGATCGCGCGGCTTTTGCGCACAGGCGGCGAATTCCGTTTCGCCAGCGACATCCCGGATTATGTCTCCTGGACGCTGGCGCGCTTGATGCGGTCGCCGGATTTCGAATGGACCGCCGAACGCGCCGATGACTGGCGCAAGCCGTGGCCGCACTTCTTCAGCACGCGCTACGAGGCGAAAGCCAAGCGCGAAGGCCGCGTGCCCTGCTATCTGATTTTCAGAAAAAACTAGCTGTTAGATTCAGATATCGTCGTCGGGGGCGCTGACCTGCCAGAAGCGAACCACGCGCTGCGCGGTCGAGGCCGAGAGCTTTTCGAAATTCGCGAAAGCCGATTCGATCGAGTGGTTCGACGTGCCACGGCCGCTCGGCCGCGCCATGATGATCGCCTTCACGGTGGTCCAGCCGTAGTTCGCGGCCTTGCAGAGGATCAGGATTGGATCGGGCCGGTCGCCCGCCATCAGGCGGTCCGCGGTCTCGATCGGTACGCCGCACAGCACCGACACCGCGGCGACCGTTTCCTCGAACTGCTTGTTGTTCGCGAACTCGACCAGCTCGGCCTCGCCGAGCGAGCCTGCCTGCTGCAAGTCGCGGACAACGCGCAGCGCTGCCGAGTAATCGCGCGCCGGCGCGGCCTTGTCGTATTCCTTCGAGATCTTGTCGAGCACACGCTGGATTTCGGCGCGCGTCTCGGGCTTGGCCGAGGCCAGCAACCGTTGCTGCACGACCGCCGTGGCGCGGACCAGCAGTTCGCGGAACAGATGCGGCGGAATATCGGTCCGCGAGCCGACCTTCTGCGCGAGGTCCTCATCCCCTTCGGCGCGCTTCACCAGCGCCGAGAACCCGCCCTCGGAGAGCCTGGCCGATTGATTGTCGGCGACATTGCGCACCACTTCGCTGTCGCCACGCCGCACCAGCACGTCGGTGACGGCTTCGCCGAGGTCGGAGCGGCCGGCGATCGCCGCCAGGTGCGCCTGGCTGCGCGTCTTCGCGAGCTCGACGAGCTCGCTCTCCTGAAGCCGCTGCGACTGCGCCAGCACAGGGCCCGCCACCGCAATATCGTCGTCCTTGGCGAGCCGATACATCAGCCCGGTCGGCGCATTGGCGACCGGCGCCATGGTCTGCGCCATTTCGCTGCGCGCCTTGGCCTCGATCTCGACGACGAGGCGGCACAGCACGTCGTCGAACAGCCCGATATGATCTTCGTTGAAGCTGTCGGCGCCATCGACGAACAGGTTGGCGATGCGCTGCACCGTTCGAGCGCGCCGCTCGGCCGAAGCGTTTTGGATAACGTCTTCCAACTCGGGAATCAGGGACGCGGACGCCGACATGCTACAATCCTGCCGGCGACAACACTCCGGCCTTACACCGGCAAGGTAGGTGAGCTTTCTAAAGGAACCGTTAGCCAATTCCTCCTCTTGCAAGGGCCTGGAAATCCGCTATATTTCACTTGTCTGTTATAGACATCTCATAACGGTCGGATGATCCGATTGGGTTTTGAGAGTGGGCCCCCCGGGACCCGCTCTTTTTTGTTACCTGAGCGACCCCACTGGGGCTCCGGTTGGGCGAGAACGCGCGAAAAACCGAAGTTTGGCAGGCACCGAAGCAGGCGGATGACCGAGGCTATCGAGACCACAGCAGGCGTGGAAAAGCGCCTGATCGTTGAACCAGGATTGGCGGCCCGCGTCGCCGCGGTCGTGGAGCCTGTGATCGAAACCCTGGGTTACCGGCTGGTGCGCGTGCGGGTGAGCGGGTCCGAAGGCTGCACCGTGCAGGTGATGGCCGAGCGGCCGGACGGCACGATGACCATCGAGGACTGTGAAATCTGCTCGCGCGCGCTGTCGCCGGTGCTCGATGCCAGTGATCCGGTCGATCAAGCCTACCGTCTTGAACTGTCGTCGCCCGGCATCGACCGCCCGCTGGTTCGTCAATCGGATTTCGAGCGCTACGCCGGCAATCTGGTGAAGATCGAGATGGCTGTCGCGGCCCACGGCCGCAAGCGCTTCCGTGGCCAGTTGCTCGGCGCCGAAGGCCATCTTGCCCGCATTCAGCGCGAGGACGCCCCTGCCGGGGAACCCGCCGACGTGATGCTGCCGATCGAAGACATGGCCGAGGCCAAGCTGGTGCTCACAGACGCGCTGATTGCGGAATCGCTCCGCCGCGGCAAGCAGGCCGAGCGCGAGCAGCTGCTGAACGATAACGAGCCGGCCGCAAGCCGGCCCACCGACCCCTCACATCAACGGAACTCAAGTCCGCACGGCCCCGGCAAGCACCGGAACCGCGCCCAGCACGAAGGAGAATGAGCGATGGCCGTCAGCGCCAACCGGCTCGAACTGTTGCAGATCGCCGATGCGGTTGCCCGCGAGAAGTCGATCGACCGCACCATCGTGGTCACCGCCATGGAGGATGCGATCGCCAAGGCGGCACGCTCGCGCTATGGCGCGGAAACCGACGTGCACGCCGAGATCAATCCCAAGACTGGTGAGCTTCGTCTGGCGCGCCACATGCTGGTGGTCGACAACGTCGAGAACCCTTCGAACCAGATCAGCGTCGACGACGCCAAGAAGCGCAATCCTGCGGCGCAGGTGGGCGACACCATCGCCGACACGCTGCCGCCGCTGGAATACGGCCGCATCGCCGCACAGTCTGCCAAGCAGGTCATCGTGCAGAAGGTGCGCGAGGCCGAGCGCGACCGGCAGTATCAGGAATACAAGGACCGCATCGGCGACATCGTCAACGGCATCGTCAAGCGGGTTGAATACGGCAACGTGGTGGTCGACCTAGGCCGCGGCGAGGCGATCGTCCGCCGCGACGAGATGCTGCCGCGCGAGACGCTGCGCAACGGCGACCGCGTGCGTGCTTTTATCTACGACGTGCGCCGCGAGCCGCGCGGGCCGCAGATTTTCCTTTCGCGCACCCATCCGCAGTTCATGGCCAAGCTGTTCGCCCAGGAGGTGCCGGAAATCTATGACGGCATCGTCGAGGTGAAGGCGGTGGCCCGCGATCCGGGCTCGCGCGCAAAAATCGCCGTGATTTCCAGGGATTCTTCGGTCGATCCGGTCGGCGCCTGCGTCGGCATGCGCGGCTCGCGCGTGCAGGCCGTCGTCAACGAGCTGCAGGGCGAGAAGATCGACATCATCCCGTGGTCGCCCGATATCGCGACCTTCGTGGTCAACGCGCTCGCGCCCGCCGAAGTCGCGAAGGTGGTGCTCGACGAGGACCGCGAGCGTATTGAAGTTGTGGTGCCGGATGCCCAACTATCGCTTGCGATCGGCCGCCGTGGTCAAAACGTGCGCCTCGCCTCGCAGCTCACCGGCTGGGACATCGACATCCTCACCGAGCAGGAAGAGTCGGAGCGCCGCCAGGCCGAGTTCCAGACGCGCACCAAGATGTTCATGGAGGCGCTCGATCTCGACGAGGTGGTCGGTCAGCTGCTCGCGTCCGAAGGCTTTGCCTCGGTCGAGGAGTTGGCGCTGGTCGACGAGAAGGAGCTCGCGAGTATTGAAGGTTTCGACGAGGACACCGCGCGCGAATTGCAAACTCGCGCTCAGGAATATCTCGCCAAGATCGAGGGCGAGCTCGATGCGAAGCGCAAGGAGCTCGGCGTCGAAGATGCCGTGAAGGACGTTCCCGGCGTCACCACCGCGATGCTGGTCAAGTTCGGCGAGAACGGCATCAAGACGGTCGAAGACCTCGCGGGCTGCGCGACCGACGACCTGACCGGCTGGACCGAGCGCAAGGACGGCGAGACCAAGCGGGAGCCCGGCATTCTCGATGGGCACGATCTGTCCCGCGAGGAGGCGGAAGCGATCGTCATGCAGGCCCGTCTCAAGGCCGGCTGGATCACCGAAGCCGATCTGGCACAGCCGGCTGCGGCGGAAGACGAACCGGCCGAGGCTGAGGCCCAACCGGCGTAACAGGAGACGTTGCGATATCGATGCTGGCGGAAACGCACCAGGACGAACTCGATGCCGGGCCGCGCAAGGGCGGCCCGGGCACCGAACGGCTGTGTGCGGTGACCCGGACGGTGAAGCCGGTCGAGGATTTGATCCGCTTCGTGGTCGGACCCGACGGTGTCGTGCCGGACCTGAAGCGCAAACTGCCGGGCCGCGGTCTCTGGATCACGGCAGACAGGCTGACGTTGAAGGACGCCGTCACACGAAATGTGTTCGCGCGCGGCTTCAAACGGGACATCCGCGCGACGGCTGAGCTGATCGATCAGACCGAGCTCATGCTGCAGCGGGCGGTGCTCGATGCGCTGGCGATTGCCGGCAAGGCGGGCTCGGTTTTGACCGGATTCGCCAAGGTCGAGGCCGCCATCGCCCGCGAGCCGATCGTGGGCCTGATCCACGCATCGGATGCC
Source organism: Rhodoplanes sp. Z2-YC6860 (assembly GCF_001579845.1). Lineage (GTDB taxonomy): Bacteria > Pseudomonadota > Alphaproteobacteria > Rhizobiales > Xanthobacteraceae > Z2-YC6860. The sequence goes on from NZ_CP007440.1 coordinate 124,512, forward strand.
GGCCATGACGGGGTGGCCAAGCTCGCCGGAGCACTGCGGCACCGGCCGGACTGCGACCGGATCCTGGCCATCAAAACCTTCACCACCGCCCAATTGGATTTGGCACTGGGGCGGTCAAATGTGGTACATGCAGCCCTGCTTGCCGGGCCTGCGAATGACACGGTTCTGGCGCGTTTAGCGCGCCTGGAGCGCTTTCGATCGGGTGTCCCCGGCGACAGCGGCGGCAACGGCGTACGGAATTGACAGGAATTGCGACTGAATGGCTGACACCAAGACCCCCGACGGCAAGACGTTGAGCGTAGGCGGCAAGTCGACGCTCTCGCTCAAGCCGCGCACCGAGACTGGCGTCGTGCGCCAGAGCTTCAGCCATGGCCGCAGCAAGCAGGTGGTGGTCGAGGTCAAGAAACGCCGCATGGGCAGCGACGGCAAGCCCGAGCCGGCCGCCGCTCCGGCGCCCGTTGCACCGCCGCCGGTCGCCAAGCGCCCCGATCCCGCACCTGCCGGGCGATCCGCGCGCCCTGCATCCGCCCCGCCGAGCTCGGCGCCGCCGAAGTCCTCCGGCGTGGTGCTGCGCACCCTGACCGACGAAGAGCGAGAGCGGCGTGCTCACGCGCTCGGCGACGCGCGTTTGCGTGAGGCCGAAGAGCGCAAGATCGCCGAGGAAGAGGCCAAGATCCGCGCCCAGCGCGAAGCCGCCGAGAAGGTCGAGCGTGAGGCTGCCGAAGCCCGCAAGCGCGAAGAGGACGACCGTCGCAAACACGACGAGGTCTCCAAGAAAAAAGCCGACGAGGTTGCCAAGAAGCGTTTTGGCGAACCCGAGGCGGCCGCCCCGGCGGCGCCTGCTGCCAAAGCGCCGGCTGCGGCTGCGCGGCCTGGCACTTCCACGGCGCGTCCTGGCACCCCGGCACGTCCCGGCGCACCGGCACGTCCCGGTGCCCGCCCGGCTCTGGAATCCGAAGAAGAAGAAGCGCCGAAATTCCGGCGCGGCCCCGGCGGCGCCATGCGCCCGGCGGCGCCCCCGCAACGTCCGACCCGCGCCGCCAAGACCGCGACCGAGCGGCCGCGCGGCCGCCTGACGCTCGTCAATGCGCTCAATGACGACGTGCGCGAGCGTTCGACCGCGTCGTTCCATCGCCGCGAGCAGCGCCGTCACAAGGCCATGATGGGCAACGAGCCGCGCGAGAAGATCTCTCGCGAGGTCACGATCCCCGAGGCGATCACCATCCAGGAACTCGCCAATCGCATGTCCGAGCGGTCGGTCGAGATCATCAAGTACCTGATGAAACAGGGCCAGATGGCGACGATCAACGACGTGATCGACGCCGACACCGCCCAGCTCATCGCCGAGGAACTCGGCCACACCGTCAAGCGCGTCGCCGAGGCTGACGTCGAGGAAGGCGTGTTCGACGTCGCCGACGATCCGGACGATCTCGAGCCGCGCGCGCCGGTCGTGACCGTCATGGGCCACGTCGACCACGGCAAGACCTCGTTGCTCGACGCCATTCGCCAGACCAACGTCGTGTCGGGCGAAGCCGGCGGCATCACCCAGCACATCGGCGCCTACCAGGTTGACTCGCCGTCGCACGGCAAGATCACCTTCATCGACACGCCGGGCCACGCCGCGTTTACGGCGATGCGCGCCCGCGGCGCCAAGGTTACCGACATCGTGGTGCTGGTGGTCGCCGCCGACGACGGCGTGATGCCGCAGACCATCGAGGCCATCAATCACGCCAAGGCCGCGAAGGTCCCGATGATCGTGGCCATCAACAAGATGGACAAGCCGGATGCCAATCCGATGCGCGTGCGCACCGACCTGCTTCAATACGAGGTGCAGGTCGAGTCTATGGGCGGCGACGTGGTCGACGTCGAGCTGTCGGCGACCAAGAAGACCGGCATCGACAAGCTGCTCGAAATGATCGGCCTGCAGGCCGAACTTCTCGACCTGAAGGCCAACCCGCGCCGTGACGCCGAGGGCACCGTGATCGAGGCCAGGCTCGACCGCGGCCGTGGCCCGGTCGCGACCGTGCTCGTGCAGCGCGGCACGCTGGATGTCGGCGACATCATCGTCGCGGGTGCGGCCTGGGGCCGTGTCCGTGCGCTGGTCAACGACAAAGGCGAGCAGGTGGAAGAAGCCGGCCCGTCGGTTCCGGTCGAGGTGCTGGGCTTCGCCGATACACCCGAGGCGAGCGATCGTCTCGCCGTGGTCGACAACGAGGCCCGCGCCCGCGAGCTCACCGACTACCGCGTCCGTCAGAAGCGCGAGAAGAGCGCGGCACATGCCACCGGCATGCGCGGCTCGCTCGAACAGATGATGTCGCAGCTCAAGACTTCGGGCCGCAAGGACTTCCCGCTGATCATCAAAACGGACGTGCAGGGCTCGCTCGAAGCGATCTCCGGCGCGCTGGAGAAGCTCGGCACCGACGAGGTCGGCGCGCGGATCATTCATTCCGGCGTCGGCGGCATCACGGAGTCGGACATCACGCTCGCGACATCTTCGGGCGCCGCGATCATCGGCTTCAACGTGCGCGCCCACAAGGAAGCGCGCGAGCAGGCCGAGCGCGACCGGATCGAGATCCGCTACTACAACATCATCTACGATCTCGTGGACGACGTTAAAAAGGCGATGTCCGGCCTGCTCACGCCCGAACGGCGCGAGACCATGCTGGGCAACGCGTCGATCCTCGAGGTGTTCAACGTGTCGAAGGTCGGCAAGGTCGCCGGCTGCCGCGTCACCGACGGCAAGGTCGAGCGCGGCGCGGGCGTGCGCCTGATCCGCGACAACGTCGTCGTTCACGAAGGCAAGCTGTCGCAGCTCAAGCGCTTCAAAGACGATGTGCGCGAGGTCACGGCCGGCATGGAATGCGGCATGGCCTTCGAGGCCTACCAGGATATGCGTCAGGGTGACGTGATCGAGTGTTATCGGGTGGAGACGGTGCAACGCTCGCTCTGAGTCCGAATCTCAGGCGAACGAAAACTCCATCGCCCTATCCGACGTCATGCCCGGCCTTGTGCCGGGCATCCACGCCTTCCCTCATTTGAGAGAAGCAAGACGTGGAAGCCCGCAACAAGTGCGGGCATGACGTCGGCAAAGCTGGAAAGCAATCTTGAGAAACAAACATCATCGCGACCGCGAGTCGCAAGCCGGCCCCTCGCAACGCGCGCTGCGCGTCGGCGAGCTCATTCGTCACGCGCTGTCCGAGATGCTGACGCGCGGCGACGTGCACGATCCGGTGCTCGAAGGACATCTGATCACGGTGCCCGAGGTGCGCATGTCGCCCGACCTGCGGCTTGCGACCATCTACGTGATGCCGCTCGGCGGGCGCGACATCAAAGAGGTGATCGAGGCGCTGGAGCGCAACAAGCGCTATCTGCGCGGCGAGATCGCCCATCACGTGAACCTGAAATTCGCGCCCGACATTCGTTTCCGCGCCGACGAGCGGTTCGACGAAGCGGAGCGGATCGACAAGCTGTTGCGGACGCCGGCGGTCCAGCGCGATCTCAAGCGTGAGGATGGCCAAGAGGAGGGCGATGAGTAACGAGCAGCGCCCGCCGGACGAGGCCGCCCTCTCCGCTCTTGCGGAGCCGCAGCATGACGCCGTTGCCGGCACCGCCCCTCAAGAGGGGCAGGAACGCCCACGGCCGTTTTCGCAGAAAAAGCCCAAGCAGCAATTCCGCCGCGAAAAGCGCGACGTGCACGGCTGGCTCATCATCGACAAGCCGGTCGGCATGACCTCGACCCAGGTGGTCGGCGCGATCAAGCGGCTATTTTCCTGCAAGCGCGCCGGACATGCCGGCACGCTCGACCCGCTCGCCTCGGGCTGCCTGCCGGTGGCGCTCGGCGAGGCCACCAAGACCGTCCCGTTCGTGATGGACGGCCGCAAGACCTACAGCTTCACGGTGCGCTGGGGCGAGGAGCGCGACAGCGACGACGCCGATGGCGCCGTCACGGCGACCAGTGACAATCGCCCGACGCGCGACGCCATCCTGGCGGCGCTGCCGGCGTATAGCGGGACCATCTCCCAGGTGCCGCCGCGCTATTCGGCCATCAAGGTCGACGGCGAGCGGGCCTATGACCTGGCCCGGGACGGCGAGGTCGTGGAGCTCGCGGCCCGGCCGGTCGACATCCACCGGCTCGAGCTGGTTAACCTTCCGGACCCCGACCATGCGCAATTCGTCGCCGAATGCGGCAAGGGCACCTATGTGCGCTCGCTCGCCCGCGACATCGGCCGGGCGCTCGGAAGTCTTGGACATATCAATGCTTTACGGCGCGAGTCGGTCGGCGGATTCGGCGAAAATGACATGATTTCGCTGGAACAGCTGACCGAGCTATGCCATAGAGCAGCCGCCGGCGAGGCCAATCTCGCCGACGTCATTCTGCCCGTTGAGACCGCGCTGGACGACATCCCGGCACTGGCCGTCAGCGGGTCAGACGCGGCGAGGCTTCAAAGAGGCCAAGCCGTTTTGTTGCGCGGACGGGACGCACCCATCTTTCGCGGAACGGTCTATGTCACGGTTTCGGGCCGTTTGCTGGCCCTGGCCGAAGTCGACCGCGGCGAGATCGTCCCCAAGCGCGTATTCAACCTGACCGGGGTTGTGGGAAGCCGCCGGCCGCAGAAAGGTCACTAGCCGATGTCGATTACTGCTGAGCGTAAGGCAGAAGTCATCAAGTCCAATGCCACCAAGTCCGGCGACACCGGGTCGCCCGAGGTGCAGGTCGCGATCCTCACTGAGCGGATCACCAACCTGACCGAGCATTTCAAGTCGCACGTCAAGGACAACCACTCGCGCCGCGGGCTCTTGAAGCTCGTGTCGCAGCGTCGTCAGTTGCTTGATTATCTCCGCCGTACCGACGAGAAGCGTTACAAGGGATTGATCGAGAAGCTCGGCATTCGCCGCTGAGCCATACCGCGCGGGATTGTCCCCGCGCGTTTGTTGCGAGCCGCGGTTCGGTTCGCCATTCATCGGCAGCGATATGCGCTGCCGCTTTTGAGCCCGGCGCATACGGTGCCTGGCTCGCCTCACCGGAGGCACGAGGGCCATGGCAGGATCGCGAGATGCTTTCGCAGGACGCGGTGCGACCGCGCGCGAAAGCATCTCGCCGTCTTGCTCATGGCGTTCGCCCCTTCGCGAAAACCATGAGAGAAAATCGAAATGTTCGATACACAACGTGTTGAGCTCGACTGGGGTGGCCGCAAGCTAACCCTGGAAACCGGCAAGGTCGCGCGTCAGGCCGACGGCGCAGTGCTGGCCACCTACGGCGAGACCACAGTACTCGCGGCCGTGGTGGCCGCCAAGGCGCCGAAGCCCGGCATCGACTTCATGCCGCTGACGGTCAACTACACTGAAAAGTATTATTCGGCCGGCCGTATTCCCGGCGGCTACTTCAAGCGCGAGCGCGGCCCGACCGAGAAGGACACGCTGACGTCGCGCCTGATCGACCGTCCGATCCGCCCGCTGTTCCCGGATGGCTGGCGCTGCGACACGCAGGTGACCTGCACGGTGATGTCGCACGATCAGGAAAACGACGCCGACATCGTCGCGATGGTCGCTGCTTCCGCGGCACTCACGATCTCCGGCGTACCGTTCATGGGACCGATCGGCGGCGCGCGCGTTGCATTCGTGAATAACGAATACGTGCTCAATCCGACGCTCGATGAGATGAAGGACACCCAGCTCGATCTGGTCGTCGCCGGCACGCAAGACGCCGTGCTGATGGTCGAATCGGAAGCCAAGGAGCTGTCCGAGGAAATCATGCTCGGCGCCGTGATGTTCGGACATCGGCATTTCCAGCCGGTGATCAACGCGATCATCCAGCTCGCTGAGAAAGCCGCGAAGGAGCCGCGCGAGTTCGCCGTGCCGGACACCAAGGCCATCGAAACGGAAATGCTCGGCATCGTCGAAGCCGATCTCCGCAAGGCCTATGCGATCCCGGCCAAGGCCGAGCGCTATGAGGCAGTCGGCGCCGTCAAGAAGAAGGCGATGGAGCACTTCTTCCCGGACGGCAAGGACAATCCGGATCGCCCGATGACGCTGGTCGGCGGCGTGTTCGGGGAGCTCGAAGCCAAGATCGTACGCTGGAACATTCTCGACACCAGCAAGCGCATCGACGGCCGCGATCTCGTCACCGTTCGTCCGATCACCGTCGAAGCGCCGTTCCTGCCGCGCACCCACGGCTCGACGCTGTTCACCCGCGGCGAGACGCAGGCGATCGTGGTCGCCACGCTCGGCACCGGCGAGGACGAGCAGTGGATCGACGCACTGACCGGAACGTACAAAGAATCGTTCATGCTGCACTACAACTTCCCGCCGTACTCGGTCGGTGAGACGGGCCGCATGGGCGCACCGGGTCGCCGCGAGATCGGCCACGGCAAGCTCGCGTGGCGCGCGATCCATCCGATGCTGCCGCCGAAGGAAGAGTTCCCCTACACCATCCGCGTCGTCTCGGAGATCACCGAGTCGAACGGCTCGTCGTCGATGGCGACGGTGTGCGGCACCTCGCTGGCGCTGATGGATGCGGGCGTGCCGCTGAAGCGGCCGACTGCGGGCATCGCCATGGGCCTGATCCTGGAAGACAAGCGCTTTGCCGTGCTGTCCGACATCCTCGGCGACGAGGATCATCTCGGCGACATGGACTTCAAGGTGGCCGGCACCGAGCAGGGCGTCACCGCGCTGCAGATGGACATCAAGATCGCCGGCATCACCGAAGAGATCATGAAGGTGGCGCTGACTCAGGCCAAGGGTGGGCGCCTGCACATCCTCGGCGAGATGTCCAAGGCGCTCGACAAGGCCCGCGCCGAGCTCGGCGAATACGCGCCGCGCATCGAGACCTTCAAGATCGCCACGGACAAGATCCGCGAAGTGATCGGCACTGGCGGCAAGGTGATCCGCGAGATCGTCGAGAAGACCGGCGCCAAGATCAACGTCGAGGACGACGGCACCGTGAAGGTGGCTTCGTCCGACGGCGAGTCGATCAAGGCCGCGGTCAACTGGATCAAGTCGATAGCGTCCGATCCCGAGATCGGTCACATCTACGAAGGCACTGTCGTGAAGACGATGGACTTCGGCGCCTTCGTCAACTTCTTCGGCGCCAAGGATGGCCTGGTTCACATCAGCCAGCTCGCAGCGAACCGCGTCCAGAAGACCACCGACGTCGTCAAGGAAGGCGACAAGGTCAAGGTGAAGCTCCTGGGCTTCGACGAGCGCGGCAAGGTGCGGCTGTCGATGAAGGTGGTCGATCAGGCCACCGGCGAGGACCTCGAGGCCAAGCAGAAGGCGGAACGCGGCGATCAGCGCGAGGCCGCCGGCGGCGCCGAATAGTCGGCCACGCAGCCATCACGAACGTCAAAAGGGCGCCCCACCGGGCGCCCTTCTTCATTCCGGGAACGCCATAACAATCAGAGGCTTATGAGGGGGTCTGGAATCCGCATTTTTGTGATGGCGAACACATCGCGGCTCGGCTGCCGGGCTTAGCATGTGGATCATGAGGAGCGCAGATGCTCTGGGATTTCGCGAAAGGGAAATCGCCATGACACGGATCGCAGCCACCTCCGGTTCTGTCGCCGCCATCGACACGATCTTCGCCGCTGTGGTCGCGAGCTGCGCCGAATACTGCGCCGGTGCTCGTCAGGGCCGCGACATCGAGGCGCGCTATCGCACGCTGAGCCGCCGCTCGAGTCCCGATCTCGCCCGGCTCGGCATGATTCGAACCGACGTCGCGCGCGCCGCGCTCACCGATATCTGCGATTGAATTGCGTTCCAAGTTCCTCCCCGCACCTTAACTGCCCGTTCTGGTTCCGCCAGGACGGGCTTTTTTTGCAAGCGTGACGTGAGAATTGAGCTATCGTCAGCTGCAGGCTGATCCCGTAGCGACGACGGTTATGACCCCGCCCACCAACCTTTTTTCGGTGTTTCCCGAGACTCTGGCGGCGAAGCTTTTCGCCAATGCCAGACAGACGAAGCTCGCCGCGGATGAGGTGCTTTTTGTCGCAGGGGACCCCGGCGACGGCTGCTACCGGGTCGAGCAAGGCCTGCTCAAGGTCAGCATGATCGCGCCGTCCGGCGCCGAGCGGATTCTGGCCATCGTCGGACCTGGCGGCATCGTCGGCGAGCTTTCGACCATCGACGGCCTGCCGCGCTCGGCTTCGGTGGCCGCTGTCCGCGAGTCGGAGCTGACCTTTGTCAGCCGCGCGGCGTTCCAGACTTTCGCCGAGGATCATCCGCAGGTTTACAAGGATCTCGTGACGCTACTGGCCTCGCGGCTGCGCGACACCGATGGCGTGGTGGCGGCGGGAAGCTTCCTGCCGCTCAAGGGCCGTGTCGCTCGCGCGCTGCTCGATCTGGCTGAAGCGTTCGGCCATGACGTGGGCCAGGGCCGCGTCCTCATCCGCCAGAAGGTCAGCCAGAGCGACGTGGCCGCCATGGCGGGCATCGCCCGCGAGAATGTCAGCCGCATTCTCAACGACTGGATTCGCGACAAGCTGGTGAGCCGGCTGTCGGGCTACTACTGCCTCGAAAACAAGAAGAAGCTCGAGCGGGAAAGCGCCATCTAAATCACGCGTGTTTGCCAGCGCAGCGAGCCACAACGGCGGTGTCATTGCCGGGCCGCGCGTAAGCGCGTGGCCCGGCAATCCATGAGCGGGCGCGGTTGAAAGCAGTCTTACGTAAGACTTCCGCTATCAAGACAGGGTCATGGCCCGCCGGGTCAAGCCCGGCGGTGACAGCCTGCGTGTGGGACGGGCGTGCTTCCACGCAAGAGGAAACGCTCTCCAGGCTTGCCGCGGGCGGAAGCAGCGCGATTTCCATCTGGACGAATCAGCCGATGCCATTTACGGAGCCATCAGGGGTTCCGGGCCGACATGCCGTCACTGCCTTTGCCGCAATCCGCGCCGCTCAACGTGCCGCAGACGCTGGCGCAGGCGCTCGCGCTGCACAAGCAGGGCAAGTTCAACGAGGCGGCGCAGCTCTATTTGCGAATTCTCGCCAGCCGGCCGGACCATATCGACGCCCTGCAATATCTGGCGCTGATCCGTTACGACCAGGCGCAGTACGCCGAGGCTTTGCAATACACCGCCAAGGCCATGCAGGCGCGCGCTCCCTCGCCGCAGATCCTGATGCATCATGGTCTGGTGCTGAATGCGCTCAACCGGCCGGCCGAGGCGATCGAAAGCTTCGACCGCGCCATCAAACTGAAATCGAAATTCGCCGAGGCCCACAACAACCGCGCCGTGGTGCTGATGGCGCTTGGCCGCCACGATGAGGCGCTGGAAGGCCTGCGCAAGGCGCTTTCGATCACGCCAAGCTATGTCGAAGCGATTTCCAACCAGGGCAATGTCTATATCCAGCTCGGCCGCCACGAGGATGCGCTGAAAAGCTTCGACCGCGCCCTCGTGCTCCGGCCGACCCATGTCGAGTCGCTGTTCAACCGCGGCAACGTGCTGAAAGACCTTCGCCGCCACGAAGAGGCGCTGACGGCCTACAACCGTGTGCTGACGCTTCGCCCGGATTTCCCGGAGGCGCTCTGCAACAAAAGTGCTGTGCTGAGCGAGATGCAGCGTTACGCCGACGGCCTGCCCAGCGCCGACCGCGCCATCGCGCTCCGCCCGGACTATGTCGAGGCCCTCTACAATCGCGCCGGCATTCTCTACGGCCTGCGGCGCTTCGAGGAAGCACTGGCAAGCTACGACAAGGCCGTCGCGATCTTCCCCGGTCTCGCCGAAGCCTGGTGCAACCGCGGCAACTCGCTACGCGAGCTCAAGCGCTTCGACGAGGCGATGGCGAGCTACGATCGCGCCGTCGAAATCCGTCCGGATTTTGCCGACGCGCTGTCCAACCGCAGCATGATCCTGCACGACTATCGGCGCTACGATGAGGCGCTGGCGAGCTGCGACCGGGCGCTGGCCGCACGGCCGGACCACATCAACGCGCTCAACAACCGTGCCGAGTCGCTGCGCGACCTCAAGCGCTTCGAAGAGGCGATGGGGAGCTTCAAGCGGCTGAGCGAATTGCAGCCGGGCCATCCGCACGCCTTCAGCGGCGCTGCAAGCTGCGCGGTCAATCTTTGCGATTGGGACAAGCGTGCGGAGTTCTGGCCGACGGTCGAATCCCACATCCGCAACAACACCTCGGTGATCTCGGCCTTCGCGCAATTCGGCTACACCGGCGATCCGGCGCTGCAGCGCCAGTGCGCAGCCAACTATGTCGAGCACCGGCTGCCGGTGATGCCCGAGCCGATGTGGAAGGGCGAAAAGTGGCGCCACGACAAGCCGCGCATCGCCTACCTCTCGGCCGATTTCCGCGAGCACGCCACGGCCTTCCTGATGGCCGGCCTGTTCGAGCAGCACGACCGCGCGCGCTTCGAGACCTTCGCGTTCTCGTTCAGCACCAACGATCGCACCGCGATGCGCGCGCGGCTGGTTTCGGCCTTCGACGAATTCCACGACGTCTATCAGAGCAGCGACATCGATGTCGCGCGGATGCTGCGTGAGCGCGAGATCGACATCGCCATCGATCTGAAGGGCCATACGCAGGAATCGCGCATCGGCATCTTCGCCCACCGGCCTGCGCCGATCGCGGTGAGCTATCTCGGCTATCCGGCGACTGTGGGCACGCCGCTGATCGACTATTTCATCGGCGATCCGGTCGCGTCGCCGTTTTCGCTGCAGCCGCATTTCGACGAAAAAATCGTGCAGCTGCCGGACAGCTATCAGTGCAATGATCGCAAGCGCGTGATCGCCGAACGGATTCCGAGCCGCGCCGAAGCCGGCCTGCCCGAACATGGCTTCGTGTTCTGTTCGTTCAACAACAATTGGAAGATCACGCCCGAGGTGTTCGACGTCTGGATGGGACTCCTCCGCGACGTCGACGGCAGCACGCTCTGGCTATTGCGCGACAACGAGGGCGCCGAGAAAAACCTTCGCAATGAAGCGCAGCGGCGCGACATCGATCCGGCGCGGCTGGTGTTCGCCGATCGCGCGTTGCCGGCCGACCACTTGGCTCGCCATCGCCTGGCCGATCTGTTCCTCGACACCCTGCCCTGTAATGCCCACACCACGGCAAGCGACGCACTATGGGCCGGGCTGCCGGTGCTGACCTGTCTCGGCGAGAGCTTTGCCGGACGCGTGGCCGCCAGCCTCAATCATGCCGCCGGCATGGCCGACATGGTCACGTCCAATCTCGACGCATACCATGCGCTGGCGCTGAAGCTCGCGCGCGAGCCCGCGACGCTCGCGGCCGTCAAGTCGCGGCTCGCGCAGAACCGCGACACCTGCGCGCTGTTCGACACCGTGCGCTTCGCCCGCCATATCGAAGCGGCCTACATGACCATGTGGGAGCGCTGGCAGCGCGACGAGGAGCCGGCAAGCTTCGCGGTGCCGGCTCAGAGCTGAGTATCAGCTTGGCGCGCGGTGGCTTACGCCACCGCGGCCGGCGAAGCGGGTGCTGTCGCAAACCGCTCCTTGATCAGCTTCGTCACCGCCACGTTGTCGATCTTGCCGCTGCCGAGCACCGGCAGCTTCTCGACGGTGACGACCTCGGCCGGCATCATCAATTCGGTCGCGCCGTGCGAACGAGCGAACGTCTGGAAATCGCTGCGCGTGGCGCCGGCCTTGTTGGTGACGAGGATCAGCCGCTCGCCCTTGCGGGCATCCGGCACCGAGCCCACCGCAGAGAGCGAGTCCGGCCAGAGCTCGCCCGCGATCGCCTCGACCGCGGCGAACGACACCATCTCGCCCGCGATCTTGGCGAAGCGCTTGGCGCGTCCCTTGATGGTGACGAAGCCCTGCTTGTCGATGGTGACGATGTCGCCGGTGTCGTGCCAGCCCTCGTTCGGCGGTTCGAGCACGCCCGGATTCTCGGCGCGCAGATAGCCGAGCATCACGTTCGGGCCTTTGACGAACAGCCGGCCGCCCTCGTCAACACCCTCGACCTTGTCGAGCCGCGCCTCCATGCCGGGCAGGATGCGCCCAACCGTGCCGAACTTGTTGAACATCGGCGTGTTGAGCGCGAGCGCCGGCGCGGTCTCGGTGACGCCGTAGCCTTCGAGGATGCGGAGCCCGAATTTTTCCAGATAAGTCCGCCGCGTCGATTCCTTCACCGGTTCGGCGCCGGCCAGGATGTAGCGCAGCGAGCGGAAGTCGTAGGCATGCGCCGAGCGGGCATAGCCGTTCAGGAAGGTGTCGGTGCCGAACATGATGGTGGCATTCACGCCATACACCAGTTCCGGCACGATGCGGTAATGCAGCGGCGACGGATAGAGATAGATGCGCACGCCGGAGACGAGCGGCAGCACGAGGCCCACCGTGAGACCGAACGAGTGGAACACCGGCAGCACGCTGAACACCTTGTCCTGGCGGCCGAAGTCGATGCGCGCCGCGGCCTGCGCCGCGTTCGCCAGCATGTTGCGGTGGGAAAGCACCACGCCCTTGGGCGTGCCCTCTGAGCCCGAGGTGAACAGGATTGCGGCCCAGTCGCCGGCGGTGCGTTTCACCAGGGGCTTCTTGGCGTTCCACATGCCTCGCAGCTTGTCGCCGAGCGTGATGGTCGGACGGATGTCGTCGAGATAGACAATCTTGATGGTTGGCGAGAGGCCCGCGATCAGGGCGTCGAGCCGGCCCTTCTCGATGAAGGCACGCGACGTGAGGATGGTGTCGATCTGCGCGGCCTTGCAAGCCGCCAGCACGTTGGCGACACCCGCCGTGAAGTTGATCATCGCCGGCACGCGGCCGGCCGACATCAGCGCGATCAGCGTCACCGCCGTGCCGTTGGCGTTGGGCAGCATCAGGCCGACCGGCTTGCCCTCCGACGCGAACGGCATCAGCTTCTCGCCGAGGATGCGCGCGCCCATCAGGAGCTTGCGGTAGCTCAGTGCACCCGACACCGGATCCTCGACCGCGATGCGGCCCATGCCGTGGATCTGCGCAGCCTCAATCAACGCCTCCGGCACCGTGCGTTCGATCGAGGTGGTGCGGTAGACGAGGTTAGACATGATCTCGTAAAGCGCCGCACCGGCCGCGAGACGGCGATGCTTGCCCTTGAGCGTCGGATCAACCGAAAGCTTGACCGGCTCCAGAACGGTGACCTTGACCTTCGGGAACCAGCGGCGGCGGATCTGCGAGTGGGACAGCCGGGTGAACGGCGTGGCGTCGAGGCCTTCGAGCCGCACCGGCACGACGAACGCGTCGGTCTTGTCGGCGATGAGACCCGCGCCGTCATAGACCTTCATCAGGCTGCCCGTGACCGTGAGCCGGCCCTCCGGGAAGATGATCAGCGGATCGCCGCCCTTGACGGCGTTGATCAGCGTGCGCGTCGCCATCGGCTTGGTCGGATCGATCGGCAGCGCGCGGGTGAAGCGCAGGAACGGTTTGACCCACCACTTCTTCGCCATCTCGCTGTCGATCGCGAATACGGGATCCTTCGGCAGCAGTGACATCGCGAGCGCCGCATCCAGGAAGCTCGTGTGGTTGAGCGCGATGATCGGATTAGGGCCGGCGTGCAGGAGGTTGTCGACGCCCTTGAGCTCCACGCGATAGACCGCGCGGAACAGGATCGACAGGAAATCCATCATCGCATTGGCCGGCATGGTCCTGGCGATCAGGACCGCGACAATGCCGGTGGTCACGCCGACCAGCACGCAGACGCCCGGGCCGCCAAGCTGCAGGGCATACTGCACCAGCGCCACCACCACGGTGCCGCCGACCATGAACGCTGCGTTGAGCACGTTCACCGCCGCGATGACGCGCGCACGGTGATCGGCGCCCGCCCAGGCCTGCACGGCCGCAAACGTCGGTACGATGTAAAGGCCGCCGCAGATCGCGAGACCCGCAAGGTCGATCGCCATGCGAAGGCCAAGCGCCGTCGCGAAGGCTTCGGAGACGCCAAGCGGCGCGCCCTGATGCAGCGAGCCATAGGTCGCGAAACCGAGATCGAGGGCGAAGAGCGTCAGCCCGATCGCGCCGACCAGGGTCGGCAGCAGCACGATGCGGCCGGCCGACAGCCAGGCCGCAAGACCCGAGCCCACCGCAACCGCGACCGAGAACACTGCGAGATAGACCGTGACGACGTCTTCGTTGCCGCCGAGCACGTTCTTCACCAGCGCCGGCATGGCCGCAAGCACGACGGCGCCGACCAGCCAGAACCAGCTCGTGACCAGGCCGCCCCACCACATCTTCCGGTCGCTGCGCAGATGACCGAGAAGCTCGGAGGTGGAGCTGAAGATATTCTTGGACACCACGAGATCGGGCGCACCTGAGCCGACCTTCGGAATGAGCAGGCTCGAGCCCCAGCACAGCAGGGCGAACACGATCATCAGGCCGGAGAACGAGGCCGGGTCACTTTTCGCAGCAAGGCCGCCGACGATGGTGCCGAGCAGAATCGCCATGAAGGTCGCGCCTTCGACCAGCGCGTTGGCGGCCGGCAGCGACGACTTGGGCAGCAGATCCGGCAGGATGCCGTACTTGATCGGGCCGAACAGCGAGCCTATCACGCCGAAGCCGGCGAGTGCGACGAACAGTACGGGCACCGAATGCAGCCAAAACCCGATCACCGCGACAACGGCAACGCCGATTTCGGCGAGCTTCAGCCGTTGCGCAATGGTCGCCTTGTCGAAGCGGTCGGCGATCTGGCCGCCGAGCGCCGACAGGATGAAATAGGGCGCGATGAAGACAGCCGCCGCGAGTTGCGTCAGCGGCTCGGCGAGGCTGCCGCCGATGTGAAACACGATCAGGAAGGCGAGTGCGTTCTTGAGAAAATTATCGCTGAAGGCCGAAAAGAACTGGCACCAGAACAGCGGCGAGAAACGACGAGACAGCAACAAAGGGGTGGACATCGGAGGGTCCTTAAATTCGCTCGGGGCGGGTCGTATCCCAGGGCTGGTCAATAGGGCCTGTGGTCCGGGAGTAGTTTAAGCCGTCCAGCCAACCGCGCCACTGACTACAGCGGCGCGGTTAAGCCAGTGTTTCGCGGGTTCCGGGTTATTCCTTGCCCCGCTCGATGCCCATCAGCAGGCGCTCGGCCTTGGCGTCCTCGATGCGGTTCACAAGTTTGCCGCTCTCATGGACGTCGCGGATGGTCTTGGTCAGAGTGATGCAGGACTGGATCAGCATGACGATGCCCATGGCGAAATAGCCTTTGATCCACAGGTCCATCGGCATCAGGACGACGCCGGCGGCCACCATCAGGAGCGCGCCGATAAAGCTCGCATAGGTGAAGGTGACCCAGGTTGAGGTGTGTTGAGCAGCTTGCTGGTTCATGACACAGGCTCCGGATTAGCAGGGTTGGGGGTTGGGATTGGCTTCAGGGGGCACGGCGACGGGCTTGCGCTGGCGCAGGCGCTCCAGCACGGAGCCCGCCGTCGGCCGGATGCGGCGGCCGAAACCTTCGGCTTCGAGCCGGTCGGCGATCGAGGTTCCGGCGGTGCCGGCGTCGAGGGTTTCCATCGCCGCATCGGCTGCGGCGTCTTCGGCCTGCCGCTCGCGCAGCCGCCGGAGCGTCGCCTCGGCTTCGGCAAGGCCTGCCGCGCCGTGGTCCGCGGGCTGGAGCCCGCCGTGCCGGAGCCGCCGCACCGATTCCGCGGCGGTGGCAATCCGGCGGCCACGCTCCAATTCGCGGAGGCGGTGCGTTGCGCCGGTGACGTCATGACGCAACCGCCCGATCTCCTTGGCGAACACCGCGCGGGCTTCCCGCATGGCGTCGCGGTCGGCCTCCATCATGGCGATGGCTTCCGCGGCTTCGGTCGCGAGATCTTCGCGGCCGCCGGCAAGCGCCGCCGTCGCGCGGTCTTCCAGGTCGGCGATCCGGGACAAGGTCGATTCGAGGCGCTTGCCCTCGGCTTCATCCTGGGCGATCGCCACGGCGAGCGCCCGCTTGGCCCGTTCGATGCCGGCCGCGGCATCCCGGATATGCTGGTCGAGCACGAGCAGCGCGCTCCGGTCGACCGCCTCCTGTTCGGCGGCGTAAACAGTGCCGCGTACCAATGTCCAAAACGACTTGATCATGTTTGGCGAACTCCCTTATGAACCACGTTCATACGTTACTTGGGACTTGAACAATGTCCAAGATGTGTTTTGAACGATGTTCATAATATCGTTAACAGACTGAGAATGCTGATGAATACCGCCACCCGCCGCGAGCACCTGAGAGATGCGCTGATCGATGCGGCGGCCCGCGCCATCGCAAAGAACGGACTTTCGGGGCTCAAGGCCCGGGCGCTGGCCGACGAGGTCGGATGCGCTGTCGGGGCGATCTACAACGTGGTGGCCGACCTCGACGAACTGGTGCTGTTGGCGAATGCGCGCACGTTGGCTGAACTGGAAAAGATTCTGTCTGACGCGGTGTCGCCGGGCCGTGGCCCGGACTGGGCAATCGAACAACTCGTCAAGCTGGCCCTGGCCTATCTCGATTTCGCCTCGACCCATCGCAGCCAATGGCAGGCGCTGTTCGAGCACCGCCTGGCGTCGGGACAGGTCCCTCCCGAATGGTATCAGCGCGATCTCGAGCGGCTGTTCGAGTATGTCGAGCGGCCCGTCGAGGAGTTGCAGCCCGACGTGACGCGGGAGCGGCGCGCGCTGCTGGCGCGCTCGCTGTTCTCGGCTGTGCACGGTCTCGTCGCGCTCGGCCTCGAAGAGAAGCTGCAATTCATTCCGCTGCCGGCGCTGCGTGAGCAGGTGACGACGATCGTCACCGCGCTGGGCTTCGGGCTCGCCGGCGGCGAGTGAGCTGCTGGCTCACGATGCGGGACGCCGTGCGCGTCGCTTCGGTCCAAGGCTGACTCTTGCATTTGCAACTGACGTGATATCGTCAGCCAAAATCAAGAATGCAGGGGAGGACTTCATGGATCAGGCAGCCGCCGGGGGGCGAGCGTCATCGGCCGGCACGATCGACAACGTCGTCGCGCGGATCGAGCGAATTCCGACCTCGTGGTGGCACGTCCGTGCGCGGATCATCGTCGGCGTCGCGACGTTCTTCGATGCGTTCGACGCGCTCGCCATTGCCACCGCGCTTCCGGTGCTGGTGCCGATGTGGAAGCTCACGCCGCCGCAGATCGGCATGATGATCTCGGCGGGCTTCGTCGGCCAGCTCATCGGCGCATTGCTGTTCGGCTGGATTGCCGAGCGCTTCGGCCGGATGCCTGCGATGATCGGGTCGATCGCGACCTTCGCTGTGATGAGCCTCGTCTGCGCCTTCGCCTGGGACTACAACTCGCTCGTCGCATTTCGGGCTCTGCAGGGTATCGGCCTCGGCGGCGAAGTGCCGGTCGCGGCGGTCTACATCAGCGAGCTGACCAAGGCGCAGAACCGCGGCCGCTTCGTGCTGCTCTACGAACTCGTGTTTCCGATCGGACTGACCGGCGCGAGCCTGATCGGGCTTTGGGTGGTGCCGCATCTCGGCTGGCAGTGGATGTTCTATCTCGGCGCGATCCCCGCCATCGTCGCGCTGATGTTGCGGGTGCTGCTGCCGGAATCGCCGCGCTGGCTCGCCATGCGAGGCCGCACGGCGGAAGCCGAGCAGGCGGTGGCGCTCATCGAGCGCGAGAGCGAAAAGGCGCTCGGACAACCGCTGCCGCCGCCTGTGCCCGTCGCGACGACGCAAAGCGTTCGAGCGTCGCTGTCCGACCTGTTCGGCGAGCTCTATCTGCGGCGCACGCTGGTGGTCTGGGTGATCTGGTTTGCGTCCTATCTGGTGAACTACGGTCTCGCGATCTGGCTGCCGACAATCTATCGCACCGTGTTCAAGCTGCCGCTCGACGTGTCGCTGCGCTACGGGCTGATCATGCAGGTGGCGGGCCTCGTCGGCACATTCATCTGTGCCATGACGATCGACGCCATCGGCCGCCGTATCTGGTTCGCGGTTGCGTTCGCCGCGGCGGCGGCAAGCCTCGGCATGCTGGCGAGCATTGGCGGTCCGACCGCCGAGGAGGTGCTGCTCTATATGAGCATCGCCTACCTGTTCATCAGCACCATCAACATCGGCCTCATTCTCTATACGCCGGAGCTCTATCCGACACGGGTGCGCGCGCTCGGCGTCGGCACCGCGACGGCGTGGCTGCGCTTTGCCTCGATCATCGGGCCGACCGCCGTCGGCTACATGATCGCCGGCGGGCTGTCGTCGGTGTTCTTGTGGTTCGGCGTCGTCGCCGCGGTGGGCGCGGTGATCACGGCCTTTTTCGCGATCGAGACCAAGGGGCGCGTGCTGGAGGAGGTGTCGCCTTAAGCGACACCTATCCTTCCTGGAACACCTCTTCGCGCTTGCCTCGAATTGAGGGCAGCACGAGCACGACCAGCAGCAGGCCAGCGGCGATCAGCAGACCAAGGCTGATCGGCCGATGCACGAAAATCATCGGATCGCCGCTCGAGATCTTCATGGCGCGGCGGAGGTTCTCCTCCATCAGCGGGCCAAGCACGAATCCCAAGATCATCGGCGCCGGCTCGCATTCGAGACGCATCAAGACGAAACCGACCACGCCAAAGAAGGCCGCGATGACCACCGCCGAATAGCTGTTGTTCACCGTGTAGACGCCGATCGCGCAGAACAACAGGATCGCGAGATAAAGGAAGCGATACGGCACCTTGAGAAGCTGAACCCAGATGCCGATCAGCGGCAGGTTGATGATGACCAGCATCAGGTTGCCGATCCACATCGAGGCAATCATGCCCCAGAAAAGATTCGGCCGTTCCACCATGATCTGCGGGCCGGGCTGAATGCCGTGGATGGTCAGCGCGCCGATCATCAGCGCCATGACGGCGTTGCCCGGAATGCCGAGCGTCAGCATCGGGATGAACGAGGTTTGCGCGCCGGCGTTGTTGGCCGATTCAGGCGCGGCCACGCCCTCGACCGCGCCGCGGCCGAAGCGCTGCGGCTCCTTCGATGATTTCTTTTCCAGCGCATAGGCGGCGAACGAACTGAGCGTCGCGCCGCCGCCCGGCAGCACGCCGAGCGCGGAACCGAGCACCGTGCCACGCAGCACCGCGCGCCAGGAGCGGCGGAAATCGTCGGCGGTCGGCCACAGCCGCGTGATCTTCTGCGTCACCACCGAACGCTCTTCTTCCGGCCGCGCGAGGTTGGAGATGATCTCGCCGATGCCGAACACACCTATCGCCAGCGTCGCCACGTCGATGCCGTCGGTGAGCTCGCGGATGCCGAAGGTGAAGCGCTCGCCGCCGGTATTGCCGTCGGTGCCGACGAGCCCGATCAAGAGGCCGACCACGATCATGGCGATGGCCTTGATCACCGAGCCGTGCGCCAGCACCACGGCAGCGATCAGGCCGACCAGCATCAGCGAGAAATACTCCGGCGCACCGAACGACTGGCCGACCCGCGAGAGCGGCGGCGCGAAGGCCGCGATCAGTCCGGTTGCGACCGAGCCCGCGAAGAACGAGCCCAGCGCCGCAATGGCGAGCGCTGCGCCGGCGCGGCCCTGCCGCGCCATCTGGTGGCCGTCCAGACAAGTGACGACCGACGACGTCTCGCCGGGCAGGTTCACGAGAATGGCCGTGGTCGAGCCGCCGTATTGGGCGCCGTAGAAGATGCCGGCCAGCATGATCAAGCCGGACACCGGCTCGAGATGGAACGTGAGCGGTAACAGCATCGCGATGGTCGCGATCGGACCGATGCCGGGAAGCACACCGATCAAGGTGCCGACCATGGCGCCGAGAAATGCGAAGGCGAGATTGGCCGGCGTCAGCGCGACGCCAAAACCCAGGGCGAGGTTATGGAAAAATTCCATGGACTACCATTCCGGCCAGATCGGGATGGCGAGGCCCAGTCCGGCGATGAAGATGCCCCACGACAGAACGATCAGCACAACAGCCGCGATCGCGGTTTCCAGCGGCCGCAGCGCCTTGGTTGCCAGAGCGCCGATACCCGTGAGCAGCACGATCGCAATCACCAGACCTAGCTGCTCGATGCTGAGCGCAAACGCGACGATGGCGATCGTCACCGACAGCACCGCGCGCCAGGCAATCGCGGTGGAGCGCAGCGGCGGGGAAGGCTGACGCAGCCCCTGCGCCAGCACGATCACGCCGAGGCCGAGCAGCACCCAGCACAGAAGCCGCGGCACATAGCCGGTGCCCATGCGCAGCGACGTGCCGACTGGATAGTCGCGCGAGATCCAGAGACCGAACACCGCAAGGGCGATGAACAGAAGCCCCGACAGCACGTCGGCACGGGCGAGGACGTCCCAGTTTGACGGAGCAGCTGGCCGGCGGATGTCACTCACGATGCGCCACCTCGCTTTTTCGTGACACGGGCGGCGTCTCGCTCCCTCTCCCCGCTCGCGGGGAGAGGGCCGGGGTGAGGGGGAATTTCCACGAGCTGCTCTGTTGAGAGCTCCCCTCACCCGGATCGCTTTGCGATCCGACCTCTCCCCGCAAGCGGGGCGAGGTAACGGAGCAAGTTGCACGAGACCGGATCATTGCTGTCATCACGTCTTCGGAACGACCGGCAGCAGCAGATACGATTCATACGCGCCGCCCGCGTAGATCGTGTTGGTGCCGGTGTTGTAGTCGGCGTGATAGTGCAGATACGACTGGCTGCCGGCGCCATCGCGCGGCTGCACATCGAGCTGGATGCGGTGGCCCTTTTTGAACACCATCGAGGTCGGCCAGATCTCGACATCGACCTTCACGATCTCGCCGGGCTTCAGGAACTGCCGCCGCGTGTGCTTGTGATAGGGCCGGTATGGCAGCGTGAGGTCCGGATCGAGCTCGCGATGCGAGGCGCGGAGCCAGCCTTTCGCCACCGGCACCGGCGTGCCTTGCTGTCCCGTCTCCATGATCTCGTTGCCGTCGGCGTCGAAATTCCGCAGCGTCAGGAACAGGTCCATATCCTCAGACTCACTCGACACGTAGAACGAGGCGGCGAGCGGACCGGTGACCTCGACATCTTCGGTCAACGGCGGCGTCGACAACGCGATCCCCATGCCGGGCTTGATGCCGCCGCCCATCACCTGCGACGAGGCCGCCGACGTCGAGCCCATGGTGCCGAGATTGAACGACGGATAGGTGCAGGAGCTGGCCTTGGCGGACTTCTCCTTGGTGAGCGTGCCGAGCCGCGGCTCCTTGCCATCGGCGGCCTTCGCGATGTCAAAATAAAACTTGGTCCATTGCGTCCGCGCGAGCGGCCATTCGTTCTCGTTGCGCCACTCGATCTCGTCCTTGCCCTTGCGGATCGCGAGCTTGACCGGCGGCTCGTCCATCACGCCGTTGTCGATGCCCTTAAGCCAGTAATCGAAGAAGCGGATCTGATCGCGCTTGCCCTCCTCGGTGTAGAACGGATGCACGTGCGAACCGTTGTGGATGCGAAGCTTCTTGTGCTTCGAGTTCGAGCGCATGAAGGCTTCGGTGTTGCCGCGCAGATGCAGCGCGAAGCCGGTCCAGTTGCCGACCGAGAGAAACGGCACCGTGATCTTGTCCCACTGCGCCTGCGAGCCGCGCAGCACGCCGCTGTCGAGATTGTGGTGCAGCCAATGCCACATTGTGTTGGTCTGCCAGCCATCCGGATTGAGCTGCGCGGCACGGCCCATGACGTGATGCATCAGATGCGCCGTGACCCAGTTGGTCATGAACACGCTCAGGATGCCGCCGTGGAACAGCGCATCGCGATAGATGTCGGCGAAGCCTTCCCACGGGATGATCGCCTTCAGCGACGGCGGCTGCAGATTGGCGACGAACCACTGATTGATGGCGTAGTAGGAAATGCCAGACAGCCCGACCTTGCCGTTGCACCACGGCTGCGCCGCGGCCCATTCGATGGCGTCGTAGAAGTCGATGGCCTCGGCGAGCGACCACGGCTCGCACTGGCCGGGCGACTTGCCGCTGCCGCGACCGTCGACGCGCACGGCCGCATAACCGCGCGGCACCCACCATTCCGGCGTCACGGTCTCCCAGTTCATATGTGGCGAGGCTTTTTCCTCCAATGCCGCCGGAGGAACCCAGAGCTTGTCCTTCTGATAAGGACCGAGGTTGAGGAGCGCCGGAAACTTGCCGCCATCGTCGGGCCGGAACACGTCGGCCTTGAGCCGCGCGCCATCGCGCATCGGCACGTCGACATCCTTCTCGATCTTGAGCTTGTAGGCGGTCTGGCTCGGCTTCACTTCCACGTTCATTGCATTCCTCTCACATATTGCGCCCTCTCCCGGCCTCATGGTGAGGAGCATTGCGTAAGCAATGCGTCTCGAACCGTGTGGCCGCCCCATCCTTCGAGACGCGGCCTTCGGCCGCTCCTCAGGACGAGGCGGAGAGGGATTTCACTCCGGCTTTTCGACCTTCACGGTCTCGGTGAGCTTCTTCCAATAGGCCCGCTCGGCCTCATCCCACGCCTTGGCGTCCGCGATGGACGCATTCGGCACGGCCTTGATCATCTGCTTCTGGAACGCCTCTTTCACCGGGGCCGACTTCAGCGCCGTGACGGTCGCCTTGTGAATTGCTTCAAGCACGTCCGGCGGTGTCTTCGACGGCGCATACAGCGCCGACCAAAGACCTTTGCCGTTGGCGTAGCCCAACTCCTTTAGGGTCGGCACGTCCGGATATTCCGCCAGGCGCTCGTCCGCCATCACGGCCAGGACCTTCAGGAGCCCGCCCTTGATCACGCCGGCTGAGCTTGCCGCATTGACCAATGCCACCTGCGCATCGCCCGAGACGAGGTCGTTGGTGATCGCCGCACCGCCACCCTTGTTCGGGATATGGACCATCTTGATGCCGGCCCACTGCGCGAAAGCCTCCGTATCGTAGTGGTTGTTACTGCCGACGCCGACACTGGCGTAGCGCACCTTGCCGGGATTGGCCTTGGCCAGCGCGATGAACTCGGCGTAGGTCTTCGGTGCGAAATCCTTCGTCGTCGCGGCGAGGATCAGCGGCACTTCGCCGAGCCGCGTCACCATCGCGACCTCTTTGTCGTAATCGATCTTGAATTTGTCCTTGTAGATGATCGGCGCCAGCGCATTGGTGCCGGGATTGCCGACCTGGAGCGTGTAGCCGTCCGGCCGCGCCTTCACCATTTCCTCGATGGCCAGGATTCCGAATGCGCCGGGCTTGTTCTCGACCACGATCTGCTGGCCAAGCTCGTGGCGCATCTCGTCGCCGACGATCCGGATCACGATATCGGTCGCGCTGCCGGCGCCGAACGGCACTTCCACCTTGATCGGCTTGGATGGGAATTTGTCTTGTGCCGAAGCCGCGGTCATGCCGGACGCCAAACTTCCTGACAAGCCCGCAGCAAGGAGCAGAAGCGCTTTCGAGATTTTCATCGCAAGGCCCTCTGTGGTTTCGTCGATAACGCTCGCGTCTAGTCGGTCAAATCGATCTTGATCTCGCTCGTGATCTTCTGCCACGAGGCGATTTCGCCGTTCAGCCAGCTTTGTGCTTCGGCCAATGTCGCGGTCGGATTGCTGCGGACGTTCTGCCGCGCGTAGCTTTCGAGAACCGGTTGCGACTTCAGCGTCTCAACCACGGCTTTTTGCAGCGTCTCGAGCACCGGCGTTGGCGTCCCTGCCGGCGCGAACAGGCCCGCCCACAGCATGGTGCCGACGCCGGGGAAGCCTGCTTCCGCCATGGTCGGCACATCGGGGTAGTCGTCGAGCCGTTTCTCGGTCGTGGTCACGATCGGCTTGAGCGTGCCGGCCTTGATCTGCGGCGCGGACGTCGCGACGTTCATGAATGCAAGCTGGATATCGCCGAGCGTCATGTCGTTGATGTAGCCCGGCGGCCCCGCCTTGATGTGGATCGCCTGCATCGCGATGCCGGCGCGCTTCGCCAGGATTTCCATGTCGTAGTGCGGGAAGCTGCCGGCGCCCGGGCTCGCATATTTCAACTTGCCGGGCCGCTCTTTGGCATAGGCGACGATCTCGGCGAGCGTCTTCGGCGGGAAATTCCGCGTTGTCGCCATGAGGAACGTCGGCAAGTCGGCCAGACGCGCCACCGCAACCACGTCCTTCTGGTAATCGATCTTGAACCGGTCCTTGAACAGCACCGGCGTGATCGCGTTGGTCGAGACGTTGCCGATCATCAGCGTGTAGCCGTCCGGCTTGGAGCGCGCCATTTCCTCGACGGCGATGATGCCGAAAGCGCCGGGCTTGTTCTCGACCACGCAGGGCTGGCCGATGACCTGACGCAGCTGATCGCACATGATGCGCGTGATGATGTCGGTCGCGCTGCCCGCGCCATAGGCGAGCACGATCTTGATCGGCTTGGACGGGTATTTGTCCTCGGCCGATGCGGCGGTGGCCACCAATCCAAGAAGTCCGAACGCCAGAACAAGCGATTGCAAACGTCTCATGACCATGGCCTCCGCCGTGATGGGACGATTATTCCGCCAGATCGACCTTCACTTCCGACGTGATCTTTTTCCAGGAATCGAGCTCGCCCTTGAGCCAGGTCTTGGCCTCTTCGGGCGACGCGCTGATCTTGATGCTGACCATCTGCTTGTCGAAGGCCTCCTTCAGCGCAGGGTCCTTCGAGGCTTCGACGATCGCCTTGAACAGCGTGTCGATCACAGGTTTCGGGGTCGCGGCCGGCGCCAGCATGCTCTGCCAGTGCAGCGTGCCGACACCGGAGAAGCCCGCCTCCGCCATGGTCGGCACATCGGGATAGCCGGAAAGCCGCTGCTCGGCGACCACCGCGAGCGGCCTGAGCTTGCCGGCCTTGATCATCGCAGCGGACGATGCCGAATTGATGATCGCGACCTGGGCGTCCCCCACCACGAGATCGTTGAGCATGCCGGCCGCGCCGGTCTTGTTGGGGATGTGCACCATCTCGACGCCGGCCCGGCGCGAGAAGATTTCCATGTCGTAGTGCGGGAAGGAGCCGACACCGGCGCTGGAGTAGCGGATCTTGCCGGGATTCTTCTTCGCCTGCGCAACGAGGTCCTTGGCGTCCTTCACGTCGAAATTGGTCGTGGTGGCGATCAGGAACGACGGATAGATGTTGAAGCGCGCGACCGACACGACATCCTTTTCGTAATCGATCTTGAGCTTGTTCTTGAACAGCACCGGCGTGATCGCATTGGTCGACACGTTGCCTACCATCAGCGTGTAGCCGTCGGGCTTGGAACGCGCCATCTCCTCGATCGCGAGCATGCCAAATGCGCCGGATTTGTTCTCGACCACAAACTGCTGGCCGAGGATCGCCTTCATATGATCGCCGAACAAACGCGCCGTGATGTCGGTGCCGCCGCCCGGCGCATACGGCACGATGATTTTCACCGGCTTGGACGGATATTTGTCTTGAGCTTTGACTTGCGCGAAACCCGCGCCACCCACGGCCAGAGCGAGCGCTGCCATCGCGAGAGCAAGTTTCTTCATGTCAGTCCTCCCATTCAGTTCGGTTGCAGGCCTGCGGCTTTTGCGAGCGCCGCATTGGCGACGATGTCCCGGCGGACCAGTTCGTCGAATTCCTTGGGCGACAGCGGCATCGGCGTGACGTCGAGGCCCGCGAGCCGGTCCCGCAGCGTGGGCTCATCGAGCGCTTTACGCGTTGCAGCGTTGGCCTTCTCGACGATCTCGCGCGGCGTCTTGGCCGGCATGAAAATGCCGAACCAGATCACGTAGTCGGAATCCGGATAGCCCATCTCCAGTGTGGTCGGCACGTCGGGCAGCGCCGAAGCGCGTTTGGGACTCGACACCGCGATCGCCTGAAGCCGGCCTTCCTTGATGTTGGGCAGCGACGTCGCGATCGGCGAATAGCCGAAGTCGACGCGCCCGGCGATGATTTCGGGCTGGAAGCCGCCGCCGCGGAACGGCACATGGACGGCCTTGAAGCCCGCACTGATGCGGAAGCGCTCGGCCGTCAGGTGCGTGGTCGAGCCGACGCCGGCCGACGCGTAGGTGAAGCCGCCAGGGCTGGCCTTGGCCTTCGCCACGAAGTCGTTCAGGTCTTTGAAGCCCCTCGACGGCGACACCACCAGCGCGCTCGGCACGCTGCCGGCGAGCGCCACCGCCGCGAAATCGCCGGCCGGGTCATAAGGCAGATGGGGATAGAGCGCCGGCGCGATGACGTGCGACGCGGAAACGAACAACAGCGTGTAGCCGTCGGGATCGGCCTTCGCGACCTGGCCTGTGCCGATCGTGCCGCCCGCGCCGCCCTTGTTCTCGATGACGATCGACTGGCCGAGCGTCTGCGACAGGCCGTTGAGCACGAGCCGCGCCACCACGTCACCGCCGGTGCCGGGTGCGAGCGGCACCATGGCGTGGATCGGCTTCGACGGCCAGGTCTGGGCCGGATCGGATTGCGCGATCGCGACACGCACACCCGCCAGGAGGCCGAACGCTGCAAACAACGCTACGGCCCGTTGCGACATGGGAGGCTACGCCGCCTTCGCCGTGCGAGATGCACGGATCACGCGTTCACTCAACATCGCGAACCTCCCAATGCGGCACGTGTCTCGTGCCGTTACTGCTTCTGGATGCCCGCAGCTTGCGCGAGCTTATCCGTGTCCTTGACGTCAGCTTCGAAGTATTTCTGGAATTCAGGCTGCGTCATGACCAGCGGCTGAACACCGACCTTGTCGAGACGTTCTTTCACGATCGGATCGGCCACAGCCTTCTGCGTTTCCTGATAGAGCTTGGCGACGACATCCTGCGGCGTTTTCACCGGCACGAACAGACCGTTCCAGAACGCATAAGCCGCAGCCGGATAGCCGACCTCGGCGGTCGTCGGAATGTCGGGCAGCTGCGCCACGCGCTTGTCGGACGACACCGCAAGCGGTGTCACCGTGCCGCTCTTGATCTGTGCGATCGCGGCGGCAAGCGGCAGGAAATAGTAGTCGATGCGGCCAGCCATCAGTTCGGCCATCGCCTCGACCGGGCCCTTGAACGGGACGTGCTGGGTCTTGATGCCGGCCGCGATGTTGAACTTCTCGGCTGCGAGATGCGACGCCGCCCCGATTCCGGCCGAGGCAAAGTCGAGCTTGCCGGGATTGGCCTTCGCGGCCGCGACCAGATCGGCCACCGTCTTGTAGCCCTTGGCCGGGGAAGACACGAGCACGCTCGGCGAAATGCCGACCGGGCTCACCGCGGTGAAGTCACCCAGCGTGTCGTAAGGAAGCCACTTGTGCGTCACGTAGGACGCGCTGAACGTCGCCGAGTGGAACAACACGGTGTAGCCGTCCGGCGCGGCCTTGGCGGCCTGGCCGACACCGATGGTGCCGCCCGCGCCGGGCTTGCTTTCGATGACAATCGGCTGGCCGAGCTGCTTCTGGAGCTGTTCGAACACGATGCGCGCCGTGACGTCGTTGGCGTTGCCCGGCGCAAACGGAATGATCGCCGAGATGTTGCGCGACGGATAGGTGTCGGCCACGGCGCCTGTGGCAGAACCGAATACTGCGCCGCCGATCAGCAATAAGGCCAGCTTGGCCCGTAGGAACTTGGCCGATGAAATGCCCATTGTTTCCTTCCCTCTGTGCATTTTGTTGTTGTTGTCGCGCGGACTTTGCCATGCAGCACAACGCGTTGTCATCCGGTCGCGATGCGGCATCTGGCGCACTTGGTGGTGGCGTTGTTCGGCATAGCGGGCGGTTTGCACGGCCCCTGCGGCCGGGATATTTTGATCCATAAATGCGGAACGCCGTTCCGTATAGAAGAATTATTCTGGCGGAGAGATCAGGTCATGGCCAAAGACGCGGTCGTTTCGGACGAGTTTGCCAAGAAGTTCGCCGCCGAAAAGGAGACGCCTTATACGCGCTGGATCAAAAGCGAAGGCCTCGATCTCATCAGCTCGACCTACGTACAGAACTTGAACACCGTCGAGCTGAAGCCTTGGGCGCGCCGCGGCGGACTTGGCGTGTTCATGAACCACGAGGCGTCGCGCACCTCGAACGACTGCTACGTCTGCGAGATCCCGCCGGGCAAGACGCTCGCGCCGCAGCGGCAGCTGTTCGAAGAGACCATCATGATCCTCAGCGGCCGCGGCTCCACGACGGTGTGGAACGACGCCGGCCAGCGCATCACCTTCGAATGGAAGGCCGGCGCGCTGTTCGCGGTCCCGCTGAACTGCTGGCACCAGCACTTCAACGGCTCGGGCCGCGAGCCGGCGCGCTTCGTCTCGGTGACCAACGCGCCGATCGTGATCAACCTCTACGAGGATTTGGATTTCATCTTCGGCACCAAGTACGACTTCAAGGGCCGCTTCAACGGCGAGCCGGATTACTTCTCGGCGAAGGACGAGACCAAAGGCTTCCTGCTGGCGACGAACTTCGTGCCGGATGCCGTCAACCTGCCGCTGATCGCCGCGAAAGAGCGCGGCGCAGGCGGCGGCCACATCCGCTTCAACTTCGCCAAGAGCTCGCTCAACAGCCACATCTCGCAATTCCCGATCGGCACCTACAAGAAGGCGCACGCCCACGGCCCGGGCGCGCACGTGATCATTCTCTCGGGCGAAGGCTATTCGCTGATGTGGCCGGAGGGCGACGAGCCGCGCTATTACAAGTGGGAGGTCGGCACCATGATCGTGCCGCCGAACATGTGGCTGCATCAGCACTTCAACACCGGCCCGACACCGGCGCGCTATCTCGCCTTCAAGCATGAGGGCGTCGCGATCCGCAACGCCCAGGGCGTGCCGAAGGCCTGGATCAGCAAGCGTCTCGGCGGCGATCAGGTCGACTATCGGGATGAGAATCCCGAGACGCGCAAGCAGTTCGCGCAAGAGCTCGCCAAGCACGGCCTCACCACACAGATGGACAAGGCCTACGCGGCCGAGCTCGAAGGCTCGGGAGGCAAGTCGCTCGCCGCCGAGGAGAAAGAGCATGCGTAACGCATGCCGACCGTGCCACGGCGCACCCTCCCCTGGAGGGGGAGGGTGGTCCGAGCGCGCTGCAACGATGGAGTACACACATGCATGACATTCCAGGCCAGTCTCACTGGCACGAGCCGACGGCGGGGCAGCGCGCGGGCTTCGGCAAGTTCGGCCGGCCGAAAACGCCCTACGACATCTTCATGGAGTCGGAGGGCATTCCGATCGTCCGCGAGATCGGCATCAGCAAGGTGCAGAACCTGCCGCTGGCGCCGTGGAAGCGCACCGGCGGCCGCGGCACCTACATCCAGCTCTACGGCACCGAAGGCAAATGGGGCTGCTACGTCGTCGAAGTGCCGGGCGCGGGCGCGCTGAATCCGGAGAAGCACCTCTACGAGGAGATCTACTTCGTGGTCGAAGGCCGCGGCTCGACCGAGGTCTGGCTCGAAGGCGACAACAAGCGCCACGTGTTCGAGTGGCAGAAGGGCTCGCTGTTCTCGATCCCGGTGAACGCGATGCACCGCATCGTCAATGCGAGCTCGTCGCCGGCGCTGCTGCTCGGCGGCACCACCGCGCCGAATCTCATGAACCTGATGAACAATGTCGGCGCGATCTTCGACAACCCGTTCCAGTTCCGCGATCGCTTCTCGGGCGCCGACGACTTCTACAAGTACAAGGACGACATCGAGCCCGATCCGGTGCGCGGCTTGGCCATGCGGCGCACCAACTTCGTGCCCGATATCGTCAACTGCGACCTGCCGCTCGACAACCGCCGCTCGCCCGGCTACCGCCGCATCGAGCCGTTCATGACCGGCAACACGTTCTATCTCTGGATCGCGCAGCACGAGAACGGTCGCTACTCGAAGGCGCATGCACACACCTCGGCGGCGGTGCTGATCTGTCTGCGCGGCAAGGGCTACACCTACACGTGGCCTGAGCATGCCGGCGTCAATCCGTGGAAGGACGGCAAGGCCGATCTGGTGAAGCGCGTCGACTACGAGCCGGTCGGCCTGGTGTCGGCGGCGCCCGGCGGCGCCCGCTGGTTCCATCAGCACTTCGGCGTGTCGAAGGATCCGCTGCGGCTCACCGCATGGTTCGGCCCGCACAATCCGGGTCGCGAGCCCGGCCCGCCTGGCGAGAAGCACATCGACTACACCGGCATGGATATCAACGAAGGCGGCTCGTCGATTCCGTACTGGATGGAAGACCCGTTCCTGAAGGAAGAGTATCTCGGGATGCTGTCGCAGAACGGCGCCCAGAACCGGATGAAGCCGGAGTATTACGACCGGAACTACAAGGGCGAGCTGCCGAAGGAGTGACGGCGGTTCGCGCTACTTAGGCGCCACCGTCATTCCGGGGCGCGCCGAAGGCGCGAACCCGGAATCCAGCTAAAAACTCCGAGTGCGCGTCTGGATTCCGGGTTCGCCGCTTCGCGGCGCCCCGGAATGACCGCGGCGGGCGGCTCTACAACCTCCACGCCTTCGGCAGCAGGCCCTTATCGCGGCCGATGCCGATGTAATACTTCCACAGCTTGTCGATGTGCCGGTCGCGCGTGAAGTCGTGCAGCATGGCCTCGATCTCCTGATCGGAGAGCGGCATCACCTTGCCGAGTGCCGCCGCCTGATACATCACCTCGGCGTTCTCGACGAAATGCACGCTGTCGATCAGCACGCCGGGTACGCTTTCCGCCGTGATCACCTGACCGTGTGCGCGAATGAGCAGCGCGTGATGCGGCCCGAGCGTTTCGGCAAGCGCACGGCCCAACGCAGAATCACTGACATGGCTCGGATCGGCGTGCACCGGAATGCCGCTCACCCAGCGCACCGCGTGGTTCTTGATCAGCTTGAGCGACAATCCCTCGACCAGCGTGAACACGGTCGTGAGCTCATGATGGAAATGCGCCACCGAATTCACATCCGGCCGTGCGCGCAATATCTCGCAATGCAGATACACCTCGGCAGGCGGCCGCACGCCCTTCGGGCCCTTCAGCGTGTTGCCCTCGAAATCGCAGATCAGAAGGTCGGTGGGCTTCACGCTCGCCCGGCTCTGGTCGAACGGCTGGATCAGGAACGCATCGCGGCCCGGCAGCCGCGCGCTGACATGGCCGCTGTAGCCAAGCAGTCCGAGATCGTTGAGCATCAAGGTGACGGCCGCGACCTGATCGCGCAGCGTTCGCTCATCCGGAACAGCTTTTTTCGCAGCAGATTTCGCCGACGCCCGAGCCTTCGCCATCGCAGACCTGCTCCCCTTCATGCGCCTTGATCAGCGCGTTTTGCTTCTCACGCCCTTGCAGACCACAAAGGCCGGATGCGACAAGCGGTAAGGAAACCGGAGCACAAAGTCCATGCGTGTGGTCGCCCTCGAAGAGCACTTTTCAATCCCGGCGTTGGTGAAGAAGATCGACCCAGCCGTCATCGCCAAGCGCGGCTTCAAGGGCCGCAAGCAGGCGCCGGGCAAGCCGAGCCTCAACGATCTGCTTCCCGAGATCGGCGAGGTCCGCCTCAAGTCGATGGACGAGAACGGCGTCACCATGCAGGTGCTGTCCGCCGGCGGCCCAGGCCCTGATCTGGTACCGGGGGCGGCCGGCGCCGATCTGGCGCGCGAGATGAACGACCAGCTCGCCGCGGCCTGCGCCAAGCACCCGACCCGCTTCGCGGGCTTCGCCTGCCTGCCGATGGCGACCCCTGACGCCTGCGCCAAGGAGCTCACGCGCTCCGTCAAGGAGCTGAAATTCCTGGGCGCCATGATCAACGGCTCCACCGACAACCGCTTCCTCGACCATCCGAGCTACGACGGCCTGCTCGCTGCCGCGGTCGAACTCGACGTGCCGATCTACATCCATCCGCACCTGCCGCCGCCTGCGGTGCATGAGATCTATTATTCGGGCCTGCCTGACGGCGCCGACCGCGTGCTCGCGACCGCCGGCTGGGGCTGGCACTCGGAGGTCGCAATCCAGACGCTGCGCCTCGCCCTCAACGGCACGCTCGACAAGCATCCGAAGCTGAAGATCATCATCGGCCACATGGGCGAGATGCTGCCGGTGATGCTGGCGCGCCTCGATGAGGTGTCGTCGCTCGATGTCGATCATCTCAAGCGCAAGCCCAGCCGCGCGATCCTCGATCAGGTCTGGATCACGACCAGCGGCATCTTCAGCCAGCCGCCGTTCATCGCGGCGCTGCAGACCTTCGGCATCGACCGCATCATGTTCTCGATCGATTATCCGTTTGCGCCGAATGCGGCGGGCAAGAAGTTCCTGAGCCAAGTCAACCTGTCGCCGAGCGACATGGAGAAGCTGACTCACGGCAACGCGGATGCGCTGCTGAAGCTGAAGGCCTAAGGGCCGGCATGCCGGTCGAGACCGACGATCAGGGTGGACGGGTCTTCTTCTCGTCCACCGGCCGTTCGCTGGAGGACGACGACCAGGTCGTCGTCCTCAGCGTCGGCGTCGACATCGGCTCCTCGACCTCGCATCTGGTGTTCTCG
The DNA here is from genome assembly GCF_001579845.1 of Rhodoplanes sp. Z2-YC6860. GTDB lineage: Bacteria > Pseudomonadota > Alphaproteobacteria > Rhizobiales > Xanthobacteraceae > Z2-YC6860. The sequence goes on from NZ_CP007440.1 coordinate 156,707, forward strand.
CGCATCGTGCTGGAGAGGCTCGACAGCCGCTATGTCGTCACCGAGCGCGAGACGTTCTATGCCTCCGACATTCTGCTGACGCCCTACTCGGCTGAAAACACCATTGACGCCGCGGCGCTTGGCGCCTTCATCCGCAAGGAATACGCGGACGCCAAGGTCGAGCCCGACGAGATCGACACCGGGGCACTGATTCTTACCGGCGTCGCCGTACAGCGAAAAAACGCACGCGCCATTGGCGAACTGTTCGCGAAGGAAGCCGGCAAGCTCGTTGCGGTGTCGGCCGGCGACAGCCTGGAAACCGTGATGGCAGCTTACGGTTCGGGCGCGGTGGCGCGCTCGATCCGCGACGAATGCACGGTGATGAACATCGACGTCGGCGGCGGCACCTCGAAGATCGCGATCTGCGCCGAAGGCAAAGTGATCGACGCGGCCGCGGTCGATGTCGGCGCGCGGCTGGTTTGTCTCGAAGCCGACGGCAAGATCATCCGCGTCGAAGAAGCCGGCCGGCGCTACGGCTTGGAGCTCGGACTCGACCTCAAGCCGGGCGGCATGCTGACACTCGACCAGGGCAAAGCCATCGCCGGCCTGATGGCCGACAGGCTGATCGAGACGATGCGCGGTGGTTCACCTACGGTACAGGGCGTGAGCCTGCTTCGCACCGAACCGTTGAAGCATCGCGGACCGATCGCGCAGATCCAGTTCTCCGGCGGAGTGTCGGAGTTCATCTACGGCAACGAGTCGCAGAAGTTCGGCGATCTCGGTCCGCTGCTGGCCGCCGAGATTCGCGCACGCGCCGAAGCGTTCTGCCCGAACATCGGCGAATCCCTCGAAGGCATCCGCGCCACCGTGGTCGGTGCCTCGCAATACACCGTGCAGCTCAGCGGTAGCACGATCTACGTGGCGCCGCTCGATGCCGTGCCGCTGCGCAACGTGCCGGTGATCGCACCGGCGCTTCAGCTTGACGGCGAGACCATCGATCCCGCCGCGGTCGCGAGCGCGACGCAGGCGATGCTGAAACGGCTTGATCTGAATGGCGGCGAACAGCCGGTCGCAGTGTTCGTGCCATGGCAGGGCTCGGCGACGTTCCAGCGGCTCGATGCGTTCTGCCGCGGCGTAGTCGACGGGCTGGAAAACATTTTGAAGAAGGGCCACCCGCTGGTGCTCGCCGGCGATGGCGATGTCGGAGGCCTCCTCGGCATCCACCTGCACGAGGAGATGAAGATTCGGAACGCCGTGGTGTCGATCGACGGGCTCGAACTGAAGGAGTTCGACTACATCGACATCGGCACCATGCTCGAAACCACCGGCGCGGTGCCGGTGGTCATCAAGTCGCTAATTTTTCCGGGAAGCGCCGCACGGGTCGGCGCGTGACCGATCGCGTGTTCTTCTGAGCAGAACAGCCGCAATCGCCGATCAGTCGACGTCGATGAACACCGTGTCGTTCTCGACCGTTGTCTTGTAGGTCTTGATCGGGATCATGCACGGAGGCGCCACGATCTCGCCGGTCTTGATGTCGAACTGGCCGTTGTGAAAGTTGCACTCGACCACATCGCCATCGATATAGCCTTCCGACAGCGAGCCCGGCCCGTGGGTGCAGGTATCGTCTGTGACATAGAAGCCTCCCTCTATGTGGAACACCGCCAGGATCAAACCTGCGGTTTCGACACGAAGGGCGGTTCCTTCAGCGACCTGATCGGTCTTGCAAAGTTCAACTCTGGTCGGCACGGCAGCTAGTTCTCTCACGTCTCGGTTAGGGGTAAATTGATCTCGATCATAGACCATGGGTTCTGAAGCCCGGTCAATGCTACGGCCTTGAGCCGCTTGATCGTTTGGCTTGAGGAATTCCGGCAACCGGCGCTATAGAGCGCAACGACTTTTCAGGGAGCACGCCATGCTTCGCAAAGAGCAAAACGACCTACTCACACAGACCGGCCCTGGCACCCCGATGGGCCAGATGTTCCGCTCGAGCTGGCAGCCGGCGCTGCTGGCGAGCGAGCTGCCGGAGCCCGGCTGCCCGCCGGTGCGCGTCAAGCTTCTGTCCGAACGGCTGCTGGCCTGGCGTGACTCCAACAACAAGCTCGCGCTCACCGACGAGTTCTGCGCGCACCGCGGCGTGTCGCTGTGGTTCGGCCGCAACGAGCATGGCGGGCTTCGCTGCCCGTACCATGGCTGGAAGTACGACCACACCGGCCAATGCGTCGAGGTGCCGTCGGAGCCGTCCGAGAGCGGCTACTGCCAGAAGATCAAGCTGAAGTCCTATCCGCTGATCGAGCGCGGCGGCGTGTTGTGGACCTACATGGGTCCGCCCGAGAAGCAGCCGCCGCTGCCGGAATGGGAATTCGCCACGGTGCCGACCGAGCAGAGCTTCATGTCGAAGCGGCTGCAGGAGTGCAACTGGCTGCAGGCGATGGAAGGCGGCATCGACTCGAGCCACGTCTCATTCCTGCATTCGGGCGAACTGAATAGCGATCCGCTGTTCAAGGGCTCGAAGGGCAACCAGTACAACATGGGCGACATGAAGCCGGTGTTCGAGGTGGTGGAGAGCCCCGGTGGCCTCTACATCGGCGCGCGCCGCAATGCCGAGAACGGCAACTACTATTGGCGCATCACGCAATATGTGCTGCCGGCCTTCACCATGATCGCGCCGCGCGCGGACCATCCGGTGCACGGCCACTTCTGGGTGCCGATCGACGATCACAACTGCTGGGCCTGGAGTTTCGACTACAAGGTCACGCGTCCGCTCTCCGCGAAGGAGCGCAAGTCGATGGAAGACGGCCAGGGTATCCACGTCTCCTACGTGCCTGGCACGTTCATTCCGGCCGCGAATAAAACGAACGATTACCTTGTCGACCGCGAGGGCCAGAAGCTCGGCAAGACCTACAGCGGCGTCTATGGCATCGCCATGCAGGACGCCTCGCTGCAGGAAAGCATGGGACCGATCGTCGACCGCAGCAGGGAAAACCTGGTGTCCACCGACAACGGCATCATCATGGCGCGGCACAAGCTGCTGCGCGCGCTGAAGGCCATGGAAAAGGGCGAAACGCCTCCGGGCGTGAATGCCGAACATCAGCGCGTGCGGTCGGCCGCCGTGGTGCTGCCGCCGGACAAGCCCTTCAAGGACGCCGCGAAGGAAGCGCTGGTGGTGCAGAACGGCCGCGAGCACGCGACGGTGTAGCGCCCCCTCCCCGACCCTCCCCCGCAAGCGGGGGAGGGAGTTGAGAGCCCGGATCAGGTAGCAAAAAAATGCAAAGTGAATCCGCCCGCATGTCGAGTGCCGCCGAGGCGCGGTATCGCATCGACGCACCGAACTCCAAGCAGCGCGCCGTCAAGGTGATCGCACTGGACGGCCCGAGCGAACGGATCGTCAAGGAGCTGGCGCAGCGGCCGTGGAATGGCGCGACCTTCTTCACAGCGTCGGCCTTCGGCACCACCCCAAAGCAGGGCGAGAGCTTCGCCGGCTGGCTTTCGGATCTCGCCGGCCGCACCAAGGACCTGATCGACGAGGTCAACACCGCCGATCTCGTGGTGATGATCGCCGCGGCGGGCGAAAGCGCCCAGGCCGCCTCGATCATCGGCGAGGCCTGCAGCGTCAAGCGCGTCATGACGACCGCACTGGTGCTCGGCGGTAATACGGTGTCCGACGAGGCGCTGTCCAAGACGCTTTCCCACCTGCGGCCGTGGGCTTTGATGCTGGTGATCGCCAGCGCCGAGGAATACATTGCCGACATGCTGACGGCGCTTAGAGCTTGAGGGAGAAGACGATCATGATGGCGCGGTTGACGGTCGCGGCAGCGCTTGCGGCTGCCTTGTTGCATGTAACGCCCACGCTGGCTGCCACCCCGCAGGAGAAGCTCGACACCTGCAATTTCGGCGCCGACGAGAAGAAGCTCACTGGCGCGGCGCGCAAGAGCTTCATTGCGAAATGCACCGCCGACCGCGATTCACCGCGCGGCAAGCAGATGGCGCCGAAGGGCAAGCCGGCGCAGTAGCTGACTGCTACCGCTTCGCCGCGCCGACGATCCAGTTGCGGAACGTGCGGAAGGCGGCCTCGTCCTTCCGGCTGTCGCGCCAGATCAGATACCAATGCTCGCCCTTTGACACCGAAAGGGCGTACGGCGCCACCAGCCGTCCGGCCTTCACGTCGTCGTCGACATAAGGGCTGATGCCGATCGCCGCGCCGACGCCGTCCGCCGCGGCCTGCAGGGCCTGGCCGTAATATTCGAACTCCGGGCCTGCGGCGCGGACCTTCGACAGGCCGGCCGCCTTGAACCACTGCGGCCACTCGCTTGCGGCATGGGCGACGCGCAACAGCGCGACGCCGCGCAAATCCTCCGGCGATTTCAACTTCTTCGCCAGCGCTGGCGCGCAGACCGGCGTGAAGTCAGCCGGGAACAGCTTCTCGGAACGAAAATCCGGCCAGTCTCCGGTGCCGAGCCGGATGCCGCAGGTCCAGTCGTCGTTGTAGGGCAGCGTTGCGCCGCCGGTCGCAAAGCGCACCTCGATGTCGGGGGCGTCCTTCTGGAAATCGGCCAGTCGCGGAATGAGCCAGCGCGTCGCGAAGGTCGGGCCCACGCCAACGGTCAGCACGCGCGAGCCAGCCATCGCGGTGACCTGCGCGGTCAGGTTGGCGAGCTGGTCGAATATCTGTGTGAGCCCGGCCTGATAGACGCGGCCGCCGGCGGTGAGCACCAGCCGGTTGGCCTTGCGCTCGAACAGCGGCACGCCGAGCCGCTGCTCCAGAAGCTGCACCATGCGGCTGATCGCGGCCGGCGTGACGTTCATTTCGCCAGCCGCCTTGGCGAAGCTTTCGGCCCGGGCAGCGGCCTCAAAGGCCCGGATCCCATTGAGAAACGGCAGCTTGCGCATCGCCCCGACCATTAGAAAATCTGGTCCTGAGATTGCGATAACTCAGCTTGCCCCTTACGGTCAATCGGCCGACACCGCGCCGTCAACGTTCAGAGGGCAGGATCATGGCCGCGACCGAGCACGACCGTCCCAATCTGATGGTGTTTCCGCCTCTGCTGCTGATCGCCACGATCGCGCTGGCCGCTGTGCTGCAATGGTGGTGGCCCCTCGGCGTGCTGGGCGGCCTCGGCCAACGGTGGCGAATCCCGGTGGGCGCCGCGCTGATGCTTCTCGGCATCGTGCTGACTGCCCTTGGTGGACGCACGCTGGTGCGGCGTGGCACCAACGTCAATCCGCTACGGCCGGCGCTGGCGCTCGCCACCGACGGCATCTTCCGATGGTCGCGCAATCCCATGTATGTCGGCGGCGGACCGCTGATGCTCGGGCTCGCGATCGCGTTCGGCATCGATTGGCTGCTTCTCCTGATGATCCCGAGCGGATTGCTTCTGCATTTCGGCGTCGTGCGGCGCGAGGAGCGCTATCTCGTCGGCAAATTTGGCGAGGAGTATCGCCGCTATTGCGCGGCCGTGCCGCGCTACCTTCCCGGTCTGGCTCCCGGCCACCATCAGTAAACCTGACTCTGACGCTTCGCTAACTCAGTTTGAGTTGCGCGCCGATTGGGATCATTGGAAAGGGCGGGAGGAACCCGCCGATGACCCCACTGATGATCTCTGCGCTGTGCCTCGCCATGGTGGGCACGGCGTTTCTGTCCGGCATCTTCGGCATGGCCGGCGGCATGATCCTGGTCGGCATTCTTCTCGCGATGATGCCGGTGCCGGAAGCCATGATGCTTCACGGCGTCACGCAGCTGGCGTCGAACGCCTGGCGCGGCCTGCTGTGGTGGCGGCATGTGCGCTGGGCGCCGGTCATGGCCTACGTGACGGGCTGCGCGCTTGCACTCGGAGTGTGGTCGTTCACGCAATACGTGCCGAGCCTGCCGGTCGCGCTGCTGCTGCTCGGCTTCACACCGTTCATGGTGCGGCTGTTGCCGAAGAGCTATCGGCCGAACGCCGAGAGCCTGCCGCAGGGCACGTTCTACGGCACCATCTGCATGACGCTGATTCTTCTGACTGGCGTCGCAGGCCCGCTGATCGACACGTTCTTTCTCGGCGGCAAGCTCGATCGCAAGCAGATCGTCGCGACCAAAGCGGTCTGCCAGATCTTCGGTCACGCCGCGAAGCTGATCTACTTCGGCGCGCTGATCAATCAGACGGCGTCGGTCGATCCGATCGTCGCAACGCTCGCGGTGATCAGTTCGATGATCGGCACGTCGCTGGCAAAGCACGTGTTGGAGGCGATGACCGACCAGCAGTACCGCAAATGGGCGAACGCCATCATTGTCACCATCGCGAGCTACTACGTGCTGCACGGGACTTATCTGCTGGTGATGACGAGCGCCAAGGCGGGCTGAACATAGCAGCGCTGTCATTCCGGGGCGCGAGCAAAGCTCGCGAACCCGGAATCCAGAACATCGGTGCTTCCTGCTGAACTGAATTCCGGGTTCGCCGCTGCGCGGCGCCCCGGAATGACTCGCTGATAAAGCAGCGCGACTAAATCGTCGCCGACTTGCCGCGATGGCCGAGCCGCGCCGAAATCGCCGCTGCCGTTTCCATCACATGGGGTAGATAGCCCGACAGCGCCTTCTTGGAGAGCCGCGTCACCGGGCCAGCCACGCCGACGGCGGCGACCACCTCGCCCGCATCGTTGAGCAACGGAGCCGCGATGCAGCGCATGCCGATCTCGCTTTCCTCGTCTTCGATCGCGTAGCCGCGGGTGCGGATGCCCTCCAGCACTTTCTTCAACGCTTCGGGATCGGTGATGGTCTGCGGCGTGCGCGCCGGCAGCCCGCGCGCGAGCACCCGCTCGACGAACTCGGGCGGTTGATAGGCCAACAGCACCTGGCCCTCGGCGGTGCAGTAGGCGGGCTTGCGCACGCCGATGTCGGCCCGCATGCGGATCGCCTGTGTGCCCTCCAGATTGAACACGTACATGATGTCGGCGCCGTCCAGCACCGCGCAATGCACGGTCTCGTCGACCTTCTCGCGCAGCTCACGCAGCAGGTTGCGGCCTTCGTTCGAGATGTTCATGCGCTGACGCACCAGCGAGCCCAGCCGGAACAGCGACAACCCGAGGCGGTATTTTCCGGTGTCGGGGTTCTGCTCCAGCATGCCGTCGGCGACGAGCGTCACCGCAAGGCGGTGCACGGTGCTTTTCGCAACGCCGAGCCGCTTGGCGAGATCGCTGATGCCGATCTCGACCTGCTCTTCGGAGAAGGCCTTCAGCAATCGGATCGAGCTTGCGACCGACGAAAGCCGGCTGCCGTCAGGATTTCGCGGCGGGCGAACAGCCGCGATGGGAGATAGGGGATTAACGTGAGTTGTTGTCATTGACATCGGGTGTTCCGCTCCGTGGACCGGCGTTCCGCTGGAGTGTAGACCAATGTCCCGTATCGTGGGAAGGTCCCAGATCATCTCCTCACGCAAGGGCCCCTTGCTGTTCCGTTGGACGTTCGGGAATGACACGACGAATTGTGGTGATTGGCGGCGGTCCGGCCGCGGTTTTTGCAGCGTTGGAGGCCAAAAAGCGCGATTCCGCCGCTGAAGTGACGCTCGTGACCGACGAGGCCTGCGAGCCCTACGAGAAGCCGCCGCTGTCCAAAGCCGTGCTGCTCGGCAAGTCCAACCCCGAGGACGCTCTGATCGCCGGCCCGGGCGGGCTCGGAAAGCACGGCGTGACGGTCAGGACCGGGACCCGCTGCATGGCGATCGACCGCGCCGCTCATCAGGCCGTCACCACCGCCGGGCCCCTGCCTTACGATTCCCTTGTGATCGCCACCGGTTCGCTGATGCGGGAGCTGCCGGTGCTGCCGGCCTCGATGCCACGCGTGCACTACCTTCGCACCGAATCGCATTCGCGCGCGATCAAGGCCGGCCTCAAGGACTGCAAGCATCTCGTCGTGGTCGGCGCGGGCCTCATCGGCCTCGAGGCCGCGGCCTCCGCAGCCGAGCTCGGCATGGAGGTCACGGTGATCGAGTTTGCACCCCGCATCATGGCGCGAAGCTGCGACGAGGAGACCGCAGCGCTGATCCTCGCCGAGCATCAGCACCGCGGTGTCGAATTCGACCTGTCGACTTCGATCACCCAAGCGACATCGCAGCTCAACGGCAGCATCGCGCTGGAAACGAGCGAGGGTGATCTCACCGTCGCCGACATGGTGCTGGTCGGCACCGGTGTGAAGCCGGATGCCACGCTCGCGCAAGCCGCGGACCTCGACGTGCAGGACGGCATCGTGGTCGACGCGCAGTGCCGCACCTCCGATCCCGACATTTTTGCCGCTGGCGACTGCACGGTGTTTCCCGGCCCGCAGGGGCCGGTGCGGCTGGAGAACTGGCGGCACGCCCAGGATCACGGCGCGGTGGCGGGACGCAACGCCGCCGGTGCGAGCGACAGCTACAACACCGTGCCGTCGTACTGGTCCGAGCAATACGATCTCTACATCCAGGGTGTCGGCTGGGCGGACCCCGCGGCGCATCGCGTGCGCCGAAAGCTGCCCGGCAAGAGCGCGCTGGCCCTCGAACTGAAAGACGGCACGATCTCGGCAGCGCTTGGCATCAACGTGCAGCGTGATCTCGCGGCGATCCGCCGCTTGATCGAGCGCAAGATCCCCGTCGATCCCGCGGCGCTCGCCGATCCGGCGCAGCCGTTCAACGCCATGCTCAAAGCGAAAGCCTGACAATGACTGATAAAGTAACCATCGCCGCGCTTCAGCAGATGAAGCGCGAGGGAAAGAAGATCGCCGGTGTGGTGGCCTGGGACACGCCGATGGCGCGGATTGCCGATCTGGCCGGCGTCGATCTCATCTCGGTCGGCGACTCGGTCGGCGTCAATCTCTGGGGTCACGAGACGCCGCTCGAAGTGACCATGGACGAGATGATGGTCGTCAGCAAAGCGGTGCGCCGCGGCGCCTCACGCGCGCTGGTCAGCGCCGATCTGCCCTACGGTCCGGCGCAAGAAAGCCCGGACGCTGCGCTCCGCGCCTCGCTGCGGCTGATGAAGGAAGCAGGCGCCGACATGATCAAGGTCGATGCCGCGGCTGAATTTCCCGAGGTGGTGCGCAGACTCGTCCGCGAAGGCATTCCAGTGTTCGCGCAGTTCGGGCTCACGCCGCAGACCGCGCAGAAGTTCGGCATTCCCTACAGCGCACAGAATTCGCCGCAGGCGCAAGCCACCGCGGAGGCTTCAGCCAAACTCGTCGACGAAGCCAAGACGCTGGAGGACGCCGGCTCCTGCGCGCTCGACTTCACCAACTCGGGGCCTATCGCAGGCGAAGCGGTGGCGAAAGCCGTTGCGATTCCGGTGATCGGCGGCTTCGGCGGCGGACCGTGGCTCGACGGCCGCGTGCGGCTCGCGCACACCGCGATCGGCTATGCGGACAAGTGGCTCGACTCCAAGACCGAGACTTATGTGAACACCGCCAAAGCGGCGCTCGGTGCGTTCACGGCGTTGATCGAGGACATCCGCGCAGCCCGGCAGATCAAGGGGTGAGACGGGCGTGGCCAAGGACAAATACGAAGTTTACGAAAACAAGTACGAGTCGCTCTACGAGTACCTGCTCAGGGAGACGCGGGACGACTTCATCCTGACCTACGAGGAGATCGAGGAGATCATCGGCTTTGGGCTGCCACGCGCGGCGCAGCGCGCCGAATGGTGGGATGACGACACGCCCGAATATCCGCGCGATCAGGCGCAGGCGATCCATCAGGCCGGCTACGACTCGCGGCGGGCACCGGAAGGCGGCAAGGTCCGTTTCCGCAAGCTGTCGACGCTGCCGCGCACCTCACGGTAGAGCATCGACCCTGACCACGCATCTCACCATCATGGTGTTTCCCGGCACGCAGACGCTGCCGCTGTTTGCCTCGCAGGCGACCGGCGCGTTTGCGCGGCGCGGGCTTGCGGTCGAGATGAAGCCCGCACCGAATTCCGAGGAGCAGCGCCGGGGGCTCGCCGAAGGCCGTTATCAGATCGTGCACGGCGCGGCGGACCAGTGCGTCGCGCTGGTGGATGCCGGCACGGACGCGATCATCGTCGCGGGTGGAGATAACGGGTTCAATCATCTGTTCGTGCAGCCGGACATTTCCGATCTTGGCGAATTGCGCGGCCGGACGTTGGTTGCCGATGTGGCCAACACCGGCTGGTCGTTCGTCCTCTACGACATCCTCAATCGGCACGGTCTCAAGCGCGGCGACTACACGATCCACGAAGCGGGCGCGCCGTTCCGCCGCTTCGAAGCCATGCGCGATGACAAGGCCATGGCCGCGGCGGTCCTCAATCCGCCATTCGCGATTCACGCCCGCCGGGCCGGACTGAAAGATATGGGGCCGGTCGCCGCGCAGGTCGGCGCCTACCTCGGCACCGTGCCTTATGTGCTGCGCGGTTGGGCTGCAGCCAATGCTGCGGTGCTGAGCGCTTATCTCGCCGCCTGCATCGAAGGCCTGCGTTGGATTCTCGATCCGGCCAACAAAGCCCGTGCAGCTTCGCTCGTTGCCGAGCAACTCAGCGTGCCGGCCGACATCGCCGCGGAAATTCTCAACGTGGCAACCGATGCGACGAACGGGCTCGCGAAGGACGCTGACTTCGATCTCGAAGGCCTCAAAACCGTGCTGCGGTTGCGAGCTTCTTACGACGGCCGCGAGCCGCCTGCGCCCGATCGCTATTTCGACCTGAGCTATCACCGCGCCGCGCGGGCGACGCTTTGAGCCTCAGCAACAGGTGCATTCGAAATCGTCCGGCACCGCGAGCGCCCGCTTGTACCAGCGCGGCGGCAGGTCGTCCTCCGTCACCTCGGCCAACGGCTTGAATATCTTGAAGTGGTGGCGGCGTTCGTCAGACCAGAACGCGATAACCGTCTCGATCGGCGGACAGCCCGGCACGGCGCAGGCCACTTCGGCGACGAGGATGGCGCCCTCGCCCAACGCAAAGCGTTCCCGAACCCACTCGCGGACGCGGTCGAGCGCGCACAAATGGTCCGGGTTGCGATGGGACGGCCGAAGCATCATTGCGGCAGTCATAGCTTAAGACTACCAGACATCGCAGCCATGGCAGCCGGTCATTGGACCAGTCGCCGGAATTGCGCAAAAGTGCCGCGCAAATTTGGGAAACACATGCCGGAACCGATCACCAAGCTCGATCCTGAAACTTTGGCGAAGGCCAAGGCCGCAGGCCTCGACAAGGCCATCGCCAGATTTCCCGACTGCGTCGCCGACGCGGCCCGGGCCGCCGCCCTCGATCTGGCCGACGTACCGCCGATCGACGGTTCGAGCGAGCCGTGGCCGCCGATGAGCCCGAGGAGCGGCCGGTGACCGAGTTGAAATGGCTGACCGCGTCCGAAATTGCCGACGCCTATGCGGCGCGCCAGTTGTCACCGGTCGAGCTGGTGCAGGCCCTCATCGCCGAGATCGAGGCCCACAACCGGGACTGCGGAGCCTTCATCCGCATCGACCCGGAGGGCGCACTCTCGGCGGCTCGTCATGCCGAACAGGACATCATGGCAGGGCGCACGCTCGGTGCCCTGCATGGAATTCCTGTCGGGGCCAAGGACAACATCGATTTCGCCGGCGTGCCGACCACCTGCCATTCCAAGATTCTGCTCGACAACGTGGCGGCGAAAGATGCCGCGTGCGTCGCCAACCTGCGCGGCGCCGGCGCGATCATGCTCGGCAAGCAGTCGCTGCACGAGTTCGCGTTTGGCGGTCCGTCGAAAGAGCTGCCATTCCCGTTCGCGCGCCATCCCTGGAATGTCGACTATCATCCGGGCGGATCGTCGTCGGGTTCCGGTGTGGCGCTGGCGGCAGGTTTCGTGCCGCTGTCGATCGGGACCGACGCAGGCGGTTCGATCCGAAACCCCGCCGGCAACTGCGGCGTGGTCGGATTGAAGCCAACCTACAATCTGGTATCCCGGCAAGGGGTGTACCCGGTCGCGTTCACGCTCGATCACGTCGGCCCGATGGCGCGTTCGGTCGCCGACGTTGCGCTGATGCTGGACGGCCTGGTCGGAGCCGGCCGTGAGCGCAGCTACGGCGCCGACCTCACGCGCGGCGTGAAGGGACTTCGCATCGGCTTCGTTCGGCAATGGCACGAGACCGACATGGTCGCCGATCCGGAGGTGATGGCGGCGCTCAACGAGGTCGAACGCGTGCTGCGCCAGGACGGCGCGGACGTCCGCACCATCGCCTTGCCACGCGTGCGGGAGATGGCGGCCGTCCAGCGCATCATCCTGCTGGCCGAAACCTTCGCCGTGCACGCGAAATGGCTGCGCGAACGGCCCGAAGACTACAGCCTGCCGTGCCGCCGCAAGGTCATGCCCGGTGCATTCCTGTCCGCGGGCGATTACGTCAATGCACAGCAATGGCGGCGGCGCATGATCGATGCCGTCGACAACGCGCTCAATGAGGTTGACGTTCTGCTCACGGCGAGCGGCATGGACCCGCCGTTCCGGATCGACGACGGAGCGGGATTGGCCAAGACTTACCCGCGGCAAGGGCGCAGCCCGTTCAACTTGACCGGCCATCCGGCGATCGCCATGCAGAGCGGCCTCTCCAAACGGCTCGGCCTGCCGCTGTCGGTGCAGTTTGTCGGCCGCGCCTACGACGAGATCACGCTGTTGCGCGTCGCCGCAGCTTATGAGCGCGTCACCCAGTGGAGCCGTCACCGGCCGGCGGCGATGTATCAAACGAGCGCGCGCCAGCCTGCCGCGGCGAGCGTCTGAGATTCAAGGAGACCTCGTGAGAAAACTGGCGCTCTCTCTGTTGGCACTCGCATTGACGCTGCCGCTTGCGGCATCGATGGCGCGAGCCGACGACTATCCCAACAAGCCGATCAAGATCATCGTGCCTTATGCGGCCGGCGGCGGCACCGACATCGTGGCGCGCATCGTCGCGCTGAAACTCCAAGAAAAATGGGGGCAAGCCGCGGTGGTTGAGAACCGCGCAGGCGCGGGCGGCAACGTCGGCGCCGAGGTGGTCTTCAACGCGCCGCCGGACGGTTACACGCTGCTGTTCACCGCGCAGGGTCCTCTGGTGGTGAACCAGTATCTGTTCGACAAAATCCCTTACGAGCCTGAGAAATTCACGCCGATCTCGCTCGTCATGGTGGCCTACAGCGCGCTGCTGGCGAATCCGAAACTGCCGGCGAAAGACCTGAAAGAGCTGATCGCCTACGCCAAGGCCAATCCCGGCAAGCTGAACTACGCCTCGCAGGGCATCGGCACCGCCGCGCATCTCATTGCCGAACTGTTCAAGTCGATGGCCGGCGTACAAATCAATCACGTGCCGTATCGCGGCAGCGGACCTGCGCTGAACGATCTGGTCGCCGGACACGTCGATCTGATGTTCGGCGAGCTGGCACCTTCTTATCAGTACATCCAATCCGGACAGCTGCGCGCTTTGGCGGTCAGCAGCGAGACGCGGATTGCCAATCTGCCGGACGTGCCGGCGGTGACTGAAGTGGTGCCGGGCTTCAAAGTGACATCGTGGTGGTGCATGGTCGGGCCGCCAAACATGCCCGCCGACCTGACCAGCAAAATCTCATCCGCAGTCGGCGAGGTGATGCGGGAAGCCGAAGTGAAGGACAGGCTCAGCGGCATGAGCATGGTGTCGACCGGCAGTTCGCCGGCGGAGCTGTCGAAATTCATCGACGAAGAGGCCAAGCGCTGGGGTGACGTGATCCGCACCTCCGGCGCCAAGGCCCAATAAGGAGACGATCAGTGGCAGAGAAAGTACTGGCAGCCGTCCGCACGGGACCGAGCAAGACCGAAATCCGCGAATACGCGATGCCTGACATTCCATTCGACGGCGCGCTCCTGAAGATGGAGGTCGGCGGCATCTGCGGCACCGACGTCAAGCTCTACAAGCATCCGCCGAACAACAAGCCCACCATCATGGGCCACGAGAACATCGGTTACATCGCCAAGGCCGGCCGCGAGTTCACGCAGCGCAAGGGCTTCAAGGAAGGCGATCTGGTTTTCGTCGAGCACTATGTGTCCTGCGGCAAGTGCGAGTGGTGCCATGCCGGCCAGTACCGGCATTGCGAGAACACCAACTGGCGAACCAACCCCGACGCAATCCGCTACGGCTACACCTCGGATGAGAAGCCGCCACATCTGTGGGGCGGTTTCGCGCAGTACATGTATCTGCCCTGGAATGCGGTCATTCATCACGTGCCGAAGGGCGTCACGCCGGAGCTTGCCGGCCTCGTGACGCCGATGGCCAACGGCGTCGAGTGGTCGCTGTTCGACGGCAATATCGGCTACAACTCCACGGTCTTGATTCAAGGACCCGGCCAGCAGGGCCTGTCACAGACCGTCATCTGCAAGCAGGCCGGCGCGTCGCTGATCATCGTCACCGGCACCGCCAAGGACAAGGCGCGGATGGAGGTCGCCAAGAAGCTCGGCGCCGATTACGTCATCGACGTGAGCAAGGAAGATCCGCTCGCCCGTATCATGGAAATCACCGGCGGCAAGGGCGTCGACGTCGCGCTCGACTGCACCGCAGGCGCCGGCACCATCCCGATCCTGCTCGGCATCGAGGCGCTCAAGCGCAAGGCCGGCATCATCGTGGCGCAGGGCGAGCTCAAGGAATTCCCGAACTTCCCGCTGGAGAAGTTCACGGTGAAGTTCATCACCATGAAGAGCGCCCGCGGCCACAGCTATCGCGCCTGCGAGCTCGCACTCGAGCAGATCGCGTCCAAGCGCTTTCCGCTGGAGCTGATCACGACTCATCGGTTCGGTCTGAACGACGTCGACAAAGCCATCAAAGCGGTCGGCGGCGAAGGCATTCCAGACGTGATCCACGCTTCGCTGATGCCTTGGCTGTGAGGCGCTGATGGCAGGCCGGGTCAAGATCGCAATTCCGGTCGGCGACCCGGCCGGCATCGGCCCGGAAATCTGTCTGAAGGCCGTGCTCGACCTGCAGGTGCGGGCGGCTTGCGATCCGATCATCGTGTGCGATGAAGCGCTGCTGGCGCGACACGCCAAAGCGTGCGGGCTCGATGCTGCGCTGAGCACCGTCAAAGTGCTGGCCTGCCCGCAACCCGAGACCGCCTCGCTGGGCTTCGGCGTCACCGCGCCGGCCGCCGGCCGCGCCTCGATTGCGTTCTGTGCCGCGGCGGTGAACGCCGCCATGACGGGCGAGGTCGACGCCGTGGTGGCGGCGCCGCAGAACGAGACCTCCATCGCGCAGGCTGGCATCCAGTTCGACGGTCATCCGTCGTTCGTGGCGCGACAGACCCGCACCAACGAAGAAGGCGTCTACATGATGCTGTGCTTCGGCGACACGCGGATTGCGCATTGCACCTTGCATCGGAGCGTCAAGGATTCAATCGCGCTGATCACCAAGGACAACGTTGCGCGCACGATCCGTGCAACCAATGTCGCGCTCCAGCGCATGGGCATCGCTCAGCCGAAGATCGCGGTCAGCGGCCTCAATCCGCACGCCGGAGAAGGCGGGCTGTTCGGCCGCGAGGAGATCGAGATCATCCGGCCTGCAATGGACACGGTCGCGGCGGAAGGTATCGCGGTGAGCGGGCCTTATGGCGCCGACACCATGTTTCACATGCCGGGCTTCGACGCGTTCGTGGTGATGCTGCACGACCAGGGCCACATCGCGACCAAGCTTCTGGCGCAGAACGCCGCAGCAGCGCTCACCATCGGCACGCCGATCCTGTTCGCGTCGGTCGCGCACGGCACCGGCCATGACATCGCCGGCAAAGGAATTGCGAATCCGGCTGCGATGATCGAGGCGGTGCTGCGAATGGCGAAAGCAAAGAAAATTGCGTGTTAAGGACCATCGCTGAACCGCAATGGCGCCACGCCGGCGGTGAACTCCCTCTCCCGTGGGGAGAGGGTTGGGGTGAGGGCGTACGGACTCTCGATGGACCGTACCCCCTTGTAATTCTCATAGCCGCGACTCGTCTAAAGTTGTGGTCGCGGTGACGGGCGGGTGTCCGCAAACCCCGAGGTCTTGCAAGACCGTGGGTGAGCTTGGCGCCCCGCCCGCCGTTCCATCGAACCCGAACAGTCGCCTGGGCCGCAAGAAGCAAAGCTCGATTAGGCAAGGACGGGTCGCCATGGACATCATCGCTGTCGGTATCGACGTCTCGAAAGACCGCCTGGACGTGGCTGTGCGCCCCGGTGGGGAGCTGTTTGTGGTGACGCGCAATGCATCCGGCGTGGGTCGGTTGATCGAGCGGATGCGGGCCCTGGCGCCGGGGATTATTGCGTTGGAAGCCACCGGCGGCTTTGAAACGGTGGTGGCAGCCTCTTTGGCTGCCGCGGCGCTTCCTGTTGTCGTCGTCAACCCGGCCCAAATCCGAGCCTTTGCCAAGGCGCTCGGGCAGCGCGCTAAGACCGACCCGATCGATGCCGCTGTGATCGCCCACTTCGCGGAGGCGACGAAGCCGCAGCCGCGGCCCTTGGCAGACGAGGCAACGCAGCTTCTGGCCGATCTCGTCGCCCGCCGCCGGCAGATCATCGAGATGATCGGCGCGGAAAGCCAGCGCGAGAAGCGGATAGCCGTGTCGCGCCTGCGCAAAAGCATCCGCCGGGTCATCGGCATGCTGGAGAAGGAACTCGCCGAGCTCGATAGCGAGATCGACGACAGCGTGCGCGGCTCGCCGGCTTGGCGCGAGAAGGAGGATCTGCTCGCCTCCGTGCCAGGCATCGGCCCGATCATCTCGCGCACGCTCATTGCCGATCTGCCCGAACTCGGCACGCTCAGCCGCAAACAGATCGCTGCGCTCGCAGGGCTTGCCCCCTTCACCCGCCAGTCCGGCCAGTGGAAGGGGCGGAGCTTTATTGGCGGCGGTCGCAAATCCGTGCGCACCGCGTTGTTCATGGGCGCGATGGTCGCCATGCGGCACAACCCGGTCTTGAAGGCCTTCTTCAATCGCCTGACCAAGGCCGGCAAGCCGAAGATGGTCGCCATTATCGCAGTCGCCAGAAAACTGCTGACTATCCTCAACGCCATCGTGCGGGACAAACGACCATGGCAAATCGCTTGACACGCGAGACAGTCGCTCACCCGACGCGCTTCGCGCGTCGACCTCTCCCCACGGGAGAGGTAAGGAAGTCAGCGTCCACCGTTCTCTTTCAACGCGTCAAAGCCCGGCGCGTTGGCAACCTGATCGAACCAGTCGAAACCCATTTCCTTGACGATGCGGTTCGACATCACGATCAGCCGGCAGTCCTCGTGATCGCCGGCGACGTGCTGGTGGTTGGTGAACGGTGGAATGTAGATGTAGTCGCCGCGCTTCCACGAGTAGGCCTTGGGCTCCGCGGCCCATTCCCAATGGAACGCCTCGAGGCAGTCCCATTTCAGATCCCAGTGCAGGTCGTAGCCCGAGCCTTCCGCCACGAAGATGATCTCTTCCCACATGTGACGATGGACGCCGGACTTTTCTCCGGGCTTGAGAAACTGCATGTAGGCCTCGACGCACATCTCGCGCGTGTTCAGCTTCTCGTGCACGAGATGCTTGATCAGCCCGTCAGCGCAATTCTCCCAAGGCATGTCCTCGGCCTTCACGACGTTGGTCTTGCTCTCGTAGGCCTTGCGGAATTCCTGCGAGGCCTTGGCCTCGTCGGCGCGGAAGGTTGCTGACTTGTTGCCGGAGAGCGCCGGGCCGCGATCGGTGAAAAGTGTCATGGCTGGTTGCTCCCTCAGATCTCGCTCGGCGGCTTGTAGTTTTCCGCGCCCTTGGGCGGGATTTTCGGCGGCCATTCCACGATCTTCTGGAACAGCAGGTGCATGAACAGAAACAGCGGCTTGGCCTTGAAGACCAAGAGGATCGCCTCTTCATCCTTCGAGTCGTTGAAGTGCTGGTGCACGCAGGCGTTCTCGACCAGCATCACGTCGCCGGCCTTCCACGGAATGTGGCGGCCGTCGTGCACGTCGTGGCCGTGGCCCTTCAGCACATAGAACACCGCGCTGTTGAGATGGCCGTGCTTCTGGCCCGCCGCGCCGGGCGCGTAAGCCTCGATATGCGACTCGATCGACTGTGTGATGTTGACCGCCTGCGGCGAGATCACGCTCTTGCCGTAGTGGCCCGGCCCGCCCTTCCACGGCACGTCCTTCGACGAGAACACCCGCGGCTGATCGATGAGTTGCTTGTAGAGATGACTGTAGGTGCCTTCGAGCGCGCGCACGAAGGTGCGCTTCTTGGCCCAGCGCTCCCAGTGCTGATTTTCCTTCTCGGCGCCTTCGGCATCCGGCTGATTGTGTCCCACGCCGGGCGTTTCAAGAATGCCTGTCATTTCGCCTGTTCCCTGCAATTTGATTGCGGCTCGCCGCGTCTTGACGACGAGGCTCTGTCGGCGAGCGAATGCTGGTGTATGAAGTCACCTTATCGCGCGTCCTTGTCAAATCAATGTGCTGGCGAGGATAATACGAGTGACGAAGCATCCGCTCGAAGAACGCTTCGTTCCGAAGGGAGGAACATAGTGCGTGCAGTGTCGATGCGTGTTCTGCTGACGGCGATTTTTGCCGCGATGATCGCGACCGGCGCGCAGGCGCAGAGCGTCGCCGACTTCTACAAAGGCAAGACCGTCGATCTCTATGTCGGCTACAGCGTCGGCGGCGCGTACGATCTCTATGCACGCCTGATTTCGCGTCACCTGAGCAAGCACATTCCCGGCAATCCGACGGTCGTGCCGAAGAATATGGAGGGCGCAGGCTCGCTGCGGCTTGCGAACTGGCTCTACAACGTGGCGCCGAAGGATGGCTCGGCTTTCGGCATCTTCGGACGCGGCACCGGTTTCGATCCATTGCTCGGCAACAAGGCCGCGCAGTTCGACGCGACAAAATTCAACTGGATCGGCAGCGCCAACAACGAGGTCTCGATCTGCGGCGCCTGGAGCAACAGCGGCATCACCAAGTTCGAGGACCTGCTGGAGCGCCCGCTCATCGTCGGCGGCACCAGCACGTCGGCCGACACCGATCAGTTTCCACGCATCGTCAACGGCGTGCTCGGCACCAAGATGAAAGTCGTGACCGGCTATCCGGGCGGCAACGAGGTCGGTCTTGCCATGGAGCGTGGCGAAGTGCAGGGCCGTTGCGGCTGGTCGTGGTCGAGCGTGAAGTCGACACACAAGAAATGGATCGATGGGAAGCAGTTCACCATCCTGGTCCAACTCGGACTCGATAAGCAT
The DNA here is from genome assembly GCF_001579845.1 of Rhodoplanes sp. Z2-YC6860. GTDB lineage: Bacteria > Pseudomonadota > Alphaproteobacteria > Rhizobiales > Xanthobacteraceae > Z2-YC6860. The sequence continues at coordinate 175,809 of NZ_CP007440.1, forward strand.
CCCGACCTGCCCGACGTGCCGCTGATCATCGATCTCGCAAAGACGGACGAGCAGCGCCAGATCCTCAAGCTGATCTTCGCGCGGCAGGTGATGGGCCGGCCTTTCATTGCACCGCCGGGGCTGCCGCAGGATCGCGTCGACGCGCTGCGCAGCGCTTTCATGGCGACCATGCAGGATCCGGAGTTACTCGCAGACGCCGAGAAGACGCAGATGGAGATCACCCCCGTGTCGGGCGACAAAGTCCAGGCGCTGGTGAAAGAAGTTTATTCGACGCCGCCGGAGATCGTGCAGAAGGCCGCGTCCTTGCTGCGATAGAGTTTCACCCCAGAATCATCAGGTCTCAGATGGACGACAAGGTTTCGAATTACACCGGCTGGCAATCGGACGTTATCGTCGACTGCATCAAGCACTACGATTTTCCCTACATCACGTTGAATCCCGGAGCGAGCTTCCGCGGCTTGCACGACTCGCTCGTCAACTATGGCGACAACGAGCCGCCGATGATGCTCTGCAACCACGAAGAGATCGCGGTACAGATCGCCCACGGCTACGCCAAGGCCACCGGCAAGCCGATGGTGGTGATCCTGCACAATCTCGTCGGCCTCCTGCACGCCTGCATGGCGATCTACTACGCGTTCCTCGATCGCGTGCCGATCTTCATCGTCGGCGCCACCGGCCCGATGGACGAAGCGAAACGCCGGCCGCACATCGACTGGACCCACACCGCGCTGGTGCAGGGCAACGCGGTGCGCGACTACGTCAAATGGGACTACCAACCGACGTCGGTGGACGGCGTCCCGGAAAGCTTCGCCCGCGCCTACTCGATCATGATGACCGAGCCGAAGGGCCCGGTTTACATGTGCTACGACGCGGCACTGCAAGAAGCGCCGAAGACCCATGAGGTGCCGCTGCCGCCGCCCGCCGCGGTCGCAACGCCCTCGCCCATGGCGCCCGATCCGCGTGCGCTCGAAGCCATCGCCGACAAGCTGCTCAAGGCCGAGCACCCGATGCTGCTGCCGGAATACGCCGGTCGCCGTGAAGGCGGCTTCGAGAGCATCGTTGAGCTCGCCGAGCTCACCGGTTCGGCGGTGTGGGACGTCAACAACGCACTGAACTTCCCTAACAAGCATCCGCTCTGCCTGAGCATGGACAAACCATCGCTCAAGCACACCGATCTGATCCTGGGTCTCGACGTCAAGGATTGGGAAAAGCAGCTCACCGAGCTCAACAACGCCAAGCGCATCCGCGAGGTGCTGCCGCCGGAGAATTGCGACTATGTCGAGATCGGCTTTGCCGAGGTCGGCATCAGCAAATGGGCGATGGACTATTGCCGCATGCAGCCCTGCTCGGTGCGGGCGCTGGGCGACACTTCGATCGGTATCCCCGAGCTGACGCGACTCTGCCGCGAGCGCATCGGCGCCGACCCGAAGCTGCAAAACAAGATCGCGGCTCGCAAGGTCGCGATCGGCAAGCGCCACGACGAGGTCTGGGCCAAGTGGCAGGAGGAATCCCGCAAGGATTGGGACGCCTCGCCGCTCACCTTCTCGCGTTTGGCCATGGAAGTGTGGGACGTCATCAAAGACGAAGACTGGGTGCTGACTGCAAACGAGATGAAGCACCAGATCCGCAAACTCTGGGACTTCGACAAGCCTTACCGGCATCCGGGCGTTGAATTGGGCACCTCGACGCAGATCGGCATCTCGCTGGGCGTGGCGCTCGCGCATCGCGACAAGAAGCGCATCGTCGTCGACATCCAGCCGGACGGCGATCTGATGTTCGACGCCGGCGCGCTGTGGATCGCGGCGAAATATCAGATCCCGATGCTGATCGTGATGCACAACAACCGCGCCTACTACAACGACTGGGCGCACCAGATCCGCATGGCGAAGCTCCGCGGCACCGACGAAGCCAGGGCGCATATCGGCATGGACCTGTTCGGTCCGGAGCCCGACTTCGCGGGACTGGCGAAATCGATGGGCTGCTATGGCGAGGGCCCGATCGACAATCCCAAGGACGTGAAGCCCGCACTCCTTCGCGCGCTCGCCGAAGTGAAGAAAGGCCGCTGCGCGCTGGTGGACACCATCACACAGCATTCCTGAGGCGCGCGGGACATGAAAACAGAACGGCCCGCCAGTTGGCGGGCCGTTTGCATTGGAGAACCGGAGTAACGCGCGTCGCGCGATCTCAGCCGCGATCGAGAATGCCGGCGATCGCCTTGATGCGGTTGCGCACGTAGTTCGGCAGACCCGCGCTGATCGACTCGCCGGTGTTGAACGAGCTGTTGCCGAGCAGCACCTGCGACGGCACGAGATTGCGCAGCACCGGCACGTTCTCGTACTTCTTCTTCTGCTCCAGCGTCGAGGAGCCGACCGCAAGCGCGATCACCACCGTGGTGACGGTGCTCTTGGCGTCCGCCGGATTCGGCTGGAACACGGCGATGAGCTTGCCAAAGCGCATCACCTGATTGACGTAAAACATGTTCTGCTCAAGCATGCCCGCGACCGGCGTGTTCACGCCGGTGAGCTGCTTCAGGCTGGCCTCGTCGACGTCGGCGGCCTTGAGCAGGCGCATCTCGCTCTCGAACTCGATGGTGTCGGTGAGCTTCTTCTCGCTGTCGCGGAGCTTGTTGGCGAGCGCAACGCCGATCGGCAGCTTGCCCTCGAGCTTGTAGCTCGAACGGATGCAGGCGGTGACGTTCGGGCCCTCGCACCAGTTACGGTCGGGATTCTTGTTGTTGGTGCCCTTCTCGTCCTTCAGCGTCGAGACGTCTTCCGGCTTGATCGCGACGTGCTTGATCGACGGATCGATGCTCTGGATGAACGGCAGCGAGGCGAACTGCTTCAAGTCGACGCTTTCCGCCGGGCGCGACAGCATGAAGCGCGCCTCGGTGACATACATCTGCAGCTCGTCCTTCACCTCTTTCTTCGAGCCATCGATGATCTTGTGAACCATGCCCTCCTTGAAGGTCGGGAACAGGTTCAGGAACTTGAATTCGATCGGCCTGGTCTTGCTCCAATCGTCGAAGCGGATGAACGCACCCTTGTCCGATTTGTCGTCGGTGCGATGATCGGTGAAGAAGATCGTCTTGGGCTTGAGCGTATCGATGGTCGCACTGGCGACCGACGCCACCTTGACGATCTGGTAATCCGCCGACGCCGCCAGCGCGACCGAAGCGGTCAACACCAGCACGGCGGCAGTCGAAGTTCTGATCCACATGGCCGTTACCCAACTCTCCCGCTGATTTCCGACTATATTCCCAGAGAACGGTGGCCGATTTATGTAGCCGCCTTCATACTCTTTCCAAGCCGAAACGGTTCCCGCAACGTTCGCGGCATTTGGTCTGATGGACGCTGGTTCGACATATAACCCGGGCCGAGCCCCCAACTCGGCCGCTGGATAACACCCCGCCGTCGACCGCGACAGACACGGCCATTGGCCCACCCCACGCAAGCAAACGACCCCGGCCAGCGCATCTTGAGTTTCGCGCAGCTTCTTGTGCGCGTCGAGACGGAAATATTCAGTGAACCGGCGATCGGCACGGATTTTGAGATCGCTGCCCCGTCCGAGGACGACCGACTGCAGCTTCAAGGCGGCTTCGATGATGGACTGAGCGATGAGCACGGGGACCGCCGCACTGACGCCGAAGTCTGCGTCGCTTGACGCGAATGCCAGCCCTGCCCGCATTGGCGGCAATCCATCAAGACTCCCCCCTGTCGTTCCGTTAACGTGCGCGCCAACGCGCCCGCCCCATCGCCGGGCGCGGCTTTGCAGGAGAAACGCTCATGGACGATCTGCAACGGGCGATCGGCGACCTGGTGATCGCGAACCGGATCCTGGCGAAGGAAGACGTGGTCGATGCCTACGGCCATGTCAGCATCCGGCACCCGAACAAGCCCGACCATTATCTCTTGTCGCGCTCGCTGAGCCCGGAATTCGTCACCCGCAAGGACATCATCGAGTTCAAGCTCGACGGCACGCCGGTCAACGACGACCGCCCGGCCTATCTCGAACGTTTCATCCATGGCGCGATCTACGAGGCGCGGCCGGATATCAATGCGGTGGTTCATTCGCACGCCGAAGACCTGCTGCCATTCAGCATCTCCAAGACCACGAAGCTCTGCTGCGTGGTGCATGTGGCAAGCGACATGGGCGCTCACGTGCCGGTGTGGGATATCGCCGACAAGTTCGGCGACGAGACCAATCTCCTCGTCATCAACATGGCGCAGGGCCGCGACATGGCAAAGGCGCTCGGCTCGAACGCCGTGGTGCTGATGCGCGGCCACGGCTTCTCGGCCGCGGCCGACGGTCTGCTGAAACTGGTGCGGATGGCCGTGTATCTGCCGCGCAACGCCCGCATCATGCTGACCGCCATGCAACTCGGCGAATTCAAGGCTTTGTCCGAAGGCGAGATCAAGACCCGCAATAACTTCCGCGCTGGCTCCCCGGAGATGCAGCGCGGCTGGGAGTTTTGGGCGCGGCGGGCCGGCTGCGCCGACATGCTGGCCGACAGCAAGGGCGGGGTCTGATCGATGGCCGGCGGACGGATCGACGTCCACTTCCACATGATCCCGCAGTTCTATGCGGACATGGTCTATGCGGCAGGCTCGGGGCCGGCGATCGGCCGCTATCCGGACTGGTCGCCCGAATTGGCGCTTGAGATCATGGACCGCTTCGGCATCGCGACCGCCCTGCTGTCGCTCGGCCAGCCCGGCGTGCAGTTCTGCAAGCCGGACGAGGCCCGCGCGCTGGCGCGCCGCTGCAACGACTATTCGGCCGAACTCGGCGCGAAATGGCCGAAGCGCTTTGGCGCCTTCGGCACGGTCTCGATGTGGGACGTCCAACACGCTGTCGAAGAGGTTGGCTACTGCCTCGATACGCTGAAGTTCGCCGGCCTCAGCCTGTTCGCAAGCTACGACGGGATTTTCCTCGGCGATGCCAAATTCGATCCGGTGATGGAGGCGCTGAACGCCCGCGACGGCGTGGTGTTCGTGCATCCGGGCACGCATCCGCTGACCAAGCAGGTGCAGCTGCCGTGGCCGTTCTTCATGATGGAATATCTGTTCGACACCACCCGCGCCGTGGTGAACCTGGTGTTCGGCGGGACGCTGGAGCGCTACCCGCGCATCCGCTTCATCCTTCCGCATGCCGGAGGACTGATCCCGTATTTCGCCTGGCGGCTGTCGGTGTCGCCGATGATCGACAAGCGCCTCAAGCAGATGTCGCAGGATGAAGTGTTCGCGCTGCTCCGGCGCTTCTGGTACGACAACGCGTTGTCGCCGGGCGAGCAGACTTGGGGCTCCCTTGAAAAGGTCGCGGCGCCCGATCGGATCGTGTTCGGCACCGACTGGCCTTTCGCCAATGTGAATGTCACGGCCGAGGCGATGAAAACCTACGAAGCGCTCGATGCCGTCACACCCGAGCAGCGCGCCGCCGTCGATCGCGGCAACGCGCTGCGGCTGTTCCCGCAGTTCGCCTGATGGATGAGCCGCAACGGCCGCTGGGCCGGACATTCGCCATCGCGCTCGGCCTGATCGCACTGATCACCCCGCTCGCCGTGCATCTGTTCTTTCCGGTCATTCCGGCCGTGAAGAAGGCTCTCGGTCTCTCCGACGCGCATGCGCAACTGACCTTCAGCATCTCGCTGTTCGGCATGGCCTTCGCCACGCTGTTCTACGGCTCTCTTTCGGACCGCTACGGCCGCCGTCCGGTGCTGCTGTCGGGCCTGGCGCTCTTCCTGTTCGGCAGCGTGGTTTCGTCGCTGGCCACGACCGCGAATGCGCTGGTGCTCGGTCGCCTGGTCCAGGCGATCGGGGCGGGCTGTGCACTGACGCTCGTTCGCGCGATTGCGCGCGACGCCTTCCGCGCCGAGCAGCTTGTCAAAGCCATCGCCTATCTCACGATGTTCGGCACGCTCGGCCCCATGGTGTCGCCCTTCATCGGCGGCGTGCTGATCGACACGCTCGGCTGGCGCAGCGTGTTCGGCTTCGCGCTGGTGGCTGGCGGCGTCATCACGATCATCGCCTATATGGTGATGCGCGAAACGCACCCGCCGGAGAACCGGCACAAGACGCAGGAGAGTTTCGTCCAAAGCTATGCGGCGCTGTTTCGCCGCCCGCGCTTCAACGCCTATGTGCTGCAGACCGGATTCAACACCGGCGCGTTCATGGTCATGGCGGTCGCCGCCTCGACGATGATGACCGAGTTGCTGCGCCGGCCCGCAACCGAATACGGGCTCTACTTTCTGCTGTTTCCGATGGGTTTCTTCGCCGGAAATTTCATCTCGACGCGTGTCGGGACACGCTTCTCGGCGGAGACCATGGTGCTGACAGGCTCGGTGCTGACCGTGATCGCGGTGACGGCGCAGGCCACAGCGCTGTGGCTTGGCTTCCTGGTGCCGCTTGTTTTCTTCCTGCCTGGCACCTTCGTCACCATGGCGCAGGGCATCTCGATGCCCTACGGCCAGGCGGCCGCGATGGGGGAGATTCCGCGCCTTGCCGGCACCGCGGCCGGCATCGGCGTGTTCATGCAGAATTTCTGGGCTGCGATCTCCACGCAGGTGTACGGCCTGCTGGCCGACGGAACGCCGCGTCCGATGGCCATGATGGCGCTGCTCTGTGCCGTCCTGACGCTCTTCTTCGGCGCGATTCCGTATCTGCTCAAGCGCAAGGCCGCCGCAGGCTAGACGCGCTTGCGCCCGGTCCAGTCCGGCGGATTGCTCTGCTTGATGCGCCGGCCGTCCTTGACCAGTTCCTTGATCGCGCCGGCGATCGGCATCGCGAGGCCGGCCTTGTCGGCCATCTTGGAGACAATCTGCATGTCCTTGAGGGCCCAAAGGAACGACACGTTCTCCCAGTTCTTCAGCGCGTCCGACGCGCCTGAGCTCATCAGCAGCGCCTCGCGGAGCTTCACGAGATCCATGCCGTTGGCCTCGCTCAGCCGTCCGGCCTCGATCAGCGCGATGCCGTTCACCCAGAGCAGGAAATTGTTCATCGCCTTGCCGACCTGGCCGGCGCCGATGTCGCCGAGCAGTACGATGTCCTTGCCGAAGGTCGAATAGATCGGCTTGCCGCGCTCGAACACCTCGGACTTGCCGCCGCACAGAATGAGCATCGTGCCGGTGTCGGCCGCGCGCTGACCGCGGCAGATCGGTGCGTCGAGCACCTCGACGCCCTTGGCCTGCGCCTTCTCGGCCAGCATCTTGACGTGCTCGGGCGTGCAGGTCGACGACATGCCGATCACCGAGCCCACGCCCATGGTTTCGAGCAAGCCGCCCGCTCCGAGCATCACGGCTTCGGCTTCGTTGTCGTAGCCGACCGCGACGATGACGAACTTGCAAGTGCGTCCGACCTCGGCCGGAGTCTTGACGGTCTCGGCGCCGAGCGCTCGCGCGGCCTCCAGCGCCTTCGGCTCGACGTCCTGCGCCAGCACGGCGTAGCCGTTCTTGATCAGGTGCCGGGTCATCGCCTGACCCATGCGGCCGACGCCGACGATGCCAATTTTCTCTTGGCCGATCTTTTCCTGGTTTGCCATCTGCGCGCTTGCTCCCTCGTTGCGGCGGCATGTTAGGTTGATGCCAACAAATGCAAAAGACGTCGCGCCGTTGACGCGACCGGAACGGGAGGGAGATATGCAAAGAAGACAACTGATCGCGTGCACCGTCCTGCTGGCCGGAACGTTCGGCGCAGCGCTCGCAGCGTCCAGCGCGGCGCTGTCGCAATCCGGTTATCCGAACCGGCCGATCCGCATCCTGGTCGGCTTCGCGCCCGGCGGCCCCTCCGACATCATCAGCCGCGTGGTCGGCGCCAAGATGGGCGAGATCATGGGCGCGCAATTCATCGTCGAGAACAAGACAGGCGCCGGCGGCGCGATCGCCACCCAGGATGTCGCGCGCTCCGCGCCCGACGGCTACACGCTCCTGAACACGCCGGTTGCGACCGTCGCCAACGAGTTCATGTCCAAGACCATCAAGTACGAATACGGCAAGGACATCATCGCGGTCTGCCCGCAGGCCGAGACCGCCAACATTCTCGTGGTCAGTCCCTCGCTCGGCGTGAAGACCGTGGCCGAGCTGGTCAAGCTCGCGAAGGAGCAGCCCGGCGTGCTGCAATACGCCACCGCCGGCCGCGGCTCGGCGACGCATCTGACGAGCGAGCTGTTCAACATGGTGGCGGGCATCAAGACCGTCGCGGTGCATTACCGCGGCGGCGGCGACACCGTGAAGGATCTCCTGTCGGGCGGCGTGAAGATGATGTTCTCCAGCATCGCGCCGGTGCAGGATTTCGTGCGCGACGGAAGGCTGATCGGGCTCGCCACCACGGGCCCGAAGCGCGATCCGGCGTTCCCCGATCTGCCGACCATTGCGGAGTCCGGTTATCCAGGCTTCGACGTGCGGCTCTGGATCGGCATGACAGCTCCGGCTGCGACGCCCAAGGACATCATCCACAAGCTCGCCGACGCGAACACCAACGCGCTGCAGTCGCCCGAGATCAAGAAGGCGCTGGAAGCCCAAGGCTTCGCGCCGATGAACGGTTCGGCGGAGGATTTCGATACCTTCTATCGCGCCGAGCGCGCGAAGTGGGGCAAGGTGATCACCGAAAGCGGCCTGGACAAGGATTAAAAAAGCGGGCCGGCCGCAGTACTGTGGCCGGCATTCTAAGGCGCGGTCTTTGTGAGTGGAAAGGCAGATCGAATGTCGAGTGCGGCATCTCAAGAGGCGACGGGTGTTCTGGCGCAGTTCGCGGCCACGCTGAAATACGACGATGTGCCCGAGCGCGTGCGCGAGCAGTGCAAGAACCTGCTGCTCGATGCGCTGGCCTGCGCGGTCGCCGGCAAGCACGGCGACGAGACCGAGCAGGTCGCAGCGCTCGCCGGAGCGCTGGCGCAGTCGAACGAGAGCAGCGTGATCGGCCGCGACCGGCTGTCGCTCGCCGGCGCCACGATGCTCAACGGCTTCCTGATCACCGCGGTGACGATGTGCGACACGCATCGCGCCACGCTGACCCACATCACGCCCGAGGTGATGCCGCCGGCGCTCGCCATTGCTGAGCGCGACAACAAGTCGGGCCGCGATCTTCTCGTGGCGCTGATCGCCGGCATGGAGACCATGACCCGCATCGGGCTCGGCACCGACTATCCGGTGTTCCGCCAACGCGGCTGGCACGGCCCGGGCGTGTTCGGCCCGTTCGGATCGGCCGCGGCGGTCGGACGGCTGCGCGGCTTCGATGCCGAGACCATGGCGCGCGCGTTCGGCCTCGCGGGCAGCCAGTCGGCCGGTACGTTCGCGGCCTGGGGCACGCCGACGGTGAAATTCCATCAGTGCCGCGGTGCGCTGTCGGGCCTGATGGCGGCGCTGCTCGCCGAACAGAAGTTCGTCGCCACGAAAGAGTTCCTCACCGCGAAGGACGGCGGGCTCTTCAACAGCTACGCCAATGGCGGCAAGCCGGAGCTCGCTTTGGCCGAGCTCGGCAAGCATTGGGAGTTCGAGCAGATCGCGCTGCGGCTGTGGCCGTCGGCGTCGTCGACGCAGACCATGAACACCGCGCTGTTCGATCTCGTCGAGCAGCACGCGCCGGCCTTCGACAAGATCAGGAAGGTGCGGGTTTCGCTCAGCCAAGCTGTGTACGACCTGCACGGCAAGCTTCCCAACTACAAGGCGAAGTTCGACGCGCTGATCTCGGCGCATTATGTGGCGGCCGCGATCCTGCACGACCGCGCGCTGACGCTCGCCCAGTTCGAGCCGCAGCGTTACGACGACCCGACGCTCCGCCGCGCCGCGAAGGAGCTGATCGAGGTGCGACCCGATCCGGCGATCAAGGGCAACAACTGCGCGGTCGAGATCGAGATGGCGGACGGCGCGGTGCTCAAATCGTTCTGCGAGCATCCGCGCGGCTCCTTCGAAAATCCGCTGAATCGCGCGCAGATCGAGGACAAATTCCGCACCTACGCCAAGGGCGTGCTGAGCGACGCCCACGCCACCGAGGTGATTGCGACCGTCGCGCGGCTTGAGGAATTGTCATCGGCGCGCAAGCTGATGGATCTATTGCGGGGGGCTGGACAGCCGGCGCAGAGTGGACGCGCCGCATAAGGAGGAGCCTGTGTTCAAAGTCAGCCTTCTTGCTGGATTGGCCCTTGTGATCTTCGCCGCCCAAGCCGACGCAGCGCCGCGGCAACGGGACCGATATCGGGATCGAGATCGCGATCGCGGCGCGGCCGCGCAGATGCAAATCGAGAAGGTCGAAATCACCGGCGGACGGCTGGTGATCGAAGGCCGGACCGCCAGGCCCAATCAGGTGGTCGTGCTGGTCAACTCCGGCGACAAGACCGCAAGCTTCCCGAATCGCAAGTTCAGCTTCTCGCTGTCGTACCTGCCCGAGACCTGCATGATCGACCTCAAGGTCGAGACCGAGGAGGTCAAGGATCTGCTGGTGACCGGCTGCATGCGCGGTGCCGGCAAGGATGGCGCCGATGGCAAGGACGGCACCAACGGCAAGGACGGGACGAACGGTGCGAATGGCACAAACGGGATCGACGGCAAGAACGGCGCGGATGGCAAAAACGGCAAGGACGGCCTCATCTATGGCGCCCTGCCGGGCGACGGCCTGACCTTCAAATGCTGGCCGAGCGACATCATCGGCCTCTGGTTCATCCGCGATTACCCGCAGCCGAACGCCCGCACCATCGCGCACATCGCGCCCGACCGCGACAGCAGCGCCAACAAGCTGAGCCTCACCGAGCCGGGCGATCCGCTGCAGGCGGACAAGCCCGAGAACGCGACGCAATCGGCCGAGTACGACCAGGGCAGGCTCTACATGCTCGACCGCCAGACCAAGACGCGCGCCGGCCTGCGCGGCGAGCTCGCCGCCGACTGCCGGTCGATCCAGTGGAAGGGCGACGGCGACGCGGTGGTGAGGACCTGGGAGCGGTGAAGCCGCGACACACTCCGCGGTCATTCCGGAAACCGTGACACCAGCGCGTTCACGCGCGTCTTCAACGCGCGCTGGCGCGGTTATCCGGAATCCATAACCACGACTCGGGGTTATGGATTCCGGGTTCGCTTGCTTGCGCTCGCGCCCCGGAATGACGGCGGTGGGTAGGCCCACACTCGCGCGCATCCCGTCAACATCCATCCAGGCGTGATTCATCGGCCCCTTCAATGCAGGCGCGGGGCCGGCGCCTCTATTCTTTCTTGTCCCTCACATGCGTGAGGGCGCGGAGCGCCGGTTGGCGCTACGTCTCAGTCGACACCCCTTGCGAGGGTGCCGCGGGCTTGTTGCGAAGCCCGCTCGCCTTCCGGCGCTCCACTGGCGGCGATTTATCGCGATACCCTCGCTCGAGATTCGATCGGACGGTGCGGGACGAACCCTTCCCTACGGCCGCGTTGCCTTGGCCCTTCACCCGATCGCGCCCTGCCACTGAAGGCGGCCCCCTCATCGGGGACGGACGATGGCATCGCACCCTGGGACGTGGTCACGAGCCACGCCTGCAGGCGCCACACCCCGCTCCGCCAAACAGACGTCTCTAGATGACGCCCTCAACGAGCGAGGCAAATCAGAACTTATCAAGAACATCACTGTGCGTCAACAGCTACAAATTTTCGACGCTACCCGCATCGTGACGCGAGCATCGGCGCACTTGGTGCAGCATCCAGCATTTTGCGCATCGCCTCAGGCTGGTCTGGTGCGCCCAGGGAACAAAACGCCACGCAGCACGGAACCAATGATCGCGGATTGAGTTAGTGCGAACCTACTAGGTCACTGATTGAAAGGAACTAGATAGCTCCGCGACGTGTTAGCACGACGCCCATGTGCGGCTTCAGCCTATTAAGAAAGGGGGATCGCCATGAATAAGATAAACGCGCGCGCGGAGACCGAACCGCTGCAGCAAATAGCGTCTGCTCTGAGGGATGGACTCATCGTCGTGGATCATGATGGTCAAATCGTCTGGCTGGACGAGAGCACCCAGCGGACCGTTAACGGCGGCCTGCAGCAACTGACATTGCCAGTCGCCCGAAACCAGCGGCCAGCCGTGGACTGCTTCCTATCGACCGTAGAGGTCGTCATCAACGGCGAGCAAAGGACCTTGTGCGTGTTGCAAGAGACCTCGGAAAGCAAAGAGGCAGGCCAGGACATCATTGCCGCCGTCGAAGCCGTGATGTCGGACACGTCGTGGTTCACACGAACGATTGTCGAGAAACTCAAGGCGTGGCGACAGACCAAGCAGCCCGCCGCACGCGTCTCGGACCTCGAACTGCTGACTGACCGGGAGCGGGAAATACTTGCCTTGATTTGCGAAGGCCGCAGCGATGCTGACATGAGCCGTCTGCTTGGCCTATCGCAGAACACCGTCCGCAACCACGTGGCGTCACTGTATCGCAAGATAGGCGTGAACCGACGAAGTGCCGCCATCATCTGGGCCCGCGAGCGGGCGATCACGAGCGAGGAATTTACATCGGCAAAAGCCCGCAATCGCTCAAGCCGCCTCCGTTCGGATAACAGGCACTACTAGTCCTGCTAGTAAGAAACGCCCAACTAGTAGACTTGGTATTTGTCTCTCTCTTGCGCCTGAACCAACAGTGATGCTTGTGTCGTCGCTTGCGGATCGCCCGCATGAGATCGCGCTGCGGCTCTAGATTCCGGGAGGCGGCCTTCGCCGCCTCGCTTTTCCCGAGAGGTTGCGCGTCCGCGATTTCAAGGTGGCCACTGCATTGGCCGCCATGAAAGGTCAGGCGCACGTGAGCGACTGTTTGCTGAGACTTTATATCGCCGGAAGATCAGCAATCTCTCAACGTGCCGAGTCCCATCTTCGTCAGCTGCACCGCTCAATAAAACTTGAATGCAACATCGAGATAATCGATGTGCTCAAAAGTCCAGAGCTCGCCGAGCAAGCGGGTGTGTTGGCAACGCCCACACTCTCCTATGAGCATCCATCGCGCTCACGCCGGATTATTGGCGATCTCAGCGATACAAAGCGGATCGTTGAGTTTTTGGGAATCGAATTAAAGGAGCAGACCTAATGACCGCTCACGAGCCGGAGTCTGAAATTCCAGATGTGCTTGAGCGCGTCAGAACCGGCGTTGATGCTTTTGACGAATTGGTAATGGGCGGGCTGCCTCGGGGCCGGACTACAGTGGTTGGAGGGACGCCCGGAAGCGGAAAGACCATATTCGCCACGCAATTTCTGGCGCACGGCGTCACGAAGTACGGCGAGAATGGCGTGCTGGTCACGTTCGAGGAGCCGCCGCGCGACATCGAAGCAAACATGCGCGGCTTTGGTTGGGATCTTGCGACGTGGCGCAAGGAGGGCCGGTTGGCTGTCGTCGATGCCAGCCCACCGGCAAACGATGAACTGGTCATCGGAGATTTCGATCTGGCCGGTTTGCTGGCACGCATCCTTCATGCGGCGAAATCCGTCAACGCCAAGCGCGTTGTCCTCGATTCTCTCACTCAGCTATTCGACCATTTCATCGGCGACCCGAAGATGTTGCGTCGGGAGCTTTTCAGAATCGCCGATGCTCTGAAGAAGACCGGGCTGACCGTTCTCATGACAGCGGAGCGCTCGTCCGAATATGGAGAAGTCACCCGGCACCGACTTGAGGAATTTATCGCCGACAATGTCGTGATTCTGCGCAACGTACTGCAGCGTGAAAAGCGCCGGCGGACGATCGAAGTCCTCAAGATGCGCGGAAGTCATCACGCGGAAGGCGAGGCCCCGTTCACGATCCTGGGCAGTCATGGCCTTATTGCCGTGCCCATGTCGTCGCTTCGGCTGGAGCAGCAGTCCAGCATGGTTCGCGTAACCAGCGGCAACCCTGCCATCGACGAGATGTGCAGCGGCGGGTTCTTTCGCGACAGCGTGACGTTGGTTAGCGGAGCAACGGGCACCGGCAAGACACTGCTTGTGACCAATTTCCTCGCTGGTGGCGTTGCGGCCGGGGAAAAAGCGGTTTTGTTTGGTTACGAGGAAAGCCGTGGCCAGCTCTTCCGCAACGCCAGTGGCTGGGGCGTCGACTTTGCAAAGATGGAGGCCGAAGGCAAATTGAAGGTGTTTTGTCTTTATCCCGAGGCCCAAGGTTTGGCCGATCATCTTTTGTCGATTAAAAATCTGGTCGATGAAATAAAACCAAATCGGATCGCCATCGACAGCATCTCTGCTCTTGAGCGTGTGGCGCCGGATAGTGGCTTCCGCGAATTCCTTATCAGTCTCACTTCATTCATCAAGAAAAGCGAAATCGCCGGCCTTTACACAGCGACCAGCAAATCGCTTGTAGGAGGTGAGACTGCAAGTGAGCAGCACATATCCACTCTGACCGACTCAATTATCCTGCTTCGCTACATGCAGGAGCAGGACAAGATGCACCGCGGCCTGATGGTGCTGAAAATGCGTGGCAGCGAACATGCGAAGGAAATTCGCCGCTTTACCATTGATGGGGCCGGCATGCATTTGGGAGAACCCTTCAAGGCCGCGCCCAACGTCTTTTCGGGAAGCGACAGCCATAGGCGGTCAAGCGCAACCGAACTCCCATGAATGTGGTCATGGCAAACGCTTCACTTGCGGCCAGCGTCGATCAGTCAGAGGTCAGGTTTCTGGTCGAAAAGAATGCGGACGGCATTATCGTCGTCGATCACGACGGAGCCGTTCTCTTCGTCAATCCAGCAGCGGAAGAGATTTTTGGCCGGCCATCATCCACGCTGATCGGATCGCCTGTCGGTATTCCTCTAGTGTTGGGTGAGACGAGTCAGATTACCGTCCATCGCCCAGGCGGCAATCACGTCGATGTTGAAATTCGAGCCGTCGATACCAGGTGGGGCGACCGGCCGGCGTGGCTTGCGAGTTTGCGTGACATTTCCGTACGCGTTGCGCTGGAAGAGCACCGCAGGCACTCCAGCAAGATGGAGGCCATCGGCCGGCTTACTGCGGGCATCGCGCACGACTTCAACAATCTGCTAACCGTCGTTTTGGGAAACCTGGAGCAGGCCCTGCGCCACAATCAGGATTCTGCATTGGGAAGACCGCTTGAGAACGCGATTCACGGAGCGCGGCGAGCGGCGCTGCTGACGGAGCGCCTGCTGTCCTTCTCCCGGCGGAAACCGCTCGAACCCAAAGCGTTGAACGTGAACGGGCTTGTCGAAGGCATGTCCGATCTCCTGCAACGCACGCTCGGTGAGGGCGTGAAAATCCGCACATCCCTGGACCCCGACCTTTGGACGGTCGAAGTCGATCCACCGGAGCTTGAGGCCGCACTTCTCAATCTCGCTGTCAACGCTCGCGATGCCATGCCGGAGGGCGGCTGTGTCCTGATCGAAACCGCTAATGTTGATTTGGATGCCGCTTATGCTGCGATTGAAGGAGAGATCGCCGCCGGCTCATACGTGCTGGTTTCAATCGCCGATACCGGCGGCGGCATCCATCCGGAAGTGCTTAAGCAGGTCTTTGAGCCGTTCTTCACCACAAAGTCGGACGGCAGAGGCACGGGTCTCGGTCTCAGTCAGGTCTACGGCTTCGCGAAGCAGAGCGGAGGCCATGCAAAAATTTACAGCGAGATCGGGATCGGAACCACGGCTAAAATTTACCTCCCGAAATCCGCAGCCGCCAACGCCGTCGCGCTGGAGCAATCCGGCGGCAGCACCGAGCTTCCTCTTGGCCGCTCTGGGGAAACCGTTCTGGTCGTCGAAGATGACGAAGATGTCCGAAACTACACGGTCTCAAGCCTCTCGGAACTCGGCTACACCGTGTTGGAGGCGGCCGATGCGCAATCAGCACTGGACATCATCCAAGATCACGAGAGCGTACAACTGCTGTTTACTGATCTCGGTCTACCCGGCGGGATGGACGGCAAAGCCCTAGCCCTCCGCGCGCAGCAAGTGCGTAACTCTCTCAAAGTCCTGCTTACCACAGCATATGCTGGAAGTGCGCTTGTGCACGATGGCCGCCTCGACCCGGGCACAGAGCTTCTTTCGAAGCCATTTACTTTCGATTCGCTGGCGCGTCGCATCCGCGAGTTGCTGGACCGCAATGACCGCACGCAACAACAATCGAAAATCCTGATCGTCGAAGACGAGGTTTTATTGCGAATGCTCGTCGTCGAGGTATTGACCGATCATGGATGGCAAACAATCGAAGCGGGAAGCTTCTCGGAAGGCGCTGAAATACTCCAAACTGCGGGCGATGAATTGAGCGCGGCGATTGTCGATCTGGGGTTACCTGATCGTTCCGGCGATCAGCTTGTTCTGGAGATCAGGGCTCGATATCCGGACCTGCCGATCCTCCTGACCACCGGCTTCGCTGATGAAAATATGCGAGCGCGATTTGCGCGTGATTCCCGAACTCGATTTTTTGGAAAGCCATTCCAGCCGGAGGCGCTCATTGAAGCGCTTCGCAGCTTTTGAATTTTGTACTTGAAGGGCTCGGCGCTCGACAGGGGGTTTGGCACGCCACGGGCTGACGCCGACATGCGGCGGGCGGCACGATCCGGTAAGAGGGCGCCGTGTATCCCTGAATGGACCGTTTGCTATGCGCGGCAGTGCTGAAAATCGCGCAACGCGCTGAATCAACGTCGCTATGCGCTTGAATGGTGCCGGCGGAGGGATTTGAACCCCCGACCACCCGCTTACGAAGCGGATGCTCTACCGCTGAGCTACGCCGGCACAGGCCGAAAACGGCTGAAAGCGCGCCCGTCTTAGCGAGAGGGGCAGACCTTGGCAAGCAAACCGAACTGACTGGCGCGTTTTCCGCTCGAGTTGCATCACGTTCGCTGTCATGCCCGGCCTTAGCCGTCCAAAGGACGGCGTCGCTTCGCTCGCCTATGGTGCCGGGCATCTCGATGAGTTGAGCACAGTGCCTCCCTGAGCGAGATGGCCGGGACAAGCCCGGCCATGACGGAGCTTGGGGCAAAGACCGGTCAGAACAGCCGTAATCCGCGCGATCCGGCGGCCGGTCCGGGCTCGGGGTCAAGCTCGGGCGTCGGTTCGGGGCCGGGATCGTCCGGCGCATGCACCAGGGGAATCACCGCCTCGGCCCGTGGCGCCGCGGGAGCGGATGCTGGAACCGGCGGTGATGCCGGCGCGGCCGCGGTCGCGGCCGGCTCGGACTTGAGTGGCGCGGGCTTGGGCGGTTCGGGAGCCGGAGCCGGCTCGACATCGGGCAGCGGATCGGGCGCCGGCGGCGCGATCACCACGGGCCTGGCCTTCGCGGCGGCTTCGAGCGCGTCGACGTCGACCGCGTCGCGGGTGACGCCGATCTCGGCGAGCGGCACCTTCCACTGGAACGCATCGAGCCGGCCGCTGACCGGCGACACCGGCATCCAGCGGTCGGAGACATAGCCGTCGGCGGTCCAGGCCGGATCGCGCGCGGCGTGCAGCGCGCGCGCCATCCATTCGCGGGCGCGGCCTTCGTCGCCGCTTTCGCTGCGCTCGATCTCGGCCATCAGGCCGGCGGCGCGCTGGGTCGGCTCCTTGAGCAGCGGCTTCAACGCCGTGCGCGCCGCGGCGAACTCCTGCGCCTCGAGGGCTGCGCGCGCCACCGCCAGCACGCCTTCGGGGTGGCCCGGCGTGCGGCCGGCCAGCGACTGCACGCGCGTCAGCCGCTCGCGCGCCGAGTCGCCCGAGCGCAGGTGCGCGTAGGTGTCGGCGAGGTCGGGATGCGGATTGGCCTCCCAGGCCTTCTCGACGATGCGCGCGGCGCGGCGATGCTCGCCGGCGTCACGCAGCAGCCGCGCCGCAAGCTCGGCCGCGGGCACGAGATTCGGCGCAAGCTTCAAGGCTTCGAGCGCGAGCTCGCGCGCCCGGTCGCGATCGGTCTCCTCAGTGGCGAGCGCGCGGGCCGTGATCAGCACCGCGCGCTGGCGTTTGTAATCAGTCTTGTCGATCAGCCCGAAGCGGCTGTTCCGATCGAGCGCCTGCTGCGCGCCGGCCCAGTCGCCCGCGGTCGAGCGGAATTCCAGCACCGCCTGCCCGGCCCAGCCGAGCGACGGCGAGGCCGTTGCGGCTTCCTCCGCATAGGCGCGCGCGGCGGCATGATCCTGCCGGCGCTGCGCCTCGATGAAGAGCCCGCGAAGCCCGAGCAGCTTGGTGTCCTCGTGCTCGGTCATCTTGCGGAACGCGTGCTCGGCGGCGGTGCGGTCGCCGGCGAGCTGCGCGCATTGCGCATCGAGCAGCAGCGCCAGCGGCTGGCCCGGCGCGATGCGGGAGGCTTCAGCGGATGCGCGCTGCGCCGCCTTGATGTCGCCCGAGCCGACCGCGATGAGCCCGCGCGAGATCGCGAGATAGCCGCGCACGCCGCGGCGATGGCTCAGGAACGTTCCGATCAGGTCGGGCGAGCGCAGAATGGTGCGGATGACCGACCAGAGCATGATGGTTGCGGCGATGACGAGCACCAGCGCTATCACGCCGACCAGCACCGAGGTCTCGATCTGGCGGCCCTGCCAGGTGATGGCGATCTCGCCCGGCCGGTCTGCGATCCAGACGAAGCCAAACGCGACAGCAGCTATGAACGCCAGGAAAATGAGGACGCGGATCATCGCCAGACCTGTATCACGGGGCGGCTTTCAACGCCGTAACCGCGTCGGCAGCAAGTTTGCGGGCGGCCTCGACGGCCCTGGCGCGGGCGTCGGCCTTGTCGATCCAGGTCTGCAATGGCGTCTGCCTGCTGATGTCGGGGGGCATCGGCAGCTTTCTGAGCTCGGCCTGCGCGCCCGCGATATTGCCATCCCTGGCGCGTTGCTCGATCCGGGCGAGGAGGGCACCGGGGTCGTCGCCATGCACCTCGCCAATCGGACGGACACGCACGAGCCTCTCGGCATTGGCCTGAAGCTTTTCCAGGAACGTGCTGTCGCGCGGCGCCTCAGCCGGTGGCGTCATCATGGGGCGGATGATCGTGATCAGTTCCTGGCCGAGCGTGGCCTGGCTCGGCAGGCCGGATGCAGCGAAACGCTCCAGCGAGTTGATGTACGGGATGTCGGAGGTGAGTGGCTTCACGATCGCAAGCTCGGTCGCGTAAGGCTCGCCGCGCTCGACCGCGGCGCGCAGCGCCGACGCAGCAACCGCGAGGCGCACGGGGCGATCGGCGCCGGCGCCGGTGTCGCGGAGTTTGGCTTGCAGCTCGGCGGTCGCTGCCGCGAGCTGCTGGATCTGACTGCCACTTTCGCGCGACGCGGCTTCGAGCGCATCCAGGCGGCGTGTCAGGTTCGCGACATTCTCGGAGGCCGATTTGGCTGTGCTCTCGGCGGCCGCGACGCGGCTCTGCACCACCGGATCGGGCGCGCGCGGGACGCTGATCGCGCTTTCGAGCTTGCCGAGCCGCACGGCGACATCGTTCAGCACGCGGGGATCGGCCGCGGTCGCGGCCGGCCGCGCGGAGAGCTCTTTCAGCTGCTGCTCGATCGCACCGAGGCGCGGATCAAGATCCGGCGACGCAGCCTGCGGCGGCGACGACGTCAGCTGACCGATCGAGAGCGCACCGGACAGCCACAGCAACACGAACAGCACCAGCCCGCCGCCGAGGCCGGACAATCCGGCGACGATGGGGAGCGACCACTGTCGCGGCGGATCGTTCGGCGGTGGCGGCGCGGCCGGAGATTCTCCGGCAGCCGGTTGCTGGGGCTCCTGTGGCCTGGACTCGACCGCGGCCTCCGCCGACGGCGGCTCAAAGGCCACCTGCTCGGGCGGAGCTGCATCGGGCTTGGCCTCGGAAAGTCCGGATAGATCGGCGGCCTGCTGTTGCGGCGCCGGATTGTCGGGGTTGGGGTGATCGTTCGTTTTCGGCGGGGACTCAGAACTCGACACCGACACCTCGGTAGCCTCCAAATTGATCACCGGCGGTGGCCGGCGGCGGCCGCCCGGCGGGTCCGATGGAGGGCGCTTGGTACTGGACATGGCGGCATTCTAGACGATTCGAACTTGGCTGGCGTGTGACGATCCGGCTCAGCTTTAGCGCCTTTTTCACTTCGATTGCATCGAACTCCGCCGTCATGCGCGGGCTTGACCCGCGCATCCCGCTTAGGAAGGCACTGTGCTCACCTGATCGAGATGGCCGGGACATAGGCGAGCGAAGCGACGCCGTCCTTCGGACGGCTATGCCCGGCCATGACAGCGGTTGGGTCGGCGGACTATTGGGAAATCTCCGCAATCAAGCTCGCCTCGTCCGGATGCGCTGACACCGCGATGCGCGTCGCTCCCGCGAGCCGCAATGGTTCGGCCGCGCGATCCGACAAGCAGTAATGCATCGGCTTCAGCGCCTCCCGCTGCATCATCCGGCTGCAAGCGAGATAGCCGTCGACGCTGCGGCGGGAAAAATGCAGCACGCCGTCGATACGGCCCTGCGCCAGCGCGGCTTGCACCTCGGGCGGGAAATCGTTCGCGGTCACCGCGCGATAAGCGACCACGGTGTGCACGCCGATGCCTTTCATCGACAACGCGCCGGCGAGATCGCGCGAACGATCCTCACCCGCCGGATAGAGGAGCCGCACGCGCGAAGGCGCAAAGCGCATCGCTGTCAGCCGGACCAAATCATCCGCATCGCCGTCCGCCGATGTCACATCGGCAAAGCCCGCGGCGCGCGCCACATCCGCGCTCGCCCGTCCGACAGCGAGCACCGGCAACGACCGCAATTCGCCGCACCGCGGATGAGCCGCCAAGGCGCGCGCGCCGTTGGCGCTGGTCAGCAGCACACCGGACCAAGGTGGCGAGCCGAGGTCGGCATCCGGAATCGATTCGATGCGCAGCATCGGCGCGAGCAGCACCTCGTGGCCTTTCGCCCGCAACGTCGCCGCGGTGCGCGCGTTGTCGGGCTCGGGGCGCGTGACGAGGAGCCGCATGTCAGTGCGCCGCGAAGAAATCCGGACCGGCGAGCGATTTCAGCTCGGCGCCCGCGTCAGTGCCGAGCCGCACGGCGTCGTGCACGGTGCCTTCGCGTTTGGTCTCGAAGGCCTCGCTGCCATCGGGCTTCACGATCATGCCGCGAAAGCGGATCAGCCCGCCCGAGACGGTCGCGTGTCCAGCAATCGGCGTGCGGCACGAACCGTCGAGCACGGCCAGAAACGCGCGTTCGCAAGCGAGCGCATGCGCGGTGTCGGCGTGATTGATCGGCGCAAGCATCTGCCGCGTGTGCGCGTCGTCGGCCCGCGTCTCGATGCCGATCGCGCCCTGGCCGACCGCCGGAAGAAAATCGTCGATGCCGAGCACCGCGGTCGCGGCCTCGACCAGGCCGAGACGCTTCAGGCCGGCCAGCGCCAGCAGCGTCGCATCGGCGACGCCCTCGTCGAGCCTGCGAAGCCGCGTTTCGACGTTGCCGCGCAGCGACACGACTTTGAGATCGGGCCGCAACCGCTTCACCAACGCCTGGCGGCGCAGCGAGGCCGTGCCGACGGTCGCGCCCTGCGGCAGCTCGGCGATGGATTTCGCCTTGCGGCTGATGAAAACGTCGCGCGGGTCCTCGCGCTCCATGAACGCCGACAGTACCAGGCCGGCGGGCAACACCGTCGGCATGTCCTTCGAGGAATGCACCGCGAAGTCGATCGAACCCCCGATCAGCGCCTCCTCGATCTCCTTGGTGAACAGGCCCTTGCCGCCGGCCTCGGAGAGCGGCCGGTCCTGGATGCGGTCGCCGCTGGTGCGGATCACCGTGATCTCGACCTGCTCGGCGTCGAAGCCATGCGCCGCGGCCAGCGCCTGCCGCACCATGCGCGCCTGCGCCAGCGCCAGCGGGCTGCCGCGTGTTCCAAGTCTAAGCGTACTAGGCCGAAGGATGGGACCAGAGGGTTGTGCCAAGGATTGCCTCACCAGACCTCAGAGTGGTAGCCGTTGTCGCATGCTTGTACTCGGAATCGAAACCACGTGCGACGAGACCGCCGCGGCGGTGGTCGAACGTTCGGGCGAGGGCCCGGGCAAGATCCTGTCCAATGTGGTATTTTCGCAGGTGAGCGAGCATGCGGCGTTCGGCGGCGTGGTGCCTGAAATCGCCGCGCGGGCCCATGTCGACGCGCTGGATCACATCGTCACCAAGGCGCTGGCGGACGCCAGCCTGACGGTCCGCGACATCGACGGCGTCGCGGCGGCCGCCGGTCCGGGCCTGATCGGCGGCGTGATCGTGGGGCTCACCACCGCCAAGGCCATCGCCATGGTGGAGAACAAGCCGCTGATGGCGGTGAACCATCTCGAGGCCCATGCGCTGACCGCGCGCCTCGTTGCCGGCATCCCGTTTCCCTATTGCCTGTTCCTCGCCTCGGGCGGTCACACCCAGATCGTCGCGGTGCGCGGCATCGGCGACTACACCTTGCTGGGCACGACCCAGGACGACGCGATCGGCGAGGCCTTCGACAAGACCGCGAAGCTTCTGGGCCTGGGCTATCCGGGCGGCCCGCAAGTGGAGAAAGAGGCCACACGCGGCAACGCCACGCGCTTTGCGCTGCCGCGGCCGATGCACGGCCGCGCCGAGCCGGACTTTTCCCTTTCCGGGCTTAAGACAGCGCTGCGCCTCGAAGCCCAGAAGATCGCGCCGCTCAACGACCAGGACGTGGTCGATCTCTGCGCTTCGTTCCAGCAGGCCGTGGTCGAACTCATTCAGGATCGGCTCCGTGCCGGCATGAAGCTGTTCCGCGCCCGCTACGGCGTGCCGACCGCGCTGGTCGCGGCCGGCGGCGTCGCCGCCAACGAGGCGATCCGCAAGGTGCTGCAGCGCGTCGCCTTCGAGGGCGGCGTCAAGCTCGTGGTGCCGCCGGGCGAACTGTGCACCGACAACGGCGCGATGATCGCCTGGGCCGGCGCCGAACGCCTCGCGCTTGGCCTGACCGATCCGCTCGACTTCGCGCCGCGCGCCCGCTGGCCGCTCGACGAGGTCGCGGGCCCTCAGACCAAGCCGGCGCGCGTCGCGCAGCAGGGCGCTTAACTCTCACCAGGAGCCGCGCATGACGTTCGATCGCATCGCGGTGCTGGGAGGCGGCGCCTGGGGTACGGCGCTCGCCAACGTCACGGCGCGGGCCGGACGCAACGTCACGCTGTGGGAGTTCGACGCCGGCAACGCCGAGCATCTCGCCAGCAAACGCGAGAGCCGGTTCCTGCCGGGCGTTCGTATCGAAGACGGCATCGCGATGACGCGCGATCTCACCGAGGCATCGCGTGCCGACGCGATCCTGCTGGTGGTGCCGGCGCAGGCCATGCGCTCGGTGTGCAAGACGCTGGGCGCGACGGTGGCGCCCGGGACGCCGGTGATCGCCTGCGCCAAAGGCATCGAGCACGGCACGCGCAAGTTCATGACCGAGATCATCGCCGAGTGCGCACCGAAGGTGACGCCCGCGATCCTCTCGGGGCCAAGCTTTGCCGCCGACGTTGCGCGCGGCCTGCCGACCGCGGTGACGCTCGCGGCCTCGGACGAGACGATTGCATCGGGCCTGGTGCAGGCCTTGGCGTCCCGCACCTTCCGGCCGTACCAATCGACCGACGTGCGCGGCGTCGAGATCGGCGGCGCGTCGAAGAACGTGCTGGCGATTGCGTGCGGCATCGTCACCGGCCGCGGCCTGGGCGCCAGCGCGCAGGCGGCGCTGACCACGCGCGGCTTCGCCGAACTGGTGCGGTTCGGCCGCGCCTATGGCGCCAAGACCGAGACCATGATGGGTCTGTCGGGCCTGGGCGATCTGATCCTGACCTGCGGCAGCCCGCAGTCGCGCAACTTCAGCTTCGGCATGAATCTCGGCAAGGGCCTCACGCCGAAGGACATCCACGGCAAAACGGGTCTGGCCGAAGGCGCCTTCACGGCGCCCGTGCTTTTGGAAATGGCGCGCGACAAAGCGGTCGACATGCCGATCGCGTCTGCGGTTGCGGCGATGCTCGCCGGGCAAATGAATGTGGACGAAGCGATCGAGTCCCTGTTGGCACGGCCGCTGCGGGCTGAAGAATAGAGCGTCAGATACGGCGGGAGAACGCGATGGCTTACTGGCTGGTGAAGAGCGAACCGGATGCCTGGTCCTGGGACCAGCAGGTCAAGGCCGGTGCGAAAGGCACCGAGTGGACCGGCGTGCGCAATCACACCGCCAAGCTCAACCTGATGAAGATGAAGAAGGGCGACCGCGCGTTCTTCTATCACTCCAACGAAGGCAAGAACATCGTCGGCATCGTCGAGATCGCCCGCGAGCACCATCCCGATCCGACCGCGGAGGCCGGTACGCCGTGGGTCGTGGTCGACATCAAGGCGCTGGAGCCGGTGCCGAAACCCGTCTCGCTCGAAGACATCAAGAAAGAGCCGAAGCTGAAGGACATGGCGCTGATCAAGCTGTCGCGCCTGTCGGTGCAGCCGGTCACCGCCGACGAGTGGAAGATCGTCTGCAAGATGGGCGGCGTGAAGGCTTAGAGCTCGGCAAGCACGGGGGAGCAGCATGTCTCACGCAGGCAATGTTCTGGCGATCGTCGTCGCCGCCATCGCGGCCTGGCTGTTCGGCGGCATTTACTACACGACGCTCAGCGGACCGTGGATGAGAGCTCTCGGCAAGACACCGGAGCAGTGCCAGGCCGAGCTCGCGGCCAAGTCGGGGATCGCCAAGGCCGCGCCGTTCATCCTGGTCTTCGTCGGCGAACTGATCATGGCCTGGGCGATCTACGGCATCACGCTGCACATGAACATGTTCAACGTGCGCGACGGCATCCTCATCGGCGCGGGCTGCTGGCTCGGCTTCGTGTTGACCACCATCACGGCCAACAACGCCTTCGCCGGCCGCAAGCCGATGCTCAGCGTGATCGACAGCATCGCCTGGCTCGGCGCGCTGGTCATCATCGGAGCGATCATCGGCTGGTTCGGCGCTTAGGCCGTGAACTCATTGAGACGACGCGACTTCATCGGGTGGTGCTCGTGCCACATGAGGTTGACAGGTCATGACAATTGCGGTTCTCGGCGGGGGCTTTCAGGGCTGCTGCATCGCTCTCGCTTTGGCGGATCGCGGTCAATCGGTGGTTATTTTTGAGCGCAACCAAGTCGTTCTGAGCAGGACCGCGATCGCCAACGAAGGCAAGGTCCATCTCGGCTGGATGTACGCAGCCGATCCTTCGCTGGCCACGGCGCGGATGATGATGGAAGGGGCGCTGGCATTTGCGCCCTTCCTGCATCGCTACCTCGGGCTGCCGATTGAGAGCTTGGCCACTTCCGAGCCCGCTTCCTATGTCGTGCATCGCGACAGCCAGCACACGGCCGCGAAAGTGCGCGAATATTTCGCTGCGGTCCATCGGCTGATCGTAGACGCATCGAACGGCCGGCAAGGCGCTTATTTCGGCAGCGATCTGACCGTTTCGCCACGGGAATGGTCGGCGCAGGAGCGTGCCTCCGTCTTCGATCCCGCGATAGCGGTGGCCGCATTCGACACGCCCGAGATCGCGATCGATCCGGTTGCGCTGGCGCAACATGTGCAAAGAGCTTTGACCTCACATCCGCGCATCGAATTACGCTGCGCGCATGAGGTGCTGGGCGTTTCCGAAGAGGCGACAGGTGTTGTGGTCAAGACAAGCGGCGCACACGGGCAGAAACTCGAACGGTTCGATCACGCCGTGAATGCGCTCTGGGAAGGACGGCTCTCCGTGGATGAGACGGCGGGCCTGCGGCCGGGCAGGCCCTGGCTGCACCGGCTCAAATACGGGGTCGGCTTCTCGTGGCCTGACCGCTTGCCGCGCCCGCCAAGCGCAACGTTTGTGTCGGGACCCTTCGGCGAGATTGTCAGCTATCCCGACAAGACCACCTACCTGACCTGGTACCCCACCTGCGTTAAGGCCATGTCGAGCGACCTGGTGCCGCCGCGATGGTCCACGCACCCGCCTGAACCGCTTCGCTCCGAAATCGTTCACGGCACGATCCAGGCGCTGTCCAAATTCGTGAGAGCGCTTGCGCCAGTCGACGCCACGGAGCTCAAGGATGTTTGGGTGAAGGGCGGTGCGATCGTGGCCTGGGGAGAGACCGACATCGACGATCCCGAAAGCGAGCTTCACAGGCGCTACGAAATCGGAGTCCATACCAGGAGCCGATACCATTCTGTCGACCCGGGCAAATTGACTATGGCGCCCTATTTCGCTGACAAATGCGCGGACCGGATCGTCGCGGGAATTTGAGAAGTCGGCATGACAAGACGAATTACCGTGGGCATGCCCCTGTATAGAGGCAGGGAACTGGTGGCGGACGCCTTGCGTTCGCTTCAATCCCAGACCTTCACGGACTTCGAAGTCATCATCTCGGTCGATGGCGCCGACGAGGAAAGCGCGGAAGCATGCCGCCCGTTCCTCGCCGACGACCGCATCCGCATGGTCATTCAGCCCGAACGTCTCGACTGGTTCGGCAACTTCAATTGGTTGCTGCAACAGCCCATGGGAGAGTTCTTCTGCTACCGGCAACACGATGACACCACCGCGCCGGAATTCTTCGAGAGGCTGATCGATAGTGCCGAGGCGCGACCGGATGCGGCCGCAGTCTATGCGGATTGCCAATGGCAGGGTGGGCGTAGCGATCTCGAATTCGCTCCCTCGATCGAGGGTGATGTCCTCCAGCGCATGCGGCAATTCATCGAGGCAAAGGAACCGGTGGCAGTCCGCGGTCTTATTCGCCGCGAGGCGGTCGCCCAGGCCGGTCCCGTGCGTTCCGACGAATTCAGGGCCCTGTCTGAGGTCTTCGTTTGGCTGGCAAAGGTCTTGCGCTGGGGCGCGTTCATCCGCGTGCCCGAGCCCCTCTATTTTCGGCTGGACCACGAGGAGAACTATCACAAAAGTTGGTTTGATTGGACCGAGGAGCGCAAGCGCGCGTCGTGGACGACGATGTTCACCGGATGGCTCGAAGCGGTTTTGCCGGTTTGCTCGACCAAAGAAGAGCGCCTGTTCTTCGAACACTTCATCCTCGACAGGATTTGCGTGAACAGGCCTGGCCAGTCTTATCACTATGCACCGCACTCCGCGCACGAGAGCGGTGTGGTTATTGCCGAATGCTTTGAAAGGCTGGCTCGAGAGGGCCATCTCGCCCATTGGATCCTGCCGAAAGCGCTCGGCAGCCCGGCAATGCAGCAACTCCGAGAAGACCGGGACAGGCTGGCACAGAAGAATGCATCGCTCGCCGCCGAAAATGCCTTGCTGCGCCGTTCCCGCGGCCTGGCGATCGGCCGAGTGGTCCGCCGCATGCTCGGGCTTCCGTAGGTTTAGCGAGCGGGCGCTATCGGGCCATAGCAGACATCGCAAACTTATGAGTACACGGCCTAGTCAACTTTCACGCCGATCGATCGGATCAGCTTGCCGTATTTCTCGTAGTCGCTTCTGATGCGGGCCGTGAATTCCTCGGGCGTCGTGATGTAAGGCTCACCCGATCCGGAAGCGGCCAGCCGCATTCTGAATTCGGGCTCGACGATGACTTGGGCGATCGCCGCGCGCAGCCGGTCGATGATCGGCTGCGGTGTGCCGGCCGGCGCAAACAATCCGTGCCAGATCAAGGCCTCGTAGCCCGGATAGATCTCGGCAATCGTCGGCAGGTCCGGCGTCGCCGGATTGCGCACGTTACCGGTGGTGGCAAGTCCGCGCACCTTGCCGGACTGGATGGTCGGCACCAGCGAGCCGCCGCCGAACATCGCCGACACTTCACCGGACAAGAGCCCGATCGCGGCCGGTCCGCCGCCGCGATACGGCACATGGGTGAGATCGATGCCGACATGCTGTTTCAGCATCTCCATCGCGAGATGATGCTGGCTGCCGTTGCCGATTGACGCATAGAGCAGCGGCGGCTTGGAGCGGCGCGCCAGCTCGACGAACTCGCGAAGATTGTTCGCGGGCACCGACGGATGCACGGCGAGCACGAGCTGGTTCGACGACACGCTCGCGATCGGCACCAGATCCTTGAACACGTCGAACGGCATCTTGCCGTAGACATGCGGGTTGCTCATGAACACGTTGTCGGGGCCGTGCAGCAGCGTGTAGCCGTCGGGCGGGGACTTGGCCGCGATGTCGGCGGCGAGATTGCTGCCGGAGCCGGGCTTGTTCTCGACCACCACCGGCTGACCGAGGCGCACCGACAAGCCCTGGCCGTAAAGCCTCGCGATGAGGTCCACCGCGCCGCCCGGCGGATAGCCGACGAGCAACCTGATCGGTCGGTTCGGGTAGCCTTGTGCGTGGGCCACAGCCGCGCCGGCAAAAAGCAGCGCAGCCGCAACGATCGAACGCAGCATGCCCGGCATGGAGCAGCCTCCCTGATTTGGACTTCTTGTTCGGCCATTCTTTATGCGTTCGGCGCCAGAAACGATAGGGAGCGGTGTCGCATTGATCTCGATCAATCGACCAAAGTGGCAGGCGGCGCGGCTTGAGGCCCCTTGGGCTGACGTCGCATAATAAGGCAAGAACAGACCGCGGGGCGCGTGAACGCGCGAAGTTGCCAGATGCCGGGAGAGTGCGATGTCCGACAAGACCTATGACGTTTCTGCCGAGTGGCAGCAGCGCGGCTTCATCAACGAAGCGAAGTACAGGGAGATGTACCAGCGCTCGGTGAAGGACCCGAACGGCTTCTGGGGCGAGCAAGGCAAGCGTATCGACTGGATGCGGCCCTTCCACAAAGTGAAAAACACGTCGTTCGCACCAGACAACGTCTCGATCAAATGGTTCGAGGAAGGCACGCTGAACGCCGCCTACAACTGCATCGACCGGCACCTGAAAAAGCGCGGCAACCAGACCGCGATCATCTGGGAGGGCGACGACCCGAAGGACGACAAGAAGATCACCTATCAGGAGCTGCACGACGAGGTGTGCCGGATGGCCAACATCCTGCGCAACCGCAACGTCGAGAAGGGCGACCGCGTCACCATCTACATGCCGATGATCCCCGAGGCGGCCTACGCGATGCTCGCCTGCGCGCGCATCGGTGCGGTGCATTCGGTGGTGTTCGGCGGCTTCTCGCCGGATTCTCTCGCCGGCCGCATCGAGGACTGCCAGTCGAAGGTGGTCATCACCGCCGACGAAGGCCTGCGCGGCGGCCGCAAGGTGCCGCTCAAAGCCAACACCGATGCGGCGATCGCCAAGGTCGCAAGCTCTGGATTTCACGTCGACCATGTCATCGTCGTGCGCCGCACCGGCGCGCCGGTGAACATGGAGCCGGTGCGCGACGTCTGGTACCACGAGGCTGCGGCCGTCGTGACCAGCGAATGTCCGTGCGAGGAGATGAAGGCCGAAGACCCGCTGTTCATCCTCTACACCTCGGGCTCGACCGGAAAGCCCAAGGGCGTGCTGCACACCACCGGCGGCTACCTCGTCTACACCTCGATCACGCACCAATACGTGTTCGACTATCACGAGGGCGACATCTACTGGTGCACCGCCGACGTCGGTTGGGTGACCGGTCACAGCTACATCCTCTACGGGCCGCTCGCCAACGGCGCCGTGACGCTGATGTTCGAAGGCGTGCCGAACTATCCGAGCAACTCCCGCTTCTGGGAGGTGATCGACAAGCACAAGGTCAACACCTTCTACACGGCGCCGACCGCGATCCGCGCGCTGATGCAGTCCGGCGACGATCCGGTGAAGAAGACCTCGCGCAAGTCGCTGAAGCTTCTGGGCTCGGTCGGCGAGCCGATCAATCCGGAAGCCTGGGAATGGTATCACCGGGTTGTCGGCGACAGCCGCTGCCCGATCGTCGACACCTGGTGGCAAACCGAGACCGGCGGCATCCTGATCACGCCACTCCCCGGCGCGACCAAACTCAAGCCGGGCTCGGCAACGCTGCCGTTTTTCGGCTGTCAGCCGCAGCTCGTCGACGCCGAAGGCAAAGTGCTGGAAGGCGCAACGTCAGGCAATCTTTGCATCATCGACTCCTGGCCCGGCCAGATGCGCACCGTGTTCGGCGACCATCAGCGCTTCGTCGACACCTACTTCAGGGCCTATCCGGGCAAGTACTTCACCGGCGACGGCTGTCGCCGCGACGAGGACGGCTATTACTGGATCACCGGTCGCGTCGACGACGTGATCAACGTCGCCGGCCACCGCATGGGCACGGCCGAAGTCGAAAGCGCCCTGGTCGCGCATCAGAGCGTGTCGGAGGCCGCCGTGGTCGGCTATCCGCACGACATCAAGGGTCAGGGCATCTACGCCTATGTGACGCTGATGTCCGGCATCCAGCCGAGCGAAGAGCTGCGCAAGGAACTGGTGCAGTGGGTGCGCAAGGAAATCGGCCCGATCGCTTCGCCCGATCTCATCCAGTTTGCGCCCGGCCTGCCGAAGACGCGCTCCGGCAAGATCATGCGCCGCATCCTGCGCAAGATCGCCGAGGACGAGCACGGCAATCTCGGCGACACCTCGACGCTGGCCGATCCGGCCGTGGTCGATGACCTGGTGAAGAACCGGCAGAACAAGAAGGCCGAGGCCAAAGCCGGCGCGTAAGCGAACGGCCGCAGAGCGACGCTCAACGTGTTGCGTCGCTCTGCTTTGTGCCAATTCAGGTCAGCGGCCGCTCGGCGGCAATCTCTTGTCGCCTCGAGAAATCATCGTTAGAAAATGAGTTCAGAGATGCGGCGACGTTAATCAGGACGTTGCGTTATGATTACTTTGTTTCGTTGTATTGCTGCCACCGTTGCGATTTCTGCTCTGTCGTTCGCGACCGTCGTCACGGCTGCAACGCCCGCGTCCGCGCGTGGCGAAATGGTGCCCTTCAGAGCTGAAGCCTCGGCGGGCACCATCGTGGTACGCACCAACGAGCGCCGCCTTTATCTCGTGCTCGGCGAAGGCCGCGCACTGATGTATCCGGTCGGCGTCGGCCGCGCCGGCCGCCAGTGGGCCGGTCGCTCCGTCATCGATGGCAAGTACATCAAGCCGGCCTGGGCGCCGCCGCGCGACATTGCCAAGGCCAAGCCGAGCATCGATTTCGTTCACGCAGGCGGCGCGCCGAACAATCCGATGGGCGCCGCGGCGCTGACGCTGGCCGGGGGCCAATACGCCATCCATGGCACCAACGATCCGCGGTCGATCGGCGGCTTCGTGTCGTACGGCTGCATCCGGATGTACAACCAGGACATCACCGACCTGTTCGAACGCGTCAGCGTCGGCACGCCGGTCATGGTGGTCCGGTAGACTTTTAGAAGTCCGACGTCAGGCCCTTCTTTTCCCAGTCGCCGTAACGGGTCGGCTCGGGCCCGCTCGGCCCGCCGACCTCCTTGGTGGCGGGCTGCTGGGCCTGCTGCCTCGCCCGGCGCTCGGCAGCCTCGGCCAGCGCCCGCTCAGCCGCAGGCGTCAGCGGCTTCTTCGGGGACGGCTCGGGCGGCTTGGTATCGGCCATGCTCTTAGATGGGCCATGGCCGGCCTGTTCCGCAATGGGCAATCGAAAAGGCGCGGCTTTTTAGGCGTTGTCTTGTCCCGCGAAAGCGGGGCATGACATGCCCCATGCCGCTTGCTCGCAAACCCGCACCATCCGCTCCGCCGCCGGGCCTCGCCGCCCGAAGGATCGCGGCCGATATCATCCATGGCGTGCTGCGAAGGAAGCGCCCGCTCGACGAGCTGCTGGAGACCAGCGGGCTTGGCACTCTGTCGGAGCGCGACCGCGCTCTGACCCGAACCATCGTCGCGACCGTACTGCGACGGCTCGGCACGCTGCGGCACCTGCTCGCCGCGCATCTCGAACGCGGCATTCCGCCGGAGGCTCCGCATGTCGAGATGATCCTGCTGGTCGGCGCCGTGCAGATCCTGCTTCTCGATGTGCCCGATCACGCTGCCGTCGATCTCTCGGTGCGACTTTCGCGGGATGACCGTCACGGAGCGCGCTATGCAAGCCTGATCAACGCCGTGCTGCGCAATCTCACCCGCGACGGCAAGGCGCGCCTCGCCGCACTCGACACCGCGACGCTCGATACGCCGGACTGGCTGATGCAGCGCTGGGTCGCGCATTACGGCGAGGACACCGCGCGCGCGATCGCCGTCGCCCACACGCAGGAACCGGCCCTCGATCTCACGGTGAAGCGCGATCCGGAAACCTGGGCGGCCACGCTCAACGGCCGGGCGCTGCCGACCGGCACCGTGCGCACCATCGCGTCGGGCCCGGTGTCGCAGTTGCCGGGCTTCGAAGCCGGCGACTGGTGGGTACAGGACGCAGCCGCGGCTCTGCCGGCCCGCCTGCTCCTTGGCTTTTTTGGCAACGCCCGCGGCAAGACCGTCGCAGACCTTTGCGCCGCGCCGGGCGGCAAGACCGCGCAGCTTGCAGAGGCCGGCGCGCAGGTCACCGCGGTGGATCGCTCGGGCGTGCGGCTCGCGAGGC
The DNA here is from genome assembly GCF_001579845.1 of Rhodoplanes sp. Z2-YC6860. Classification (GTDB taxonomy): domain Bacteria; phylum Pseudomonadota; class Alphaproteobacteria; order Rhizobiales; family Xanthobacteraceae; genus Z2-YC6860. The sequence continues at coordinate 208,032 of NZ_CP007440.1, forward strand.
TCCGGCAAAATCTGACCCGGTTGCGGCTTACCGCCGAGATCGTCGAAGCCGACGCCGCGCAGTGGCAGGGCGGCCCATTCGACGCCGTCCTGGTCGATGCCCCCTGTTCATCCACAGGAACTGTGCGCCGCCATCCGGATATTCCGTGGCTTAAAACCGAGGCCGATCTCGGCAAGCTTGCCGCCCTGCAGGGGCGGCTGCTCGATCGAGCCGCAAGCCTGCTCAAGCCCGGCGGCGCCCTGGTCTATTGCACCTGTTCGCTGGAGCGCGAGGAGGGCGAGGACCAAATCGCCGCGCTTTTGGCCCGAAATCCGCACCTGAGGCGCGATCCGATCCGTGTCGAGGAGGTCGGCGGACAGGCCGAATTCATCACCGCGGCGGGCGAACTTCGGACGCTTCCCTGCCATTGGCCCAACGCCGAGCCGCGCCTTGGCGGGCTCGACGGCTTCTATGCCGCCCGAATCTCAACAGTTGAGGGCACTTAGCCCGATTGTGACGGTTGGCCGCCACTGCCACCTTCGGTATATGTTGCCCTGGGTAGGGGCGGAGCAAAGCGCCCGCAATCCATAACGAGGCGAGCGTTTTTAATGGCCGGCCTGTCAATTGGGGAGCGGGCCAAGCTGCTGTTGCTCCTGGGACGCCGCGGCTTGCGGATGGCCGCCGGCCGCCTGCGCGGCCATCCGTTCATTCGCCTGAGCTTCATTCCGCGCAAGGCCGAGCGCCTGCTGATCGCGCCACAAGATCTGCGCACCGCCGACGGCACCCGCGCGAGCGAAATCTACGCCGGACGTTTTGCCTTTGCCGGCAAGGTCGTGATCAGCGACGGCCGCTCGCCATTCGACATCGCGGCGCCGTCCGACGAATGGGCGGCGAGCCTACTCGGCTTCGGCTGGCTGCGGCATCTGCGCGCCGCGGAATCCGGCATCACCCGCGCCAACGCCCGCGCGCTGGTCGACGAATGGATTTCGGTGCAAGGCGCCTGGGACCCGGTTGGATGGCAACCCGAGATCCTGGCGCGCCGCGTCATCGCATGGCTCAGCCAGGCGCCGCTGATCCTGCACGACGCCGACGACGCGTTTTACCGCCGCTTCCTGCGCAGCCTGGTGCGGCAGGTGCGCTACCTCCGTCACACCGCGATCGAAGCGCGCGAGGGCGTGCCGCGCATGCAGGCGCTGGTGGCGCTGACTTACGCCGCGCTCTGCATGTCCGGCCAGGCGCGGCACATGCGCGGCGCCGTCAAGCAGCTCGTGGCCGAGATCGACGAACAGATCCTGGTCGACGGCGGCCACATCAGCCGCAACCCCGGCGCTCTGATCGAGCTGCTGCTCGACCTTTTGCCGCTGCGGCACGCATTTGCGGCACGCAACATCGCGCCGCCGCCGCAGCTCAACAACGCCATCGACCGCATGATGCCGATGATGCGCTTCTTCCGGCACGGCGACGGCAACTTCGCGCATTTCAACGGCATGGGCCCGACGCTGCCCGACGTGATGGCCACCATCCTGGCCTATGACGACGCCCGCGGCGCACCGCTGTCGAACGCGCCGCATTCCGGCTATCAGCGCGCCCAGGCCGGCGAGATGGTCGTGCTGATGGACGCCGGCGCACCGCCGCCGATCAACGTGAGCCAGGAGGCCCACGCCGGCTGCCTGTCCTTCGAAATGTCGCACGGCCTGCAACGCATCGTCGTGAACTGCGGCCTGCCGGGAACCAACAAAGACAGCTGGAGGCAGGTGGCCCGCGCCACCGCGGCGCACTCCACCGTGGTGTTCAACGACACGTCGTCGTGCCGCTTCCTGGAAAGCGGCTCGTTCAAGGGTCTGCTCGGCACGCCGATCGTCAGCGGGCCGACCGACGTGCAGATGTCCCGCGAGGATCGTGGCGACGGCACGATCCTGCGCGCATCCCATAACGGCTACGGCGACCGCTTCAAGGTGCTGCATCAGCGCGCCTTGAAGCTTTCAACCGACGGCACGCGGCTCGACGGCGAGGACTTTTTCGTCGCCACCGAGGGCGATCTCATTCCGCAGGACGTGCAGGATGAATTCGCGGTGCGGTTCCACCTGCACCCGACCATCAAGGCCAACAAGCTGACCGACGGCCATGGCGCGATGCTGATGCTGCCGACCCGCGAGGTGTGGACCTTCAACGCCTACGAGGATCGCGTCGAGATCGAGGAAAGCGTATATCTCTCGGGCTCGGACGGACCACGCCGCGCGGTGCAGATCGTGATCTACGGCCGTGCCCGGCGGGTGCCGCGCGTCCACTGGAGCCTCGCGCTGGCCAGCGCACAGGGCACAGGCGGCACGCGCCGGCGTGGTGAAGACCCGCAATTGCCTCTGACCGCGCCTTAAGCGGCCCCGATCCGATTGCAAGTCAGACACTGGAGTCCCATGACCGACCAACGCCGCGTCACACGTGCTCTCATTTCCGTTTCCGACAAGGCGGGACTGATCGACTTCGCCCGCGGGCTTTCGAGCCACGGCGTCGAGCTCGTCTCGACCGGCGGCACCGCCAAGGCGCTGAAGGATGCCGGTCTCAAGGTGATGGACGTGTCGGAGCTGACCGGCTTTCCCGAGATGATGGACGGCCGGGTCAAGACGCTGCATCCGAAGGTGCATGGCGGGCTACTCGCGATCCGCGACAACAAGGAGCATGCCGGCGCGATGGCGACGCACGGCATCCGGCCGATCGACCTGCTGGTGGTCAACCTCTATCCGTTCGAGGCCACGGTCGCGAAGGGCGCGGGTTACGACGACTGCATCGAGAACATCGACATCGGCGGCCCGGCGATGATCCGCGCTGCCGCCAAGAACCACGCCGACGTCGCCGTGGTGGTCGAGCCCGAGGATTACACCGCGGTGCTGAGCGAGCTGTCACAGCACGGCGGCGCAACGACGCTCCTGCTGCGCAAGAAGCTCGCCGCCAAGGCTTATGCGCGCACCGCGACCTATGACGCTGCGATCTCCAACTGGTTCGCGCAGACGCTGGGCGATCCGGCGCCGTCGTTCCGCGCCTTCGGCGGCAAGCTTGCCGAGGCGCTGCGCTATGGCGAGAATCCGCACCAGAGCGCGGCGTTCTATCGCACGGGCGACCAGCGTTCGGGTGTCGCCACCGCGCGGCAGGCGCAAGGCAAGCAGCTTTCCTACAACAACATCAACGACACCGACGCGGCTTATGAATGCGTCGCCGAGTTCGATCCCAAGCGCACCGCGGCGGTCGCGATCATCAAGCACGCCAACCCGTGCGGCGTCGCCGAGGGCGGCAACCTGATCGAGGCCTACCGCAAGGCGCTCGCTTGCGACTCGACTTCGGCGTTCGGCGGCATCGTCGCGGTGAACCGCACACTCGACGCCGAGGCCGCCAAGGCCATCACCGAGATTTTCACCGAGGTGATCATCGCGCCCGACGCGACCGAAGAAGCGATCAAGATCGTCGGCGCGAAGAAGAATTTGCGATTGCTGCTCGCCGGCGGCCTGCCCGATCCCCGCGCCTTGGGGCTCACGGTGAAATCGGTGGCCGGCGGCCTGCTGGTTCAGTCCCGCGACAACGCCACGGTCGATGAGATGCAGCTCAAGACCGTCACCAAACGGCAGCCGACCGCAGCCGAGCTCGACGATTTGCGCTTTGCGTTCCGCGTGGCGAAGCACGTCAAGTCGAACACGATCGTCTACGTCAAGGATCGCGCCACGGTCGGCATCGGTGCCGGCCAGATGAGCCGCGTCGACGCCTCGCGCATCGCGGCCCGCAAGGCCGAAGACGCCGCGAAAGAATTGAAGCTTTCAGTGCCGCTGACAAAAGGCTCGGTGGTCGCATCCGACGCGTTCTTCCCGTTCGCCGACGGCCTGCTGGTCGCCATCGAAGCCGGCGCCACCGCGGTGATCCAGCCCGGCGGCTCGGTGCGCGACGACGAGGTGATCAAGGCCGCGGATGAGCACAACGTCGCGATGGTGTTCACCGGGACGCGGCATTTCCGGCATTGATTCAAGTGCTCGTCGTTGCCCCTGTGTTGATCCACCGGCGGTGTCATGCGCGGGCTTGACCCGCGCATCCATGAGCGCTCTCAGCGCGTGATGTCGTCGTAGAGATCGCGCCACTGCGGATTTGATTCATTAATCAGATTGAGCTTCCACATCCTTGGCCAGTGCTTGATGTTCTTCTCTCGCTGGATAGCGAGTGTCGGCATGTCATAGCGCTCGAAATGAACCAGCTGCTTCAAGCCATATCGTTTCGTAAAACCGGCCACCACACCTTCGCGGTGCTGATAGACACGCCCAACAAGGTCGCTGGTCACGCCGACATACAATGTGCCGCGCGGCTTGTTCGTCAGGATGTAAACGTAATAGTCCGCCATCGCGGAGATGGATCATGGATTGCCGGTCAAGCCCGGCAATGACTCGCTGCAAGAATCTTCGCACAAAATGCCGAATGCGCCGACACTGCTAACCCTTCGCCAAATCCCCCAACAGGCTCGCTGCCACCGCCAGCTTCGACAACGTCAACCCCGAGCTCGCGATCTGATGGATCGCACCGCGAATGCGGTCGATCTCGGCCTTGCGCGGCTCGACCCAGGTTTTGACGGCATCGTCGCCAGTCCCGCCAGTCTCGATCATCGCGGCCGTGAGCCGCCGCTCGGCGTCGCCGATGGAATCCAGCGCCCGGTCGAGCGCGAGGCGATCGAAATAGTCCGACACCGTGATGTTGCGCGCCGCCGAGACCACGCGATCGATGCGAAAGAACGCTTCGGCGGCAAAGAATGTCGCCGCAATCACATCCATCGGCTTGCCGGTGCGTTCGGCGATCAGCAACAGATCGGGCGCGGCGGCCAGCTCCGGCAGGCTCGCGATGCGAGCCGCCAGATCGTCGGGCACGCCGGCGTCGCTCAGCTCCTTCTTACGTGCGTCGCGCGCGCCGGCGGCATCCTTGGGCAAGGCCGCATCCAGCGTCTTCATCAGCGCTGCGATACCCCGGCGATGATGCTCGACCACGCCGGCCAGGCCCTTCGACAAATCCGCATTGCGCAGGAACCAGACCAGCCGGTCCAGCAGCAGGTCCTGCACGGCCGCATAAAGCGACAGCTGCACCTGGCCGGCGATCTTGCCGTCGAGCGCATTGATCTCATCGTTCAGCTCCGGCATCCCGTAGCTGTCGCGCACCGCAGCGAATGCCGCCGCGATACCGGCGGGCGACGCACCGGTCTGGTCGGCAATGCGCACCACCAGCGACGGCCCGCCGCGGTTGATCATCGAGTTGGCGAGTTGCGTCGCGATGATCTCGCGGCGCAGCCGGTGCTTCTCCAGCGCATCTGGATATTTCTCGGCGATGGCCTTGGGGAAATAGCGGCCCAGCTCGCGGCCGAGATACGGATCGTCCGGCACCTCGGAATCGAGCAGCGCCGAGTAGAGCGAAATCTTGGCATAGGCGAGCAGCACGGCAAGCTCCGGCCTGGTCAGCGGCTGCGAGCGCCGGCTTCGTTCGCCAAGCTCGGTGTCGTCAGGCAGGAATTCCACCACGCGATCGAGCTCGCCGGCCGTTTCGAGAGTCTGCATCAGACGCTGCTGGAAGCCGAAATCCTCCATGCCGCGGCGTTCGGCGAGCGACAGCGCCAGGGTCTGCAGATAGTTGTTGCGCAGCACGAGGCTCGCGACGTCGTCGGTCATCGCGTGCAGCAGCGCATTGCGCGCCTCGATGGTGAGGCGGCCGTCGCGCACCGGCACGCTCAGCGCGATCTTGATGTTGACTTCGACGTCCGAAGTATTCACGCCGGCCGAATTGTCGATGGCGTCGGTGTTGAGCCGCACCTTGTGATGCGCCGCCTCGATGCGGCCGCGCTGGGTCATGCCGAGATTGGCGCCCTCGCCGATCACCTTGGCACGCACTTGTGCGCCGGTGATGCGGATCGGATCGTTGACGCGGTCGCCGGCGGCTTCGTCGTTTTCGGACGAGGCGCGGACGTAAGTGCCGATGCCGCCGAAGAACAAAAGATCAACCGGCGCCTTCAGGATGGCGCTCATGATCTCCTGCGGCGTGGCTTTGTCCTTGGCGAAGCCGATCGCCTGCTGCGCCTCTTTCGACAGCACGATTTCCTTCGACGCGCGCGGGAACACGCCGCCGCCCCTGGAAATCAGCGTCTTGTCGTAGTCCTGCCAGCTCGAACGCGGCAGGTCGAACAGCCGTTTCCTTTCGGCGAAGCTCTTTTCCGGATCGGGATTGGGATCGATGAAGATGTCGCGGTGATCGAAGGCCGCGACGAGCTTCGTCGTTGTCTCGCGCAGCATGCCGTTGCCGAACACATCGCCTGACATGTCGCCGACGCCCACCGCGGAAAACGGCGTCTTGCCGATATCGACATCCATCTCGCGGAAGTGACGCTTCACCGACTCCCAGGCGCCGCGGGCCGTGATGCCCATGCGCTTGTGGTCGTAGCCGGCCGAGCCGCCCGACGCGAACGCGTCGCTGAGCCAGAACTTGTGGGCGTCGGAAATCTCATTGGCGATGTCTGAGAACGTCGCGGTGCCCTTGTCGGCCGCGACCACGAGATAGGGATCGTCGTTGTCGTGGCGCACCACGTTGTCGGGCGGGACCACGCCCTTAAGATCGAGATTGTCGGTGATGTCGAGCAAGGTCGAGATGAAGATGCGATAAGCCGCCGTGCCCTCGGCCTGGATCGCCTCGCGCGGACCGCAGACCGGCAGGAGCTTCGGCACATAGCCGCCCTTGGAGCCGACCGGTACGATGACGGCGTTCTTGACCTGCTGCGCCTTCACCAGGCCGAGGATCTCGGTGCGGAAATCCTGCGGCCGGTCGGACCAGCGGATGCCGCCGCGCGCCACCTTGCCGAAGCGCAGATGCACGGCCTCGACGCGGGGTGAATAGACGAAGATCTCGTAGTGCGGCGCCGGCCGCGGCACGCTGTCGAGCTTGCGGCTTTCGAATTTGATCGCAATTTCGGATTTGGGCAGGCCGTCGGGGCCGAGCTGGTAATAGTTGGTGCGGATCGCCGACTGCACCGTGTTGACGAAGCGGCGGATGATGCGGTCCTCGTCGAGCACGTCGACCGCCTTGAGCCCCTCCTCGATCGCGGCCGCGAGATCGGCCTGCGGCTTGTCGCGAGATTGAAGGCGTGGATCAAACCGCGCGTGGAACAGCTCGACGAGCCGGGCTGCGAGGCCCGGGTGCTTGCGCAGCGTCGACCACATATAGCTTTGCGAATACGGCACGCTGATCTGCCGCAGGAACCGCGAGATGGTCCGCAGCAAGGCGACATCCCGCCACTGCAGGCCCGCCGCCATCACCAGCGCGTTGTAGCCGTCGTTTTCGGCCACGCCGCGCATCACCATGATAAAGCAGGTTTCGAGCGCGCGCTTCATCGGCTCGAGCGCGGCAGGCTTGCCGTCGCCGCGCTCCAGCGCCATGTCGTGCAGCCAGACGCCCGGCTCGCCGTGGACCTCGAAGGTCCGCTCGTCAACGACCTTGAAGCCCATGTTCTCCAGCACCGGCACGCGCTCGGAGAGCGGAATGCGCCGCCCGTGATTCCAGATTTTCAGCCCGATGCTCGGATCGTCGTCGTGGCCCCGGTGATAGAACTCGACGCCGAGCGGCCGTTCCGCCGAAAGGCCTTCGACCAACGCGATGTCGTGGAGCGCCTCGGCCGGCGCGTAGGCCTCGCGGTAACCGACCGAAAAGGCGCCGCCATAGCGCGCGAACAGCGCCTGCGCGCGGCCCGGCGGTTGCGTGTCGGCAAGCGCCGCTCCGAGCGCGTCGGTCCAGGTTCGCACGATGGCGCCGACCGCCTTCTCCAGCGTTTCGCGATCCGGATTGGGGGTCTCGCCGCCGTCGCGGCCGATGATGAAATGAACCCGCGCCAGCCCGCCTTCGGGAAAGCTCGGGTAATAGATGCTGACGCGGCCGTTGTAGACCTCAGCGAGATAAGCGCCGATGCGCGCCCGGACATGCGAATCGTAACGATCGCGCGGCGCAAAGACCAGCACCGAGACGAAACGGTCGAACGGATCGCGACGCGCCAGCACGCGCACGCGGGGCCGCTCTTCCAGTTGCAGGATCGGCAGCGCGAATTCGTAGAGCGTGTCCTGGTCGATCTGGAACAGCTCGTCGCGCGGATAGCTCTCCAGCACGTTGACCAGCGCCTTGCCGGAATGCGACTCCGGATCGAAGCCGGCGCGGCGCAGCACGGCATCGACCTTGCGGCGCAGATAAGGGATGGTCCGTGTCGAGCGCGTGTAGGCCGTCGACGTGAACAGGCCGACGATACGGAATTCGCCGATCGCGTTGCCGTCCGTATCGAAGCGCTTGACGCCCACATAGTCGAGATAGACGCGGCGATGCACGCGCGACCTGACATTGGCCTTGAGAACGATCAGCGTCTTCGGCTCGTCGAAGAACGCGTGCAGCTGCGGCGTGGCCGTCATCGCCTTGCCGCCGCGCGTGAAGATCGGCACATCGGTCGCGCGCAGGAGGCCCAGCGCCGACTCCTTCACCGGAGCGAGCCCGCCCCTTTTGCCGGTGAAGATGTAGTCGCCGACACCCAGAAACGTGAAGTTCTCCGCCACCATCCATTCGAGGAACTGGACGGCTTCGGCAATGTCGTCGACAGGCACCGGCGGCGGATTGGCTTTGAGATCCTGGATGACGCCATCGACGCGCGCGAGCATCGGCTTCCAGTCGGTCACCGCGGCCCGCACCTGCGTCAGGATATCCTCCAGCGCCTTGGCGATCTCGGCGTGGCGCGCCGCGTCTTCGACACGATCGACATGGATGTGAATGAAGCTCTCGCGCGTCTCACCGTTCTTGCGCTTCGCCTCGGCCGGCTGATTCTTGAGCTTGCCGCTCTTGTCACGCTCGGCCGCGATGATGGGATGCGCCACAAGGCGAACGTCGAGACCGCGATCGGTCAATTCGGACATCACCGAGTCGACCAGGAACGGCATATCGTCATTGATGATCTCGATCACCGACACGGTCTTGAGATGCTCGCCCAGCGCGGGGTCCGGCGATTCGAACCGGACCTTGACCGCGCCGGCCGGGCGCGCGCTGAAAAACGTCCAGGCCTCGTGTGCCAGCGCGGCGAGCTCGGCCGCGTCGTAGCGCACCACGTCTTCGGGCGCGGCGCGGCCGAACAGCAGCGCGGCAAAACCGTCCGGAATGTCGATTTTGCCGTCGCGCAGGAGCTTGCCTGCTGCACCCAATCTGGCGCGGACACTGCGCTCTTCGGGATTTACGTGTTCGGCCGTCACGGGCTGAGTCATGCGAGAATTGATCCGCGGTGATCGATCGGATCGCCCACCATCCGGTCCGATCGTAAAATCAAGGAGTGGTTTCGCTTCACGTCAGAACAGATGTAGGCTTTTGCCAACCGAAGCGGGAGAGTGACGTGCCGACGAAACGCAGGAAACCGAGCAATATCAAGGCAGTCCCGTCCAAGGCGGCAACCGATATTCCGAGCCAGACCGCGACCGACGACACCGAAATCACGGCGCTTGCGCTGCCGCGCGGCAAGCTCTCGCCGAACATGGACGCCTATTTCGCCAAGTGCCAGGAGAAGCTCGGCTTCGTGCCCAATGTGCTGGAAGCCTACGCATTCGACAACGCCAAGCTCGAAGCGTTCGTTGCGATGTACAACGATCTGATGCTGGCACCCTCGGGCCTGTCCAAGCTCGAGCGCGAGATGATCGCGGTCGCGGTGTCGTCGCACAACAAGTGCTACTACTGCCTGGTGGCGCATGGCGCCGCGGTGCGCGCATTGTCGGGCGATCCGGCGCTGGGCGAACTGATGGTGATGAACTATCGCGCCGCGCGGCTGTCGCAACGCCACCGCGCGATGCTGGACTTTGCGGTGAAGCTCACCGCAGAGCCATGGGCGATCGAGGAAGACGATCGCGCGGCGCTGCGCGAGGCCGGCTTCAGCGATCGCGACATCTGGGACATCGGAGCGGTCGCGGGCTTCTACAACATGAGCAACCGCCTGGCGTCGGCGACCGACATGCGGCCGAACCCGGTGTATCACAAGCAGGCGCGCTAGCCTCGCGGCAGGACGTCACCCCGGGGCACGCGCGCAGCGCGTGAACCCGGAGTCCAGAAAAGCAGGCAGTCCCGATGTTCTGGATTCCGGGTTCGCGCCCTTGGCGCGCCCCGGAATGACCGCGGTGAGAGACCGTACTCACTCGATCTTGATGTTGTTCGCACGCACGACTGCGCCCCAGCGATCGGATTCGCTTCGCATGAACGCCGCGTAATCCTGCGGCGAGCCCCCCATCGGCAGGGCACCCTGCTTGGCGAAATTCTCTGCGATCTCCGGCGTCTTCAGAATCTTCGCAAGCTCCGTGTTCAGCCGCTGCACGATCGGCTGCGGCAGGCCCGCCGGACCGACGAGGCCGTACCACAACGAAATCTCCATGCCCTTGATGCCGAGCTCTTCGAAGGTTGGCACATCGGGCACGACCGGGTTGCGCAAAGCGCTCGCCGCCGCCAGCGGCCGCAGCTTGCCGGCCTGGATGAGCGGGAGCAGCGACGGCACGGCGTCGAACATGATGTCGACGCGGCCGGCGCCGACATCGACCACCGCGGGGCCACTGCCGCGATACGGCACATGCAGCATCTTGATGCCGGCGACCGTCTGCAGCAGCTCGCCGGCGAGATGCGGCGCGCCGCCGTTGCCGGAGGATGCAAACGACAGCTTGCCGGGATTGGCCTTGGCATAGGCGATCACTTCGGCCACCGATTTCATCGCGTGGCCGGTGTTGATCGTCATGATCAGCGGCAGATTGGCGACGAAAATCAGCGGCGTGAAGTCCTTCACCGAGTCGTAGGGCAGGCTCTGGTAGAGGTGCGGGCCTATGCCGTGGGTGGTGATGGAATTGAGCAGCAGCGTGTAGCCGTCAGGTGTGGACTTCGCGACATTGTCCGACGCGATGGTGCCGCCCGCGCCGCCGCGGTTGCTGATCACCACCGGCTGCCCCAGCGCATCCGACAGCTTCTGGCCGACGAGGCGTGCGATGAAATCGGCTGCGCCGCCGGGCGGGACCGGCACCACCATCGTGATCACTTTGTTGGGATAGGTATCCGCTGACTGACCTTGCGCGAGCGCCGCAGGCGCCAGCGCTGCCAGCATGAAACACCAGAAGCCGAACAGGGTTCTCATCCTGCATTTCCTCGTCGTACACTTCCGGCCGCCACAAGCTTAGACGCCCCGCGGCCGCCCGGCCAACGCAATTCCGCGCGACATTCGCGCGCAAGCCACAAGGTCCCATACATGCCGATCCGGCTCATGGAAAACTTCCGCGCCGTGTTCTACGCGCCGTATTACGCGACCTATGCACTCGGCTTTTATGCGCGCGAGGGCGTCGAGGTTGAGCTCATGACCTCGGACGCGCCCGGCGACGCGGTGCCGAAGCTCACCGACCATTCCATCGACATCACCTGGGGCGGGCCGATGCGGGTGATGAAGGCCCATGACCAGGACAAGCATTCCTCGCTGGTGAGCTTCTGCGAGGTGGTGTCGCACGATCCGTTCTTTCTGATCGGCAAAGCCGGCTCCAAGCCATTCCGGCTGAGCGATCTCGCTCAGATGAAGTTCGCCTCGGTCTCCGAGGTGCCGACGCCGTGGATGTGCCTGCAGCATGACCTGCGTGAGAGCCACATCGCTCCGGACAAACTGCCGCGCATCGTCGACCGGGCGATGGGCCGCAACTACAATGCGCTGAAGGCCGGCGATCTCGACGTGATGCAGGCCTTCGAGCCGTTCGTGTCGATGGCCGAGCAGGATAAAGCGGGCGACGTGCTCTACGCCGCGAGCCGCCGTGGGCCGACCGCCTATACGGCCTTCATCGCGACCCGCGAGGCCTGCGCGACGTATCGCGAAGAGTTCGCCGCAATGACGCGCGCCACAGCCAAGATGCTGGGCTGGGTCTACGCCAATCCGGCGGACGAACTTGCCACCGCCGTCTCGCACTTCTTTCCCGACGTGCCGAAGGCCGTGCTGACGCGCTCGCTCAGCCGCTATCGCGAGGCCGGACTTTGGTCGCGCGAAACTGCGATGAACCAGCAAGGCTTCACGCGGCTCGCCGACAGCCTGCATTCCGGTGGATTCATCACCAACCTGCCGCGCTATGATGAATGCGTCGAACTTGAGCTCAACGAAATCCGCCCGGGATCCTGACCCAATGACTAGTACAGCGACCGACATGACCATCAAGGCCGTCCGCACCACATTGATCCGCGTGCCGTGGCCCAACGATCCGTGGCTCAAGGGCCATTCGTTCGGCGAGGCGCGCAATCTCCTGGTGCTCGAGGTCGAGACCAAGGGCGGCATCGTCGGCATGGGCTATCTGTTTTCGTTCCGGCCGGGCCTGAAGACCGTCGTTGCGGCGCTGGAAGAGACCTTGCTGCCGCATGTGATCGGCAAGGACGCCACCGCGGTCGAAGGCATCTGGACTGACTTGTGGAAGCGCACTGTCACCTACAATCGCGGCGGCATCGTCACCATGGCGATGTCGGCGCTCGACATCGCGCTGTGGGATGCGATCGGCAAGCGCGCCAACATGCCGCTGCACCGGCTGTGGGGCCATGTGCGCTCGGAGCTGCCGGTCTATGGCTCCGGCTGCTTCCGCGGCTCGGGCGGCGACGGCATGATCGCCAAGGCGCTGCATTACAAAGAGAAGGGCTACAAGGCCATCAAAATGCAGATGGCGCACACGACGAACCTGCGCGGCGACGTCGACAACGTCAAACGCATGCGCGAGGCGCTCGGGCCCGACATCGCGATCATGATCGACATCAACCAGGGCTGGACCGCGGACGTCGCGATCAACCAGGGCCGCAAGATCGTCGATTACGACGTCTACTGGCTCGAGGAGCCGGTGCCGGCCGACGACTTCAAGGGCTACCGGCGCGTCGCCGAAGCACTGCCCATCCGCATCGTCGGCGGCGAGACGCATTTCACGCGCTACGACCTGCGGCCGTTCTTCGAAAATCCGTGCTGCCCGATTTTGCAGCCTGACCCGATGCGTGGCGGTTACACCGACCTGCGCAAGATCTCCGTGCTCGCCGACACCTGGGGCCTGCAGATGGCACCGCATCTGTTCCCGGAGTTGAACGTTCAACTGCTCGCCTCGATTCCAAACGGCGCCTGGATCGAGGACATGGGATTGTCCGAGGACCTCTGGGTCGAGCCGGTGAAGGTGGTCAACGGCACGATCACGGCGCCGGAACGGCCGGGACACGGCCTGGCGTTCAAGCCGGAAATCCTGAAGGACTGTAAGGTCGGATGAAGCACCGCCCTCTCCACGGGTCATTGCCGGGCTTGACCCGGCAATCCATGACCAAGCTCCGGCGAGCTCAATTCGTAGGTCTGATCATGTCGCATCATCTCATGGATGTGCGGGTCAAGCCCGCGCATGACAACCGATAGAGCTGTGCTCATGGCAAATATTGTCACCGAAGAAATGATGGTGCCGTCCGAGCCGGGCATCGACATTTTCGTCCGCAACAAGCGGCCGGCCGCTCATGCGGTGTTCACGCCGGAGCGCACGGTGCTGTTCGTGCACGGCTCGACCTATCCGGCGCACACGGGATTCGACATCCCGCTCGAAGGGCAGTCGTGGATGGATCACATCGCCTCGCGCGGCTACGACGTCTATTGCCTCGACATCCGCGGCTATGGCCGTTCGACGCGACCGAAGGCGATGAGCGAGCCCGCGGAGAACAATCCGCCGCTCGCGCGCACGCCCGACGCAGTGAAGGACATCACCGCTGTTCTCAATTTCATTCTCAAGCGCCGCAACATCGCAAAGCTCAACCTGATCGGCTGGTCGTGGGGCTGCGCGCTGATGGCGATCACCACGATCCAGAACCCCGATAAGGTCGTGCGGCTCGTGCAGTACGCGCCCGGATGGCTGCGCAGCACGCCATCTCTCCTGAATGCAGGCCCAGGCCCGCTCGGCGCCTACCGCACCGTCACCCGCGAGCAAGCCAAGGCGCGCTGGCTGAACGGCGTGCCGCAGGACAAGCAGGCGGCGCTCATTCCATCCGGCTGGTTCGAGCAATGGGCCGACGCCAGTTGGGCGACCGATCCCGAGGGCGCGAAGCAGAATCCGCCGGTGGTGCGCGCACCGAACGGCACCGTGCAGGACACCCAGGAATACTGGTCCGCCGGCAAGGCCATGTACGACCCGGCCGACATCACGGTGCCGGACCTGATCGTGATCGGCGAATGGGACCGCGATACGCCGCCCTACATGGCGCAGGCGATCTTCCCGCTTTTGATCAACTCTCCGGGAAAGCGGCTCGTCATGCTGCCCGAGGCCACCCATCATATGATGCTGGAGAAGAACCGCCTGATGCTGTTCAAGACCGTGCAGGCGTTTCTCGACGAGGCCAGCGAGTAGATTTTCCACAATGATCCATCTCACCCGCCGCGCGTTTGCCGCCGGCCTCCTGCTCGTTTCGGTCGCGGCCGCGCATGCGCAGATCGAGCCGCAACGGCAACAGCACTTCCCGCCGGTCGAGGCCGTCACAGCGCAGCACGGTATGGTGGTAACGCAGGAGGCGCGGGCGAGCCGCATTGGCGCCGATATCCTGAAACGCGGCGGCAACGCCGTCGACGCCGCGGTCGCGGTCGGCTTCACCATGGCGGTAACCTATCCGCGCGCCGGCAACATCGGCGGCGGCGGCTTCATGGTGATCCACCTCGCCGGAACGAAGCGCAAGCGCGCGCGGGACATCGCCATCGACTATCGCGAGACCGCGCCGGCCGCGACCACGCGCGATGTCTTCCTCGGCCCCGACGGCAAGCCCGATCCGGCGAAATCGCGCGACCAGGGCCTCGCGATCGGCGTGCCCGGCACCGTCGCAGGGCTGACGCTTGCGCTCCAAAAATACGGCTCGGGCAAGTTCACGCTGGCGCAGCTCATGGAGCCCGCCATCACGCTCGCCCGCGACGGCTACCAGACCGGCGACGAAATCTCCGACACCGCCCGCTCGTCGATGGCCCGCCTGGCGCGCTGGCCGTCGAGCGCGAAGCTGTTTCTCAAGCCTGATGGCACGATGCTCGCCCGCGGCACGCTGTTCGTGCAGTCCGACCTCGCCGCCACGCTCGACGGCATCGCCAGGAACGGCCCGCGCGCGTTCTACGAAGGCGCGGTCGCCGACAAGATTTCGGCCGCGGTGCGCGAGGCTGGCGGCCGCATGACCAGCGAGGACCTGAAAAACTACAAGGCGGTCGAGCGCCCGGTGCTGCGCGGCACCTATCGCGATCTGTCGGTCGTCGCCATGCCGCCGCCCTCGTCCGGCGGCGCGGTGCTGATCGAGATGCTCAACGTGCTGGAGGGCTTCGACCTCAAGCGCAACGACGCCAACTCGGCGCACCTCCTGGTCGAGACCATGCGCTACGCCTACGCCGACCGCGCCAAGCGCCTCGGCGATCCCGATTTCGTCAAGGCGCCGCTCGCGGGCCTCCTATCGAAGCGCTACGCGGCCGCCATCCGCGCCAAGATCGACCGCAAACACGCGACGCCGTCCGACAAGATCAAGGCGCCCAATCCGAACACGTTCGAGGGCCACAACACCACGCACTTCTCGATCCTCGATCAGTACGGCAACGCGGTCGCCAACACCTACACGCTCAATCTCAATTACGGCGTGGGCCTCGTCGCCGAAGGCACCGGCGTCCTGCTCAACAACGAGCTCGACGATTTCGCAGCAGCGCCAGGCGTGCCGAACACGTTCGGCCTGGTCGGCTACGAGGCCAACGAGCCAGGCCCGAACAAGCGGCCGCTGTCGTCGATGACACCGACCATCGTGCTGCGTCACGGCCGCCCGCTGATCGTCGCAGGCGCCCCGGGCGGCAGCCGCATCATCACCGCGGTGCTGCAGGTGCTGGTCAACGCGATCGACCACAAGATGCCGATCAACGAGGCGGTGCACGCGCCGCGGCTGCATCATCAGTGGCTGCCCGACGAGACGATGGTCGAGGCCGACTATCCGGAGGACATCGCCCGCGAGCTCGTGGCGCGCGGCGACACCGTGCGCGTCTGGCCGCCGTTCACCGCGGTGCAAGCGATCATGGTGACGCCGAAGGGCATCGTCGGCGCGGCCGACACCCGCACCCGCGGCGCGCTCGCGGTGGGGCATTAGCTAGAGCGGTTCACAATTTGACGGAAGCGTATCCGGCGTTTGCGAAGTAGTTGCTGCATTCGCGGGGGCCTATGGTTGTGACGAGGCTGCCGATTTGGCGCCAGACATCGTCGATGGTGCGCCTTTGAGCCATGCGCATCCAATGTTTGATCTTGGCGAAGGCCTGCTCGATCGGATTGAGGTCCGGCGAGTAGGGCGGCAGGTACCAGAGCCTGGCTCCGGCTGCTCTTATGATCTGTCGCAGCACGGCAGCCTTGTGGCTTCCGAGGTTGTCCATGACGACAATATCGCCGGCCTTCAGTGCGGGAACGAGTTGCTGCTGGACATAGGCTCGGAAGCACTCGCCGTTGATCGGGCCATCGAACACGCAAGGGGCTGTGAGGCCGTCGTGGCGGAGCGCGCCGAGGAAGGTCAGCGTCCGCCAATGACCATGCGGCGCGTAAGCTCGCAGGCGATCGCCCTTGCGTCCCCATCCGCGCAGCGGGGCCATGCTGGTCTTGATCCAGGTTTCGTCGATGAAGACCAAACGCCGTGGATCGAGACCGGCCTGCCAGGATCGCCAGCGCTTTCGTCTGCGGGCGATGTCGGCCCGGGCCTGTTCAAGCGCGAACAGTGTTTTTTTTGAACCGCAGGTCTTCGCGCCGCAGGAACAGCCACACGGCATTGTGCGAGACCTTTACCCCACGCGCGGCAAGTTCGTCCTTCAGCCCATGCAGGGTCAGATGCGGGGTCTGTCTGATGCGCTCCAGGATGAAGGCCCGATGCGGATCGAGCACCGGCTTGCGATATCCACCCATCTTGCTCGGCGACACTGAGCCAGTCGTCCGATAGCGCTGAGACCACTTCACCACCGACGACACCGCCACGCCGAACCGCGAAGCCACCGTCCGGCAGCTCTCACCGTTCCGCACCGCCGCAACGACACGCTCACGCAGATCATTGGACAGAGGTCGGGTCATGAGCTGCTGGCCTCCAACCCAGCCAGCAGCTTGAATCACAATTCGAAGCCCAGCGGAATCCCCAGCGATTCAGAAAAGAAGTGAACCGCTCTAGGGCGTTTTTCAAACCAGTTGCATCAATCTCCGTCGTCATGCCCGGCCTTGTGCCGGGCATCTCGATTAGGAGGGCACAGTGCGTCCCTGATCGAGATGGCCGGGACAAGCCCGGCCATGACAGCGGAGTTTGACGGCCCGCCCTTGCCGCCGCCCTGGAACCCTTTAGACTTTCAGCTGCTTTCCTCGCCGGCCTCGCCGGCGCCTGTGGAATTGTCCTGAGCAGCCTGGGGAGACGCGGCCATGTTGGAAGACTTCAAAAAATTCGCGATGCGCGGCAACGTCATCGACCTCGCGGTCGGTGTCATCATCGGCGCGGCGTTCGGCGCCATCGTCACCTCGCTGGTCGGCGACCTCATCATGCCGATCATCGGCGCCATCACCGGCGGCCTCGACTTCTCCAACTACTATCTCCCGCTGTCCTCCAAGGTGCAGTATGGGCTGTCCTATGCCGACGCCAAGAAGCAGGGCGCGGTGCTGGGCTACGGCCAGTTCCTCACCATCGCGATCAACTTCCTGCTCGTCGCCTGGGCGCTGTTCATCGCGATCAAGGCGATCAGCAAGCTGCAGAAGAAGGAAGAGGCGAAGCCGGCTCCGCCGCCCGCAGACGTGGTACTTCTGACCGAGATCCGCGACCTGCTGAAGGCCAAGGCCTGACGCACCGCGCGCGCGTGGAGCGCCATGCGCGCACTGGTCACCATCGCCCATTACTTCAAGCCAGACGGCTCGCTGCCCTGGACGCAGGGACTCGGCAGCGGCCGGGCACCGCTCGCCAAGATCGCGGCGCTCAACGCCGCGATCGTAGGCCTGCACCGCTACTTCGGGCCGCGCCGGCTGTCGCGAAACCCGGACGAGCCGCAGGCCCGCGCGGTCCAAGACAACACGCTCGACATCGTCATCATCACGGCGCGCGGCGCCAACCTGCTCGACTGGATCGGCATCGATCCTTCGATCTACGACGTCGAATATTTCGACGGTGAGCCGTTGATGCTGCCGTTCGATGCGCAGCGGATCATGCGCGAACGCGCCGGCGGCTACGACGTCTACATGGCCATGGAAGACGACCTGATCGTCGACGACCCGCAGATGATGGCCAAGATCGTCTGGTTCGCCGGCGAATTCGGGCCCCGCGCCGTGCTCTGCCCGGTGCGCTACGAGATGGCCTACACCGGCACGCCCGCGAAGGTCGCCATCAGCCCGCGGCTGAGCCGCGAGACGCGCGCGCCGTTCCAAAGGCCCGGCGTGCCGCGCGTCCTGACCGGGCGCTGGAACGGCGTCGAGCAGTCGTTCTGCCAGCCCAACAATCCGCACATGGGCTGCACCGTGCTCACAGCGGATCAGCTCAAGCTCTGGATCGCGCATCCGACGTTTTACGATCGCGACGCGTCCTGGGTCGATTCTCTGGTGAGCGCCGCGACCCACGCGCCCGGCAAGGTCTTCGACTTCTACATTCCGTCCGAGCCGGACCCGTGGTTCCTCGGCATCGAGCATTACGGCACGCGCTACGCCGCGCCGCTCGCGCCGGAAGGCCAGGCGTTCGGCGAGCCGCCGCTGCTCAAGCTTGCCGAGGAATTGCTCGGCGGCGGAGCGGCGCAATCGACCGCCTCCGCGAGGCTCGCCGCGCTCGGCGTTCGCGCCGACACGATCAACACGGTGATGGCGGAAGCCGAGCGCATGCATTACGAACTCAACGCACTGAAAGGTTCGCGCTCGCGGCTCGCCAAGGCGCTGCTCGCGGCGCTGCTGAACAAGACGCGGCGAAGCCGCTGACGTCGAACGCGGCGGCGCCGCTTCCGGCAGAAGCAGCGCTCGAGGTTGCGGATTCACATGTCAAACAGCCCGCGCATTTTTGCGCGTCGTCTCAAGCATTGGTACAGGCGTGATTCATCGGCCCCTTCCCATCCGGCGCGGGGCCAGCGCCTCCCTTTTTCCTCGTCCCTCACATGGGTGAGGGAGCGGAGCGCCGGTCAGCGCCACGCCTACGTTGGGCACCCTTGCGAGGGGTGCCCGCGTGCCTTTACGGCACGCACGCCTTCCGGCGCTCCACTGGTGGCGATTTATCGCGATACCCTCGCTCGAGATTCGATCGGACGGTGCGGGACGAACCCTTCCCTAAGACCGCGTTGCCTTGGCCCTTCACCCGATCGCGCCCTGCCACTGAAGGCGGCCCCCTCATCGGGGACGGACGATGGCATCGCACCCTGGGACGTGGCTACGAACCACGCCTGCAGGCGCCACACCCCGCTCCGCCAAATAGACGTCTCTAGATGACGCCCTCAACGAGCAAGGCAAATTCGCGTCTACACGTGATTTGCAGAAATGCAAATCGAATTTTTGCCGCTCGCGGAATCATTGCGCTGCGTCGAAGCCAAACCGCGATGCGACATGTGACGCCCGATCGATGCGCAGCGGCCCGCTGTATCGGGCTCAGACGAAAAAAGAATCGTCCGGCCGCGTGGCCTTGCCGATGAACCGCACGCCGAGCGTTGCGCCCTCGCGCCACAACACCTCGGCCTTGCGGCCGACCGAACCGCTCTTGGTCAGATAGACGACAAATGTTTTTGGAAGCTTGGCGTCGCTCGCAAGCGAGATGATAGCGCCGTCATCGGAAACATCCGATATTAAGGCCTCCACATCCGGCAGCGCATCGATCCAGCATCGGAAGGAAGACATCGCAACCCTCGCAAGGACGCTCATCCGTTCGCCCGAGATTATATCGCTAAATGGGCCCGTCCTCTCATAGGCTGTGAGCGATTACGCTCCGATGACCTCGCGCTGGGGTTGATTTCGATGGGTCATCGAAGACGTTGATTTTCGCGCGGACGTCACGCCCACGAGCGAAGTGCCAGCTGATTGATGAGACAACGTGATCGCGCGGGCCCGGTTCTTGTCGTAGAGGCGCGCTTTGATATTTTATCATCTGTCATCCATTTATCTGTGTCCAATTATTGACGTTTCACGCGGAGGCGTAGATTCAAAATGTCATAACTGTCGAGCACCGCCTGCTGACCAGATTTAGAGCTCGACCGCCAGTACATGGTGGGGGACTATGCTTCGATGAACTATCGCCATGCCTATCATGCGGGCAATCACACTGAGGTCTTCAAGCATTCGGCTCTGTGCCTCGTCATTGCTGAGCTCCAAAAGAAGACAACTCCATTCGCAATCCTCGATACGCACGCGGGAGCAGGTGAATATAACTTGCTTTCACCAGAGGCTATGAAGACCGGCGAAGCATTGGAAGGTATCGGGTTGGCATTCGATAAGTGCATCCCGAGCGCAGCTATCTATTTGGATATCGTGCGAAAGCGAAATTCTGCCCGGCTTTCTTCCTATCCCGGGTCCCCAAAGATCGTGCAATCTTTATTGAGACAGGAAGATCGGCTTATCGCATGTGAATTGCGAAAAGACGACTCATCGCATTTGCGCGCGATGTTCGAAGGTGATGGACGCATATCGGTTCACCAAAGGGATGGCTACGAGGCGATCGGAGCATTCGTGCCTTTGGCGACTAAGCGCGGCGTGGTGTTTATCGATCCGCCGTTCGAACGCGCGGACGAATTTCAAGCACTCGGGCAGGCTCTGAACGCAGGTGTCGCCAAGTGGCCAACCGGGATTTTCGTGGCTTGGTTTCCTCTAAAGGACAGACGCGGTATCGGGGCGCTCCGCAAGCAGTACAATCTGAAGAATCCGCCAACCCTTTGCTGCGAGTTTCTACGGCATCCGCTTGATGGGGTGACACTGGCAGGGAGCGGGCTTCTCATTTGCAATCCACCTTGGCAATTGGATCAGAAGCTAACGACCTTGTGTCGAGAGCTGTCGATAGCCTTGGGTCAATCACAAGCCCAATGGGATTTGGATTGGTGGATAAGGGAGCGCTGAATTTTTTCAGTGCGTGTTCTGACCGGGCAGATGCTCACTTTCCTGCAGCGCGTGTATTGAAGCGACCAAGGACGCCCTTTAACCGGCGCGAGCCGCCGAAATCCACCGTCCGCGGGCGCCAATCGAAAAAAGCCTAACGACCCCGGCGCGCATATGATTTTCTGACTAAAGAAACTGGAGCGGGCGAAGGGATTCGAACCCTCGACCCCGACCTTGGCAAGGTCGTGCTCTACCCCTGAGCTACACCCGCATCCGTAACATCAGGCGGTGGGTGACCGCCTGGGCCCGTTCCTATAGCGAAAAGCCTTAGGACTTTGCAACCTCGCTTCGAAGAAGAGTTAAAGGCTGGCGGTTTTGTGCAAAAATGGCCGCCCCACCCCGCTGTTCCATCCCAAAATCCCGCATGCCCATCACCCCCGACGAGCTTTTTGCCGCGCTGGACCGCCTCGGCATCGCCCATCCGACCGTCAGCCATCAGCCGCTGTTCACGGTGGAGGAATCCCAGGGCCTGCGCGGCGCCATCCCGGGCGGCCACACCAAGAACCTGTTCCTCAAGGACAAGAAAAGCGCGCTGTTCCTCGTCACCGCGCTGGAAGACGCCGAGATCGAGCTGAAATCGCTGCATCGGCGGCTTGGGGCCACCGGGCGCTTCTCGTTCGGCTCGGCAGAGCAGATGCTGGAGACGCTGGGCGTGACACCCGGCTCGGTGACGCCGTTCGGGGTGATCAACGACCTGGGACATAGGGTCACGATGGTGCTGGACGAGGCGCTGATGCGCCACGAGACCATCAATGCACACCCGCTGACCAACACCATGACGACGTCGATCCGGCGGGACGATCTGGTGCGGTTCCTGGACAGCACGGGGCATCCGCCGCGGATTTTGCCGGTGGCGGGGCCGGAACCTGCGTAGAGCGAAGTTGGGTGCGACATCGTCGGTGCGCTCCCTCCCCCTGAAAGGGGGAGGGTCGGGGCGGGGGTCCTGCCGCGCGGAGAGAGACCCCCACCCGGTTTGCTTTCGCAAACCGACCTCCCCCTTTCAGGGGGAGGTGAGGACAGCCCGACCCGTGAACCCCATCATGCCGGCCCGCGTTGCCGGATTGCATTTGGCGGCGCCGCGGCCCATTTATGCCGGGAACTGAAATGTGATCGGGGCGATCCGGACCCCGGCCGGATGCTCAGGCGAGGAACGTGATGTCGATGTTGCAGAGCGGCGGGGCCGTGCCGGCGCCCGCAGCCCAGGACGGTCTCATCAAGGAGACCACCACCCAGGGCTTCATGAAGGACGTGATCGAGGAGTCGAAGCGCCAGCCGGTGCTGATCGACTTCTGGGCGCCGTGGTGCGGGCCGTGCAAGCAGCTCACGCCCGTGCTGGAGAAGGTGGTCAAAGGCGCCAAGGGCAAGGTCAAGCTGGTCAAGATGAACATCGACGACCATCCGGCCATCCCGGGCCAGATGGGCATCCAGTCGATCCCGGCCGTGATCGCCTTCGTCAACGGCCAGCCGGCCGACGGTTTCATGGGCGCGCTGCCGGAAAGCCAGGTGCTGGCGTTCATCGAGCGGCTGACCAAGGGCAAGGTCGGCGGCGAGGCGCAGGACCTGATGAAGAGCGCGGAAGCGGCGCTCGCCGAAGGCGACGCGCAGGGCGCGGCCGAGATCTATTCGCATCTGATCGCCGAGGACGAGACCAACATCGGCGCGGTCGCGGGGCTCGCCCGCGCGTTCCTCGCGGAAGGCGACACCGAGCAGGCCAAGGCCACGCTCGACAAGGTGCCGGAGGCCAAGCGCAACGACACGGCTTATGCGGCGGCGCGCGCTGCCCTCGAAGTGGCGCAGCAAGCCAGCTCCGTCGGCCCGGTCGGCGAACTGGAAAAGAAGGTCGCGGCCAATCCGCTCGACCACCAGGCGCGGTTCGATCTGGCGGTGGCGCTGAGCGCGGCCGGCAAGCGCGCCGAGGCCGTCGATCATCTCCTCGAGGTGGTCAGGCGCGACCGCAAATGGAACGACGACGGCGCACGCAAGCAGCTTGTGCAGTTCTTCGAAGCCTGGGGTCCGACCGACGAGGCGACGGTCGCGGGCCGGCGCCGTCTGTCATCGATCCTGTTCGCCTGATTCATCCCCCGGCGTGGGGCCGGGACGGAGCGATCATGCCGATGAACGTCATCTATCGCGGGTCGGCCGACCTGCCCGAGGTGATCCCGGTGTTCCCGCTGCCGGGCGCGCTGCTGCTGCCGCGCGGGCAACTGCCGCTGAACATCTTCGAGCCGCGCTATCTCGCGATGGTCGACGACTCGCTGCGCGACGGCCACCGGCTGATCGGCATGATCCAGCCGGACCCGGCACATCCCGGCACGGCCGAGAAGCCGGGCCTGTTCAAGGTCGGCTGCATCGGCCGCATCACGCAATTGGCCGAGACCGGCGACGGGCGCTATGTCCTGCAACTCACCGGCGTGACGCGCTTCCGCGTGGTCGAGGAGTTGCCCTGCGCGACGCTCTACCGGCAATGCCGCGTCACGACGATTCCATTCACGGACGATTTCGTCGCGCGCAAGGGCGAGGACGAGGTCGACCGCAAGGCGGTGCTCGAAGCGCTCACCGCGTTCCTCAAAGCCAACAACCTCAAGACCGACTGGGACGGCGTGGAAAGCGCGCCGAACGAAGCGCTGGTCAACGCGCTGGCGATGATGTCGCCTTATGGTGCTCCCGAGAAGCAGGCGCTGCTCGAAGCGCCGGACCTGAAATCGCGCGCCGAGATCCTGATCGCCGTCACCGAAATGGAGCTCGCGAAGAAAACCGCGGGCGGCGGCGAGACGCCGCTGCAATAAGGAAACGCGTTGATGAACAGCCCTTCCGCCGATCGTCCCGCCTCCAGCATCGATCCGAAGCTCCTTGAAATCCTGGTCTGCCCGGTGACCAAGAGCGTGCTGGAGTATGACGCCGAGAAGCAGGAGCTCGTGTCCCGCGCCGCCAAGCTCGCCTATCCGATCCGCGACGGCATCCCGATCATGCTCCCGGAAGAAGCGCGCCGATTGGATTGATTTTTCGCGCCGCTGCAAAATACTCTGCTGTCATGCCCGGCCTTGAGCCGGGCATCTCGTTTAGGGAGGCACAGTGCCCGCCTGATCGAGATGGCCGGGACAAGCCCGGCCATGACCGGTTAGAAATGCGTGTAAGCCTGGGAGAGAAACGCATGCTGAAAATCTGGGGCCGCAACACATCGTCCAACGTGCAGAAGGTGATCTGGGCGCTGGCCGAGATGAAAGTCCCGTTCGAGCGGATCGACGTCGGCGGCGCCTTCGGCAAGACCAAGGACCCGGCCTATCTCGCGATGAATCCCAACTCGCTGGTGCCGACGCTCGAAGAAGAAGACGGCTTCACGATGTGGGAATCGAACTCGATCACGCGCTATCTCGCGGCCAAGCACAAGGCCACGGTGCTCGAGCCCGCGGACCTGAGAACGCGCGCCCGCGCGCAGATGTGGATGGACTGGCAGCTCTCGGTGATGGCGCCCGCGATCACGCCGGTGTTCTGGAATCTGATCCGCATGGCGCCCGACAAGCGCGACCACAAGGCGATCGAGACCGGCACGGAGAAGACCTACGCGGCTGCGAACATGATGGACACGCAGCTCGGCCGCACCAAGTTCATCGCCAGCGACGAGTTCTCCTACGGCGACATCCCGGTCGGCATCATGATCTACCGCTACATGCAGCTCTTCCCGCAGCGGCCGGCGACACCGAACCTCGACCGCTGGTACGCGGCGATCTCGTCGCGGCCTGCGTTCAAGGAGCAGGTCGCCGTGGTGCCGCTGTCGTAGTCGGAGCGTTCTCGCACCAGTCTATCCACGTCATGGCCGGGCTTGTCCCGGCCATCTCGATCAGGTGAGCACAGTGCCTCTCTAAGCGAGATGCCCGCGACAAGCGCGGGCATGACGGCGGAGATTGGTGCGGCTTCCGTGGAAAAAATGAGCCAGCTAAAGCGCCTCGCCGCGCAGCAGCTTCGGCACCTCACCGGTGATGCCCGCCGCCTCGCGGATGAAGAACTCCTTCATGCGCGGCATCCGCTCCACCAGACCAAGCCCCACATCGCGCACGATGCGCAGCGCGTCGGAGCGGTTGGAGAACAGCCGGTTGAGGCCGTCGGTCGTCACTCCCATCATCATCGTGTCGAACCGCCGCCAGCGCTCGTAGCGCTTCAGCACCTCCGGCCCGCCAATGTCACAGCCGAGCCGAGCCGCGTCGGCGACGGCTTCCGCCAGCGCCGCAACGTCGCGCAGGCCGAGATTGAGCCCCTGCCCGGCGATCGGATGGATGACGTGCGCGGCGTCGCCGACCAGCGCGACGCGCTCGGCGATGAACGTGCGCGCGACCGAAAGCCCGAGCGGAAACGCCTTGCGCGGACCGACTGCCTCGATCTCGCCGAGCTTGAGACCAAACCGCTGTTCGAGTTCGTCGTGGAATTGCGCATCCGGCAGCGCGACGATGCGCGCCGCTTCGCTGGCCTTCTCGGTCCACACGATCGACGAGCGCTTGCCCTTCAGTGGCAGGATCGCGAACGGCCCCGCCGGCAGGAAATGCTCCTCGGCGCGGCCGTGATGCTCGCGCTCGTGCGCCACCGTGGTGACGATGCCGCTCTGCCCGTACTCCCAACCGAAGCTTTCGATGTCCGCGGCTTCGCGGATCCTGGAGCGGGCGCCGTCCGCCGCCACCAGCAGCCGCGCGCTCCGCGTGCCGCCCCCGGACAGCGCCACGTCGGCGCGTTCGCCGTTGATTTCAAAACCCGTCACCGACTCGGCGCTGAGCTCGACGCCGCAGGCTTTCGCGCGCCGGATCAGCGCGTCGATCACATGATGGTTCTCGATCATGTGCGCGAACGGTTCATGCGTGACCGAAGCGTCGCCGTGCTTCGGTCGGCTGTCCGACGCGATCTCGCCGGCGAATGTCAGATACGTCGGCCGCATCACGTCGGCGAGCTTGGAGTCCGTCACCACCATGTCGAGGATCGGCTGCGCCTCGCCCTCGACCTCGCACCAGATGCCAATGGTCTCGAACAGCCGCCGCGCCGCGGCCGCGATCGCTGAGGCCCGGCCTTGGTCCGCGTTTTTCGCGAAAGCCGGATCGGCGACCAGCACCTTGAACGGATCGCCCAGCGCCTGGCGCAACGCGATGGCCAGCGCCAGGCCTGCGAACCCGCCGCCGCCGATCACGAGATCGATCCGCTCGCCGCGCCGCTCGATTGCCATCTTCACCCGCTACCGATGCCGTTACGGGGCTTTATATAGTCGCTGGGGTCGCCGCATGCGACTGCGAATTCCCATGCGCCGCAGGCTCGTGCCCCGCAGGCTTGGTCTCGGCGCCGTCGCGGCCCTTGCGCTGACACTGGCGGCGTTGGTTTTCGCCTATCCGGCCACGGCCTCGATCGCATGTCCGCGGTGCTTCGGCTTTCAGCCGATGGGCGATGGGCTCTACGTCGATCGTGACATGCCCGTCGAAACGCGGTCTTCGGCCGAAGCCATCGTCGAGCAGGCCCGGCAGAACGTTGCCGAGTTCTACGGCGGACTGAAGGCTCACCCGCTGGTGTTCGCCTGCTCGACGGCCGAGTGCTACCGCCGCCTGCATGGCGGCGGCTCGCGCGGCATGGCGATCCTGTCGCAGGCGCTGGTGCTGTCGCCGCGCGGCTTGAACGTGACGATCGCGACGCACGAGCTGTCGCATATCGAACTGCATCGCCGCATCGGAACGCTGCGCGCCTATCGCGGCGCGGTCCCGGCGTGGTTCGACGAAGGGCTCGCGGTGATCGTCTCGGACGACACGCGCTATCTCAAACCCGACGGTGACGGCGACCGTTGCCTGCAGAGCTCCGATCTGCCGCTGCCCGAAACGCAGCGCGCCTGGCTCCGGCCGGGCGACGACAGCCTCTACGCCGTTGCGGCGTGCCGTGTCAGCCGCTGGATGGCGACGCATGGCGGCGGCGATGGTGTGCTGCGGCTCTTGGCCCACATTGCGGCCGGCGAGAATTTCGCGACCGCGGCGCGGTAGCCACGCCGGATCGCGCCGCTTAAAGTCGGCGCATGAACACCGCCGCGCCAAACTCCGCTGTCCAAGCCTCTGCCGTTCAAGACCTGGTCAACATCCTCGATTTGGAGCCTCTCGAGGTGAACCTGTTCCGCGGCCACAGCCCGCAGACCGGCTGGCAGCGGGTGTTCGGCGGCCAGGTGATCGGGCAGGCGCTGATGGCCGCCACGCGCACCGTCGAGGGCACGCTGCCGCATTCGCTGCACGCCTACTTCCTTTTGGCCGGCGATCCCAAAGTCCCGATCATCTACGAGGTCGACCGCATCCGCGACGGCAAGAGCTTTTCGACGCGGCGCGTGGTGGCGATCCAGCACGGCCGCGCGATCTTTTCCATGTCGGTGTCGTTCCATGCCGAGGAAGACGGTCTCGACCATCAGATGACGATGCCGGACGTGCCGCATCCCGACGCGCTGCCGAGCGACGCCGAGATCCGCGAGAAGATCCTGCCGCAGCTGCCGGAGGCGGTGCGGCGCTATTACGAGCGGCCCCGGCCCATCGAAATGCGCCCGGTCGAATTCGGCCGCTATTCCGGCAAGGCGCCCGAAGACGGCCGCTTCAACATCTGGATCCGCACCACCGCGAAGCTTCCCGACGATCCGGCGATTCACCGTTGCGCGCTGGCCTACGCGTCGGATCTCACGCTGCTCGACACCGCGATGCTGCAGCAAAAGCGCAGCGTGTTCGACAAAGACATCATGGCGGCGAGCCTCGACCACGCGCTGTGGTTTCACCGGCCGTTCCGCGCCGACCAGTGGCTGCTCTACACCCAGGACAGCCCGAACCTGCACGGCTCCCGCGGCTTCGCCCGCGGCCTGATCTACACCGCGGACGGGGCGCTGGCCGCTTCGGTGACCCAGGAGGGCATGCTCCGGGTGCGGCGGCCGGAAACCATCAAGAGCTGACGCCCATTGCCTTGGCCGCCGGCAGCGTGCCGGGATTCACGGCGTCTGCCTGCGCAAAAGGCGATAATCCTGCTTAATTTTCGGCCTGATTGCCGATATCGTCGGCGGAATCAGTTGTCCGCGATGGCCGGCGCGGATTGCCATTGTTTCTTCGGCCCGACAGCAGGGTGTTCACATGAAGCTCGTCATGGCCATCATCAAACCGTTCAAGCTCGAGGACGTCCGTGACGCGCTGAGCGCGATCGGTGTCCACGGCATGACGGTCGGCGAGGTCAAAGGCTACGGCCGCCAGAAGGGCCATACTGAAATCTATCGCGGCGCCGAATACGCCGTGAACTTCCTGCCGAAGCTGAAGGTCGAAGTCGCGGTCGAGGACCAGATGGCCGACAAGGCCGTCGCCGCAATCGGCAACGCCGCCAAGACCGGTCAGATCGGCGACGGCAAGATCTTCGTCTACGACCTCGG
This sequence comes from Rhodoplanes sp. Z2-YC6860, assembly GCF_001579845.1. Taxonomy (GTDB): domain Bacteria; phylum Pseudomonadota; class Alphaproteobacteria; order Rhizobiales; family Xanthobacteraceae; genus Z2-YC6860. The sequence continues at coordinate 236,556 of NZ_CP007440.1, forward strand.
CCACGCCGTGCGCATCCGCACCGGCGAAACCGACAACGACGCGCTCTAAGAGCAGAAAATTCCGAGGGGGGATTTCATGGTGAAGGCCGGGATCGCGCGCCTTGGCGCGTTGAAGACGCGCGTGAACGCGCTTAAGGCCGCGCGCGGGATGACCGCGATGGCGATGGCCGCGCTGGCCACGCCGGCGTTCGCACAGGCGGCGGAGCAGCCCGCGAAGATCGATGCCGCCGACACCGCGTGGATGATCTCGGCAACCGCACTGGTGCTGATGATGAGCCTGCCGGGCCTCGCGCTGTTCTACTCCGGCATGGTGCGCAAGAAGAACGTGCTCGCCACCATGGCGCAGACCTTCGCGGCGGTCGCTCTCGGCTCGATTCTCTGGGTCGCGCTCGGCTACAGCCTCACCTTCGTGGGCGACGGTCCGGTGCTCGGCACGCTCGAACGCTTCATGCTGAACGGCATGGGCATGAACACCATCAGCCCGCTGGCCAAGACGATCCCCGAGTCCGTCTTCATGCTGTACCAGATGACGTTTGCGGTCATCACCGTGGCGCTGGTCGCGGGCTCGGTCGCCGATCGCATGCGCTTTTCCGCGTTCCTCTGGTTCAGCGCCGGCTGGATGCTGCTGGTCTATGTGCCGATCGCGCATTGGATCTGGGGCGGCGGATTTCTGGCAAGCGCCGGCGTGATCGATTTCGCCGGCGGGCTCGTCGTGCATCTCAACGCCGGCATCGCCGGCCTCGTCGCCTGCATGCTGCTCGGCAAACGGCGCGGCTATGGTTTCGAAAATCTCGCGCCGTTCGATCTGTCGCTCGCGGTGATCGGCACCGGGCTGCTTTGGGTCGGCTGGTTCGGCTTCAACGGCGGCTCCGCACTCGGCGCCAACTCGCGCGCCGGCTTCGCGATCCTCGCCACGCATCTCGCCGCCTGCGCGGGCGTGCTCACCTGGATGCTGCTGGAGTGGTTCGATCGCGGCAAGCCGTCCGTGCTCGGTATCATCTCGGGCGCGGTCGCGGGGCTCGGCACGATCACGCCGGCGTCGGGCTTCGTGCTGCCGTGGCATGGCATCGTCATCGGCATTGCGGCCGGTGCGATCTGCTATTGGGCCTGCACCCGGCTGAAGATGAAGCTCGGCTATGACGACTCGCTCGACGTGTTCGGCGTGCATGGCATCGGCGGCGCGACGGGCACGATCCTCGCCGGCGTGTTCGCGACGGCGGCGATCGGCGACGCGTCCGGCCTGATCGAGGGCAGCAGCAAGCTCGTGCTGAGCCAGCTCTACGGCGTTGGCGTCACGTTGGCGTGGTCCGGACTCGGCACGTTCGTGCTGCTGAAGGTGATCGGGTTCTTCCTGCCGCTGCGCGTCCGCGACGAAGACGAGCGCATGGGCCTCGACCTCTCGCTGCACGGCGAGGCGCTTCAATAGGCACGCGATTCGCTTTTGAATCGCGACTCCGTCACCGCCTCGACATTTTTGTGCATCGTTTTTAGGCAGGCTTGAGCCTGCGACAATCCGCCATGCGGTTTCATGGCTAATCTATAGGCAGTGCCGTTTCCCGTGTTTGGCCGAACCCCGTCACGAGCTCCGGCCATCCGGAAAGACTCCGCAGGTTCAACCGGTTAGATCCGGCCGGCCTATTTGGCACGCTGTTTGATTCCCCCTCCCCGGCATCACTCGTCCGCATGAGCGCGCGCGTCGATGTCGCTAGTCCGCCCGGTCGATTGTGTCCGGGCCCAAGCGGGGATCGAACCCATGAAAATCGTCATGGCCATCATCAAGCCTTTCAAGCTCGACGAGGTCCGCGACGCTCTGACTGCGGCGGGGGTGCACGGGCTCACCGTCACCGAGGTCAAGGGTTACGGGCGTCAGAAGGGCCACACTGAAATCTATCGCGGCACCGAATACGCCGTGAACTTCCTGCCGAAGATCAAGATCGAAGTCGCTGTTCCGAGCGAGCAGGCCGACAAGGTCGTCGAAGCCATCTCCGGCGCCGCCAAGACCGGCCAGATCGGTGACGGCAAAATCTTCGTCTACGACATCGACCACGCCGTCCGCATCCGCACCGGCGAAACCGACGCCGCGGCGCTGTGATCCCGCGCACATCCAAGACTGCGAACAGGAGTTCAACCATGACGTTGAAGAAACTACTCGGCGCGGGACTGGCGGGGCTCGCAGCTCTCGCCGTGGCCGTGCTGTTGATCGACCCGGCGCTGGCGCAACAGGCCGCGCCCGCCGCAGCTCCCGCGGCGCCGGAAATCGTCGTCAACAAGGGCGACAACGCCTGGATGATGACGGCGACCGTCCTCGTTCTCTTGATGACGATCCCAGGCCTCGCGCTGTTCTACGGCGGTCTGGTCCGTCCGAAGAACATGCTCTCGGTGCTCACCCACGTGTTCTACACGGTGTGCATCGTCACCGTGATCTGGTGCATCTACGGCTACAGCCTCGCCTTCACCGGCGGCAGCTCGATGATCGGCGGCCTCGACAAGCTCTTCCTCAAGGGCGTGACGATGGACTCGAAAGCCGCGACGTTCTCGGTCGGCGTCAACATCACGGAGTACGTCTACATCTGCTTCCAGATGACGTTCGCCGCGATCACGCCCGCCCTGATCGTCGGCGCCTTTGCCGAGCGCATGAAGTTCTCGGCGGTGGCGCTGTTCATCCCGCTCTGGGTCACGCTGATCTACTTCCCGATCGCACACATGGTCTGGTACTGGGCCGGCCCGGATGCGATCGACGCCGCCGCCAAGGCTCTGGCCGCAGCGGGCGACGACGCCACGAAGAAGGCCGCCGCACAGGCCGCGCTCGACGCCGTGAACGCGGACTCGGGTCTGGTGTTCCAGTGGGGCGCCATCGACTTCGCGGGCGGCACCGTGGTGCACATCAACGCGGGCATCGCCGGCCTTGTCGGCGCGCTCATGGTCGGCAAGCGCACCGGCTTCGGCAAGGAGCTGATGGCTCCGCACTCGCTGGTCATGACCATGATCGGCGCCTCGCTGCTGTGGGTGGGCTGGTTCGGCTTCAACGCCGGCTCCAACCTCGAAGCGGTCGGCGGCGCTCCGCTCGCCATGATCAACTCGTTCATCGCCACGGCCGGCGCTGCGCTGTCCTGGATGTTCGCCGAGTGGATCGTAAAGGGTAAGCCTTCGCTGCTCGGCGCCGTGTCGGGTTGCGTCGCGGGTCTGGTCGCCGTCACTCCGGCATCAGGCTTTGCCGGCCCGATGGGCGCGCTGGTGCTCGGCCTTGTGGTCGGCGTGGTCTGCCTGTTCTTCGTCTCCACGGTGAAGAACATGTTCGGCTACGACGACTCGCTCGACGTGTTCGGCGTGCACTGCATCGGCGGTATCGTCGGCGCGATCGGCACCGGCATCCTGGTGGCGCCGGCGCTCGGTGGCACCGGCATCATGGACTACACCACGGGCAAGGTCGCCGATTACGACTTCGCCACGCAGGTGATTGCCCAGTGCAAGGCGGTCATGATGACGCTGGTCTGGTCCGGCGTCGGCTCAGCCATCCTCTACAAGGTGGTGGACCTCATCGTCGGCCTGCGGCCGTCGGTCGAGAAGGAGCGCGAAGGCCTGGATCTCACCGATCACGGCGAGCGCGCCTACAACATGTGACGCCACTGACCTTGTCCGGTTCTTGCCCGGTCCTGGCACGGGACTTGAATAGAAACTGACAAGGTCGCGAGACAACGGTTGGGGCGGATACCCGGCACCGTCCCGTCCGTCGAGGGGCTCAGGTCGCAAGACCTGAGCCCCTCACTTTTTCAGCCCCATCGTAATTTCCAGCTGTCTGCTCGCGGCTTGCGCCGCCTTTGCTTCGCCAGCACTGCCGGGAGCCCTGCCTAGGGCTTGGCGCGCAGGCTGCCCGATGGTTAATCACGCCTTAACCTCGCAGCCCCTATGGTGGGGAAACGCTTGTGCGGCGGGCGCTTCCGCTGCTCTTCAGTATCGAGTTCATGACCGCCGCCACCGCCATACAACAACCCGCCCCGCTGAAGGCCGAAGGCCGCTCGCCGTTCGTGCGCCTGCATGAGCTTCTGGCCGACATCGAGCCGGGCAAGCCCGCCATCAATCTGTCGGTCGGTGAACCACAGCACCCGATCCCGCCTTTCGTCGGGCCGGTGATCGCCGCGCATCTCAACGATTTCGGCCGGTATCCGGCGAACAAAGGCACCGACGGCTTCCGCAAGGCCGCGGCCGGCTGGCTCAATCAGCGCTATCAGCTTGCTCGGCCGGTAAATCCCGAGTCCGAAGTCATCGTGCTCAACGGCACCCGCGAGGGGCTGTTCCTCGGCGCGATTGCGGCGAACCGCTACGTCACCGGCCGCGCCGGCACGCCCGCAATCCTCATCCCCAATCCGTTCTATGCCGCCTATTCGGCAGGCGCGGCGGCCGCCGGCTGCGAGCCGGTTTACTTGCCGACCACGCGCGAGACCGGATTTCTTCCCGATCTCGACGCCATCGATGAGGCACTGCTGAAGCGCACTGTCGCTTTTTTCATCGCCTCGCCATCCAACCCGCAAGGCGCGGTTGCCGACGAAGCCTATCTCGCGCGTCTCGTCGCCATGGCACGGCGCTACGGGTTCCTGATTTTCGCCGACGAGTGCTACTGCGAGATCTACCTCAATGGCCGAGCGCCGCACGGCATGCTCGCGGTGTCGCAGCCCGACTTCGCCAATGTGGTCGTGTTCCACTCGCTGTCGAAGCGTTCGAACCTGCCCGGCCTGCGCGTCGGTTTCGCGGCCGGCGATCGCCATTTCCTCTCCCGCTACATCGAGCTGCGCAATATCGCGGCACCGCAGGTGCCGGTGCCGGCCCAGGAGGTCGCGATCGCGGCCTATGCGGACGAGACACACGTCGAGAAGAACCGCGAGCTCTATGTCGCGAAGTTCGATCTCGCCGATCAGATCATCGGCAACCGCTACGGCTACAAGCGGCCCGCCGGTGGGTTCTTTCTGTGGCTCGATGTGAGCCGGCACGGCGGCGACGAGGCCGCGACCGTGAAACTGTGGCGCGAAGGCGGGTTGCGCGTGATCCCCGGCCACTATCTGGCGCGGGACGGCGCCGACGGCCGCAATCCCGGCATGGGCTACATCCGCGTCGCTCTGGTGCAGGACAAGGAAGTCACCGCCGATGCGCTCCACCGCATAGTCGAAGTGCTCGGTTGAAGGGCTCGGTTAATACGAATCTGAAACTCCTTTGGTGAGATGACGCCGCTCACAACAGACGGCATCCCGGACTGACGATATGGCAGCAAGCGCTCGCGGCATGGAGCTTTCGAACTGGTCGGACGAGCTGCGCAGCCTGCTCCGGCGGCGGCTGTGCGAGACGGGCGGCTTTGTGCTGATCGGGCTCGCGGCCGTCATCGCGGTCTCGCTCGCGACCTGGTCGGTGCAGGACCCGTCGCTGAGCCACGCCACCGACGGCCCGATCCGCAACCTGCTCGGCACGCCGGGCGCGATCGGCGCCGACCTTCTGATGCAGCTGTTCGGCCTCGCCTCGACGGTGCTGATCCTGCCGGTCGCGGTGTGGGGCTGGCGCATCGCCAGCCACCGGCCGTTCGATCGCGAGTGGATGCGCCTGTCGTTCTGGGTGGCCAGCACCGTCTTCGCGGCGGGCTTCGCGTCGTGCCTGCCGAACAGCGACCACTGGCCATTGCCGACCGGACTCGGCGGCGTGATCGGCGATGGCGTGCTCTATCTGCCGACGCTCCTGGTTGGCAATCTCTCGAGCGCAGGCATCCTGGTTGCGGCGATTGTGTTCGGCGCCTGTGCGCTCGCTTCGATCATCGTTGCCACCGGTTTTGGCTATCATCATCCGGACAGTGTCGCGCTCGACGAGAAGTGGGCACGCGAGGCGGCCGGTCCCGAGGATGACGACGCCGAGCGGACTTCAATCTCGCTTGGCTGGATCGTGCATCAGCTCCTGAGCCTGAAGGCACGCCTCAAGCGCCTGGTGACGCGCCGCTCGGCACAGCTTGCGCCAAAGCACAGCCCGCGTCGCGCCACGCCGCCGGTCCCGGTCAAGCGCAACCGCGTCGAGCCGAAGCTCGAAGAGGCGATCGAGGACGACGAAGTCGAGGACGAGGCGGAGGAAGAAGAGGACGACGCCGAGGTCACGATCGCGCCCGCGCCAGTCGCGAAGAAGCCAGCGCGTCCCAAGCCGACGAAAAAATCCGGCGGCTATCAGCTTCCCGAGCTCAACTTGCTCGCCTCGGCAAAAGCCTCCGACCGTTTCGCGCCGAGCCAGGAATCGATTCAGGAATGTGCAACGTCGCTGGAGAGCACGCTGCAGGACTTCGGCGTGCGCGGCTCCATCATCAATGCGCGCCCCGGCCCCGTCGTGACGCTCTACGAACTCGAACCGGCGCCGGGCATCAAGTCGTCGCGCGTGATCGGGCTTGCCGACGACATCGCGCGCTCGATGAGCGCGCTGTCGGCGCGCGTTGCCGTGGTGCAGGGCCGCAATGCCATCGGCATCGAACTGCCGAACGAGAAGCGCGAAAAGGTCTACTTCCGCGAGATGCTCGCGTCCGAAGAATACACTGAAACGCAAGCCAAGCTGCCGCTCTGCCTTGGCAAGACCATCGGCGGCGAGCCCGTGGTGGTCGATCTCGCCCGCATGCCGCATCTGCTGATCGCCGGCACCACCGGTTCGGGCAAGTCGGTCGCGATCAACACCATGATCCTCAGCCTGCTCTATCGGCTCACGCCGGATCAATGCCGGCTGATTATGGTCGATCCCAAGATGCTCGAGCTTTCCGTCTATGACGGCATCCCGCATCTGCTGACACCCGTCGTCACCGACCCCAAGAAAGCGGTGGTCGCGCTGAAGTGGGCGGTGCGCGAGATGGAAGAGCGCTACAAGAAAATGTCGAAGGTCGGTGTGCGCAACATCGACGGCTTCAACATGCGCGTCGTCGAAGCCAAGGCCAAGGGCGAGACCATCACCCGCACCGTGCACACGGGCTACGACAAGGAATCCGGCGAGGCGATTTACGAGAAGGAGGAGCTCGAGCTCGAGCCGCTGCCCTACATCGTGGTCATTGTCGACGAAATGGCCGACCTGATGATGGTGGCCGGCAAGGACATCGAAGGCGCGGTGCAGCGCCTCGCCCAGATGGCCCGCGCCGCCGGTATCCATGTCGTCCTGGCGACACAACGCCCGTCTGTCGACGTCATCACCGGCACCATCAAGGCGAACTTCCCGACCCGCATTTCCTTCCAGGTCACCTCGAAGATCGACAGCCGCACCATCCTGGGCGAGCAGGGCGCCGAGCAGCTGCTCGGCCAGGGCGACATGCTCTACATGGCGGGCGGCGGCCGCATCAGCCGCGTCCACGGCCCGTTCTGCTCGGACGACGAGGTTGAGAAGGTGGTGCGGCACCTGAAGTCACAGGGCGCGCCGCAGTACCTCGAGGCCGTCACCGCATCCGAGGAGGAGCCCGAACTCGACGACGACGGCAATCCGGTGTTCGATGCGAGCGGCATGGGCCAGGCCGGCGACGCCACCGACCTGTACCAGCAGGCGGTCCAGATCGTCACCCGCGACAAGAAGGCTTCGACCAGCTACATCCAGCGGCGCCTGCAAATCGGCTACAACCGCGCCGCCTCGATCATGGAGCGGATGGAGCAGGAGGGCATTGTCGGCCAGGCCAACCATGCCGGAAAACGCGAAATCCTGGTTGGCCAGGAAGAGCACGCAAAGTATTGAGACCGATACATTGAGAGCACAGACCCGCGCTATAGTGGGCGGGGGCACATCAAGAGCCGCGAAATCGCCACAGCCGGCCCCTAGGGCAACCGGCGGGGTCAGGGGTCGGGGTCAGGCGGAGTAAGATATGGCGAGCCGGAAGGCCGTTGTTGCGGCATTGCTGTCGGGGCTCGCCCTGGGACTGTCGGCCGGACCGACCGGTGCCCTTGGGCAGAGCGTGCCGCTGCCCGTTCCTGCGCCACAGCCGAAATCCCACGAGCGGCCGCAGGCGCCGCGCCCCCCGCAGCAGGTCGCCCCGAATGCCCAGCAGCGGCCTGTGCAACAGCCCCCGCAGCAACAGGCCGACCAACAGCCTCAGCAGCAGCCGCAATCGAGCGGCTTTCCCTCGATCTTCCCGAAGCCACCCAACATCTTTGGCGGCTCGGGCTCTTCGACAGCCTTCGACGCCAAGCAGCGTGCGCTCGCCGATAAGGTCAGCGCCTATCTGACCAGTGTGCGCCAACTCCAGGGCAAGTTCGTCCAGGTCGGTCCCGACGGCAGCAAGTCGGAAGGCGAGTTCTACCTGCAGAAGCCCGGCAAGGTCCGCTTCGACTATGACCCGCCGAACCCGATCGAGATGATTGCCGACGGTCAGTCCGTGGTGGTGCGCGACCGCAAGCTTGCGACCCAGGACCTCTATCCGCTGTCACAGACGCCGCTGCGCTTTCTGCTCGCCGACCGCATCGACCTGATGCGCGACACCAACCTGGTCGGCGTCTATGCCGACGATGTGTTCGTCACGGTGGTGATCGAGGAGCGCCAGATCATCGCCGGCACCCATCGCGTGATGCTGATGTTCGGCGCGCAGGATTATCAGTTGCGGCAATGGACCGTGACCGATCCGCAGGGCTACGACACCACGGTCGCGGTTTACAATCTCGACACGCGCGCGCAGCCGGACCCGAACATGTTCCGCATCGATTACACGCGGCCGGTTCAGCAGGTTCAGTAAGCCGCCTGTCGTCGGCGATTGCTGCCGCGGAGTTTCTTCGCACTCTGACCTTGCACCGCTGTCATCGCCGGGCTTGACCCGGCGATCCATGACCCTGGTTAGACAGTGGACGTCTTACGTAAGAACCGCTTCTGTTGCGTCACCTGATAGATGCCCGGGTCAAGCCGGGCATGACACCGGTTGTTTGGCTCGCCCTGTGCACAAATCGCCGCGCCCGGCCGGGGATTGTCCCACGCGCCGTGGCCAAATCCGCGGCCCGCTCCTAAATTAAGCCGCATGCAGCTCAAGCTCACGACCTGGAACATCAACTCGGTGCGGCTGCGCATCGACATCGTGGCCAAGTTCATCAAGGCAGTCCGGCCGGATGTGCTCTGTCTCCAGGAGACCAAGTGCCCCGACGACGCGTTTCCGCGGAAGCGTTTCAAGCGTCTCGGCTATGAGCACTTCGCGCTCAACGGCCAGAAGGGCTATCACGGCGTCGCCGTGGTCTCGCGGCTGCCGCTCGATTCGTTTGCCGCGAAAGGCTATTGCGGCAAGACCGACAGCCGCCACGTCGGCGTCGTCCTCGGCGAAAAGGCCAAGCTTCGCGATCCGATCAGCGTGCACAACTATTATGTGCCGGCCGGCGGCGACGAGCCCGATCCTGCGATCAATCCAAAGTTCGAGCACAAGCTCGCGTTCCTCGACGAGATGAAAGTCTGCGCGAACATGCTGCCGGCGCGCAGCGAGCGCTCCATCGTGGTCGGCGATCTGAACGTCGCGCCGCTCGAACATGATGTCTGGAGTCACAAGCAGCTGCTCAAGATCGTCTCGCACACGCCGATCGAGTGCGAGAAGCTCACCGCCGCGCAGAAGGCCGGCGACTGGATCGACGTGGCGCGCACCTTCGTGCCGCCGAGCGAGAAGCTCTACACGTGGTGGAGCTATCGTGCACAGGACTGGCTTGCAGCCGATAAAGGCCGCAGGCTCGACCACATCTGGGTGTCGCAAGCGCTGGGCGACCGGCTGCAGGCCATCAAGGTGACGAAGGACGCACGCGGCTGGGAGCGGCCATCGGACCATGTGCCGGTGACGATGACGCTGGACGTTTAAGCCACCGTCCCGATAATGCCTGTGAAACCGGCGCGATCTCCTCAGCCGGCCGGGACATGAATCCATGGCAAAGCTCAGGCTCACCGTCGCGTGCGGCGATTACGACATCGTCAAGCCGCTGATCGAAGGCACCGTTGAAGCGGCCGGCCTCGAGCTCGTTTTCCTCACCGACATGGGTCCGCGCGAGCGTCACTGGCGCATGGGACGCAAGCACGAGTTCGACGTCTGCGAGGAAAATGTCGGCGCCTATTACATGATCCGCGACCAGGGCGAGCCGCTCACCGCGATCCCTGTGTTTCTGCATCGAAGGTTTCGCCACGGCTTCGTGTTCATCAACACCGCGGCCGGCATCCGTGAACCCAAGGACCTCAACGGCAAGGTGGTCGGCGGCACCAACTTCCAGCCGGCCTCGAACATCTGGATGCGCGGCATCCTGGAGGAGCACTACGGACTGCAGCACCGGAGCATCACCTGGCTGGTCGAACGCAGCGAAGATGTCGCCTTCGAGGTGCCGCCTGGACTGCGCATCGAGATGAAGACCTCGCCGAAAACGCTCGGCCAGATGCTGGCCGACGGCGACATTCCGGCGATGATCTCGCCGACGCTGCCGAAGCCGTTCGTCGAAGGCGACAAGCGCATCGCCCGGCTGTTCGCCGACTATAAGCAGGTCGAGATCGACTATTTCGGCAAGACCGGAATTTTTCCGATCATGCATGTGACGACGCTGAAGCAGGAGATCGCGGAGAAATATCCCTGGGTCGCGACCAACTTGACCAAGGCGTTCGAGGAAGCAAAGCTTCTCGCCTATCGCCGCATCGCCAATCCGCGCATGGCGCCGCTGGTGTTCCTGCGCACCGCGGTCGAGGAGCAGGATCGGATCTTCGGCAAGGACCCTTGGGCCTACGGGTTGACGCCAGCGAACCGCAAGAATCTGGAAACGGTGCAGCGCTATGCGCACCAGCAAGGCATGATCCGGAAGCTCACGCCGCTCGATGAGCTATTTGCCGATACCGACCTGGGCGACGTCGGCAGCGGCGCTGCGCCGGAAGAATTCTGAGACGCCGTCAATCCGGGTCGGCGCTGGTGTCCAGCACCGAGCGGATGTCGGTCATCTCGGCGAGCGCGCTGCGCGCCCGGGCCGAGATCTGGTCGCGCAGGATATTGGCAGCCTCCGGATATCCTTCCAGCATCTTCAGGAACAGGCTGCGCGAAATCCGGATCACGGTCGATGGTTCGCGGGCCGTCGCGGTGGCAGGCCGCTTGGTCTCGGCAATCAGTGCGAGTTCACCGAGCAGCATGCCGGGGCCGACAACTGTGTCGGGCACCCCTTTCGCGGCACTGCTCAGCACGAAGGAGCCTTCCTGGATCACGAAACCGCAATCGGTGGTATCGCCGGCGCTGAACAGCACCTCGCCCTGATGGACGTAGCGGCTCTCGGCGCCGATCGCGAGAATGCGGAGCGCCGGTCGGCCAAGCATGCGCAGCACCGGCACCCGTTCGATGAATGCAATATCGTCCTCGATGCTCACTTAAAGCATTCTCTCATTGCGGAGCAGATCGTCGCCCAAAAACCGGTCCCCATCCGGCATCATGCTCCGTCACGGCACGAGCTTATAGCCGCCGGCATCGGTGACCAGGATCGCCGGAGCCGCGGCGTCCTTCTCGACCTTCTGCCGCAGACGATAAACATGCGTCTCGAGCGTGTGCGTGGTGACCCCGGAGTTATACCCCCAAACCTCTTGCAGCAGAGTCTCACGGGATACCGGCCGCTGACCTGCCCGATACAGGAAACGCAGAATTGCGGTCTCCTTCTCGGTCAGCCGGATCTTGTTGCCCTTGGGACTGAGCAGCATCTTGGCGCTCGGCCGGAACGTGTAGGGCCCGATTGTGAAGACCGCATCCTCGCTGGCCTCGTGCTGGCGGAGCTGGGCGCGGATGCGCGCGAGCAGCACCGCAAAGCGGAATGGTTTGGTGACGTAGTCGTTGGCGCCCGACTCCAGGCCCAGGATGGTGTCGGAATCGGTGTCGTGGCCCGTCAGCATGATGATCGGCGCCTTGAAGCCACCCTTGCGCAGGATGCGCACCGCCTCGCGGCCGTCGACGTCCGGCAGGCCGACATCCATGATCACCAGATCGATCTGGCCGTTCTTGGCCTCCTGCACGCCCTTGGTACCGCAGTCGACCGACACCGCCTCGAACTCATCGTGCAGCGAAAGCTGCTCAACGAGCGCATTCCGCAGCTCGGTGTCGTCATCAACGATCAGAATTTTACGGCTGTTCGGCATCGAATCCGGCCTTTCCGGGCTCCAGCCCGGCGCAATTCCGCGAAGTAGACCATTCGGGGATAAAAGAGCAAGCTCCTTGGAACTATGGATAAAAAACCCCGGCGCTATGGCAAAGAGCCCAATTGCGACGTTTTTTGTACGGCGGAAGCCAGGGTTTTCCACACGGGGGTGGCTGATCGCTGGGCCATTGGCCCTGCCGGTGGCGTTGGGGCGGGGCGGAATCAGGGCCAACAAGCGCGAGGGCGATGGCGGCACGCCGCGGGGCACCTTCCGGCTCAAGCGGCTGTGGTGGCGGGCCGACCGGGTGGCCAGGCCTTTGACCCACCTGCCGATCCGGCCGATCACCGGCGTGGACGGCTGGTGCGAGGACCCGGCCGACCGGCGCTACAACCAGCCGATCAGGCTTGCCAAAGGCCACCCCGGGGACCGGCTCAAACGCGAAGACGGCCTCTACGACTTCATCATCGAGATCGACCACAACACCCGGCCCCGCATTGCAGGCCGGGGCAGCGCGGTGTTCGTCCATGTGGCCCGGCCGGGCTTTGCGCCCACCGCCGGATGCGTCGCGCTGAAGACCGGCGCACTCAAGCGGCTCCTGGCCCAGGTCGGCCCCAAGACGCGCATTGTGATTGGCTGATTTGATTCCGCCCAGTTTACCCGCCTTTCACGATGAACCGGCGATCCGCGGGGCTTGGTCTCATTCTTAACCAACAGTCGATGGTTGTTATTTAAGACGATTCGGTCCGGCAGGCCGTAATCGCGCGACCGCCGGCGCCATGGCGAACCGCGACAACGACCAACATGACCATCCCCAGTGGCACATCCGAAAACCAGGCGCGCAGCGGTCGTGAAACCATCGGACGCGTCGTCGCGGTGAGCGGCGCACAAGTCACCGTCGGTCTGAGCGCCGCCGCACCCTCCGATGGCGGGCGCCCCACCGTCGGCAAATTCCTCGGCATCGTCAGCGGCGGCATCGTCACAGTCGGCATGATCACCGAGATCGCCGAGCGTCCGCTGCGCGACCAGGACCCGAGCTGCCGCAGCAGCGCCATCATGGACCTGGTCGGCGAGATCCGCGTCAACACCTCGGGCGGCGCCTACTTTCAGCGCGGCATGACCGAATACCCGATGATCGGCGAGCCGGCCGTACTGATGAACGAGCGCGAGCTGCGGCTGGTCTATTCAAGCCGCAGCGGCCGGCCCTGCAATGTCGGCCAGCTGCAGCAGGATCAAGCGATCCCGGCGCAGCTCGACGTTGAGCAGCTCGTCAACAAACATTTCGCGGTGCTCGGCACGACCGGTGTCGGCAAGTCCAACGGCGTCGCGCTCCTGCTGCAGCAGACGCTCGCGGAGCGGCCCGACTTGCGCATCTTCCTGATCGATCCGCACAACGAATATGCCCGCTGCTTCGGCGACAAGGCGCAGGTGCTCACGCCGCGCAATCTGCGTCTGCCGTTCTGGCTGTTCAATTTCGAGGAAACGGTCGACGCCTTCTTCGGCGGCCGCCCGGGCGTCGAAGAGGAAATTGAGATTCTCCAGGAGGCCATTCCGCTCGCGAAAGCAGCCTACTCGCAGCTCAAGGGCGGCACGGCCGATCGCGGGCTGATGAAGAAGAAGGACCCGCGCGACGTCGGCTACGGCGTCGACACGCCGGTGCCCTACCGCATCGAGGACCTCATCACGGTCATCGATGAGCGCATGGGCAAGCTCGAGAACCGCTCACGCGCCGCCTCCTACAACAAGCTGCTCCAGCGCATCAAAACCTTCCGCAATCATCCGCGCTACGGCTTCATGTTCGAGAACGCCACCGTCGGTGGCGACACCATGGGCGAGGTGGTGAGCCACCTGTTCCGTCTGCCCGCGAACGGCAAGCCGATGACCATCATGCAGCTCGCCGGCTTCCCGGCGGAGGTGATCGATTCGGTGGTCTCGGTGCTCTCGCGCATGGCCTTCGACTTCGGCCTGTGGAGCGACGGCGTATCGCCGCTGTTGTTCGTCTGCGAAGAGGCGCATCGCTATGCCCCCGCTGACAAGAACACCGGTTTCGGCCCAACCAAGCGGGCGCTGTCGCGCATCGCGAAAGAGGGCCGCAAGTACGGTGTGTTCCTGGGGCTCGTGACGCAGCGGCCGGCCGAGATCGATCAGACCATCCTGTCGCAGTGCTCGACTCTGTTCGTGATGCGGCTCTCCAACGATCGCGACCAGGCGCTCATTCGTTCAGCCGTGTCGGACGCCGGCGCCAGCATGCTGAGCTTTATCCCGACGCTCGGCACCGGCGAGGTGTTCGCGTTCGGCGCGGGCGTACCGCTACCGACCCGGATGAAATTCCGTGAGCTGCCACCGCAGCTCCGGCCAAGCAGCGAATCCGGCTCCAGCGTGCGCAACGCAGGCACGCCAGCCGACCGCGACATGATCGATTCCGTGATCGACCGCTGGCGCGCCTCGACCATGAGCCACAAGAGCGGGCTCGACGACGACCGTATTGACCTGTGGGACGATTTCCCGCGCGGCCGCGAGGAATCGCCGCTCTATCGCGCCGCGCCGCCGCTGCAGCCCGCCGTGCCGGCTGCCCCTGCGCCGGCACCGATGGCTGCGGCACCTGTGCCACCGGCCTCAGCTGCACCGGCGTACGCTCCCGTCCCTCCACAAGCATCGGCACCCACAGCACCGCGACCGAGCATTCTGCGGAAGCCGCTCACCGGCGCGCCGGGGCCGGACAATCCGGCGCCCTTGCCGAGCCGATTCCGAACGTAGGTTGCTGCAACATTCAGCCGTCATGGACGGTATGACGGCGAGGCCTTGCTACGGCCTAAATGCGAAAACTAGTGCTTCTCGCGCGCACCGAAGATGGCGCTGCCGACGCGCACATGCGTCGCGCCCATGGCGATGGCCTCCGGGAAATCGGCGCTCATACCCATTGAAAGAAGCTTCAGCCCGTTGCGCCGGGCGATCTTCGCGGTCAGCGCGAAGTGCGGCGCCGGCGCTTCCTCGGCCGGCGGGATGCACATCAGCCCGTCGATGACGAGGCCATAAGCATCGCGGCAGCGCTTCAGGAAATCGTCGGCCTCTTGCGGCAGCACGCCGGCCTTCTGCACCTCTGCGCCGCTGTTGATCTCGACGAACAGCTTAGGCCGCTTGCCTTGCCGGGCGATCTCCTTGCCCAGCGCCTCGCACAGGCTCGGACGGTCGACCGAATGGATGGCGTCGAACAGCGCCACCGCTTCTTTCGCCTTGTTCGATTGCAGAGGCCCGATCATGTGCAACTCGACGCCGGGATGGCTCGCTAAAAGCGGCGGCCACTTCTTCTGCGCCTCCTGCACGCGGTTCTCGCCGAACACCTTTTGGCCCGCGGCGAGCACCGGCTCGATCGCGTCGGCAAAGAACGTCTTCGACACCGCCACCAGCGTCACGCTGGCCGGATCGCGCGACGCCTCGCGGCACGCGCGCTCGATTTCGGCGCGCACCGTGGCAAGACCCGAGCTCTGCGTCGCGGTGGTGCTCATGGCGTCATCCATAACACCGGAACTCCGCCGCAAAAAGACAGCGTAAGACGGAGGCCCGGCGATTGACCGGGCCTCCGTCTTCGAACCAGCCGGTCAGCCTAGGCCGCAGTTTGCCACTGCTGCTGGGCTTCCTGGCTCGACTTGTTTAGATGGATCTTCTCGTCGACCTTCTCGACCCAGGACACTGGGAAGAGATGATGCTGGTGGTCCTTGGCATCGGTCTTGGTCAGCTTGATCAGCCCCGATTTCGCCAGATGGTCGACGGTGCCGACGTGTTTGCCGTCGGATCCCACCACTTCCATGTGCTCTTTAATATCGGTTTGATGGATCATCACGCACCTCCGTTTCTGGTTGGTTTCAACACCAACGGACGGTGCGGGCTTAGGTTCCTGGGGAACCTGCTCCGACGACCTAACTGCCGCGTTTGCGAGCCTTGGCATCATTGGCCGATTGCGGCGCGGCAGATCCCGGCAGATCCGTGAGCGGCGGCATCAAGCCGTACCCTTGATACTCGACCGAGATGTTCGGCCGCATCTGGCGCGCAACCGCGATATCGATATCGCCGGCCTCATAGTCGCCCTTGCGCCGCTTCGCGCTGCCGCGACCGTACAGCGACGCGGCCCGCTTGGGATCAAGCTCCAGCGCAGCGTTGTAGTCGGCGATCGACTCATCGTACTTGCCGGAACGCAACAGCACGAAGCCGCGGCTGTCCAGCGCATTGACGTAGTCGGGCTGCAATCGCAACGCCTCGTTGCAGTCGACCACCGCCTCTTGCAGCCGGCCGATCACCGCCAGCGCCCAGCAGCGCGCGTTCCAGGCCGCGGCGTTCTGCGGCTGGAGCTTGGTCACCTGACGGTAGTCCGCGATCGCGGATTCGTAGCGCTTCTTGTTCTCAAACGCGATGGCGCGGCTGAAGTAGGCCGCGACATAGCGGCCATCGAGCTTGAGGGCGCGATCGTAGTCGGCGATGGCATCGTCGGTCTTGTTCTTCTTGAGTAGAGCATTGCCGCGGTTGTTCAGCGCCACGGCGTCCTTGCCGTCGAGCTTCAGCGCCTCGTTGTAGTCGGAAATGGCACGGTCGAGCGTACCCTGCTTCTCATAGGCCACGCCGCGGTTGACCAGCGCGTCCTGGTATTTCGGATTGAGCCCAAGCGCCTGATCGTAATTCTTGATCGCGCGCTCCACATCGCCCTTGGCGAGATAGGCATTGCCGCGGTTGTAGATCGCGGTCGCGTATTTGCGGTCGAGATCGATCGACGCGTCGAAGTCCTGGATGGCGCGGTCGTATTGCGCGAGCGACGCATAGGCGTTGCCGCGGTTGTTGAGCCGCACCGCATCGGGTTCGAGCCTGATCGCTTCGTCGTAGTCCGCGATCGCTCGCTGGTGCTGACCCTTGTTGAAATATGCCAAGCCACGATTGTTGAACGCCGAGGCGTACCCGGGCTTGAGCTTGATGGCTTCGTCGTAGTCGGCGATGGCCTTGTCGTAGTCGGACGCGGCCGCGTAGGCGATGCCGCGATTGTTATAGGCTGCCGATTGCTGCGGATCGGCCCTGATGGCCTCGTCGTAGTCGGCGATGGCGCGCTCGAGCTCGCCCTTGGCGCGCCATTCGACGCCGCGGTTCGAATAGGCCAGCGCCAGCGCCTTGCCCTTATAGGCGCCGGACCTGATGACCCGCGTGCAGGCTGCAATCGCGTCGTCACCCGCGTTTCTGGCGCAGGATTCCCAGTCGTCGGCAAAGGCCGGAATGGCGATGACGGTGGCGAAAAGCGCGGACGCAAAAGGCAAACGGCGCCAAGTTTGATCTGGCATAGCTCCCCCTGGCCTCCGCGAACTAATCTTTACAAGCCGCGAGACAGGCGCCAACTCGATTTCAGCGATATCGTTAAAACGCGTCGGACCTCGTCGCGATCAAGACGCGACCGCTTGGCTCCGCGGCACGCCGAACTGAAGCGCCGCGCCCGGGCGACCGAACAGATAGCCCTGCGCAAGCGTGCAGCCCGCGGCACGCAGCAGCATGAGCTGCTCCGTGGTCTCGACGCCTTCCGCCGTGGTGACGACGTCGAGGCTTCTGGCCAGACCCGACACCGCGCCGACGATGGCCGCGCAGTCGTTTCGCCGCGGCAGCTCGGCGACGAACTTCCGATCGATCTTGATCTTGTCGAACGGGAAGCTCAGCAGATAGCTCAGCGACGAATATCCGGTGCCGAAGTCGTCAAGCACGATGGCGATGCCAAGCTCGCGCAGCTGATGCAGCACCTGCAGACTCTGCTCGTTGTTCTGCAGCAGCACCGACTCGGTGACCTCGAGCTCGAGCCGCCGCGCCGGCAAGCCTGACTGCGCAAGCGTGCGCTTGACCAGGTCGACGAAATCGCCGCTGCGGATCTGCACCGGCGAGAGGTTGACCGCGATGCGAACCTCCGACGGCCATGTCGCCGCCTCCTGGCAGGCGCGGCGCAGCACCCATTCGCCCAGCGGGATGATCAGCCCGGTGTCTTCGGCCAGCGGGATGAACTGGTCCGGCGGCACGAGCCCATGATCGCCATTGCGCCACCGCACCAAAGCCTCGGCGCCAACCACCGCCTCGGTGGCGATCGAAACCACCGGCTGATAGTGCAGCTCGAATTCCTCATGCGTGACCGCGTTGCGCAGGCTGATGGCGAGTGCGAGCCGGGTGTCGGCCTCCTGCTCCATGTCAGGCTCGAACACCCTCAACCCGTTGCGGCCGTCCGCCTTGGCGCGATAGAGCGCCAGATCCGCGCGTTTCAGAAGCTCGTTGGCGACCAGGCCGTGATCCGGCGCGAGCGATAGGCCTATGCTGGTTTCGATCGTGAGATGATGCCCCTCGATATCGAACGGCTCGGAGATCACATGCAAAATCTTGTTGGCGAGCGCGATGGCATCATCAGCGCCGGTCTCATCGATGAACTGCAGCACTGTGAATTCATCGCCACCCAGCCGCGCCACCACATCATCGGGTCCCACTCCCGACCGAAGGCGCGATGCGATCTCGAAGAGCAGCGCATCGCCCGCGGCGTGGCCAAGCGAATCGTTGACCTCCTTGAAGCGGTCGAGATCGAGCAGATGCACGGCAAACCGCTTGCCGCTATCGCGCGCGTCTTTTGCCGCAGCACCGACCAGTTCCAGAAACCGCGCCCGGTTGGCGAGGCTCGTCAGCGCATCATAATGCGCGAGCTGTGCGATCTTCTCTTCGGCCTTCTTTTGCGCCGTGACGTCCCGGTGAACCGCAACCGAACCGCCGTCCGGCATCAATTGATGGCCGATCGCGAGCGTCCGCCCGTCGCGCAGCTCGTCGACCACGTCGTTCGCACCGGGCGCTGAGGCCGCAGCGAGACGCTCAGCCACGTATTTTTCACTGTCCTTCGGGCTCGAGCCGGCGGCGATTCGCGCTTCCAAAACATTACGCAGCGACGTGCCGGGCGGCACCTGCTCGGGCAGAAGACCGTACATGGTGCGGTAGAGGTCGTTGCACAGCACCAGCTTCTTGTCGGCGTCGAACATGCAAACGCCGTGCGGCATGTTGGCGATGGTCGCATTCAGCCGCAGATTGGTCCGCTCAAGCCGCTGGCGATCCTCCTCGCGGGTCATGCTGCCGCTGATGCTGACCACCGTCACCACGATGATGACCAGCGTCAGCATCGAAGCGATCAGATAGCCGAACCGCCGCTTGACCTCGAGCAGCGCAAAAATTTCCCGCGTCGACTGACCGACGCTGATGATCAGCGGATAATTTTTGACCTCGCGAAACGCGACGAGCCGTGGAATGCCGTCGCTGAAACGGCTCGGCACATAATGCCAGCCGCTGGTCTGCTGCGGATAGATATTGAAGAGATTCGAGCCGGACAGGTCTTGTCCGATCAGCGACAGCGAAGAACTGCTGGTGGCGCGGACGATGCCGTCGTTGCCAATGACGCGGATCAATCCGTCCGCGCCTGCGTTCACTGCACCGTAGATGCGGGTCAGATAGATCGGATCGAGCGAGGCGACGATCACGCCGCCGAACGATCCATCGAGATTGTCGATGCGGCGGGTCAGCTGGATCGACCATTTGCCGCTGGCGCGCCCGATCAGCGGCTTGCTGATGAAAAGCTCATCGGCCTGTCCGTTGCGATGAACCTGAAAGTGCTCGCGATCGCTGAGATTGGTGCTGCTGAATTTCGACGGATCCCCGCTGTTGCTCATCTTCAGGATGCCGTCCGGGCCGATGATGCCGACCTGGATGACATCGTCGTTGAACAGCTCCGCGGTCTTGAGTCCCCCGGTCAGGTTCCAGTCGACGGGATTTCGGACATAGCGCGTACGCACGATTTTGAGCGAGCGGTCGATCTCGGCCAGCGAACGCGACAGGTGCTCATCGAGAACGCCGAGGAGATTCGTGGCGTTCTTGATGGCCGACTGTTCGGCGGAGCTGCGCTCATTCTCGAGGAAGAAGTTGATGCTGAGCCAGACCAGCGCAACCAGCACAATCCCGATCGCCGCCGCGCCATGGCGGACGTAGCGCAGCCCGACACGCCCGAAACTCGTTACGCCACCTGCCACCGACATTGATTTTGCCCGTACCCGTGCGGGCAGGTATCAGAGGCGCATTAGTTTTTCGTTATATGGCTGTGCTAAAGCACCGCTACACGCATTTGGCGCACGATTAATCCTTCGTTTGCCATAACAGACCTGCGTTCAGGCCCGTCTGGCGGAACTGGGAACTACCGCTTGGCCCCCGGACCGGAATGCGAATCGAGCCCGATGCCGATCATCAGATGCCCGAACAGTTTCGCGATCTTTTCGCGATCGGCTTGCGGGAGCGGTGGCTTGAGCAATGAGGCGACGTTCTTGCGCAGATGCTCGGCGTCGCCGGTTCCGAACAGCACCACATCGACGCCCGGCTCGTGCCGCGCGTAGCGGTAAGCCGCCTCGATCATGTTTGCGGCGCCGCCTTCATGCACCAGAAAGCCCAGCGGGTCGTTGGTCTCGCCGAGCCATCTCTCGACCAGACCTCTGTCAGCCAGTGCTTTCATCTCCCGCGCCACGCGCGGCGGATCGGCAAAGATCGAGCGCACCGCGAACATCAGCAGCGTGCCGACGCCGTCCTTCTGCGTTGCCGGAAACACGTTCTGCCGCGCAGCCTGATGCATCATGTGGAAGCCCACCATAGTGACCTCCCACACGGCGTCTTTCACCGCGCGTTTCAGCATCGCGTTGGTGAAATCGTTGATTGGATTCTCGGTGATGCCGATGTGCCGGATCTTGCCCTTCTGCTTGGCGTCGAGCAGCGCCGGCACCACGCTCATCGCGTGATCGTATTCGTTGAGCTCGATGCCGTGCAGATTGAACACGTCGATGGTGTCAATGCCCATCGCCTTGAGCGAATTGTCGATGCTCGCCGTGACCTCCTTGGCGCCCGCGCCGTTGCGGATCTGCGCCTTGGTGGCGACCACGACCTTGTCGCGCGGGATGCTTTTCAGCGCTTTGCCGACCACGCCCTCGGTTCCGTAACTCGGAGCGGTGTCGATGAAGTTGATGCCAAGGTCCATCGCTTCATGGATGAGGCGCGCTGACTCGTCTTCGGTCTTGCCGGATTTCAAGCCGAGACGCGAAAAGCCGCCGGTGCCAAGGCCAGCGACGCTGACGCGAAGGCCGGTGCGGCCGAGGGTGGTGTATTCCATTTTCAGGATTCCCGATTGCTGAAACTCAAACCTGCCGGAATCTCACCAGAGGTGCGGCCGCAGCGGCCGTGAACTCCGCCCGCTTCTGGCTCAGCATGCGCTCGAGCCGATGAGTGGCAAGACTCACGGCTGCCGCCTCACCGGCATCGATCTCGCCGGGCGGCGCGCCTTCAAGCTGCACGCGCAGGATTTCGTCGATGGCCTCCTCGGCGTGCACCAGATCAGCCTCGTCGTGCGCGTTGCGCACCTCGTCCATCAGTGCGAACAGCCGCGTCAACGGCCGCTCCACCAGCACCCGATCGCTCCGCACCATGAAACGCCAGACCGCGGCCAACAGCGAAGCGAGCGAGCCGAACAGCATCGATCCATAGAACAATTGATCGCCGTGCCGGTCGAAGAAGCTCTTCTGCTCGCCTTCGAAAAAAGCTGCGGCGCCCGGATGGATCGGGATGAACGCATCCTTGTCCTTATCCGGCTGGGTGATGTGAGCGAGCAGCGGATGCTCGCTGACCAGCTCGCGGCGCGCGTCCAGCACCGCCTTCGCGAGCGCGCCCGCCGCGTCGTCGCTGACCTGCTTGCTGGCAACGAGATAAAGCGGCATGCGCAGCGTCGTCACGTCGTCGTCCGGCACCGGCGGCGAGCCGCGGATGATGCCCTTGGGCAAGTCGTAGCTCTCGAACGCCTTGTTGATGCTTGCGATCGCGCCCGCCGATTCGATCGGCACAAGGGTGACCTTCCCCTTGAGACTGCGCGCCAGGATCTCGCGGACCCGGGCAATGTATCGTTCCGAAAGCGGCATGACGATCAACAGCGCCTGCACCTGCTTGAGCTGCACCGCCGGTCCTGCCTCCACCGGCAGGAGATAGCGGAAGCGCGTCTTGTTCTTCTCGAACTCGTATTCCCGGGCGATGACCGCCGTCACGGTCTGGTTGATCTGACCGCCGACCACGCCGATGGTCTTGCCTTTGAGGTCGTCCATGCTGGCCACGCCGCTGCCGGGCGGCGCGATGATCAGCACCGCCGCATGCGCCACCACCAGAATGGCGCGCGCCGCGGCGAAATCGCCGCTGTCGGGACGGATCACCGCCAGATCGGTCTCGCCCTTGGAGAGGGCCGAAGCGGCCTCGGCCGCCGTCATCTTCTCGACCACCTTGAGCCGCACCGGGGCGTTGGCGGCGTTGAGCTTGCTGGCGATCGCCGTCATCAGCTTCGGCGCGTCACCGTCGAAGGAGCCCGCCGCGACCGTCAGCGTCGTGGGCTGCGACATGACGCGATAGGCATGGATGCCGATCCCGCACGCGACCACGACCGCGCCCATCACCAGCGTCGCCCGCACCCAACGCGGCGCACCGCGGGTGGCGAGCGCCGCAACGGCCGCAAGCACCCCTGCCCCGGCCGCGGCGCCGGCGGCAAGGTTCGGATGCGGGTTACGGCCGAAAGCGTCTGACACGCCGGGGGTCCTTGGCTCGCCGAGGCGCGGCGCCTGTGGCGGAGCCAACTCTAGCGCGGCATCAACACGCAGGCCAACAACCTGTGGCACGGGCCATTTCAGGCGCCCTGCGCTTGTCCTGTCTCGGGAGCTGCGCGAACATGCCCGCGGTCGCGCCACGCCATGGCGTGCCGCCGGCCACCCAAGTTGTTCTCCAGGAGGGGCAGATGCGTCCGATCGGAAAGACGTTTGTTTCAGTGGGACTTGCGGCGCTCGCTGCGGCTGCCATCGCGGCGCCGGCAAGCGCAAAGGACACCGTGAAGGTCGGATTCATCGGCCCGCTCACCGGGGGCGTCTCGGCCAACGGTCTCGGCGGCCGCAACTCTGCCGACCTCGCGGTGAAGCTCCGCAACGCCGACGCCGAGGCGAAATACAACTACGACATCGTCGTGTTCGACGACGAGTGCAAACCGAACGTCGCGGTGCAGGTCGCGACCAAGATGGCGGCCGACAAAGATATCATCGGCGGCGCAACGCACTACTGCTCGGCCACCGCCATCGCCACCGTCGACACCTATCACAAGTTCGGCTTCCCGGTGATCGTCTGGGGCGCAGTGCTGCCCGACGTCACCTATCGCAACAAGTATGCGGAGATTCATCGCGTCAACGGCACGATGATCAACCAGAACGACGCCAACGCCGAGCTGATCTCCCAGCTCGGCTACAAGACCGTCGCCGTGATCCACGACACCACCGACTACGGCAAGGGCCACAACGAATACTTCAGCAAGGCGCTCGCCAAGATCGGCAAGGCCCAGATCGTCGGCACGTTTGGCGTGACCGCCGACCAGCAGGATTTCGCGACCGAGCTCACCCGCATCAAGGCGCTCAAACCCGACGTGATCTACTTCGGCGGGCTGACGCCGATCGGCGTGCGCATCCGCTCGCAGATGGACAAGCTTGGCATCAACGCGGTTTTCGACGGCACCTCCGGCATCGTGTCCGACGCCTACATCCAGGGTCTCGGGCCGCTCGCCGAAGGCACGCTCGCCTTCCGCGAAGGCGCGCCGACCGACAAGCTGCCCGGCGGCAAGTTCTTCATGGAGAAATACACCGCGCAGAAATACGACCAGCCGCCGGAGGCCTATGGCGCCTTCGCCTTTGCGGCGATGAACATGCTGATCGATTCGATCGAGAAGGTCGGCCCCGACCGCAAGAAGGTCATTGCCGATCTCGCCAACGTGAAGGATCGCGATTCCATCGTCGGCAAGATCACGTTCGACGACCACGGCCAGAACGCCGTGCCGGTGATCACGAAATACGTGGTCCAGGACGGCAAGTTCGTGGAGTGGGACGACAGCGAATACGCCAGCGGCAAGCGCAAGCTGCCCGGGCAGAAGTGATGTGGCTCGCTGCCCCCTTACCTCCCCCTGACAGGGGGAGGTCGCCGGACCGCAAGCGCGTTCACGCGCATCTCCGGCGCGCCATGGTCCGGTCGGCGGGGGTCAGTCACACGCACCATTCGACCCCCTCCCCGACCCTCCCCCTTTCAGGGGGAGGGAGCGCACCGCCCGCGCCATGACCGCCGGGCTGCTCGCCCAATACGTCATGAACGGGCTGATGCTCGGCATGATGTATGCGCTGGTCGCGGTGGGCTTCACGCTGTTCTTCGGCGTGCTCGACGTCATCAAGTTCTCCCACGGTGACGTGCTCACCGTCGGCGCATTCACGGCGCTCGCCACCTACGTCGCGCTGCACACCGCCGGCGCCGGCTCGCGATGGCTCGAGCTCATCGCCATGCTGGTCGCCGCCATCCTCGCCATGGCGTTCCTCGGCGTGCTCATCGCGCGCTATCTCGTGCTGCCGCTCCGCTCGGCGCCGCCGCTGAACACGCTGCTCATCACGCTGATGCTCGGCACCGTGCTGCGCGAGTCCATACGTCTGTTCTATCCCCAGGGGGCCAATCCCAAGCCGTTTCCGGCGCTGCTGCCAAAAGGCTCGATCGATCTCGGCGGCTTCAACCTTCGCGCCGACAACGTGCTGATGCTGGCGGCAGGCGCCGCGGCCATCATCGGTCTCCAGGCCCTCCTGAACCGCACCAAGCTCGGGCTTGCCATCCGCGCCGTGGCGCAGGACGAGGAAACCGCGCGGACCATGGGCATCGATTTCACCGCGGTGGTGCTCGTCACCTTTGCGATCGGCTCGGCGCTTGCGGCCTTCGCCGGCGTGATGAACGGGCTCTACTACAACGAGATCAACTTCGGCATCGGGCTCTATCTCGGCGTGATCGGCTTTTCGGCCGCCATCATCGGCGGGCTCGGCAGCGTCTATGGCGCGATCCTCGGCGGCTTTTTGTTCGCGGGCCTGCAGGTCCTCGGCACCGTGCTGCCGTTCGCCAGCGCCTACAAAGACGTGTTCGCCTTCGCGGTGGTCATTGCCCTCATGGCCTGGCGGCCGACCGGGCTGATCCAGGAAAAGATCAGCGAGCGGGTATGAGCGCGCCTTCCCCGCCGGTCAAAAGCGCAAGCCTCGTCCCGGGACTCATCGCGCTTACGGCCGCCACCGCCTACCTCATTCTGCTGCTGGCGGTGGAGAAGCAGACCGTCGTGCTGACCGTCATCGCGGGCGGCATCGTCGCGGTGCTGCTGGCGGCCTGGCTGCGGCTTCTCGCTCCGGTGTCGCAATCTTTTGCCGCCCACGAGGACGGGCTTGGCGTCTTCGCGATCCTCGCCGCGGTCGTGCTCGGACTGTATTTCCACGAAGACCATTTCGTGCTGCTGCTGGTCATCACCGTGATGCTCACCACGGTGGCGACGCTCGGCCTCAACATCCAGTTCGGCTACGCCGGCGTGGTGAACTTTGCCGGCGCCTCGTTCTTCGGCATCGGCGCCTACACCTCCGCGATGCTCAACGCCCACACCGCGATCCCGCATCTCATCGTGCTCGTCATCGGCGGCGCCCTCGCCGCGCTGATCGGCTCGCTGCTGCTGCTGCCGGTGCTGCGCACGCGCGGACACTACGCCGCGGTGGTCACCATCGCGTTCGCACTGCTGTTCAAGACGTTCCTCGAGGTCAACGACGTGCTCGGCGGGCCGCAGGGCCTGCAGGTGCGCGGCATGAAAATCCTCGGCTGGTCGTTCAACGACAACATCGAGCTCGGATGGATCACGCTGTCGTTCTACATGAACTACTTCGTCGTCGCGCTGCTGCTCCTGGTCATAGCCTTCATCCTGGTGCGCCGGCTCGAGCGCTCCTGGATCGGGCTCAACCTCGACGCCATCCGGCTCGACGAGGTGGCGGCACGCTGCTTCGGGCTCGACATCGCGCGCTGGCAGATCACCGCATTCCTGCTCGGCAACTTCCTGATCGGCATCGCGGGCGCGCTGTTCGGCATGGTCGGCAGCTTCGTCGCGCCGAACAACTACACCTTCGCCGACTCGCTCATTCTGGTGTCGATCCTGCTGCTCGGCGGCATCGGCAATCCTTGGGGCCTGATCGTTGCGACCATCATCGTGATCGTGGTGCCCGAGAAGCTGCAGACCATCCAGGAGTATCGTTTCCTGCTTTACGCCGCGCTGGTGATCGCGGTGCTGCGTTTCCGCCCCCAGGGCCTGCTGCCGCGCCCGGTGCGCCGCTATTTTTCGGGATCGCCGCGATGACGGCGCTGCTCGAAGCCAAGGCCCTGACGCGCCGCTTCGGCGGCGTGGTGGCGCTCGATCAGCTCGACCTCACCGTGGCGCAAAACGAGATTGTCGGGCTGATCGGGCCGAACGGCTCCGGCAAGACTACGTTCTTCAACGTCGTCACCGGCATCTACGCGGCCGACGGCGGCCACATCACCTTCGGCGGCGCCGACATCACCCGCGCCACCTCGCGCGCGATCTACACCGCCGGGATCTCCCGCACCTTCCAGCGTTCGCGGCTGTCGCTGCCGCTGTCGATCTTCGACAACATCATGATCGGCAATCACAACCGGCTGACGCAAAGCCTGTGGTTCAACCTGATGCGGCGGCGCGCCTTCCGGGCCGAGTTCGAGCGGAGCTGCGAGGAGGTGCGCGCGCTCCTCGACGTGTTCGAGCCCGAGCTTGCAAACCGCATGTTCGAGCCGGTCGCGGGCCTGCCGATGATCGAGCGGCGGCGGATCGAGATCTGCCGCGCCCTGATCAGCGAGCCAAAGCTGCTCCTGCTCGACGAGCCGTCGGCCGGCATGACCCACGACGAGACTCGCGAGCTGATGGACGACATCCTGCTGGTGCGCAAGCGCAACCGCGATCTGGCGATCGTCATTGTCGAGCACGAGATGGGCGTGATCGAGCGCATCACCGACCGCTGCGTGGTGCTGAACTTCGGCCGCAAGGTCGCCGAGGGTCCGTATCGCACGGTCGCGGCCGACCGCCAGGTGCAAGAGGCCTATCTCGGAGTGGCGCAATGAGCGCAGCACCATGAGCGCAAAGCCATGAGCGGGAGACTGGAGATCGACGGCCTGGTCGCGGCCTACGACCGTGCCAACGTGCTCGAAGGCGTTTCGCTCACCATCGAGCCCGGCCGCATCACGTGCCTGCTGGGCTCGAACGGCTCCGGCAAGACCACGCTCATCCGCTCGATCCTGGGCCTGACGCCGCCGCGCGCCGGCCGCATCGTGTTCGATGGCACCGACATCACCAGGCTCCCCACCCACAAGGTGATCGCTGCGGGCATCGCCTGCATTCCCGAAGGCCGCAAGGTGTTCCCGAAATTCACCGTCGAGGAGAACCTCAAGCTCGGCGCCTATCAGGAAGCCTCCGATGCGGTGACACAGGCGCGCATGGCGGACATCTTCCGCATCTTCCCGCGCCTTCAGGAGCGGCGCACGCAGCTCGCCGGCACCATGTCGGGCGGCGAGCAGGCGATGCTCTCGATCGGCCGCGGCCTGATGCGCGCGCCGAAACTCCTCATCATCGACGAGCCCTCGCTCGGGCTGTCGCCGCGGTTTGTGAAGGAGAACTTCGCCATCATCCGCGACATCAATGCGCGCGGCATCACGGTGTTTCTAGTCGAGCAGAACGTCCACCAGACCCTGGCGATCTCGCACTATGGCTACGTGCTGTCGAAGGGCAAAGTGGCGGCAAAGGGGACGCCGGCGGAGATCGCGGAGAGCGACGAGGTGCGGGAGGCGTATTTTTCGTAGTGGAGGCCCGGAAACGGCACCACCCCGCGCCGATACCCCTTCCCCATCCCCCGAACGGCCACTACAACACCCGGCCAATGACCGCAGAATCGCTGAATTCCGACCGTTACAACGCCCGCGAGGCCGAGGCCCGCTGGCAAAAGACCTGGGACGAGCGCGCGATCTTCAAGACCGCGAACGACGACCCGCGCCCGAAATACTATGTGCTGGAGATGTTCCCCTACCCGTCGGGGCGCATCCACATGGGCCACGTCCGGAACTACACCATGGGCGACGTGGTCGCGCGCTACAAACGCGCCCGCGGCTTCAAAGTGCTGCACCCGATGGGCTGGGACGCCTTCGGCATGCCGGCCGAGAACGCCGCCATGGAACGCAAGGTCCATCCCAAGGCCTGGACCTACGCCAACATCGCTTCGATGAAGAAGCAGCTCCAGTCCATGGGGCTGTCGCTCGACTGGAGCCGCGAGGTCGCGACCTGCGACCCGGCCTATTACAAACACCAGCAGCGCATGTTCCTGGATTTCCTCAAGTCCGGACTGGTCGAGCGCAAGCAGTCGAAGGTGAACTGGGACCCGGTCGACATGACCGTGCTCGCCAATGAGCAGGTGATCGACGGCCGCGGCTGGCGCTCCGGCGCCCTGGTCGAGCAGAAAGAGCTCACCCAGTGGTTCTTCAAGATCAGCGACTACGCCGAAGAGCTGCTCACAGCGCTCGATACGCTCGACCGCTGGCCGGAGAAAGTCCGGCTGATGCAGAAGAACTGGATCGGCCGCAGCGAGGGCCTGCTGGTGCGCTTCGCGCTCGATGCTGCGACCACACCCGGCGGCGAGAACGAGATCGAGATCTTCACCACGCGGCCGGACACGCTGTTCGGCGCGAAGTTCGTCGCCATCGCGCCGGACCATCCGCTGGCGCGGGCTGCGGCCGCGAAGAACCAGAAGCTCGCCGAGTTCATTGAGGAGTGCAAACGCCGCGGCACCGCGCAGGCCGAGATCGACACCGCGGAAAAGCTCGGCTTCGACACCGGCATCCGCGCGGTGCATCCGTTCGACGACAAGTGGGAGCTGCCGGTCTACGTCGCGAACTTCATCCTGATGGACTACGGCACCGGCGCGATCTTCGGCTGCCCGGCGCACGATGAACGAGACCTGGAGTTCGCCAACAAATACAAGCTCGGCAACACGCCGGTGGTGCTGCCGCCGGGACAGGACCCCAAGACCTTCGTCATCACCGACACGCCGTATCTGGAAGACGGCACGATGATCAATTCGCGCTTCCTCGACGGCATGACCATCGCGCAAGCGAAGGAAGACGTCGCGAAGCGTCTGGAAAGCACGTCACGCGGCAATCGCCCGGTCGGTCAGCGCCAGGTCAACTTCCGCCTGCGCGACTGGGGCATCTCGCGGCAGCGCTACTGGGGCTGCCCCATCCCGATCATCCATTGCGAAGCGTGCGGAGTGGTCCCCGTACCGGTGAAGGACCTGCCGGTCGAGCTGCCCGAGGACGTCACGTTCGACCGTCCCGGCAACCCGCTCGACCGCCATCCGACCTGGAAGAACGTCGCCTGTCCGCAATGCGGCAAGCCGGCGCGGCGCGAGACCGACACGATGGACACGTTCGTCGACTCGTCGTGGTACTTCGCGCGCTTCACCGATCCGTGGATCACCACCGCGCCGACCGATCGCAAGGCGGTCGACGAATGGCTGCCGGTCGATCAGTACATCGGCGGCATCGAGCACGCGATCCTGCACCTGCTCTATTCGCGCTTCTTCACCCGCGCCATGAAGAAGACCGGCCATGCCGGCATCGACGAGCCGTTCGCGGGCCTGTTCACCCAGGGCATGGTGGTGCACGAGACCTACGCCAAGGAGAGCGGCGAGTGGGTCACGCCGGCTGAAGTCACGATCGAGGGAGCCGAGGGCGGCGCACGCACCGCCAAGCTCACCACGACCGGCGAGCCGATCAAGATCGGCGGCATCGAGAAGATGTCGAAGTCGAAGAAGAACACCATCGACCCCGACGACATCATGGCGAC
Source organism: Rhodoplanes sp. Z2-YC6860 (assembly GCF_001579845.1). Taxonomy (GTDB): domain Bacteria; phylum Pseudomonadota; class Alphaproteobacteria; order Rhizobiales; family Xanthobacteraceae; genus Z2-YC6860. Next base: position 266,458 of record NZ_CP007440.1, read on the forward strand.
CTACGGCGCCGACGTGGCGCGCTGGTTCATGCTGTCCGACTCGCCGCCGGAGCGCGATGTCGAGTGGACCGAGCGCGGCGTGCAGGGCGCCTGGCGCTTCACCAACCGGCTGTGGCGGCTGGTCGGCGAGGCGGCCGGGATTGCGGCACAGGCGCCGGCGCAACGGCCCGAGTCGTTCAGTGAACCAGCGGCGGCGATCCGAAAGGCCGCCCATGGTGCATTGGCCAAGGTCACCGATGCGGTTGAGAAGCTGCACTTCAACGTCTGCGTGGCGCACATCTACGAGTTCGCCAATGCACTCGGATCGGCGGTCGCCAATACGAAGGTCACGCCGGATTTCGCCTGGGCCGTCAGGGAAGCGGCCGGCATCCTGGTCCAGCTGTTCCACCCGATGATGCCGCATCTGGCCGAGGAGTGCTGGGCGGCGCTGGGTCACAAGACCTTGGTTGCGGACGAGGCTTGGCCTAAACTTGAGCCCGAGCTCCTGGTCGAAAACACCATTACTTTACCGGTGCAGATTAACGGTAAGAAGCGAGCGGATGTGACGGTGCCACGGGACGCGCAGAGCCCTGAGATCGAAGCCGCGGTGCTGGCTTTGGATGCGGTGCAGCGCGTACTCGAGGGCAAACGCCCGAAAAAGGTCATCGTCGTCCCGCAAAGGATTGTGAATGTGGTGGCTTGAGCGCCGTGCCGCGATGTTGAAGCCCGCCCGTCTGGTGGGTGCGCTGGCATTGGCGGCAGCGCTCGGCGGCTGTTTCCAGCCCCTCTACGGCGATCGATCGCTTGGCGGCGGCCCGGGCCTCAAGGACCGCATGGCCTCGGTGGACATCGTCATTCCCGACATTCCGAACGGGTCGCCGCTCGCCCGCATCGCCAACGAGGTGCGGAACGATATGATCTTCGATCTGCAAGGCGGCTCAGGCGGCAAAACGCCGACGCATCAGCTCAAGATCAATCTGACGAGCCTCAATCAGCAGGTCATCGTCGATATCATCACGGCTCGCCCGGACGTGCAGCAGTTCGGCATCAACGCCAGTTACACCTTGATCGAGAAGGCGACGGGCAAAGCCATCATCAGCGGCCAGACCTTCGCCCGCGTGACGTACGACAACCCCGGTCAGGCGCAGCGCTTCTCCAACGCACGCGGCCAGCGCGATGCGGAAAATCGCGCGTCCCGGCAGATTTCGGATAACATCAAGGCGCGGCTCGCCGCCTATTTCACGGCCGGCGCGTAAGCCCTATCTTGCCTCGGGCGCAAAGGCGCTAAGAGGCAGGCTCCCCCAATGGTGGCCATCAAGAACAAGGACGCCGACAGCTTCGTGGCGCGCCCGGCGGCGGCGCAGCCGATCGTGCTGCTGTACGGACCCGACGCAGGCCTGGTGCACGAGCGCGCCCAAAAGATCATCGGTTCATCGGTCGACGATGTGAACGATCCGTTCGCGCTGGTGCGGCTCGAGGGCGACACGCTGGCGTCCGAGCCGTCGCGGCTGGTCGAAGAAGCGCACACCGTGCCGCTATTCGGCGGCAAGCGCGCCGTGTGGGTGAAGGCCGGCAGCCGCAACTTCGCGGCGGCGGTCGAGGCTGTGGTGACCACACCGCCCACCGACTGCCGCATCGTCATCGAAGCCGGCGATCTGCGCCGCACCGCACCGCTCCGCTCGCTCTGCGAGAAGGCGAAGTCGGCGGCCGCGATCGGCTGCTACATCGACGGCGAAGCCGATCTCGGGCGGCTGGTCGACGACGAGATGCGCCAGGCCAAGCTCGCGATCGCGCCGGACGCACGCGCCGCGCTGGTGTCGCTGATCGGCGGTGACCGGCAGGCCTCGCGCGGCGAGATCAGGAAGCTCGCGCTCTATGCGCACGGCAAGCAGCGCGTCGAGATTGACGATGTGTTTGCTGTGGTGGCCGACGCGTCGGCGCTGGCGCTCGATGCGGTGGTCGACTCAGCCTTCGCCGGTAAAACCGCAGATCTGGAAACGCAATTCGCCAAGGCGCTCGCAGCCGGGACTTCGCCCGGAACCATAGTGTCCACCGCGCTTCGCTTTGTCGCGCAATTGCACAAAGCGCGCCTCGCGCTGGATGCCGGCGACAGCACCGACGAGGCGATGCGCGCGTTCATTCCGCCGGTGCACTTCACGCGGCGTTCCGCCGTCGAAGGCGCACTGCGCAATTGGACCTCGCCGCGCCTGGCGCGCGCCATGGAGCAGCTTGCCGAGACCGCGCTCAATGTGCGCAAGACACCTGCACTGGCCGAGGCGCTGGCGCAGCGCGCGCTGCTTTCCATCGCAATGACCGCGCGCCGTAAAGAGCGCTAAGGCCTGTATCTTTCCCATCGGAAATTGCCCTACCATCGCGGCACGCGTGCCATGAACCGCCGGGGGTCGTGATGCAGGCAATTCAACGTCGTGCGCTTTGCGCCGCGCTTTTGTCGTCGCTGTTGCTTTTCGAAACCTCTGCGCTGCACGCGCAATCTTATCCCTCGAAGAACATCAAGCTCGTGGTGCCGTTCGGGCCGGGCGGTCCGACCGACGTCGCGGCGCGCGTCGTGTCACAGGTTCTGCAATCCGCACTCGGGCAATCGGTCGTGATCGAAAATCGTCCCGGCGCTGGCGGCGCGACCGGAACGAGGTCAGTCGCAACCGCAGAGCCCGACGGCTACACGTTGCTGATCGGCACCAGCGCCACGCTCGGCGTGGTCCCGGCGCTCTACAAAAATCCCGGCTACGATCCGGTTTCGAGCTTCGCACCGGTTGCGAAAATTTCCGACAGCACCACGGTGCTGATCGTGCATCCGAACTTCCCGGCGAACTCGATCAAGGAGCTTGTCGCCTACGCCAAGGCCAACCCTGGCAAGCTCAGCTATGCGTCGGCCGGCGCCGGCAACCAGACGCATCTTGCGGCCGAACTGCTCAACGCCCGCACTGGCATCAGCGCAGTGCACGTGCCCTACAAGAGCGGGGCCGAGATGGTCACCGCGGTGCTGGGTGAACAGGTGCAGATGTCATTTCCGGACATCTCGATCCTGCTGCCGCTGATCGCAGAGAAGAAGGTGAAGGCGCTCGCGGTGACGAGCGCGGCACGGCACCCGCTGCTGCCCGACGTGCCGACCATGACGGAGAGCGGCGTAGCCGACTACGTGACGACGTTCTGGACCGGCGTCATCGTGCCCGCGGGCACGCCGTCGGACATTGTCGGCAAGCTCAACGCCGCGATCAACGATGGCCTCAAGACGCCGGCGATGCGTGACACTCTCGCGCACTTTGGCGCGGTGCCCGCACCGGGCTCGCCCGCCGACTTTGGCGCTTTCATCGCAAGCGAGAAAGCGAAGTGGAGCGCGATCGCCAAAACGTCGGGCATGATTGCGGAGTAACGACATCGGGGGAGCACATGAGACGGCGCGATTTCATTTCGCTGCTCGGCGGCGTGCCGATTGTGCGACCGGTCAACGTCCGCGCACAGTCACCGACGATCCCGGTTGTCGGGGTGCTCCATAGCCAGACTCGTGAAACCGAGGCCTCGCGGCTCATTGCCATTCAACAAGGCCTGGGTGATGTAGGATTTGTCGTCGGGCGGAATGTCCTGTTCGAACACCGCTACGCCGAGGGCCAAAACGCACGACTGCCCGCGCTCGCGGCCGAACTGGTCGAGCGACGGGTCAACGTCATCCTCGCCAACACGACGCCGCCGGCGATCGCAGCCAAGGCCGCAACTACGACAATTCCCATCGTCTTCGTGACCGGAGTCGATCCGGTCGAGGTGGGTCTCGTTGCGAGTGTCAATCGTCCCGGCGCGAACGTCACCGGGGTGACGTTCTTGTCCAACAAGCTCGTCGCCAAGCGGCTGGAGCTGTTGTGCGATGTCATTCCCGCCCATGTCCCGATCGGAATGCTCGCGGCCGAGCACAATCCCAACACCGCGACCGATATCCGCGACACGCAAGCCGCGGCGGATGCGCTGCGAAGGGTGTTGCACGTCGAAAAAGTTTCGCCGAAAGGCGACATCGACGCGCCTCTCATGCGGCTGCAGCAACAGCGGATCGGGGCATTGTTCGTCGCGCCACAAGCTGATTTTCGGCTATGGCGACCGCCGATTCTTAAATTCGCAACTCAGCACAAATTGCCGACGAGCTTTGGCAGCAGCGATCAGGTCGTGGGGGGCGGCTTGATGAGCTACGGCCCGGATCAGATCGACTCGTATCGCGAGGCCGGCGTCTACACCGGCCGCGTGCTCAAGGGTGAGAAGCCTGCCACGCTGCCAGTGCTGATCGCGACCAAGTTCGAGTTCGCGGTCAATCTCAAAACGGCGAAGGCTCTGGGCGTGACGCTTCCGCCGTCGCTGCTGGTGCTCGCCACAAACGTGATCGAATGACTCTGATCAGCGAAGCTTCGGCCCCGCTTCGAGCCGCGCGATCACGTCGTCGAGCTGCTCCAAGGTGCGGTACTTCACCTGCAACGAACCGCTGCCGCTGGCGCGGTGGCTGATCGTCACGGACAGTCCCAGCACATTGCCAAGCCGCTCCTCGAGCGCCGCCGTGTCTGGATCCTTCGCGGCCGCCGCAGCGCCCTTTCCGGGCTTCGCCTGCTGCTGGCTCATCTTGCGCGCGATCGCTTCGACCTCGCGCACGTTGAGATCCTGATTGACGATCTGCTCGGCGAGCTCTTCGGCGTTGGGCTGGCCAACGAGCATTCGCGCGTGACCCGCGGTGAGCTTGCCGGAGTTGATATAGGCCTTCACCTTCTCGGGCAGGTTCAGCAGCCGCAGCGTGTTGGCGATATGGCTGCGGCTCTTGCCGACGATCTTCGCGATCTCTTCTTGCGTGTGATTATATTCCTTGCCGAGAGATTGATAGCCGGTGGCCTCTTCGAGCGGGTTGAGGTCGCTGCGCTGGACATTCTCGATGATCGCGAGCTCAAGCGCCTCGGCGTCGCTGACATCGAGCACGACGATCGGCAGCTCGTGCAGGCCGGCGCGTTGCGCCGCGCGCCAGCGCCGCTCGCCGGCGATGATCTCGTAGCTGTCGGCGCCGCGCGCCCGCACCACGACCGGCTGGATGATGCCGCGCTCGCGGATCGAGTCGGCGAGCTCCGCGAGCTCGGCTTCGGAAAACAGCTTGCGTGGATTGCGCGGATTGGCGCGGACGAATTCGATCGGCACTTTGCGCTGACTGCGCGCGCCGCGCTCGTTCGCCTGCGACTCGACACCGACGTCGCCCATCAGCGAAGCAAGACCGCGTCCGAGTCGTGAGCGTGCTGCATCGTCGGCCATCGCGGCCTCCTGGGGAATCAACTTCACGTCGTCACCTCATTTTCTTGGTCATCGCCGGCTGATTCCGGCAAGCCGTCCTCTTGGTGCAGAGGACAGTGACGCGGCCCTCAGCCGCGCGTGACGTCAGCGCTAGCTCGCCTTCAGCTCTTTCTCGCGCTGGATGATTTCGGTCGCGAGCCGCAGATAGGCTTCGCTGCCGACGCATTTGAGGTCGTACACCAGCACCGGCTTGCCGTAGGACGGCGCTTCGGAGACGCGCACGTTGCGCGGGATGATGGTGTCGTAAACCTTCGGGCCCATGAACTCGCGCACGTCGGCGACGACCTGGTTCGACAGGTTGTTGCGCGCGTCGAACATGGTCAGCACGATGCCGTGGATGCTGAGCCCCGGATTGAGCGTCGACTTCACCTGCTCCACCGTCTGCAGAAGCTGCGACAGACCTTCGAGCGCGAAGAACTCGCACTGCAGCGGAACGAGGATCGCGTTGGCGGCCGCCATCGCGTTGACGGTGAGGAGGTTGAGCGACGGCGGGCAATCGACCAGCACGTAGCTGAAGTCGCCGACGCCGACGAACTTGCCGTTGTTGAGCGGCGTGATCGCGCTGCGCAGGCGGAAGGCGCGGTCGCGCGCCTGGCCGATTTCGAGCTCGAGACCTGAGAGGTCCATGGTCGACGGCGCGAGCGAGAGCCGCGGCACCGCGGTCGCAACGATCGCCTCGCGCAGCGGCGCCTCGCCGACCAGCACGTCGTAGGTCGAGACGCGGCGATTGCGGCGGTCGATGCCGAGCCCGGTCGAGGCGTTGCCTTGCGGATCAAGGTCGATGACCAGCACCCGCTCGCCGATGGCGGCGAGTGCCGTGCCGAGGTTGATCGCGGTCGTGGTCTTGCCAACGCCGCCCTTCTGGTTGGCGATCGCGAGCACGCGCGGCGGCTTCGCGGGCTCGGTGCGCTCGGCCAGGACCACGACCGAAGAAACGATTGGCTGGGATTCGACAGGGACCGAAGCGGAATCGGCCTCCGACGCGGCAGTCTCGGGCGACGGGACCGCAGGGAGCGGAGTGACGTTGTTATCATCTTGATCTGACATGATAATTCACGATTTTTCTGATCGGCGGCGCAGCTTCGTCACGGCGATTATCCGGCTTGACGGATTGGTCTTGCTCGGAACGAGACTCGCCTCGATGTTCCAAGATTTAGATGCTTTCGTCAATTCCGCCTCTACATCTTGTCCCTTGGGAAACAGCCCCAAGGCACCGGTCCGCAGCAGCGGCTGAGCCAGCTTGAACAACTCATCTAGCGGGGCCAGCGCGCGTGCGGTGACAACATCGGGCTTGAATTGGAGGTTCTTCCCGAAATCCTCAATACGCACAGGATGGATGACGGCCGGCAGCTGCAGCTGCTCAGCCACTTCGCGCAGGAACGCCGCTTTCTTGCCGATGCTCTCGACCAGATGGACTTTGGCGCCCGGCTCGTCCGCCAGGGCGCATGCGATGACAAGGCCAGGGAAGCCCGCGCCGGAGCCAAGGTCGATCCAGCATCGGGCCTCCGTCGCGAGCGGCAGAAGCTGGAGCGAGTCGGCGATATGCCGGGTCCACACGGCTGGCAGAGTCGATCGCGCGATCAAGTTGGTGTGCGTGCTCCAGCGCAGCAGCAGTTCGACGAAGCTGTCGAGGCGCTCCGATGTTTCACGTGAAACAGGGGTGAGCCTGAGCGCCGCGTCTCTGTCCGCCGCGAGGTCGGATGCTGAAATCTCGGAACGAGCACGCTCGGACATTGCCCAGCCTTCTTCAGGCGGCCGGGCGGCCCTTGCTGCCGCGCCGGACGTGCGCCACCAGCAAAGTCAGAGCGGCAGGCGTGATCCCGTCGATCCGGCCGGCCTGGCCGATGGTGTGAGGCTTGTGCGCAGCAAGCTTCTGCCGGATCTCATGCGACAGGCCCGGCAGCGCGGCATAATCAAGCCCGTCCGGGAGCACGAAGCTCTCGTCCTTGCGATAGGATTCGATGTCGGCGGTCTGACGGTCGAGATAGACGGAGTACCTGGCGTCGATCTCGAGCTGATCGGCGATCTTCGACGGCAGGTCGGACAGCTCCGGCCAAATCCGGGCGATATCCGCCATTTCCAGGGTCGGATAGGACAGCAGATCGAATGCGGTGCGCCGCTGGCCGTCGTGCTTCAGCTGGACGCCATACGCCGCGGCCTCGTTCGGCGTGATCGAGAGCGCATTGGTCTTGCTGCGGGCGCCTTCCAGCGCCGTCATCTTCTGCTCGAACTGCTTCTGACGGTCGGCGCCGACGCAGCCGATCGCGATCCCCTTCCCGGTCAGCCGCTGGTCGGCGTTATCGGCGCGCAACGTCAGCCGGTACTCGGCCCGGGACGTGAACATGCGATACGGCTCGGTGATGCCACGGGTCACGAGATCGTCGATCATGACGCCGAGATAGCCTTCGGCGCGGTCGAAGATAATTTCCGGCCCCTGGCCCGCGCATGCGGCAGCGTTCAACCCCGCCACCAGGCCCTGGGCGCCGGCCTCCTCGTATCCCGTGGTGCCATTGATCTGGCCAGCCAGGAAAAGAGCCTTCAGGCGCTTGGCCTCCAGCGTGCTCTTCAGCTCGCGCGGATCGACGTGGTCGTATTCGATGGCATAGCCCGGCCGGACCATCCGGACCTTCTCGAGGCCCGGGATCGTCGCCACCAAGGCGAGTTGCACGTCCTCCGGCAGCGAGGTCGAGATGCCGTTCGGATAGACGGTGTCGTCGTCCAGCCCTTCGGGCTCCAGGAAGATCTGATGCCCATCCCGCTCGCCGAAACGGACGATCTTGTCCTCGATCGACGGGCAATAACGGGGGCCCCGGCTCTGAATCTGGCCGGAATACATCGGCGAACGATGCACATTGGCCCGGATGACCGCATGGGTCTCGGGAGTGGTGCGTGTGATGCCGCATTGGATTTGCGGAGTTTCAATCCGGTCCGTCAGCGTCGAAAACGGCTCCGGCGGATCGTCGCCGGGCTGCATTTCGACCGCCGACCAATCGATGCTGCGCCCGTCGAGGCGCGGCGGCGTGCCGGTCTTCAAACGTCCCAGCGCGAAGCCGATCCGCTCCAAGGAGCGCGACAGGCCCATGGCCGGCGCCTCCCCGACGCGTCCGGCGGGCGTGGTCCGCTCGCCGATATGGATCAGACCCCGGAGAAACGTGCCGGTGGTCAGGACCACAGCCCCGGTGCCAAACTCGCGGCCATCTGCCAGGCGGACCCCGGTGATCCGGCCCTGACCGACGACAAGCTCATCCGCCTCGCCTTCAAGAACGACCAGGTTGGCCGTGGCGCGGATCGCCTGCTGCATCGCTGCGGCGTAAAGCTTGCGGTCCGCCTGAGCGCGGGGCCCGCGAACGGCCGGCCCCTTCCGCCGGTTCAAAACCCGGAATTGAATTCCGCCCTGATCGGCCACGCGGCCCATCAGGCCGTCCAGAGCATCGATCTCCCGGACCAGGTGTCCTTTGCCGAGGCCGCCGATGGCCGGATTGCAGGACATGGCGCCAATCGTGGAGAAGCGGTGAGTGAGGAGGGCCGTCCTCGCACCCGTGCGCGCCGCCGCGGCCGCGGCTTCACAGCCGGCGTGGCCGCCGCCAATCACAATGACGTCGAAGCGCGATTCCATGGCCAAATCTCGAATGGGTGCGCTTTTACCGGAGCCGCGGCGGCCGGTCAAAGAATCGCTGAAGCGATGTTTCACGTGAAACATCGGGGCGCAAGCGCCTTATTTTCCGATGCAGAAATCCCGGAAAATCACGTCCAGAATATCCTCCACGTCCACCCGCCCGGTGAGCCGGCCGAGCGCTGTTGCCGCGGTCCGAAGCTCCTCCGCAATGATGTCCTCGCGGCCACGGGTCTCTTCAGCCAAAGCAGCTTTGAGGGCATGCGACGTCGATTGCAGCAATGTGCGCTGCCGCTCGCGACTGACGAGCGCCGGTTCCAAACCAAAATAGGTTGCGACAAAATCGGCCAGCCGGGTCAATAAAGAATTGAACCCATATTCCTCCTTATCGGAAAGATAAAACTCAGTATTTGATACTTTATATCTTATATCTTGTTCCCTATTAATTTTCCTAAGGTCTATCTTGTTTACGATTCTCCAGACGACGGGAGCTGTTAGTAGCGCGGTTGTCAAAGCAGGCTCGGTCACGTCTTCCACCCACAGCACCAGATCGGCTGTCAGCGCGCGCTCCCTGGCCCGCCGCACACCTTCCTGCTCGATCGGATCGGCGCTATCGCGCATTCCAGCCGTATCAAGCAGCGTCACCGGGTAGCCACCGAGATCGAGGTGAACCTCGATGACATCCCTGGTGGTGCCGGCTATCGGCGAGACGATCGCCGCTTCGCGCCGGGCGATCCGGTTGAACAGCGTCGACTTGCCCGCATTGGGCGGGCCGGCTATGGCGACGACCAGACCGTCACGCAGCCGTTCGCCATGCGCCGCGCTGGCCAATGCTGCAGCAATTTCCGCATCAAGCTCCCCAGCAATTTTCAAAGCCGGCCCGACCAGCTCCTCCGGCACGTCGGCCTCGTCGGAAAAGTCGATCCGCGCCTCGACGAGAGCCAGGGCCTCGATCAACCGCTTGCGCCAAGCTTCCGCGCGATCGCCCAACAGGCCCTTGAGCTGGCGATAAGCTTGGCGCCGCTGTACCTCGGTCTCGGCGGCGATCAAATCGCCCAGACCCTCGACCGCAGTGAGATCGAGATGGCCGTTCTCGAACGCACGCCGGGTGAATTCTCCGGGCTCTGCCATCCGAAGACCTTCCATCCGGCCGAGCGCGGCAAACACCGCAGCCACCACCGCACGCCCGCCATGAAGCTGCAGTTCTGCGGTGTCTTCGCCGGTTTCGCTTTTGGGTCCGGGAAACCACAGCGCCAGCGCTTCGTCGATCACCTCGCCATGGGCGGGATCGCGCACCCGTGCGAGCGCAGCCTTGCGCGGCTCGGGGATTCGGCCCGTCAGCGCCTTCAGCGCGTCCCCGGCGCGCGGACCCGACAGCCGCACAACCGCGATCGCCGCAGGCAGCCGGCCGGAGGAGAGGGCGAAGATGGTGTCGTGTGCCGAAGCCATGCCGACGCATGTAGCCCGGATGGCGCTCTCATGAAATCCCGCATCGCCGACGGCGCGACCGGCCCGACCGTCACCGCCGCAGAGAATGAACTCGTGCAGCAGGTCGTCGGCAACGCGCGACGGCATCGACACAAAGCGTCTGCCGCGAGTCAGATCCGCAACGAACGACTGCCGCAGTCCGCAAATGAATTCGGCTCGGTGCGATCACAGCCGGAATTGAACAGCCACACGGCAACGACAACGACGATGTTTGATCGGCAAAGCCACAAATTAAAAAGCTCGGGCATTTGGCCCGAGCTTTCACTTCGAAGAACGCATCGATCCGACTTGCAGCGCGAGCCGCGCGTCGATCCCGCCGGACTTATTTTACCTTAAGCTGCTCTGCCGATTCCCGGCCGCGATTGGCAACGATTTCATACTCAACGTGCTGGCCCTCGTTGAGCGAGCTCAATCCGGCGCGCTCAACTGCGGAGATGTGCACGAACACATCCTTGCCGCCGCCTTGCGGTTGGATAAAGCCGTAACCCTTGGTCGCGTTGAACCACTTCACAGTGCCTGTAGCCACTCATAGTCTCCAAGTCGTCAAAAAATTCGCCGTCCTTTCGGGCGGCGCTGCCTCACCGAGGCGCCCACTACATAAACTGGTATCGCCGCCGCGGCTATCCCGGACCGAGAATTATTACGATCAGGAACCGATGGCCCAGGGCCGCATTTGTCATAAAATCTCAGCATGTCCGAACATCCGACGTTGACCAAAACATCCCCTGACCGAGAAAACCGCCTCGCCGGCGAGACCAGCCCCTATCTGCTGCAGCACAAGAACAACCCGGTGGACTGGCGGCCCTGGGGACCCCAGGCTCTGGAAGAGGCGCAGCGCGCCAACAAGCCCATCCTGCTGTCGGTCGGCTATGCGGCGTGTCATTGGTGCCACGTCATGGCCCACGAAAGCTTCGAAGACGAAGCCACGGCCGCGGTGATGAACGAGCTGTTCGTCAACATCAAAGTCGATCGCGAGGAGCGACCGGACATCGATCAGATCTATATGTCGGCTCTGCATCACTTGGGCGAGCAGGGCGGCTGGCCGCTCACCATGTTTCTGACGCCGAAGGGCGAGCCGGTCTGGGGCGGCACTTACTTTCCAAAAACCTCGCGCTATGGCCGTGCCGCCTTCGTCGACGTGCTGCGCGAGGTGTCGCGGCTGTTTCGCGAAGAACCCGGCAAAATCGGGCAGAATCGCGATGCGCTGATGGAGCGGCTGGAGACGAAAGCGCGGCCGGTCGGCAAGGTCGTGATCGGCTCGGACGATCTCAACAAGCTTGCGTTGCAGATCGGCGGCGCCTTCGATCCGCAACACGGCGGACTGCGCGGCGCGCCGAAATTTCCCAACGCGTCGCTCTACGAGTTGGCGTGGCGCGCCGGCCTTCGGACCGGCGACGAGCGCTTCTTCAAGCTGATCGAACACACCCTTGAGCACATCTGCGAAGGCGGGATCTACGACCATCTCGGCGGCGGCTTCTCGCGCTATTCGGTCGACGAGCGCTGGCTGGTGCCGCACTTCGAGAAGATGCTCTACGACAACGCCCAGCTTCTCGAGCTCCTGGCGCTTGCATACCAGCGCTCAGGCAATCCGCTGTTCCGGCAACGCGCGGCAGAAACCGTCGGCTGGCTCGCCCGCGAGATGACGACAGCGGAAGGAGCATTTTCAGCCTCACTCGACGCCGATTCCGAAGGCGAAGAGGGAAAGTACTACGTCTGGTCGCTCGCCGAGGTCGAACAAGCCCTTGGTCCGGATGCTGCGCTTTTTGTGCAGCATTATGACGTGACCTCCGAAGGCAATTTCGAGGGCCATAATATCCTCAATCTCCTCAATCACTTACCGCGCAGCAAGGAAGACGAGGCCAAGTTTTCCATGCTGCGGCAGAAGCTTTTTATGCTGCGGGAGAAGAGAATTCGGCCCGGTCTCGACGACAAGGTCCTGGCCGACTGGAACGGCCTCATGATCGCGGCTCTGGCCAATGCCGGCGCCATGCTGAACGAGCCGGATTGGATCGCACGGGCGGATAAAGCCTTCGATTTCATCGCGAAATCCATGACCCGGGCGGACCGCCTCGGCCACTCATGGCGCGAAGGTAAACTGCTCTATCCGGGCTTGGCCTCCGATTTCGCCTGCATGATCCGGGCAGCGATTGCCCTTTACGAGGCCACCGGCCGGCGCGAGCGGCTCGACCAGGCGCTCACTTGGCAAAAGGCCTTCGAAGCGACCTACGCCAACCCGCAAAACGGCGGCTATTACCTGACCGCCTCCGATGCCGAAGGCCTCGTGGTGCGGCCCGCCTCGACGGCCGACGAGGCCACGCCCAACCCGAATGCCATTGCTGCGCAGAATTTGCTGCGCCTTGCGGCCCTCACCGGTGACGAGCAATGGCGCGAGCGGGCCGACCGGCTGTTCGACGGCGTACTGTCCCAGTCAGGCGACAATCTGCTGTCTCATGCGGCGCTGTTGAACGCCCTCGATCTGCGGCTCAACGCGGCTGAAATCGTCGTCACGGGTCCTGCGCACGCCCATTTTTCCGAGGCCGCCCTGCGGTTGCCCTACCTCAACCGGATCATGTTGCGAGCGCCATCGGCCGACGCCTTGCCGGCGGGGCACCCGGCGCAGGCGAAAATTGCTGCAGGCGTCAGTGCAGCATTTATCTGCGTCGGCCAGACCTGCTCGCTGCCGGTGACCGATCCGGCCAAGATCGCCGAGGTCGTGGATGCGATGCGACCGCGTTCAAGCTGAATTTTTGGATTTAATGGCCGCCGCATCGGCCGGCCCAAACGACATGGGCCTGTTGGCCGCGGGCTTATGGGCTTCGGCACCCGGGCCGGCACATCAGTGACCGCCGTCACCTCGCGATGACGGCAGCCCCGAGTGTTCGCATCAGGTGTTCATCGACTCGAAGAATTCGGCGTTGCTCTTCGTGCTGCGCAGCTTGTCGAGCAGGAAGTCGATCGCATCCATGGTTCCCATCGGGTTCAGGATGCGGCGCAGGACGTACATCTTCTTGAGTTGCTGCGCTTCCGTGAGCAGCTCTTCCTTGCGCGTGCCCGACCGGGTGATGTCGATCGCCGGGAAGGTGCGCTTGTCGGCGACCTTGCGGTCGAGGATGAGCTCCGAGTTACCGGTGCCCTTGAACTCTTCGAAGATCACCTCGTCCATGCGGCTGCCGGTGTCGATCAGGGCCGTGGCGATGATGGTCAGCGAGCCACCTTCTTCGATGTTGCGCGCGGCGCCGAAGAAGCGCTTCGGCCGCTGCAGAGCGTTGGCGTCGACGCCGCCGGTCAGCACCTTGCCGGATGACGGCACCACGGTGTTGTAGGCACGGCCCAGACGCGTGATCGAATCGAGCAGGATGACGACGTCCCGGCCGTGTTCAACGAGGCGCTTGGCCTTCTCGATCACCATTTCGGCCACGGCGACGTGACGCGAGGCCGGCTCGTCGAAGGTGGAGGACACCACCTCGCCCTTCACCGAGCGTTGCATGTCGGTGACTTCTTCCGGGCGCTCATCGATCAGCAGAACGATCAGATAGCACTCGGGATGGTTCGCGGTGATCGAGTGAGCGATGTTCTGCAGCAGCACCGTCTTGCCGGTGCGGGGCGGCGACACGATCAGCGCGCGCTGGCCTTTGCCGATCGGCGCGACGATGTCGATGACGCGGGCCGAGAGGTCCTTCTTGGTCGCGTCCTCGTGCTCCATCTTCAAGCGCTGCTCTGGATAGAGCGGCGTCAGGTTGTCGAAGTTGATCTTGTGGCGCGCCTTGTCGGGGTCTTCGAAGTTGATCGTGTTGACCTTCAGCAGCGCGAAATAACGCTCGCCGTCCTTTGGCGAACGGATCTGGCCGTCGACCGTGTCGCCAGTCCTGAGGCCGAAGCGGCGGATCTGCGAGGGCGAAACGTAAATGTCGTCAGGGCCGGGGAGGTAGTTCGCCTCCGGTGAGCGCAGGAAGCCGAAGCCGTCGGAGAGCACCTCGACGACGCCTTCGCCGATGATATCGATCTCTTTGGTGGCGAGTTGCTTGAGGATGGCGAACATCAGCTCCTGCTTGCGCATGGTGCTGGCGTTCTCGATTTCCTGCTCCTCGGCAAACGCCAGAAGCTCAGGGGGGGTTTTGGATTTAAGGTCTTGGAGTTTCATTTCCCGCATGCGGGCTGTCCTATTGGGAGTGATCGCCGTCGCCAAAAACGAACGAATACGGCGGAACGTTCAGGAAGGGCGCAGGTCTTTGGGTGTCGGCTGAATTGAGGGCCTAAACCCTGATGAGGCGGTTGGTCCGGGTACTCAGGGACCGGAACTCGACAACATCCGCCTGCGTTCGGAGGGATTTGATAAATATACGGAAAAACGGGCGAATCCGCAAGGGTGCCGGTCCACCGCAGTGCAAATCGGGCGTCGTCAGAACGGTTTGACCACCACCAGGATCACGATCAGGATCATCAGGACGGTGGGTACCTCATTGAGAATCCTGAAGAATTTCTGCGACTTGCGACGGCGATCGGCGGCGAAGTCCTTCACATGACGGCTCAACACCCCGTGAACGCCGGACATCAGGATGACCAGCAGCAGCTTGGCGTGAAGCCAGGGCGCCTTGAACCAGCCGCCCGAATAGGCGAGCCACAGTCCAAGCACCCAGGTCGCAATCATCGCCGGATTGATGATGGCCCTGAGCAGCCGGCGTTCCATGACCTTGAAGGTCTCGGACTGGGTCGACCCGACGTCAGCCTCACAGTGATAGACGAACAGCCGGGGCAGGTAGAGCATGCCGGCCATCCAGGCGATGACCGCGATGATGTGGAAGGCTTTGAGCCACTCGTACATGGAAACGTCCGGTCGGTTCTGTCGCTGATGAGCACCCCATAGCACAGACAACGCGGCGCGCGCGAAATTGCGTCAGCCGCGGACGCGGCGGATCATCTGTTCGACATGCGAAATGGGCGTGTCAGGCAGAATGCCGTGGCCGAGATTGAAAACGAACGGCCCCTCGGCGAAATTTTCGAGGACCGCATCGACGCCACGATCGAGGGCCGCTCCGCCGGCGCGCAGCACCAACGGATCGAGGTTGCCTTGAACCGGGCGCCGTTTCTGGATCGCCCGCGCGACATCGAAATCGATCATCCAATCGAGGCCGACGGCATTGACTGGAATCTTCTCGACGTAACGTCCGAGATTGCTGCCGGCACCGCGCGGAAACCCGATGATCTTCGCGTCCGGCACTGCTTGGCGGACACCCGCCACGATGCGCTGCATCGGCGCGACGCACCAGCGCTCGAATTCAAGCGGTGGCAAAACACCGGCCCAGGTGTCAAAGATCTGCACCGCATCGACACCGGCCTGAAGCTGACGGACGAGATATTGAATTGACGCTTCTGCCAGCACATCGATGAGGCGGCTGAACGCATCGGGATGGCGATAGGCAAACAGCCGCGCCGGCGCCTGATCGGGTGTGCCGCGGCCCGCGATCATGTAAGTCGCGACCGTCCACGGCGCGCCGCAAAAACCGAGAAACGTGACGCCCGGCGACAGCGCCGCTTTGACCAATCCGATCGTTTCATAAACCGGCGCCAGCACATCATGGTCCAGCGCATCGCGCAGGTTAGCCATCGCGGACGGATCGTCGAGCGGCTCGAGCAGCGGACCTTCGCCCGCAGCAAACCGCACCTGACGGCCGAGTGCCTGCGGGATCACCAGGATGTCGGAAAATAAAATCGCACCGTCGAAACCGAAGCGGCGGATCGGTTGCAGCGTCACCTCGGCGGCAAGCTTCGGCGTGAAACACAGATCGAGGAAGCCGCTGACGGTATTCCGGATCGCCATGTACTCCGGCAGGTAGCGGCCGGCCTGGCGCATCAACCAGAGCGGCGGCACGGCCTGACGCTGGCCGTCGAGCACGTCGCGGAGCGGTTTATGCACGGGCTCTCCGGTCACCTTCACTTCACCTCTAAATACTAGATTCTTAGTTGTAGTGATTCTTAGTCGGTGGTTTTGACTCACGACTCGTCTTCCCCACGCGATCCACGACAGCAGCCATTGTCCCCAAGCGGCTGGGGGCCCGCTGTGGATTGCTTTGGATAGCGATTTCGGCTGTCTTTTCAAAGCGTAATCGTAGAATTCGCCAGGCCGGACGAAAGCTCTGTTCAGGACCGCTCAAAATCCTCAGCGACCGGGCCGTTGTCGCTCCAAACTGCAGTGGTGTGGACGGTTTGAAGGGTTGTCAGACCGAAGTGCTTGCACCGTCCCGGAAGGCGTGGCCTTTTCCTAACTCGATCCACAGGCCGGGTAGCCTTTATCCATGCCTCATCGCGGTGCCAGTTACTTCCATCTGCATCTCGTCTCGGACGCCACCGGCGAGACGTTGATCACGGTCGCGCGCGCGGCCGCGGCCCAGTACACCAGTGTGTCACCGGTCGAGCACATGCATCCGCTGGTGCGCTCCCACAAGCAGCTCGACCGCGTGCTGGTCGAGATCGAGAATTCTCCGGGCATCGTGCTCTACACGCTGCTCGAGAGGGAGCTCGCGACGCGGCTGGAGGAGACCTGCCGCAGTCTCGGCGTGCCGTACCTCTCCATTCTGGGTCCGGTGCTGCAGCTGTTCCAGTCGTATCTCGGTGGCGAGAGCAAACCGCGCATCGGTGCGCAGCACACACTCAATGCCGAATATTTCAAACGCATCGACGCGCTGAACTACACGATGTTGCATGACGACGGGCAGCATGTCGACGATCTCGAGCAGGCCGATGTGGTGCTGGTCGGCGTGTCGCGCACCTCGAAAACTCCGACCTCGATCTATCTTGCCAACCGCGGCGTGAAGACTGCGAATATTCCGCTGGTGCCTGGCGTGCCGACACCGTCCAATCTCGAAACCTTGATCGAGCCGCTGGTGGTCGGACTGACGGCGAGCCCTGAGCGCATCGTGCAGATCCGTCAAAATCGCCTGCTCGGCCTGCGCGCCGAGCACGATGCCGATCAGTATGTCGACCGCCAGGCGGTTGCCGGCGAGATCGCGGCGGCGCGTAAGCTCTGCGCCAAACATAGCTGGCCGATCATCGACGTGACGCGCCGCTCGATCGAAGAAACCGCGGCCGAAATCATCGCGCTCCTGGCCGACCGCCGGCGCCTTTCGCCGCAACCTTGAAAGTCAGAAGTCATGCCGTTGTGGCTCGCCGCCGATCCCTTGATGCTTGCGTCAAAAAGCGCTTCGCGGCGCGCTGTCCTGGAAAGCGCCGGCATCCCGATCGATATCGAGCCGGCCGATGTCGACGAGCGCGAAATCGAGGCACGCGCGGGCTTTGACGATCCGGGGCGGGTCGCGGCACTGCTCGCGCGCGAGAAGGCCAGTGCGGTTTCAGCCAAGCACCCGCAGCGCATGGTGCTCGGCGCCGATCAGACGCTGGCGCTCGGCAAGCGTCGTTTTTCCAAGGCTCCCGATCGCGCAGTCGCGCGTGAGCAGGTCGCGGCCCTTCGCGGCAATGTGCACACGCTGAACTCGGCTTTGGCGGTGATGCGCGGCGGCGCGGTGCTGTTTGAAACCGTCGATGCCGCGCATCTGACCATGCGGAACTTTTCCGACGCGTTCCTCGACAGCTACCTCGATGCGGTCGGCGACAGAGTATTGTCGAGCGTTGGTGGCTATCAGCTCGAAGGTATGGGCATTCAGCTGTTCGAGCGTGTCGAGGGTGACCATTTCACGGTGCTCGGCCTGCCTCTGTTGCCGCTGCTCGGCTGGCTTCGGCAGGCCGGTCTCTTGGCGACTTGAAACCGATGTTTGTGCTCGGTCTCACCGGTTCCATCGCCATGGGCAAGTCGACCACGGCGCGGCTGTTTGCCGAGGAGGGCGTGCCGGTGCACGACGCCGATGCTGCGGTTCACAAGCTCTATGAGGGTGGAGCTGTCGCACCGATCGAGGCGGCATTTCCGGGCGTCGCGAAGGCCGGCAAAGTCGACCGCGGCGCGTTAAGCCAGCGCGTTGCCGGCAACCCGGAGGCGCTCCGGCGGCTCGAGCAGATCGTGCATCCGCTGGTCCGGGCCACCGAGACCGAGTTCCTCGATAAGGCCGAAGCTTCCGGCGCCAAGATCGTGGTGCTGGATATCCCGCTGCTATTCGAAACAGGCGGCGAAAAGCGCGTCGATGCCGTTGCGGTGGTTTCGGCGCCGGCCGAGATGCAGCGGGCGCGGCTTCTGGAGCGCGGCATCGACATGGAACGGCTGGAAGCGCTGCTGGCGCGCCAGATGCCCGACGCTGCAAAGCGCCGCCGCGCCGATTTCGTGGTGGACAGCTCGCAAGGAATTGAGCACGCGCGGGCGCAGGTGCGCCAAATTCTCGCGGCAGTCGCTAAGATGCCGGTCCGGCGCAACTGATTCTCTAAAGCGCCGACACCGCCCCAGAGACCATGATGCGCGAGATCGTTTTCGACACCGAAACCACCGGCCTCGATCCCAACCAGGGCGATCGGCTGGTCGAGATCGGCTGCATCGAACTGGTCAATCGGTTTCCATCGGGCCGCACATTCCACTGCTACTTCAATCCGGAACGCGACATGCCGGAGGCGGCGTTCAATGTGCACGGATTGAGCGTCGATTTTCTGAAAGACAAGCCGCTGTTCGCCCACAAGGTGGAAGAGCTGATCGAATTTCTCGGCGACGCGCCGCTGATCGCGCACAACGCCATGTTCGATCTCGGCTTCCTCAATGCCGAACTGGGCCGCGCGAAAAAGACCGTGGTCAGCCGCGAGCGCCTGATCGACACGTTGATGCTGGCGCGCCGCAAGCATCCCGGCGGTTCCAACCGCCTCGACGATCTTTGCGCGCGCTACAAGATCGACAACTCCAAGCGCGTCAAACACGGCGCGTTGCTCGACGCCGAGCTGCTGGCCGAGGTCTACATCGAGCTGATCGGCGCGCGACAGACCAGCCTGGGCCTCGCCACGGTGGTGGCCGGCGTGGTGGAAACGCGCACGGTCTCGGCGACAATGCTGACACGCGCCATGCCGCTGACGCCCCGCATCACCGATGCCGAGCGCGCCGCACACCGCGAATTCGTCGCAACCCTTGGCGACGAAGCGATCTGGAAAAAATATTGGCCTACAGAGGCCAAGCCCGAAGAGCGGGCCGCGTCATAATCGCGACGCGTTACGCGGTTCCCACGCCCGGCATGCCCGGTTGCGCTTGCGACAGCCGCTGCTGATAGAGCGCCATGAAATCGATCGGGTCGAGCAGCAGCGGCGGGAACCCGCCGTTGCGCACCGACGTCGCGATGATCTCGCGCGCGAACGGGAACAGGATGCGCGGGCATTCGATCATCAGCACCGGCTGCAGATTTTCCTGCGGAATGTTCTGGATGCGGAACGCGCCGGCGAACACCAGTTCGATGTTGAACATCACGCTGCCGGCGGCCTCGGCCTTGCCTTCCAGCCGCAGCTCGACTTCGAAGTCGGTCCCCCCGAGTTGTTTGGCGCCGACATTCACCGAGATGTTGATCTGCGGCTGGGTGTTCTGGCCGAGCGACTGCGGCGCGTTCGGATTCTCGAAGGAGAGGTCCTTGGTGTATTGCGCAAGCACCATGAGCTGAGGCATCGCGCCCGCGCCCGGATCCTGGGCTGGGCCGCCGTTCGTGTCACTCACTGAAACTCTCCATCGATCTGATTTTCGCGCGGGCAGTGGCTAACACGCCGCCCGGAACCGGACAAGAACGGGTGGCGCGCCGGCGCCGCGGCTGCACCCTGAGCCGTCGTGTTTGTTTAATGCGATTTCGGCTGTGATTTCGGTTTCTTGGGCCGGTACGTCAGCTTGCGTTCCCGAACTTGTTTCCACTCCTCTGGCGAAAGGTCGATCACGGACGGATCCTGACGCGTTTGGCCGCCGGCCCAATTCTGAAACCAGCGCCGGGCCATGCGGCCGCACCATTGGCGCACCGGCGCGATCAGCAGTGCGATCCCCACCAGGTCGGTAAGGAACCCGGGCAGGACCAGCAGCAGCCCGGCCAGCACTGTCAGGAAGCCGGCACTGTTCACCTCGGTGGCGGTTATTTCGGCATCGGACACCGCGATGCGGAAGTTGGCGATTTTGCCGCGGCCGGAACGTCGCAGCACCAGGAAGCCCGCCACCGTGGTCGCGACCATCAGCAGCAAGGCGCCCACGACCCCGACGAGGGCCGCGACAAACACGAATGCTGCAATTTCAGCCGCCGGAAGCAGCAGAATGGCAATGATAATCCGTTTCACCATGAGCCGAATTCCGGTGGTGGCGAGGTTGGCGTAAGGGCTCGGATCGTCTATGGTCAAACCCGAGGCGAGTGCGTTGTTTCTGTCGACGGATGCGCCTCTAGATGGCCGCAGTCGCGTTCCTAGATTATATGCTTGGAACGGTGTGCGTGCCCTAGTTGACGCGCCCCGCCAGGATGAGCGGCAGCCGCCTCGGGAGCTTGCGATACGTGTTTGATATCTACACCATCATCTTCCTGGCGCTGGCGGTGTTCATCTTCCTGCGTTTGCGGAGCGTGCTCGGTCAACGGACCGGCCGCGAGCGGCCGCCCTACGATCCCTATTCGTCGGCGCGCGACGCCATGCGCCCGGCGCCGGGCGACAAGGTGGTGGCGCTGCCGGGCCGCGCGCCCGACACGCAGAAGTCATCGGAGCCCGCAGAGCCGGTGGATCGCTGGAAGGGCATTGCCGAGAATGGCTCGGCACTTGCCTCTGGCCTCGACGCCATCGCCCGCGAAGACAAGAGCTTCGACCCCAAGCATTTCGTGACTGGCTCCCGCGCCGCCTATGACATGATCGTCACCGCGTTTGCCGCCGGCGACCGCCGCCAGCTCAAGAATCTCCTGGGCCGCGAGGTCTATGACGGCTTCGAAGCCGCGATCAAGGAACGCGAGCAGCGTGGCGAAACCGTCGAGTCCCGTTTCGTGGCAATCGACAAAGCCGATCTCACCGGCGCCGAACTCCGCGGCAAGACCGCGCAGGTCACGGTTCGCTTCCATTCGCAACTGATCTCGGTGACGCGCGACAAACAAGGTGCGGTCATCGATGGCAACCCCGACAAGGTGACCGACGTCACCGACGTCTGGACCTTCGCGCGCGATATCACGTCGCGCGACCCGAACTGGAAACTGGTGGCGACCGAAGCGGGGCAATGACGTCGGGTCGGGGATCTGGCAGCGTCAGAGCAGGACTGATTGGCAGCGCGATCCTGATCGCTGCGAGCGCGGCCGGTGTGACACACGCCGAAGGCCGCAACCCGCTGAAGATTGCTGACGCCCAATACGAGCCGGCATTGTTCTCCGACATCGACGGTTGGGCCGAAGACGATCACGACGCAGGCTTCGCTTCGTTCCGCAACAGCTGCAGGGCGCTGTTGCGCAGCACTGCGGCGTCGCGCGAAGGCCAGCCGATGCGGACAGCGCTCTACAATGTCTGCGTCAAAGCCAACGACGTCGACGTCAACAAACCGGGTGCCGCGCGCGCATTCTTCGAGAACAACTTCACGCCGATGCGGATTTCGCCGCTCGGTACGCCGGATGGCTTCCTCACCGGGTATTACGAGCCGATCGTTCAGGGCACGCGCGATCACGTGAAGGGCTATGATTGGCCGCTCTATCGCAAGCCCGACAATCTGCTGCCCGGCGGACGCATGATGATTGCGGGTGCCGCGGTCGGCAAAAAGAAGGCCCGCAAGCGCAAGCTGGTCGCTTATCACGACCGTGCCGCGATCGACGACGGCGTGCTGGCGGGGCGCAATCTCGAAATCTGCTGGCTGAAGGATCCGGTCGATGCCTTCTTCATCCACATCCAGGGCTCGGTGCGGGTGCGGCTGGATGACGGAGCGACCATGCGGCTGAATTATCAGGCCGCCAACGGGCATCCGTATTACGCGGTCGGACGCTATCTCATCGATCGCAAGATCGTGTCCAAGGAAGACATGTCGATGGACCGCATCCGCGATTGGATGGAGCGCAACCCCGAAGAGGGCAATCAACTGCGCCGCCGCAACAAGTCCTACGTGTTCTTTCGCGAGACCAACCTGAGCAGCGAGCAGGAGCCGCTCGGCGCCCAAGGCATTTCGCTGACGCCCGGCCGCTCGATCGCGGTCGACCGCAATCTGCACGTCTACGGCACGCCGTTCTTCATCTCGGCTGAGCTGCCGATCGAAACCGAGCAATCGACCACGCGTTTCCGCCGGCTGATGATTGCGCAGGACACCGGCGGTGCGATCGTCGGGCCCGCGCGCGCCGATCTTTATTTTGGCGCCGGCGACGAGGCCGAGAGCATTGCGGGACGCATCAAGAACCCCGGGCGCTTCGTGATGCTGGTGCCGCACGAACTCGATCCGAGGGTGCTGAAGGGCGACATTCCGTTGCCGCGCCCGCGGCCGACCGAGCAGCAGGTTCGGGAATTCAACGACAATCAGGCCAAGATCGAAGCCGCGGCTGACCACGCGAAAGACGACAAACCGGTCAAAGGCGTCGCGGCCGCGGCCAAGAAGGGCGCAAAGAAAAAAGAAGCCGCAAGCGAAGGCGACGACGACGGCGCGCCGAAGAAACGCAAGTCCAAGCACAAGGGATGAGCCGGCGACGGCTGAGCGACGAGGAGACCGCCCTGTGGGAGGGCGTCGTCCGTTCGATCTCGCCGTTGCGCCGGCCGCCGAAGCGCAAATCGCCGGCCGAGGCTGCTGAAATCGAGAAGCCTCCGGCAAAAGCGCGAGCGGCGTCAGCTCATAAAAAGCCCGCCGGCAAACCCGTGTCACCTGTAGCGGTTTCTCCGCCGCGACCCGCCGCGCCGCCACCGCTTGCGCCGCTCGGCCGCAAGCTCAAGCAGCGCATTGCGCGCGGCACGCACGCGATCGACGGTCGGCTCGACCTGCACGGTTTCACCCAGGCTGATGCGCACGGCGCGCTGCTGCACTTCCTTGCAAGTCGGCAGGCGCGAGGCGCCCGGGTCGTCCTGGTCATCACCGGCAAGGGCGGCCGCGGCGGTGACCCATTGGCCGAGCGCGGCGTCCTCAAGCGCATGGTGCCGCTTTGGCTGGGGCTTCCCGAGTTCCGTTCTCTGGCCGTCGGTTTCGAGGCCGCCGCGATCGGCCATGGCGGCGAGGGCGCGCTTTACGTCACGCTCCGGAAGGGCCGTTAGGGTTTCTGTTAGTTATAACAAAGTTCTAAGAGGCCTTGCTGCAGGGGCTAAGTTGTCGTGTTATAACTAGACGACCTCGCCGTTTGGATAACGAAGTTATAACAAGTACGGAGCCGCCGGTGAAAAGCCAGGTCCGCAAAGTCGGGAATTCCCATGGCGTGATCATCCCCAAGCCGTTGCTGGACGAGGCCGGCATCGTTGAGGGCGACGTGGTGACGATGAAGGTCAACAAGAAGGGTCGCATCGTGCTGGCGCCGGTTCGCGCCGAGGTGCGGGCCGGCTGGGCCGCCGACAGCAAGGCGCTGGCGCAGGCCGGCGAAGCCGGCCGCATCTGGCCGAACGGGCAGGGGTCCAGGCGATAGGAGTTAGGAGCGTCGGCATGGTGAGCCGCGGCGACGTGTGGCTGGTGCTGGCCGCCGATGGCAGCGCGAACGCGGAGCCGCACCCGTGCGTGGTCCTGTCGCCGCCTGAAATTCACGACCACCTCGGCGTCGTGACGGTTGCGCCGATCGGCCACAGCAACAGCCACGCCGCCTATCGAGTGCCGACGATGCTTTCGGGCCAGCCTGCGGTGATCCATCTCGATCAGATCAAGACCGTCGAGAAGCATGCGTTGACGCGCCAGATCGGCACGGTCGAGCGCAAGACGCTGACGGCTGCGCTTGCGGCCTTGCGCGAAATGTTCGCCGAGTAGATCGACGCGCGAAGTTATAACGCTATTCGGCCGCCTGCGCGGTCACGTGCTGGCGGAAGCGCGGCATGACGTCTTGCGCAAGAAGACGCATGCCCTCGCGCTCCCAGGCCTCGTTCGGTCCGCCCCAGTCGAGCCCGATCTGGAGGAGCGTGCCGAACGGCCCGACGCGCTCGCGCAACGCCACGAGCCGGTCGAGCACGGTGCGCGGCGAACCATAGATCACGCACTCGTTCATGATCGCTTCCGGCGTGCAGTCCTCGTCCGGCATCTCGGGCTGCGGCTTGATCATCCAGAGGCGCTTGGCGGCCGCGAGCGCTTTTCGCATATAGCTGCAATAATAGTGGTTCGAGGCGCGCTCGCCGTAGACGCGCTCCTCGGCTTCAGCGTCGGTCGGCGCCACGATCATCAGGCGTGACACGCGCCAGTCTTCGCTTCGGGCGCGGGAGCCGGCTTCGCGCCGCGCCTCGCTATAGGCCCGCCAGTGATTGGCGACTGCATACAGCGGTGCGACCGGTCCGGAAATGATGCCCCAGCCTTTGGACCCCGCAAGCTTCGCCGAGGCCGAGTCCGGGCTCGAAATCGAGATGTGGATCGGCGGATGCGGCTTTTGCAGCGGCTTCGGCATGGTGCCGACGCCGAGCTCCGGCATGATCGCCCGCTGGATCTGCACGTTCCAGAATTCGCCCTTGATGTCGTAGGGCGGATCCTGCGCCCAAATGCGCAGGATCATGTCGATCGATTCCATGAACTGGCGCTGGCGTGCGGCCGGATCGATGTTGAACAGTTCGAAGTCCGAGGCGAGGCCGCCGGAGCCGACGCCCATCAGGAAGCGGCCGCCGCTCATGTGGTCGAACTGCGCGCACTCGGCCGCGACGATTGCCGGATGATGGTTGGGCAGGTTGATGACGGCGGTGCCGAAGGTGAGGTTCCTGGTTTGCGGCACCAGGCCGGCGAGGAACATCAGCGGCGAGGGGAACGGCTCGGTGGTGGCGGAGAAGTGCTCGCCCATCCACAGCTCGTCATAACCGAGCTTATCGGCGAGCACGGATTTCGCCGTGTCCTCGGCAAGGGTCTCGGACATGGACCGGCCGGGCGGGTGCACCGGCATCATGAACATTCCAAGACGCATGGGCGGCTTGTCCTTGGGCATGCACTATTTTTGCGCGCCCAAGTCTATCGGATTTTCAAGCCGCGTCGAACGACGAAGGCCGCCGCCCGACGGGCGACGGCTCATCAGATCCAAATCCGGAATAGCGGCTTAGAGACGCTTGCGCTTCTTCTTGGCCGCCTTGCGGGCCGCATAGCGTTCGTCGCGCCGGGCCTTCTGCTCGGCCTTCAGCGCGATGTCTGCCAGCCGCTGACGCTCGGCTTCCTCTTCGGCCGCGACGGCCGCAAGCCGTTCGGCTTCACGCTTCGCCGCAGCGGCGCGTTCGGCTTCACGGGCAGCTTTTGCTGCGAGTTCGACCTCGCGTGCTTTCCTCTCGGCCTCGCGCTCGGCCAGCCGGGCCTGTCGCGCCTCGTGGATTTTGGCGCGCTCGGCGAGCTTGTCGGCGAGGTTCGGGTCCTGGGCTGCAGCGCGGAAGCGCTCCAGCATCTGCTTCTTGGCGGCCGCGGCCGTATTCTGACGCTCTTGAAGATCGGGAATTCTGAAAGCCATGGATGTTCCGATTGTGCGGCATGACAGTGCCGCGGGAGGGCACTGATATAGCGGCATCGTCCCGGAAAACAAGAATTCCGTTGGGGGCAGTTCCCTCGCGACAACAGCTTTAAGTGGCGGGGCCCTCGGCTTTGATTTCCACCAGGATCGAGTGAAATTTGGTGTCTTCCAGGTTGAACAGTTCGTGCGGCCCGCCGCTCGCGTCGCGATAGACGACGTTGCCGAGCACGTCGACGATCTCGCGCTCGCGGCCATCCTCCCAGCGCATCAAGGCCTTACCTTCGCTCACCGGCACGATGAGATAGGGGTGATCGTGCTCATGCAGCGGCTGATGGCCCTTGCCTGGGAGCTCCACGCTCCACACGCGGATGTGCTGGTTCTCGAACAGCACCTTGGTGCCGATCGGGCCGAGCGGTGTGCCGGATTTGGATTTTTTGTCTGACATGAGCGCCTCGCAATGCAGTTATTCCTGAGCAGCGTATTATGTGGTTGTCACAGAATGAACCGGCTGAGATCGGTGTTCTTGGCAAGATCGCCGATATGGCTCTGCACGTAACCGGTGTCGATCCGTATGGTCTCGCCGGCGCGGTCGGTGGCGCCGAACGAAATTTCGTCGAGCACCCGCTCCATCACGGTCTGCAGGCGCCGCGCGCCGATGTTCTCGACGCTGGAATTCACCGCCACCGCGACGTCGGCGATGGCGTCGATTGCGTCCTCGGTGAATTCCAGGGTGACGCCCTCGGTGCCCATCAGCGCGATGTATTGCTTGATCAGCGAGGCCTCGGGTTCGGTCAGGATGCGGCGCATGTCGTCGCGGGTGAGCGGCTTGAGCTCGACGCGGATGGGGAGCCGGCCCTGGAGTTCGGGCAGCAGGTCCGACGGCTTCGACAGATGAAATGCGCCGGATGCGATGAACAGGATGTGGTCGGTCTTCACCGCGCCGTGCTTGGTCGACACCGTCGTGCCCTCGATCAGCGGCAGCAGGTCGCGCTGCACGCCCTCGCGGGACACGTCGCCGCCGACACGGCCGTCGCGCGCGGTGATCTTGTCGATTTCGTCGAGGAATACGATGCCGTTCTGCTCCACCGACCGGATCGCCTCCTGGGTCACCTGATCCTGATCGAGCAGCTTGTCGGACTCTTCGGCCACGAGAATCTCGTGCGATTCGTCGACCGTGACGCGGCGCGTCTTGGTGCGGCCGCCGAGCTTGCCGAAAATGTCGCCGATGTTGATCGCGCCGACCTGGGAGCCCGGCATGCCGGGAATATCGAACATCGGCATGCCGCCGCCGGAGGCCTGCACCTCGATCTCGATTTCCTTGTCATTGAGCTCGCCGGCGCGAAGCTTTTTCCGGAACGCTTCCTTGGTGGAGGCGCTGGCGTTCGGACCGACCAGCGCGTCCACCACACGCGCCTCGGCGGCCTGCTCGGCGCGCACCTGCACGTCCTTGCGCTTCTTCTCGCGCGTCAGCGCAATGCCGACTTCGAGGAGGTCGCGGACGATCTGCTCGACGTCGCGGCCGACATAACCCACCTCGGTGAACTTGGTGGCTTCGACCTTGATGAAAGGGGCGCCGGCGAGCTTCGCCAGCCGCCGCGAAATCTCGGTCTTGCCGACGCCGGTCGGCCCGATCATCAGGATGTTTTTCGGCAGCACCTCTTCGCGCAGCCTGTCTTCGAGCTGCAGCCGCCGCCAGCGGTTGCGCAGAGCGATTGCGACCGCGCGCTTGGCGTCGGCCTGTCCGACGATGAAGCGGTCGAGCTCGGAGACGATTTCGCGGGGAGAGAAGTCACTCATAGCGTTACTGGTTTCCGTTTCAGGTCGTCAGCCGGTGAACACCGATCCGTCCGGCAGGTTGATGGCGTAGCTCTCGGTGCCGGTGTCGTCCGGGCGGAGCGTCAGCACCGAGCCTTCGTCGAATTCAAACGACAGGACTTTGTCGCCGGTGGCTTTCAGTTCGACCACGCGGCGGCCCATCAGTGAAAGAATGCGCGCGCCAAAGGCGACAATGATTTCCTGGTTGTAGACTTCGGTGCGCCCCAGGGATCGGAATTCGATCCCGCTCTCGACCGTGATGGTGCGAGGCTCGTCGTTGAAGGCGAGCGTGACGCTGAACTTCCAGACCGTGACGCTGGTCAGCTCGGCAGCCTTGAAGCTTTCGAGGTCTTCAACCGACGCCATGGGGATCGGGTCATCCGCGCTCATGACGCACCCGCGTTGCGAAACATCAGTAGGGCAACGCCATCGGGCGTATCGACCAAACGGTCTTTGCTGAAGCCCGCCTTCTCATACGCTCGAATGGCGCGTGTATTGTTGGGATCGGGATCGATCACAATGCGTGGCGTGCCATTCGCCAGCAGATTTTCGGCGAAGGTGCGGACAAGCGCCGAGCCGTGGCCACGATCGAGCATGTCCGGTTCGCCGATGAACTGATCGAGGCCGCGCGTGCCGTCCGGCTGCGGGCCGAAGCCGGCATCCCAGGCACTGATGTTGTAACATTGTAGATACGCAAACGGCCGCGCGTCCGTTGCAACGATGAACTGCGCCATGTCGGGATGGCCAAGATCGCCGCTGACGAGCTCGAACTGTTCGACCGGATCGTGCCACCACTCGGCAACATGCGGCGTCTCGAGCCAGCGCCGGATCAGCGGCAGGTCGGCTGCGGTCATCGGCGTGAACTCGTACCGTGCCGCCACCATGCCTTAAGCCTTCAGCGTCTCGATGGTGACGTTGCGGTTGGTGTAGACGCAGATGTCGGCCGCGATATCGAGCGACTTGCGGACGATGCTCTCGGCGTCGAGCGGGCCGTCAACCAGGGCGCGCGCGGCGGCCAGCGCATAATTGCCGCCGGAACCGATGCCGATCACGCCGGCCTCGGGCTCGAGGACGTCGCCGGTGCCGGTCAGCACCAGCGAGACGTCCTTGTCGGCCACGATCATCATGGCCTCGAGCCGGCGCAGATAGCGGTCGGTGCGCCAGTCTTTCGCAAGCTCGACCGCGGCGCGGGTGAGCTGGCCGGGATACTGCTCGAGCTTGGCTTCGAGCCGCTCGAACAGCGTGAAGGCATCTGCGGTGGCGCCTGCGAAGCCGCCGATCACGTCGCCCTTGGCGAGGCGGCGGACCTTCTTGGCGTTGCCCTTGATGATGGTCTGACCGATCGAGACCTGGCCGTCGCCGCCGACCGCGACGATGCCGCCCTTACGGACGGTGAGGATGGTGGTGCCGTGCCAGAGTTCGGTTGGGGTTGGTTGCTGCATATGAAATCCCGTGTCACCCCATGTAAGGAGCACGGAGCGTTGAGGCAAATCCAGGCCTTTTCAGTGCCTTACGGCCCCGAAGGCCGCCGGGGCCGCAGTAGCAAAGCGCAAAGCCGCCTGATAAAACCCGCGCGTTCCCATCGGACAGACGATTCTCAAGGCATCCCTATGGCCCGCGGCCGCAAAACCATCGCGAAACGATCGACCGCCGTGGCGGCGGCCAAAGAAGTGGCTAAGCGCCGCAGCGCGACGGTGAAGCGTGCCACCAAGGAGACCAATATCGAGGTGGCGGTGAACCTCGATGGCAAGGGCGTCTCCAATATCTCGACCGGCATCGGCTTCTTCGACCACATGCTCGATCTGCTGGCGCGGCACTCGCGTATCGACATCACGGTCAAGGCCAAGGGCGATCTGCACATCGACCACCACCACACCACCGAGGATGTCGGCATCGCGCTCGGTCAGGCCGTGAAGCAGGCGCTAGGCGACATGAAGGGCATCACCCGCTACGCCAGCCTCTATATGCCGATGGACGAGGCGCTGACGCGCGTGGCCATCGACGTGTCCGGCCGCCCGTTCCTGGTGTTCAAGGCCAAGTTCGGCCGCGACAAGGTCGGCGCCTTCGACACCGAGCTGGTGCAGGAATGGTTTCAGGCCTTCGCCATGAATTCCGGCGTCACCCTGCATGTCGAGACCTTGTACGGGACAAACGATCACCATATTGCCGAGTCTTGCTTCAAGGGCCTGGCGCGAGCGTTGCGGTCAGCCTTCTCCATCGATCCGCGGGCTGCGGGTGAGATACCGTCGACCAAAGGCTCGCTCGGGGGCTGATTTAAGCGGCTGACCAACAGACGGCCGGAGAGTGCGATGAAAATCTACACGGTCCATGTACCGGTGCGCCGCGACGGCCAGGTGTCGTCCGAGCCGGATCGCGTCCGTTTTGTGCGGGACGGCTTCCATTTCTGGGCCTTCCTGCTCGGACCGCTCTGGATGATCTGGAATAGGCTTTGGCTGGTTTTGATCATCTATCTCGTCGTGATCGCGGCGCTGTTCGCCGGGTTGAGCGCGCTCGGCGCGTCGAGTCTGGTGCAATCCGCCGTGGGCTTTTTGATCGCGGTGCTGATCGGCTGCGAGGCTGGCTCCTTGCGCCGCTGGAGCTTGCGCCGTCGCTGGACGCAGGCCGGTGTGGTGGCGGCGAGGGATCTCGAAGAGGCCGAGCGTCGGTTCTTTGAATCGTGGGCCGATAGAGTGCCGTCCGAGCCGGTTGCCCCAACGTGGCCGCCGTCGGCGCCGGTCGCGCCGGCATCGCCCGACGTGCTGGGGCTGTTTCCGCTTCCGCAACCCGAGCCCCGTCGATGAGCGTTGCGATCGTCGATTATGGGTCCGGCAATCTGCACTCGGCCGCCAAGGCGTTCGAGCGTGCCGCCCGCGAGAGCGGTCACGATCAGCCGATTGTGGTGACGCGCGACCCCGAAGTGGTGCGCAAGGCTGACCGCGTGGTGCTGCCAGGCGTCGGCGCCTTCGCGGATTGCCGCCACGGCCTCGACGCCGTGCCCGGCATGGTCGAGGCGCTGGAGGAGACGGTGCGCGGCAAGGGCCGGCCTTTTCTCGGCATCTGCGTCGGCATGCAACTTCTGGCCGAACGCGGCCGCGAATACGTGGTCACAGAGGGGCTCGGCTGGATCCGCGGCGACGTCGACAAGATCACGCCGACCGATCCGTCGCTGAAGATTCCGCACATGGGCTGGAACACGCTCGCCACGCAGGGCTCGCACAAGCTGCTCGATGGCATTCCCCTGGGGCAGGACGGCCTGCACGCCTATTTCGTGCATTCCTACCAGCTCCGGCCGCAGGACGGCTCGGACCTCGTCGCGCAGGCTGAATATGGTGGGCCGATCACCGCCGTGGTGGCGCGCGGCAACGTGGCGGGCACGCAATTCCATCCGGAAAAGAGCCAGAAACTTGGGCTTGCGTTGATCGCGAATTTCCTGAAATGGAAGCCCTGAAAAGGGCCGCGAGCAACCTGTGATCCTGTTTCCTGCAATCGATCTGAAGGACGGCGTTGCCGTGCGCCTCAAGCAAGGCGACATGGACCGCGCAACCGTGTTCAATCGCGATCCGGCCGCGCAGGCGCACGTGTTCGAGACCCAAGGTTTCAAACATCTGCACGTCGTCGATCTCGACGGCGCGTTTGCCGGCAAGCCGATGAATGCCGCGGCTGTCGACCGCATCCTCGAAACCGTGGGCCTGTGCGTGCAGCTGGGCGGCGGCATCCGCGACATGGCCACGGTCGAAGGCTGGCTCGAAAAGGGCGTCGACCGCGTGATCATCGGCACCGCGGCCGTCCGCGATCCCGCGCTGGTCAAGGAAGCGGCAAGGAAGTTTCCCAAGCGTGTGGCCGTCGGCCTCGACGCCAAGGACGGCAAGGTCGCGGTGCAGGGCTGGGCCGAAACGTCGGAGCTCTCTGTCCTCGATATCGCCAGGCGCTTCGAGGACGCGGGCGTCGCCGCGATCATCTACACCGACGTGGCGCGCGACGGCATGCTCAAGGGCATCAACTGGGACGCGACCATTGCGCTGGCCGATGCGATCTCGATCCCGGTGATCGCGTCCGGCGGTCTTGCCTCCATCGACGACGTGAAGGTCCTGACCGAGCCGCGCGCGCGCAAGCTCGAAGGGGCGATCGCCGGCCGCGCCCTCTATGACGGACGTCTCGATCCGGTCGAGGCCATGGCGCTGCTGCGCTCCGCGCGAGGATAATTGGCGCGCGGCTAACGCCGCACCACGTACAGCACCGAATTCTCAGCGATGCCGTGGCGGCGGAATTTCTCGGCGCCGAAGTGGCCCACACCAAGCTGATCGACCTTCAGCCCTGACGCGGTCAGGCGGTCGACGAAATCGCGCCGGCCGTACTGGCGGACATGATCGCCCATGCCGAAGTGCTTCCAGCGGTATTCGATCGAAGTCTCGCCCTGTTCCTCGGTGGTCTCGTCGACGCCGATCACGAGCGGCACCAGCATCAGGCCGAAGCCGCCGGGGCGCAGGATGCGGCGCAGCTCGCGCATCGCCTTGCGGTCATCGGGCACGTGCTCGAGCACATGCGAGCAGATGAAGACGTCCACCGACTCGTCGAGATAGGCGATGTTGGTGAGGTCGATGTTGTCCTGCACGTCGCGGCGCATCAGGTCGGCGCTGCGATAGGCGATGCCGGGATACTGCTTGATCTTCTGGCTCAGCGGATAGGCTGGCGCGAAGTCGACCAGCCGGACGGGCTTGTCTTTCGGCAGTGACGGCCAGGCCTCGTCGAGATAGATCGCCATCAGCCGCTCGCGATCGGTGGCGTCGCACTTCGGGCAGGTCATCGCCTTGAGATTGAAGGTCTCCATCTCGGCATCGCGATGAATATATCCGAAGCGCTCGACGTTGCGGCCGTAGGACTTCCACATCGGCTTGAAGGCGCGCAGCCCCACGCCGCAGATCGGGCATTGGTGGCTCGTGCCGAGATAGCCCGGCAATTTGGCCAGCCGCCGCAGCGCTTTGTTGTAACGCCGGAACGTGATGTAGGGGACGGTGCTCTTGATGTTTTTGATGGCCGAAAACACGCTCGTCCGAACTCGCTGTTGGGCAAATGGCGCCGAGGTTGCGCGGCATTTGCATCGATTCGCCTTGGCCGCCTGCACCGTGTATAGGGCGCGGGCAAAAGTTCCGCGCAGCGCTGTTATAGCAGCGTTTTCATTGGCATAGGTTCGCCGTCATGTTCAAGGTCCGCGTCATTCCCTGTCTCGACGTGAAGGACGGCCGTGTCGTCAAGGGCGTCAATTTCGTCAACCTGCGCGACGCCGGCGACCCGGTGGAGGCCGCGATCGCCTATGACGCGGCCGGCGCCGATGAATTGTGCTTTCTCGACATCACGGCGAGTCATGAGAACCGCGACACGATTTTCGACGTCGTGCAGCGGACCGCCGAAGCCTGCTTCATGCCGCTCACGGTCGGCGGCGGCGTGCGCACCACCGACGACATCCGCAAGCTGTTGACCTGCGGCGCTGACAAGGTGTCGATCAACACCGCGGCGGTGAACCGCCGTGCCTTCGTCAAGGAGGCCGCGGAGAAGTTCGGCGATCAGTGCATCGTGGTCGCGATCGACGCCAAGAAGGTCTCACAGCCCGGCGAGAAAGACCGCTGGGAGATCTTCACCCATGGCGGCCGCAAGCCGACCGGGATCGATGCCATCGACTATGCCCGCGAGGTGGTGTCGCTGGGTGCCGGAGAAATCCTGCTCACCTCGATGGATCGCGATGGCACCAGATCCGGCTTCGACATCGCGCTCACGCAAGCGGTGGCCGACGCGGTGCCGGTGCCAGTG
This sequence comes from Rhodoplanes sp. Z2-YC6860, assembly GCF_001579845.1. GTDB lineage: Bacteria > Pseudomonadota > Alphaproteobacteria > Rhizobiales > Xanthobacteraceae > Z2-YC6860. The sequence goes on from NZ_CP007440.1 coordinate 299,959, forward strand.
ATCGCTTCAGGAGGCGTCGGCACGCTGGACCATCTGGTGGAGGGCATCCGCGACGGCCATGCCACCGCCGTGCTGGCGGCGTCGATCTTCCATTTCGGCGAGCACACCGTGCGCGAGGCCAAGCAGCATATGGCGCAGGCCGGTCTGCCGGTGCGGCTCGATCCTTAAGCGCCTCGCTTGGCCCAGCGCAACGCCTGCTCGAGCCGGTCGTTGCCCCAGAACAGCTCGCCCGATGCCGTGACAAAGCTCGGCGCGCCATAGAGGCCGAGCCGCTGCGCTTCCTCGGATTGCGCCCGCAGATGCGCCTTGTTGTCGTCGGATTGCGCCGCAGCCAGCACGACCCGGGGATCGACATCGAGCCGTGCCAGGATTTCGGAAAGCGTCGCGGGTTCGTCGATCCGGTGGCCGTCGCCGAATTGCGCGCGAAACACCTCGACGCAAAACCGCTCGCCCCAGCCTTGCGGAAACCCGACGAGCGCCACCCGCGCGGCCAGCAGGCTATTTTGCGGGAAGGCCTCGGGCCGGCGGAAGGGCAAATTCGCGTCCTCGGACAGCCGCTCCAGGTCGCGCCACATGTTGCGGCCCTTGGCCGAGTAGACATTGAACGGCGAGGTGTTCCAGCCTTGCGCCTTGAAGATCGGCCCGAGCAGGAATGGCCGAAACCGCACCTCGACCTGGGCTTCGGCGGCCAAAGGCCCGATGCGGCTCGCCGCCAGGTAGGAGTAGGTCGACGCGAAATCGAACCAGAAGTCGAGGACAGGTCTGGGCATGGCGGTCATGCTCACCGCCAAAGGTCGCGTCCGTCAACCAATCGCGGCGCTATGACTCCCGGCAAGGCAGAAGAGGTGCTATTTCAGGGGCCATGAGCAAGTTCACCCTGGCCGACCTTGAGCAGCGCATCGACGACCGCGCCACGGCCTCCCCCGAAGTGTCCTACACGCGCAAGCTCCTCGACAGGGGCCCGGCGCAATGCGCCAAGAAGTTCGGCGAGGAAGCCGTCGAAGCCGTGCTGGCTGTCGCCGCCGAGGACCGCGACCGCGTGATCGGCGAGTCGGCCGACGTGCTCTATCATCTCCTGGTCATGCTGCACGCTCGCGGCGTCAGGCTCGCAGAGGTCGAGGCTCTGCTCGAAACCCGCACCAAGAAGTCCGGGCTTGAGGAAAAGGCTTCACGGCCGAGTGGCTGAGTGTTTCGATGGAACAGCGCGTCGACGACGGACTTTCGCCTTTCACGACCTACACGCGGTCCGAATGGGCTGCGTTGCGCGAAGACATGCCGATGACGCTGTCGCTGGACGAGGTCAACCGGCTGCGCTCCATGCACGATCGTCTCGATATAAGCGAGGTCGAGGATATCTATCTTCCGCTGTCGCGGTTGTTGTCGCTCTATGTCGCAGCGACACAGCGGCTGCACCGCGCGCAGCAGCGCTTCCTCGGCGGCGAGGAGGCCAAGCTTCCTTACATCATCGGCGTGGCGGGCTCGGTTGCGGTCGGCAAATCGACGACGGCGCGCGTGCTGCAAGCCTTGCTGGCGCGCTGGACCAACGTGCCGAAGGTCGATCTCGTCACCACGGACGGTTTCCTGCTGCCGAATGCGGTGCTCGAACGCGAAGGCCTGATGGAGAAGAAGGGCTTCCCGGAGAGCTATGACCTGCCCGGCCTGTTGCTGTTTCTGTCAGACGTCAAAGCCGGGCGCCGCCCGGTGCGCGCGCCGATCTATTCGCACCTTGTTTATGACGTTGTTCCGAATCGGTGGGTCGAGGTCGACCGGCCGGACATCCTGATCGTCGAAGGGCTCAACGTGCTGCAGACCGGCCGTCTGCCGAAGGATGGCAAGGCGATCCCGTTCGTGTCGGACTTCTTCGACTTCTCGGTCTATCTCGATGCCGACGAAAACGTGCTGCGCGGCTGGTATGTCGACCGTTTCCTGACGCTGCGCGGCACTGCGTTCCGCGATCCGAAGTCCTACTTCCATCGCTACTCGAAGCTGAGCGATCAGGAAGCGAGAAACACCGCCACGTCGATCTGGGAGCGGATCAACCTCGTGAACCTTGACGAGAACATCCTGCCGACGCGGCAGCGCGCCGACCTGATCCTGAAGAAAGGCGCGAGCCACATGGTCGAACAGGTCGCGCTGCGGAAACTGTGAGCTGCGCGCCTTACGCCGCGGCGGAAGCTTTCCCTGATGATGAGGTCAGCGTTTCGATCAGCCGCTCGCGCACGAGTGGCTTGACCAGGAAGCCGTCCATCCCGGACTCGAGACAGGCGTTACGGTCTTCTTCACAGGCGTTGGCGGTCAGTGCGATGATCCGCGTGCGCGGCTTGCCGCTGTTGGTTTCCGCCGCGCGGATGCGACGCGTCGCCTCGAAGCCATCGACACCCGGCATGTGCACGTCCATCAGGATCACGTCGTGCGGCGATCCGGCGTCCTGCGCGGCCTGCCAGGACTCGACGGCGGCTGCGCCATCAGGCGCTACCTCCGGCCGGTGGCCCAACCGCGTCAAGAGCGAGCGCGTCAGCAGCGCATTGATGTCGTTGTCTTCGGCCACCAGGATCGACAGCGATGGCGTCGACTCATCCGGCGCGTTCGCGCCTGGATCATTCGGTTCAGCGGCCGCGGTGATGTTCTCGAATTCGGGTGCGGCTGCGAGTTGCGCCTTCAGCGAAGCCGCGCGAACCGGCTTGACCAGATAGCCGGTGAAGCCGGCCTCTTTTAACGCAGGCAGGCGGTGCCGCTCGCCGGGCGTGATCAGGATGATGCGACGCATGACCGTGTCGCGCGCCCCAGTGGCGACTTCGGCCGCGGCCTCGAAGCCGACCGAATGATCGACCAGCAAAGCGTCCCAGCGCTGCTCGGTCATGACCTCCGCTGCGAGGCCGGTCGAAGCGCGTTCGACCGTCGCGCCCCAGCGCTTGAGCCGCCGCTTGATCAGGCAGACCTCGACCGTGGGCGGCGAGATGATCAGCGCCGCATGGCCTTCAAGCGCCGGCGCCGCAAAGCGCGCCGCGTCGGTGGCGGGGGCCTCCGACAGCGGGAGCACGACGCGGAACGTCGAGCCGCGCTCCAGCACGCTTTCGAGCTCGATGCGTCCGTTCATACGCTCGACGATGCGCCGGGTGATCGCGAGACCCAAACCGGTGCCGCCGAACTTGCGGTTTGTGCCGCCATCGGCCTGTTCGAACTCATGAAAGATCCGCGCCTGCTGGTTCGACGCAATGCCGATGCCGGTGTCGCGAATCGCAAAGGCGACCTCGCCCTCCGCAGAACCGGCCTCGACCACGACGCTGACGCCGCCGGTCTCGGTGAACTTGATCGCATTGCCGGTGAGATTGAGCAGCACCTGCCGGAGCCGCGTCGCATCGCCCAGCACCCGCTCTGGCAATCGTTCGTCGACGTCGGCGGCGATCTCCAGGCCTTTGGCCTGGGCGCGTGGACTTACCAGCTCGACCACGTCCTCGATCAGCGTGGTCAGCGACACCGGCTCGGAGGCAAGCTCGATCTTGCCGGCTTCGATCTTGGAGAAGTCCAACACCTCCTCGATCAGCGACAGCAGCGCTTCACCCGACGTTCGTGTGGCGCGCACATAGGTCGCCTGCTCGGGGGTGAGCGTGGTGTCGCGCAGCAGCTCGGCCATGCCGAGGATGCCGTTCAGCGGCGTGCGGATCTCGTGCGAGATGACAGCAAGGAAACGCGATTTGGCGCTGTTGGCGCTTTCGGCGGCGTCGCGGGCATCGGCGAGGGCGCGCTCGGCGTCCATGCGGTCAGTGACGTCGCGGCCGACGCTTTGCACTTCGGCGCTTTCCGCCTGTTCGGCCCAGACCACCACGTCACGCCAGGCCAGCCAGCGCGGGCCTGCCGGCGTCATCACCTGTTGGTCATGCAGATGCGTGCCGTCCGGAAGTACGTTGCTGCGGCCCTGCTGGATCGACTTCAATCCCGCGGTGCTGCCAAGCAGCGCCTCGCGTGTCTCACCGGCGAGCGTGCAATACGCGTCGTTGGCGTAGGTGATGCGGCCGTCCTTGTCGCGACGGACGATGACGTCGCCTTGTGCTTCAAGCAGGCTCGTGGCGCGCGCCTCGGCTTCCTTCAGCTCCCAGATGCCGTCGGCCAGTGCCTCGCAACGTGCCTTGGCGCTCTGCAGCTCGACGCGAAGCCGGCTGTTGCGGGTCAAAAGCATCAGCATCACGCCGCAGCCCACGCTGAACAGGCCGGCGAGGCCGATGGCGAATTGCGCCGGATCGTAGAATTGTTCGTTGACGCTGTAGATGCGGGCGAACACCATCGATGCCGCGGCCACGGCCCCGATGGTGATGAACGTCCAGCGCAGCACCCAGAGCGCGTAACGAATGACCACGCGATAACGCTCGCGCGGCATGCCCGTGACCGGACGAACCTGCATCGACGCCTGTTCCCTTGCCCCAAACGTCCGGCGCGCGGCGTTGTCAGCGCGGCGAACGGCCCCAAATGTCCCGGGGGAGATTGGGCTTGAGAATCTTGCGGTAGTCCTTACCGCGAACTCGAATGGCCGGGATGGTTTACCGGAGGTTAAGACGCGTGATTAACGCGGAGCCAAGTCGGCCACCTTGCGGCCTCGATCGGCTTTCCACATCGCAGCCAGCAGAGCCGCGGCATCCTGCTGCGAGAACCGCGCCGAGCGCACGTAGAGCCTGTAGTCGACGTTTTTGGTGTCGGTCGACAGCTGCACCGTGACGTCCGGTTTGCCGGCGCTGCCGTCATGCGTGACCGTGCGGGCAGATCGGCAGGTGCCGGGTTCGCCGTCGGCATCATCGACGAGCACGAAATCGGCGTGCTCGGGACGGTCGACGAGCTGCATGCGCAGATCGGGATGCGCGGCAGCGCTGTCGATCCGGATGCGGTAGTCGGGGGCCGTGGCCTTGGCGACGATCTGATAAGTCGAGGCGCCGTTGGCGAAGCAGTTCGAGAGTCGCGGTAACTCTTTTGGCACATCCGCCATCACGCTGTAGGCGGCTGCGGGTGCGGCAAGCGCCGCGGCGAGGATGAACGCTGTACGGATACGCATCACGCTCATTAACCTAGCCGGTTAGGGTTACCTGCGGCTTAACCGGGGTTGACGCTCGTGCATCAGGCGCGGGACAGTCGCTCGACATTCGAAAGCATCAGCCTGGAGCCGATCATGGCAACCGCAAGTCTGGCCAACTCCGACCTGGGACGATTCGGAGACGAGGTGAAGGACATGAGTCTGTTTCCGCTGTGGGAGCGGACCAGCGGTCTCAAGCCGGGCTCGAACTGTGTGCCGGCGCATTGGAGCTACGCCGAAGTGCGGCCGCAGCTCATCCGCGCCTGCAGCCTGATCACGAAGAAGGAAGCCGAGCGCCGCGTGCTCTGTCTCGAGAATCCGAGCCTGCGCGGCACGACGTTCATCTGCGACTCGTTGTTCGCAGGCTTGCAGATCATCATGCCGGGAGAGATCGCGGCGTCGCATCGGCACACGCCGAGCGCGCTGCGCTTCATCATCGAAGGCGAGGGCGCCTATACGGCCGTGGCGGGCGAGAAGCTGCCGATGACGGCCGGCGACTTCGTGGTGACGCCGTCCTGGGCTTGGCACGATCACGGCAACCTCGGCGCCGCACCCGTGGTGTGGCTCGACGGACTCGACACGCCGTTCGCGAAACTGTTCGGCGCGTCGTTCCGCGAGGAATATCCCGAGGATCGGCAGCCGCTCGACCGGCCCGAAGGTGAGTCGACCGCGGTCTACGGCATGAACCTCATCCCGGACGAATATCATTCCGATGGTCGCTCATCGCCGGTGCTGATCTATCCGTATGAGCGCACGCGTGCGGCGTTCGACAGCATGGCCCGCGCCGGCAAGCCGCATCCGGCGCACGGCCACAAGCTCCGCTACGCCAATCCGGCGACCGGCAAGCATCCGTTCCCGACTATGGCGGTGTCGATGCAGCGGCTGCCCGCGGGTTTCGCCGGCAAGCCCTATCGCTGCACCGGCAGCGCGGTGTTTGCGGTGCATCGCGGCGAAGGCACGGCGCGGATCGGCGACAAGGAATTCAAAATCCGCCCGCACGACGTGTTCGTCGCAACGCCGTGGCTGCCCTACAGCTTTGCGGCGGATAGCGAGCTCGAGCTGTTCAGCTATTCGGATCGGGCCGGGCAGGAAGCGCTCGGCTATTGGCGCGAGCAGGTGGATTGAGCGTGCGTTGCCAACTCTGCCGCCCTCTCGCATAGTGCGAGCCAATCAAGGCGGGCGCGCCAGGGGAGGATTTCGATGTCTGTGTTCCGTTCACTCGCTTTCGCTGCGCTGACTGTCGCGTTCGTTGGCGTCCTGCCCGATGGTCAGGCGCAGGCCCAGACGATCGAGCTGAAGCTGTCGCACTTCGTGCCGCCGCAGCATGCCTTCCACAAATGGGTGACGGCCTGGGCCGAGAACCTCGAGAAGGAATCGAACGGCCGGCTCAAGATCACCATCTATCCGAACGGACAGCTTGTCGGTCCGCCGACCCGGCAACTGGACGCTGCGCGCAATGGCGTGACTGATATCGCCTGGGTGATCCATGGCGTGACTCCCGGTCGCTATCCGCTCACCGAACTGGCCAACCAGCCGTTCGCCTGGAAGGGGACCAAGGACAATATCGTCGAGACCGCGGTGCGTATGACCGAGCTCGCGCCGAAATATCTCGCGGCCGAACACGTCGGCCTGAAGATACTGTTCATGTCGATGGCCAACCCGGTGGTGGCCTACACCAAGACGCCGATCACGAAGCTCGATGACTTCAAGGGCATGAAGATCCGCTACGCCTCGGCGCCGAACAAAGTGATGCTCGATTCGCTCGGCGCCACGACGCTGCTGGTGCCGCCGCCGGACTCGCAGGACGCGTTGGCCAAGGGCATCATCCAGGGTGCGATGTTCCCGCATGAAGCCGGCCTCGCGTATGATCTTGCCGGCGTGGTGAAGTACGCGCTCGATCCAGGCATTGCCTCCGGCACCTTCGTCGCCGCGATGAATCCGGCGAAGTACAATTCGCTGCCGGCCGATCTCAAGGCGTTGCTGGACAAGGAGACCGGCGTCAAAGCTGCCGAAAGCTTCGGCAAGGCCTGGGCCGCGCAGGAGACGTTCGCCCGCGATGTCGAGACCAAGCAGAAGGGCTTGACCATCAACACGCTATCGGATTCCGACGTCGCCAAGCTCAAGGAGCTTGCCAAGAAGCAGATCGATGACGAGGTCGCCCGCCTGGAGAAAGAGGGCAAGCCTGCCAGGGAGTTCATGGCGGAATTCCTGAAGTAGCGCTGACGCGATGGCGAACGGGACAGGACCGGCCGGGCTGATCGAACGGCTGCAGCGTGTTCAGTTGCGGCTTGCAAGCCTCGCGCTGGTTGCGCTGATGCTCGTGACCGTGTTCGACGTGCTGTTGCGCTATCTGTTCAACAAGCCGATCCGCGGTTCTTACGACATCGTCGAGTGCATGCTGCTGATCTTCATTTTCCACGGCATGGCGGCGGCGTTCTTCAGCCGCCGCAACATCACGATCGACATCATCGATGGATTCATCCCTCCGCGCGTCGTCGCGGCTCTGATCCGGCTCGCCGATGTTCTGTCGATCGTCGTGCTTGTTCTGATCTTCTGGGCCATGATCACGCCCGCGACCCAGATCTATCAGTATGGTGACGTGAAGCTCGATTCCCAGATTCCCATCTGGTGGATGTGGGTCGCTGCGTTTCTCGGGCTCTTCGGCACCATTCTCGCGGCACTGGCTGCCCTTCTGGCGCGCCCGGCAACACCCGAGACGGAACGCGTCGAATGAATCCGTCTCTGATCGGTGTCCTCGGCGTCGCTGTTCTGTTTGCTCTGCTGATCCTCCGGGTGCCGGTCTGGATTTCTTTGGTTCTGGTTGGCTTCTTCGGCAACGTCATCGCGCTCGGCTGGCCCGGTGCCTTCACACTGCTTGGCACGGCGCCGTTCGACGTGGCGTCGTCTTATTCGCTCTCGGTGGTGCCGCTGTTCATTCTGATGGGCGAGGTGGCCTCCGAGTCCCGCATGTCAGGGGAATTGTTCAAGGCTGCGCGTGTCATCCTGTCCGGCTTCCGCGGCGGGTTGGCGGTCGCGACGCTGGTGGCGTCGGCTGCGTTCGGTGCGGTCTCCGGATCGTCGCTCGCCAACTCGGCGACGATGACGCGCATGGCGCTGCCCGAGCTTCGCAAGGCCGGTTACGACGACGGCCTCTCGACGGGCTGCATCGCCGCAGGCGGGTCGACCGACATTCTGATTCCGCCGTCGATCATCCTCGTGATCTATGCAGCGATTGCCGAACTTTCGGTGCCGAAGCTCCTCGCCGCGGGCCTCATTCCCGGCCTGGTGCTGACGTTGCTCTACATCATCGTTGCCATGATCGTGGTCTGGTTCCGTCCGGACTATGCGCCCGGCAAGGAGCGCTACACGTTGCGCGAGCGCATCGCCGCGTTGCGCGAACCATGGCAGTTCATCGCGCTGTTCGTCGTCACGATCGGCGGACTTTATGCGGGCGTGTTCAGCCCGACCGAGGCGGCTTCGGTCGGCGCGTTCGGCGCCATCCTGCTCGGCATGCTCGGCCGGCGCATGTCCTGGTCCGATCTCGTCCGCGCCATCGAAACGTCGGTCGTCGTCAGCGGCGTCCTGTTCGTTATCGTCATGGGCGCCAACCTGTTCTCGTTCTTCATCGTGCAGACGCATCTGCCGGAATTGCTGCTCAGCGGTGCTCAAGCCCTGCACATGAGCGGCGTGATGGTGATGATCGTCATCATCCTGGGCTACATTTTCCTCGGCTGTTTCCTCGAGGGCATCGGCATGGTGCTGATCACCGTGCCGGTGTTTCAGCCCATCATCGTGAAGTTCGGCTATGACCCGATCTGGTTCTCGATCGTCGTCGTCATCATGGTCGAGGTTGGCTTGATCCATCCTCCGGTCGGTATGAATCTGTTCGTGATTCAAGCGCAGGCGCCGGACGTGAAGATCACCAGCATCTATCGCGGCATCATCCCGTTCCTGGTAGCGCCGTTCCTGCTCATTTTCCTGATGTTTTTGTTCCCGGGCATCGCGCTCTGGCTGCCGGCCGTGCTGTACGGGCCGTAGGGCATGATCCCGAAAAGTGTGAAGCGGTTTTCGAAAAAGATCATGCCAAAAAGTGGATCAAGCGCCGTACCTCACGCCGCGTGCTGGATCTGATCCATCAGCGCCCGATAGCTCAGCGCCTCGGCAAGATGCACGCGGCCGACTTTGTCCGAACCATCCAGATCGGCGAGGGTGCGCGCGACGCGGAGCACGCGATGGTAGCCGCGCGCCGACAGCCTCATGGCGTCGGCGGCTTCGCGAAGAAGCGTGAGGCCGGCGCTGTCCGGACGCGCCACGTCTTCGAGCAACGCCGACGGCACCGCCGAGTTGGTCAGCACGCCGTTAAGCCCCAGCGCGGTATAGCGCTCGGCTTGCACGGCACGCGCCTGCGCGACGCGGGCTGCGACCTCGCGGCTGCCTTCGGCGGGCGGTGGCAGAATGAGATCGGCCGCGGTGACAGCCGGCACCTCGATGTTGAGGTCGATGCGGTCGAGCAGCGGTCCCGAAATGCGCGTCTGATATTCGGCGGCACAGCGCGTATTCGGTCCGCGGCGACAGGCATAGCCCGGATCGTTGGCATGGCCGCAGCGGCAGGGATTCATCGCGGCAACCAGCATGAAGCGTGCCGGATAGGTCACCCGGTGATTGGCGCGCGAGATCGAGACCTCGCCGGTTTCGAGCGGTTGGCGCAGTGCGTCGAGCACGTGAGGCTGAAACTCCGGCAGCTCGTCGAGAAACAGCACGCCGTGATGGGCAAGCGACACCTCCCCGGGCTTGGCGCGCAAGCCGCCGCCGACCAGCGCCGGCATCGAGGCCGAATGATGCGGCGTGCGGAACGGCCGCCGGTCGGTGAGCGCGCCGTCTTCGATCACGCCCGCAACGGACGCGATCATCGACACCTCCAGCAATTCCGCGGGCGACAGCGTCGGCAGAATCGTGGGCAGCCGCGCCGCCAGCATCGATTTGCCCGAGCCCGGTGGTCCGATCATCAACAGGTTGTGGCCGCCAGCCGCTGCGATCTCGAGCGCGCGCTTGGCGCTTTCCTGACCCTTGATGTCGGCAAGATCGAGCAGCGCGCCGTGCGTCTCGGCCTTGATGCCGGCTTTCGGCCGGCCGAGCACCTGCGTGCCCTTGAAATGGTTGGCAAGCTGTATGAGCGAGGACGGAGCGACGATCTGCATCTCCGGGCTGGCCCAGGCCGCCTCGGGACCGCAGGCGTGCGGACAGATCAAGCCTTCGCTGCGGGAGTTGGCGCCGATCGCAGCCGGCAACGCGCCGGCCACCGCCGCGATCGAGCCGTCGAGGCCGAGCTCGCCCAGCACCGTGAAGCCCGCGAGCGCATCGTGAGGAATCGCGCCAATCGCCGCCATCAGGCCGAGCGCGATCGGCAGGTCGTAGTGGCTGCCTTCCTTCGGCAGGTCGGCTGGCGCGAGATTGATGGTGATGCGGCGCGCCGGCAGCGCGAGCCCCGAAGCGACGAGAGCAGCGCGGACGCGCTCCTTGGCCTCGGACACCGCCTTGTCCGGCAAGCCCACGATGTTGAATGCAGGCAAGCCGGGTGCGACCTGCACCTGGACGTCGACAGCCAATGCGTCGATGCCTTGGAACGCGACCGTGCTGACGCGCTGGACCATTCCTGTCTCTCGACCCCCGGTCGTTCAACCCACAAGTGCAGGCCCAGAGAACGTAGCGGAACGGAGTTGCAGTGGGCGATTATATACTTGACACACCCCGAATCGGAGGTAGAATCGAAATAACCTCGATTCCATGGGCCTTCCGATGTCTCTCTTGAACCGCAAATACTTCCAGGACGAACAGGCGGCTTTTGACCACCTGGAAGCGATCCTTTGGGATGAAGGCACGATCTGCCCGCACTGCGGCGTTCTGGGTAAGTCGGGCAAGCTGGAAGGCGTGAAGGACAAGAAGGGCCGGGTCCGGCTTGGCCTCTGGAAGTGCTATTCCAAGCCCTGCCGGAAGCAGTTCACGGTTAGGGTGGGCACGGTTTTTGAGTCCGCCCATATCCCGCTGCACAAGATGTTACAGGCGGTTTACCTGATGTCGGCCAGCAAGAAGGGCGTCAGCGCCCATCAGCTGCACCGCACGCTGGAAATCACCTACAAGTCGGCTTGGTTCTTGGCGCACCGTATTCGCGAAGCGATGCGGGATGGCACCTTGGCCCCGATGGGTGGCGAAGGCAGCACCATTGAGGCTGACGAGACGTTTATCGGCCGTCTGAAGGGCGTACCAAAGCAGCGGTCAGGCTACGCGCATAAGAACGCGGTTTTGACGCTTGTGGAGCGTGGCGGTTCGGCTCGCAGCTTCCATGTCGACAACGCCAGCGTTGCCACGATCATGCCGATTGTTCGGACGAATGTGCGCCGCGAAAGCAAGCTGATGACTGACGAGGCTCAGCATTACATGACGCTGGGTCATGAGTTTGCCGAGCATGGTTCGGTGAAGCACAAGGCCGACGAATACGTGCGCGGCGACGTGCATACGAACACGGTCGAAGGCTTCTATTCGATCTTCAAGCGCGGCATGAAGGGCGTCTATCAGCACTGCTCAGAGAAGCATCTGCACCGGTATCTCGCGGAATTCGATTTCCGCTACAACAACCGCGTGCGGCTCGGCGTGAACGACGAGCAGCGTTCAAACAAAGCAATGCAGGGTATTTTCGGCAAGCGGCTGACCTACCGGCAACCTGGTTCGATCTGAAAGGCCCAAAAGGAGTCTAAAATCAAAGGGTTAGAGTTTTCCTAACTCATTGTTAATTCAAGACTTTTTGCTTGAATTAGACTCTAGAATCAACTATATAGCTAAGGCTTGCAGCGCCTAGTCGCTTCGTGCGGCGTGGAGTGCGCAGGACTCAGAGAACCGCCCTCGGAAAGTCCGGGGGCGGTTTTACGTGGGGACGATCGCATCCTTCCGCTTCATAGTCGCAGCAATATTCAGCTGCGGTTTGGGGATGGCATCGTAAAGCAGATGATGGCCCCATCCTTCGCGTTTTGCGGTCAAAGTCTTTCGTTCATGCTCTAGCTTGAGCCGGGCCGCGTATGAAACAAGGTCCGCCACCTGCATGAACAAGGACAGGTCAGAGTGTTTGATGTTCGCATCTTTTGGGAACATCGTAAGAGGCATGTTCCTCGTCGGTTTGCCATTTTCCCATGCTCCGAATTTTGAGCCGGTCGGCAGATAGACTTGAGCCATTCGGTAAAGCCGAACGTACGATTTGTGCCCTTCGTCGAAGAATACGAGACCGTTTGTATGAGCGCCGCATTGATTTCGCATGCGCTGGAATAAGCTGAAAAGGCCTGCAAAAATGCCTTTGTGTCCCATCAACTCTGATCTGTCGGTGGCAAAAGTCGACATGATTGATTTGTGCGGCAACCAAGTCAGTTTCGCTAAGGCGTCGTTGTAAAGATCGACCGCTTCATCGGGCATAAGATTCCGATGAGTTTTATGATAGAGGCCCTTTCTTCCGAGGATTTCGTAGCCGTGTAACTCCTCACGGAATCGGATAGAATGGTCTTTTGAGAGTTGTCGTCGCCATTTGTCTGCGAGGCGCGCGTAGTCGTTCCAAACGTATTCCCAGCCGCCAGCTCGCTTGCGCCTCAGAAAAGGGATGCGAACGCAGCTCGCTACGGAAAGCGGGGTGCGTTCGGATTCGTCGATATAAAAGTAGTCGATCCCGTTTGGCGCTAGGTCCATGGCCAAGAAAACTCAGATCCAAAAGTTCCGCGAATTGGCACGTACTCTCGAATCCGAAGAAACGGAAGGTCGTTTCAACGACACGCTGCGCCGTGTTGCGCAGCATAAGCCACCCACGCCACAGCAAACGTCTAAACACCGTACGACCAAAAAAACGAAAACTCCCAAGCCGCGTACAACGACAAAGCAGAGTTGAACGCGCAGGCGTTGCAGCAGCAGCGAAGAGTGTTTACACTTTCTTTTACAAATAAGACCCGCGAATCATAACGCGGGTGTCGGGCACACGGGAGGACGCGTCTGTGGTGGGTGTTAAGCCCCCCTTAACCACGACTCAGCGAGGCTTATGCCTGCCTCTCGCTAAGCTCATGACTTGGCTATATAATTTAGCCATCCGAACTTTGCGCAGTGCTGCGCATTGTCGTCGCGCGTGCGCGGCTCGAGTTTCCCGGTGACGGGAAAAAAAGGAGGGGTTCCCTTTCGAGAACCCCCCAAGTTGCCTAGAAAGAACCGGTGTCAGTGACCGCCTTAACGGCGGCGCTGACCCCGGCAATGCTCACAAACCGACTCCCATTTGCCGAACCGAAAACGTCGGTAATCGACCACGTGAACCGGCTTGTGGAGCGGACATGAAAGTGGGGTTTTACCCATTTTCAACTCCCTTGCTCGATCTGACGGATTAGGCCGTCGCCCCTTGGGCGCGCCCTCCACGCCCAAACTTGTGTGAAGGGGTGGGGCCTTTGTCGAATCGAGCGTCCGCTCTACGTCAGAAGATAGCACCACTCGGTTTGCGATACTACTAACGCTCCAGCATTTAAGCGCTGATGCGTTGAAAAGTTCACGGTGTTAACTGGGATTGATAGGGCCTTGAAAAGGCGCCGGTGGCTTCCTAATGGCCAGCCAGCGGCATCCAAACATGAACGAAAATAAAGGAAATCGTGCCTTTCTGTGACAGGCTAATTATCGTTTCCTTTACGTTCACATAACGCAACTTAGTTGCCAATCCGTCCCGCCGGAAACAACCTGACGGTTGTGCTGGCTCTCTGCATTGGAGGAAGCATGTCAGAAACCGAACTTCGGCTTGAGTGCCTGAAGCTGGCGACGGCGGTCGCGCCAGAACGAGCTGTAGACGAGGCCGCCGCCTATTGGCTGTTTATTTCAGGTGACTACCCGAAAGAGCGTGAATCGCGTCGGCGACGGCGTTGAAATAGGTCTTTCTGTCGGTCAGCCAACCTCCTTGCGGGTGCTCTTTCTGCAAGATGTTGTGCGCCATCCGATGGGCCACCTCATATTTCGATTGCCCGCCAATCTCGACCTCGACTTTGTCTGCCATTCGAATCTCCTGGTTGTGACGACTCACTAATTCAATCGTACCAGGGATCGGGTTTGGCAAGTATACAAACGCCTTGCAGTGACAAGAACATTTGCAGAACAAAACGACTCGGGCTACGGTGCTCCAATCCATTGTACCGATGTTTGGAGCCTTCGATGATCGACCTGAAAGCCCTGGAGAACGAATTGCAGCAGTGCCGGCTAGCCCGGTTGGATGCCGAAGCCGCCGAGCGCGATGTCGAGGAGATGATCTGGCAGGTCCAGCACTTCGAGCCCGGCAAACAGCGGATGCTGTTCATCTTCGAGTGCGGTGACAGCGAAATCACCGGCGCCGCGAACTGATTTTTCTTCCTCGGGGCGCATCATAGCCCGACCTATTGGACGCCGGGTCGCCGTCCTGTCGATGTCGGCTGTGCGGCAGAAAAAAACGGCCGGAGGCAGAGATGGTCCAACTCGTCGACAGCGATATCAGGACGCGCGAGGTGCTCGGCTGGAAGGGCGTGCATGTGCTGCACTTTTCCGGCTCGTCGTGTTCGCAGAAGCTTCGCATCTTTCTCAATCTCAAAGGCATCGCGTGGACGTCGCATCCCGTCGATCTGCATTCCAACGACAATTTCAAGCCGTGGTTTCTGGGGATCAATCCGCGCGGTCTGGTGCCGGTGTTGGTGCATGACGGCGCGGTGCACATCGAGAGCAACGACATCGTCGAGTATCTCGAAAAGGCATTTCCTTCGCCGAAGCTGATCCCCGCCGGCCACGAAAACGAGGTCGCGGCCCTGCTGCGGCACGAGGATGATCTGCATCTCGATCTGCGGACGTTGAGCTTCCGCTTCGTGTTCAATCCGCCGGGTCCGCCGAAGCCTCCCGCGGCGCTCGAAAGCTACGCCGCCAATGGCGCCGGCACGGTGCAAGGCGCCGCGGACCACGGGAAAAACGTCCAGATCGAATTCTGGCAACGCGCCGCCAAGGAAGGTTTTACCGACGAGCGGGCGCGAGCGTCGGCGCGAAAATTCCGCGCCGAATTCGATGCATTTGAGCAACGTCTGGCCAGCGCGCCCTATCTGATGGGCGAGGAGTTGAGCGTGCTCGACATCGCCTGGTTCATCTATGCTCACCGGCTGTCGCTCGGTGGCTACCCGCTGGCGCGGCTGCACCCACGCGTCCAGGCGTGGAAACAAAGGTTGGGCGCGATGCCGGAATTCGCCAGGGAAATCGTCATGCCCGACGATGCCAGAGCGCGGCTCGAGGCGACATATCGCGCGCAAGCGGCCGCGGGCAAGACATTGGAAATGGTCGCTGGTTTCTGAAGCGTGCTTCGCAGCGACAGCCTTTTGTTGGCTGTCGCTGTCGCCGGGGCGCTAAACCTCAACGCCTGCGCTTGCTCTCGATCTTGTCCCAGATGGACGCTGCGATATCGGGGCCGCCGAGATTCTTGATCGCGCGAATCCCGGTCGGCGATGTGACGTTGATTTCAGTAAGCTGACCGCCGATCACGTCGATGCCGACAAACAAGAGGCCGCGTTCGCGCAACGGCACCGCAAGCCTGTGGCAGATCTCCCGTTCCCGCGGCGACAGTTCGGTCTCTTTCGGCGAGCCGCCGCGCACCATGTTGGAGCGCAGATCGTCCGCCGCAGGCACCCGGTTGACGGCGCCGGCATATTCGCCGTCGACCAGGATGATGCGCTTGTCGCCGTCCTTCACCTCGGGAAGGAATTTCTGGATCACCCAGGGTTCGCGAAACGTCACGGCGAACATGTCGTAAAGCGAGCCGAAATTCAGGTCGTCCTTGGTGAGCCGGAACACCGCTCCGCCGCCATGGCCGTAGAGCGGCTTCATCACAATGTCGCCGTGCTCGGCGCGGAACGCTTTGATCGCCGCGAGATCGCGACTGATCAGGGTGGGCGGCATCAGGTCCGTGAACATGTTGACGAACATCTTCTCGGGCGCGTTGCGCACCTGCGCCGGATCGTTCACGACCAGTGTGTCCGGATGCACGCGCTCCAGGAGATGCGTGGTGGTGATGTAGGCGAGGTCGAACGGCGGGTCTTGCCGGAGCAGGATCACGTCGAAATCGACGAGCTCAGTGCGCTTGCCTTCGCCAAGCGTGAAATGGTCCCCGACCTGATCGCGCACCGTCAGTGGCTGCACGGTCGCGGACACCCGGTTGCCGAGCAGCGCCAGCCGGTCCGGCGTGTAGTAGCTGAGCCGGTGGCCCCGCGCCTGTGCTTCGAGCAACAGCGCAAAAGTCGAATCGCCGCGGACGTTGATCCGCTCGATCGGGTCCATCTGCACAGCGACATTGAGAGCCATGAAATTCTCCGCACCGGGGCCATGAACGTAAACGCCGGGTTAACACCTTCGAGTCAATTTTCGGATGTAGTGACGGTGGGTGAAAATGCCACGGCGGCTGAACGTTTCCATTCTCCTCAAGCTTTACGCGATCATCGCCTTGTTCGCCACCGCCACGGTGATGCTTGTCATTGTGGCAGTCGACAGTGCGAAACGGCACAACGAATTGACCGCGGAATTCGAGGCCGCGCTGCAGGGCGCGCAGACCGTCGAGCGCATGAACAGCCTGATCTACGCCGTGGTGGCGGAAGCCCGCGGCATGTTCTTGTCGGACGACGCGGACGAAGCCGCGGCTTTCATCGCCAGGATGAAGCAGGCCAATGAGGAGCTGTTTGAACTCAGCTCCGACCACGCCCGGCAGACCCGGCAGACCGCAGCCTTTCGGCCGGTTGCCGAGAAGATCAAGAAATTCCACGACATCCGGAAAGAGCTGATCCGGCTTGGCAGCGAGATCAGTCCGGCGGCGGCCCGCGAACGTGGCTTTACGACCACCATGCGCGAGAACCGGCAGGAGCTGAACCGCGAGTTGGAGAACCTGGGCGCGGTCTATCTGCGTCAAGCCCGCGAGGTCTATGCGGCGGCCAATGCCAATGCCGACACGTCGGCAAAAGAGATGATCGCGCTCAGTATCGCCGCGGTGCTGCTGGCGGCGTTAAGCGCGTTTCTGCTGTGGCGTTCGGTGGCCCGGCCGCTGACAACGATCACGCGCGTCACCAGCGCGATCGCCAACGGCGAGCGGGCGGTGATCCCCTACTCCACACGGCGCGATGAGATCGGTGCGCTGTCGCGCTCGATCAGCGTTTTCCAGAACGCGATGCTGTCGAACCTCGAGCTCAACCGCGCGGCCGCCGACAGCGCCCAGACGCGGGAGCAGGAGCAGCAGAAGATGTCGGCCGACACCAAGGCGTTCGCGGCCTCGATCGAGGAGAGCATCGTCAATCTCAGCACCATCAGCGACCAGGTCACGGAAGCCGCAGGGCAGCTCGCCGCAGCCGCCGACCGGGCTGCCAACCGCACCGAAGGTGCCATCAACGCGTCGTCGGAAGCCTCGGCCAATGTGCGCGACATCGCCTCGGCCGCTGACGAGCTTGCGGCGTCGGTGATGGAGATCGACCGGCAGGTGACGCAGTCGAATTCCATCACCGAGCAGGCGGTCGGCGAAGCCGAGCGCACCAACGCCGCGATGCAGGAGCTGGGCGAGGCCGGACGGCGCATCGGCGACGTGGTTCGTCTCATCACCGATATTGCCGAGCAGACCAATCTGCTGGCGCTCAACGCCACCATCGAGGCGGCGCGGGCTGGCGAAGCCGGTCGCGGCTTCGCCGTGGTGGCGGGCGAAGTGAAAGCATTGGCCGGCCAGACGGCGCGCGCCACCGACGACATCGCCAAGCAGATCGCCGACATGCAGCAGGCCACACTGCGCTCGATCGAAGCGATCAGCACCATCGCGCGCACGATCCGCGACATCGGCGCGATCAGCGGCGCAATCTCGGCCGCGGTGACCGAGCAGGGCGCCGCCACGCAGGAAATTGCGCGCAGCGTCGACATCGCGGCCAGGCGCACGGCGGACACGGCCGAAGAGGTGAGCCGGGTCGACGACGCCACCGAGAACACCCGGACGAACGTGATGGCGGTGCGCGCCGTCGCCGAAGAGCTTGGCGGCATCGCCCATCGCATTCGCGATCAGGTCGAGGAATTCACGCTGAAGCTTCGCGCCGGCTAGGGTCTCATTCAACTTCGTTGAATCAGACCCGTCGCCCCTTCCTCTTGTTTGGGCATGATCTTTTCCGAAAACCGCTTCACACTTTTCGGGATCATGCCCTGAGCCGCATTTGCGGCCAGCGCGTTATTCCGCTTCGAACGCCGCCGGGATGTGGCGCGGAATTTTTCCGGGCGCGACCAGCACCGCGTCGAAGCGGATGTCCTTGTCGATATCGTGCGGATTGAGCGAGAGCCAGGCCGCGGCGGCGGCTGCGATCCGGCGTTGCTGCCGCGTTTGCAGTGACTCGGCCGCTGCATCGAGCGTGGCCCGCGCTTTCACCTCGACGAAGACGAGCACGCGGCCGCGACGCGCCACGATGTCGACCTCGCCGACCGGGCTGCGAAATCGTCGCGCGGCGATCCGATAGCCCTTGGCCACGAGATAAGCGGCGGCCCGGCTTTCGGCCGAGAGGCCAAGCCCGAACGCCGCGACGCGTTCGGGGTTCGGCGGATCGGCGCTATTCCGCCGCGCCATCGCCGTGTCCGCCGAGTTCAAGCGCGCGCTGATAGAGCTCGCGACGCGGCCGGCCGGTCGCCGCCGCCACATCGCTGACCGCATCCTTCACCGAGCCCTGCCGCAGGGCCCGCCGCAACAGGTCGTCGACCGCATCGGCGTCGAGCACCTCGTCGTCGGCCGGCGGCTCGACCACGATGGTGAACTCGCCGCGGCTTTCGGCGCCTTCGGCGTACTGCTGCGCCAGCGTCGCGAGGTCGCCGCGCCGCACCTCCTCGTGCATCTTGGTCAGCTCCCGGCACACCGCAGCCTGCCGGGGGCCAAAACCATCGGCCATCGCCTGAAGCGACTGCGCCACACGTGGGCCGCCTTCGTAGAAGATCAGCGTGGCCGCGACCGCCGAAAGCTCGGCGATGCGAGCTTTGCGCTGGCCGGTCTTGGCCGGCAGAAAGCCTTCGAAGAAAAACCGGTCGGTCGGCAGGCCCGAACTGATCAGCGCCGTCAGCGCCGCGGAGGGGCCTGGCGCGGCCAGCACCGGATGGCCGGCTTCGCGGGCCTCCCGGACAAGCTTGAAGCCCGGGTCCGAGACCAGCGGGGTTCCGGCATCTGAGACCAGGGCGATGGCTTCGCCGTCGCCGAGCCGGGCCATGAGCTTGGGCCGGGCGGCTGCGGCATTGTGCTCGTGATAGGGGGTCAGTGGGGTGGAGATACCGTAATGATCCAGGAGCCTGCGGGTCACACGGGTGTCCTCGCAGGCGATGAGATCGGCGGCTGCGAGTGTTTCCAGGGCGCGGATCGTGATGTCGCGCAGGTTCCCAATGGGTGTCGCGACAAGATGCAGCCCCGGGGCGAGCCGCGGGGGCTCGACCGCCTGGCCTGCCAGGATGTAGGTCTTGGACGAGTTGTCCCGCATGGCCGCCATTGTAGCGGCCAGGCGCCGGTACGCCACCGCGATCGGAAGGAATTCGTTATCCTTTCCATTCGGTTAACTTATCGTCGTCAAGATGCCGGGTTGGTGGGGTGGGCTGGCGCAGCCAGCATTGTGTCGAGGTAACCGGTCATGGTCCCGGGCTGTCGGGTCCAGTTTCGATCCCTGTTGTCGCGCCGCGCCTGCGTCCATGGCCTGACGGCCGGCGCATTGGCGTTGCTGTCGGCGTGCTCGGGCGTGTCCGAGTTGTTCAACGCCACCACGCCGTCGTCGCAGCAGCCGCCACCGCCCTCGGGCGGCACTGCGCCGCAAGCGGGCAGCGAGGTCGGCGCTGGCGGCGTCCGCGTCGCGCTGATCCTGCCGTTGTCGGCCGGCGGCAATGCCGGCACCGTGGCGCTGTCGATGAAGAACGCCGCGGAGATGGCGCTCACCGAATTCAACAGCCCGAACGTCCGGCTTCTGGTGAAGGACGACGCCGGCAATTCCTCCGGCGCGCAGCAGGCCGCACAGCAAGCCTTGAGCGAGGGCGCCGAGATCATTCTCGGTCCGCTGTTCGCGCATTCGGTCGGCACGGTCGGCGCGGTCGCGCGGCAACGTGGCGTGCCGGTGATCGCGTTTTCGACCGACGCGACGGTTGCGGCGCGCGGCGTCTATCTCCTGAGTTTCCTGCCGGAGTCCGACGTCGACCGCATCGTCGAGTATTCGATCGCAACCGGCAAACGCTCGTTCGCCGCCATGCTGTCGGACGGCGCCTACGGCAACGTGGTCGAGGCCGAGTTCAAGCAGGTGGTGTCGCGCAAGGGCGGCCGTATCGTTGCCTCCGAGCGCTACCAGTTTGACGCCAGCAGGATGCAAGTGCCGGCCAAGATCGTCGCCCAGGCGGCGCGCGGCGCCGATTCCGTGTTCATTCCCGAGGGGCCGGAGGTCGTGCCCTCGGTCGTGCAGGCGCTGACCGCCGCCGGTCTCGACACCAGGCGCGTGCAGCTTCTTGGGACGGGATTGTGGGACGATCCGCGCATCTTCAACGATTCGTCGCTGCAGGGCGGCCTCTATGCGGCACCGGACGGCACCGGCTTCCGCAACTTCGTGGCGCGCTACCGCACGCGTTACGGCCAGGACCCGGTGCGCACCGCGACGCTTGCCTATGATGCCGTGGCGCTCGTGGCTGCGCTGGTCAAGACGCAGGGGCCGCAGCGCTTCTCCGATCAGTCGCTCACCAACCCGTCAGGCTTCGCCGGCATCGACGGCCTGTTTCGTTTCCGCCGCGACGGCACCAACGAGCGCGGGCTCGCGGTGTTGAAGGTGACGCCGAGCGGCGGTCAGGTCGTCGCCCCGCCGCCGCGCGCCTTCGGCAATTCCGGAATCTAGCGTATGTCCTGGAAAAAGCCTGCCCGGACTTGATCCGGGGTGGATACCGGTTTTCCGAAAAGGACATGCGCAAACGAAGTGACCGTCACTCGGCCGCGACGAGTTCTTCGCTCGGTTTGAAGTTGTAGTGCGAGGCGTCGCGGCGTCCCGACGAGGCTTCGCGGGCAAACAGGATCAGGTGGTGGGCGACAAGGCCCACCATGACCAGGTCCTGCAAATTCCCGGTGCGCAGCCGCGCCCAGGCGAAGCGCCAGAACACCCGGCGATATGACCCGCGGATGCCAACGAACCAGAAGATCCGCCCGACAATGGTGAGGCCCTTGCGGATGTTGGCCCAGGTCGGCGCGCGCAGCACGCTGTCCTTCGGGTGCAGCCGGTTGGGATAGGTCGCCTTGATCTGATGTTCGTAGCGTTCGTAGAGCGCTTCGGGCTGGTAGGCGATCCGCATGCATTCGCGCCACTCGGCCAGCACCTGTTCATACGGCCGCCGGAACACGACATTGGACTCGCGGTCGTCGTCATCCTCGATCAGGCGCTGCTCGCGCTTGAGCCGGTCCCACAGCGGTGTGCGCGGCAACGCTTGCAGCAGGTTCATGGTGAGCAGAGGAATCTGCGAGTGTTTGACGAAGTCCAAAAGCCGCTTGTCGCTATCCGCTGTGTCGGTGTCGAGCCCCATGATGATGCCTGACACCACCTCCATCCCGTAGCCGTTCAGCGTCTCGATGGCTTCGAGGATCGGCACCATGTTGTTGTGCTCTTTGGCCATCGCCTTGAGCGCATCGGCGTCCGTAGTTTCGATGCCACAGAAGATCGTCTCGAACATCGCCTCGCGCATCAGCGAAAGGATCTCGGGCCGTTTGGCGATGTTGAGCGTCGCCTCGCAGGCAAACGACAGCGGATAGCGATTGCGCTTCTGCCATTCGACGAGATGCGGCAGAAGCTCGCGGACGCCGCGCCGGTGCGCGATGAAATTGTCGTCGACGAAATAGACAGCGTTGGAGAGACCGCACTCCACCATCTTGTCGAGTTCGGCGGTGAGCTGTTCCGGTGTCTTGAAGCGCGGATTGCGGCCGTACAGCGCCGGGATGTCGCAGAACTCGCACTGATAGGGGCAGCCGCTGGAGAACTGGACGCTGCCGATGAAGTATTTGCGGAGCTGCGCGAGCTCATAGGCCGGCACCGGGAAGTCGGTCAGCTCGCGCCGCACCACCGTCTTCAGAACGATTTGGCGCTCCGGCCGCGTGGCGTCCTGTTCAAGGCGGGCGAACAGCTCGTCGGTGGCGTCGCCCATTTCGCCGACATGGAGATAGTCAAAGTCTGGATAGTGTTCGGGACAAGCCGACACGGACGAGCCGCCCAGCACCGTGGTGCGATCCTTGGCATGGGCGCGGCGCAGGATGTCCTGCATCTGCGGCCGCTGCACATGCATGCCGCTGACGAACACGACTTCGGCCCATTCGAAATCGTCTGGGGTTGCGGGATCGAGGTTCTCGTCGACGAAGCGGACCTGCCAATCCTTCGGGGCCGACGCGGCGATCACCAGCAGGCCCTGCGGCGGCATGAAGGCGCGGATGCCGTCCGTCAGCGGATAGGAGAATTCGAACGATCCGAACGAGGGTGTGTAGCGCGGAAATACGCAGAGCAGCCGCCGCACGGCGAAATCCTTTGTGAAATCCCCTACCTCGATTCGAAATGAAGCACAGCGAAGTGGCGAAAACGAGATGTTGTCAGGAAATTCCGGACATGCGGCAAAAGCGCCCGGCGTCTTGACGTATTTCTACGCCGCCAGGTCCGCCACCACGGCATCGAGCACCGGGAAGCCCGCCGGCGTGACCCGCAGGATGCCATGGCGGTCCCGTGCCACGAAGCCATGGGCCGCTAGTGTCTCGATGCGGGCGGGATCGAGCGTGCGCCCCGATAGGGCTGTGTAGCGCGCCGGGTCGATGCCCTCCGCAAGGCGGAGCCCCATCAGCAGGAATTCGTCGGCGCGCTCCTCCGGCAACAGCACCTCGTCAGTGACGACGCCGTGGCCGGTGGCTTCGACCTGGGTCAGCCAGGTTTCGGGTCGCCTTTCGGTCGCGATGGCATGACGCCGGCCGTCGATGTCGAGCCGGCCGTGGGCGCCGGGTCCGATGCCGGCATATTCCTGACCGCGCCAGTACACGAGGTTGTGCCGGCACTCGGCTCCGGGGCGAGCGTGGTTGGACACTTCGTAAGCGGGAAGCCCCGCCGCGCCGCAAATCTCCTGGGTCAGATCGAACAGTTCCCGGGCGGAGTCATCGTCGGGCGTGATGAGCTTGCCGCTCTTGTGCAGCGTCGCAAACGGCGTGTCGGGCTCGATGGTAAGCTGATAGAGCGACAGATGCTCGGCGGCCTCGCCGATGGCGCGTTTGAGCTCGGCCTGCCACTGCTGCGGTGTCTGCCGCGGTCGCGCATAGATCAGATCGAACGAGTAGCGCTCGAAATTCTGCCGCGCGATCGCAACCGCGTCGAGCGCTTCGCGTGCGGTGTGGAGCCGGCCGAGCTCCTTCAGCAAAGCATCGTCGAGCGCCTGCACGCCGAGCGACACGCGGTTGACGCCGGCCGCGCGATAGCCGCGAAAGCGAGTCGCTTCGACACTGGTCGGATTGGCTTCGAGCGTCACTTCGACGTCGCGCGCGACTGGCCAATGCTTGCCGATGGCGTTGAGAATGGCGCCGACCGTCCCGGGCTGCATCAATGACGGCGTGCCGCCACCGAGGAAGATGCTGGTGACGGTGCGCCCCGGCACGCGCCCGGCGGTCGTGGCAATTTCAGTCTCGAAGGCTCGGAGGAACCGCGCCTCGTCGATCGCGGCATGGCGTACATGGCTGTTGAAGTCGCAGTACGGACACTTCGACAGGCAGAAAGGCCAATGCACATAGACGCCGAAGGCGGCGGCTGAGTTGGGCGCTGCTGCGGAGTCTGACATGGCCGGAGGCTTATGCTCGAAGCCGGGATTCGACAAGCGAATAAGATCGTCGGTTCGCGAAACAGTGTTACCGGAGGATCACCCGGACTTCGTCAGGCAGGCGTCTGCAAGCGCGAGGAATGCCCGGGCGCGGTGCGACAGCCCCCGGGCGCGCGGCGGCAGACCGTGCTTCTCCTCGGATGGCATTTCGCCGAAGGTGCGGTCGTGGCCGTCCGGCTTGAACAGCGGATCGTAGCCGAAGCCGAGTTTGCCGCGCGGCGGCCAGACGATGGTTCCGTCGACCGTTGCCTCGAATTCCTCGACATGACCGTCCGGCCAGGCGACGCACAGTGCCGAGACAAAACGGCCGCGCCGTTGCTCGGGCGTTTTGGCGCCGCGTTCCACCAGGAGGCTCTGAATCTTGTTCATGGCGGCGCGGAAATCTTTTTCCGGCCCGGCCCAGCGCGCCGAATAGATGCCCGGATCGCCATCGAGCGCGTCGACCACGAGGCCCGAGTCATCGGCGAAGGCAGGCTGGCCGGTCGCCTTCGCGGCTGCCGCTGCTTTGATCAGCGCATTGGCGCGGAAGCTGGTTCCGGTTTCTTCCGGCTCTGGCAGGCCGAGTTCGCCCGCCGAGGTGGCTTGGACGCCGTAGAGCGACAGAAGATCACGCATTTCGGCAAGCTTGCCGGGATTATGCGTCGCGATCACGAGCCGGCCGGTGATGCGGCGATGGGCCCGATCCTGCGCCGCCACGCTACATCACCGCCATCTTTTGCAGATCGACAAGTTTGCCGATGCCTTTGCGGGCGAGCGCGAGAAGCGACAGCAGCTCAGCCTCGCTGAACGGCGTCTTCTCGGCGGTGGCCTGGATTTCGACGATGTTGCCCGAGCCCGTCATGATGAAATTGGCGTCAGTCTCGGCTTCGGAGTCTTCGGCGTAATCGAGATCGAGCACCGCGACGTTCTTGTAAACGCCGCACGAAATCGCCGCGACCTGATCGCGCAGCGGATTGGTCTTGATCATCTCACGCGTGCGCATCCAGGTGAGGCAATCGTTGAGAGCGACCCAGGCGCCGGTGATCGAGGCGGTGCGCGTGCCGCCGTCGGCCTGCACCACGTCGCAGTCGATGGTGATCTGCTTCTCGCCGAGCGCCGGCAGGTCGATCACCGAGCGCAGGCTCCGTCCGATCAACCGCTGGATCTCCACGGTGCGGCCGCTCTGCTTGCCGGAGGACGCCTCGCGGCGCGTGCGCTCATGTGTGGCGCGCGGCAGCATGCCGTATTCGGCAGTGACCCAGCCGCGGCCCTGACCCTTGAGCCACGGCGGCAGCCGCTCCTCCAGCGTCGCGGTGACGAGCACATGGGTGTCGCCGAATTTCACGAAGCACGAGCCTTCGGCGTATTTCACCACGCCACGCTCGAGCGACACGGCGCGAAGCTCGTCGGGCTGTCGGCGGCTGGGCCGCATAAGCATTCTCCATCGACACGAAATTTCGGGCCGGTTTTAGAGCATGGTCGCGAAAAAGCCAGTGCCTTTGCGGTTTTTCGCGCCGTCCCCCTTACGGGATCACTCGGGCTGGATGCCGGCGTCCTTGATCATCCTGGTCCACTTCACGAGCTGCACTTTGACGAAGCTGTCGAGCTCTTCGGTCGAGCTGGAGAAAGCTTCGAAGCCGGTCGCCGCGATCTGCGCCTTGATTTCGGGATCGTCGATGATCTTGCGCAATTCGGTGTTCAGCCGCGTGACGATATCGGGCGGTGTGTTGGCCGCCAGAAAGAACGCCGCCCAGGAATCCATATCGAAGCCCTTCACGCCGGCTTCATCGAGCGTCGGCAGATCCGGCACCAGCGAGCTTCGTTGCAGTCGTGTGGTCGCAAGCCCGCGCAGCGCACCGCTTTTGTGATGCGGCAGGCCTGTCGCCATGTCGGTGAACAGCATCGACACGCGGCCGCCGATCACGTCTTGCACCGCAGGCGGCGAGCTTCGATAGGGCACGTGGAGCAGATCGAGGCCCGCGGCCCGCTTGAGCGTCTCGCCCGCCACGATCGACGAGGCATTGGCGCTGGCGAACGACAGCTTGCCGGGATTGGCCTTGGCGTAGGCGATCAGCTCCGCGATCGACTTTGCCGGAATGCCCGGATTGACCAGCAGCAGTTGTGTGAAGCTGCCGATCCGGCAAAGCGGCTGGAAGTCCTTGATCGGATCGTAGGCGATGGACTTGTTCAGGCTCGGCGCCGCCGACATTGGCGTGTTGCTGGCGAGAAAGATCGTGTAACCGTCCGGCGCCGAACGCGCGACCTGCACGGCCGCGATCGCGCCGTTCGCGCCGGGTTTGTTCTCGATGATGACGCCCTGGCCCAGCACGGTGGACAGCCGCTGGCCGATGATGCGCGCAATCAGGTCGCTGCCGCTGCCCGGCCCGAACGGCACCACGAACGTGATGGGCTTGCTGGGGTAGCCTTGCGCATGCGCCGCCGTGCCGGTCAGGACCAGCCACAGCACAGCCAATGCGCGGAACAAGAAACTCATGCCGCGTCCTCCCGGTCAGCCGGTCTACCGCCAGCTTGAACGGCAGAGCATATCAGAGTTGGGCGACTTGAAGTGCTGGGTCCAAATGGACAATTCTGATGTGCAGGAGGGGTTTGACGTGTCCCAGGACGTGCCGATTGGCCGCAATCAGGTGAGCCTCGCGCAGCTCAACGAGCGCTCGCGCGAGATTTTCCGGCAGATCGTCGAAAGCTATCTGGCGACCGGCGAGCCGTTGGGCTCGCGCAACTTGTCACGGCTGATCCAGACTCCGTTGTCGCCGGCTTCGGTCCGCAACGTCATGGCGGACCTCGAGCAGCTCGGGCTGATCTTCGCCCCCCACACCTCGGCCGGACGGTTGCCCACCGAGCTTGGCCTGCGTTTCTTCGTCGACGCGCTGATGCAGGTCGGCGACCTCAACGAGAACGAGCGCCGCCAGATCGAGGCGCAAGTCGCCGGCGCCGGCAAGTCGATGGAGAACGTGCTGAGCGAGGCTTCGGGTCTGCTGTCGGGTCTCACCCGCGCGGCCGGCGTGGTGCTGACCGCGAAGGCGAATGCGCGGCTGAAGAACATCGAGTTCATGCGGCTCGATCCCGAGCGCGCGCTGGTCGTGATGGTCGGCGAGGACGGCCAGGTCGAAAACCGTATTCTGCCGCTGCCGGTCGGCCTGCCGGCCTCCGCGCTGACCGAGGCGTCGAACTTCCTGAACGCGCGCATCCGCGGCAAGACGCTCGCCGAAGTGCGCGGCGAGCTCGAGCAGGCGCGCGCCGCGGCGCAAGCCGAGCTCGATCAACTGACCCAGAAGGTGGTCGCTGACGGGCTTGCGAGCTGGTCCGGCGGCGACGGCGACGAGCGCAAGCTGATCGTGCGCGGTCAGGCGCATCTGCTCGAAGACTTGAAGGTTCTCGAAGACCTCGAACGCGTGCGGCTCCTGTTCGACGATCTCGAATCCCGCCGCGACGTCATCGATCTTCTCGGCCGCGCCGAGCGCGCCGAGGGCGTGCGCATCTTCATCGGTTCCGAAAACAAGCTGTTCTCGCTGTCGGGCTCCTCGACCATCATCGCGCCCTATCACGACCGCGCCGGCCGCATCGTCGGCGTGCTGGGCGTGATCGGCCCGACCCGGCTGAACTACGCCCGGGTGATCCCGATGGTCGACTACACCGCCAAGGTGGTCGGCCGATTGTTGGGCTCCTGACGGATTTGGCTGATCCGCTGCTCCCGAATCCCTCGAACCCGCTTGATTTTTTCGCTCTTTGCCCTGATATCCCGGGCACCATGAACAACCGCGACACGCCTCCACAGCCCGAGACCGCAGCCGACACGCCGGTGCAGCCCGATGCCGCGGCGGCACCGAAGGCCTCGACCTCGCTCGACCGCGAACTGGCCGAGATGAAGGACCGGCTGCTGCGCACGCTCGCCGACATGGAAAACATGCGCAAGCGGACCGACCGCGAGGTCGCGGACGCGCGGGTTTATGGCATCTCCAACTTTGCGCGCGACATTCTGGGCGTGGCCGACAACATGCATCGCGCCATGCAGGCGCTCGACGACGAGCTGCGCGCCAATGCCGACGACGCGGTGAAGTCGCTGCTCGACGGAGTCGAACTGACCGAGCGCGAGTTGATGAACGTGCTCGAAAAGAATGGCGTCAAGAAACTCGATCCGATGGGCCAGAAGTTCGATCCCAACCGCCATCAGGCGATGTTTGAGATGGAAGATGCCAGCGTGCCGTCCGGCACGGTCGTCCAGGTGATGCAAGCCGGCTATACGATCGGCGAGCGCGTGCTGCGTCCCGCGCTGGTCGCGGTCTCCAAGGGCGGCGCGAAGGCCGCGCCCGCGGCGTCCGCCAACGACAACCCCACGCAGTAAGTTCGTTCCTCGTCAGCGCGGCTCGAGGCCGTCGCGCACCGCGCGAAAGCGCGTGAACGACTCCGTCCAATGGTCCTTCGGCGCCAGCCCCAGAATCCGCAAATAGGCGCCGGTGCCGAAGCGCAGCCACTGCACGATCTCGATCTCGGCGCCGGTCTGCGGGTCCTTGCCGAGCGCCCGCACCTCGTGGCCAGGCTGGCCGCCGATCCGCATGCTTTCCGAGCTTGAGATCCGCACCTCCTTCATCGGCGGCAGACCGTTCATTGCGTTGCGCGCGAACTGATCGCGGTCGGTCGTCTGCTCCGGCCCGCCGGATGCCGCCGCGATCACGAGCTGCGGCTGGTCGAGCGCTTCGAGCCCATCCTTCGGGCCGTCGGTGAACTGCGCCGCGAC
Source organism: Rhodoplanes sp. Z2-YC6860 (assembly GCF_001579845.1). Taxonomy (GTDB): domain Bacteria; phylum Pseudomonadota; class Alphaproteobacteria; order Rhizobiales; family Xanthobacteraceae; genus Z2-YC6860. The sequence continues at coordinate 328,656 of NZ_CP007440.1, forward strand.
GCCGGGCACCACGCGCACCAGCCGGAGCCCCGCGGTGTCACCGATCCGGAACGGCACCATCATGAGCTGCTCATTGTCCGGCACGGTGGCTCGCGCCGTCACCGTTGCGAAGGCCTTGCGCACCGCGTCGTCCGAATAGAGCGGCGGCGACTTTGCCTGCATCTCGAACGACACCATGGCGGTGAGGTTTTCGAGCGGCGCGATCAGCAGCCATTTGCGGATTCGGCCGGCCGGCGTCTCCTGCCGGGATAGCACCATGATGGCGTTGCCGGCCGGAAGCTTCAGCGTCTCGCGCTTTTCCACGACCATGCCCTGCTTCTTCAGGGCGTCATTGGTCATGGTCTTGTCGATCTCGGTGAAGGCCTGCTGCGGCAGCGCGATCAGGCGGATGAAGGCCGTCTTGCCGTTGTCCTCAAAGCCCGGAAATGTGGGAGATACCTGCAGCCCGGCCGGCGGCACAAGTCCAAGCCGCGACGCGGTGGGGAACACCGCATCCGCAGCCGCCGCAGTTGTCGCCTGGAGGATCCCGGAAGCTGTCAGCGCGAACCAGAGAGCGCAGGCGGCAAGCACGGCGATCAGCGGGCGGTTTTTCATGCTCACCGATATGCGGCCCCGTTAAGCGAAACTCAACCCTGCTAAGGCATCTCTGGGTGGTCCCCGAAATGGCCCGTTTGATGCCCAACAGTCTGCTGCGCCAGTCGAATCTCGGCGCCATCGTGGTGCCGGTCTGGCTGCTGGTCGCGCTGCCGCTGCCGTTTCGGGCTCAGGCGGGAGACGTTGCTCGGCACCGACGACGCCAGCCAATTATCGAACGGCACACCGGGCTCGCCGGCCCGAGCGGCGCACCGGCCATGACGCGCTTTGGTCGCCGTGCTGGCGCCAACCTTGAGCCGCGTGGCCGGCGCGGGCGGCAAGCCGGTCTATATCGCGGTTTGCGGCCTCTGGCTGCCGGATGGCGCCGAACCGCTCCAAATCCATCGGGCGAAGCTCTGAATTGCGGTCCTAGGGGGCCTGCAAACCCCATCAAGTCCTTGCGGGGTAAGGGGTCCCTCCTATATGAGCCACAACGCCGCAGTTGCGGCGGAAATCGTTAATTGGGGATCGGGCATGGGTGCCGTAAAGGGCTCAACCGATCTGCTGTGAAAGAGAGGGTACACCATGGGCAAGGTCATCGGCATCGACCTCGGCACCACCAATTCCTGCGTTGCCGTAATGGAAGGCAAGACTCCGCGGGTCATCGAGAACGCGGAAGGAATGCGCACCACGCCATCGATCGTGGCGTTCACTGACGACGGCGAGCGCCTCGTCGGACAGCCGGCCAAGCGCCAGGCGGTCACCAATCCGGAAAAGACCATCTTCGCGGTCAAGCGGCTGATCGGCCGCCGCTACGACGACCCGATGGTCGAGAAAGACAAGAAACTCGTCCCCTACAAGATCGCCAAGGCGTCGAACGGCGATGCCTGGGTCGAGGAGGACGGCAAGACTTATTCGCCCTCGCAGATTTCGGCTTTCATCCTTCAGAAAATGAAGGAGACTGCGGAAGCCAATCTCGGGCAGAAGGTCGATCAGGCGGTCATCACCGTCCCGGCCTACTTCAACGACGCGCAGCGCCAGGCCACCAAGGACGCCGGCAAGATCGCGGGCCTCGAAGTGCTCCGCATCATCAACGAGCCGACCGCGGCTGCGCTGGCTTACGGTCTCGACAAGTCCAAGAACGGCATGATTGCGGTCTACGACCTCGGCGGCGGCACGTTCGACGTGTCGATCCTCGAGATCGGCGACGGCGTGTTCGAGGTGAAGTCCACGAACGGTGACACGTTCCTGGGCGGTGAAGACTTCGACATGCGCCTCGTCAGCTATCTGGCCGACGAGTTCCAGAAGACCCAAGGCATCGACCTGCGCAAGGACAAGCTCGCGCTGCAGCGGCTGAAGGAAGCCGCCGAGAAGGCGAAGATCGAACTCTCGTCCACGACGCAGACCGAGATCAACCTGCCGTTCATCACAGCGGACGCGAGCGGTCCGAAGCACCTGACCATGAAGCTCACCCGCGCCAAGTTCGAGGCGCTGGTCGATGACCTCGTGCAGAAGACCATCGAGCCGTGCCGTCAGGCGATGAAGGACGCGGGCGTGTCCGCGGCCGAGATCAACGAAGTCGTCCTGGTCGGCGGCATGACCCGCATGCCGAAGGTCCAGGAGGTCGTGAAGCAGTTGTTCGGCAAGGAGCCCCACAAGGGCGTCAATCCGGACGAAGTCGTTGCGGTCGGCGCGGCCATTCAGGCTGGCGTGCTCGCCGGCGACGTCAAGGACGTGCTGCTGCTCGACGTGACGCCGCTGTCGCTCGGCATCGAAACTCTGGGTGGCGTGTTCACCCGGCTGATCGATCGCAACACCACGATCCCGACCAAGAAGTCGCAGGTGTTCTCCACCGCGGAGGACGGCCAGGGCGCGGTGACGATCCGCGTGTTCCAGGGCGAGCGCGAGATGGCGGCCGACAACAAGATGCTCGGCCAGTTCGATCTCGTCGGCATCCCGCCGGCGCCGCGCGGCGTGCCGCAGATCGAGGTCGGCTTCGACATCGACGCCAACGGCATCGTCAACGTGTCGGCGAAGGACAAGGGCACCGGCAAGGAGCAGCAGATCCGCATCCAGGCGTCGGGCGGCCTCAGCGAAGCTGACATCGAAAAGATGGTCAAGGACGCCGAGTCTCACGCCGAGGAGGATAAGAAGCGCAAGGCCGCGGTCGAGGCGAAGAACCACGCCGAGGCACTCATCCACTCCACCGAAAAGGCCCTGGCCGAGCATGGCTCGAAGGTCGCCGAACCTGAGCGCAAAGCAATCGAGAACGGCATCGCCGATCTCAAGGAAGCGCTCAAGGGCGACGACGCCGATGCGATCGCGGCCAAGACCAATGCGCTGGCGCAGGCTTCGATGAAGCTCGGCGAGGCGATGTACAAGCAGCCGGAAGGCCAGCCTGGCGCCGGCGGGCCGGAAGCCCAGGCGGGCGAACCCGGCAAGAAGGAAGACGTTGTCGACGCGGAATTCACCGAGGTCGACGACGACAAGAAGAAATCCGCCTAAGCACCGGGAGACCGGAGCCATGGTGAATCACGGTCACTGATCAGCGATGGCCCGGTGCCTCGGCGCCGGGCCATTTGTTTGTTTCGAGCTTCTGAGGCATACGCGGGCAGCGCCGGGATCGGGGGAAGCGGTCAGGCGACGACAGAGGGCGACGCGAGCCGGCAATGGCAAAACGCGACTACTACGAAGTACTGGGTGTGGCGAAAGGCTCGAGCGAGGCCGAGATGAAGGCCGCGTATCGCAAGCTTGCGATGCAGCACCATCCCGACCGCAATCCCGGCGACAAGGATTGCGAGCACCGCTTCAAGGAAATCAACGAGGCCTATGACGTGCTCAAGGACGGCGACAAGCGCGCCGCCTATGACCGCTTCGGCCATGCGGCGTTCGAACAGGGCATGGGCGGCGGCGCGCAGGGCTTCGGCGCTGATTTCGGCTCGGCGTTCTCCGACATCTTCGAAGGCATCTTCGGCATGGGAGGCGCGCGCCAGCGCACCTCGGGCCGTGAGCGCGGCGCAGACCTCCGCTTCAACATGGAGATCACGCTCGAGGACGCCTTCAACGGCAAGACCGCGCAGGTGCGGCTGCCGACATCCGTGACCTGCGAAACCTGCTCGGGCTCGGGCGCCAAGCCCGGCACCAAGCCCAAGACCTGCCAGCATTGCGGCGGCCATGGCCGCATCCGTCACACCCAGGGCGGCTTCTTCACGCTGGAGCGCACGTGTCCGATCTGCCAGGGCCGCGGCCAGGTGATCGAGGATCCATGTCCAGCCTGCTCAGGCGCCGGCCGTGTGACGCGCGAGCGCACGCTGTCGGTGAACATTCCGCCCGGTGTCGAGGAGGGCACGCGCATTCGCCTGGCCGGCGAAGGCGAAGCGGGCCTGCGCGGCGGGCCGCCTGGCGATCTCTATATCTTTCTGTCGCTCGCGGGCCATGAGCTGTTTCAGCGCGATGGCGCCGATCTGCACTGCCGCGCGCCGATCTCGATGGTGACGGCGGCGCTCGGCGGCGAGTTTGAGGTTCCTTCGATCGACGGCAGCAAGGCGCGGGTCAAGGTGCCATCCGGCACCCAGTCAGGCCGGAGGTTTCGCCTCAGTGGTAAGGGAATGCCCGTGCTGCGTGCAAAGCAGCATGGCGACATGTATGTGCAGGTGGTGGTTGAGACCCCGCAGAATCTCACCAAGAAACAGCGGGAATTGCTCGCCGAGTTCGATAAACTGTCGTCTCAGGAAACCCATCCCGAGGCGGCGGGTTTCTTTGCTCGGGTCAAGGACTTCTTCGGCAGCGGCGCCGGTTCGGGCTGAACGGCGCATCCACCCCTCCCATCCGGCTTGACCCTTGGCCTTTCGCCTATTACCGATTGATAGTCGTGTCGCAGTGTTGTCATAATTAATCCATGCCCCTCCTCGCGTTCCAGATGCTCGAAAAAAAGATCGAGAGACGGATTCGGCTTCTGGAGCAGAGAAGCGGATTGAGCTTCCTCGATGAGATGGCTTTCATCCGCTCGTGGATCGAAAAGCCGCTCTCGATGGGCGCGGTCACGCCCTCCGGCAAGATGCTCGCACGCGCGATGGCGCGTGCCGTCGATCCCGATGCGCCTGGCCCCGTCATTGAGCTGGGCTCCGGCACTGGTGCACTCACCAAGGCGCTGGTCGAGCGAGGTGTCGAGCCGTCGCGCTTGTTTCTCGTCGAGTTCAATCCGTCGTTCTGCCGGCTCCTGCGCACGCGCTATCCGGAGGCGACGGTCATTCAGGGCGACGCCTATCGTATCCAGCATCTGCTGGGCGGACTGCTGAAAGAGCCTGCAGCCGCTGTCGTGTCAGGCCTGCCGTTGCAGACCAAGCCATTCCGCCAGCGCACCCGGCTGATCGACGAAGCCTTCGAGCTGATGGCGCCGGACGCGCCCTTCGTGCAGTTCACCTACGCGATGGTGACGCCGATCCCGAAGCGGGCCAGCCACGACATCACGGCGCATGCCTCCGCGCTGGTCTGGCAGAACCTGCCGCCCGCGCGCGTGTGGGTCTATCGCAAGGGCTGATGCCCTCTCACGATTGGTTTCCGTTATCTCTCCGCCTCACCCTGATGGGCGCCTCGCGGCCATGACGGCGGCGGATGCCTGTGTTAGGGCATCCGGAACCCGCAGGTTCTCCGATGTCGGTTCCGAAAATCCTGGTGTTTGCCGGCTCGATCCGCACCGGCTCGTTCAACGCGCGGCTCGCGGCGCTGGCCGCCAAGGAGCTGGCGCTGGCAGGCGCCGAGGTCACCCGCGTTTCGCTCGAGGATTATCCTCTGCCGCTCTACGACGGCGCCGACGAGCAGAAAAACGGCGCGCCGGCCCATGCCCAAAACCTCAAATCCATGATGGCGGCGCATCACGGCGTGTTCATCGCCAGCCCGGAATACAACGCGTCCGTGACGCCGCTTCTGAAGAATGCCATCGACTGGATCTCGCGTGTGCGCGAGCGCGACGAGCCGCCGCTGGCGGCATTCAAGCACCGCGTTTTTGCCATCGGTGGCGCCTCGAATTCGCCCTACGGCGCGTTGCGTTCGCTGATGGCCTTGCGGCAAATTCTCGAACTCGGCTGCGGCGCGCTGGTGCTGCCCGAGCAGATCACGGTGTTTCATGCGAGTGAGGCCTTTGACGAAATGGACAATCTGAAAGACGAGCGCGCCGCGGCGACGCTGAAGCGCGTCGCGCAACGCCTCACCGAAGCCGCGCAGGAGATCGCGTGATGGACCCCAAAGACCGGCTGATCGTTGCGCTCGATGTGCCGTCCGTCGCGGCCGCAGCCGCAATGGTCGAGAAGCTCGACGCCTCGGTGACGTTCTACAAGATCGGCTATCAGCTCGCCTTCGCGGGCGGGCTCTCCTTCGCCGAGACGCTCATCCGCGCCAACAAGAAGGTGTTTCTCGATTTGAAGCTGCACGATATCGGCAACACCGTCGGCAAGGGCGTCGAGAGCGTCGCCAAGCTCGGCGCGACGTTCCTCACGGTGCACGCCTATCCGCAGACCATGCATGCCGCTGTCGATGCGCGCAAAGGTTCGAACTTGCGCATCCTCGGCGTCACGGTGCTGACGTCCTATGACGACGCCGATCTCGCTGCCGCAGGCTATGACTTCACCGTGCCCGAGCTCGTCGCCGAGCGTGCCGCGCAGGCCCGCGACATTGGCGTCGACGGTCTGGTCTGCTCGGCCGAGGAGGCCGCCAATCTCAAGCCGATCATCAGCAACGGCATGGTGCTGGTGACGCCGGGCATCCGCCCCGCGGACTCCGAAAAGGGCGACCAGAAGCGTGTGATGACGCCCGCGGCCGCGATCGCGGCCGGCGCCGACCATCTCGTGGTTGGCCGGCCGATCGTCGCGGCGCCCGACCCCAAAGCCGCAGCGGATGCTATCCTCGCCGAGATCGCGGCCGCGGGCCGCTGATGGAGTTTGTGTCGTGGCGAAGGGCTATTGGATTCCGCATCTCGACGTCAGCAATCCGAGCGGCTTTCAGGCCTATCGCGACACTGCGGACGCCGCGCACAAGCGCTTCGGCTCGCGGCTGCTCGCGCGCGGCGGCCGTCGCGAGGTGGTCGAAGGCACCATGCGGGCGCGCAACGTGCTGCGCGAATTCAACTCGTACGACGAGGCGCACGAGTTCTACCACGGCCCGGACTATTCCAAGGCGCATCCGCTGCGCGAGCCGCATTCGGTCTGCGATTTCCTGATCGTCGAAGGCTACAGCGGGCCGCAGCCGCAAATTCTGCCGACAGCGCCCCAGCCGGCCGCGCTTCGCGGGTATTGGATCGCCCACATCGACGTGCTCGATCCCGAGGGCTACGGGCTTTACCAGGACGCTGTCGGGGCCGTCTTCAGCGAATACGGCGGGCGGTTTCTGGTCCGCGGCGGCCGCTCCGAGTTGATGGAAGGACGCGCCAGGAGCCGCAGCGTTGCGGTTGAATTTCCGAGCTATGACGTCGCGCGTGCATGCTATCGTTCGCCCGGATATCAGGCGGCGATCGACCTGCGCCGCGGCAACGCCGATTTCGATCTGGTGATCATCGAGGGTGTCGGCGAGGCGTAAGCCAACAGGAGCGCACATGGCCAAGGCGTATTGGATCGGGCGTGTCGAGGTGAACAACGAAGAGGGCTACAAGGCCTATGCGCTGGCCAACCCTGCGATCTTCAAGAAGTTCAACGCCAGGTTCGTCATCCGCGGCGGCAAGCACGAATGCCCCGAAGGCCAGAGCCGCTCGCGCAACGTGGTGATCGAGTTTCCCGATTACGCGACCGCGGTGGCCTGCTATCGCTCCCCCGAGTACCAGGCCAACCTCAAGATCCGCCAGGCCAACGCGATCACCGATCTGATCATCGTCGAAGGCTACGACGGGCCGCAGCCGTAAAAACTGGAGTCACACCATGTCCGAGATGCGGCTGATCGTGGCCGGCGCCGGTGGGCGTATGGGTCGCACGCTGATCAAAGCAATTGCCGACAGTAAAGAGCTGACGCTTGCGGGCGCGTTGGAAGGGCCGGGCTCGGCGGTGATCGGTCGCGATTCCGGCGAATTGGCAGGCCTGGGCAAGAACGGGATCGCTGTCACCTCGGATGCAGCCGGGCTGTTGTCCAAGGCCGATGGCGTGATCGATTTCACCATTCCGGCCGCGACTGTGGCGCTCGTCGAGCTCACGGCGCGCGCCGGCTGCGTGCATGTGATCGGCACAACGGGACTTTCGGGCGTGAACGAGAAGATCGTCGCTGAGGCCGCGAAGAAGGCTCCGATCGTGAAGTCCGGCAACTTCAGCCTGGGCGTCAATCTGATCGCTGCGCTGACCAAGCGCGTGGCGAAGACCCTCGATGCCTCGTTCGACATCGAGATCTTCGAGATGCATCACAACAAGAAGATCGACGCGCCGTCCGGCACCGCGCTGATGTTCGGCCGCGCGGCGGCCGAGGGCCGTGGCATCGACCTCGCCAAGCACTCCGAACGCGGCCGTGACGGCGAGACCGGCGCGCGCAAGATGGGCGACATCGGCTTTGCCTCGCTGCGCGGCGGCTCGGTGGTGGGCGAGCACAGCGTGATCTTTGCCGGCCCGGCCGAGCGCGTCGAGCTGGTGCATCGCGCCGAGGATCGCATGATCTTCGCGCGCGGCGCGTTGCACGCCGCGCTCTGGGCGCGCGGCAAGGCGCCCGGGCTTTATTCGATGGCCGACGTGCTGGGGCTGAAGGACTTTTGACGCTCGTCTACTGATGCTGGGACGAGCACGCTCTCTCCCCGTCATCCTGAGGTGCGAGTGAGCGAAGCGAACGAGCCTCGAAGGAGACGGCCCGGGAGTTTGGGGCCGCATCTTTCGAGGCTCGCCATAGCGAGTCGAAGACGCGCGTAAACGCGCTTAAGGCTCGCGCCTCAGCGACTGTGTCTCCCGTCAAGTGTTTTGCCATTTTCTGCTGTCTCTGAGCATGGCGTTGATGATGGTGAGGAGCTTCCTGGCCACCGCGATGAGCGCGACCTTCTTTGGCTTACCGGCGGCGAGCAGTCGGGCGTAGAAGGCCTTGAGCACCGGGTTGTGGCGACTGGCCGTCAAGGCGGCAATGAACAGAGCCGAGCGAAGCGCCGTGCGACCTCCGCCGATCATGGCCTTGCCCCGCCAGCGGCCCGATTGTCTGGTGTAGGGCGCCACACCAGCCAGGCTTGCGATGCGACGGCGATCGAGGTTGCCGAGCTCAGGCGCTTCCGCGAGGAAGATGCGGGCCAGCGTGTTCTTGATTCCGGGAACCGAGATGAGCAGGTCCTCCTTCTCCCGCCAGACCGGGGCGCCACGAACCAGACCATCGATGTCCCGATCGATGCTCGGCAGTTCCTTCTCGAGAACGGCAATGTGCCGCGCCAGGCTCTTGCGAACCCGCACGTTGCTGGCGTGCTTCTCGCGCTGCCGCTCGGCCACCAGCATCTCGATGATCTGGCGCCGCCGGCCGACCAACTCGGCGAGCAGCACGGCTGTTTCTTCAGGCATCGGCCGCGGCTCAGGTTTGACCGCCTCCGCGAAGTGGGCGATCACGCCCGCATCGATCGGATCGGTCTTGGCGCGCTTGCCGATGGCCTGTGCGAAGTGCCGAACTTGAGCTGGGTTCACCACTGCAAGCGGAAGTCCAGCTCCAGCCACCGCTGCCGCAACGATCGTCTCAAAGCCGCCCGTCGCCTCCACCGCAATCAGCGAAGGCGAAAGCCCTCGCAGACGGTCCACCAGGTCTTCCAGACCCTTGCCGTTCCGCTCGACCGCAAAGGCCTCACCGCCAGGGCGCACATGAACGTCCAGACGGTCTTTCGATACATCAATGCCAACGTAGATCGTGTCCATCTTCACCCTTCCTTGCGCAACCGGGCTTCGCTTGCGGCCCTCGCGACTGTTCGGGTTCGATGGAACGGCGGACGGATGCCCGTGCTGAGGTCCGGGCTTCATAGCCCCAGGATGAGACGGTCTCCCGTCCGCCACCGCGCCGACAACTCTAGCCGACGAAGCGATTCGTGACTTACAAGGATGACGGAGATAGTCCGCCTGTGACTTCACGAGAGACGGTCTAATTCCCCCGCAGCAGCGACGTGCCGGTCATCTCCGGCGGTTTCGGCAGATCCATCAATTCGAGCAGCGTTGGCGCAATGTCGGCGAGCCGGCCTTCGGCCAGCAGCGCGCGATTGCCCGCACCGGTGAGCACGATCGGCACCGGATTGGTGGTGTGCGCGGTGTGCGGCCCGCCGGTCTCGGGGTCGCGCATCATCTCGCAATTGCCGTGGTCGGCGGTGATGAGGAGCGCGCCGCCCGACTTGGCGATGGCGTCGGCGATGCGGCCCAATCCAGTATCGACCGTTTCCACCGCCTTGATCGCAGCCGGCAAGCTTCCGGTGTGGCCGACCATGTCCGGGTTGGCGAAGTTCAGCACGATCAGGTCGTACTTGCCGGAGTTGATCGCGGCCACCGCCTTGTCGGTGAGTTCGGGCGCCGACATCTCGGGCTGCAGGTCATAGGTCGCGACCTTGGGTGAGGGCACCATGATGCGGTCTTCGCCCGCATAAGGTTCCTCGCGCCCGCCGTTCAAGAAGTACGTGACGTGCGGATACTTCTCGGTCTCCGCCATGCGGAGCTGGGTGCGCTTGTTGTTCGCCACCACCTCGCCAAGGATGTTGGCGAAGGTCTGCGGCGGGAAGATCGCCTTCATGAGCTTGTCGAGGTGGTCGCTGTATTGTGTCATGCCGACGGCGGTGGTGAACTTGACCGTGCGCTTGCGTTCGAACCCGTCGAAATTTGCGTCCAGCATCGCGCCGAGGATTTCGCGCACGCGGTCGGCGCGGAAGTTGAAGCACAGCACGCCATCGCCATCCTTCATGCCGTGATAGTCACCGATCACCGCCGGGATCACGAACTCGTCGAACTGCTTTTTCGAATAAGCATCTGCGATCGCGGCCTGCGGATCGGGAAAGCGCGGGCCCTCGGCCTCGACCATCGCGGCATAGGCCTTGGCGACGCGATCCCAGCGCTTGTCGCGATCCATCGCGTAATAGCGGCCGATGACGGTCGCGACCGGCACCGACTTCGGCAGCGCCGCGACGAACTTCTTCAGGTCATCGCCGGCCGATTGCGGCGGCGTATCGCGGCCGTCGGTGATCGCGTGGGCCACCGTTGGAATGCCGGCATCGGTGAGAATCTTCGCCAATGCCGCGCCGTGGTCCTGGTGCGAATGCACGCCGCCGGGCGAGACGAGCCCGATGAGGTGACAGGTGCCACCACTTTTCTTCATCGCCTCGATCAGGCCCTTCAAGGCCGGCGCGTACTTGATCTCGCCCGATGCGACGGCATCGCCGATGCGCGGCAGGTCCTGCATCACCACGCGGCCGGCGCCGATGTTGAGATGGCCCACTTCCGAATTGCCCATCTGGCCGGGAGGCAGGCCGACATCGCGGCCGGACGTGTTCAGGAATGCGTGGGGCCCGGTGTCCCACAGCTTGCTGAAGGTCGGCGTCTTGGCCTGGCGGACCGCGTTGTCGGCGCTTTCCTCGCGCCAGCCAAAACCATCCAATATGACCAGCATCACCGGGCGGCGCTTCTGCATGTACGGAACCTCGCTGCGACTTTGCGGTGTTCTTCCGCATCAGCCCGCGATCGTCAATCGCTGGCCGTGCAGGCGGTTCCGAGCAGCAGGGCCGCTGCTTACGCCGCGACCTTGCCGGCCTCCCAGCCGAGCATCGCGCACTTGCGGGTCAGGCCCCAGTGATAGCCGGTGAGGTCGCCGGATTTGCCCATCACGCGGTGGCAAGGCACCACGAAGCTGATCGGGTTCTTGCCAACCGCGGTGCCGACCGCGCGCGAGGCCTTGGGATTGCCGAGCCTGTTGGCGATCGTCGAATAGGTGGTGGCGCGGCCCATCGGGATGCGCATCAGGGTCTCCCAGACGCGAACCTCGAAGTCGGTGCCGATCAGCACCACGCGCAACGGCTGGTCCGGCCGCCACTTGTCGTTGTCGAAGATGCGCGCCGCGATCGGCGCAGTGCGGGCGCTGTCCTCGACGTATTTCGCCTTGAGCCAGCGGCTTCGCATGTCAACGAGGGCAGCCTTCTCCTCGCCGATATCGGCGAAGGCGAGGCCGCAGAGGCCGCGCTCGGTTGCCATCACCAGCGCTGTGCCGAACGGCGAGGGGTGGAAGCCATACGAGATGGTGACGCCTTCGGCACCGGTCTTCCATTCGCCGGGGGACATCGCTTCGTGGGTGACGAACAGGTCGTGCAGCCGGCCGGGGCCGGACAGGCCCACTTCGTAGGAGGCATCGAGGATGCTGGCCGACGAGCGAAGGAGCTCGCGGGCGCTGTCGAGCGTCAGCGCCTGGACGAACGCTTTCGGCGTGAGCCCCGCCCAGCGGCGAAACAGGTGATGCAGCTCGGTCGGCGTCACGCCGGCAGCTTCGGCGATCTGTTCGATTTCCGGCTGGGTGCGCCAGTTGCCGCGGATATGGGCGATGGCGCGGCGGACGATGTCGTAGTCGGTCGAGGCCGCGGTGGACGATTTCAAGTCGTTGATCAGGTCCGGCGAGAGCATGGTGTCCTCCATCATTGCTCTCCATCTAGGCCGCGCAGCACAGCAGACCCACCCGGTTCCTGACTAGATCGCGGCGGCTCGGGTCGGGCCGCGCTTGGCTTCGCCCAATGCGGTGGAAAGCGCCGCAGCAAAGCTTTCCCGTTCCGGCGGCGACAGGAAACCCGCGACCGCGAGCTTTCGCCCGCGCGAGACGAGATAGAGGTGCAGCAAACCGAACTCCTCGTGGGCGTCGCGAACGATCTGCGTCCAGCACGGATTGAGCGTCCATTCCGAGACCTGCCCGCGGTGGCTGACGCGCCGCACGCGGAGCTCCGACGGTGTCACGACGACCTGCTCGAAGGCCGCGGCCGAGCGGAAGTTCGCCCGGAACGCCCAGTAGACCAGGAGCACATCGAGCCCGAGAAAGCCGACCACCGGCCAGGCGCCGAGCAGGAAGAACACCATACCGGCGAAGAAGCTGAAGCCGGACACCAACACCATGACGACGAAGAACCCCGTGCTGTTCAGCGACCGGTGCGGGGTGATGATCGCCGAAAAAAGCGTGGGCTCGGAGCCAGACTCGTTGTCGAGCGGATTTTGTACGGTCATGCTGCACCAAATATAGGGCAAAGATGGCCAAGAAAACGACCAGTCGAACGACGAAAAAGCAGCCCCCGGCGCGGGGCAAAACCGCCAAAAAAACCAAGGCGGCGGTGAAAAAGGCCCGCAAGGGCCAACGAACCAATAACGCCGCCAAGGTGAAGCCGAAAAAGGCTCAGGTCAGCGCCAATATCAAGGCGATGCACGGCACCACCAAGCCCTGGACCAAAGCTGAAATCGAGGAAGCGTTCCGAAGATTTCAGGAAGCGATGCCCGAGCCCAAGGGCGAACTGCATCACATCAATCCGTTCACGCTCCTGGTCGCCGTGGTGCTCTCGGCGCAAGCGACCGACGCCGGCGTCAACAAGGCGACGCCAGCGCTATTCGCGTTGGCCGACACACCGGAAAAGATGGTCGGGCTCGGCGAAGATCGCGTGCGCGAACTGATCAAGACCATCGGGCTGTTTCGCACCAAGGCCAAGAACGTCATCGCGCTGTCGGAGCAGCTCATCGCGAAGCACAGTGGCACGGTGCCCGGCACCCGCGAGGAGCTTCAGGAGCTGCCGGGCGTGGGCCGCAAAACGGCCAACGTGGTCCTCAACATCGCGTTCGGCCAGCCGACCATGGCGGTCGACACGCACATCTTTCGCATCGGGAACCGCACCGGCTTGGCGCCAGGCAAAGACCCGCTGGCCGTGGAGATGAAGCTCCTCGAGGTGATCCCGGCGCACTACATGCTGCACGCCCACCACTGGCTCATTTTGCACGGCCGTTACACGTGCCTGGCGCGCAAACCCTTGTGCGAGAAATGCGTCATCGCCGATCTTTGCAAATGGCCGGGCAAGATTGTCAGCGCGTGATGCTCTGGCCGCGCCGCGGTGGGATCAATTCGACGCGTTGGCCCGACAGCCGTTTGTGCACATGCACCATCATGGCCATGGCGAACAGCGGCGTGGCGAGGTTGATCACCGGGATCGAGACGAACAGTGCGATCGGCAGTCCGGCGATCAGGATGCTGGTGCTGTTGGCGCGGCGCATCGCCTTGGCTTCGTCGGGTGAACGGAAGCGCATCGCGGCGAGCAGAAAATACTCCCGGCTGAGAAGCCACGCGGTGGCGAGAAACATGATCACGAGGCCGAGGCCTGCGAACAGCAGAAACGGCAATGCGCAGAGATAGACCAAGACTGCGAGCAGCGCGGTCTTGGTGCCCTGGACCATCGCGGTCATCAGCGGCAGTTCGCGGCCCGGCGGCTCGGCCGGATAGTAGGTGCGCTCGACGATCTCGCCGACCTCATCGACGAAGAACGAGCCGACAAAGGCCGTGACCGCGGGCATCAAAAAGATTGCGCCGGTGATGACGCCGAGCGCAGCCGCAATTTTGATGATCCACGAAATGACGTTCCACACGGTGTGGCCGCCCACGCCGGCTTCGGCCCAGGCGGCGCCGGCGTTCGTGAGCCAGTCGAACAGCCAGTTCAGCCCGATGCCGATCAGGATGATCATCAGCAGCGCAAGCCCGATCGACTTGAGCAGCACGCGCCGGAACTCCGGCGAGAACATCTGGGAAAGCGATTTGATGGCGGCGTCGAACATAGCCCCTGTGGCCCCTCTGCGGCTTCGCAGAGGTAGGCGCGATCAGGCTGTCGGGCAAGCCTGGAGCCGCGATCCTAATGCGGCGCTGCGGCCGCACCCTGCGGAATGTCATCCAGCTCTGGCACGGCCGGGACCGGCTCGTGGGTCTGCGGCAGGTGCTTCCAGGCGAGACGGCGGTAATCGAAGCCATTCTCGATGGTGGGTTTCACCAGCTGGAAGTAGGGCGAGATGTCGAAATCGCGCGGTGCGTAGAGCGACGAGTGCCGGATTTCCAGCATCTCGCGGCGTGCGGTCCGGCTCTTCAGTCGCGTGATCTTCGGCAGGATCGGATAGCGCACGTGCTCGAACGCCTGAGCGATCAGCGCCGAGCAGATGATCCGTGTCGGATGGCCGGAGCCGAGCGACATCAAGCGCCGGCGCCAGCGCTGCGGCACCGGCAGCGGAAACAGATAGCGCAGCAGGTCGAAGATGTTCTTGACGTCGTAGTCGAAGCCGATGCGCTCGGCCGCGTAGGTGCAGACGCGGGCGCAGTCATCCTTGGTGAGCCCGATCGGGCGGCAGATGCGGGTGTGGAAATTGTCGTATTTCGACAGCGGCGAGCCGATCACGCCCTGGCCCAGCACGGCCTCGACCAGCACCAGCGGCTCGTCATCGGCGGTGGTGCGCTCGCCGATCGGGCCGACGTAAAGCGCGGCATGAGACCAGGTCGACTGGGTTAGATATTTGATGACGCCGGAGACGTGGTTGTTGCCCTCGACCAGCAGCACGTCGCCAGGGCGGAGCGTGGCGCGCAATGCAATCGGGTCGCTCGGTGTGAACGGCTCATAGCCAAGCTCCGCGCGATCGAGATACGCCGCGATCTTCTGACCCAACCCACTGAGCATCCAGTTCATGACGCCCTGCTGATCGCGGCTTGCGGGCTTCTCCCGCGCACGCGTTACGGTGCGACAATTTAGCTGGGACTCGTTGCAATTCGGTTCATAGCCGCGATATCGCGATAACCGGTCGTGAACCGTGGAAGCGGCCAAGTGCCCATTTCACGCGGGGATTGCGTTCGCTGCGCCGCGGCGTAAAAACCATTTACCAACCATGAGCCGTGAACCGTCGTGAGCCAACCCAGCCGACGCACATTCCTCGCAGGCGCCGCAGCCGCGTTAGCGGCGAGACCTGCGTTCGGCCAGGGTGCGGCGGCCGATATCGACGTCATTATCGTGGGCGCAGGCGCCGCCGGCATCGCGGCGGCGCGCAGGCTTTCGGCCGCGGGCCGAAGCTTCACCATGGTCGAGGCCGCGGGCCGCATCGGCGGCCGGTGCTTCACCGACACGCGCAGCTTCAGCGTGCCGTTCGATCGCGGCGCGCATTGGATCCTGTCGCCCGACATCAACCCGTTGACCAAGCTCGCGCCGCGAACCGGGCTCGATATCTACCAGGCGCCGTCGGGCCAGCGGGTGCGGATCGGCGAGCGCAACGCCCGTGAAGGCGAACTCGAGGACTATCTGTCGGCGATCGTGCGATCCAACCGCAGCATCGCCGAGGCGGCGCGCGGCAGGGCCGACATGGACTGTCTGCGTGCTCTGCCGAAGGACCTGGGCGATTGGCAGCCCACTGTTGAGTTCACGCTGGGTCCCTATGCGACCGGGCGCGACCTGCGCGAGATATCGGCGCAGGATTTCAGCAGGTCGGTTGAGCGCGACATCGCGGCTTTCTGCCGTCAGGGCTACGGCGCGCTGCTCGCAAAGCTCGCCGAGGGAATCCCGGTCGAGATGGACTCGCCGATCACGGCGGTGGACACCAGCAAGGGTGCTCGGGTCGAGGCAACCACGTCGCGCGGCATCGTCTCGGGCCGCTACATGATCTGCACCGCTTCGATCGGCGTGCTGGCCTCCGAGCGGATCAAGTTCGATAGAGGCCTGCCGAAACGCCAGCTGGATGCATTGGCGGCGTTGAAGCTCGGGAGCCTCGACCACATCGCGCTTGACCTGCCGGGCAATCCGCTCGGCCTGCAGCGCGACGACCTGGTGTTCGAGAAGGCGTCCGGCCCTCGCACGGCTGCGCTTCTGGCCAACGTGTCCGGTACGTCGCTCTCGGTGATCGAGGTCGGCGGCAAGTTCGGGCGCGATCTGATGGCGCAGGGTGACATGGCCGCGGTCGATTTCGCGGTTCAGTGGCTCTCGGGCCTGTTCGGCAACAACGTCAAGGGCGCGGTGCAGCGCACGCTGGCGACGCGCTGGAACAACGAACCCTGGGTGCAGGGCGCGACGTCGACCGCATCGCCCGGCGGCCAGTGGGCGCGTGCCGCGTTGCGCGAGCCGATCCGCGAACGGGTTTATTTCGCCGGTGAAGCCACCCACGACACGCTGTGGGGCACCGTGGGCGGCGCCTGGGAATCCGGCGAGCGCGCGGCCGATCAGGTGCTGCGCCGCCTGTCGGGCTTGCCGGAGCCGCCGCCCCCGAGAGCCGAGCCTGAGCCCGCCCCGCCGCGTGCCGCCACGGCGCAAGTGAAGCCACAGCCGCAGGCCAAGCCGGAGCCCGCGCCGAAATCAAAAGCCAAGCCGAGCGCCAAGGGCGGCGGCAAATCCAGTGGCAAATCCAGTGGAAGGACCAGGCGCAGGCGCGAGCTCGATTGAGCGCGGCCGCTCACCGCGTGAGCTGCTCCTTTAGCCACGCGACGATCATCGTGGCGATCGCGTCGGCGGGCTGGCCCGGCGTGCGGCCCATGTGATGGCCTTCCGGATAGATCTTTGCCGACTTCGGATTGCCGTGCTCGAGCAGCAGGTAGATGTCGTCGACCGGCGCCTGATCGTCGAGCTTGCCGTTGACGCCGAGCAGCGGCGCTGACGGCTTGTCGATGAGGCCCATGGTTTTGAGCGACAGCGGCGCTACTGCTTCGAGAAACTCCTCGACGGTCTTCACGCCCATCGCGCGGCCGCGCGCCTCCAGAAGGCTGTGCGCGCCGAACAGGTAGGTCGCCCCGCCAGTGGTGAAGGCCGGCACCAGCCATTCCTTTTGGAAACCGTAGTGCACGTTGCCACCGTGGAACACCGCGCCCTTGATGCGGTCCTTGGCGGTAAACGCCAGCCGCGCCGCCCAGTAGGCGCCGAAGCTGCCGCCCCACACGGCGACGCTGCGGCCGTCGATGTCGGTTCGCGTCGGCAGATAATCGAGCCAGGTGAAGTAGATCTTCTCGGCGAGCGGGTCGCCGTAGAGCACCGGGTTCTCGCCGCTGCCCGGCATGTCGATGGTGAAGGAGGCGAGCCCGGCCTTCATGATCTCGTGAGCGATGCGCAGCCGGTCTTCCTTCCAGCCATCGACGCCGCCCCAATGCATCACCACGGCAGGATTGGCGACACCCGGTGGCTTTTGCAGATACCCGACGAGCTTTTTGCCCTCGAACGGGATCTCGACGATCTCCAGCGGCGGATCGAAATACTTCGATGCCTTGCTGAACATGCGCAGCGAGTGGTGGTAGGCGGCGAGCTTGCCCTGTGACACCGGCGACGGATAGCGGCCGACCCGACAGGCGTCGAAGGCGTGCATGTAGAGCTCGCGCAGCGTGTTGCGGTCGCCGCTGTTCTTGGCCAGCGCATCGCCCTGCGCCTCATAGGCGTGCCCGATCTTGCTCCACTCGTCGGCCCAATGGTCCTTGTCGAGATTCTTGAGCGCGGCCATCACCTTCTCGGCGTCCTCGCGCTTGATGTCCTCGAACGGATTGAGCTTGCCAGCGCGCCGCATGAACTCGGCCTTGACCTCGTCCAGCGTGCGCTCGCGCGAGCCTTTGGGTTTGTCTTGGACGTTCATGCAACGCTCCTTTCAAGTTTCAAGAGGTTTCGGCAGCGTTGCCACACCGGCGGTGTCATGCGCGGGCTTGACCCGCGCATCCATGAGACCTCGCAACCAGCTCAAATTTTACGGCCGCCTCCGCTGCACCTCATCATGGATTGCCGGGTCAAGCCCGGCAATGACTCGTGGAGAGAGTGGTGGCACAAGTTGCAGCGACCAGCGTTCGTCAAGTCACGTCCTTGGCGCTCGTCTTATCCTCGAAAATCTTGATCTCCGGCGGCTTGCCCGACAAGCCAAGCTCCTGCCAGCGCGACACCACCTGGTCATAAGTTTTCTTGTCGAGCTTGGTGCGCGGCGAGAACGACTTGATGTGCTTGTAGTCCATGCAGGCGTTGATCAGCGCCTTTGAACCCCAAGGCCGCAGCTCCGGCGGATTAAGGCTCGGATCGAGGAACGTGCTCCAGGTCTCACGCAGGATATCGATCGACTGCGCGGGCCGCGAGCGCGTCGCCATGGCCCACAACACCTGGCCGATGTTGGTCGGGTCGATGTCGTCGTCGACCACGATGATGTACTTGCCGAAGTAGGCACCCGCGGTGCATTGCGCGGCGAGCGCCATCACCTGCGAGGCGTGGCCCGCATACATCTGCTTGATCGAGACCACGGTCATGCCCCAGCCGGCGGCTTCAGGGATGGACCACACGCCTTGCACGCCCGGGATGCCGAGCTTCTGCAGATCGGCCCAGATGCCGGCGGAGCGCACCGCGGCCCAGAACAGGCCGCACTCGTTCGACGGTCCGTCGGCCATCAGCGCGCAGGTGAGCGTCGGGTTGTTGCGATAGCGCACGCGCTCCACGCGCATGTAAGGCGTGGCGCCGCTCGGCCGTCCGTAATAGCCGGTGAACTCGCCGAACGGGCCTTCGGCGAAGGTCTCGTCCGGATAGAGATGGCCCTCGAGGATGATCTCGGCATGCGCCGGCAGCGGCAGACCGGTGAGGTCCGACGTGAACAGCTCGATCGGCGAGCCCTTGATGCCGGAATAGTATTCGTACTCGCTCTCGGTCTTCGGCAGGCTCGTGGCGCCGACGAGAAACAGCAGCGGATCGATGCCGTAGGCCGCCGCGATCGGCGCCGGCTTGCCCATCTTCCACCACTTGTCGCGATCGTTGCCGCCGTCCTTGCCCGGCGACGTGTAGACGCCGATCTCGCGCGGCCCTTTGATCATCATGCGGTAGGTGCCGACATTGATGCGGCCGGACTCGGGATCCTTGGTGATCACCGAGTCCGCGGTGCCGAGATACATGCCGCCGTCGAGCGGCCACATCCGCTGCGCCGGGAACATGCGGATGTCGATCTTGTCGCCTTCGACGATGTTCTGGTTGCAGATCGCGCTCTCGGCCGGCACCTCGGCGGGCTTCATCTTGCGACCGAGTTTCTTCTGCAGAAGCTGCACGGCCTTGAGCGGATGATCGACCGGCTCCTCGCCGATCATCAGGCAGAACCGCGACAGGTTGCAGCCGATCATGTTGTAGAGGGCTTTTTGTCCGGGATGGCCCTTGATGTTCTCGAACAGCAGCGCCGGGCTCTTTTCGAGGCCCACCAGGTAGGTGATGTGCGCGGCCTCGAGATCGGAGCTGACCTCGGCGGTGATGCGCTTCAACTCGCCCATCGCCTCGGCCTTCTCCAGCCAGACGTCGAGATCGCTGGAGTTGCGCCGGTCGCGGGTGGGCTGGTTTTTCGGCTGCTCGACGGTCTTGCTGTCGCCGCCGACCGGGACGCTCATTTCCATGACGTTTCACTCTCGGTTTGTTTTGTTGAGGCGGCCTGGGGCCGCCCTGCTGCTTTTTTCGTATCGCAGCAACCATAGGCCAAATCTGGAGAAGGCGGCCAATATTCGCTAAGAATTGCTCCATGCCGTTTCGGCATGGAGCATGAAGAATATGGCCGGGGTCGTGGCGCTGGAGCAGCTTCGTTACGTGCGCCTTGTGGCGGAGGATCTCGGCCGCGCGGCGGATTTCGCGCAGCGCGTTCTCGGTCTCGAGCCAATCGACCGGACGCCCGATGTCGCGACCTTCCGGTCTGATTTTCGCGACTACACGCTCGCGTTCGAGTCCCCTGGCGGTGCGGGCCAATCGGTCGCGTTCGAGGTTCGTTATTCGAGCGATCTCGAAGCGGCGCTCGAAGGCCTCGCCCGGCTGGGGCTCACCACCGGCCGCGGCACGGCCGAGGACTGCGCGCGCCGCAAGGTCAAGGACATGGCGTGGTTCACCGACTTCAGCGGCAACCGCATCGAACTCGTGGTGCGCCCGCTGAACTCTGGCTGGCGCTATTTTCCGAGCCGGGACGCCGGCATCAAAGGCCTGGCCGACGTGATTTTGCGTTCGACCGACGTCGACAAGGATCTCTCGATCTGGACCGATGTTCTCGGCGCCAAGGTCAGCGATTGGGCCGGCGATGCGGCCTATCTGAGATTTGACGGCGCGCACCATCGGGTGGCGTTGTTTCCGGCGTCGCGGGCAGGCATCCTTGCGATCGAATATGCGGTCGAGGACGTCAATCTGCTGATGCGGAACCAGTACGTCCTGCGCGACTTGCAGGTTCCCGTCGTGCACGGACCGGGTCGCAGGCCCGCGTCAGGACAGTTGTTCGTGACGTTCGCCGGCCCCTCTGACGTGCTGTTCAGTTTCGTCGCGGAGGGCGAGGTCGATACGCAGGATCGCCGGCCGCGGCAGTTTCCCGCAGGCCCGGAAGGGCTGTGCGATTGGGGAAGCGAGTGCAAGATTGCCGAATTCATCGGGAGGGCCGGGACATGATCAAGTTGCAAGACGTCTCCTACGTGCGCCTTGGCACCGCAGACCTCGACGGCGCGACCAAGTTCGCCACTGATTATCTCGGCCTTGAAGTCGCCTATCGCTCGAAGGACAGCGTCTACCTGAAATCCGATCAGCGTGAGCACACGCTTTGCTACTTCGAAGGCTCGCCAACCGATCAGACGGCGGCCTTCGAAGTGGCCGAACGCGAAGAGCTCGACATGGCGGCGGCCGAGCTCGAGAAGCTCGGCCATCATGTTCGCCTTGGCACCGCCAAAGAGGCCGAGCTGCGCCGCGTGAAAAGCTTCATCGCCTTCAAGGACCCGACCGGCAACAGCATCGAGCTGGTGTGGCGGCCGGCCATGAGCAGCCGGCGTTATCACGGCGAGCGCGACGCGGGCATCACCGGATTCAGCCACATCGGGCTCTGCACCACCGACGCGGCGCGCGACGAAGTCTTCTGGACCAAGGTCTGCAATGCGCGCGTCAGCGATCGCATCGGCGATGCCGCGCTGTTGCGGATCGACGAGGTCCATCACACCATCGCGCTGTTTCCGACCAACCGGGCCGGCATCCAGCACATCAATCATCAAGTCGAGAGCGGCGACGATGTGATGCGCTCGTTCAATTTCCTGTCGGAGCGGCAGGTGCCGATGGTGTTCGGGCCCGGCCGGCATCCGACATCGTCGGCGCGCTTCCTGTATTTCGAAGGCCCGGACAACATGGTGTTTGAATATTCGTCGGGCGTTCGCGAGATCGCCGACGAGCTGATGTATCGCGAGAGACAGCTGCCGTTCGACCCCAAAGGATTCTGCGAATGGGGCGCCAAGCCGCAGATCAAGGAATTCCGCAATTGATGTGACGCGCACAAACGCGTTGTCCGCGTCTTGAATGCGCTGTGGACGTCTATGCGGACCACAGCGGTGGTGTCATCGCCGGGCTTGACCCGGCGATCCATGAGCGGCCGCGACGAAGGCAGCCTTACGTAAGACTTCCGTTGTCGAGATTGGGTCATGGACCCCCGCGTCGAGCGCGGGGGTGACGGTCGGTGGGTATTGCGCTGACGTGCTTCAATTCAGACGGGGAAGTGCGCTAACCCCGCAACACGCCGCCGGTGCGTTTTGAAACCTCGGCCACGAGCTTGGCCGACAGCGCGTCGATCTCCTGCTCGGTCATGGTCTTGTCGCGTGGCTGGATCGTCACGGCGATGGCGATCGACTTCTTGCCGGCCTCGATCCCTGCGCCCTCGTAAACGTCGAACACCGACACGCCGGTGATGAGCTTGCGATCGACCGCCTGGGCGGTGCGCACGACGTCGCCCGCTTTCACGGCGCGATCCACCACGAAGGCGAAGTCGCGGGTCACTGGCTGGAATTGCGACAACTCGAGCACGGGTTTGGCCCGCGTGGCCTTTGCCTTACCCTCCGGGATGCGCTCAAGGATGACCTCGAAGGCCACCAGCGGGCCCTCGGCGTCGAGCGCTTCGAGCGTGCGCGGATGCAGCTCGCCGAAATAGCCGAGCACGTTCTGCGGCCCGATCTGGATCGTGCCGGAGCGGCCGGGATGGAACCAGGCGGGACCGCCCGGCACCACTTGCAGCGCCTGCGCGGGGGCGCCTGCCGCGATGAGCACGGCGAGCGCGTCGGCCTTCACGTCGAAGGCGTCGGCATTCTCAGCCTTGCCGGACCAGTGGCGGCCGGGGCCCGCTGGCTTCGCCAGCGCCCGGCGCACGCCAGTCGTGGCCATGAACTGATCCTCCGGCGTGTCGCCCTTGAAGATCTGCCCGACCTCGAACAGCGCCGTATCGGGGAAGCCCCGGTCGGCGTTGCGCTGGGCGGCGGCGGTGAGCCCTGGAATGAGGCTCGGCCGCATATCGGAGAGTTCGGCGGCGATCGGATTGGCCAGCGCCAATTCCTTCTGTCCGCCGCCGAACAGTTCGGCCTGCGGCTTGGAGATGAACGACCAGGTCACGGCCTCGGTCATGCCGCGTCCGGCGAGCGCGCGCTTCGCTTTGCGGGTCCGCACCTGTGCCATGGTGAGGACCGGCTTGCGCGGAGCATCGCCGCGGCCGAATGGCGTCAGCGGAATGCGGTCGACGCCGACGATGCGGACGATCTCCTCGACGATGTCGGCCTTGCCCTCGATATCCGGCCGCCACGACGGCGGCGAGACCTTCACGCGGCCGCCTTGACCGACGACGATGAAGCCGAGCTTTTGCAGCACGCGGCGCATCTCGGGGAAGTCGAGATCAAGCCCCGCGAGCCGCTTCAGTTCGCTGGTCGGGAAATCGATCACCTTCTCGATCGTCTCGACCTTGCCGGCGATGGTGACCTCGGACGGCGTACCGCCGCACAGCTCGATCACCAGCTGCGTGGCGAGTTCGAGCCCCGGCACCATGAAGTTCGGATCGACGCCGCGCTCGAAGCGATAGCGCGCATCCGAATTGATGCCGAGCTTGCGCCCTGTCTGCGCGATGTTGAGCGGGTCCCACAGCGCCGATTCGATCAGCACATCGGTGGTGTTCTCGTCGCAGCCCGAATGCTCGCCGCCCATGATGCCGGCGAGCGACTCCGGGCCGTTTTCGTCGGCGATCACGCACATGGCGTTGTCGAGCGTGTAAGTCTTGCCGTCGAGGGCGAGAAGCTGCTCGCCGTTGTTCGCACGGCGCACGACGAGATTGCCCTTCACCTTCCTGGCGTCGAACACGTGCAGCGGCCGGGCGCGGTCATAGGTCAGGAAGTTCGTGATATCGACCAGCGTGTTGATCGGGCGCAGGCCGATGGCCTTCAGCCGCTTCTGCAGCCATTCCGGCGACGGGCCGTTCTTGACGCCACGCACCAGCCGCAGCGCGAAGGCCGGGCACAGCGGATGGGTCTGGCCGAAATCGAGCGTCACCGAAACCGGGCAGGGGAATTCGCCCTTGATGACCTTCGGCGTGCGCTCCTTGAACGAGCCGAGATCGGCGGCAGCGAGATCGCGGGCGATGCCGCTGACGCCGGTGCAGTCGGGCCGGTTCGGCGTGAGGTTGATGTCGATCACCGCATCGTCGAGGCCCGCATATTTCGCGTAGCTCTGACCGATCGGCGCGTCGGCCGGAAGCTCGATGATGCCGTCGTGATCGTCGGAGACGCCGATTTCAGCGCCCGAGATCATCATCCCGCGGCTCTCGACGTCGCGGATCTTGCTGATCGACAGTGTGATGTTCTTGCCGGGCACATAAGCGCCCGGAGGACCAAACACAGCCGTCATGCCGGCGCGCGCGTTCGGCGCGCCGCAGACGACCTGGATGGGCTTGCCATCGCCCGAGGGGCCGATGTCGACCATGCAGACCCGCAGCCGGTCGGCTTTCGGGTGCTGCTGTGCGTCAAGGACGCGCGCAATGACATACGGAGCGAGCACCGCCTTGTCGTCGACGCTCTCGACCTCGAGCCCGATCATCGTGAGCTTCGTCACGATTTCGTCGAGCGAAGCATCCGTATCGAGATGCTCCTTGAGCCAGTTCAGGGTGAATTTCATGCGCTCAAGCCTCCGGCGAGCGTGGGGAAGTCGAGCGGCCGGAAGCCGTAGTGCGACAGCCACCGCACGTCGGCCTCGAAGAAGGGGCGCAGGTCGGGCATGCCGTATTTCAGCATGGCGATGCGGTCGATCCCCATGCCCCAGGCAAAGCCCTGCACCTCGTCGGGATTGAGCCCGCAATTGCGCAGCACGTTCGGATGCACCATGCCGCAGCCGAGAATCTCGAGCCAGTCGTCGCCTTCGCCGAAACGCACCTCGCCCTTGTCGCGTTTGCACTGGATGTCGACTTCGAGGGACGGCTCGGTGAACGGGAAGAACGACGGCCGGAAGCGCATCTTCACGTTGTCGACTTCGAAGAACGCTTTGCAGAACTCTTCGAGAATCCATTTGAGATGGCCGAGGTGCGCGGTCTTGTCGATCACAAGCCCCTCGACCTGATGGAACATCGGCGTGTGCGTTTGATCGGAATCGCTGCGATACGTCCGGCCCGGAATGATGACGCGGATCGGCGGCTTCTGCTTCAGCATGGTGCGCACCTGCACCGGCGAGGTGTGGGTGCGAAGCAGCAGCCGTGAGCCGTCGGGCTTCGGATTGAAATAGAACGTGTCGTGCATCTCGCGGGCCGGATGGCCCTCGGGGAAGTTCAGCTTGGTGAAGTTGTAGTCGTCGGTCTCGATGTCCGGCCCCTCGGCGACCGCGAAGCCCATGTCGGCGAAGATCGCGGTCAGCTCGTCGATCACCTGGCTGATCGGATGGACGCGGCCGAGCTCCGCCGGCGCCTCGCGCACCGGCAGCGTCACGTCGACGGTTTCGGTCGCGAGCTTGGCGTCGAGGGCTGCGCCCTTGAAGCCTTCCTTCCGGGCGTTGAGCGCCGCGTTGACCCGGTCCTTCAGGCCGTTGATGGCCGGTCCCTGGACCTTGCGCTCGTCCGGGCTCAGGCCTCCAAGGGTTTTCAAGAGCGCGGTCACCGAGCCGCTCTTGCCCAGCGCCGCGACGCGCACGGCTTCGAGCGCGGCTTCGTCGGGCGCGCCCGCGATAGCGGTCGAAATCTCAGTTTCCAGGATGGCAATGTCGGTCATTCAAACCTCGCGAAAGCGGTCGGTTTTGGACATCCGGCACCCGTCAGGTCAAGCCTCAGTTTGGCGATAACGGTGCGATGACAGCCGCGGCACGCCATGCGAGCATCGGTACCGGTGGGAGCTATCGAGGCTGGTTTGATGCGACGGATGGTTTTGGCCGTGTCGGCCACGCTGTTTGCCACCCCGCTCCAGGCTTTGAAGGCCAAGGATTGCCCGGTCGAGGAATTCGCCCTCGACGCCCGTGAGGACGCCATCCGGAAGGCCCCGGGCTGCATGCAGGCGCTGGAGATCATGCAGGCCTGCGCCTATGGCGCTGGCGGTGACATCAGCCTCGCCGCAGCCGTGCGGGAGCGCTGTGAGCCTGAATTCCTGCCAAAGCTCAGCAAGGCGCAAAAGAAGGCCTACGACCGGGAGCAGAAGCGCTGCGACGACAAATACGCCAAAAGGAGCGGCACGATGTACCGCTCCTTTACGGCGTTCTGTCAGGCGCAGGGCACGGTGAACGCTTCGCGCCGGTTCGGCACGAAAGCCAAATAGTTGCAGCTTGTCATTCCGGACGCCGCAAAGCGGCGATCCGGAATCCAGACGTAAGCACCGAATTTGCAACTGGATTCCGGGTTCGCCGCTGCGCGGCGCCCCGGAATGATTGCTGTGGGCCTTAAGCAGCCGCCTTCTGCTGCGGCAGTGCCGCCTTGACCTTCTCGACGATGGCAGCGAATGCCGCCGGCTCCGCGATCGCGATCTCCGACAGCACCTTGCGGTCCACCGTGACGCCCGCCTTGGCGAGCCCATCGATGAACTTCGAGTAGTTCAGGCCGAACGGCCGCACCGCGGCGTTCAGACGCTGGATCCAAAGGGCGCGGAACGTGCGCTTCTTATTCTTGCGGTCGCGGTAGGCGTATTGCATCGCCTTTTCCATCGACTGCTTGGCGATGCGGATGGTGTTGCGGCGCCGGCCGTAGTGGCCCTTGGTCGCCTTGTAGACCTTCTTATGCTTGGCGTGGGCAGTGACGCCGCGTTTGACGCGAGCCATGACTGATCTCCTGAAAAGCTAGATTCCGTGACGAATGCGATCCTGGACTGTGGCCGAAAAGCGCGTTTACGCGCGTCTTTGACCTGAGGCAGCCCGTTCCGGTTCAGCCGTTCGGCAGGAAATATTGGATGATGTTGTCGCCGTCGGTCTTGAACATCACGCGGGTGCCGCGGTGTTGACGGATCTGCTTCTTGGTCCGCTTGATCATGCCGTGCCGCTTGCCGGCCATCGCCGACTTCACCTTGCCGCTCGCGGTAATTCGGAAGCGCTTTTTGGCGCCCGACTTGGTCTTCAGCTTGGGCATTTTGCTCTCCTTCGGTTCGGCATCCGACGCAGGCCAAAGGCCCGGTCCAGCCGGAAAATGCTCACATGAGCGTGCTGATGGATCAGCTCCGCCGCCACGGCAGCCCTTATCAGCCGGGCGGCGGAAGGCCGGGTTTATGGCAGAGGACTGTTGAAAAGACAACCGAAACAAGAAAACGCCCGCAGCCGGGGCCGCGGGCGTAAAATCCTGAATTCGTTAACAGTATCAGCCCATTAGCGGGGCGTGAGGATCATCACCATCTGGCGGCCTTCCATCCGGGGCTCGGATTCGACCTTGGCCTGCTTGGTCGTGTCGTCCTTCACCCGGTTCAAAAGCTTGGTGCCAAGCTCCTGGTGGGCCATTTCGCGGCCGCGGAACCGGAGCGTCACCTTGACCTTGTCGCCCTCTTCGAAGAAACGCTCCATCGAGCGCATCTTCACCTGGTAGTCGTGGTCGTCGATCATCGGCCGGAGCTTGATCTCCTTGACCTCGACGACCTTCTGTTTCTTGCGGGCTTCAGCCTGCTTCTTCTGTTCCTGATACTTGTACTTGCCGAAGTCGAGAATCTTGACGACTGGCGGCGTGGCGTTGGGTGAAATCTCAACGAGATCCAGGCCGGCCTCCTGGGCCTTGGCCAGGGCTTCTGCAGGCGTCATGTTGCCGAGGTTGGCACCGTCTTTGTCGATCAGGTGGACCTCGCGGACACGGATCTCCTCATTGATGCGCGGGCCGTCTTTCTGGACGGGGGCCGGCTGTCTCATTGGGCGGCGAATGGGTGCAAACTCCTTGCTGTTGTGGAAGCAGGGAGAATCGGGATTGCCGGTTAATAAGTCAACGCCGGTTTGGACCAAAAACGCCGGTTTCATGCGGCTTTTTTGATAGACAAAGGTTGGTTGGACCGGCGCCGTCCGATCGCCTGAGTCGCGGATGGTCCTGTTCAATCCAGCGATTCGAGCAACGACGCATAGATTTCCAGTGTCGCGGCCGCGGCGCGATTTGGTGAAAAGGTGTATTCGGCGAACTGGCGCGACCGTGCCGAATGCGCGCGATAATCGTCGGGCTCGAGCGCCAGTGCGGTCTCGATGGCTTTGGCGAGATCGACCGGATCGCCGGGCTTCGCCTCCCACCCGGTGCTCAGTTCCTCGGGCATGCGCGGCGGCGTGATCATGTTTTCCGGCAGCGGGCCGATCGACGAGGCAATGACAGGTTTCGCCATCGCCTGGGCTTCGGCGACCACGCGACCGTAGATTGGCGCCGACGTGTAGGGCACCGCCACGAAGTCGGCGGCCGCGTAGGTTGCCGGCATGTCCTCGTGAAAGCCGACCACGCGAAACAGGGCATCGACGCCCTCTGCCTGCGCGACCTTCCAGAACTTGCCGACGAAGCGGCGATAGCGCTGATCGTCGCCGACCAGCACGAAGGTCACGTTGCGCATGCCGCCTTTGGCCAGAATGCGCGCGGCGTGCGCCAGCACCAGATGACCGTTCGGCGGCGCTATTCGCCCCGGCACCAGAACGATGCGCGCACCGTGCGGAATGCCCCAGATCTGGCGGAGCTTGGTGACCCGTTCGGGCGGCACATTCGCAGGATTGAAGTGGCGCAGGTCGAGACTGCGCGGAATGACGCTGATGCGCTCCGGCGGGATGCCATAGCGCTTCATCATCGGCCGCGCATTGAACACCGAATGCGAGATGATGCGGTCACCGCGGCTGAGTGCGCCAAGATAGAACGTCGCAAGCCACATCCGCCGCCGCGGCAGATCGGGCAGCTCGGTGATCAGGCGGACGCCGTTTCGTTGTGCTGCAACCGCTGCGCTCCAAGTTGCGCTTGCGCTCTTGGCATGCACGATGGCGACACGCTCGGTGTCGATGAATTTCGTCAGCAACTCGGCATTGGCGCGGCGCTTGGTTGGATTCATCGTCGCGCTTTCGAACGGCAGCCATTCGCCGCCGAAGCTCTTCAGCTGATCGACCAAGTCGCCATACTCACCGGCGATGATGATGCGCGCGCCGACCTGGATGAGCGCGTGGGCTGCGCTGATCGTGGTGCGCACCTGCGGCGAATCGTTGAGCGCCGGCACGATCTGCAGCACCGTCGCGCCCGCCAGCGTTCGGGGCAGCACGCGCTGCTCGGCGGTCTCGGCCATCGCCATCGTTCGGACCCGGTTCTGACGAAGCCGCACAAATCCCTTGCGCCGGACGGCGGCTTGCGGCGAAACACGAGCCGATAATCATGGCCCGGTCGCGGCCGCGAAGGCGTTATGACATGAGCGAAGCCAGCCTGGAATCCATCAATGTGGGGAGCGGCCCCGCAGAACGGCGTATTGCGGTGCGGCTGCGCGCCGGTCAGATGCCCGGCGTGTTCTGGCTCGGCGGCTTCAAATCAGACATGCAGGGCACCAAGGCGGTGGCGCTGGACGAGTGGGCCGCCAGGACCGGCCGCGCCTGCCTCCGCTTCGACTATTCGGGCCATGGCGAGTCCGGCGGCGCGTTCACCGACGGTACCATTGGCCGCTGGCTCGAGGATGCGGTCGCGGTGTTCGAGCGCTTCGCCAAGGGGCCGCAGGTGGTGGTCGGCTCGTCGATGGGCGGCTGGATCGCACTGCTTCTCTCTCGCGCGCTTCGGCAGCGCGCGGCCTTGGGCACGAAATTTCAAGGCTCACTCGCAGGCCTCGTGCTGGTCGCGCCGGCGCCCGACTTCACCGAAGAACTGATGTGGAAAAAGTTCTCGCCGGACCAGAAGCGCCAGATCGAAACCAAGGGCTTCTGGGAGCGGCCCTCGGAATACTCCGCCGAGCCCTATGTCATCACGCGCGACCTGATCGAAGACGGCCGCAAGCATCTCGTGCTCGGCGGGTTGATCGAGACCGGCTGCCCGGTGCGCATCCTGCAAGGTGTGCAGGATGCCGACGTGCCCTGGCAGCATGCGATGGAGCTGTCGTCGCGGCTCGCCCGCGACGATGTCGTGATGACGCTGGTGAAGGACGGCGATCATCGCCTGTCGCGGCCGGAGGACATCGAACGATTGATCGCGGCGGTGAGCGAACTGTCAGGTCCGTGACGATGGTTTGTCGAAACCATCTTTGAGCAGCGCGTCGAGACCGGCGCGATAATCCGGATAGCGCAAGGTGATGCCGAGATCGTTCTTGAGGCGATCATTGCGCACGCGTGCGCAGCCCTCGTAGAAGCTCATCAGGAACGGCGACAACGTCCGTTTCGCCTCGTCGAACGGCAGCAGTGGTGGCGGCGCGATGCCGAGAAGCTTCGACGCATATTCGATCTGCTCGTTGGGCGAGGCCGGCTGGCCGTCGGTGACGTTGACGATGCCGTTGTAGTTCAGCCGGAACGCCGCCTCGATCGTCTGCACGATATCGGCGACATGGATGCGGTTCGAGACGTGATCGGGTTTGTCGATGCGGTGGGCGCGGCCGGCGAGCAGCCGTACGAACGCATTCTGGCCTGGGCCGTAGATGCCGCCGAGCCGCAGCACCGCGACCGGCACGCCGCAGCGCCGTCCCAGCGCCTGCCAGTCGAACTCGGCTTTGACGCGCGCGCCGCCGCGCTCATGAGCCGGCACGGTCGGCGTGGTCTCGTCGACGGAAGCGCCGCGGTGATCGCCATAGACTCCGGTCGACGACAGATAGACGATCGATTGCAGATTCTCGGCTGCGGCGATCTCGTCGCCGAACACCGTCAGCACCGCATCTCCGGCGTCGTCGGGTGCGGCCGAGATCAACAGATGACTCGCGTCCGCGATCGCTTCGCGCAGCGGCTCCGATGGATGCTCGCTGAACATCAGGAGCTCGACGGGTTCATCGGCGATCTTGTGCGGATCGCGCGTGGTGCCGATGATGCTCGAAAATCGCGGACCGAACGCAGCTGCAAAGTGCCGCGCGCAGTAGCCCAACCCCATGCAAACCAGCGTGCTCATCCCGGCATCAGATGCGTTCGATCTTGGCTTCGTCAATGACCTTGTTCCAACGCTCGATATCGGTCGCAATCCGCTTGGTGAAATCCGCCGGTGTGCCGGCCTTGGGCTCGCTGCCGAGCGCATGAATGCGCTCGATGGTCGTTGGCTCGGCGACCAGTTCGTTGAGCTCTTTGTTCAGCCGCTCGGCGATCTCCTTCGGC
The DNA here is from genome assembly GCF_001579845.1 of Rhodoplanes sp. Z2-YC6860. Lineage (GTDB taxonomy): Bacteria > Pseudomonadota > Alphaproteobacteria > Rhizobiales > Xanthobacteraceae > Z2-YC6860. The sequence goes on from NZ_CP007440.1 coordinate 359,623, forward strand.
ATCTTGGCCGGGCCGACCACACCCATCCATGAGGTGATCGAGAATCCCGGAAAGCCGGCCTCCGCGATCGTGCCGGTCTCGGGCAGCGGCGCGTAGCGCGTCTCGCCGCTGACGCCGATGGCGTGCAGCGCGCCGGACTTGATCTGGCCGATCAGCGCGACCGGCGGATCGATCAGGAAATCGATACGCTTGCCGAGAAGCTCGGTGAGCGACTGATTGCCGCCGCGATACGGCACGACCTGGATCTTGATGCCGGCAAGCCTGGAGAAATATTCGATCAATAGATGCTGCGGCGTACCGGCGCCCGGCACGCCGCCGAGCACCGGCTCGTGGCGAGTCTTGGCCGCCTGAATCAGATCGGAGACGTTGCGAATCGTGTGATCCGGATAGGTGACGATCACGAACGGGAATTCGATCACCTGTCCGATGATGGTGAAGTCCTCGATCGAGCGGTAGGGCAGCGATTTGTAGGTCGCGGCCGTTACCGCGTGGCCGCTTGGAATGAAGCCCAGCGTGTAGCCATCCGCGGGCGAGCGCGCGACCTGGGCTGCGGCGAGCGTGCCGGCCGCGCCGGGCTTGGGCTCGACCACGACCTGCTGGCCAAGCCGCCGGCTCAATCCCTCGGCGATCAGCCGCGCGCTGACATCGACGCCGCCGCCCGCGGTCAGTCCGTGCAGCATGGAAATGTTGCGCTCCGGCCAGGCCGCAAGCGCGCGGTCGGGTAGCAACGCGGCCGTCGCGGCCAGCCCTGCGACCACGCTCCGTCGCGTGATGGCGGTCATGAGGTCCTCCCGACAATCTTCTTTGTTGGGCGAAGGCTAACACGGCAAATGGGGCGCCGTATCAGGCGTTCGGTGTGAGAGCCCATTCCTCGGCCACGGCCGGATCGGGCTCGCCCGCATATTGGGGCGCGACAGCTGCCGCTCGGGCCGGATCGAGCCGCGTCAGCGCCCAGACCGCGGCGCCGCGGGCCAATGGCGAGGCGTCCGACAGAAGCCTTTCGGCTGCCGGCGCGAGCGCAGCGTCGCCGGAATTGCCGATCGCGATCAGCACATTGCGGATGAAGCGGTCGCGGCCGGTGCGTTTGACCGCGGTCTTGGCGAACATTTTGCGGAACGCCGCGTCGTCGAGCCGCGCCAGCTCTTCGAGCTTTGGCGCACGCGCCACCTCACGCGCGGCGAGCTTCGCGTTGCGGCCTTCCTGCGCAAACTTGTTCCAGGGGCACACCGCAAGGCAGTCGTCGCAGCCATAGATGCGGTTGCCGATCATTGCGCGCATCTCGCGCGGAATGGGACCTTTGTGCTCGATGGTGAGATACGAGATGCAGCGCCGCGCATCGAGCCGGTACGGCGCCGGAAACGCCGCGGTCGGGCAGATGTCGAGACAGGCATGGCAAGTGCCGCAGCTGTCGCGCTCGGGTTCGTCGGCCGGCAGTTCGAGCGTCGTGAAGATCGCGCCGAGAAACAGCCAGGAGCCGAACTGCCGCGACACCATGTTGGTGTGCTTGCCCTGCCAGCCGAGGCCCGCGGCCGCCGCGAGCGGTTTCTCCATCACGGCCGCGGTGTCGACGAACACCTTCACGTCGCCGCCCGCCTCAGCGATGAGCCAGCGCGCGATGTCTTTCAGGCGCGGCTTGATGACCTCGTGATAGTCCTCGCCCTTGGCGTAGACCGAGATCGCGCCGCGCTCGCGCGCCTTGAGGATTTCCAGCGGATCGTGATCGGGTCCGTAGTTGAGCCCGAGCATGATCACCGAGCGCACCTGCGGCCACAGCGCCTGCGGGCTGGCGCGTCGCTCGGCCGTCGCCTCCATCCAGGCCATGTCGCCATGGGCGCCTTCGGCGAGGAACTGCTGAAGTCTCACACCGGCAAGCGGTGTTGCGTCCGGCCGCGTGATGCCGACGATATCGAAACCTTGCGCATGCGCGGTTTCGACCAGCCGGGTCTTGAGGCTTGTGAGGTCGGTCAGAAGTCGAGATTGGCGTAGGTCGACGCCGGCGTCAGCCCCGGCCAGGTTTCGGCGAGAATCGGCCGGAACGACGGGCGCGACTTCACCCGTGCGTACCAATTCTTCGCGGCCTCGTCTTCGCTCCATGGCACATCGCCCAGATAGTCGACCGCCGAGAGATGGGCGGCGGCAGCGAGATCGGCAAAGCTCATCTCCTGGCCCGCAAGCCAGTCGCGCGTGCGCACCAGCCAGCCGATATAGAGCAGATGATACCGGACGTTGATCCGCGCCGCACGGATCGCATCGGTGTCCGGCGGCCCGCCGCCCTGCTCGATGCGCATCAGCCGCTTGTAGAAGCGCTCCAGCACCAGCGGCCCGCTGACCTCGGCGAAAAACTTCTCGTTGAACCAAGCCGTGAGCCTGCGCACCTCGACACGTTTGCCGGGCTCCTCCGGGAGGAGCCGGCCGCTCTGGAGCTCGGGGCCGCTGACCTCGTCGATGAACTCGGAGATCACGGCGGCGCCCGGCACCGGCGGATAGCCTTCGGCAACCAGCACCGGCGTGGTGGCAGCCGGGTTCATCATCAGGAACTCCTGACGGCGCTCCCAAGTCCTCTCTTCGATCGTACGGTATTCCAGTCCGTATTCGGCAAGCGCCAGCCGGATGTACCGGGAGTGCGGGCAAAACGGATGATGAAAGATGGTGAGCATAAACCTTTATGGTCGGAGTGCTGTCGCCTCAAAAGAAGCACGAAGGAATCACTGGGACGCAACCCTAACAGGGTGCGCGCCAAGTCCAAACCCGGAATCCTCGCCAATTTCAAGAGCTTCGCGTGAGCGCGCATTTTATTGAGCAACGCCGCATGCGGCATTGCTCCCAGGCGGCGGTTGGGCGACAAGCACGGCGGAGGCGTTGCCATCCTCGTCCCGTTCCCGCTGGAGCATTTCATGACCTTTGACATCATCAAGGCCGTCTTTCTCGGAATTGTCGAAGGCCTGACCGAGTTCATCCCGGTTTCCTCCACCGGGCATCTGCTGCTGGTGCAGCGCTTCTTCGGCTTTGCCGACGAGGACTTCGGCAAGACCTTCGCGGTGCTCATTCAGTTCGGCGCGATCCTGGCGCTGCTCTCGATCTACTTCGGCCGGCTCTGGCGGCTCGCGATCGGCTTTTTCACCGACTGGTCGTCGCGGCGCTTCGTGCTGGGCATTCTGCTGTCGTTCCTGCCGGCTGCGATCGTCGGCGCGATCGCGCACGACTTCATCAAGTCGGTGCTGTTCAACGAGTGGCTGATCTGCTTCACGCTGATCGCCGGCGGCGGCGTGCTGCTCTGGATCGACGTGCTCAACCTCAAGCCGCGCTACACCGATGTGATGACCTATACGATGCCGATGTATCTCTATATCGGCATCATCCAGTGCGTTGCGATGATCCCGGGCGTGTCGCGCTCCGGCGCGACCATCGTCGGCGCCATGCTGCTCGGCGCCGATCGACGCTCGGCCGCCGAATTCTCGTTCTGGCTCGCGATGCCGACCATGGCCGGTGCCTTCGCCTACGACCTCTACAAGTCGCATGCGCAGATGACGTCGGGGAACCAGGTGCTGATCGCAATCGGCTTTGCGGTGTCGTTCGTCTGCGCCTGGATCGTCGTGAAGACGTTCCTGGGCTACGTGCAGCGTCATGGCTTCGCGCTGTTCGCCTGGTGGCGCGTTGTGGTTGGCGCCGCCGGCCTGATCGCGCTGGCGCTCGGCAAATAGCACCCCTCCGTCATTCCGGACGCGCGCGCCAGCGCGCGATCCGGAATCCAGCTCCGCAAAGATTCCCGAGTTCTGGATTCCGGGTTCGCTCGCTTCGCGATCGCCCCGGAATGACAGCATGCTACGCCGCCGCGACCAGCGCGGGCTTCGCTATCTCCTGCGAGGCCTTGAATGCCGCTTCGGCGAGCTCGGTGCGGTTGCGGCCACCGTCCTTGGCGCGATAGAGCGCTTCGTCGGCCGCGGTCAGCAGCGCGGCGTGGCCCGTGCTGCGCTCGGGGATCAGGCAGGCGACGCCGATGCTGATCCTGGCGCCCTCCGCCAGGCCTTTGTCGCGGCAGACCCGGTTGAAGTGCGCGCGGATCTTGCCCGCGACCTCGGCGGCGTTCTCCAGCGACGCGCCGGGCAGCAGCACCGCGAATTCGTCGCCGCCGTAGCGCGCGCCGAGATCGGCGCCGCGCCGGACGTTGGCGAGCATCGCCTCGCCGATCACCTTCAGAAGCTCGTCGCCGGCCTGATGGCCGTGCGTGTCGTTGTAGGTCTTGAACGCGTCGGCATCGATCATCAGCAGGGCAACCGGCGTGCGGTCGCGCCGCGCACGCCGCCATTCCTTGCGGATGGTGTCGTCGAAATGCCAGCGGTTGGAGAGGCCGGTGAGGCCGTCCGTCGAAGCCAGCATCGCGAGCCGCTGCTCGGCCTCGCTGTGCCAGTTGAGCTCGCGCAACAGGAGCCAGCCCAGCGCGCCCGACATCGCAACCAGCGCGACGATCAGCATCGCGACGGTCCAGGCATAGCTGCGCCACGGCGCATAGATCGCGCCGGTCGACTGGCCGACGCTGACGAAGATCGGCAGGTCGCTGATCTGGCTGTAGACAAACAGCCGGTGCACGCCGTCGGTGACGGCGGTGGTTTCGAAGCGGCCGCTGCGCGCGGATTTCAGCCGCTTGAATATCTCCGCATGGCCGATGTTGCGGCCGATCAGGGCTTCGTCGAACGGCCAGCGCATCAGCATGGTGCCGTCGGCGCGTCCGAGCATGATCGTGCTGTTCGGACCGAGCGACATGTCGTTGAACAGCTTCTTGAAGTGGCTGAGCTGGACCGTGCCGGCGACCACACCGGCGAACGAGCCGTCCGGATGGGTGAGCCGCTTGCTGACGCCGATGATGAAGGCGCCGGACGATCGCGCCGCTTCGGGCTGGCCGACGCTGAGCACCGGCGCGGCCTGGTCTCTCTGGAGGCGGAAATAGTCGCGGCCGGAGAGGTCGAGCGGCCGGGGCGAAGGATTGCGCGAGTCGTAGCGCAGCCGCCCGTTCTCATCGATCACCAGGATCGCGCCGAACGAACGCGCCGCGGTGGAGTGGTCGAACAGCATGCGCTGGCGCAGCTCCGGGCTCAAGCTTGCCAGCTCCCGCTGGCCGAGACCGGCGATGACGCCCTGCAGCGACAGGTTGAGCGCCTCGACATTGCGGACAATGTCGGCCTCGATCGCCACCGCCATGTTGGCCGCGGCGTCTCCGGCGCGTTCCAGCGCCGAACGGCGCGCTTCGATCAGGACATGGCTGCACAGCGCGCAAAACGCCAAGGTCACCAGCACCACCGGTGCCAGCACCTTGAGCCGGTTCGAAGGCGCCTTCGACCGGAATCGCGCGATGTCGTGATCGGACATCCTGTCCAGTTCCCCCTGAAGGGGAACATGCACGGGCGGGGTATTTCGAACCTTAAAGCCGGCGGCAACCTTCGGCCGCGGTTCCGGTTTGGTATGCGCGGTGTTAATGGGCGCGCTGAGGCGGCTCGAGTTGCGTGCTTGGACTCGCGCTCCGTCAACGAAGGTGGTCGTTACCCTCGGGCATGGGCGGCACACGAGTCCACACCTCCACCAACATAAGCGGTCGTCACCCCCGGGCTTGACCCGGGGGTCCATACGATGACGCAACGGCGTCGGCTCGTACGACTGCCTTCGCAGCGGCCGCTCATGGATTGCCGGGTCAAGCCCGGCAATGACACCGCCGTCGGATTGGCGTCGGTGGCATCCTGATTCAATTGTCAAACAGCCCACGCTTTTGCGCGTCATCCAAACATCCATGCAGGCGTGATTCATCGGCCCCTTCAGATCAGGCACGGGGCCAGCGCCTCTATTCTTCCTGGTCCCTCACATGCGTGAGGGCGCGGAGCGCCGAGACGGCGCACCTTGGGGGCACCTTTGCGAGAGGTGCCGCGGACCTTTGCGATCAGGTCCGCTCGCCTCCCGGCGCTCCACTGTGGCGATTTGTTGCGAGGCCACCGTTCGAGATTCGATCGGACCGGCTGGGTTTTCACCCACCATGCTCCACGGGGCATTTGCGCCCGCTTTCACCGACCGCGCCCTGCCACTGAAGGCGGCCCCCTCATCGGGGACGGACGATGACCTCACACCCTGGGACGTGGTCACGAGCCACGCCTGCAGGCGCCACACCTCGCTCCGCCAAATAGACGTCCCTAGTCGACGCCCTCAGTGAGCGAGGTGAGTCGCCGTCTAAGCGTGATTTGCGAACATAGCAAGAACAAAACGCCCGCGGAAAAATGCTCCGGAGGCGCGCGCCAAAGCGGGGTGGCCGCCCGGCAAATCCGTGTTTCAGGCGAAGCGGCCGGTCTTGAACTGTCCGGTCTTGCGGAAGCGCCAGAGGTAGGACGGCACGATGGTCGACATCGCGGTCGGCTCGATGCCGAGCCCTTCGAGCGTGCGGCCCTCGGCGATCGCCGCGGCCGATACGATGTTATCGACCTTGAGCTGCTCGACCTGGTCGGGCGTGATCAGCGGCTTGAACGGCGAAAGCTGCGCGAACATCGCTACGAATTTCGCGAGCCCGAACGGCAGCGGCACCAGGAAGCGATCCCGCTCGGCGGTGTCGAGCACGAACTGCATCAGCTCCTTGAAGGTTCTCACCTCCGGGCCGCCGGCCTCGTAGATCGTGCCCGCCTTCGCCGTGCCGTCGGCCGCGCGCGCGATGGCTTCCGCGACGTCGCCGACGAACGCCGGCTGGAATTTGGTTTCCCCGCCGCCAATGAGCGGCAGCGCCGGCAGCATCCGCGCCATGGCGCCGAACTTGTTGAAGAAGTCGTCCTCGGGACCGAACATGACCGACGGCCGCACGATCACGGCGTCCGGCTTGGCCGCCAGCACGGCCTTCTCGCCCATCGCCTTGCTGCGTGCGTAGCCCGACGGCGAATTCTCGTCGGCGCCGATCGCCGAAATCTGGATCATCCGCGCGCCGTGGGCGGAGGCCGCGAGCGCCGCCTGCTCGGCGCCGTAGCCCTGCACGGTGTCGAAGCGCTGCCGGCCGCTCTCGTGGAGGATGCCGACCAGGTTGATCACCACGTCGGCGCCGCGCACCGCCGCCTCGACCGACTCGGCGTTGCGGATGTTGGCCTGCACGGCGTGGATCTGGCCGACCCGGCCGAGCGGCTGCAGGTGGCCGGTGAGATCGGGCCGCCGCACCGCGATGCGCATGCGATACTGCCGCCGCGCCAGCGCCCGCACCACGTGGCGCCCGACGAAGCCCGAGCCGCCGAAGATCGTGATCAGCGTGTCGTTGTTGGCTTGGAAGTCCATGGATGTCTCTCGGGCGTGTTTCTCGGGGCGTGTCTTTTCGGGCTCGGTTCAGGCGGCTTCGGCCAGCGCCTTATAGCGAAATACGCCGGGTTTCCTCCACTGTACAGGGCATCTGTGGCAGGAGAATTCCGCAAATTTCCGGCCGATCCGGGCCGATGCGCCGCGCCGACCAAGCCTTGGATTGACAAGGCGAAAGCTCGCCCCTTATGTGTGCCGCCAGTGCCCAGATGGCGGAATTGGTAGACGCACCAGTTTCAGGTACTGGCGCCGCGAGGCGTGGAGGTTCGAGTCCTCTTCTGGGCACCATCCAATTGGCGACCTGAGCCAATTCAATAACTTGAGTGCCCCTGAGCGTTGCGCTTGCCCAACTGTGTTACGAGGGTGAGCAACAATGCAGTCTCGGTTGGTTCGTCCGATGAGGCGCACAGGTTCGCGCAATCGGTATTATGTTCGCCGTATTCCCTCCGATGTGTGAGCCGATGCTGTCGGCCTGAGGTGACGCCGAGGGAGCTGGATGCTTGCCGCCGAGCTTCTTTTGCTGAGGGTAACGGTCCGCAAGCGCATCAGCCGAATAGTCTCCGCGGAGCCGCCGGCAGCGAAGTTTGCCCCGCATGTCGTTCAAAACGGCTTTCACCGCAGTGTCCGGCCCGTCAGCATCCACTTCTATAATTGACTGGAGGCAGTGGAACGGGTGGCCGTCCGAGCTGAGGAGATCTTTGAACAGTTTGACCTGATATCGAGCCATCTTTGCCTCCTTCGATCCACGCCTCCGACGCCTTCCAAAAATGTTCGCCGCCGCACGCCTCACAACGCATTGGGACCTCGATGTCCGGCAAGCTGCGGAATTTCACCATTGCAGTCGTGATGCCAGTTTTCACCGGGCGCCCAGTCCTTGAACATCGCGTCCAGATGTCCGCCATGGTTTCATAATCCACGACGACCACCGCGCCGCTTTGCGCAAGGTCAACGTTCCGAAACGGCTGGCAGGCCTCCCCCGACGTGAGCTATCCTTGGCTGGGCGCGGATAGGAGCGGCCATGGATCGGTTCATCGCGCGGGAAAACATCAAGCATTTTCAGGAGGTGCTCCTGTCGGACATTCGACCGGAGGAGAGAGCGCGTATCCAGGGTCTCCTGATCGAGGAAGAGGACAAGTTCGGTAAGAATCTGGAGCTGTTAGCGCACATCGAAAGGCATATCGCGGACGGTGCGCGTAGAATCCAGCAGCAAATGGCGATTGTCAGGACGATGCGCATCAACAGCCACAGCGGTTTGGACCGCGCCCAAGCGTTCTTGGATGGCATGTTGGAGAGCCAGAACCTCCATATGGATTACCGTCACAGGGTGGTGAAGGAAATCGAACAGAGCCGGCTCTAGGTCGTATTCCACTGCCGCCAATGGGTCGGTTGTAAGGTCTAGCCACCTGTTCGTCTTGGCATCGATCCACCCGCCGGGCACGCGCCGAGACGGGAATACGAGTGTGTGCTCGCCGTCATCATTGATCACCGCAAGTTCAAGATCGCGGTCGAACGGTGCGGACGAGACGGGTTGCCACATCAGGTGGGGCCCTCGACTTTCCGATTCGAATGAGAATTGTCGCGAAATGCCGCATGCGCTCTATTTCCTCGATCTCTTGGCAAGCGTGGGCCACTGGTGAGATATGCGCAGGTACTCGTCCTTGACGCATGGCTGGGAAGCCAGTTCAGCCAAAGCCCGGCATTGTTCAGCATGGGCACGACACTTATTCGCGCGATTGACAGCATCCATCTGCAAACGATGAGGCACCTGTCGATAAGCGGATTGATTTAAGTCAAAGAGCCCCGGTTGCATGACTGGAACTATTCGAGCGTGCGGAGGCGGGCATGTAAGACATCGCTCGTCGCATGAGATGCGAGAACATCAAGCAATTGCGAGAGACAATCCCGTTAGTGGCAGACCCGAATGAAAAAAGCCGCCTCCTTGGTGATGCGGAAGGTGAGTGAGCAGTGGGTGCTCCTCAGGGGACCGATTTTCGCTATCCCGCCGCGGGCCATCTAGTGCATGGGCGGGCGCATGCCCGGCGGCGTTGATTGGATGTGCTGGAGACAATAGGAAAAGGATACTCGGATGCGAATAATTCGAGGGATGAGCTGGGCCGCGTATCAGATGCTCGCCATAGCTAGTATGATTTTTGTCAGTGGCGCTTGCGTACTTGCCGAGAATGGCGATCAAGCCAAATTGGATTATCAATCCTTCTGTGCGGCATGCCACGGCATGGAAGCAAAAGGTAATGGGCCCGTCAGCAAAGCTCTGAAGACGCCTCCTGCCGATCTGACAGTTCTCGCCAAAAACAACAACGGTGTGTTTCCTTTTGAAAGAGTGTACCGGATGGTCGACGGTCGAAATTCTTCGATCAGCGCCCATGGCACGCGAGAGATGCCAATCTGGGGCTATCGATTTGGACCCACCCACGCGTACAGACTTAAAAATCGAGTTTTGGCGGTGATCGATTATCTTAAACGTGTTCAGGAAAAGTGATCCTCCGACGAAGCCGGTTGCCATCCGTATCGAACACGTCAAAAATAAGCGGCTTGGTTGAGTTTGTTTGAGACCGTTGACGGAGCTGCATCGGAGATGAACCATTGGGTTCGCGGCCTCATCCGATCATCCTTTTTTACAACAAGTTCTTCGGCGAAGCGCCGGACGTGTCGCGTCTGGAGCCGGAGGATCGTGCAGCTTTTACCTGGGATCCTTCGTTGTTCCCCGAGGCTGACGCTGTCGTTTTTCACGTTCCAAACCTGGTCTACGACCATCCCAATCTCGAGGGCTTCGCTAACTTGAATAAGCTGCCAGGGCAGCTATGGGTCGCATGGTCGGCGGAAAGTGCGGACAATGTTCCAGTCTTGAAAAATCCGGCATTCCTGGAGCTGTTCGATCTCGTCATCAGCTACTCACGCTCTGCAGACGTTTGGGCACCCTATTGTCCAAGCCGACGTAAATGGCTTGAGGCCTTGAGCCAGCCGCTGCCGGCAAAGTCGGAACAGGCGCCGGTCGTGATGTTTCAGTCGGCGCCTGCGAACAAATCAGGCCGCAACGAATATGCGGCGGCGCTGATGACAAAAATCAAGGTGGATTCCTTCGGCCGGTTTTTCAGAAACAGATTCTTGAAGGAAGCAGATCAAGGGCCGCGGACGAAGCTCGCCACGATAGCGCGCTATAAATTCTGCCTGGCGTTCGAAAATGCGCTCGAAACCGATTACGTGACCGAGAAATTCTTTGACCCGCTGCTGGCCGGCACGGTTCCTGTTTATCGGGGAGCGCCCAACATCGATCAATTTGCTCCGGGCGAAAACGCTTTCATCAACGTGAATGACTTTGAGGGTCCCGCCGAGCTTGCCCTTTATTTGCAAAAACTGGATCAGGATGATGAAGCCTATCGCCAATTTTTCCGGTGGCGCGAGCGGCCGTTTTTTCCATCGTTTGAAACGGACCTCGATGCGCTGCGCACCCATCCTTTCGCGAAACTTGCCGAGATCGTGAGGCGCCGCCGCGAAGCCGAGCCGCGTCGAACGTGAATTCGCGCGCTTTTTGCGGCTTGGATCAGATCGTTCAGCATGAGGGCCGCGATCTGCGTCCTACGCGCAAAGACATCGTCGAGTTTGCGAGCGTGTGCGCTGCGCCGCTGAGTGCGGAGGCGTCAGACGTTCGGCTGCGGCTGTGGCGCCGGAATTGTCCTCGGCGCCTGGACGTTCATGCCCATCAGGAAGCGTATCGGAGGCCAGGGCCGGATCAGCCAGTGATAGGCGGCCATTGAAACCGCCGAGGTTGCCAGCCAGATCACGATGACCTTGAGCCATACCGGGATCGCCAGCGACAGCACCGCCATGCCGATCAGCAGCAGTGGGGCATGGTGGATGATGTAGACCGGCATCGTCGCCTCGGAGAGATAGTTGAGCGCCGGAGTAGCTGTAGGCTTGTAACGAGCCGCAAGGCCGAGGCCCGCAGCAATGAAGCTCCATGCCGTCAGTCCGACGAACAGGCGCCCAATCTGGGATTCACCGCTCAGGATCAAGCCGGTGAATGCCAGCAGCCCCACGACCAGCAGGCGCCGGGCCTCGGACTGCAGCCGCGTCTCAAAGCCAGGCCAGGCCGCGATCCCCGCGCCAAAGGCAAAAAGCAGCGCGTAGTAGAAAAAATTCCAATCGGCGAGGAGGTTCGGCAGGAACGGCCAGTAGCCCTTGATGGCGACGAGGAGCGCCATCAAGGGGAGCGCCGGAAGATAGACCACGAACGCGGCCGGCACCGTGGTTCTCGGGACGCTTCGCGCAAGCCGGATCAGCAGCGGCAGCAACGCCAACGAGATCGGGAGCAGGTAGACCAGAAACCACAAGTGCGACCAGGTCATGAGTTTCGTTCGCGTCAAGCTGAGCGGCAAGAACTGGGAAAAGCTCATGTGCAGATCGCCGACCATCCGCAAACCATAAAAGCCGACGTCGCGCCCATGGCTGAGCTCGATGTATTTGATGATCGACCCGAACAGCAAAACTCCCGCGATCAGCGGGACCAGCAGGCGCGAAACCCGCTCCAGCACGTAGCGGCCGGAGCTGCGCCGGCGCAGCGACACGACCGAGGACCAGCCGGCAATCGTGAAGAACAGCGGCGTTGTGGTCACGCGGAAGAATTCAAAGGCCACCGAGGCCACCGGCCAGACTTCGGCGCTCTTGAGATGGTAGCGCGGCTCGGCCGCGAAAATGAGGAACGCATGCGCCAGGATGATGCCGATGCAGATCAGAATTCGCAGTCCGTCGATGTCCGTGCGCCGCATGGCCTTGAATACCTGTCACTCCGAGCACTTGCCGCGCCTCAGACCTAGCGCCGTGCGGCGCCGGCGCCATCCTCGAAACCAGACGAATACGGCCGCTGGGCCGAAGCAAAAGCCGTGTTGACGAAAGTGCCGATCTTTTCGATAGCCCTGCGGCTTTCGGGAAGGAAGCCGGCGAAGACGTGCCAAGCGTGCGGCATCAGGGGCCAGACCTCAAGCTCCACGTCAACTCCGGCAGCGCGCATCTTCTGGGCCATCCGCACCGAATCGTCGAGCATGATTTCGTCGCTGCCGACCTGGATGAGCGATCGCGGCAACCCGGCAGGATCGCCGTAAAGCGGCGATGCATCGGGACTGCGGGGATCGGCGCCGGCCAGATACAATCGAGCGATGTATCGGGCCTGCTCCGGCTCCAGGAGTGGATCGGACGCGGCGTTCACCCGGTTGGATTCGCCTGTCACCGCCAGGTCGGTCCACGGCGACATCATCACGGTCGCGGCCGGCAAGGCGATGCCGGCATCGCGGAGCCGGAGCAACGCCGAAACCGCGAGGCCGCCGCCGGCCGAATCCCCCATGATGATAATGCGCGAAGGGTCGGCGCCATCCGCCAACAGCCAGCGGTAGGCGGTGACGGCATCGTCCAGAGCCGCCGGAAACGGATGCTCCGGAGCCAGCCGATAGTTGACGAACAGCACTTGGGCTCGCGTGGCTCTCGCGATGCGCCAGAGCAGATTGCGATAAAGCGACGGCGAACCGAAAACATACGCGCCGCCGTGCAGATAAAGCACGTGATATCCGTCGCGCGACTCCGGCCGGACGACGCGAAGCGCGCTCACGCCGCCGGCGTCGAGCGCTGTCGCTTTGGTATTCTTCGGCGCACCGGGGAAGATCCGGGCGAGCGAATCCATCCGGTGGCGCAGCGCGCCGATGTCCGGGGCCCGACCGTCGCGGCCTTTGACGACGAAGCGCAGCACGAGCCGTAGCAGACGGCTGGCTACGCTCACGCCCGGTGTTTCGAGCGCGCTGTATACGGCGCCGCCGCCGAGGGTCGCGATGACCGCGCCGCCGACAAGCGCCAGGAATTGCCGTCGCCTCATTTCAGTTTCCAAGCTTGGGACGCGGCATCCTAAAACGTCAGATTGATGTGGTGTAAGGGGCTGGAGGGCCGCGCAGTTGGAGGGCGGGTTAGCCGAAGGCGTAACCCGCCATGTCTCTTGAGGCGAATTGGCGGATTACGCTTCGCTAATCCGCCCTACGCCGCATGGAGCGCATAAATCTTATGAAACGAAATCGCCGGGCGCGGCAGGTGCCGGCCCGGCGATGACGTCGGAGTGTGCAGTCGTTAGTGGGCGATGTCGTAGCGATCCGCGTTCATCACCTTGGCCCAGGCCGCGACGAAGTCCTTCACGAACTTCTCCTTGGAGTCGGCGCAGCCATAGACCTCCGCGAACGCGCGGAGCTGGGAGTGCGAGCCGAAGATCAGGTCGACGCGAGAGGCGGTCCACTTCACCGCTTTGGTCTTGCGATCGATGCCCTCGTACTCGTTGTTGCCCTTCGGCTTCCATTCCGTGCCCATGTCGAGCAGGTTGAGGAAGAAGTCGTTGGTCAGCTTCCCTTCCTGCTTGGTGAACACGCCGTTCTTGGAGCCCTTGGCGTTGGCGCCCAGCACGCGCAGGCCGCCGACCAGAACCGTCAGCTCCGGTCCGGTCAGACGCAGGAGCTGCGCGCGATCGATCAGGGCCTCTTCCGGCATCATGAACTGCCGCTTGGCGTGCATGTAGTTGCGGAAGCCGTCCGAGCGCGGCTCGAGCGGCGCGAACGAGTCGACGTCGGTCTGGTCCTGCGTCGCATCACCGCGGCCCGGCGAGAAGGGCACCTTCACGTCGACGCCGGCGTCCTTCGCCGCCTTCTCGACCGCGGCGTTGCCGCCGAGCACGATCAGGTCGGCGATCGAGACCTTCTTGGCCGACTCCTTCTGGATCGCTTCGAGCTTGCCGAGCACCGTCTTGAGCTGGGCGGGTTCGTTGACTTCCCAGTCCTTCTGCGGAGCCAGACGGACACGCGCGCCGTTGGCGCCGCCGCGCTTGTCGGAGCCGCGGAACGTCGAGGCCGACGCCCAGGCGGCCGAGACGAGCTGCGACACCGTGAGGCCGGAGGCGAGGATCTTCGCCTTCAGCGCGGTGGCGTCGGCATCGCTGAGCGACGCATCGCCCTTCGGGATCGGATCCTGCCAGATCAGCGTTTCCTTCGGCACTTGCGGGCCGAGGTAGCGCTGGATCGGGCCCATGTCGCGGTGCGTGAGCTTGAACCAGGCGCGGGCGAACGCGTCCGCGAACTGCTCCGGATGCTCATAGAAGCGCCGCGAGATCTTCTCGTAGGCCGGGTCGAAGCGCAGCGACAGGTCGGTCGTCAGCATGGTCGGCACGTGCTTCTTCGACTTGTCGAAGGCATCCGGGATGTCGGCCTTGCCGTTCTTCGCCTTCCACTGCTTGGCGCCGGCGGGGCTCTTCGTCAGCTCCCATTCGTTTTCGAACAGGTTCTTGAAGAAGTTGTTGCTCCACTGCGTCGGAGTCTGCACCCAGGTCACTTCGGGGCCGCCCGTGATGGCGTCGGCGCCGTGGCCCTTGCCGTACTTGCTCTTCCAGCCGAGGCCCTGGTCTTCGAGGGCGCCGGCTTCCGGCTCGGGTCCGACCAGCGACGGATCGCCCGCGCCGTGGGTCTTGCCGAACGAGTGGCCGCCCGCGATCAGCGCGACGGTTTCCTCGTCGTTCATCGCCATGCGGAAGAACGTCTCGCGGATGTCCTTCGCGGCGGCGACCGGGTCAGGATTGCCGTTCGGGCCTTCCGGGTTCACGTAAATGAGGCCCATCTGCACGGCGCCGAGCGGCTCGGAGAGCTGGCGCTCGCCGCTGTAGCGCTCGTCGCCGAGCCAGGTGCCTTCCGGACCCCAGTACAGCTCTTCCGGCTCCCACACGTCGGCGCGGCCGCCGGCGAAGCCGAATGTCTTGAAGCCCATCGACTCGAGCGCGACGTTGCCGGCCAGCACCATCAGGTCGGCCCAGGAGATTTTCCTGCCGTACTTCTGCTTGATCGGCCAAAGCAGCCGGCGCGCCTTGTCGAGGTTGGCGTTGTCGGGCCACGAGTTCAGCGGCGCGAAGCGCTGCTGGCCGGCGCCGGCGCCGCCACGGCCGTCGGTGATGCGGTAGGTCCCCGCGCTGTGCCAGGCCATGCGGATCATCAGACCGCCGTAGTGACCGAAGTCGGCCGGCCACCACTCCTGCGAGTTGGTCATCAGCGCAGTGAGGTCCTTGATCACCGCGTTGAGGTCGAGGGTCTTGAATTCTTTCGCGTAGTCGAACTCCTTGCCCATCGGATCGGACAGGGTCGAGTTCTTGTGGAGCATGTCGATGCTCAGCGAGTCCGGCCACCAATCGCGGTTGGTGTGCGCTCCGCTCGAGAACGGGCACGTGGCCCCTTTGTCGGTTTTGGCGTCCATGTAGTTCCTCCTTGGCATTTACGCGCGCTTGAGTGTCCCGGTCCGCTGCCGGGCCCAATCCCGGCCGGACCTTGGTCTTTAGAATGGATCAGGTCTAATCGTATTGTCTGACCGCGTCGATAAGCTTAGCTTATCGACATGATCACTTTGAGACAGCTGAAGTATCTGGTCGCGCTCGGCGAGCATAGGCATTTCGGGCGGGCCGCCGAAGCGAGTTCCGTGACCCAGCCGGCGCTGTCCATGCAGATCAAGGAGCTCGAGGACGAGCTCGGCGTCGATCTGGTCGAGCGGCGCCCCGGCGACATCACGCTGACCGACACCGGCTATGAGGTCGCGCGGCGGGCCGAGCGGGTGCTGGCCGCCACTCGCGATCTCACCGACTTCGCCCGCCACAGGAGCCACGTGCTGACCGGACGGCTTCGGCTCGGCGTGATCCCGTCCATGGCGCCCTATGTGCTGCCGAAAATCCTGCCGATGCTTCAGGACCGCTATCCCGATCTGCGCGTCGAACTGCGCGAGACCCTGACCCGCGTGCTGCTGGCGGAGCTCGGCCGCGGCTCGCTCGACTGCGTGCTGCTGGCGCTGCCGGTCGAGGAGCACGACATCGAAACCACGCCGCTGTTCGACGACCCGTTCCTGCTGGCGGTGCCGGCGACCGACGCGCGTCCGCAAGACACCTGTGTGGGCGTCGACGACATCGACGCGCAGCAGCTCATCCTGCTCGAAGAAGGCCACTGCCTGCGCGACCAGACGCTGGCGTTCTGTGCCAGCGCGCGGCGCGATCTGAGCCTCGGTGCGACGAGTCTCACGACCGTGATGCAGATGGTGGCGAACGGTTACGGCGTGACGCTCCTGCCGCGCGTTGCGGTCGATGTCGAATTGCGCGACGAGCGCGTCAAGCTGTTGCGCTTCGCCGAGCCTGCGCCGGGCCGCACGGTGGGCTTGGCTTGGCGGCGCACCTCGCCGCGCAAGGTGGATTTCGTGGCGCTCGGCGAACTGATCACCGAAACGCTGCGCGTGGGCGGTCCGAAAATCATCTCGTAATGAGGGCAGGGCCGGGCTTGGCCCTGCCAGATGCGGCAGCACTCAGCGTTCGGCGTTCAAATCCCGAAGCGCCGCAGGATGCCGTAGATGTTCACGCCGCCATGCCGGCGCGAGCGGACGTGCCGCACGCGCGGCCGGTCCTGATCGGTCGACGCGTCGGCGTCCTGTCCGGTGCGCTGCGGGCCGAGCGTCTCGAAGCTCGCCTTCTGCTCGTCGCTGAGCTGCGCGTAGAAGTCGTTCAGCGCGCTGTGCACGGTCTTCACCGCCTGCAGCATGGTCTCGAGCCGCGTCTCGATTGCAGCAAGGCGCGCGGGCGGCGTCAACGCGCTGTCCGGCGGACAGGCCTTGAGCATCTCGGCCGCCTTGGCGGACGCGTTCTGCAGCCCGGTGAGACTTTCGCGCTGCGCGTCGGTCAGATGCAGCGTGCGGTCGAGCTCGGCGGTCGGCCAGCTGTCGGTGCTGCCTTGCGCCGCGTTGCAGCTCCGCGCCAGCGAATTGCCGCGCCGCGCCTGGCGCTGCTCGCTGCCGAGCGCCGCGATCCGCGCCTTCTGCTCGTCGTTGAGGAGACCGTAGAGCTTGTCGAGCGGCTGCTGCACAGTCTGCACCGCGCCGATCATCGCCTGGATGCGCTGCTCCATCAGCGCGAGCCGCGTCGGGGCCGTGAGGCCGACCTGCGACGGACAGGCGTTCTTGATGTCCTGCGCGGCCTTGGCCGAGGCGCGGGCGAGCTCGTCGAGCGCGGCCTGCTGGTCCGCGTTGGGCTGGATCGCCTGCCGGAACTGATCGACCGGAAGACCCGCGATGTCGCTCGAATCGTCGCCGCACATCTGCGCGAGCTGTGACGGCTGGTTCTGCTGCGTCGCCACAGGGGGCGCGCCAGTGCCTTGCGTCGCAGGGCCTCGCGTCACGACACGCGTGCCGCCTGACGGCAGGTAGCCCGCATAGCCTGCGTAGTCGTCATAGCCGTAGGGCGAGAAGATTCCGGCGTAGATGTCGTCGTAGCCGTAATCCCAGAACGCATAGTCGTAATCGTCACCCCACCACGCATAGTCGTAGAAGTCGTAGTAGGCGAACGGCCAGAACACCGGGCCGACCCAGCCGAAGCCGCCGTGGCGATGGCGCCACCAGCCGCCGTTGCGCCCATGGTTGTGTCCCGCCAGTGCCGCGTTCGCGAGGAGGCGCGAACGGTTTTGCGGATTGTGCAGGGCTCTCCTGTTGCTCAGGCTGTTGGTGAGCGAGCGCGAGCTCAGCGCGTTGCTCACGGCGCGCGTCCTGGCCTGATTGCGGATCGTATTCTTGCCGAGCCGGTTGTTGTTCAGGCCGGCGCTGTTGGCGTTGAAGCGTCCGTTGCGGCCGGAGAGATTGTTCCGATTGTTCTGGATGGCGAAGGACCGGTTGCTGCGGCCGTTCGAGAACGAGCGCGAGACGCCGCGGTTGCCCGACCGGATGGCCTGACGCGAGAAATTTTGTCGCGAGAAGTTTTGCCGCGAGATGCCACGGTTGCTGAAGCTGCGGCCGCTGAACCGCGGGCCACTGCTGAAGCGCGGAGCGCTGCTGAACCGGGGTCCGCTGCTGAAGTGCGGCGCGGCTCGGAAGCCGCCGCCGCTGAAGCGTGCGCCACCGCCTCCAAAGCGTGCACCGCCACCGCCACCGAAATGCGCGCCACCGCCACCGCCGTGTCCGCCACCACCACCGCTAGCGTGCCCTCCGCCACCACCACCGCCGCGGCCTCCGCCACCCCTTCCCGCGGCGTCAGCCGGCAACGCCAGCACGGACGCGAGGGCAACAAGCGCGATACTCAAGGTGAGCTTTGACATGGCATCCTCCGCCACTCGATCTGTTCGCGGGTGCAGCAAATTTCATGGAACAAGCAGCATTTAATAATCTGGTGCTGATAACGTTTTTTTCAAATTACAAATGCAGCAGGTAGATGAATGAGCAGTCAGGCTGCGGTGCCGGACACGTGTCATGGCGCGGAAGCGCGAGCCGAATTCGCAGCACGGATCATTTGTGGATCGACAAATCCGTGATCGAAGGCGTCGTGCCGCTCAGCGGATTGGTCTCGTCCCACGCATAGCTCAGCGTCTCGAACCGCATCGCGCGCGCATCGACCATCAGCAGGCGTCCAACCAGGCCCTCGCCAAAACCCACGAGCTCGCGGATGAGTTCCAGCGCCATCATCGAGCCAAGCACGCCGGCGAGCGCGCCGAGCACGCCGGCCTCGGAGCAGGCCGGTACGGTGCCGGGCGGCGGCGGCTCGGGAAACAGACAGCGATAGGTCGGATTGGGCTTGCCGTCCTTGCCGCGCTCGTGCGCGCGCACGGTGGTCAGCGTGCCGTCGAAGGTGCCGATTGCGGCGGTGACCAGAGGCTTCTTGGCGAAGAAGCACGCATCGGCGACGAGATAACGCGTCGCGAAATTGTCCGAGCCGTCGGCGACGATGTCGTAGCCTTCGAGGATCGACACCGCGTTGGCGGCGTCGAGCCGCGTCGCGTGCGTGATCACCTTCACATGCGGATTGAGCTTGCCGATCGCCTCCGCGGCGCTTTCGATTTTCGGGCGGCCGACGTCGTGCGTCGTATGGATCACCTGGCGCTGCAGATTCGACAGCGACACGGTGTCGTCGTCGATCACGCCGAGCGTGCCGACGCCGGCGGCTGCGAGATAGAGCAGCACCGGCGCCCCAAGCCCGCCCGCGCCGATCACAAGCACGCGAGCGCGGCCGAGCGCCTGCTGGCCCGGTCCGCCAACCTCGCGCAGGACAATGTGCCGCGCATAACGTTCGAGCTCTTCCGGCGAAAGCATCAGGTTCCCTCGAAGGCCATCATTGGCGCATTGAGCTGGTTTCGGCTAGGGTTTGCGAGTCTGAAGTTGAGCTGGGTGATCATGCGAATCTTGCGCGCGGTTTCGTTTGCGATCTTGGTCATTGCGTTGGCGAGCCCAGAAGTCTTTGCCCAAGGCGACGTCCACGAAAGCTACGGCCCGATCACGCCTGCAAAGCCCGTTTCCGCCAAGCCCGCTCCGAAGACCAAGGCCGCCGCAAAACCCGATGCACCTGCCGCGCCGGCACCAGCGAAAGCTGCCGCCGTGCAGAAGCCCGCCAAGGAAGCCTCGGCTCCGGCGCAGCCGGCCCCGGAAATAACCACGGACGGCAGAGCCGCCAAGGGCAGGCAGACCGGCAAAAGTGCCCGCAAGGCGAAGGCTGAGCCGAAGCCCAAGACAGCGCCCAAGACGGCAGCGTCCAAGACTGCAGCGCCCAAGAGCGCGACGCCCAAGACCGGAGCGCCCAAGGCTGCGGCCGCGAAGGAGACCGCTCCGAGCCCGACGAACGCTGCGACGTCGCCGGCTCTGCGCGACGCCTATACGGCGATGACGCCGAGCGAACGGATCGCGATCCAGTCCGATCTCATCTGGGCCGGCGATTATCGCGGCCTCGCCGACGGCGAGTTCAGCGACAAACTGGTCAACGCGGTCAGGGATTATCAGAAGCGCAACAAGCTGAAGGTCACCGGGCTGCTCGCGCCCGAAGAGCGCGCGTCGCTTGCGGCTTCCGTCGCATCACTCCGGGACGCGTCGGGCTGGCGCGTGGTCGACGATCCGGTGACCGGTGCGCGGCTCGGTATTCCGTCGAAGTTTGCAACGAAGACGACGCCGGGCTCGAGCGGTACGCGCTGGAGCTCGGAGCAGGGTCAGTTGCAGATCGAGACCTGGCGCGTCGACACCGGCGCGACGATCGCGGCGGTGTTCGATCAGCAAAGGAAAATGCCGCGCCGGCGGCTGTCCGGCAGCAGTCTCCTGAGCGACTCCTTCACCATCATCGGCATGCAGGGCCTGAAGAAAATGCGCGTCGTGGGTTTTGCCCGCGACGGCGAGGTGCGGGGGCTCACGATCCTCTACGACCAGGCGATCGAAGGCGATATCGATCCGCTGGTGCTGCCGGTCGCCGGCAGCTATCTGCCGTTTGCACAAGGTTTGTCGCTCACCGGCGGCGCGGGCGCGTCACGTCGCAAGGTCGACTACGGCACCGGCGTGTTCGTTTCCGCCGCGGGCGACGTGCTGACCGACAGCCGTGTCGTCGAGGGCTGCTCGAGCGTCACGCTGCCGGGCCTGGGTTACGCCGAGCGCGTTGCTGACGACCGCGCGACGGGCCTCACACTGCTGCGGATCAATGGCGTGTCGGATGTCGGCGTCGCGCCGCTTGCGGCCGACGATGAGGATGCGAGCAACGTGACGCTGGTCGGCGTCGCCGATCCGACGGCGCAGGCCGGCGGCAGTGCGGTTTCGACTGCGAAGGCGCAAGTCAGCAGCACGAAGGCGCTCGATGCCACGCCTGCGCTGGGTTTCGCAGGCGCCGGCGCATTCAACGCTTCGGGAAAACTCGCGGGGGTGGTGCAGCTCAGCCCGGTGCAGACCAGCAGCACGGCAGCCTCGGCGTCGCAAGCGTCGATGGTGCCAGTCGGTGCGATCCGCAGCTTCCTACGACAGAACAACGTTGCAACGAGTGACGCGGCGCTCGCCTACGCGGCGTCGGCCGTCACCCGTGTGATCTGCATCCGGAAATAGCGCCGCTATTTGTTCTTGAACTTCGCCGGGCGCTTCCCGATGAAGGCCGCCATGCCTTCCTTCTGATCTTCCGTGGCAAACAGCGCGTGAAACACGCGGCGCTCGAAGCGCACGCCCTCGGCCAGCGTCGTCTCGAAGGCACGATTGACGCTTTCCTTCGCGGCATAAACCGACGGCAGGCCCATGCCGGCGATGGTCTCGGCCACTTTAATAGCCTCGTCCATCAGGCTCGCGGCCGGCACCACGCGCGCGACGAGGCCTGAGCGTTCCGCCTCCTGCGCGTCCATCATCCGGCCGCTGAGGATGAGATCCATCGCCTTGGCCTTGCCGACCGCGCGGGTGAGCCGCTGTGTGCCGCCATAGCCCGGAATGACGCCGAGCTTGATCTCGGGCTGGCCGAATTTCGCCGTATCGGCGGCGATGATGATGTCGGCCTGCATCGCGAACTCGCAGCCGCCGCCGAGCGCAAAGCCCGCGACGGCCGCAACCACCGGCTTGCGGCAGCGCGCGATGCGATCCTTGTCGCCGCCGAAATCCTCCATGTTCACGTCCTGGTAGGTCTTGTCCGCCATCTCCTTGATGTCGGCGCCGGCGGCGAACGCCTTGTCCGATCCGGTTATGAGCAGACATCCAATGTTGGTGTCGGCTTCCAGCACATCGATTGCCGCGATCAACTCGCCGACCAGCGCGGCGTTGAGTGCGTTGAGCGCGTTCGGCCGGTTGAAGCGGATGACGCCGACGCGGCCTTTGGTCTCGACGATGATGTTCTGGTAGCTCATGCGGCGTTCCTTCGTGAATGACTCGCGCTACTTCTGGCAGACCGGACAGAAAAACGTCGAGCGGCCGTTCTGCGTGATGCGCTTGATGGTGCCCGGACAGCCGCGCGTCGGGCATGGCTTGCCCTCGCGGTCATACACCCGGAAGCGATGCTGGAACATGCCGAGGTCGCCGTTGGTCTTCTGATGATCGCGCAGCGACGATCCGCCGGCTTCGATGGCGTCCTGCAGCACCGTCTTGATCGAATCCGCAAGCTTCATGGCGCGATCGTTCGGCGCGCCCTTGCGATCGGCGATGGTCGAGGCTTTGCGCTTGGGTGAAAGCAGCGAGCGGTTGAGCGCCTCGCAGACATAGATGTTGCCGAGCCCCGCGACATTGCGTTGGTCGAGCAGTGCGGCCTTGAGACTCGTGTTCTTGCCTTGGAAAGCTTCCGCAAGCATCGCGGCATCAAACGCATTGCCGAGCGGTTCGGGTCCGAGCGCCTTCAGCAGGGGCTCATCGTCGAGCTCGGTGCGCTTCACGAGCTTCATCGAACCGAAGCGGCGCGGATCGTTGAAGCGGATGGTCGCACCCGACGACATCCGGAACACGACGTGGTCGTGCGCCGTGTTCTTGCTGCGGTCGTGATAATAGGCGCCAGGCGTTTTTCCGCCCTCGTCATGCTCCACCCGGAACGAACCCGACATGCCGAGATGCATCACGAGCACCTCGCCCGAGGACACGTCGGCCAGGAGATATTTCGCGCGGCGGCCGAGCCCGGTCACGGTGTGGCCTTTGAGCCGGGCGGCGAAGTCCTTGGGCAGCGGCCAGCGCAGATCGCCGCGATGGGCGATCACGTCGACGAACTTGGCGCCCTCCATCACGGGCGCAAGCCCGCGGCGCACGGTCTCGACTTCGGGGAGCTCGGGCATAATTAAGCTAGATGTCAGCGGCGTGTACTGGGCAACGGCCTGATAGATAGCCTCATCGCCCGTGCCGCGCTATGGTCCTGTCCACAAAGGACGATTTCCGATGGCTGCCTCCGAGACCGATTTTGGCTACCGCCGCGTGCCGCTTGCCGACAAGCAGGGTCTGGTCGACGACGTCTTCCATTCGGTAGCGCGCCGCTATGACCTGATGAACGACCTGATGTCCGGCGGCCTGCACCGCGCCTGGAAAGAGGCGCTGGTCACGGCGGTCAATCCGCCCAAGGGCCGGGCGCCGTTTGCGCTGCTCGATCTGGCCGGCGGCACCGGTGACGTGGCGTTCCGCGTCCTCGACCGCGGCGGCCGGGGCGTCCGCGTGACGGTTGCCGATATCAACGCCGAGATGCTGGCGGTCGGCCGCGAGCGTGCTGAGAAGGCCGGGCGCGACGTCAAGTTCATCGACGCCAACGCAGAGACCTTGCCGTTTCCCGACAAGAGCTTCGACGCCGTCACCATCGCGTTCGGCATCCGCAACGTGCCGCGCATCGATGTGGCGCTCGGCGAGATCCATCGGGTGCTGAAGCTCGGCGGACACTTCCTGTGTCTCGAGTTCTCGTCGGTCGATGTGCCGGGCCTCGACCGGCTCTACGACCTCTATTCGTTCAACGTCATTCCGGCGATCGGCCGCGCCGTGACCGGCGATGGCGAGGCGTATCGCTATCTCGTGGAATCGATCCGCAAGTTTCCGAAGCCGGCGAAATTCGCCGACATGATCCGCGGCGCGGGGCTGGGCCGTGTCTCGTTCGAACGCCTCACCGGCGGCGTGGTGGCTTTGCATTCCGGCTGGCGGTTGTGAGCGCTGTGAATTTGAGACTTTGCTCGGTGGTTGCCCCAACGTCCCCTCTCCCGCTTGCGGGGGAGGGACAGGGAGGGGCGAGCCGCAACTGCTGCGCTCGCATTCGGCCCCCTCCCCAACCCTCCCCCGCAAGCGGGAGAGGGCGCAAACCACCCGTGTCGCCAGATTTTCTGAGCTAGCGGAATTGCCCGCGTGATCTCCGCCATCTCTCACCTCATTCGTCTGGGTCGTGCGGGCGTCGTGTTCGCGCGCGAGGGCGTGCTGGCGCTGCCGTATCAGGTGCCGCTGCCATGGTCGGCGCAGGTGGCGGTGAAATTCGCGCGGCTGATCGAGCGCCCGACCGGTTCGAGCGCCGAGCACCGGCTTTCCACCGCGCTGACGCGGCTTGGCCCGGCTTACGTCAAGCTCGGTCAGTTCTTCGCGACGCGGCCCGATGTCGTCGGCATGGCGCTCGCGCGCGACCTGGAATCGCTGCAGGATCGGATGGCGCCGGTCCCGCAGGCCCAGGCCGAGGCGGTGGTGACGGCGGCGCTCGGCAAGCCGCTGAACCAGGCCTATGTGTCGTTCGGGCCGGCTGTTGCGGCGGCCTCGATCGCGCAGGTGCATCGCGCCGAGGTGGTGACGCCCGACGGCGTGAAGCCTGCGGCCGTCAAGGTGCTGCGTCAGGATGTCGAGCGGCGCTTCCGCGTCGATCTCGAAGCCTTCAGCTTTGTCGCCGAAACCGCCGAGCGTTTCTCGGCCGAGGCACGGCGGCTGCGGTTGATCGAGACGGTCGAAACCATGCGCCGCTCGGTGGCGATGGAAATGGATTTGCGGCTGGAGGCCGCCGCGCTCTCGGAGATGGCCGAGAACACCAAGAACGATCCGGACTTCCGCGTCCCGACGGTCGACTGGGACCGCACCGCCAAAGACGTGCTGACGATGGAGTGGATAGCAGGCACGCCGCTCAACGACCGGGCGCGGCTCGAAGCGCAGGGCCTCGATCTGCCCAAGCTTGCCGCCTCGGTGATCCAATCGTTCCTGCGTCACGCGCTGCGCGACGGCTTTTTCCACGCTGACATGCACCCCGGCAATCTGTTCGTGGATGCCGAAGGCAATCTGATCGCGGTGGACTTCGGCATCATGGGCCGGCTCGGGCCCAAGGAACGGCGCTTTCTGGCCGAAATCCTCTACGGCTTCATCACCCGGAACTATCGCCGCACGGCCGAGGTGCATTTCGAGGCCGGTTATGTCCCGGCGAAGCATTCGATCGACGATTTCGCCCAGGCCATCCGCGCGATCGGCGAGCCGATCCACAAGCGCACCGCCGAAGACATCTCGATGGCGAAGCTTCTGACGCTGCTGTTCGAGGTGACCGGCCTGTTCGACATGCGCACGCGGCCGGAGCTGTTGCTGCTGCAGAAGACCATGGTGGTGGTCGAAGGCGTGGCGCGCGGGCTCGATCCGAAGCTCGACATGTGGACCGTGGCTGAGCCCGTGGTGCGCGAATGGATCGAGCGTCATCTCGGTCCGACCGGCCGGATCGAAGATGCGGCCAAGGGCACGCTCGGCTTTCTGGCCGCGGTGCCCTCGCTGCTCACGCGCAGCGCCGCGCTGGTCGAGCATCTCGACGAGATCACCCGCGATGGCCTCGTGCTGGCGCCGGAGATTGTCGAGGCGATGGGCAAAGCCAACACGCGGATCCATCGCTGGACGGCCACGGCGCTCTGGGCAATCGTCGCGCTGCTGGTCTGGATCGTTTGGCGGGTCGTTTGATTTTCAGCGTCTTGTATCTTCCAGCACCATGTCGGCGCCCTTCTCGGCGATCATGATGGTCGCCGCGTTGGTGTTGCCCGACACCACCATCGGCATGATCGAGGCGTCGATCACGCGCAGGCTTTCAAAGCCACGGACGCGCAGCCGCTCGTCGACCACGGCTTTGTCGTCCTGGCCCATGCGGCAGGTGCTGACCGGATGATAGACCGTCGAGCCGCGGCGCCGCACATAATCGAGAATGTCGTCGTCGGTGGCGCAGGGCGGGCCTGGCTCGAACTCTTCCGCAATGTGCCGTGCCATCGCCGGCTGCTGCACGATGCGCCGCAGCGCTTTGATGCCCTCGACCATGGTGTCGCGGTCGCGCTGGGCCGCGAGATAGTTCGGATGGATCGCCGGCGCGTCGGTTGGATTGGCCGACTTGATGCGCACCCAGCCGCGACTTTCCGGCCGCAGCAGCGTGCATACGCCGGTGACGGCCGAGAACGGATGCAGCGCATCGCCGATGTTCTGCACGGAATAAAGCGCCAGCGAGCACTGCACGTCGGGTGTCGCCGATGACGGCAGCGCGCGAAGGAAGCAGCCGGCCGACAGCGCCGGGATCGCGAAATAGCCGCGCCGGAACAGCGCATAGCGGAACACGGCCGCGGCGCCGCGATGCCATTGCCGCACGGCGTCATTGAGCGACAGCGGCTCCTTGCAACGCAGGATCAGCCGCGCGAAATAGTGGTCGTTGAGATTGTCGCCGACGCCCGGCATGTCGGCGATCACCGGGATGCCGAGCGGCGAGAGCAACGAAGCCGGGCCGAGCCCGGACAATTGCAGAAGCTGCGGCGAATTGAATGCGCCGGATGTGACGATCACCTCGACATTGGCGCGCACGATGCGCGTCTCGCCGCCGGCCGTGTATTCGACGCCGACGGCGCGGCGGCCTTCGAATAGGATGCGTGTCGCAAGCGCTTGCGACACCACCTTGAGATTTTCTCGATTTCGCGCCGGATCGAGATAGGCGACCGCTGTCGATGAGCGCACGCCGTGGCGTGTCGTGGTCTGATAGAAGCCCGCGCCCTCCTGCTGCGCGCCGTTGAAGTCGTCGTTGCGCGGATAGCCGCACTGCTGTGCGGCTTCGACATAAGCCTTCGCGAGCGGATGCTGGTCGCGCAGGTCGGAGACGCCGAGCGGGCCGCCGGCACCGTGAAGCGCATCCGCGCCGCGCTCGTTGTCCTCGGCCTTGCGGAAATAGGGCAGCACGTCGTCTGCGCCCCAGCCGGTGTTGCCGAGCTGGCGCCAGTGGTCGAAGTCCTCGGCCTGGCCGCGGATGTAAATCAGTCCGTTGATCGAGCTCGATCCGCCCAGCACTTTGCCGCGCGGCGCGATCACGTTGCGGCCGTGACATTCAGGCTGCGGCTCGGTCGTGTAGAGCCAGTTGAAGCGGCGGTCGGTGAACAGCTTGCCGTAGCCGAGCGGAATGCGGAGCCACGGATGGCGGCTGTCGGGTCCGGCTTCGAGCAGCAGGACGCGGTGGCGGCCCGACGCGGTGAGGCGGTTGGCCAGCACGCAGCCGGCGCTGCCGGCGCCCACGATGACGAAATCGCAGGCTTCCGAATTGTCGTTCATGAATCCCCACGGCCTTGCCCGAACCGTCTCAGCGCATCACCATTTCGCAGGGCAGGCAACCCGATGATTGCATTGATTTCAATGCAATCATTTTCTACATTGGGCCGGATATGAGGGTTTCCGCATGGCCAGCCTCACGGTCCGGCAGCTCGACGAGCGTCTGAAGAAGCTTCTCCGCCTGCGCGCCGCGAAAAACGGCCGCTCGGTCGAGGACGAGGTGCGCACCATCCTGCGCGGCGCCGCGGAGGAAACCGGCCTGGCGGCGCTCGACATGATCAATCCGCCGAACGCCCGTCAGGCGAAAGCCGGCGCGCGCGAGGATGATCCGTCCGTCGGCGCGAGGCGCGTGCTGCTGATCATCGGCGGCGGCATTGCGGCCTACAAATCGCTCGATCTGATCCGGCGGCTGCGCGAGCGCGGGCTGTCGGTGCGCGTCGTCATGACCGAGGCGGCGCAGAAGTTCATCACGCCGCTGTCGGCCGGCGCGATCAGCGGCGAGCATCCCTACACGGATCTGTTCGACACCAAGCTCGAGCTTGACGTCGGCCACATCCGATTGGCGCGCGACACGAGTGCCGTGATCGTCGCGCCGGCCACGGCCGACCTGATGGCCAAGATGGCGAACGGCCACGCCGACGATCTCGCCTCGGCGGTGCTGCTTGCGACCGACAAACCGGTCCTGCTCGCGCCGGCGATGAATCCCAAGATGTGGTCGAACAAGGCGACCGCGCGAAATCTTTTGCAGCTCAAGGCCGATGGCGTGTCCTTCATCGGTCCCAACGCGGGTGAAATGGCCGAGAGCGGCGAGGCGGGCACCGGCCGCATGGCCGAGCCGCTCCAGATCGTGGCGGCCGCCGAAGCGCTGCTCGCGCCATCCGCGCCGGCGCTGAAAGGCCTCAGGATGATCGTCACCTCGGGTCCGACGCATGAGCCGATCGATCCGGTGCGCTATATCGCGAATCGTTCGTCGGGCAAGCAGGGCCACGCCATCGCCGAGGCTGCGGCGCGCGCCGGTGCGCATGTCACGCTGGTGTCCGGCCCGGTGAATATTCCCGATCCACCGGGCGTGAATATCGTGAGGGTGGAAAGCGCGCGCGACATGCTGGCCGCTGTCGAGAAAGCGCTGCCTGCCGATATCGCGGTGTTCGCGGCCGCCGTCGCCGATTGGCGCACCGCCCACAACAGCCGCGAGAAGATCAAGAAGACCGGCAAAGGCACGCCCGAACTTGAGTTGATCGAAAATCCCGACATCCTCTCGACCGTGGCGCATCGCAAGACCAAACGGCCGGCGCTCGTGATCGGCTTCGCCGCGGAAACGCAGCACGTCATCGAGCACGCCAAGGCCAAGCTCGCGCGCAAGGGCTGCGACTGGATCCTCGCCAATGACGTGTCACCCGAAACCGGCATCATGGGCGGCGACAGCAACACCATTCATCTCGTCACAAAGACCGGTGTCGAGGACTGGCCACCTCAATCGAAAACCGAAGTCGCGGCCGCGTTGATCGAGCGCATTGCCGCGGCGATGAGCGAGAAACCGTGAGCACATCGAAGATCGAATTGCAGATTGAATTGCAGGTGATGCGGTTGCCCCACGGCGCCGACCTGCCGTTGCCGGCCTATCAGAGCGAAGGCGCCGCGGGCCTCGATCTGATGGCCGCGGTGCCTGAGGACGCGCCGGTGACGCTGGCTGCGGGCCGGCGCGCGCTCATCCCGACGGGCCTGTCGATTGCGCTGCCTCAAGGCACCGAAGGCCAAGTCCGGCCGCGCTCCGGGCTGGCGGCGCGCCACGGCATCACGGTGCTCAACACGCCGGGAACCATCGATTCGGACTATCGCGGGGAACTCCAAGTCATCCTGGTGAATTTCGGGGAGGACCCGTTTGTGGTGACGCGAGGACTGCGGATTGCTCAACTCGTCGTCGTGCCTGTGTTGCATGCGCGGATTACGGAACAAAAAAAGCTGGATACAACCGAGCGAGGGGCGAAAGGTTTTGGCTCTACAGGCCAACGACTAATTGACAAGACGAGGTAGTTCCGGCCGTAATATCCGGCGCTTATACAACATAACAAACGCTTGGGACCGGATGGTGCTGCTTTCGCGAAAAAGTCTGCTTGCGGTCGCGGCTGTCATCGATGTGGCAGTTCATGGGCAAGACCGCCCCGTGTCCGCCAAGGCTTTGGCGGCGCGACACAGTTTGCCGGCGCGACACTTGGAGCCTGTGCTCCAGGCGCTGGTCAGAATGGGAATCCTCAAAGGCATCCGCGGACCGCGCGGAGGCTATGAACTCGCCCGCGAGCGGCGGCGAATCACCGCCGACGAGATTCTGCGGGCCGCGGGCACGATCGAGGACGATATCGATCCGGTGACCGCAAGCTCGGCGCTGCTCAACGATGTGGTGGTGCCGGCGGTCAGCCAGGCCGAGAAGGCGTTCTCGCTGGCGCTCAGCCGCATCAATCTCGACGATCTGGTGCGGCAGGCCGAGCCGCTGCGGGACCTCACGCGCGACCTTTGACGAGGCGGTCAGCCGGCCCTGCCGGCAACAGTCTCCATCGTTCACGGTCTGGACTCTTTCGGTGCGATTCCGGTTGCGCGTAAAGTCGCAATGATTCGCGGGCGGTGGGCGCGTTGGGCGCCTGCTCCAGGGGCAGATCAGGCATGCCGGGAACAATCCGGAGGACGGGCGGGAGACCTTGCTCTCATCCGGGACAAGGTGGATTCCGGGCCGCCACAATCGCACTCGCGACGGCCGCGGGCGCTGCACCGGCGCGCGCCGAGGGCGGTGGGCTGCCCGACGTCGCGGGCACCGTCCACGTCCTGACGTCGTTGAACCGCAGCGAACTCGTCGCGATGGTGCTGACGCTCGGCGTGCTGGTGTTCGGCGTCGTCACCGCTGTGATGCTGGTGCGCACGCGCATCCGCGCGAGCTTCAACGACAGCAAGCTGCGCGACCGGATCGCCGCGGTGCGCGCCGATCACGATCGCCTGCGGACGCTGCTGATGTCCGATTCGCAGGTGCTGGTGTCCTGGGCCGCGGCCGACAACGAGCCCGAGATCATCGGCGACATCTCGCTCGTGACCAACGCGTCGATCCCGCAGCGCGTCTTGGCGTTCGGATCCTGGCTTGAGCCGGACAAGGCTCAGGCGATGGAGCGTGCCACCGATGCGCTGCGCGCCCACGGCGAAGGCTTCGCGATGCAGCTCATGACGACCAACGGCCGCGCCATCGAGGCCGATGGCCGCGCCATCGGCGGCCGCGCCGTGTTGCGCCTGCGTGAGGTCAGCGGCCCCCGGCGCGAATTGACCGAGCTGCAGGCACGGCACGACAAGCTTCTGAGCGACATGGAGTCGCTGCGCGCGCTGATCGATGCCTTGCCGTCGCCGGTGTGGACCCGCGACGTCGCGGGCACGCTCACCTTCGTCAACACCGCCTATGTCCGCGCCGTCGAGGCGCGCGATCCGACCGACGCGCTGAATCGCGCGCTCGAGCTTCTCAACCGCGCGGCGCGCGAAGAAGCGAGCCGGGTCCGGGCCGCGGGACATATCTATGCGGGACGGCAGCCCGCGATCGTCGCCGGCAGCCGGCGCAACTTCGACATCATCGACCTGCCGACGCGGCGCGGCAGCGCCGGCATCGGCATCGATGTGACCGAGGCCGAGCAGATGCGCACCGAGCTGAAACGGCTTGGGGATGCGCATCGCCGCACGCTGGATCACATTTCCACGGGCGTCGCGATCTTCAATGCCGAGCAGCATCTGGTGTTCTACAACGCCGCCTATCGCGCGCTGTGGAATCTCGATCCCGCCTTTCTCGACCAGTATCCGACCGATTCGAGCCTGCTCGATCAGCTTCGCGCCACGCGCAGGCTGCCGGAGGAGAAAGACTACAAGGAGTGGAAGGCCGCGCTGCACGAGGCGTATCGCGCGGCCGAAACCCGCGAACACCTGTGGCATCTTCCCAATCGCAGCACGCTGCGCGTCGTCACCACGCCGAACCCGGAAGGCGGCGTGACCTACCTGTTCGATGACGTCACCGAGAGCCTGCAGATGGCTCGCGACTATGACGCGTTGATCCGGGTGCAGCGTGAGACGCTCGATAACCTGGCTGAAGCCGTCGCGGTGTTCGGCAGCGACGGCCGTTTGCGGCTGCACAATCCGGCCTTCGCCGCGATGTGGCGGCTGGAGCCTGCGGCGCTCGCCGAGCAGCCGCATATCGAAGCTGTCATCGAGCGCTGCCGTCCGCTCTACGGCGATGACGCGCTCTGGCAGCGGTTGCATGCAGCCGTCACGGCGATCGAGGGCCGCGACAGCGTCAAGGGCCGGCTCGAATTGCGCAACGGCAACGTGGCCGACCTCGTGACCGTGCCGCTGCCCGATGGCGCGACGCTGGTGGCCTTCCTCGACGTCACCGACACGATCAACGTCGAGCGCGCGCTCCGCGAGCGCAACGAGGCGCTGGAAACCGCCGACGCGCTCAAGGTCGACTTCGTGCACCACGTGTCCTATGAGCTGCGCTCCCCGCTCACCAACATCATCGGCTTTGCGCAGCTGATGGCCGAGCCGAGCCTGGGCGCGCTCACGCCCAAGCAGCGCGAATACCTTCACTACATCGGCACCTCGACCAACGCGCTGCTCGCCATCATCAACGACATCCTCGATCTCGCGACGATCGATGCCGGCGCGATGAAGCTCAATCTCGGCGCGGTCGACATCCGCCGCACCATGCTGGCCGCGGCCGAGGGCATCGGCGATCGCCTGGTCAAGAACGGCATCACGCTCGACATCGTTGCGAGACCGGACATCGGCAGCTTCACGGCCGACGATCGGCGCATCCGTCAGATTCTGTTCAATCTTCTGGCCAACGCGGTGGGCTTCTCGCCAGCCGGCTCCAAGATCACGCTGTCGGCGACGCGGCAGCCGGACGCCATCGAATTCTCGGTCGCGGACACCGGCGCGGGCATTCCGCCCGAGGTGCAGGGCCGGGTGTTTGATTGGTTCCAGACCCATTCGCGGGGCTCCGGCCACCGCGGCGCGGGGCTCGGTCTGTCGATCGTCCGCTCGTTCGTCGAGTTGCACGGCGGCACCGTGACGCTGCACTCGGCGGTGGGCGAGGGTACCACCGTGATCTGCCGTTTCCCGCTGGAACAGCATGTCGAGCGGACCGCGGCCTAACTGATACCGTATTGCCGGGCGAACGCAGGCGTGGCCTTAAGTTCATGGCCCCCCAAGATCAGGGTACAAACAGCGTATGGCTATGCTTCCCATCACGTCCGGCGGCTCGAGCTACAGCGTCACGCTGGCGAGCGAGCAGGGCATCCATCGGCTGGTGATGGATATCGCGGCCGCTCTCGATCCGGGCGATCTCGTCACGCTGTCCGGCGATCTCGGCGCCGGCAAGACCACCTTCGCGCGCGCGCTGATCCGGCATCTCGCCGAGAATCCTGAGATCCCGGTGCCGAGCCCGACCTTCACGCTGATGCAGACCTACGATCTGAAGCAGTTTCCGGTGGTGCATGCCGATCTGTATCGGCTGGACGGCCCGGGCGAGCTCGCCGAGCTCGGCTTCGACGACCTGCCGAGGAACGCCGTGGTGCTGCTCGAATGGCCGGACCGTGCCGCGGGCTTCCTGCCGCCGGACCGGCTCGACATCGCATTCACGCTCGCGCCGCTCGCCGGCCCCGAGCACCGCAACGTGCGCGTCACCGGCTATGGCAAGTTCGCGGGGCGCGCCGAACGCATCCCGGTGATCCGCCGCTTTCTCGATGGCACGCAGTTCGCCGAGGCCTCGCGCCGCCGCATCCAGGGCGACGCCTCGACGCGCACGTATGAGCGGCTGACGCTCGGCACGAACAGCGCCATCCTGATGAACGCGCCGCGCAAGCCCGATGGCCCGCCGGTGCGTGACGGCAAGCCTTACAGCCAGATCGCCCATCTCGCCGAGGACGTCGTGCCTTTCGTCGCCGTGGCCAACGGGCTGCGCCAGCTCGGCTACTCGGCGCCGCAGATCTACGAGGCCGAGCTTGCCGACGGTCTGCTGCTGATCGAGGACCTCGGCACCAGTCCGGTGGTGTCGGGCGAGCCGCCTGCGCCGATCCCGGAGCGCTATGCCGCGGCGGTCGATGTTCTGATCTCGCTGCACGACCAGAAGGTGCCGGCCGGCGTGCGCATCGCGCCGAACGTGGCGCATCGCCTGCCGGTCTACAGCGAGGATGCGATGCTGATCGAGGTCGAGCTGCTGCTCGACTGGTATCTGCCGTATCACGGCATGCCGGTGACCGAGTCGATGCGGGAGGTCTATATCGGGCTCTGGCACGAGGCCCTGCAGGTCGCGCTCAACGCCAAGCCGACCTGGGTGATGCGTGATTTCCATTCGCCCAACCTGATCTGGCTGCCGGAGCGCAAGGGCATCGCCCGTGTCGGTCTTTTGGATTTCCAGGACGCGTTGCTGGGACCCGCGGCCTACGATCTCGCTTCGCTGCTGCAGGACGCTCGCGTCGATGTGCCCGAGCTGATGGAGGTCGAGCTCCTCGGCAACTACGTCAAGCAGCGCTCGGCGGCCGATCATGAGTTCGACCCGGCGGGCTTCATCCGCGTTTACGCCACCGTGGCGGCGCAGCGCGCGTCAAAAATTTTGGGCATCTTCGCGCGGCTCAACAAGCGCGACGGCAAGCCGCAATATCTCCGACACATCCCCCGCGTATGGGGCTATCTGCAGCGGTCGCTGGCGCATCCGTCGCTGGAGGCCCTGAGGGATTGGTACACCGAGAACGTGCCGGTTCCGCAGGCGCCGCGGGTGCCGCAACAGCCGAGCGGCGCGGAGGCTCAACCGGAGCCTGCCACGGCCGCGCCGGAAGCAGGGAATGCCTGAAGCCAAATGCCTGAAGCGATGTCCACGCAACGTCCCGTCACCATGCCACGCACCGCGATGGTGCTCGCCGCGGGCCTCGGCGAGCGGATGCGGCCTCTGACCGACAAGCTGCCGAAGCCGCTGGTGTCGGTGGCCGGCAAGCCGCTGCTCGACCATGTGCTGGATCGCCTGGCAGACCAGGGCGTCGAGCGGGTGGTCGTCAACGTGCACTACCTTGCGGACCTGATCGAAAATCATCTGGCGCCGCGTAAGAAGCCGCAGATCATCATCTCGAACGAGCGGGCCAAGCTCCTCAACACCGGCGGCGGTGTGGTCAAGGCGCTGCCGAAGCTCGGCACCGAGCCGTTCTTCCACATCAACTCCGACACCATCTGGATCGACGGTGTGCGGCCCAACCTGGAGCGGCTCGCCGAGGCGTTCGACCCGGGCACCATGGACGCACTGCTGCTGCTCGCGGCCTCGAACGACAGCATCGGCTACGCGGGCCGTGGCGATTTCATCATGGCAACCGACGGCCGGCTGAAGAAGCGCCCGGAGCGCGAGATGGCGCCGTTCGTCTATGCGGGCGCGGCGCTGCTGCGGCCGGAGCTGTTCAAGGATGCGCCGGACGGCGCGTTTTCGCTGACCGCGCTGTTCGACCGCGCGGCGGAGGCCGGCCGGCTGCACGGGCTGCGGCTCGAAGGCGTCTGGATGCATGTCGGCACACCGGGCGCCATTGCGCAGGCGGAGGCCGCGATTCTGGCCAGCGCTGCCTAGACGCCGGCCCTAGCCCGTTTTCCACCTGAATCGAAGCGAGCCCGCGCCACAGGCACACTGTCACCCCCGCGCTTGACGCGGGGGTCCATGACCCGGGCTCAACAACGGAAGTCTTACGTAAAGCTGCCTTCAGCGCAGCCGATCATGGATCACAGGGTCACGCCGCTTCGCGGCGGCCCGGTGATGACACCGCCGTTGTGGCCCAAGACATAAGTCGGCTCGAAAATGCGCTGGCCTTATCAACAGCAGCGCATATCTGAACCCGTCTGACTGATTCTCAATCGCGCGCACCCGCGTGCGGTGACACAATGCATCCGCCATGGCCTCCCGACCGCGCGTCTTCACCATTCCGGCTTCGGCGCCGTTCCTGACGGTGCTGATCGACGCGTTGATGAACGACAAGCTCGGCTTGGGCTTCAAGCCCGGCGGCGATCCGCTCGCGTTGGCGGACGTCACGATCTACCTGCCGACACGCCGCGCCGTGCGGCTGCTGCGCGAAACCTTCCTCGACATCGTCAAGGGCGACGCCGCGATCCTGCCGCGGCTCGTGTCGCTCAACGACGTCGATGCCGACGAGATCATGTTCGCGGAGGCGGCGGGCGATGCCGAGCCCGGCGCGCTGGAAATGCCCGAGGCATTGCAGGGCTTGGAGCGGCAGACGCTGCTGGCGCAGCTCATCCTCAAATGGGTTGCGCAAATTACGCCCACTGAAAAGGTTCAGGCGCCACTGGTCGCCGGCAATCCACGCGCCGCCATGGCGCTGGCGCAGGATTTGGCTCGGCTGATGGACGACATGACCATGCGTCAGGTCGACTGGTCGAAGCTCGACGGCCTCGTGCCGGAAGACCTCGACACGTATTGGCAGCTCACTCTCAAATTCCTCAAGCTCGTTCATGAGCCTTGGCAAGGGATTCTCGCCGAGCGCAACCTGATCGAACCCGCGGCGCGGCGCGACCTGCTGATCACCGCCGAAACAAATCGTCTTGCAACGCTTCGCGGTCCGGTGATCGCAGCGGGTTCGACCGGTTCGATCCCGTCGACCGCGAAGCTCCTCACCACCATCGCGCATCTGCCGCAGGGCGTGGTGATCCTGCCGGGCCTCGATACCAATCTCGATACAACGACGTGGGAGCAGGTCGACCGCGGCGATGGCCATCCGGTCTACGGTCATCCGCAATTCGGCATGCACGCGCTGCTCCGGCGCATCGGCATTTTGCGCGACGCCGTCGAGGTGCTGGGCGCGCCCGCGCCTCACGGCCGCGAGATGCTGGCCTCCGAGGCGCTGCGGCCGGCGACGGCGAGCGAACTGTGGCGGGAGCGGCTCCTCTCGAATGAATTCACCGCGCACGCGGACGATGCGTTCAAGGACATCGCCGTGATCGAAGCCGGCAATGCCGAAGAAGAGGCCTTGTCGATCGCGATCGCGTTGCGCGAGGCGATGGAGACCAAGAACAAGACCGCGGCGCTGGTGACGCCGGATCGGGCGCTCGCCCGTCGTGTGCTGGCCGCGTTGTCGCGCTGGAATGTGCCGGTGGATGACTCGGGCGGCGATGCGCTGGCCGATACGCCAGTGGGCGTGTTCGCGCGGCTGGTGGCCGAAGCGGCACTCGATGGCCTGCCGCCTATCACGCTGCTCGCTATGCTCAAGCACGAGCAATCGCCGTTCGATCGCCGTGCCGTCGTGGCGCTGGAGCGCTCCGTGCTGCGCGGTTCGCGACCGAGGCAGGGCACCGAAGGCCTGGCACATGCGTTGAAGACGTTCCGCGAGGAGCTGGGAAAATACCGGCGCCGCGAGACGTCGTCGCTGCATCGCACGGACGCGCGTACCCGGCTGACCGATGCGGAGCTTGATGCCGCAACGGCGCTGGCCGACCGACTCAGGGCCGCGCTTCAACCCTTGGAGGCGCTGTCGAATAAGCGCGCGCCGTTTGCAGCTTTCGCCAAGGCTCATGGCCAGGCGCTGCAAACACTCCGCCGCATCGATGAGCATCTGGGCGGCCGTTTCGATGCAATTGAAAAGGCTGGCTCGATCGTCATCGAAGCGTCGGACTACGCGGAGCTGTTTCACGCCGCCATCGCCGAGCCGGTGATCCGCCGTCCCGAGCAGAACGTCCGGGTCCGCATCTTCGGCCCGCTCGAGGCGCGCCTGCAGTCGGTCGATCGGCTGGTGCTAGGTGGTCTCGTCGAAGGCGTCTGGCCGCCGGAGACGCGCGCCGATCCCTGGCTCAGCCGTCCGATGCGTCAGGAGCTCGGCCTCGATCTGCCGGAGCGTCGCATCGGCCTTTCGGCGCACGACTTCGCCCAGGCGCTCGGCGCGCCCGAAATCATCCTCAGCCGCGCGGCCCGGCAGGGCGGCGCGCCGACGGTTGCGTCCCGCTTTGTGCAGCGGCTCGCCGCGGTGGCGGGCGGACGGTGGTCGACGGCGCTGAAGAACGGCGAAAAATATCTGGCGCTGGCGCGAAGTCTCGACGAGCCGCAGGGCAAGCCGCGGCCCGTGGCGCGACCCGAGCCCAAGCCGCCATTCGAGGCGCGGCCCAAGCGTCTCACCGTCACCGAGATCGAGGACTGGCTGCGCGATCCCTACACGATCTATGCGCGGCATGTGTTGAAGCTTCGTCCGCTCGACGATGTCGACACGCCGCCCGGCGCCGCCGATCGCGGCACGCTGATCCACGGTTCGATCGGCGATTTCGCCAAGGCTTATGCGCAAAAGCTGCCGGACGATCCGGTGCGCGCGCTCACCGAGATCGGCGAACGGCACTTCGCGCCGCTTGCCGACTATCCCGAAGCGAAAGCGTTCTGGTGGCCGCGCTTCCGGCGCATCGTCGACTGGTTCGCGCGCTACGAGACCGAGCGGCGAGGCAAGCTCGCGTCGCTGCAGGCTGAGATTGCCGGAAGCATCAAGATTCCTTTCGGCAACGAGGAGTTCGAGCTTGTGGTGCGCGCCGACCGCATCGAATGCCTGGCCGACGGCCGTTATGCGATTCTCGATTACAAGACCGGCGCGCCGCCAACCACGAAGCAGGTTCAAGCAGGCCTCGCGCCGCAGCTCACTCTCGAAGCTGCAATCCTGCGCCAGGGCGGCTTCGACGGCGTGCCCAAGGGCGAATCGGTGGCGCAACTGCTCTATGTGCGGCTCTCCGGCGGCGCGCGGGCCGGCGAGGAGTTTCCGATCCAGCTCGACAAGGTCACCCCGGACGAGCATGCCGACAAGGCGCTGGAGAAGCTCACCGAGCTTCTGCGCAAGTTCGCTGATCCGGCGACGCCCTACTATTCGCTGCTGCATCCGATGTGGGCGACGCGCTACGGCGACTATGACCATCTGGCCCGTGTGCCGGAGTGGTCGATGTTTGCCGACGAGAACGACATCGGGGGCGGCGAGTGAGCAAGCCGCGCAACATTCCGGCTGTCGTCACGGAGCGCCAGATCGAGGCCTCCGATCCGGCGCGCTCGGCTTTCGTCGCGGCCAATGCGGGCTCGGGCAAGACCCACGTGCTGGCGCAACGCGTGATCCGGCTGCTGCTGTCGGGCGTCGATCCGGCGCGCATCCTCTGCATCACTTTCACCAAGGCCGCGGCCGCCAACATGGCGAACCGGGTGTTCGACACGCTGCGCACCTGGACGCTGCTGAATGACGCCGCGTTGGATGCCGCGATGCTTGCCTCTGGCGCGACTGCGATCGATGACAAATTTCGGCGGCGAGCCCGCCAGTTGTTCGCGCTGGCGCTGGAAACGCCGGGCGGGCTCAAGGTGCAGACCATCCACGCGTTCTGCACGCAGATTCTGCATCTGTTTCCGTTCGAGGCCAATGTCGCGGCGCGCTTCGAGGTGCTCGACGACGCGACCGAAAGCCAGATGCTCGACACGCTCAGTCTCGGCGTGATGATGAAGGCCGCGCAGGAACCCGAAACGCCGCTCGGCCGCGCACTCGCCACCGCGGTGCTGTTCGCGGCCGACATCACGTTCCAGGAGTTGGTGCGCGACTCCATCCGCAAGCGCGACATGCTGGTGCCGTGGGTCGAAGCGGCGGGAGGACTGCCGCAAGCCATCGAGCAGTTGTCCAGGTCGCTCGGTGTCGATCCCGGCGAAACGCTGCAACAGGTCGAAGCCGAGTTCTTCTCTCACAGCCACATCGCCAGCTCCGAATGGGCCTCGGTCGCTGCGGCTTTTGCGCAAGGCAGCAAAAGTGACAAGGAGCAGAGCGCGCGCTTTGCCGCGCTGTCGCAGCTCGACGATGTCGAACGGCTCGAAACGTATTTCGATATCTTCTGTACGGACAA
This sequence comes from Rhodoplanes sp. Z2-YC6860, assembly GCF_001579845.1. Taxonomy (GTDB): domain Bacteria; phylum Pseudomonadota; class Alphaproteobacteria; order Rhizobiales; family Xanthobacteraceae; genus Z2-YC6860. The sequence continues at coordinate 398,620 of NZ_CP007440.1, forward strand.
ACAGAGCAAGCTGCGTGAGCGATTTGCCACCAGGGCGATTCAGTCCGCGCATCCGGACCTGTGCGAACGGCTGACCCGCGAGCGCGATCGTGTCTGGGACCTGTTGCAACGCCGTCGCGCGATCCAGGCGCGCGATCGCACCGCGGCATTGTTTACGATCGCTTATGCGGTGATCGAACGCTTTCGTGCCGAAAAAGACCGGCGCGGGCTGCTGGACTACGACGACTTGATCGATAAGGCGCTCGACCTTCTCAACAACGTGTCCGCCGCCTGGGTGCACTACAAGCTCGACCGCGGCATCGATCACCTGCTGATCGACGAGGCGCAGGACACGAGCCCCAAGCAGTGGTCCATCGTGAAGGCGCTGGTCAGCGAGTTCTTCGCCGGCGCCGGTGCGCGCTTGCTGCCGCGAACGCTGTTTGCGGTCGGCGACGAAAAGCAGTCGATCTTCTCGTTCCAGGGCGCTGCACCGCGCGAGTTCGATATCGTGCGGCGGTACTTTGAGAAGGCGCATCGCGACGCCGAGCTCGACTTCGTCTCCATCGAATTCAAGCACTCGTTCCGCTCCGGCCCCAACGTGCTCGGCGCGGTCGACACCGTGTTCGCTCATGTCAAGGCGCACACCGGCCTCACCGCGCAGGCGGTGGCGCCGGTGCATGAGTCCCTGCCGGAGGCAGCGCCGGGCCTGGTGGAAATCTGGGATTTGGAAAAATCCGACGAGGTGGAACAAAAAGAAGGCTGGGCTGCACCGCTCGATACACAGACGGTGACGAGCGGGACGATGAGACTGGCGCGGCGCATCGCAGGCTCGGTCGCCGTCTGGCGCCGGCAGGGCCGGCTCGCCAAGGACATCCTGATTCTGGTGCGGCAGCGCGGCGCGCTGTTCGAGGCGATCATCCGCGCGCTGAAGAACGAGGGCATTCCGGTCGCTGGCGCCGACCGCCTGGTGCTGACCCAGCACATCGCGGTCATGGATCTGATGGTGCTTGCCGATGCGCTGCTGCTGCCCGAGGACGATCTGGCGCTCGCCACGGTGTTGCGCAGCCCGTTGTTCGGATTGAGCGACGACGATCTTTTCCATCTGGCCTGGAAGCGCGAGGGCAATCTGTGGACATCGCTGCGCGCGAAGCGGCCCGATGTCGCCGCAGAGCTTGACGCGATCGCCGAGGCCGCGCGCCGCGAGACGCCGTTCGCGTTTTACGCCGGGCTGCTCGGCGAGCGCCGTGGCCGGCGGAAAATCCTGGCACGGCTTGGTCACGAGGCGACCGATGCACTCGATGAGTTTTTGAATTTGGCGCTCGACTACGAGAAGCGCGAAACGCCATCACTGCAGGGTTTCGTGTCGTGGCTGCGCAACGCGCAGGCCGAGGTGAAGCGCGATATGGAGCTCGCGCGCGACGAGGTGCGGGTGATGACGGTGCACGGCGCCAAAGGCCTCGAGGCGCCGATCGTGATCCTGGCCGATACGACGTCGCCGCCCCAGGGCTGGCATCCGCCGAAACTCTTGAAGCTGCCGGCGCAGAGCGGCGTGCCCGATGCGCCGAGTCCGTCGATCTGGGCCACGGCGAAGATCAACGACGTCGGACCGATGGCGGACGCGCGCGAAGGGGCACTCGACAGCATGCGCCAGGAATACCGGCGGCTGCTGTACGTGGCGATGACGCGCGCCATCGACCGGCTGATCGTGTGCGGCATCGACAGCATTCGCAAGCTTCCGGACGGCTGCTGGTACGAACTGGTGCGCAACGGGCTCGAAGACGAGTGCACCAAGGAGAAAGCCGATTTCGGCGACGTCGACGTGCTGCGCTATCGCAAGACTGCGGAAGCGGCGGCGACTGCTGCGGAGCAGAAGACGGCCGCTCCGTCGAGCATCGCCATTCCGTCCTGGCTGACACGCAGCGTCGAAACCGGACTGGTGCGGCCGCCGACACTCAAGCCGTCGGGCTTCGTGGACGATCCGGTCGTCCCGGCGCCGGTCACGCGCGACGAGGCGCGTGAGCTCGCCATCGCGCGCGGGATCGCGGTGCATCGGCTGCTGCAGTCGCTGCCGGAAATTCCGCCTGAGCGGCGTGCCGAGGCGGCGCAGCGATTTTTTGCGCGGCGCGAAGCGTTCGCCGATGCAGAACGCGACACGCTGATCAGACAGGTGCTGGCGATCCTGTCCGCGCCGCGCTTCGCGCCGCTGTTCGGTCCGGGCAGCCGCGCCGAAGTGTCGATCGCCGGGCGCTTCAAGGGACGGCCGGTGGCCGGACAGGTCGACCGGCTGGTGGTGACACCCGATGCCGTATTGATCGCCGATTACAAATCCAACCGCCCGGCGCCGTGGAGCCTCGACCAATGCCTCGATCGGTATGGCAGCTATGTCAAACAGCTTGCGCTCTATCGGGACGTGCTGCGGCGCGTCTATCCGGGCCGTGCGGTGCTCGCCGCGCTGTTGTGGACCGAGACGTTGGAACTCATGGAATTGCCGGCCCGTGCGCTGGATGAAGCACTGGACACCGCCGTCACCAGCCCGTGAACGTCCTTGACGCTCCCCCATGGCGTCCATAGGTTCCGAAGACCCCAGGGGGACGGTTTTCCCGATTCGAAAACAACGAGGTGCTCCGATGAGCGTAGGCAAGGTTTCCGACTCGACCTTCGAGGCTGAGGTGCTGAAGTCCTCCAGCCCGGTCGTGGTGGATTTCTGGGCCGAGTGGTGCGGTCCGTGCCGCATGATCGCGCCGGCTCTGGAAGAGATCGCCGGCTCGATGGGCGAGAAGGTCAAGATCGTCAAGCTCAACGTCGATGAGAACCCGAACGTCGCGCAGAAGTACGGGATCATGTCGATCCCGACGCTGATGATCTTCAAGAACGGCGAGATGGCCGCCCGTCAGGTCGGCGCCGCGCCGAAGCAGAAGCTCGAGCAGTGGATCAACACCGCGGTGTGATCTTCGCTGAGATTTGAGTTGTGAAATGGCCGGCGAAATGCCGGCCATTTCGTTTTTCGTGCTGCTCAGTCCGGCAGGGTGCCGTTCAGCGCCAGCACTTCGCCCGCGAGATAGAGCGAGCCCGTGATCAGAATGCGCGGCGCGGGCATCAATCCCAGATGACCGGTTGTCTTCAGCGCGGCCTGGAGCGTATCGCGGCTTTCGGCCGGGATGCCGATGCCGCGTGCGATGTCGACCAGCGTTTCCGGAGGCACGCTTTTGTCCTGCCGCGGGATCGGCACCGCGATCACGCGGCGCGCGAGGCCGGTGAAATTCTTCAGAAAACCAGCACTGTCCTTGGTCGTCAGCATCCCGACGACCATCACCAGCGGGCGCGGCACGCGCTCCTCGAGATCGCCCAAAGCCGCTGCGATCGCGCGGCCGCCGTCGGCGTTGTGACCGCCGTCGAGCCAGAGCTCGCTGCCGGCCGGCACAAGCTGCTTCAACGCACCTTGCGACAGATGCTGCATGCGCGCCGGCCATTCGGCCCTGGCCAGACCGGTCTCGAACGCCTGGATCGGCAGCGACAACCCCGCGGCGCGCAGCGTGGCGATCGCGGTGCCGGCGTTGTCGAGCTGGTGGCGGCCTGCAAGCTTGGGCAGCGGCAGATCGAGCAAGCCGCCGTCGTCCTGATAGACCAGGCGGCCGCGTTCTCCATGCACGTGCCATTGCTCGCCGCAGATGCGCAGCGGCGCGCGCACGCGATGCGCTGCGCGTTCGATGGTGGCGAGCGCCGCTTCGGGCTGCGGCGATATCGCGGCCGGCACGCCGCGCTTGAGGATGCCAGCCTTTTCGGCAGCGATCTTCTCGATACCGTCGCCCAGGAATTCGAGATGGTCCATCGAGATCGGCGTGATCGCGCAAGCCAGCGGCTTGTCGATCACGTTGGTGGCGTCGAGCCTGCCGCCGAGGCCCACCTCCAGCAGCACCACGTCGGCGGGATGGCGTGAGAACAGCATGAACGCCGCGGCCGTCTCGATCTCGAACACGGTAATCGGCGCGCCATCATTGGCGCGCTCGCATTCCTGAAGCACGCTGGCGAGCGCTTCGTCGCTGACGAGCTTGCCGCCGGCGGGCGCGGCGAGCCGGAAGCGTTCGTTGAAGCGCACCAGATGCGGCGAGGTGTAGACGTGCACGCCACGGCCCGCAGCTTCCAGCACCGCGCGCATGAAGGCGACGGTCGAGCCCTTGCCGTTGGTGCCGGCCACATGAATGACCGGCGGGATGCTCCGTTCCGGATGGCCGAGCGCATCGAGCACACGCCACATCCGGTCAAGCGACAGGTCGATCCGCTTGGGATGCAGCGTCAGAAGACGCTCGATGATCGGTTGATAGGCGCTCATGCGCGTGGGCTGCAGCGAGCCCTCCCGGTCAGGCGGGAGCGGCTGGTGCTTCAACGACAGCAGGTGGGGGCAGGGCGATGGCGTGCGGCGGTGCGGACGGCTGCCGCATGAGAATGCGGCACAGGCTTGCCAGCGTCGGCCGCAACTCGTGGCGGTGCACCACCATGTCGACCATGCCGTGGTCGCGCAGATATTCCGATTTCTGGAAGCCCTCAGGCAGCTTCTCGCGAATGGTCTGCTCGATGACGCGCGGCCCGGCGAAGCCGATCAGCGCGCCAGGCTCGGCGATGTGCACGTCGCCCAGCATGGCGTAGGACGCGGTGACGCCGCCGGTGGTCGGATTGGTCAGCACCACGATGTAGGGCTTGCCCGCGTCGCGCAGCATCTCGACCGCGACCGTGGTGCGCGGAAGCTGCATCAGCGAAAGGATGCCCTCCTGCATGCGCGCGCCGCCGGAGGCCGCGAACATGATGAACGGCGTGCCACGCTTGACCGCGGTTTCAAGACCCGCGACCACGGCTTCGCCGGCCGCCATGCCGAGAGAGCCGCCCATGAAATCGAAATCCTGCACGCCGACGACGACGGGCAACCCATCAAGGGTGCCGGCGCCGACCTTCACGGCATCGGCCATGCCGGTCTTGGTACGCGCGTCCTTCAGCCTGTCGGCGTAGCGGCGCTCGTCGCGGAACTTGAGCGGATCGGCGGCGACCGACGGCACTGCGATCTCTTCCCACGTGCTGTCGTCGAAGATCGACTTCAGCCGCGCGGTTGCGCCCATGCGCATGTGATAGTTCGAGCTCGGGATGACGAAGTGGTTCGACTCGACGTCCTTGAAGAACACGAGCTGGCCCGTCTCCGGACATTTGATCCAGAGATTCTCCGGCGACTCGCGCCGGTTGAGAAAGCTGCGGATCTTCGGCCTGACGACGTTGGAGATCCAGTTCATGCGGGCGTTCCTGTCTCTCGGCCCTATATAGGCCCGCGAAAGGCGGCCGTCACGGCCTGCCGATCAAGCTTTTTTCGCAGTGTTTTCTAGGTGTTCTTCTTGGTGCTTTTCTTGGCTGCGCGCACGCCTGAGGCCAGCTCGTTCACGAGCCGGGTGACCGCCTTGACGGTCTTTGCCGTGGCCTTGCCTTTCTTGTCGAGACTGTCTTTGACGGCGTTCACCAGCGCCGAGCCGACCACGACGGCTTCGGCGCTGGCTGCAAGCGCCTGCGCCTGCTTCGCGGTGCGCACGCCGAAGCCCACCGCCACCGGCAGCTTGGTGTGACGCTTGATGCGGGTCACCGCTTCGGTGACCTTGCCGACATTGGGCGCTGCCGAGCCGGTGATGCCGGTGATCGAGACGTAATAGACGAAGCCCGATGTGTTCGCGAGCACCGCCGGCAGACGGTTGTCGTCGGTGGTCGGCGTCGCGAGCCGGATGAAGTTCACGCCGGCTCGGAGCGCTGGCAGACACAGCTCTTCGTCTTCCTCGGGCGGGAGATCGACCACGATCAAGCCGTCGACGCCCGCGTCCTTCGCGTCCTTCAGGAAGCGCTCGACGCCGTAGATGTAGATCGGATTGTAGTAGCCCATCAGCACGATCGGCGTTGTATCGTCGCCCTTGCGGAACGCGCGCACCATGCCGAGTGTCTTGACCATGTTCTGCCCGGCATTCAGCGCGCGTAAGCCGCCCGCCTGGATCGCCGGACCGTCCGCCATGGGATCGGTGAACGGCACGCCGAGCTCGATCACGTCGGCGCCGGCTTTCGGCAATTCCTTGAGGATCGCCAGCGACGTCTTGGTGTCGGGATCGCCGGCCATCGTGAAGGTCACGAGTCCGGCGCGGCCTTCGTTCTTGAGGTCGGCGAAGCGTTGATCAATGCGGGTGGTCATCGGCGGCTGCGCTGCTTGGGATCGACGAGCGGCATGGTCTGTTGATTGCGCTCTTTCATCTCGGCCATGCGGATGTTGATGGTGCCGATCATGATCAGCACGAACATCGCTACGAAGTAGAACCATTCCTTGTTGGTGATCACGGGGCCGGTCTCGAACAGCCGTGCCTTCAGGAAATAGAGGATGTAGACGAGTCCAACGGTCACCAGCGTCCAGCCGGTGCGCTTCTGCCGGGGCATCGAGTTCCACCAGACATAAAGCGACATCAGAGCTTGCCCTTCAGGTGATGGGCGACGCTTTCCAGGTCCTTGTCGCCGCGGCCTGAGAGATTGACCACGATGAGATGGTCCTTGGGCTTGTTCGGCGCAATCTCCGGCAGCTTGGCGAGCGCGTGGCAGGGCTCCAGCGCCGGAATGATGCCTTCGAGCCGGCTGCAAAGCTGGAACGCGGTCAGCGCTTCCTTGTCGGTCGCGCTGAGGAATTTCACGCGGCCGAGATCGGCAAGCCAGGCATGCTCCGGCCCGATGCCCGGATAATCGAGACCGGCCGAGATCGAGTGCGCCTCTTCGATCTGTCCGTCGTTATCCATCAAAAGATAAGTGCGGTTGCCGTGCAGCACGCCGGGACGTCCGCCCGCGACGGACGCGGCGTGCTTCTTGTCGAGGCCGTGGCCCGCGGCTTCCACACCGTAGATGTCGACCTGCCGGTCGTCGAGGAACGGATGGAACAGCCCCATGGCGTTCGAGCCGCCGCCGATGCAGGCGATCAGCGAGTCCGGCAGCTGGCCTTCGGCCTCCTGCATCTGCACGCGGACCTCGTCGCCGATCACGCACTGGAAGTCGCGCACCATCATTGGATAGGGATGCGGGCCCGCGACGGTGCCGATGCAATAGAACGTGTTGGAGACGTTCGTCACCCAGTCGCGCAACGCTTCGTTCATCGCGTCTTTGAGGGTCTTGGCGCCCGCCTCGACGGGCCGCACCTCGGCGCCGAGAGCGCGCATGCGCAGCACGTTGGGCTGCTGCCGCGCCACGTCGACCGCGCCCATGAACACCACGCATTCGAGACCGAACTTGGCGCACATCGTCGCGGTCGCGACGCCGTGCATGCCGGCGCCGGTCTCGGCGATCACGCGCGGCTTGCCCATGCGCTTGGCCAGCATGATCTGGCCGAGCACGTTGTTCACCTTATGCGCGCCGGTGTGGTTGAGGTCTTCGCGCTTGAAGTAGATCTTGGCGCCGCCGAAATGCGAAGTGAGCCGCTCGGCGAAATAGAGCGGCGACGGCCGGCCCACATAGTGCTTCAGATGCGAGTCCATCTCGCGCTTGAAGGCGGGATCGGACTTGGCCTCCGCATACGCCTTCTCGAGCTGAAGGATCAGCGGCATCAGCGTCTCGGCGACGAAGCGGCCGCCGTAGATGCCGAAGTGGCCGCGCTCGTCGGGGCCGGTGCGGAACGAATTGGGTTGCTGCGGAGCGGTCATGCGCGGTTCGCCACTTTGAGCGTCTGTTCACCTTCGCGTGCTGCGCGCACAAAGGCGCGGATCTTGTCAAGATCCTTTTCGCCGGGCTCGCGCTCGACGCCCGACGACACATCGACCGCGGGCGCCCGCGTGATGCGAAGCGCCTCGGCGACATTGTCGGCATCGAGCCCGCCCGAGAGCATGAACGGCACGCCGGGATTGAGCCGCTCAAGAAGCGTCCAGTCGAAGGTCTTGCCGAGACCGCCAGGCCGGGTCGCGGTGCGTGGCGCGCGGCCGTCGAACAGGAGCCAGTCGACAACCTTGGCGTAGCCGTTGATCGGAGACAGGTCGGCCCGAGTCTCGATCGGCAGGGCCTTCATCACCGGCAAACGAAAGCGCGAGCGCACCGACACGACCCGCTCCGGCGTCTCTTTGCCATGGAGCTGCAGCATATCGGGCTTCAGCGCCTCGATCGCGGCGGCCAGCGCCGTGTCTGTCGCGTCGACCGACAGCGCGACCTTCTTGGCCCGGCCCCTGACCCGTTCACCCAGGAGCCGCGCGGCCTCGAGGCCGAGGTTCCGCGGGGACGGAGGGAAGAACACAAAACCCACCATGTCGGCGCCGGCGTCCAGCGCCGCGTCGAGGGCTTCGGGGGTTTTCAAGCCGCAGATTTTGACCAGAAGAGCCATGTCCGCCGTCGTTTTGAAGGCGCGGTTCTACAGGATCAAGCGGTTTTTGTCTTGCCCGCTCGGCCGGTCCCTTTGGGCCGGTTTTGCGGTTGCGGCCTGCTGATTTTTCAGGTTCGGGACGCTATTCGGTCGCGGCGCTGCGCCGCCGCAGCATGGTGCGCACAAGGCGGTTCGCCTCCATGGGCTTGGCGAACAGGAAGCCCTGGCCGGCGTCGAAATCCATCTGGCAGGCCGCGCGGCAGTCGGCGGTCCGCTCAAGGTTCTTGGCCAGCGTCTTGGCTTGAAGCTTCTTGGCGATCTCGATGGCCATTTCGCAGGCGGCGCGCTTGGCGCGATCGTCGGCGCAGCCGTTGATGAAGTCGCCGTCGATCTGCATCTCGGCGATCGGAAAATCGGCGACATCGATCCACGAGGATTCGGCCATCACGTCGCCCACCGAAATGCCGATGTTGTAATGCTCAAGCCGTCGCGCGGCCTCCCGCACCACCGCGTGGTCGCGGCAGACGTCGACGCTGTTGATTTCGACGAACAGGCTGGAAAAAGCCGCACAATCGGGCAGCTGAAGGCACAGCCGGTCGACAAAACCGCGGTCTACAAGCAGGGCAGACGGCACATTGATCGTCATATCGAGGGGCGGGCGGCCCTGCGCGAAGAACGTCCAGTCCTGCATCACCCGCTTGACGACGAACTCCGACAATTCGCGAAGATTCGGATCGTCGTATTTCGGCACGAAGGCCGCGGGTGGCACGATGCCCCAGGTCGGATGGCGCATGCGGATCAGCGCCTCCGCGCCGCACGGCAGCATCTCGCGAAGATCAATCTTGGGCTGATACCACATCTCGAGCCAGCCGTTTCGCATCGCCTCTTCGACATCGACCACCATGCTGGGCGATGCCGGGATCGGCAGAAACGGCGACAGGTTCTGATGCAGGTCGCTGTCGCGATAGGGCGTGCCAAGCGGCGGCAGCATGGCGAGACCCGATTGCTCGCCGAGCTCGTGCAGCGCGATCAGCGAGGTCGCGGCCCGCCCGCCGAACAGCATGACGCGGCCGCGGAAGCTCGCCGAAACCAGAAGATGCAATGTCTTGGTGACTTCGCTTTCGGGAGCCAGATGGCCGAGCACGATCAGCGCGGGATCGAAATCGTCAAGCGCGCTCGCGACGTCAGCGAGCCGCCCACAGGAACGCGTGACAAATCCGAGCTCTTCCAGCGCGTCCGCGAGAAACGTACGGATATGCGGTTTGATGTCGACCACGCAGGCTCTCGGGGCTACGTGACGCTTTCCAAAAAGCACAGTCGTCCGTTGCTCGCGACCTGAGCGATTCATCATACGCTTGCTCCCGTTTAAAGCCGGACCCCCCTCGGTCTCAGGCTCAATCCCGAACGTTCGGAAGCTTCTAGACAAAAATTGCGGCCTGGGTGCCGCCACCCAGATGAGCCCACTGGTAAGTTGGCCGTCAACCTTGATGTCGACAGTTCGCGATTCAATCGCGACGATTTCGATTCAATTCGGATGCGATGGTATTTTGTTCGCTGCGATCAGCCGCCAAGCGCACGCCAGATCAGCATCGCGGCCGCAAGGTCTTCGAGTGCGACGCCGGTCGATTTGAACAATGTGATCTCGTCCTTGCGTTTGCGGCCCTTCGCGCTGCCGCGGCAGAGCTCGAACAGATCGCCCTGGATGTCCTTCGCGGTCATGATTTTCTTTTTCAGCGGTACCGCGATATCGCCGGAGCCTTTCGGCGCTACTGTTCGCGAGTCGACATAGACGCGCGCGCGCCGGATCGCTTCGTCGTCGGACTCGCGCGTTTTCAGCGTGAACGCACCGACCAGGTCCACGTGCGCGCCCTTCTTCAGCCAGGCGCCGCGCACCAGAGGCTTCTCGGAGAGCGTCGCGCAGGACACGATATCGGCGTCGCGCATCGCCTCTTCGAGGTCGTCGGCAAGCATCGGCTCGATGCCGGCGGCCGACAGCGCAAACGCCGTGGCAACGGCACGCGAGCGCGTCCTGTTCCAGATCGTCACCTGGCTGATCGGGCGCACGGCGCGATGCGCACGCACGAGATGCGGGCTCAGGGCGCCTGCGCCGATCATCAGGAGATGCGCCGCATCCTCGCGAGCAAGATAGCGCGCCGCGAGCGCCGAGGTTGCCGCGGTTCGCCACAGCGTCAGTGCCGTGCCGTCGATCAGGGCGAGCGGCTCGCCGGTGTCGCCCGACATCAGCACGTAGCTGCCGAGCACGGATGGCTTGCCGGCCTTGGCGTTGTCGGGAAACACGTTGACGAGCTTGTGGCCGATGAAGCGCTCGCCGGTGTTGGTCCAGGCGGGCATCAGCAGCACCTTGGCTTCGCTGCCCGACGGCAATTTGACGAAATGCGCGATCTTGTCCGGCACCGAGATGTCGGCGCGGAACGCGTCGGCCAGGGCGTCGATCAGCTTGTCGTAGGCGAGAAGCCGATTGACGTCATCGGCGGTGACGATGCGAAGCGCCATTGCGGTTCCAGCGCTCAGGCGGCGGGCGGCAGGATCAGCGACGTTCCGGTGTCGCGCGGCACCGGCATCGGGCGCCTCGGCTCAAGTGCGTCCAGTCTCGCGCGCAACTCGCGCGCCTCGGCTTCGGCGCGGCGCGCCCGGGTCCGCCATTTCTGCTGCTTGAGCCAGGATGCTATGCCGCCGACCAGCACGCCAAGCGCAACGAGGGCGAAGATCAACCCGTAGAGCGGAACCTTCACGGCGAAGGCCGGGCTCACGGTGGCGAACGGGTCGAACGACACTGTGATGACTTCGCGATTCGCCACCGCGAACATTACGATGACGATGCCGAGAGGCACGAGAATCAGAGCGGAAAGAAACTTGCGCATTCACGTGCCTCGCAGGATCGACGGCGAGCGCAGCGAGCCGCACTCTGCGGGAGCGCGGCTTATTCGTCGTCGGAATCGTCGTCCAACGCCGCGTCGGGATTGCCCTTGTTCAGGCGCTCGCGCATTTCCTTGCCGGTCTTGAAGAACGGCACGGACTTCTGCGCCACCGACACATGGGCGCCGGTGCGCGGATTGCGGCCGGTGCGGGCCGGCCGGTGCTTGACCGAGAAGGCGCCGAAGCCGCGCAGCTCCACCCGATCGCCGCGCGCCATGGCGGCGACGATCTCGTTGAGGATCGCGTTGACGATGTTCTCGACATCGCGCTGGTAGAGATGCGGATTGGCCGATGCAATCTGCTGGACCAATTCGGACTTGATCATCGGGCTGCCTCTCCCACTCCGGCGGCGAACCGGATGTGTACCGCATCAGTTCGTCGCTGAAGGGTGCCAAAGCGCCAATAGACCGTCAAGGTTGAGCCGTTCCATGGCCTGCACGGCGCCCAAATCCTTGAAGCGTTCGGCGAGGCCGCCCAATCCGACCGCATCGAGCATCCACACGGCCCCGGTGTGCAGGAACGGCAGATCGCCGAAGCGCGGGCTCAGCCGGTAGTCGCGCACGGGGGTCTTCGGATTGATGCCCTTTTCCTTGGCAAGCCAGTCGACGGCCGCGAACTCGTCGCCCAGCGCATCGATGAGCTTCAGCTCCAGCGCCTGCCGGCCGGTATAGACGCGGCCGTCGGAGACCTTCTCCACCGCGGCCTGGTCGAGGCCGCGGCGGTCGTGCACCAGGCCCTTGAACCAATCGAATGAATCCTTGACCAGCGATTCCACCGCGGCGCGGGCCTCGGGCGTTGTCGGCTCGAGTCCGTTCGGCGAAGCCTTCAGAGGCGCGGACTTGATGCTCTCGACCTGAACGCCGACCGTCTTGAGCAATTCGGTGAAATTCGGGAACTGGAAGATCACGCCGATCGAGCCCACGATGGAGCTCTGCTGCGCCAGGATGCGGTCCGACGCCATCGCGGCGATATAGCCGCCGGAGGCCGCAAGTCCGTCGACCACCACTACCATTGGCTTCTTGGCCTTCAGCCGCATCAGCGAGTCGTAAAGCTCCTCGGACCCAGCCACCGTGCCGCCAGGGCTGTTGATGTGGACGATCACCGCCTTGGCGTCGGATTCGGCGAGCCGCGTCAGTGCCTCAGTGCGCGTCCGGTTGTTGCGGATCAGGCCTTCGATGGTGACTCGGGCGATCGAGCCGCTGGCCATTGGCGTAATCGCGCCACGGCGCTCGGCGAAGATCCATCCGCCGCCCACCACGGCGGCGATCAGGATGAAAATCGTGGCAGCGCGCCAGAAGGTGAGTTTGCGCCGCATCCGGCGGCGGTCGACGATCTGATCGGCATCCAGCGACATGGCCTTGTTTCCTCGAATTTGATTCGAAACCCAGTTTACCGCCCGCCAAGCAAAACCAGCATCACATGCGGGTTAAAGTTTGGCACCTCAAGCTGCCCGAACCCGAAGTCATGACACACCGGCGGCAACGTCGGCGGTGCTCCACCCTCCCCTGGAGGGGGAGGGTCGCGAGCGAAGCTCGCGGGGTGGGGTGAATCCTCTTCGCAAAAAAGATCACCCCACCCCGCCCGCCTTCGCTTCGCTACGGCGGTCGACCCTCCCCCTCCAGGGGAGGATGAAGACGGCTGTTGCACCACTGATCCAAGCAATCAGGCACAAAAAACTAAGCCCCGGGCCTTGCGGTCCGGGGCTCTGTTTTTGATCGAAATCAGGCCGATCAGGCGTCCTTGTCGGATTCCTCGCCCTTGCGGCGGAGCGCCGTGCCGAGGATGTCGCCGAGGGTGGCACCCGAGTCGGAGGAGCCGTACTGAGCGATGGCCTCCTTCTCCTCCTGGACCTCCAGGGCCTTGATCGACAGCTGCACCTTGGAGGCGCGGCGATCGAACGAGACGACACGGGCGTCGACCTTCTGGCCGACCGCGAAGCGGTCGGAGCGCTGGTCGTTGCGGTCGCGGGCGAGTTCCGAGCGCTTGATGAAGGAGGTCAGCTCGCCACCGACGATCTTCACGTCGATGCCGGATTCCTTGACCTCGGTCACCTCGGTGGTGACGACGTCGCCCTTCTTCATGTCGCCGGCGGTCGCCATCGGATCGCCCTGGAGCTGCTTGACGCCGAGCGAGATGCGCTCCTTTTCGACGTCGACGTCCAGCACCTGAGCCTGGACCTTGTCGCCCTTCTTGTAATCCTCGATCACCTGCTCGCCCGGACGCTTCCAGTCGAGATCGGAGAGATGGACCATGCCGTCCACGTCGCCGTCGAGGCCGAGGAACAGGCCGAACTCGGTCTTGTTCTTGACTTCGCCTTCGATGGTGGAGCCCGGCGGATACTTCTCGACGAAGACCTCCCACGGGTTGCGCATGGTCTGCTTGAGACCGAGCGAGATGCGGCGCTTGACCGGATCGACTTCGAGGATCTGCACCTCAACCTCTTGCGAGGTGGAGACGATCTTGCCCGGATGCACGTTCTTCTTGGTCCACGACATTTCGGAGACGTGGATCAGGCCTTCGATGCCGGGCTCGAGCTCGACGAACGCACCGTAGTCGGTGATGTTCGTCACGCGGCCGGTGTACTTGGCGCCGACCGGGAACTTGGCCTCGATGTTCTGCCACGGATCGTCCAGCAGCTGCTTCATGCCGAGCGAGATGCGGTGCGTCTCGTGGTTGATCTTGATGATCTTGACCTTCACGGACTGACCGATGTTGAGCACCTCGGTCGGGTGATTGACGCGACGCCAGGCGATATCGGTGACGTGCAGCAGGCCGTCGATGCCGCCGAGGTCGACGAACGCACCGTAGTCGGTGATGTTCTTGACCACGCCGTCGATGACCTGACCCTCTTCGAGGTTCTGCACCAGCTCCTGGCGCTGCTCTGCGCGGGTCTCTTCCAGCACGGTGCGGCGCGACACCACGATATTGCCGCGGCGCCGATCCATCTTCAGGATCTGGAACGGCTGGCCGACATTCATCAGCGGGGTGACGTCGCGGATCGGCCGGATGTCGACCTGCGAGCGCGGCAGGAACGCCACGGCGCCGTCGAGATCGACCGTGAAGCCGCCCTTGACCTGGTTGAAGATGACGCCCTGGACCTTCTCGTTGTTCTTGAAGGCCAGCTCGAGCTTGCCCCAGCTTTCCTCGCGTCGCGCCTTGTCGCGCGAGAGCACCGCTTCACCGAGCGCATTCTCGACGCGCTCCAGATAGACTTCGACGGTGTCGCCGATCTTGATTTCGCCCTGCCGGCCGGGGCCGGTGAATTCACGGAGCGCAACGCGCCCTTCGGTCTTGGCCCCGACGTCGATGACGGCAAGGTCCTTTTCAATTCCGACGACGATCCCCTTAACGACTTGCCCTTCCTGAGGGCTGCCGCCGGTAAAGGACTCTTCGAGCATCGCGGCAAAATCTTCGCGCGTCGGCGCGGCGCTGGTAGCAGTGGCCATAAGTTCTCCAAAGCGGTGCGCAGGCGGTTGATGTTGATGGCGTTCCGAACGCGCGGGCTGAAGGCCCCGCAGACCTTCAGCGCTGCCGGGAATCCGGCAGGCCTGTGCTCAAACCGAGCGGTCGAAACGATGGTTTGTGTCCGGCGCGCCGCGGCAGGGCTCGAAGCGGGGCTTGGTCCTCCAACCGCGAGGGGCGGTCAATCGCGCCCTCGGCCCGCTCGGGTGGCCACACCGATGAATGTGGCGGCCCGGACCGGCGGGATATAGCCGCAGAACGGCCACCCGGCAAGGCGCAAGCGGTCTTCATCCTTTCAAGGCAGGGCTATCGCAGCTCAGGCGGTGCACTCCCTCCCCCTGAAAGGGGGAAGGTCGGGGTGGGGGTCAGTTAGCGTGCCAGATCGACCCCCACCCGACGCGCTTCGCGCGTCGACCTCCCCCTTTCAGGGGGAGGTAAGAGAGCTGCGGCTCATTCCAGCGTGATCCGGCCGCGCTGCACCGTCTCCCGCCACAGCGCGGCCTCGGCCTTGATGCCCGCCGCGAACTGCCGGCGCGACTGTTCCGGGGCCAGCATGCCCAGAACGTTGAACCGGTCCTGGACCGGGGCGGTCTTCTGCGCCTCGGCGACCGCCTGGGCGAGGGTGTCGAGAATGCCGTCCGGGGTGCCGGCCGGCGCCGCCATGCCCCACCAGTTCGAGGCGACAAAGCCCGGAAAGCCGGATTCCGCCATGGTCGGCACGTCCGGCAGCATCGGCACACGGGCTTCGGTCGCGACCGCGAGCGCGGTCAGCCGGCCCGCCTGGTAGTGGCCGCCGACCGCGGCAAGCCCGATCGGGAACAGCTGGATGTCGTTCTTGATGAGCGCCAGGGTCGCCTCCGGCGAGCCCTTGTAGGGCACCCGCGTCAGTTCGACGCCGGTGGTCTGCTTCAGCCGCTCCATCATCAGATGGTTGACGGTGCCAAGGCTCGGAATCCCGTAGTTCACCTTGCCGGGATTGGCACGTGCGTAGTCGATCAGCTCGCGGAGCGTGCGGACCGGCACGGCAGGATTGGAGAACAGCACCAAGGGCACCTCCGCGACCTTGGCGATCGGCGCGAGTGCGGTCGCCGGATCGAACGGCATGCGGATGACGAACTGGTTGATGGCGAAATTGTTGGTCGCCGCCACCAGCAGCGTGTAGCCGTCAGGCGCGGCTCGCGCGACCTCCTGAGTGCCGATGTTGCCGGCGGCTCCGGGCTTTGCTTCGAGCACGAGCTTCTGGCCAAGGCGCTGTTCCATGCTGACGGCGAGGAGCCGCATGATGTTCTCGGCGACGCCGCCGGCCATGTACGGGATGATCACCCGGATCGGATGGTTCGGATAATCCGCGGCCTCAGCCGGTGTGATGAACTTGGCCCGCGCGATGACGAAGGGCGCCGCTGCCGCAGCGGCGAGAAGTTTTCGGCGAGTGATCCTTTGCATCGTGCACCTCACTCCCGGCATCGGTTGGTTTAGAATTTGGGAAAGAGCTGCTTGTCGGCGAGCCAGCGTGACATGGTCGGTTTTTTGGCACGGGCCGCCGCGCGGAATTCGTCGTGGCGCTCCTTGTTGGGCCACACCAGCGTCGGCGTCACGGCAAGCCGCGTGGCGATCTTTTCCCTGGTGACGTTGAACACCATCAGATCCTGCGCGAGCGCGAGCGGCCCGTCGTAGTTCTTGCGGATGTCACGCTCGACCTCGGGGCCGGTGTCGAAGTCGTTGAAGAAGTGATAGGCGACCGCGAGCCGCGGCTTCACAAGGGCAAGCACCTTGCCGCATTCCTCCGGCGAGGTGTGCGCGATGGTGCCGATGCCGATTGCGCTTTTTTCCGGATAGCCGGAGCGCTCGACGAGCTGCTTCACGGTGTTGAAGCATTCGTGGACCAGAAGATCGGCGCCCTGCGCGTTGTCGACGAAAAATTGGCTCGGCGTCGTGTCGCCGGAAAACACGAAGGTCAGCCCGTTCCATTCGAGCCGGTAGCTGACCGGTCCATCGAAGATATGAATTGCGGGAAAGCTTTTGATCGTAACGCCGTTGCGATCGTAGACCGTGCCGGTTTTGGTGAAGTCGAACTCGTGGACTTCAACCTCGGCGCCGGCGTCGGGCAGCAGGCCGAGCCGTGTCTCGGTGTCCCAGACCAGCGATTCCATCTGGCGCCGGACGAAGTGCTCGGTGCCGTATTTCGGCTCGGGCCCAGAAGGACCGTAGAGCACCAGAGGCTTCACCCGGCCGCCGGCCCAGCTTCCCACCCAAACCTGCGCGAAGTCGCCGACGTGGTCGGCGTGCAGATGCGTCGCGAAGTAGGCGGTGACGTCCTGCGGCGGAATTTCCAGTGCGGTGAAATTGGCCTGCGAGCCGGAGCCGAAATCCATGACGAACTTGTCGCCGTTGCCCAACTCAATGAGCCACGAGCAGTTGGCCTGGCCGCGGCGCACGAACGGCCGGCCGGTGCCGAGCGCGATGACGCGCATCTCGTCGGGCGCAAGCGGCTCGGTGTTCGGATAGTAGTAGTCGCGCAGTGCTGCCATGATCAGCCGCTCTCCAGAAGCGAGACGTCCGCCATCATCAGTGCGTTGGCTTTGACCCGCCGAAGCAGACCCATCAGAGCCTTGTACTCGGCACCGGAAATCCCCCGCAGCAGCCGGCGATAATGTGCGACGACAAGTGGGAACGCGGCTGCCCGCCGCTTCTTGCCTGCCGGCGAAAGCCGGATCAGCACGGCGCGGCGGTCCTCCGGCGCGCTGGTTCGTTCCACCAGCCCGGCCATTTCCATCTGCTCGAGCAGACGCCCGAGACCCGAGCGGTCGAGCACCGCGAATTCGGCGATCTGTCCGACGGTGTGGCGGTCCTTGGCGGCAAGCGCAGACAGCACCCGCCATTGCGGCACCGACAGCTCGAACGGCCGCAGCACATGGGTGAGGTTGAGCTGGTTCTGGCGAACGATGGCCGCGAAATAATGCATCGGGAAATCGGTCACGCCGGAATAGTCGGGTGCAGACGTCTGAGCGGGCGCCTCGGCGCTGTCGTCATGGTCGGCTGCACGGATGGGCGCGGCTCGTTTCATGAAAGATATGATATATATATCATAATTTGCATGCAATGGGCTGTGACCTCGCCTGAGGGCGCAAGAGCGGCCTTAAATCAACGAAATCAGCGCCGGGCTTTTTCCACCAGGGCCAAGGCCGCCTGGAACGCCGCCTCGATGCCCAGCGTGCTGGTGTCGAGCAGGTGGGCGTCCTTGGCCTGCGCCAGCGGTGCCGTGCTGCGCGAGCGGTCGCGCTCGTCGCGGGCGATAATGTCGGCCAGCACCGCCTTCTCGTCGGCCGTCTCGCCACGGCCACGCAGTTCGTTGGTGCGGCGCTGCGCCCGCACCTCCGGGCTCGCGGTGACGAAAATCTTCACCTCGGCGTTCGGGCAGATCACGGTGCCGATATCGCGGCCGTCGAGAACCGCGCCGGGCGGCGCCGCGGCAAACTCCTGCTGCAGGTTGAACAGCGCGGCGCGCACCTCGGGGATTGCCGAGACCACGGAAGAGCCTTCGCCGACGTCGTAGCGCTTCAGTTGCGTCTCATCGAACTTCGCCGGATCGATCGTCTTGGCCGCCGCGATGGCCCGGTCGCGGTCGCTCGGCTTGTGGCCGGCGGTGATCACCGCCAGCGCCACGGCGCGATAGAGCAGGCCGGTGTCGAGATGGCGCAGCCCGTAATGAGCAGCGAGCTTCTTCGCGAGCGTTCCTTTGCCGGACGCGGCCGGCCCGTCGATGGCGATGATCATTTTTTCTCGTTCCGTGACGCCAGCCCAAGCGCATCGCGAAGAACTGGCCGTTCAATGCTGTTCACTTCTTGGCTCTCGGACCATCCGCGAAGCCGAACAGCTTCTTAATCTCCCGCCTGGCCCTGGCACGTTGATCTGCGTTGATCAATCGGAAAAATCCCCGCCCAGTTTACGCATCAGCTCGGTGAAGCCCGTGAAGCTCGTGGCGATGAAGGCCGCGTCGTCCACGCCGACCGGCTTCTCGCTGCCGAGCCCCATCATCAGTGCCGACATCGCCAGCCGATGATCCATATGGGTCGCGACCACGCCGCCGCCCGGCGCGCGGCCGTTGCCGTGCACGATCAGGTCGTCATCGACGATCTCGACCGCGACTCCGTTGACCTGTAGCATTGCCGCGGTCGCGGCGAGCCGGTCGGATTCCTTGACGCGCAGCTCCTTCAGTCCGCGCATCCGCGTGGTGCCCTCGGCGAAGGCGGCCGCGACCGCGAGGATCGGATACTCATCGATCATCGAAGGTGCGCGCTCCGGCGGCACGTCGACGCCCTTCAGGGTACAGGCTCTGACGCGCAGGTCAGCGACGTCCTCGCCGCCCTCGTTGCGCTCGGAGAGCTTCTCGAACTCCGCGCCCATCTCCTTCAGCGTGGTGAGAAGTCCGGTGCGCAGCGGATTCATCATCACGCCTTCCAGGATCAGTTCGGAGCCCGGCACGATCAGAGCCGCAACGAGCGGGAATGCCGCCGACGAGGGATCGGCCGGCACCACCACTGACGCGCCCTCGAGTTCCGGCTGGCCCTCGAGCGTGATGCGCCGGCCGTGCTCGCCCTCGGCGGTCACGCGCACATGAGCGCCGAAATGCTTGAGCAGCTTTTCGGTGTGGTCCCGGGTGGCTTCCGTCTCGATCACCGTGGTGGCGCCGGGGGCGGCAAGTCCCGCGAGCAGCACCGCAGATTTGAGCTGGGCGGAGGGCACCGGCGCCTCGAACACGATGGGCAGCGGATCGCGCGCGCCTTTCAGCGTCACCGGCAGCCGGCCGCCTTCGCCGATCTCCATGATGCGGGCGCCGATCTTCTCCAGCGGGTCGAGGATGCGCCGCATCGGCCGCTTGCGAAGACTCGCGTCGCCGTCGAACAACGCGGTGATCGGGCAGCCCGCGACCGCGCCCATCACCAGCCGGCATCCCGTGCCGGAGTTGCCGAAATCGAGCGGCGCGGCCGGCTCGGCGAAGCCGGCGACGCCCACGCCGCGGATGCTCCAGACGCCCTCGCCGGTGCGGTTCACGCTCGCGCCCATCGCCTGCATGGCCTTGCTGGTGTTGATGACGTCTTCGCCCTCCAGGAGCCCGGTAATTTTCGTCTCGCCGACCGACAGCGCGCCGAGGATCAGCGCCCGGTGCGAGATCGATTTGTCGCCCGGCACCCGGACACGGCCGGTCAGCGGCCCGGCGCGGCGGGCGGTCAAGGGCTGGGGCGCGGACGCATGCGACATCGGTCTATCTGGGACGGTTAAGCGTTCGGATTAGGCGTGTCGTCCTAGCACGGGGGCGCCGAAAGCTGCGAGAGCACTATTGACAGCGGGCTTGCCAGCGGCCAAGTGAGGCACCAATTTTTCGTCATACGGACCGTTCGAGGATATCCGAACCGTGGCAAAACCCGAGCTCGGCACTAAGCGCCTCTGCGCTAGTTGCGGCGCCAAGTTCTACGATCTGAGCAAGGATCCGATCACCTGCCCGAAGTGCGGCACGGTGTTCGAGATCGTTGTTCCCGTGACGCGCGGTGGCCGTGATGCGGCCGCCGCGGCGGCCGCGGCCGCTGCTGCCTCGCGCGCGCAAGCCAAGGAAGCCTCCGAGGAGGCGCCGGAAAACGCCGACGTCGAGTTGGTCTCGCTCGAGGACGCGGATGCTGAGAGTGAGGGCAAGAAGGGCGACGCCGCTGCGGCGGAAGGCGACGACGATCTCGAGATCGAGGAGACCGAAGAGGCTCCGTTCATCGAAGAGACCGAAGAGGGCGACGACGACGTCACCGACATTATCGGCGAAGGCCGGGAGGACGAGGAAGAGACCTGATTTTTTTGGAATCCGGCCGCGAACCTGATATCAGGCGTGTCCGAATTCCTGTTCCCAGTAAGGGGCCATAGCTCAGTTGGGAGAGCGCTTGAATGGCATTCAAGAGGTCGGCGGTTCGACTCCGCCTGGCTCCACCAGTTTCAAGATGACGGCATAAGCCTTCCAGAGGCAGCCGGGACAACAAGACGAAGAAACGCAATCAGCACTGCAAAAAAGCCGCCTCCGGGCGGCTTTCGTTTTTGGCGCGGACCCGCGTAGGATTGCCGCCCAAACGGGAGGGAACGGATGAAAGGCAAGATCGGTCTCGAGGAGCACTTTGCGATCGAAGACACCCTGATGGACTCCAAAGGATTCTTTCCGGAGGTGACCTGGGTCGAGGTGAAGGACCGCATCATGGACCTGCACGGGCGCAGGCTCCGTCTGATGGACGAGTTCGGCATGGACATGATGATCCTGTCGCTGAACGCGCCGGCGATCCAGGCGATCACCGATCCGAAGAAGGCCAACGAGATCGCGCGCAAGGCCAACGACTATCTGGCCGAGAACGTGCGCAAGCGGCCCGACCGGTTCCAGGCGCTGGCGGCGCTGCCGCTGCAGGATCCCGATCTCGCGGCGCGCGAGCTCGAGCGTTGCGTGAAGGAGCTCGGCATGGTCGGTGCGCTCGCCAACGGGTTTTCGCAGATCGGCGATCCGAACACGATCGCGTATCTGGACGAGAAGCAGTACTGGCCGTTCTGGGACGTGTGCGCCAAGCTCGACGTGCCGTTCTATCTGCACCCGCGCAATCCGCTGCCGCAGGACTCCCGCATCTACAAGGGCCATCCGTGGTTGATGGGGCCGATCTGGGCGTTCGGCCAGGAGACCGCGGTGCATGCGCTTCGGCTGATGGGCTCGGGGCTGTTCGACAAACACCCGAACCTGCAGATCATCCTCGGCCACATGGGCGAGAGCCTGACCTTCAGCATGTGGCGCGTCGACAACGCCAATGCGTGGATCCCGGACCGCAACCAGTATCCGGCTAAGAAAAAGATCGCCGAGTATTTCCGCAACAATTTCCACATCACGGTGTCGGGCAACTTCCACACGCAGGCGCTGCTCAACGCCATGCTGGTGATCGGCTCCGACCGCATCATGTTCTCGACCGACTGGCCGTTCGAGAACATCGATCACGCTGCGGTGTGGTTCGATGCCGCGCCGATCAGCGAGGGCGACCGGCTCAAGATCGGCCGCACCAACGCCTTGAAATTGTTCAAACTTAAAGGCTGATGCGAAGAGGGCCGGCGCACGCCGGCCCTTGCCTCCCTGTCATCTGGCCTTATAAATCCAGGTCAAACGAGACATTGGACGAGGCAGATCATGGACCGCCAGGCCGTCGCCAAGCTGACCGAGTTCATTGTTGGCTCGGTCGAGAACGCGCAAGCGCACGAGAAGCCATTCTATCACCTGCAGTTCGGCAAGGTGTTCCCCGACGATATCTACGCGGCGATGATCCGCGAGATGCCGGTCGCGGCCGACTACCGCGCGCTCCCCGGCCGCGACAATGTGAACATCCTGGAAGACGGCAGCGCGACGCGGGTGAAGATCGACCTGTTCCCGGAATACATCCGTCGCCTGCCGCAGCAGAAGCGCGATCTGTGGGATCTGGTCGGCCGTGCGCTCTGCTCCAACGAGGTGCGCGATGCCTTCGTGCGCCGGCTTGCGCCGGCGCTGGAGCGGCGCTTTGGCGTGGAGTATCGCGAGGTCGGGATGTTCCCGATCCCGATCCTGACGCGCGACGTGCCGAAGTACAAAATCACGCCGCACACCGACACCAAGTGGAAGGGCATCACGGTGCAGTTCTATCTGCCGCCGGATGACTCGACGAACGACATCGGCACGATCTTCCACGACAAGCTGCCGGACGGCAGCATGCCGAAGGTCAAGAAGATGCCGTTCTCGCCGAACAGCGGTTATGCGTTCGCGGTCGGCAGCGACTCCTGGCACTCGGCCGATCCGGTCGGGCCGCACGTGAAGACGCGCGACAGCATTCTGCACACCTACTTTGTCGATCAGGGCTTGCTGCGCATTCTGCGCAACCGCGGCCGCAGAGTTGGCAACTTCATCGGCAACGAAGTCCGCGGGCTGATCCGCTAACGGTGCTGTCATTCCGGGGCGCGCCGGCAAGGCGCGAACCCGGAATCCAGACGAGCAGAGACTGCCGTTGTAACTGGATTCCGGGTTCGCTCGCTTCGCGCGCGCCCCGGAATGACCGCTGGGCCACCTTCATCAAACCCGATAGCGCTCCACCGCCGCTTTGTCCCAGACGACACCGGTGCCAGGCCGGTCGGGAACGACGGCGTGGCCGTCGACGATCTTGAGCGGCTCCTGCACGATCTTGTCGGCCCAGTCGACATATTCGAGATAGTGCGCGGTCGGCGTCACGGCGGCGAGCAGATGTGCGCTCGTCTCCGGATAGAGGTGCGATGACATCTTGATCCCGCGCGTCGCTGCGAGCTTGGCGGCGGCGCGCCATCCCGTGATGCCGCCGATCCGCTCGAGATCGGGCATCACGAGATCGCAGCAGTTGGCGTCGAGCGCGGTCTGCATTCCGGACGGGAGCGAAAAATTCTCGCCGATCTGAATCGGCACGGCCAGCTCACTCTTGAGCATCGCGGCGCCTGCATAATCGTCGTGACGCATCGGCTCTTCGAGCCAGGCGATGCTCTCGCGGTCAAGCGCGCGGCCGCGCTTCAGCGCTTCGTCGCTGCCGAGCGCCTGATTGTAATCGACCATCAGCGCGACGCTCTCCGGGATGCGTTTCTTCACCGCGTGGACGGCTGCGAGATCCTCGTCGAGCGTCGGATAGCCGAGGCGAAGCTTGATGGCGCGGAAGCCGTTCGCGAGCAGCGTCTCGGCCTCGTCGGCGAGTGCGTCGGTCGGCATCAAGCCGAGCCCGCATGAGTTGTACGCCAGGACGTGCCGCGGCTCGCCACCCAGAAACTTTACCAATGGCACGCCGGCCGCCGTCGAGAGCGCGTCCCAGCACGCGATGTCGAATCCCGCCATCGCCATGCGGACCACGCCCTGCACGCCGATCAGCGCGAAGCGTTCAGCGAGCTTTGGCCAGAGCACCGCGGGATCGACACGCTCACCGTTGGTGCGCTCCTCGATTTCCTGGAGGATGCTCGCGATCGCCACCATGGCGCGCGGGAAATAAGACCAGAGATAGGCCCGCCCCGTGATGCCCTCGGCGGTGGTCACATCGATCAGCAGCAGCGGCGCTTTGGTGATGCGGCCGCGGCTCGTGCCGAGTGCGAAATTCATCGGCACCTCGACACCGACGCTGGCGATCGAGCGGATGGTCAATGCAGGCGAATCGGACATGGCGTTTCGAGACCTCAAATGAACGGCGGTTCACCTCACGCCGTCGTGTCTATTATTCAGGAACCCGCGTCCTGCCTTGGCTCTTGAGTGATTCTTGAAAGCTTAACCCGAGCCAACCATATTACGTATCGAGTGGGGCGGCGGGTGCCGGTCCATTCAGGGGTGCCATATCGGGCCCCATCAAAGTCGCTTTCAGCGAGGGCTTTGAAAGATGTCCCGAGTACCGTCGTTGTCCAGTCCGTTTCTCATCGGCTTCGAGCAGATCGAGCGTGCGCTCGATCGCGTCGCCAAAGCGGCGGATGGCTACCCCCCATACAATATCGAACGGCTTTCTGCCGACGAAAATAATCCTGAGCGGCTGCGGATCACATTGGCCGTCGCGGGATTTACTCTTGAGCAGCTTGAGGTGACCGTCGAGGAGAAGGAGCTCGTGATCAGGGGCCGCCAGCAGGATGACAAAAGTCGTCAGTACCTGCACCGCGGCATTGCCGCCCGGCAATTCCAGCGCACGTTCGTGCTGGCGGACGGCATGGAAGTCCAGAAAGCCGACTTGAGAAACGGACTGCTTTCGATCGACTTGGCACGGCCGGAGCCGGCTCGTGTGATCAAGACGATCCAGATCGCAGAACACGAGTGAAGTGGAAGCGTTGAACTGGAGTTCGGACTCGACCGACAAACCCAGAAAGGAGTCGAGGGCCATGAGTGAGAGAACCAACGAAACGATCATCGACGACCGTCACCAGATGACGGAGCAGGCCTTTGCAATTTTCGGTGGCGGCAAGATCGCCTACGTAAAGCCGATCCGCTCCGAAGACGTGCACAGGCTCTATCCGCAGGCGCCCGAGCTCGAGCCCGGCATGGCGCTGTTTGCGCTGCACGCCGCCGACGGCACGCCGATCATGGTGACCGACAGCCGCGAGGCAGCTGTCGCGAATGCGATGACGCACGAGCTGGAGACGGTCAGCGTCCACTGACTGTGGGACGCGAAGTTACCGACGCGCGCAGCGAGCGCGCGTCGGATGGACTCGAACCGATTTTCTTGAAGGGTTACGCCGCGCTTGTTTTTGTTTGGCCGCTCACGCGGCGCTTATTTCTCTTCCCGCCTACGCGGCGCTTGCCGACGGCATCGCCAGCACGGCGTAGATCGCCTCAGCCCCATTCGAAGCACGAAGCTTGCGCGCGGTCTCCGGATCGCGAAGGAGCCGCGCGACGCGCGCCAGCGCCTTGAGATGATCGGCGCCGGCGCCTTCCGGCGCCAGCAGCAGAAAGATCAGATCGACCGGCTGGCCATCGAGCGCTTCAAAGTCCACCGGCCGCTCCAGCCGCGCGAACAAGCCAAACACATTGCCCAGCTTTGGCAGCTTGCCGTGCGGAATGGCGACGCCGTTGCCGACGCCCGTCGAGCCGAGCTTCTCGCGTTGGAGCAGGATTTCGAGAATGGCTTTCTCGTTCTGCCCGGTCAGCTCGGCTGCCTTGCCTGCGATCTCCTGTAACGCTTGCTTCTTCCCGTTGACCTTCATGGCCGGGATGATCGCGTTCGGCGAAACGAGATCGGTGGTCGCCATGGATGGATCGCAGGTCGCGTTGCTAACGTTGGGGGCTGGTTGAAAGGCGGCGGACCATAGGGACCGCCAACAGGGCCGTCAATGGCCCCCGGCGGGCACCGCCGGAGGATCGATCCAGCCGATATTGCCGTCGGCCCGGCGATAAACCATGTTCACACGGCCGTGGCTGGCATGCCGAAAAACCATGACAGGCGCGCCTGTCATGTCGAGGTGTGTCACCGCCTCGCTGACCGAGAGCTGCTTCAGCGACGTCGTCTGCTCCGCGATGATCACCGGGTTGAAGGTCGCGACGTCGTCGCTGTCCTCCTGTCCCGGTGCTGCGATGGTGTAGTCGGACGCAGTCAGCGCGGTTTCGTCCAGTACAGCGCCGTTGCTGCGGCCGTTGCCGTGATAGTCCTTCAGGCGGCTGTGGTACCGGCGCAGCCGCTTCTCCAGCTTCTCCGCCGCTTGATCGGCGCTGAGATAGGCATCGGCCGCCATCGAGTCGGCACGCAGCACGATCCCGGAATCGAGATGCACCACACATTCGGTCTGAAAACCGAAGGCTTCTTTTCCCACGGTCACATGCCCGGAAAATCCGCCGTCGAAATATTTCTCCAACGCTTCGAGCACGCGCGCGCTGATGCGTTCACGCAGGGCTTCGCCGACTTCGATGTTTTTTCCGGATACGCGAAAGGGCATTGATGCCTCCGATTTTAAATCGCCGGCCGATCAAGTTCGCGCGGGCTGGGCCGGTTCCATTCCATTTGACGTAGGAGCGGCTTCCATGGGTGTCAATGCGACGTGAAGCGTATCACTGTTTCGCGGCGCAACAAATTTCATGTCGCCACTGCAAGTTTGTCACGGCGGCGCTGCACCGACGACGGGATCCGCATCGCTTCGCGATATTTCGCCACAGTGCGGCGGGCGATATCAACGCCGGCCGAACGCAACTTCTCGACGATGGTGTCGTCGGAAAGCACGTCATCGGCGCTCTCCGCGTCAATCAGCTGCTTGATCCTGTGACGGACCGCTTCGGCCGAATGCGCCTCGCCGCCGTTCGCCGCGGCGATCGCCGAGGTGAAGAAATATTTCAATTCAAAGATGCCGCGGCTGGTCGCGATGTACTTGTTCGCGGTAACGCGCGACACCGTCGACTCGTGCATGCTGATCGCGTCGGCGATCGTCTTCAAATTCAGCGGCCGCAGATGCTGTACGCCGTGGGTGAAGAACGCATCCTGTTGCTTCACGATCTCCATCGAGACCTTGAGGATGGTCTTGGCGCGCTGATCGAGTGCGCGCATCAGCCACGTGGCCGATTGCAGATTCTCTGCGAGATAAGTCTTGGCGCTGTCGTTGTTGGCGCTTCTGGTCAGCTCGGCATGATAGCGCTGATTGACCAGCACCTTGGGCAGCGTGTCGGAATTGAGCTCGACGATGTAATTGCCGTCAGGGCCCTGGCGTACGTAGACGTCCGGCACGATCGGCTGCACGGTGGTCGAGCCGAAGGCGAGACCGGGCTTCGGGTTGAGTGCGCGAATCTCGGCAATCATGTCGGCGAGATCCTCGTCGTTGACGCCACAGATCCTGCGCAGCGCTGCGAGATCGCGCTTGGCCAGAAGATCGAGCCGGCCGACGAGGGCCTGCATTGCAGGATCGAAGCGGTCGCGCTCGCGCAGTTGGATCGACAGGCATTCGGTGAGATTGCGCGCGCACACGCCCGGCGGGTCGAAGCCCTGGACCACCTTCAGCACCGCCTCGACCTCCGCGATCGGCGCACCGAGCTTCTCGGATACCGACGCGAGATCGCCTGCGAGATAACCCGCCTCGTCGACCATATCGATCAGGAACTGGCCGATCATGCGCCGCACCGGATCGGTGATCGCGAGGGCGAGCTGTTCGGCGAGATGATCGGCCAGTGTCAGCTCGGCCGAGACAAAGGATTCGAGATTGTAGTCGCTGTCCTCGCGGCCGCCGCTGCCGACGTTAGACCAGTCCGACGGCGTCAGCGGCTGATCGGTGCTGTTGCGCGAAGCGGTCGGCCCGGCGTCGTCAGGAAATTCGTTTTCGAGATCGGTGCCGAGCCGCTCCTCGATGGCGCTGCGGCTGGTCTCTAGGCTTTCGTCGATCCGGTCGGCTGGGGCGCCTGTCTGGGTTGGGGCACCGCTGTCGCCATCGAAGTCGGTCTCGCTTGCGCCGGCCTCGCGGGTGTTGTCGCCCGGCCCGTCGTCATCGGCGGCGCGTTCGAGCAGGGGGTTTTTTTCAAGCTCCCCCTCGACGTAGGTAGCCAGGTCCAGGTTCGAGAGCTGCAGCAGCTTGATGGCTTGCATCAGCTGCGGCGTCATCACGAGCGCCTGGCTCTGGCGCATTTGCAGGCGTTGCGACAGTGCCATGTTTCCGACCGATTAGTGGTCCGGTTCTTGCTTATCTAATTCTGAGAGGCTTGTATACCGCATTGCGGTATAAATCTCTAACGCGTTGCACCAACTAGAGTTTTTCTCGGCACGCGTGAGGGACTAGAGCCGGAACTCCTCGCCCAGGTAAAGGCGCCGGACCTCCGGGTTGTTCACGATATCGTCGGTGCGGCCCTCCATCAGGACCTCACCCGAGTAGATGATATACGCCCGGTCGGTGAGACCAAGCGTTTCGCGAACGTTGTGGTCGGTGATCAACACCCCGATGCCGCGGTTGGTGAGATGGCGCACCAGCGCTTGAATGTCGCCGACGGCGATCGGGTCAATGCCGGCGAACGGCTCGTCGAGCAGCATGTAGTTCGGCCGTGACGCCAGCGCGCGTGCGATCTCGCAACGCCGGCGCTCGCCGCCTGACAGCGCGATCGACGGTGTTTTGCGAAGCTTGGTGATGTTGAACTCGTCGAGCAGCGCGTCGAGATCGCGTTCGCGCCTTTTCTTGTCGGGCTCTACCACTTCGAGCACGGCGCGGATGTTCTCTTCGACATTGAGGCCGCGGAAGATCGACGCTTCCTGCGGCAGATAGCCGATGCCGAGGCGGGCGCGCTGATACATCGGGAGCGCCGTGACGTCGTGTCCGTCGAGCTCGACGCGGCCTTTGTCGGCCGCGATCAGCCCGGTGATCATGTAGAAGATCGTGGTCTTGCCGGCGCCGTTGGGGCCGAGCAATCCGACCGCTTCGCCGCGCCGGACATAGAGGCTCGCGCCCTTCACCACCTTGCGATTGCCGAATGTTTTTTCGACGGCATGAGCCGCGAGATAGCCCTGGTGCACGGTGCGCGGTTGCTGCGGTTGAGCCTGCCGCAATCCTCCGCCGTTGAGCGGCGCGCGTTGCGGCACGTTCGGCTCGGCGTGTTGCGCGTAAGCTTGGGGCTGTGGTTTTGGTTGAGGTTGAGCCCGAGGCTGGACCTGTGGTGGGACCTGCACACGCTCCTGAGGCTCGGCGTCAGCGTAGTCGTAATGCTGCGGCTCTGGCTGTGAGTAAGATGCCGCGTGCGGAGCATCGTCGTCGTACGACGGAGCTTGCGCTTGGGGCTGCTGCGGGGAGGCAGCGGCGGGTTGCGGACGCTGCTGCATGCGTTCGCCGCTGCGCGGCATCCAGTCGCCGTCGCCGCCGCCGATCGGTCCGCCCATCGATGCGAGATTCATGCGCGATCGGCCGTCAGCCACGGCAGGACGTCGCGCGCGCACCGGTGCGCGGCGACGCCGAAACAACGTGAGCAGATCGTCAAGCACGTCGGTGTCCCGGCTCCCTGAACTGGGCGCGATACAGGCTGCGACTCAGGGCAGCAACAAGGCATTGCCTCGCCGTGATAATCACACTGCGGCGGGCTTTCAACCGAAGGCCCGTTTCATGCCTTAGTTTGATGAGTTTTGCCGCGGGCTGCCCGGCAAGAGCCCATTTTTTGAGCCCATGCCACCAAGGCCTCCGAGGCCGCCCATGCCGGAGCCCGACTTGCCGTCTGCCGAGGAGCCGGTCTGCGGGATCAGAAGCTTGACCGGGCCGGACCCGTCGACCCGCGACACCCCGCTCGTCAGGTCGACCGTCAGGCGGTCGCCGCGCATGATGTTGCCGCCCTGGGTGACCACCACGTTGCCCCGCAGGATGACGGTGTTGGTCTTCATGTCGAAATCGGCACGCTCGCCAGTCGCGACCTGGTCCTTCTGGGTGACGGTGACGCCCCCGCTGGCCTCCAGCCGGCTGATCGATGAAGATCCGCCGGGGCCGGGCGCCGCCGCCTTCATGGGCTGCGCGCCCGACTGCTGCTGCTGTTGTCCTTGCGAGTCATAGAACACCACCAGCGATTTGCAGCGCATGGTGGTGTCGCCCTGAACCACCTTCACGTTGCCGGTGAAGGTCGCCTTCTTCTCCTTGTCGCGCACTTCAAGCGATGCGGCTTCGATCTGCACCGGCTGATTGCGGTTCTGCGAAAACCCCTGCAGTGCGTTGTTGTTGGGGGACGCGTTGTTGGTCGCAGCGTTGCCCTTGTTGGCGTTCGGCTGCGCTGCGGCGTGTGCTGCGGTTGCGATCAGCATTGATGCCGCTGCGGCAATTGCACGCAGTCTTGTCGACGTGATGGGGTTTCGCGCGCGCATGATCATCGCTTCTCCGCAGCCTTTGCGTCGTCAGGCTGTGCAGTGAGATTCATGATCACGTTTCCAGTGAAGCGGACGACCTCGCCGGATTTGAGCACTTCGAGCCGTTCGGAGGTGATCGTCCCTTGCTGCGACTGCACTTCGACCGGCTTGTTGGAGACGATCTCGCCGCTTGCCGTGTCGACCACGGCCTCGCTCAGCCGGATCTCATAGCCGGTCGTCGATTTCAGCGAGATATCGTTGTTGAGCGTCAGCACATTGGCCTTGCGGTCGAACGTGCCGTCCCTGGCGGAAAGAAACATCGTGCTCTTGTCCTGGCCCTCGACCTTGGCGCGCACCTGACTGAGTTCGACGAAATCGGGCTTGGTGATGTCCTGCGCGGCGGCGGCCGCATTCAGCTCGTACCAGCGCTGGTCGCGCGTATAGCCGGAAAGCTTTGGCGCTGCCATGGTGATCTTGGTTCCGGAGATCACCATCGAGCCGACATCGACCGGGAGTTTGGCCATGACCTTCAGAGGGTCGAGCCAGGACACCAGCCAGGTCAGGCTCAGCGCCACCACAATCGTCGCCGGCACGGCGATCCGGAGAAACCGCACACGGCGGCTGTGCCGCGCCGCTCGCACGAACGCACGTGCGTTATCGCCGCGGTCCTCGATGACGAAGCGGCGCGTTCCGGACGGTTCGATCGCGGACGTGGCGGACAGGCTGTTGTTCCCCAGTGGTCGTCAGGAGCCGCGCAGCCTCCGAATTCGCTCGAAGGCGCGGCAGGTTCGGCCACATCTTACGGTCCCGCGGCTTAAAAATCCGCTCCGAATGTGGCCTGACAGTGTCGCAGGCCGGAACCGCCGGGTCACGAATGGGCGAAAATGTCTTCGGCGGCCCAGCCAGCCAGGTCAAGCTTCGACCGGTCGGGCAGGAAGCGGAAGCAAGCCGCGGCCAGTTCCATGCGGCCCTCCCGGGCCAGCATGACGTCGAGCTTGTCTTTCAGCTCGTGCAGGTGGAGCACGTCGGAGGCCGCATAGGCGAGCTGGGCGTCGGACAGCTTGTCGGCGCCCCAGTCCGAGGATTGCTGCTGCTTCGACATGTCGATGCCGAGCAACTCGCGCGAGAGGTCTTTGAGGCCGTGCTTGTCGGTGTAGGTGCGGGCGAGCCGTGACGCGGTCCGCGTGCAGTAAAGCGGCTCCGGCATCACGCCGAGCGTGTTGAAGATCATGCCGATGTCGAAGCGCGCGAAATGGAAGATCTTCAAGACCTTCGGATCGGCCATCAGCTTCTTCAGGTTGGGCGCCTGGATGTTGTTCGCGGGAATCTGCACCACATCGGCCGAGCCGTCGCCCGGCGACAGCTGTACGACACAGAGCCGGTCGCGCTTCGGATCGAGGCCCATGGCTTCGGTGTCGACCGCGACGGCAGGACCGGTGTAGCGCGAAAGATCGGGAAGATCGCCGCGGTGCAGGCGAATGGTCATAGAGCAATCCTTAAAGCGATCGTCGCGCGAACGAACTGTGAGCTAGTGCGCAAGCTTCTGATGCCCATCGTTGTCGGCAAACGTTTCCTCGCGGTAAAGCCCGAGCGCCTGCATCGATGGCAGATCACTGAACGAGAACAGCACCGCATCGTCGCGCTCCGACGCATTGGCGTGCTCATGCCACGCCCATGAGGGCACGACGAAGATATCGCTCTTGTTCCAGTCGTAGCGCTTGCCCTCGATGATCGAATACCCCTTGCCCTTCGCCACCGTGTAGACGATCGAGCCGGTGTGGCGATGCGCCTTGGTGCGCTCGCCGCCGCGCAGAAGCTGAATATGCGCGCCGAGCGTTTTCATCACCGGGCCGCCGGTCGCCGGATTCACGTATTGCATCATGATGCCGTCGTAAGGCGAGCCGTCGGTCGCTTGCGCGGCGCGCGTCAGCGTCTCGTAGGTGCGGCCCCATTCGTACTTGAACAGAGGTGAATATGGCTTGCTCCAGGCCTCGCCGCCGGCGGGCAGCAGGCCCGGCCCGCCGAACACCTGGGCGGTGTCGTTGAGTGGATAGTTCGACTTCTGCACGGTCTCGGGATGCACCGCGTAGAAGTTGGCATCGAGCTGATTGACCATCAGCATGTCGAGGCCGTCCTGCCAGATCGTAGTCTCGCCGCTCGCTTCGACGCCGTGATCGTGCCAGGTGCCGTTCGGCGTGATGACGAAGTCGCCGGCGTTCAAATCCATCTTGTGGCCGTCGACCACGGTGTAGGCGTTCTTGCCTTCGATGATGAAGCGCAGCGCCGACGACGCATGGGAGTGCGCGGATGCCGACTCGCCGGGCTTCATCACCTGCAATCCGGTGTAGAGCCAGCCGACGCAGGCCGAGGTGCCCTTGCGGCCGGGGTTCTCCAGCGCGATGACTCTGCGGCCGGCCTTCTCGGGACTGACCAGATCGAGCGCTTTGAGCACCAGGGGGCGCATCGCCTGATAGCTCCAGAGCTGCGGCAGGGAGCTCGGCTTCGGCTGCCAGGGCTCGATC
Organism: Rhodoplanes sp. Z2-YC6860; assembly: GCF_001579845.1. GTDB lineage: Bacteria > Pseudomonadota > Alphaproteobacteria > Rhizobiales > Xanthobacteraceae > Z2-YC6860. The sequence continues at coordinate 431,151 of NZ_CP007440.1, forward strand.
GAATTGGCCACCGTCCAGAGCGCGTAGCTCTCCTGCTGACCAAGCTCGTTGTAGTAACGATCGAGCTCCGGGCTGTCCTCGACATTGGCCCGGCCTAGGACGTCCTCGCGCATGCGCGCCTCCGATTTCCGATGCGGCCGTGCGATTTAACACCCCTCCCAAGGGCTGGTCCACCAGCGGGGCCGGCAAGCCAGGACATGTTGGTCGGGGCCTCGCCAACGCCCGAAAATCAACGCATTGTGCGCCCATCAGGCACACCCCAAGACGGATGCCCATGACCCGATCCCTGTTGCTGCTGTCCCTCCTCGCCGTGACACTCGCGGCCTGCGCGTCCGCCAAGGACATCGAGGCCCGCAATGACGCCCGCTGTCAGGCGCGCGGGCTCCAGCCGAACACCAAGAATTACGAGGATTGCATGGCGCAGGTCGAAACCGAGCGCACCAATCGCATGGAGCAGCGGCGGCGTGAGGCGCTGGAGCAGCCGTATGTGCCGCCGTTGAACCGCGGGTATTAGTACGTTCGATTGCGATCGCGCGCGTCGTTTCGACGACGACCGGCGTCGTCCGTCACAGCATCGACGGCAGCACGCGGTCCGGCGGCTTGTGACCATCCATGAAGGTGCGGATGTTCACGATCACCTTCTCGCCCATCTCGATGCGGCCCTCGATGGTGGCCGAGCTCATATGCGGCAGCAGCACCACCTTGCCGTCGCGGGCCAGCCGCGCAAGCTTGGGATTGACCGCGGGCTCATGTTCGAACACGTCGAGGCCTGCGCCGGCGAGCTCTTCAGCGGCGATCATGCGAATGAGCGCGTTCTCGTCGATCACCTCGCCACGCGCGGTGTTGACCACATAGGCCTGCGGGCGCAGCAGCTTCAGCCGCCGCGCCGACAGCAGATGGAACGTCGCCGGCGTGTGCGGACAGTTGATCGAGATGATGTCCATGCGGGCGAGCATCTGATCGAGGCTCTCCCAGTAGGTGGCGTGCAACTCCTCCTCGATCTTCGCCGGGAGACGGCGGCGGTTGTGATAGTGGATCTGCAGGCCGAAGGCCGAGGCGCGCCGCGCCACCGCCTGGCCGATCCGCCCCATGCCGATGATGCCGAGCCGCTTGCCGGAGATGCGCTTGCCGAGCATCCAGGTCGGCGACCAGCCGGCCCAGTCCTTGTCGGTGCCGCTCAGCACGTTCGCGCCCTCGGCGAGGCGTCGCGGCACCGCGAGGATCAGCGCCATGGTCATGTCGGCGGTGTCTTCGGTGAGCACGCCCGGCGTGTTGGTCACCGTGATGCCGCGCTGGACGGCAGCCTGCACATCGATGTTGTCGACGCCGTTGCCGAAGTTGGCGATCAGCTTGAGGCTGGGGCCGGCCTCCTTCAGCACCGAGGCGTCGATCCGGTCGGTCACGGTCGGCACCAGCACATCGGCGGCCTTCAGAGCCTCGCCGAGCTGGGCCTGGGTCATCGGCTTGTCGTCGATGTTGAGACGGGTTTCGAACAGCTCGCGCATGCGCGTTTCGATGCTGTCCGGCAGCTTGCGCGTGACGATCACCACGGGCTTCTTGGCTTTCGGCATGCTTCAGCGCGCCTTGATCGAGATCTGAAAGTTTTAGCCGTTCAGACCTCCTTAACCGAGGTGAACGACACTCTAAACGCCCCTCGCGGTGCGGTGGGGCAAGCCGGTCTGAGCAGAATTCTCTGTATCAGATGGGGCTTTCAAGACAAAGCACCCGGGTAGCGTCCTTCTTGATCAGAGTTTCAGCTGCGTATCGCATGAGACACGTCCGTCGTGCCCTGGTTGTAACGATTTTGGTCGCCGCGGCGGCCGCCGCCGTTGTCGCGCAGGCCCAGCCATTGGGGCAACAGCAGGCGTCCCTGCAGCCGGCCAAGGAGGTTGCGCCTCCGCAGCCGCCGGTCGGCTCCGTCAGCGGGCTCCCGGTGCCGCGCTTCGTCAGCCTGAAGTCCGACAAGGTCAATATGCACATCGGTCCGGCCAAGACCTATGACGTCAAATGGCTGTACCAGCGGGCCGGCCTGCCCGTGGAGATCATCGCCGAGTTTGAAACCTGGCGCAGGATCCGGGACGCCGAGGGCACCGAAGGCTGGGTCTACCACTCGTTGTTGTCCGGCCGGCGCACCGGGATGGTGACGGCCAAGGCCGCCGATGACCTGGTTCCACTCTACGACAAGCCCGACGACAAGGGTGCGGTGACGGCGCGGCTCGAGCGCGGCGTGGTCGCCAACCTCAAGCGCTGCAGTGGCGAGGGCTGGTGCTTTGTCACCGGCCGCGGCTTCGAGGGCTATGTGCGGCAGACGCGGCTGTGGGGCGTCTATCCGAACGAGAAGGTGGACTGACGGCGGGTTACCCGACGATCGTTGCCTCCATCGTCCCGAAACCCTCGAATTCTCCGGTCACCGGCTGATCGAGTGCGACCGGGTGAAATCCGGTGAAGGAGCCGGTGACGATGAACGTTCCGGCCTTCAATCCGGAGGTGGTCCGGCGCAGGTTTGCCAGGACGACCGCCGGTTTGCCCGGATTGCCGGTCGGATGGCCGCCGATCTTCTCGATGATCGTCCGGCCGCCCTGTTTCATCGACACGCGGGTCTTGGTGAAATCGGTGTTCTGCCAGTCGTTGCGGAACGCGCCGAACACCATCGCGCCGTTGGCGATGTGATCGGCATAGAATTCGTAAGGCGCTTTCTCCATCGCGGATTTCAGATCGCGGAAGCGGCTGTCGACCAGCTCGAAGGCGGTGCAGCCTTCAAGCGCGTCGAACACTTCGGCCTCCGAATATTCCGCGGCGCGCGGCGGCAGATCGCGCGTCAGCCGGAAGCTGATCTCGCATTCCATGTACTGGCTCGGCGTGAGTTCGCGCGGCACCCGCGCCGGACTGACGAACACGCGGCCTGATGCGAGCGGCGCGTAAACCACCTCGGCGCCGGGCTTGGCCGCAATTTTCGTTCCGACGATATCATCGCCGACCAGACGGTCGACGGCATCCATGACGGCGCGCGAGTCGGCGAAGCTTTTCGGTGCGATCGCGGCCGGCAGCGGATCAAGCCGCTCGCCGGTCTGCCGTGCGCGCACGAAAGTCCTGGCAACTTGGTCGATGGCCGCCTGATCCATATGCACGTCGCCTCATGAGCGCTTTGATGGCAGCGCTTTGACGGCCGAAGGGTACGCAAAACAAAACGGCCGGGCGAGGCCCGGCCGTCGGAAAACGGTGATGCGTGCGGCTCTAGCGGCGGCCGTCCTTGCGGCGCAGGCGGACCACCACGTCGATGCGGGCGATCTCGTAGCCTTCCGGCGCGGACGGCGTCCGGCCGACGATTTCCTCGGCGCCCGGAATGTCGACCAGCGCGTTGTCGCCTTCGACGAAGAAGTGGTGATGCGCCGTGGTGTTGGTGTCGAAGTAGGTCTTTGACCCATCGACCGCGACCTGACGCAGGAGGCCTGCTTCGGTGAACTGATGCAGCGTGTTGTAGACGGTCGCCAGCGACACCGGCACCTTGGCCTTGGTGGCTTCCTCGTAGAGCATTTCGGCGGTGAGATGCCGGTCGCCCTTGGCGAACAGGATCCAGCCGAGCGCCATGCGCTGCCGGGTCGGCCGCAGGCCGACATCGCGCAGCATCGACTTGACGTCGTGCCACGGGCAGCCGTTGAGTTCGTCCTTCCGGAGGTCCGCAGGAACCACCGGGAAGCCAGCGATCGGTAGGATTGTGGTACGCGTCTCAGCCATCGTTTTGTACGCCCGATAGATCAGAACAGTTCTAAAATCGTTTCATTTGCAATCATATAAGCCCGATCCCCTTGATGCAAGCTTTTCGCAACAAGTGGAGCGCACAGCGCCTCTGCGCTAGTGTCGCGGCTCGGTCGTTCGCCCGAATGCTTAGGCTTGCTCGAAGCGAAACTTTCGAGCCAAAGCGATGCTGGAAAGCCTATGATGCTGGTGTCCCCTTTGAACCTGAAGTTGCAAAAGCGCCTGCCCAGCGTGGGTGCGCACCTCGGGGGCGGGATACTGGCGTCGCGGGCTTCCAATCCGAACATTGGTGCCAAGGCGTGGATTCGGTCCTAATTTGTGGAGAACCGGCTTTGTCCCGCCGCGGTTGCCCGTGATAAAACATGACAATTCAATGGGCGGCATCACGAGACCAAGATGGAAAATCGGCGCAACAGCTTTGAATTCGAAGACCTTTTGGCATGCGGTCGCGGCGAGATGTTCGTCGAGGGACCGCAACTGCCGCTGCCGCCGATGCTGATGTTCGACCGCATCTCGGAGATCGCCGAGATCGGCGGCGAATACGGCAAGGGTCTGGTTCGGGCGGTGCTCAACGTGAAGCCCGACCTCTGGTTCTTTCCATGCCATTTCAAGGGCGATCCGGTGATGCCGGGCTGCCTGGGGCTCGATGCGCTCTGGCAGCTGCTCGGCTTTTTCCTCGGCTGGGGCGGTTCGTCGGGCAAGGGCCGCGCGCTGGGCCTAGGTGAACTGAAATTCTCGGGCCAAGTGCTGCCGACCATGAAAAACGTGATGTACGGCCTGGAAATCAAGCGCGTGATGCGTTCCAAGCTGGTGCTGGGTATTGCCGACGGCTGGCTGTCGGCGGACGGTTCGGTGATCTATCGCGCGTTCGATCTCAAGGTGGGATTGTTCCGCGACGCCGATGCGATGAAGCCCAATCCGGCTTAAGTATCGAAAACATTCGGCGGTCTTGCGGGGCCGCCTGCGGCGGTCCTAGTTTGAGGGCTATTCATCAACCCGCTGGCCCTTGGCGAGAGCTTTGGCCGATGCGGAAGATGCAGGCGAGGCAGAAATGAGGCGGGTTGTCGTCACCGGGATGGGGATCGTCTCATCCATTGGCAACAACACCCAGGAGGTGTTGGCGAGTTTGCGCGAGGCGAAGTCGGGCATCACGCATGCCGAGGAGTTCGCCAAGCACGGTTTCCGCTGTCAGGTGCAAGGCATGCCGACGCTCGATCCGGCAGGTTCGGTCGATCGTCGCGCCATGCGCTTCCTCGCCGAAGGCTCAGCCTGGAACCACGTGGCGATGGAGCAGGCGATCCGCGACTCAGGCCTCGAGGACAAGGACATCTCCAACGAGCGCACCGGCATCGTGATGGGCTCGGGTGGTCCGTCCACCAGCACCATCGTCGAGGCCGCCGATATCACCCGCGAGAAGGGGTCGCCGAAGCGGATCGGTCCGTTCGCGGTGCCGAAGGCGATGTCGTCGACGGCGTCGGCGACGCTCGCCACCTGGTTCAAGATCAAGGGCATCAACTATTCGATCTCGTCGGCCTGCGCGACCTCCAATCACTGCATCGGCAATGCGGCCGAGGCGATCCAGTGGGGCAAGCAGGACCTGATGTTCGCCGGCGGCTCCGAGGAGTTGCACTGGACCATGTCGAATCTGTTCGACGCCATGGGCGCGATGTCGACCAAGTACAACGCCACGCCGGACAAAGCCTCGCGCGCCTACGACGTCGACCGCGACGGCTTCGTGATCGCGGGTGGCGCGGGCGTGCTGGTGCTGGAAGAGCTCGAGCACGCCAAGGCGCGCGGCGCGAAGATTTATGCGGAGCTCGCCGGCTATGGCGCGACCTCGGACGGCCACGACATGGTGGCGCCGTCGGGTGAGGGCGCGATGCGTTGCATGAGACTCGCGCTTGCCGATCTCAAGGCGCCGGTCGACTACATCAACCCGCACGCGACCTCGACTCCGGTCGGCGATGTCAGGGAAATCGAGGCGATCCGCGAGGTGTTCGGTTCCAAGTGTCCGCCGATCTCGGCGACCAAGTCGCTGACCGGTCACTCGCTCGGTGCGGCGGGCGTGCAGGAGGCGATCTATTCGCTGCTGATGATGCAGAACGGCTTCATCTGCGAGAGCGCCAATATCGAAAATCTCGATCCTGCGATGGCCGATATGCCGATCGTCCGCGAGCGCAAGGACAATGCGAAGCTCGGTGCGGTGCTGTCCAATTCGTTCGGCTTCGGCGGCACCAACGCGTCGCTCGTGTTCAAGCGTCTGGATGTGTGAGTTCGTTTGAGTTTGGTTTTTTGCCGGACAGGGGCTGGTCCGGCGCAAAGTGGAGTAGATCGTTCGATGCCGGGGCTGATGCAAGGTAAGCGCGGATTGGTGATGGGCGTTGCCAACGATCATTCGATCGCCTGGGGCATCGCCAAAGCTTTGTCCGAGCACGGCGCCGAGATGGCCTTCACGTATCAAGGCGATGCGCTGGGCCGCAGGGTCAAGCCGCTCGCCGAGCAGGTCGGCAGCAAGATCATCCTGCCCTGCGATGTCGAGGACATCGCCTCCGTCGACAGCGTGTTTGCCGAGCTGAAGAAGCAATGGGGCAACATGGACTTCCTGGTCCATGCCATCGGCTTCTCCGACAAGAACGAGCTGAAGGGCCGCTACGCCGACACCACACGCGCCAACTTCCAGCGCACCATGGTGATTTCCTGCTTTTCGTTCACCGAGGCCGCCAAGCGTGCTGCGGCGATGATGCCGAACGGCGGCGCCATGATCACGCTGACCTACAACGGCGGCGACAAGGCGATGCCAAACTACAACGTCATGGGCGTGGCCAAGGCGGGCCTCGAAGCCTCGGTGCGTTATCTCGCTGTCGACTACGGCCTGCAGAAAATTCGCGTCAACGCCATCTCGGCGGGCCCGATCCGGACGCTGGCTGGCGCCGGCATCAACGACGCCCGCTATATGTTCGCGTTCCAGCAACGCCATTCGCCGCTCGGCCGCGGCGTGTCGCTGGAGGATCTTGGTGGCGCAGGGCTTTATCTGCTGTCGGACCTCTCGGGCGGCGTGACCGGCGAAATCCACTTCGTCGATTCCGGCTACAACATCATCGCCATGCCGCAGCCCGATGCGCTGCGCAGCGAAGCCGACGAGAACAAGGACGCGGCGCAGTAATGCCGCAGACGACTATCTCGTCACGTTGAACCACTGATCTCAATCCGTCATCCTGAGGTGCCCGCGCGAAGCGCGGGCCTCGAAGGATGAGCGGCCCGGGCTGTGGCTGTCACCCTTCGAGGCTCGGCCCATAGCGAGTCGAAGACGCGCGTAAACGCGCTTATGGGCCGAGCACCTCAGGGTGACGGAGTGAAACGATGCCGGGCGCACTGGAGCGAAGCTACGACGGGATCATCGTCGGCGCGGGCCATCACGGCCTGGTGCTCGGCTCTTATCTCGCCAAAAGCGGTCTCGACATTCTGCTGGTCGATCGCAGGCTGAAATACGGTGGCGGGCTTTCGACCGAGGAGGTCACGGCGCCGGGCTTCTATCACAACCTGCATTCCATCAATCACTTCCACATCAGCGAGACGCCCTGGTTCAAGGACCTGAACCTCGGCGACCGCGTCACCTACATCACGCCGCGCTACGAGCTCGGCCAGCCGCATCTCGACGGCAGCGCGCTGGTGTTCGGCCGCGACCTCGAAGAGACGCTGGCGAATGTCGCGCGCTTTTCCAAGCGTGACGCGGCGACCTTCCGTGACTGGAATCGTCGCGCCGAAGAGATCACGCGCTCGATCTTCCTGCCGGAGCGCTATTCCGAGCCGCTGCCGCAGGCCGAGCGCGAGGCGCTGCTGTCGCAAAGCGCCATCGGCCGGGATTTTCTGGCGATCACGCGGCGGCAGCCGTTCGAAGTGGTGAAAGAGCTGTTCGAAAACGAGCACGTCCAGCTCCTGTTTCTGTTCAAGGTGTCGCTGTTCGGCACCTGGCTGGTCGACACCATGTCGGGGACGAGCCCGATGGGCTCCGTGATCCGCGCCTTCGATCTCGAAAGCGGCTATCAGCTTTGCCAGGGCGGCTCGTTCAATCTGGCGCGTGGTCTGATGGAGACCTTCATCGCGGCGGGCGGGCGCTACCAGCCGCAGGTGAACATCGACAATATCCTGATCGAAGGCGGCAAGGCCAGCGGCATCGTGCTGCGGGATGGCCGCACGGTGCGGGCCAAGCAGTTCGTGGCTTCCACGCTCGATGTGCACCAGACTTTCGAGACGCTGATCGGCCGCGAACAGATGCCCACGGCGTTTCTCAAGAAGCTCGACGGCTTCCAGTACACCAAGTGGTCGCTCTATGGATTGCATCTGGCGATGCACGAGCCGGCACGGCTGACGTCTGAGGCATTCGATCCGAACATCGGGCGCACGCTGAAATGGAGCCTCGGCGCGGAATCGATGGAAGACCTGATGGCGGCGCACAAAGATGTGGTCGCCGGCAAGGTGCCCTCGCTGGTGCAGTTCGGTTGCGGGCCTCTGAGCGTGATCGATCCGACCCAGGCGCCGTCCGGCAAGCACACGCAATATGCCTGGCACGTGATGCCGCTCGATCCGGACCTCGGTGAGCAGGACTACGAAGACTTCAAGGAAGAGTTTGCCGAGAAGATCATCGAGGTGTTTGCGCGCTACGCGCCGAACATGACGCGCAAGAACATCATCGGCCAGCATGTCTACACCGGCCGCGAGTACGTCGCCGAGTTTCCGCAGATGCGCGGCGGCGACATCTTCATGGGCGCGTTCAACGCCGAGCAGGTGATGTACAACCATTTCGGCTATCGCACGCCGATCGAGCGCCTCTACATGGCGGGCTCGGCAGCGCATCCCGGCGGGGCGATCTCCGGCGGGTCTGGCTACATCAGCGCCGGCATCATCGCGCGCGAGCTTGGCCTGAAGCCTTGGTGGAAGCCCTGGGACGCCCGCGAAGCGCTGAGCAAGGTGCCGGTCTCGGCAGCCGCGAAATCTGCTTGACATTAAGATAATTCAAATCAAGCTAGTTAGGCCGTACCCGGTTGCCACGCTCGCTGCAAGCCACGGAGGCGCGTCATGAACGTCAGCACCAAGCCAGATTCCACCTTCAAGCTCGAAGCCGTGCACCCCGATCCCTCACAGGCGCACAAGATGCCCTATGCGCCGGCGATCAAGATCGTCGGCGCCTGCGACCTGATGTTCCTCTCGGGCGCCACCGCTTCGCCGCTGTATCACAACCATCCGCATCAGGATCACGAGCACATTCATCCGCATTCCATCGAGGATCAGACCCGGAATGCGATGGACGCCATCAAGTCGATCCTCGACTCGGTCGGAGCGAGCTGGAAGGACGTCATCAAGGTGACGAAGTATCTCACCGACTTCCGGGAGGCTGACGCCATGCACAAAACCATGCATGCCTATTTCGGCGACTGGCTGCCGGCCTCGACGACGGTGTGCATCAACCAGCTGTCATCGCCCGGCGCACGCATCGAACTCGATATGATCGTCGCGCTGCCGAAATCGGCTTCGAAGTAGTCCATTTCATCTCGGTCTCCGTAAGGGTCCCGGACGTGTGTTCGGGGCACGAGGATTTCATGCTCGATCTTGCTCCGCATCTCCGCCCTCTGCTCGACGCCGATATCCCGCGTTTCTCGACGGGTGAAATGAAGCGCCGCCGCGATCTGGTTGCGGCCGCCATGACTGAGGCGGGCGCCGATCATCTGGTGTTCTGCGGTTACAACCGTGCGGGCTCCGCGGTGCAATGGCTGACGCATTGGCCGGTCACCAACGAGGCGCTGGGTGTGTTTACCCCGGGTCTGCCGGACGCGCTGTTTGTGCAATACGTCAACCATGCGCCGCTCGCGCGGCGATTTGCCGAAGCTGCCGAGACCGTCGAATGGGGCGGCGACGCATCGATCCGCAAGGTGATCGAGGTGTTGGAGAAACGCGGCGCGAAGTCCGGTCGCGTGGCGGTCATCGGGCAGATGCCTTTCGAGCAGCATGGCGCGCTCGTGGAAAAGTTCGGCAGGATCATCAGCCTCAACCGCGTCTACCAGCGGCTTCGCGCCGTGAAGTCCGCGGAAGAGCTCGACTGGTTGCGTATCGGTGCGGCGATGAGCGACGCCGGTATGGCGGCGCTGCGCGACGCGATCAAGCCCGGCGTCACCGAACGGCAGCTGGGCGACGCCATCGAGCGCGCCTATGTGCCCCACGGCGGCACCACAAACATCCATTATATCGGCACGACCTCGATGCACGATTCTCAGATCGGCGTGCCGCGGCAACATGCGTCGAATCGCAAGGTGCAGAGAGGCGACGTGGTGGTGTCCGAGATCACCGCGTTGTTTTTGGACCACGGCGGCCAGGTGCTGCGAAGCTTCGCGGTCGGCGAGGAGCCGACGCCGCTTTATCGCGAGCTGCACGCTGCGGCTGACGCGGCGCTCGATGCGATCTTCGCGGTGCTGAAGGCCGGCACCACACCCGCCCAGGTGATCGCGGCCTCAAACGTCATCGAGAACGCGGGCTTCACCATCATCGACGATCTGGTGCACGGTTATGGCGGCGGCTATCTGCGGCCGATCCTCGGCTCGAAGAGCCGTCCCGCAGGGCCTGTTCCCGAGGAGCCGTTCCAGGCTGGCCAGACCATCGTGGTGCAGCCCAACGTGGTGACGCCCGACCGAAAGGCCGGCGTGCAGACCGGTCAGCTCATCGTTATCACCGAGACGGGCGTCGAAAGCCTGCAGAAATTCCCGCGCGGGTTTGCCAAGGTCTAGAGCGGTTCACTTCTTTTCTGAATCGCTGGGGATTCCGCTGGGCTTCGAATTGTGATTCAAGCTGCTGGCTGGGTTGGAGGCCAGCAGCTCATGACCCGACCTCTGTCCAATGATCTGCGTGAGCGTGTCGTTGCGGCGGTGCGGAACGGTGAGAGCTGCCGGACGGTGGCTTCGCGGTTCGGCGTGGCGGTGTCGTCGGTGGTGAAGTGGTCTCAGCGCTATCGGACGACTGGCTCAGTGTCGCCGAGCAAGATGGGTGGATATCGCAAGCCGGTGCTCGATCCGCATCGGGCCTTCATCCTGGAGCGCATCAGACAGACCCCGCATCTGACCCTGCATGGGCTGAAGGACGAACTTGCCGCGCGTGGGGTAAAGGTCTCGCACAATGCCGTGTGGCTGTTCCTGCGGCGCGAAGACCTGCGGTTCAAAAAAAACACTGTTCGCGCTTGAACAGGCCCGGGCCGACATCGCCCGCAGACGAAAGCGCTGGCGATCCTGGCAGGCCGGTCTCGATCCACGGCGTTTGGTCTTCATCGACGAAACCTGGATCAAGACCAGCATGGCCCCACTGCGCGGATGGGGACGCAAGGGCGATCGCCTGCGAGCTTACGCGCCGCATGGTCATTGGCGGACGCTGACCTTCCTCGGCGCGCTCCGCCACGACGGCCTCACAGCCCCTTGCGTGTTCGATGGCCCGATCAACGGCGAGTGCTTCCGAGCCTATGTCCAGCAGCAACTCGTTCCCGCACTGAAGGCCGGCGATATTGTCGTCATGGACAACCTCGGAAGCCACAAGGCTGCCGTGCTGCGACAGATCATAAGAGCAGCCGGAGCCAGGCTCTGGTACCTGCCGCCCTACTCGCCGGACCTCAATCCGATCGAGCAGGCCTTCGCCAAGATCAAACATTGGATGCGCATGGCTCAAAGGCGCACCATCGACGATGTCTGGCGCCAAATCGGCAGCCTCGTCACAACCATAGGCCCCCGCGAATGCAGCAACTACTTCGCAAACGCCGGATACGCTTCCGTCAAATTGTGAACCGCTCTAGCACCCGGTCATTCCGGGGCCGCACGAAGTGCGGAACCCGGAATCCAGAAACATCGGGGCTTCCTCTTTGTCTGGATTCCGGGTTCGCGCTGACGCGCGCCCCGGAATGACGGAGGCTGACGGCCTACTCCGCCGCTGCGGTTTGCGGCTTCGGCGTGCTCTTGGCCCAGTAGTCCGGCTGCGCCTTGGACTTCTTCAACGCATCTTCGGTTTCGAAACCAGGCGCCATCGAGCCATCGAGGCCAGCCAGGATCTGATGATGCTCGATGTTGAGGGTGCGCAGCCAACGCTGCTGCCCCATCGTCAGCGCGATGAAGTAGCCGATCTCGACCAGCTCCGGTTCGCTGAAGTGCTTGTGCAGCCGGGCCCAGAATTTGTCGTCGACCGGCAGGTCCCAGGTGATGGCCTCGGCGTACGACAGCGCGGCCTTCTGCTTGTCATCGTAGCGTGTCGAGGTCTCGAAGTTGATCAGGTCCTTGACGTGATCCTCGATCACCTCGCCGGCATTGGCGGCCTTGATCGAGCGCTGGTTGCCGCAGAATTCGCACAGCACCGAACGCGACACGTAGAGCCGGCAAAGCTCTTTAACGCCGTGATCGGCGACGCCGGTGTGGAATACGTCGCGCCAGGAATTCGCGAACGACCAGAACACCGCGGGCACATGGGCGCGGATCGCCTGGCTTTCGGGCCGCGGCGTGCCGTAGGTGCGGCAGCGCTCCAGCTCCGCAAGCATCGCGGCGTCTTTCATGGTCTTGGGATCGATATAGCTGATGTATGGCTTGCTCATGAGACCGGCCTTTTGTTTTTGCCCGGCGGGGCATGCTTAATCGCCGTTAGGCATAGTGCCGCAACGGGCAGGTCCATTCAACAATATGCATTGCCGCGCCCGATATGGGCGTGAGCCCAACGGTCACGATGGTTACGATTGGCTTGCGGGGCTCGATGAGAGCAGCCCGAAAACATCCGGCTGCGATTAAGGTTTCTCGTTTCTTTGCGAGTTGCGCATTCAATTCAAATGCAAATTCGCGCTCTCAGCTTTCATAAAGAATATCGCTTCAAGCAATCTTCATCATAGCGGGATTTGCGGAATTCACTTCACCAATCCGATACCTCCGACTTCGATATTGCCTCTGAAGAGAACGCAAGAACTCAGGCGTCAATCAGGGGAACTGCTGTGCGGAAAAGCACAATCGTCATGATCGCCTTCGCCGTGATGTTCGGCCTGCTGGCGGTGTTCGTGGCGCAGACTTGGCTCAACAGTGCTGCTGAGCAGCGCATGCGGAGCCTTGAGGCCGCCAACAGCAAGAAGCCCGTCGCGACGCGCACCATTGTAGTGGCGGCGAAGCCACTGCGCTTCGGCAACGAGGTGACGGCGGACGCCCTGCGCGAAGTGTCGTGGCCGGAGGGTTCGCTGACCAGCGGCACCTTCGCCAAGATCAATGACATTGTCGGCGGCGGCAAGCGCGTGGCGCTCAGCGCCATCGAGCCGGATGAGCCGGTGCTGAGCAGCAAAATCACCGGCCCGGGCCAGCGCGCGACGCTGTCAGCGATGATCCGCGACGGACTGAAAGCCGTGACCATTCGCGTCAACGATGTCGACGGCGTCGGCGGTTTCGTGCTCCCCGGCGATCATGTTGATGTGTCGCTGACCCGGCAGATCGACAAAGGCAACGCCACATCGGAGGTCGTGCTTCAGAACGTGCGTGTGCTGGGCATCGATCAGATGGCCGACGAGCGCATGGACAAGCCCGCGGTGGTCAAGTCGGTGACGCTCGAGGTCGATGTGACGGGCGCGCAGAAGCTCTCGCTCGCGGCCTCGGTCGGCAGTCTGTCGCTCATGCTGCGCAGGGCCGGCGAGGCTGAAAGCCAGTTTTCGCGGCGCATCACGCTGAACGATCTCAGTGGCGCGAGCACGCCGGTCGCAAAGGAGCGCAAGGGCGGTTCCGGGCTTGCGACCGTCGCGGTGCGTCGCGCATCGACGCGAGAGGAATACAGCGTACCGATCGAAGGAATGACTGTGAATCTGCACGCCACTGCTGATGGGGATCAGTAGCGGAGTGAAACCGGACGACGGGGAAGGCCAAAACAAAATGGGTGGGGTTATGGGTGTCAAATCGAGAAAGGTCCTGCGCACACTGTTCGCCGCAGCAATCCTGGCGGCCTTCGGTGCGATGAGCGCCAACGAGGCGATGGCCGAGCGGTCGATCCAGATCGGCCAGGCCAAGCGCACCGCGACCGTGACGGTCTACATCGGCAAGACCGAGGACGTGCGCACGGATACGAGCTTCGTCGAGTTGCAGGTCGGCGATCCTGAGGTGGCCGACGTCAATCCGTTGACTGACCGCTCGCTGTCCATTCTCGGCAAAAAGAACGGCACGACACGCGTTTCCGCCTATGCGGAAGGCAAGAAGCTGATCGGCGTGTTCGACGTCGAGGTGGCCTACGACACCTCGCTGGTCAACTCCGAGATTCAGCGCCGCTTTCCGAATGCGCGGCTCCGCGTCACGTCCGTCAACGGTCGGCTGATGCTGTCCGGCACCTCGCCCGACGGCCCGACGGTCGACAAGGCGATGAATATCGCCAAGCAGTTCGGCTCGGACATCATCAACACGGTCGATGTGATGTCGCCGCAGCAGGTGATGCTCGAGGTGCGCTTTGTCGAGGCGAATCGGACCGCGGGCCGCGATCTCGGCGTCCAGTGGAATGTGTTCGGCTCGCGCAACCTGATGAATATCGGCAATCGTACGCCGACCAACCAGCTTCCTATCACGAACACCGGCAACGACCTGTTTCATCAGCCCGGCGTCACAGCCGGCGGTACAAACGTTGGAAGCTCTGGGATCTCCATCTCGCCGGTTACGGTCGCTGGCGTGCTGTCGGGCACTGCGCCCTTCGGCGTGATGGTCAGCAAGATGCTGGCCGGCGGCCTGGAGATCGACGCTATCGTCAATGCGCTGGAGCAGAAGGGCGTGGCCCGCTCGCTCGCCGAGCCCAACCTCGTCGCATTGTCGGGCGACACCGCGAGCTTCCTCGCCGGTGGCGAATATCCGGTTCCGGTGCCGGGCGCGCTCGGCCAGGTCACCATCGACTACAAGCGCTACGGCGTTGGTCTGGCTTTCACGCCGACCGTGCTCGGCGGCGGTCTGATCAACCTCAAGATCGAACCTGAGGTCAGCCAGCTCGACATCACCCATCCGGTGACCGTCGCAGGCATCTCGGTGCCGCCGCTGATCGTGCGCCGCGCCTCGACCACGGTAGAGCTGCGCGACGGCCAGAGCTTCGTGATCGGCGGCCTGCTCCAGAGCAACGGGCAGAACGCGATCGAGCAGCTTCCCTGGCTCGGCGATGTGCCGGTGCTGGGCGCGTTGTTCCGCAGCACGTCATATCAGAAGAACGAGACCGACCTGGCGATCATCGTTACGCCGCGCTTGGTGCGTGCGGCGCGTCCTGGCGATGTGATCAAGACGCCTCTCGATTCGACGCTGCCGCCGAACGATGTCGATCTGTTCCTGATGGGCAAGACCGAGATCCCGCGGTCGACGGCGCGCCTGGCCGAAGGCGTGGCGGTGCGCGAATTCGCGGGCCACGTGCTCGATCTGCCCAAATATTCCTCGAAAGAGAATTCTTCGACAGGAGGCGCCCGTGTGCTCTCGGTCCGCAACTAAGGCGCTGATGCGAGGCCTGCTGCTCGGCACGACGCTGGGCCTAACGCTTGGCGGCTGCTCCGACCTCTACTTCGACCGCCGCGACACCATCTCGCTCGTGTCGGGCGAGGCGATGGCGTCCAACCGGGCGACGATGGCGATCGATCCGTGGCCTGTGGCGAGCGGCCGTAACAACGTCGCTTACAACGGCGAGAAAGCGCAGGTCGCATCCGAACGTTATCGCACCGGCCGCGTGATCCCACCGGTCAACGCCACGACCAGTTCGGCGGTCTACAGCCACGCAGCGCAGCAGGCGCAGTCCACGGCCAACAGCCAGGCTTCATCGGCGCCGAACAGCAGCACCAACGGAACCAAGTAACTGCCCGGCGGGCAAAAAACTAAGAAACGGATTAACCAATGAACAGGGTGTCGAGCGGCGCGAGCAGAACCTGCGTGGCGGTGTTGACCGCGGACGCCGCGTTCGAGCAGTCGCTGCGTGCAACCTTCGGTACCGGCGGACAGATCGAGCTGCGCGTCATCTCCGGCTCGATTTCGACCGCCGCGGATTTAGTCACCGACGATCTCACCGTCGTCATCGTTGATCTCGATGCCGGCCGGCCCGAGGAGATGCAAGCGCTGGAGCGGCTGATGCTGCGCGCCAGCCTGCCGCCCGTGGTGGTGGTTGCGCAGAACTTCGATGCCGACGTCGCGCGCAGTCTGCTGCAGATACGGGTCGCAGACTTTCTGGTTAAACCGGTTCAGCCGGTGGAGCTGGTACGGACTTGCGCCCGTGTGGCGCGTTCCAAGGGCGCCGAAACGACAGAGGCGCAGATCTACACCTTCATTCCGGCAGTGGGCGGCGCGGGCGTCACCACCCTGGCGATTCAGACGGCGCTCTTGCTCCTCAACAGCGGCCAGCGTTCGCGGCCGAGCACCTGCCTGGTCGATCTCGATTTTCAGCACGGCGCTTGTGCCGACTATCTCGATCTCGAGCCGCGCCTCGAGCTGAAGGAGATCGAGCATAGGCCGGAGCGGCTCGACCGCCAGCTTCTCGAAATCATGCTGTCGCATCATTCCTCCGGCCTGGAGGTGATCGCCGCGCCGAACCGGCCGGCCGAGATGCGCTCGTTCGATCCCGACATGGTGACGCGGCTGCTTGATCTCGTGTCATCGCATTTCGACTACGTCGTCATCGACATGCCGCGCACATGGTTCTCCTGGACCGACAGCGTACTGCTCGGAACCAACAAGCTGTTCATCGTCAGCGAAATGACGGTGCCGAGCCTCAAGCAGGCGAGAGGGCTGGTCGGCGCAATCCGCGAGCGGCTCGGCGACGGCCCGCAGCCGCAGGTGATCGTAAACCGCTTCGAGCAGCGCATGTTCGAAGCTGGATTGAAGAAATCGGATGTCGAACAGGCGCTCGGCGATGACTTCGCCGGCACCGTGCCGAACAACTATCGGCTGGTGCGCGAGGCCATCGATCGCGGCGTGCCGATCGACGAGGTCAAGCCGGGCAACAACATCTCGGTTCAGCTCAAGAAGCTGATGATTCCGCAGCAGGCCGCGAAGGCGGCTTCTGCTGACGCGCAAGGGTTGATGAAAAGACTGTCGCTGTCGATTGCGAAATAAGCGCCGTTGAAGGCGCGGCACTTCTGACCACGGATAGATGTCATCATGGTTGGCCGCTTTACCGCCCGACGAAGTTTTGCTCCCGAACCGGCGCCGGCGGTGATGGCGCCGCTGGTACCTGTGGCCGAGCCCGCGCCGCGGGAGGAGGAAACGACGCCATCGTTACTGACCATGTCCGAGCCGGTCAAGGTGCCGGCCGAGCCCGCCAACCCGTTGCACTCCGATAAATATCTCGATGCCAAGGTGCGGCTGCACCGGAGGCTGATCGAGGAGATCAACCTGTCGGCGCTGGAAAAGCTGCCAGAGGACGAGATGCGGGCGCATATCCAGCAGCTCGTCACGCAATACACCGTCAAGGAGCGGCTTGCGCTCAACGCCTACGAACTCAACGAGTTCGTCTCGGAAATCCTCGACGAAATGACGGGTTTGGGCCCGCTCGAGCCGCTTCTCAAGGATCCGAGCATCAGCGACATCCTGATCAACGGACACGAGGCCACGTTCGTGGAACGCGGCGGCCTGTTGGAACCGATCGCCTGCCGCTTCAAGGACGAGGCTCACCTTCTCAGAATCATCAACAAGATCGTCTCGGCCGTCGGCCGCCGTGTCGATGAATCACACCCGCTCTGCGACGCGCGTCTGCTCGACGGCTCGCGCGTCAACGTCGCGGTGCGGCCCATCGGCGTCGACGGCCCGCTGGTCTCGATCCGCAAGTTCTCCAAGAAGCCTTTCAATCTGAGCAAGCTCGTCGACATCGGCGCGCTCAAGCCGCCGATGGCGGAGCTTCTGGCCGCCGCTGTGAAGTCGCGCATCACCACGATCATCTCAGGCGGCACCGGTTCCGGCAAAACCACGATGCTGAATGCGCTCTCGGCTTTCATTTCCGAGAAGGAGCGCCTGATCACCATCGAGGACGCGGCGGAGCTGCAGCTTCAGCAGCCGCATGTGGCCCGCATGGAGACGCGGCCGCCGAACATCGAGGGCAAGGGCGAGATCCGCCAGCGCGAGCTCGTCAAGAACGCGCTGCGTATGCGTCCCGAGCGCATCATCCTCGGCGAGTGCCGCGGCGAGGAAGCTTTCGACATGCTGCAGGCCATGAACACCGGCCACGAGGGCTCGATGGCCACCATCCACGCCAACAATCCGCGCGAGGCGGTCTCGCGCCTCGAGCAGCTCGTCGGCATGGCCGGCCTGCCGATGACGATCCCCTCGATCCGCGGCCAGATCGCCGCGGCGGTGCGCATGATCGTGCAGCTCCAGCGCATGTCCGACGGCAAGCGTCGCGTCACCTCCGTCGCCGAGATCACCGGCATGGAAGGCGATATCGTGCAGATGCAGGAAATCTACAAATACGTGCGAACCAGCACGGCAGAAGACGGCAGCGTGGAAGGCCATTTCGTCGCGACCGGCGTGCGGCCGCGCTTCCTCGGCGAGCTCGCGGCGCGCGGCATCAAGATTCCCGGCAGCTACTTCGATCCGAGCAAGCCGCTATGAGCATGCTGACGGATATCAGCCCGGTCTACATGGTCTACCTGCTCGTGGCGCTGGCCGCGGGCCTGTTCGTCGAGGGTCTCTATCTGCTGGTCGTCCCGGCGCGGTCGTATCGCAAGAACGTCAACCGGCGTCTCAAGCTGATGGACAACCAGCCGAACCGCGAGACGATCCTGGTGCAGCTTCGTCGCGAGCGTGGACTGACCAGCGGCGGCGATTATCGTTTGCCGCTCGTGTCGCTCAATCGGTTGATCCTTCAGTCGGGGCTCTCCATTGGTATCGGAAAGTTCGCGATCTACAGCGGCGTGTTCGCGTTGATCGTGTTCGCTGCGCTGATGGTGATTCGCGGCGATCTTGTTGAGGCATGGGGCGGCGGCTTGTTCTGCTGCACCTTGTTGCCGCTGTTGGTGTTGAAGTTCAAGCGTGGCCGCCGCCAGAAACGGTTCGGCGCGCAGTTCCCGGACGCGCTCGATATCATCGTGCGAAGCCTGAGAGCCGGCCATCCGGTTCCGATCGCCATCAACATGGTGGCGCGCGAAATGGCCGATCCGATCGGCAGCGAGTTCGGCACCGTGGCCGACGAGATCACCTATGGAGCCGATCTCGAGACCGCGATGCGCAACCTTTATTTCCGCATCGGACAGGAAGATCTGCCGCTGTTCGTGACCGCAGTAGCGATCCAGAGCTCGACCGGCGGCAATCTCGGCGAAATTCTTGAAAACCTGTCGGGCGTGATCCGGCAGCGGTTCAAGATGCGGCGAAAAATCCGCGCGCTCGCCTCGGAAGGTCGCGCGTCAGCGATGATTCTGTCGTCGCTGCCGATCGTCATATTCCTGCTGGTTCAACTGGTCACGCCGGATTTCTATGCGAGCGTCTGGCACGAAAGCCTGACCAAACTCGCGCTTGCCGGAGCTGGAGCCTGGATGGGCATCGGGAACCTGATCATGTTCCGCATGGTCAACTTCAAGATCTGACCGGGACGTCGATTCATGGACGCAGTGGACCTCTTCCTGGCAGACGGCAACTCCACCCTGGTGGCGGTTCTGGTGTTTCTGGCCGCCGGCACTTTGGCCTTCAGCGTGATGGCTGTGATCCGCGTCCAGGGTGCGGTGAGGCGGCGCGCCGCCACCATCAGCCGCGGCGATTTCAATGCGCCGCCCGGCGCACGCTCGCTGCGCCACTCCAGCGCGAAGGCTGCGCAACGCGTCATCGATTACACCAGCAAGCACTATTCGACCGGCAACAGCGAGGAGGCCAAGGTGCTTCGCCGCCGGCTGATCCAGGCCGGCATCTACGATCAGCAGGCCGTGGCCTATTTCTTCCTTGGCCGGACCGGGCTCGCCGTTGGACTTGCGATACTCGCGTTCTTCTTCCTGCCGATCGAGCAAGGCACGACGCCGTACTGGCTGCTCATCGTCGCTGCCGGCGTCGCCGGCTATCTCGCGCCAAGCCTCTATATCGACAATCGCATCAAGAAGCGGAAGGCCGAACACCAGTCCGGCTTCCCGGATTTCATGGATCTCCTGGTGGTCTGCGCCGATGCGGGGCTGAGCATGGAGGCCTCACTCGATCGCGTCGGGCGAGAGCTTGGCGATTCCTATCCGTCACTCACCGCCAACATCCACATGGCCTGTCTCGAAATCCGCGCCGGCCGCACCATGAGCGAGGCACTGGAGCATCTTGGCGATCGGCTCGGAATCGAGGAGGCGCGATCGTTCTCGACGCTGATCCAGCAGTCGGAGGAACTCGGCTCAAGCATCACCGACGCACTGCGGGTCTATTCCGACGACATGCGTCACAAGCGGCTCTCGCGCGCCGAGGAGAAGGCTTACAGCCTTCCCGCCAAGCTCGCGGTGCCGATGATGCTCTGCATTTTTCCGGTGCTGTTTGTGGTCATCCTCTTGCCGGTGTTCGTGAAGCTGTACCTCGGCAACTATTAGGGACGCCGTTGCAGTTCGCTTATTCCGAAGCGATTTCAAATATTTAATAAAAGACTTAGGGCCGCGTTCAGCACAGCGAAATCTTAACCATCCTGCCCTAGCTTCGGTCCATCCGGAGCGTGTTGATGCGTATCAGAGTGGGTCGGGTTGCGTGCGCGGCCGCGTGTCTGTTGTGGCTCGCGGGCTGCGAGACCACATCCACGACCAATCCCCTGACCAAGCTCTCCGACAGTCTACCGTCACTGTCCGGCTCAAAGGCCGCCGCCGACAACGACACCACCGGCTCGGTCGACAAGCCGCCGGGCGAGCAAAGCGGCGGGTTCAGCAATCTCGGCACACCGCCGCCGCTCACGCCCGAGCTGTTGGGTTCGGACCCGAATGACGATCTGGCGATTGGCAAGAAATACTATCGTCAGGGCAGCTACGGGCTCGCCGAGCGGCACTTCCGCAAGGCAGTGGAACTCCATCCCCGCGACGCCGAATCCTGGGTCGGCCTGGCCGCGGCCTACGATCAGTTGCGCCGTTTCGATCTCGCTGACCGCGCTTATGCGCAAGTGATCAAGCTGATCGGCGAGACGCCCGAGGTCATGAACAATCTCGGCTATTCCTACATGCTGCGCAGCGACTATCGCCGTGCCCGCGCCACCCTGCTCGCCGCACGCGCCAAAGCACCGAACGATCCGCATGTCTCGGCCAACCTGAAGATGCTCGATCAGGCCGAGCGCAAGACCAAGGGCATCAATTAAATTCCGTCCATCTGGACGGCTGGTGGATGCGGGGTCGATTGCGACTCGCGGACTGGGCCCCCAATATTGTCGGGAGAGGCCGGAGTTCAAGATGTTCGACGCGATCAGGAATTTTGTCGCTGAGCTTGCAAACGGCGACGGACAGTCCGGTGTTCTCGGTGATGACGAATTCCGCGTCGCCTATGCGGCGCTGCTGGTCCATGCCGCGGCGATTGATGGTGCGATTTCGGACCGTGAGCGCATCAAGCTCAAAGGTCTTTTGATGCAACGCTTCGAGCTCGATGACGGGGCTGCAGCCGATCTGATCGCGCGCGCGACTGCGGCTGACGAGCGTGCGGTTGACCTCTATCACTTCACCCGGCTCCTCAACGAACGCCTCGACGAGGCCGGCAGATTGCGCATGATCGAGACGATGTGGACCGTGGCCTATGCGGACGGCGCGTTATCCGACTACGAGAGCAATCTGATTTGGCGCGTCGCCGACCTCCTTGGCGTGTCCCAAGAAGAACGCGTGGCGTTGCGTCAGCGTGCGGCTGCCGAGCAGGGCAGCCCGGCATGACGCCGGTTGCGATCGTCACGGGTGCCTCGGCCGGCATCGGCGCCGAGCTGGCGCGGGTGTTCGCCGCCAACGGCCATGCGGTGATGCTGGTGGCGCGCCGCGAGGAGCGGTTGCGGCAGCTCGCCGATGAGATCGCGGTGCCGGGCAAACCGAAGCCCCTCGTTCTGGCTCTCGATCTTGCGGACCGCAACGCGGCGGAGGCCATCAAGTCGGCGCTTCGACAGAACGATTGCGAGGCGCAGTACGTCGTCAACAATGCCGGCTTCAGCGTCATTGGTCCTGCGACTGAGCTCGATCGCGCCGAGCAGCTCGCCATGATCGACGTCAACATGCGGGCGCTGCTCGATCTGTCGCTCGCCTTCACCGACGATCTCGTCAAACACCGTGGCGGCATCCTCAATGTCGGCTCGCTCGCCGGCGTCATGCCTGGCCCGTGCGCGGCGGTCTATTACGCCAGCAAGGCTTTCGTGGTGTCGTTCAGCGAGGCGCTGCACCAGGAGCTGAAGCCGCTCGGGGTGCGGGTGACCTGCCTGTGCCCGGGTCCGGTCCTGACCGAATTCCAGGCCCGTGCCGGCGTCGCGGCCGCAAAGTCCATCACGCCGTTCGACGTGCCGGCGGATCGCGTGGCCGCCGAGGGCTATCGCGGCCTGATGAAAGGCAAACGCGTCGTCGTGCCGGGACTGGTGTCGAAGCTCGTCTTCGCCCTGGTGCCGCGGGTCGTGCCGCGAAATTTTCTGCTGAAGCAACTCGAAGAGCGGCAGCTCAAGCGGCGCGCATCGCACTGAGCTGTGATGGGACGGCATACGAGTTACCCGGCGCCGTGCTTGCAGTTGCGGGTCAACCGGTTAGAAATTGTTGGCAAGCGCCCCCACCCTACCCTCCCTCGCATGCGGGGGAGGGTAGGGTGGGGATATGCGGCAATGTCCATCCGCGCCGTGAGACCTTCTGGAATATGCGCCCGCCGGTCCTGATCGTTCTGCACGGCGAACTTTCAACCCCCGGCCGGGTGGCCATCCAACTACGAAATCGCGGCTTATCGTTAGACGTGCGGCGGCCACGTTTCGGCGACGACCTGCCCGAAACGCTCGACAAGCACAGCGGCGCGGTGATTTTCGGCGGGCCGCAAAGCGCCAATGACGAGGATGAGGTCGTCAAGCGCGAGATCGAATGGATCGGGATTCCGCTGAAGGAGAAGAAGCCGTTTCTCGGCATTTGCCTCGGCGCGCAGATGCTGGCCAAGCATCTTGGCGCGCGGGTCTACAAGCATCCCGACAGCCATGCTGAGATCGGCTACTACCCGATCAAGCCCACTGCGGCGGGCCGCGAGCTGTGCCGCGACTGGCCCGACCACGTCTACCAGTGGCATCGCGAGGGCTTCGACCTGCCGGGCAAGGCTGTGCTGTTGGCCGAAGGCGACTGCTTTCCCAATCAAGCCTTCAGCTACGACAATCTCGCCTATGCGATGCAATTCCACATGGACGTCACCCATCACACCATGTGCCGTTGGACCACGCGCGGGCACGAACGCATGCTGCTGCCCAACGCCAAGCCGCGCGAGGCGCATTTTGCGGACCGCTTGCAGCACGATCCCGCCTGTCGTGCCTGGTTCAGCGAATTCATCGACCACTGGCTGAAGCCGTGCGAGGCGCCCGAGGCCTCGATCGGCAGCCACAAGCAGCCTCAGCGGCGCGTCTCGAAGGTTTCCCTGTTATAGAGCGGCGCGAACACCTTTCGCCCGACCAGCACCACGATCAGCGCGCCGACGCCGCCAACCAGCACGGCGGTTTGGGCGCCGAACCATGACGCCATCAGGCCGGCCCGGAAGTCGCCAAGCTGGTTCGATGCGGTGACGAACAGCGAATTCACCGCGCTGACGCGCCCGCGCATGTCGTCCGGGGTCTCGAGCTGGATCAGCGTCATCCGGATCACCACGCTCAGCATGTCGGCGACGCCGAGGATCGCGAGCAGCAGCATCGACAGAATGAACGATCGCGAGAACGCGAACACGATGAGAGCCGTGCCGTAAGTGGCGACCGCGATGAACATGATGCGGCCGACGTGCTGACGCAGCGGCCGATGCGCCAGGGTGAGCGCGGTCAGCAAGGCGCCCACACCAGGGGCGGCGCGGAGCAGGCCAAACCCCCAGGAGCTGGTGCCGAACACATCGTGGGCAAACACCGGCAACAATGCGAATGCGCCGCCGAGAACCACGGCGCACAGATCGAGTGTGATCACGCCGAGCACGATCCGGTTGTACCGCATGTAGGAGAAGCCGGCGAACAGCATGCCAAGGCTCAGCGGCTGGCGCGTGGTCGCGGTGCGCTCCGCGGTCACCAGGCGGATCAGGATGCTCGACGTCAGATAGAGCGTGGCGCAGAGCCCGTAGACCAGAATCGGGCTGACTGCGTACAGCAGTCCGCTGGCAGCAGGCCCGGCGATCACCGCGAGCTGGCTTGCGGATGCGCCCGCCGCCGTTGCGCGCGCCAGCATCGGCAGCGGCACGATGCCGGGGAGGAGCGTTGTCAGTGTCGTCTGTTCGAAGGCACGGCAGGAGCCGGTCACGAACACCACCGCGAGCAGCGAGCCCCGGGTCATCCAGCCGCCCGCAGCGCCGATGGCCAGCGTGATCCCCGCGAGACCTGCGACCATCTGACAGATGCTGACGATGCGGCGGCGGTCGTAGCGGTCGGCAACGTGGCCTGCCACCAGCACCAAAAGCGCCGCCGGGATGAATTGGGTCAGCCCGACGAGGCCCAGATCGAAGGGCTGGTGGGTGAGATCGTACATCTGCCAGGCCACCGCGACGTTCTGCATTTGCATAGCGACGGTGCTGGAAACCCGGGATACCCAATATTGGGCAAAGGACCTGTGACGCCAAAGCTGCGGGACGGGAGTCGCGTCTGCACTCATGAGAGGGGGAACTGCCTGCAAACACTTTTGAAAATTGATGAAATCACGACTGATCGAGAGAGACCGCAGGTCTAGGCGAAGGAAGATGACGTGCTATCTTTAGAACATATTCTTGCGGGGACAATCAGGCGAGGCAGGGGCGCCGCTTTGTTGGGCGCCTGTGTCCTGCGGCAGGCTCGATCGAAAAATGATCAACCTGCGGCTTCGCCGGGGTCGGCCGGAGTGTTGAATGCTGCGTAAGTCAGGGCGGCCGCCAGATTCGGCATCTTCATTGGACCAGGAGCTGAAGGCATCAGGCGAGATCCTGGACCTTCTGCCGATCGCGACCTGCATCTGCGATGCGTCCGGGCGGATCGTGCAGTACAACCGCCGGGCTGTGGAATTGTGGGGGCGCACACCCGAGCCGGGCCAGACCCACGACGATTTCACAGCGGAAAATCGCTTTCTCACTCTCGACGGCGATCTCCTGCCGCGCTCCCGGATCGCCGAGGTATTACGCACCAGCCGGCCGATCCGGAACGACGAGATCACCGTTCAGCGGGTCAACAGGCCGAGCCTCGTGGTTCTTTTGAACATCGAGCCGCTGCTCGATGCGGAGGGCCGGCTGATTGGCGTGATCAACTGCTTTCAGGACATCACCGAACGCCAGCGCATGGTCGAGGCGCTGGCCAGGAGCCAGCAGGAACTGCGCGAGCAGGAGGAGCGCTGGCGCGCCAGCTACGAGCACGCGGCCATCGGCATCGTCGAGATTGACGCGGAAGGCCGATTCCTGCGGGTCAATGAAGCGATCCTCTCGATCGTCGGCGGCACCCGCGAGGAGCTCCTGGGCTGGAGATTGTTCGGGCGCACCCATCAGGACGACCGCGATGTCGATGGTGAGCTTTACCGGAAGCAAGTTGCCGGCGAGATCGGCTTCTACTCGATCGAGAAGCGATTCATCCGCCGCGACGGAAGGATGATCTGGATGGGTGTGCGCTCATCAAGCGTGCGCGACCCGTCCGGCAAGTTCCTTTATGGCGTGCGGGTGGTGCAGGACATCACCGAGCGCAAAGAGGCCGAGACGCGCCAGAAGCTTCTGATCGACGAGCTCAATCATCGGGTCAAGAACACGCTCGCCACCGTGCAGTCGCTTGCTGCGCAGACCGCGCGCGGCACGGCTTCGACGGAAGCGTTCCACCAGGCCTTCGAGGGCCGCCTGATTGCGCTGAGCCACGCCCATGATCAGTTGACCCGGCAGCGCTGGCAAAGCGCGGACCTCCGCGACATCGTCAAGGGCGCCACCGCGCCGCATCTGTCGCGGCCCGATGAGCAGATCTCAATCGAAGGCGCGACCATTACGGTGTCGCCCCGGACGGCGCTCACCATGGCACTGGTGCTGCATGAGATGACCACCAATGCGGCCAAGTATGGTGCGCTGTCAGCGCCCGAGGGACGCATCGAGATCGCCTGGCGTGTCGAGCCGCGGCCGCCGAAGTCGCCGCTCCTGCATATCGAATGGCGTGAGCGCAACGGCCCGCCGGTCGAGGCACCGGCGAAGCCTGGTTTCGGCTCGCGTTTCATTCAGGGCAGCGTGACCGTTGAGCTGCGGGGCTCGGTGCGGATGGACTTCAATCCTGACGGCTTGCATTGCACGATCGACGTCCCGCTTGATCCGGCCGCTGACGACCAGCCGCACACGGCCTAGCCAGGCGCCCGCGCATGTCCCGGACAAAGCCTGCCCGGACTTGATCCGGGGTGGACATCGGTTTCCGAACAGGACATGCGCAAAATGCCCTACGCCGCACCGCCGCGGTAGAACACCATCACGACGTGCTCGGCCTCGGCGAAGAACAGCCAGCGCTCGGTGAGCACGCCGGCCGCAGCGCTGGCAACCGACAAAGCCGCGATCATGATGTTCAAGGCTTGGGGGAGGCTGAGCAGCAGCAGGATCGCGGCGCAGGCAAGCGGCACCACGAAAAGAGATACAAGGACGAGTTTGCGGAGCTTGCGGGCATGACGGCGCGCCACCTGATAGCCCATCTCGCGCATCACGTAATTCGGCTGGGTGTGCGGCGGGTCGAGCGGCCGCACCGTGCCAAATCGGCCGAGGCCGGTCGCCGACTCCGCCGTGTAGGCCCGCTCAGCGGAATCGATCTTTGACCAGTAGCGCATCTTCAGATCACAGCCGAGCGCGAGCAGCATCGCTGTGGTCGCAGCCGCCCACCAGAACGGGTAGCCGAACACGATGAGGAACAGGTCGAGCAGCAGGCTTCCAGTGACGAAGGCCAGCATCAGATAAATCGGCGCGACGAGACCCATGTGCCAGGCGCGGATGGTCGGTAGCGACGAATAGATGCGGCCGGTGCACCACACCGTGATGAGCGCACAGACAATCGACAGCGCCGCGCCGATCGTGATCTGGTTGGGCCGATATTCACCGAACACCCAGCCGAGCCCGAGCGCTGCAACCGGCAGATAGGTGATCAGAGCGGCAGCGCCCTCGCGGGACAACCACGACGATCCCACCTGCGAGATCGCGCGCCATGATCGGCCTGGACGGCCGAGATGGAAGGTTGAGGTCAAAAGCCCAATCGTGATCAGCGCTACGGCAGTGCCGAGCGCAAAGAATCCAAACATCGGATCGTGCGGCACGATACCGAGCAGGACCGCGACCGACAGCCCGATCAGCAGGCCGTAGCCTGCGCCCGAGGCGGTGGTGAAGATGATGACCGAATAGGCGGGATGCATCGTGTATCGTGTTCAGCGCGACAGCGTTCGGTCAGCCCAGGCGAAGAAACGGTCGGCGAGCGAACCGGAGCTCGTGACGGGTTGCTCGGCGGGAGCCTGCGGCAATGCCGCGGTTTGATCGCGGCGCGGCCGCGGCGGCAGATATTTATTCACTGGCTTGAAGCCCATCTCAGGCAGCAGGTCGAAGCCTTGGCGCTCTTTCACGAGCTCCGACACCGCGCTCGATGGGTCGCCCAGATCGCCGAAGTGCCGTGCTCCGGTCGGACAGGCGCGCACGCAGGCCGGGATGCGGTCTTCCGGTGCGAAGGTCTCGTTGTAGATACGGTCGACGCATAGCGTGCACTTCTTCATCGTGCCATCGTCGTAGTCGTATTCGCGCGCGCCATAGGGGCAGGCCCAGGAGCACAGCTTGCAGCCGATGCAGGTGTCGGGATTGACCAGCACGATGCCGTCCGACGCGCGCTTGTAGGATGCGCCGGTCGGACAGACCGTGACGCAGGCCGGTGTCTCGCAGTGCAGGCAGGAGCGTGGAAAGTGCACGGTGCGGCTTTGCGCGCCGGTGCCGACCTCATAGGAGTGCACGCGGTTGAGCCAGGAGCCGTGCGGATCGGCGCCGTGGGCGTCCTGGTCGGTGAGCGGCTTTGGATAGCCGCTGGCATTCCATTCCTTGCAACTCGTCGCACAGGCGTGACAGCCGACGCATGTGTCGAGGTCGATCACCAGCCCAAGTTTCTTGGTGGTCTGCTCCGGCAGCGAAGTCATGAAGCGGTCTCGAGTTTGGTTTTGGCGGCGAACGGCGGCTTGGTTGGCTCGAAACGCGGCGAAGTCTCACCGGCTTCGTCGGGCGCGGCCTTCTCGATGCTGACGCGAAGGTCGTACCACGCCGCCTGACCCGTGACTGGGTCGCTGTTGGAGAAGCGATAGCCACCTTCGCGCTCGGGAAGAAGCTCCGTGATGAGATGGTTGAGCAGGAAGCCGCGCGTCGTCTCCGGCGCGTCGGGCGCCAGTGCCGCTGAGCCGCCGCGGCGGCCGACCGCGTTCCAGGTCCAGACCGTGTCAGGATTGACGCCTTCCATCAGCCGCACCCGGCCTTTGACGCGGCCGATGGCACTCTTGATCCAGACCCAGTCGCCATCCTCGATGCCGAGCGATGCCGCGCGCTCGCTGCTCATGTAGAGGCAGTTTTCTGCCGTGATCTGGCGGATCCAACCGTTGTGCGTGCCCCACGAGTGATAGATGTGCATTGGCCGCTGCGTGATGGCCGACATTGTAAATCCGTCGCTGTCGGCGACATCGTTGTCGAATGGCGGATACCAGAACGGGATCGGATCGAAATATTTCTCGATGCGATCCTTGTGGGTCTGCGGCGGCTTGATCGGGCCGTGACCGCGCGCCGCCAGCCGGAACTTCTGCAGTGGCTCGAGATAGAGCTGGAACACGATCGGCGCCACGCCGCCGATGAAGCCCACGTCCTTGGCCCATTCCAGGTAGGCCTTGTTGGCGTGCTTGTAGTAGCGCTGCTCGGGTTGGAGATGGTGCTCGTAGAAGCTGCCATTGCCGATATAGGCCTCGAGCTGCGCCGGGTTCGGCGCGCCGCGGCCGTAGCTCCGGCCGTCTTCGCCGCGGAAGGCCGCGAGCGAGCCCACGCCCGGCGCGCGCTCATGATGGATGATGTAGTCCGGATAGCCGTTGGGGAAGCGCGGCTTGCCGTCCTCGGTGACAAAGCCCGGCAGCTGCAGCCGCGACGCGATATCGATCAGCACGCTCTGGAAGGGGCGCACGTCGCGGTCGGGCCGTACCACCGGGTGACGGATCGCGTCGGCGGGGCCGTCGGGCCCGGAGATCGGCCGGTCGAGCAGCGAAATGCAGTCCCAACGTTCGAGATAGGTGGTGTCGGGCAGGATCAGGTCCGCATAAGCGACCATCTCGGACGAATAGGCGTCCGAATAGATGATCTTCGGAATCTTGTATTCGCCGGTTTCCGGGTTCTTCGCGGTCAGATGCTTCAGCACCGCTGGAATATTCATCGACGAATTCCAGCTCATGTTGGCCATATACATGAACAGAACGTCGACGGGATAAGGATCGCCCAATGCCGCATTGGTGATGACCATGTGCATCAGGCCATGGGCGGCGAGCGGCGCATCCCATGAGTAGGCCTTGTCGATGCGCTGGGCGCGGCCTTTCGAGCCGATCAGCAAGTCTTCCGGCCCCTGTGGGAAGCCGAGCGGCGCGCCTTTCAGCGGCGCGTTCGGCTCGGTGGCGCGTGCTGGGCGATTGGGCGGCGGCGTCGGCCGCGGGAACGGCGCCTTGTAGCGGAAGCCGCCCGGGCAATCGATCGAGCCGAGCACGATCTGCAGCAGATGCAGCATCCGGCAGGTCTGGAAACCGTTGGAATGCGCCGAGATGCCACGCATCGCGTGCATCGACACCGGGCGGCCCACGGTCTTCTCGTGACGGCGTCCGGCCCAGTCGGTCCAGGGCTGATCGAGCGTGATCTGCTCCTCGAACGCAGCATGCGCCAGCTCTTGCGCAATGCGCCGGATGGTATCGGCGGGCACGCCGGTCTGCTTGGCGACATTGTCTGGTGTGTATTCGTCTGAGAGAAACCGCTCGGCGATCAGCGCAAAGCTTGGCCGTGCGATATTGCCGTCCGGCATCATGAAGCTGCCGACCAGCGCCGGCGTGATGTCGGTGCGCGTTGCATCGACCATCTTGCCGGTGGCCTTGTCGAAGGCGAGCGGCTTGCCGTCGGCGTCGCGGGCAAACATTCCGTCGTTGGCCGCCATGGCGGGCCGCGCCGCCTGGATCACCAGCCAATGCGCGTTGGTGAAGCGCGCCAGATAATCGAGATCGATCTTCTGCGCGCGCATCAATTCGTGAATCAGCGCACCGACGAACAATCCGTCGGTGCCGGGCCTGATGCCGACCCATTCGTCGGCGATGGCGCCATAGCCGGTGCGGATCGGATTGACGGCGACGACCTTCACGCCCCTGGCCTTAAGCTTGCCGAGCGCGGTCTTGATCGGATTCGACGCATGATCCTCGGCGACGCCGAACAGCATGAAATAGCGGGTGTGGTCCCAGTCCGGTTCGCCGAATTCCCAGAACGAACCGCCGAAGGTGTAGAGGCCCGCGACCGCCATGTTGACCGAGCAGAAGCCGCCATGAGCGGCGAAGTTCGGCGTGCCGTATTGCTGCGCGAACCAGCCGGTGAGCGCCTGGCTCTGGTCACGGCCGGTGAAGAAGGCGAACCGCGTCGGATCGCGGCCACGCACCTCCTTGAGCCAGCCGGTGGCGGTCTGCAGCGCCTCTTCCCAGGTGATCTCTTCGAATTCGCCCGAGCCGCGCGGGCCGACGCGCTTCATCGGTGCGCGCAGGCGCGACGGCGAATAGTGCGTCATGATGCCGGCGGAGCCCTTGCCGCACAGAACGCCCTTGTTGACCGGGTGATCGCGATTGCCGTCGATGTAGCGGACCCGACCGTCCTTCAGATGCACCCGGATGCCGCAACGGCAGGCGCACATGTAACAGGTGGTGGTCTTGATCTGGTCTGCCGAAGGCTCGGACAGGGCAATGTCCGGATCGCGCCGAGCCATTGGGTTCATTCTCCACACCGGCTGTCGGCGAGAAGGAACGAATCGCCGCAAGCATCATTTTAGAATTTTTCTCACGTCACACTGCCACCACGGCCGCCGCTGGACAACGGCGTTGCCGTTCGGGGCAGCAGCGAATTGACGCGGAGCTTGTTGCAACCAGAGGTGGCTCTGGGCCAGCTCAGGGGATTTGCGAGGGCAGGTTTCGGAACAATCGAGGTTGGTGGAGCCGGGCGGGATCGAACCGCCGACCTCCTCATTGCGAACGAGGCGCTCTCCCAGCTGAGCTACGGCCCCAACCCCGGACGCGCGTCAAATCAGGCGTCCGGCAACGATTGGGCGCCATTTACGGCTCGCAATGGTGAGAGTCAAGAATAGGCTGGATAGGACCACAGTCGGTGCCTGTTGGCTTGTTTGGCGGCAGCCGACCCGCTACATGTTCCACTCGCTGGACTTTTGACGGTTTTCTGGATGCGCGCCCTACTCGACGTCATTTTGTTGGCCCTGAGGCTCTATCTTTATCTGGTTATCGCGCAGGCCATCCTGTCGTGGCTGGTCGCCTTCAATGTGGTCAACACGCGAAACCCGTTCGTCGCCCGGATCGGTGAGTTTCTCTATCGGATTACCGAGCCGGTGTTGCGGCCGATCCGCAACATGTTGCCCAATCTGGGTGGGATCGATCTCTCGCCGGTGGTGCTGTTCCTGATCGTCATCCTGATCCAGCAGATCATCATCTATTACATCTACCCGTACGTGTTCTGAGCCGATGGCAGCACTGCGTCCCTGGGCGGTCACGCCTGGCGGGCTTTCCGTGGTGGTGCGACTCACGCCGCGGGGCGGCCGC
The DNA here is from genome assembly GCF_001579845.1 of Rhodoplanes sp. Z2-YC6860. Classification (GTDB taxonomy): domain Bacteria; phylum Pseudomonadota; class Alphaproteobacteria; order Rhizobiales; family Xanthobacteraceae; genus Z2-YC6860. The sequence continues at coordinate 462,814 of NZ_CP007440.1, forward strand.
GACGCGATCGAGGACGTGGAACAGCGCGCCGATGGCCAGGTCGTCCTGAAAGCGCGGGTGCGCGCTGCCGCCACTGAAGGCGAAGCCAACGCGGCACTCGTCGCGCTGCTGGCGCGGACCACTGGCGTTCCGCCGTGTGATGTCGTGCTGGCGGGTGGTGCCGCAGCACGCATCAAGCGCCTCACCATTGCCGGACACGGCCCGCTGCTTGCAGCCGCGCTGGAGAAGGCCACGCAGGGTTCCTGAGCGGCATTTTATGGTTGTCACGGCCTGCGAAAGCGGGGCATCCAGTGGGCCGTTGCCCAGGGCCGCCCACGACAAGGATGCCATGACCGCACGCATCATCGACGGCAAAGCCATCGCTGCAGACGTTCGCCACAAGGTCGCGGGCGAGGTGAGGCGCCTCGCCACGCAGCATGGCGTGACGCCGGGGCTCGCTGTCGTGGTGGTCGGCCACAATCCGGCAAGCGAATCGTATGTCCGCAGCAAGGCCGCGGCCACGGTCGAGACCGGGATGCGATCGTTCGATCATCGCTTGCCGGAAACCGCCAGCCAGGACGAATTGCTGGCGCTGGTGAAGAAGCTCAATGCCGATCCGACCGTGCACGGCATCCTGGTACAGCTGCCGCTGCCGAAGCAGATCGATGCGCAACTCGTGCTCGACGCCATCGAGCCGGCCAAGGACGTTGACGGCTTTCATCCGGTCAATGCCGGGCGGTTTGTCTCGGGTCTGCCGGCGCTGGCGCCGTGCACGCCGCTTGGCTGCATCATTCTGGCCAAGACCGTGCACGCATCGCTGGCAGGCCTGGAGGCGGTCGTGATCGGCCGCTCCAACATCGTCGGCAAGCCTTTGGCGCAACTGCTGCTCGTCGAAGACGCCACCGTCACCATCACGCACTCAAAGACCCGCGATCTGCCTGCGGTGTGCCGCAGAGCCGATTTGCTGGTCGCGGCGCTCGGCCAGCCCGAGGTGGTTCGCAAAGACTGGATCAAGCCGGGCGCAACGGTGATCGATGTCGGGATCAACCGGGTGCCGGCGGCGGACGGAAAATCGAAGCTCGTTGGCGATGTGAATTTCGCCGAGGCCTCGCAGGTCGCGGGCGCGATCACGCCCGTGCCCGGCGGCGTCGGGCCGATGACCATCGCCTGCCTGATGGTGAATACGGTCCGGGCGGCGTGCGCCATTCACGGGCTGCCCGCTCCGGCCGTTTGAACCGGCTCGCTGTCGCATCCGACCAATCCGGGAGGTTCGATGGCCGTGCGAAATATCGCGATACCCGCGCCGGTTTTGGTTACGATGCTGGCGCTTGCCGGCAACGGCATTGTGCCGTTGGCAAATGCCCAGGCCGGCACCGTCGAGCGCGTCTACACGGCGCTCGATCTGAAGAAATGCAGGCACAAGCCCGGTCGTGAGGTCGAGGACTACGGCTCTTGGCGCTGTGCGGGCTATGGCGGCATCGATGTGCATGTCACGGCCGGTGATCAGCGCAGCACCATCAGTTATGGCCCCAATGCTGCGAACGAGCGTGCTGCCGAGCAGACACTTGCGTCGTTCAACAGCGCAGGCAAAACCATCGAATGGCGGATCGAGCGTTTGCCGAACGGCAAGACACGTCCCTTCGCCACCATCCTGCGCTGGAACACGACCACGCTCGATCAAGATTCCAACAGCGTCGCGGGCCAGGTGCTGGTCGTGACACGGTTGGGGCCCGGTGGCGTTTGCCATGTCGGCTATGTCGATGGCCGCGCCAACCCTCAGGCCAACGAGCTTGCGGTTCAAATCGCGGATCAGTATGCGCGCACGTTCAAGTGCGGCAAGGACAAGGCTATCGAGCTCGGTGCCAAGGGCCCGGGCTTCAGCGGACCTTACGGCGAAGATTAGATTTTTGATTTTGTCGCGTTTTCTGCGGCGAAACCAATATTCACTTCGCCGGAAAACGCTGCACAGTTCAAATAAAAAGCCCGGCAGAGCCGGGCTTCGCCGCGTCGCGTTCAACTCAATTCAGTTGTTCCAGGCAAACGCGACCTTTTCCAAGCTGCGCCCGCCGAAGCGCTCCGACGATCGCGCCACCGCCTTGCCGCCGAGTGCGCGATAGAACTCCACCGCGGGCTCGTTGTCGGCGAGCGCCCAGATCACCAGGCTCTTCAGCCCGCTTTGCGCGAGATCGCGGCGCGCCGAGGTGAACAGCCGGCGGCCGAAGCCCAGGCCTTGATACTCCGGACGCAAATACAGTTCGTAGATCTCGCCTTCGTAGAACAGGCTGCGCGCGCGGTTGCGGCCGTAGTTGGCGTAGCCGGCAACATTGTCGCCAAAGGCGAGAATGGAGATGCGGCTGCCTTTGCGGATCGCGCTATCCCACCACTCGGGGCCACGACGCATGATCAGCTTGTCGAGTTCGACTCCCGGGATGACACCTTGATAGGCGCAACGCCACGCCTCGTCATGGGCATCGGCCACCGAACGCGCGTCCGACGACTTGGCCCGGCGAATCTCTATGAGGACTGTGCTCATGGCTGAGATATGAGCAAGCGATTCTGTCGCCTTCAAGTCCCGTATTTAATAATCCGGAAACGATGTGGATTACTGGACGCACTGTGAATGCCGGTGGATTGTTCGTTCCGCGCAAAACGGCATGGCGTCTGGATTCGCTGTGATGTGGCTCTGATGGCACGCAACGGATTGAAATCGCTGCTTTCGTTGGTGCTAGCGCTGGCGTGCAGCGCCGCAATGGCACAGACGCCCGCGTTGATCGGTCCACAAGGACCGGAAGAGGGGGTGATTCGTCAGCAAAGCTGGCTCATTCCGGCACAAGACCGCGCGACGCTGATGCACACGACGGTGTTTCGACCGCCGGGCTCCGGTCCGTTTCCTCTTGCGGTAATCAACCACGGCACAACGCAGAACGAACTGCGCCGAGCCGGCTACCGCTTGCCGCAATACGCGGCGTTGACCGAGTGGCTGGTGGCGCGCGGCTATGCGGTTGCGGTGCCGCAACGGCCGGGACACGGCGAGACCAGCGGGCCTTACTACGAAGCGCAGGGCGGCTGCGCCAATGCCGACTTTGCCAAGGCAGGTCTGGGCGCGGCGGCGAACATAGCGGCCACGATCGATTATCTCAGCCGGCAGGCGTTTGTGCGCAAGACCGGCACGGTCGCGTTCGGTCATTCGGCCGGCGGCTGGGGCGTGCTGGCGCTCGCCACACAGGTGCTGCGGCCGCTTTCGGGTGTTGTGGCGTTTGCGCCAGGATTGGGCGGCCGCGCCGATGATATTGCTGGAAAGAACTGCGCGCCGGATCGGTTGGTCGCCGCTGCGCGAGCTTACGGTGAGAGGGCGCGCGTGCCGTCGCTTTGGCTCTACGCCAGCAACGACAGCTATTTCTCGCCGGAGCTGTCGATGCGAATGGTCAATGCATTTCGCGGCGCTGGCGGCCGCGCCGACTATCAACTGCTGCCGGCAATCGGCAGCGACGGCCACGACTTCATCCAGTCGCCCGATGCGATGGCGCTCTGGGCGCCACCGGTCGAGAGATTTTTGAAGACGGCGCGATAGCCGTCAGACCGCCACAGCTTCCTTGGCGCGGTCGGCGCGCTTGCGGTCGTTGGGGTCGAGCAGCTGCTTGCGCAGCCGGATCGACTTCGGCGTGACCTCGACCAGCTCGTCGTCCTGGATATAGGCCAGCGCCTTTTCCAGCGACATGCGGATCGGCGGCGTCAGCCGCACCGCCTCGTCCTTCGACGTCGTGCGGATGTTGGTGAGCTGCTTGCCCTTGAGCACGTTGATCTCGAGATCGTTGTCGCGGGTGTGCTCGCCGACGATCATGCCGCGATAGACCTTCCAGCCCGGCTCGATCATCATCGGGCCGCGGTCTTCGAGCTTCCACATCGCATAGGCGACGGCCTCGCCCTGCTCATTGGAAATAAGCACGCCGTTGCGGCGGCCAGGGATATCGCCCTTGTAGGGCGCGTAGGCATGGAACAGGCGGTTCATGATGGCGGTGCCGCGGGTGTCGGTCAGCAGTTCGCCCTGATAGCCGATCAAACCACGGGTGGGTGCGTAGAACACCAGCCGCACGCGGCCGCCGCCCGACGGCTTCAGCTCGATCATGTCGGCTTTGCGCTCCGACATCTTCTGCACGACGACGCCCGAATGAATCTCGTCGACGTCGATCACGACCTCTTCGATCGGCTCTTCCATTTCGCCTTTTTCGTTGCGGCGGATGAGCACCTTGGGCCGCGACACCGAGAGCTCGTAGCCCTCGCGGCGCATGGTCTCGATCAGGATGCCGAGCTGCAACTCGCCGCGGCCGGCGACTTCCATCGAATCGCGCTCGTCGGATTCCTTTACGCGCAGCGCCACGTTGCCCTCGGCCTCGCGCAGCAGACGGTCGCGGATCATGCGGCCGGTGACCTTGCTGCCCTCGGTGCCGGCGAGCGGCGAGTCGTTGACGCGGAACATCATGGCGAGCGTCGGCGGGTCGATCGGCTGCGCCTTCAAAGGCTGCTCGACTTCGGGATCGCAGATCGTATTTGCGACAGTTGCCTCCGGCAGGCCCGCGATGGCGACAATGTCGCCGGCCTCGGCCTCGTCGACCGGCACGCGCTCGAGGCCGCGGAACGCCAGCACCTTGGTGACCCGGCCGCTCTCGATCAGCTTGCCGGTGTGGTCCAGCACTTTCACGGCCTGGTTCGGCTTCACGGTGCCGGATGTGATGCGCCCCGTGATCAGCCGACCGAGATACGGATTGGCCTCCATGATGGTGCCGAGCAGCCGGAACGGTCCGTTCTCGATCTTCGGCGCGCCCACGTGGCGGAGCACCAGCTCGAACAGCGGCGTCATCCCCTGGTCTTTCGGACCTTCCAGCGCCGGCGCCATCCAGCCCTCTTTCGCCGACCCATAGAGGATCGGGAAGTCGAGCTGCTCGTCGGTGGCATCGAGCGCCGCGAACAGATCGAACACCTCGTTGATCACCTCGGTGGGACGAGCGTCGGGGCGGTCGACCTTGTTGATCACCACGATGGGCTTGAGCCCCATCTTCAGCGCCTTGGACACCACGAATTTGGTCTGCGGCAGCGGGCCCTCGGCGGCGTCGACCAGCACCAGCGCGCCGTCCACCATGTTGAGGATGCGCTCGACTTCGCCGCCGAAGTCGGCGTGGCCCGGCGTGTCGACGATGTTGATGCGGGTGTCATGCCAAAGGATGGACGTCGCCTTGGCCAGAATGGTGATGCCGCGCTCTTTCTCCAAATCGTTGGAGTCCATGGCGCGCTCGGCGACCTTCTGGTTCTCGCGGAATGAGCCGGATTGCTGCAGGAGCCGGTCGACCAGGGTGGTCTTGCCGTGGTCGACGTGGGCAATGATGGCGACGTTGCGAAGGTCCATGGGGGCCGTTTCTATGGGTGTCCAAAAGCCATCGCGGGCCCAAATGGCCCGCGCAAGGGTAGCGCCGAATCCAGTGCTTATTGCGGCGCAATATAGCCACGATCGGCCCCGAAGCAATGGCGATTCGGGTCCGAAAGGGCGGCGCGGCCGGCGTGGTTACCGCCCTGAATTCCTGTCTCAGAGGGGCAATAGCGCCGTTCCGTCGTCTAGTTAGCGGCTTTGACGAGAAGCGCAATGCCGCCGGCCGAGATTGCAAAGCAGATCAGCCAGAGTGCGCCCAAGGGACCGGCCGATCCGCTGCCCATGGCGCTCATGAAGAACAGCGAGCACACGCCCGGCAGCAGCAGGATGATCCCAACGATCACCATCACAATGGTCGTCACCACGTCCCGTCGTCGTCGCGGGGGTGCCTGGTCTGTGGGTTCAGATGGCCGTTGATCGTTGGTCATAAGCGGGTCCTTCGATGGGAGTGAGTTCCGCTTCCATTTTTTTCGGAGCAAGCCGTGCAACGGGTGCCTACCGGAACGCTTTCACAACCAAACCGACGCCCGAGGCCGAGATCGCAAGACAGACGCCCCACAGCCCGATCCAAAAGATGGCGTCGGCCTTACTACCGAGACTCCCAGAAGCCACGGTGATGAAATACAGCGCGCACCCGCCGGGTCTGTCGGTCCGGATGGTCCTCGATCGTCGGTCATGAGAATGGCCCCCCGCGGGCATCGGCCCTGGTCGCCTTCAATCGCTTTCTGATCTGATCGATCTGTCCGTTGCGATAGAACAGGTTGTAGGTGTCGAATGGGATGATCTGCCCGTTCGGCGTGACGAAATGAATGCACGAGCGCTTCACGCCGCCGACGCAGAAATTGAAGCGGTCCATGAACTGCACGATAGCGACGCGAAACACGTTCTCATAGGTGATGCCTTCCGGCACCACGGCCTTGGGCAGGCAGCACAGGAACTCGGCCACGCGCTCCGCCGCGTTGTTGGCGCCGGATGACAGCGAGAACAACTCGATGAACTTGTCCTTCAGCACGGGTTGCTTCTCGAAGCTGATGGTGTTCGGCGTGATCGCGACGAACTCCTCGCGCGGGATGAGCGAGGTGACCGGCATCACGCTGCGGCCGTTGCGCAGCCCATAGCCGATCGAAATCGATTCGGCATTGCACGGCAGCGGCACCATATCGTCGGCGCCGAACACGCCGGAATCCTCGATCACGCGCCGCCGGATGTCCGACAGAACGATGCGCTGAGATTTGTCGAAATTCTCGTTGCGGCCGGCGTCTTGCACCGGCTGGAACGTGATGCCGCGCACGCAGCGCCATTCGAGTGCATGGCGCACGATGTCGCCGATCTCGTCGTCGTTGACGCCGCGCTTCACGGTGACGACCAGTGTGGTCGAGATGTTGTGACGTTCGAGATTCTTCAGCGCCTCGCGGCGAACCCGGCGCAGATCGGCGCCGCGCAACTCCATCAGAGCGTCGCGGCGCAGCGAATCGAACTGCAGGTAGATCTCGAAGCCGCGCTTCTGCTCGGCGAGCCGGGCGACGAAGTCGGGTTCGCGCGCAATCCGCAGACCGTTGGTGTTGACCATGACGTGACGCACTGGCCGCGCCCGCACCGCATCGAGAATCGCGAAGAAATCCGGATGCAGCGTCGGCTCGCCGCCTGAAATCTGAATGAGGTCGGGCTCGGCCTCGCTCGCCACCAGCGTGTCGACCATGCGCTCAATGGTCGCGAGCGGCAGGTGCTTGCTGCGCTCGGGCGATGATTCGGCAAAACACACCGGGCAGGTCAGGTTGCAGTGCTCGTTGATCTCGATCAGCGCCAAACACGAGTGCTGCTCATGGTCGGGGCAAAGCCCGCAATCATAGGGGCAGCCGAACTCGGTGTGGCTTTGCAGCGCGAGCGGCCGGTCGCCGGGCTTGATGTAGTCCCTGCAGAGCTTCCAATAGGCCGCGTCGGTCGAGATCAGAGTTGACTGCACGCCGTGCTGCTCACAGCGCTTCTCGTACCATACCTCGTTGTCCTTGATCTGAATCTTGGCTGGCACCAGCGAAAGACAGGTCTCGCACAGCGAGGTGGTCTGGCCCCAGAACACGTAAGGCCGTGATCTACGCAAAGGCGCGGTCATGGACAGCTCCCCGATCGGGCGCAGTGGCGATCATGACGATCGCATAGATGGCAAGCAGCGCGGACAGGATGTGAAACAGCGTCAGCGGACCGATCACGCCGCCATAAGGCTTGACGAATTCCCACAGAAAGCGCTGCACGCCGTAGTATCCGACAGCGAGGTAGAATCCGTTTTCGATGACGAAACGATTGCCGCGGCGCAGGCACGCGACATAGGCAGCGGCAAACAGCAGCATGGCGGCGCTCTCGTAGAGCTGCACCGGATGGCGCGGGATACCGTCCCCGAAATCGTGGCCCCAAGGCAGCGCGGTCGGCATGCCATAGGTGAAATCGTCGAGGCCCGCGAGGTAGCAGCCGATGCGGCCGACCGCGACGCCGGCCGCAAGGGGCAAAGCGAAGCGCGCGCCGGTGCGTTCGCGGATGCCGGCGATCTTCTTGTAAAGCTCGATGGCGATGATGCCGCCAGCGATACCGCCTTCGACCGATCGCGCGATACCGGTTTGGTTGGAGAGCCAGAGATTCGCCGTGCCGAACAGCACGGCGCCGATGCCTGCGCCAAACAGCAGCGCTGCAATGTAGTTCAGGCTGCGCGTCGTTGACGTGGGAAATTGCACGCCAGTGAGCCGCTTGAGCCAAAGCAGCGAAAGCCCGGCTGCGATCCAGGCGACAACGTCGAAAGTGAAATGAACGAGCGTGCCATCCATCGGTCAGCCGAGACGGCAGCCTAGGGCGGCAAATTTTCGTGTGCAACCACGGCTAGAGCGCGGCCACGGCGGCGAGGGGCCGCGGCGCCTGTCCGCTTAGTGCGCTCCGGCGTTCGGAGATCGCCGTTTGTGCCCGGTCGATCGAGAGCGAATAGGCCGCGATGGCTGTGTCATCGAGCGTGCTGGCTTCGACGGCCCGGATCATTTCGTCCTGGATCGCGTCGATCTCGTCCTGGAGTTCGTCCAGCGTCTGGTTCGTTTCGGCGGTCCGAGCGGCCTTGGCGATTTCGAGGAGCCGTTCGAGGCTGCGTAGCCGCCGCACCCGGTCGTCGGCTTTGTTGTAGCTGAGAAGTCCTGCGAAGCCTGAACCCAGGAACGACACCACCATCAGCCCGAGATAGATCCAGTCGTTGTAGCGATCGAAGAAGCTTTTCAACTCGCCGTCGAGATAGGCCGCGGCGCCCGGATGCACCGGCACCGAAGCGTCCTTGTCGGTGTCGGGCTTCTCGATCTTGGCGGCCGCGGGAATTTCTGCGGCGATTGCCTGGCGCGAAGCAAGCAGATTCTTGGTGAGGTCGGCGGCAACCTGTTCGCTCAACAGCTTTCGCGCCACGATGAAATACTGCACCTCGATGGTGTCGACGCTTTCCTCAGGCCGCGGCGGCGAGCCGCCGAAGGCGCCGGCTTTGATCTCGCTCGATTCGTAGACCGGATTGCGCTCAGCGATGGCTTCGGCAGCGCTGATCGCCAGGAATGTCGGAGGCTCCTTGCCTCGTGTGGCGGCCGAAATCGCATCGGCGGTGATCTTGCTGCCGACCGGGCCGACCGACATGATCACGTCGACGGCGCTATCGCGGATCGATTGCGCGACGTTGCTCGGATCAAATTGAATGACGCTGACTCGATCGGGCGCGTTTGGCTTTCCGAGATCGTCACTGCCGAGCATCACGACCTTGTCAGGGTTGATGTTGTATTGGTGCAGAATCGCCTTGAGCAGATCGAGATTGCGCGGCGAGCGGCCGACGATGCCGATGCGCCGGCCGACGAACTGCTCGATCTTCTCGACCGGTTTTATCTTTGCAGCGGACTTGCCAGCGGATTTGCCCTTGGCGCCCTTCGCGGGGTCCGGCGCGCTCGGCACGATGAACGCCACGACATTCTTCCGCAGGATCGCGATCGCCTGGCCGTTCTTCGGCATGGCGACGTCGCGGCGCACCACGGCGAGATCGGCTTGGCCTTTATCGAGTGCGTTCGCGGCCTCCAGCGGTCCGCCTGGCACGACGGTGACATTCAGGCGGGTGTTGAGGCGGTCGCGCGCGAATTGCGCGGCGAATGCCTGGATGATGCGAGCGTCATCGCTGTTCGGCGGCCCGACTGCGATCTTCAGCTCCGTCGGCTGCATGGAATGGTGATAGGCGAATGCTGCAACGCCGCCGCACAGCAACACGAAGGCCATAATGATGAGCCCGGTGTGCTGCATCATCAGCCGGAAGTGGCGGCCCCATCCGTCGCGCGCGTCCCCGGAGGCGGGCACTGCGGTCGGCGGATTGGCGGCTCTGAACAGGCGGCGCAGTCGGACCTGCATGTTGCGAATCTATCACGTTCCGGGCCCTTCCGGTTCCAACGAACCAGCCCTGGATTCTGCAGTTGACGTCAGATGTTGGGTCGCGCCATGGGCGTCAAGGTTCGAACAGAACCGCCGGGATTGGCGCTATTATGCCCGAAACGGGCAAAACAAGGGATCAAGCCAAAACCAAGGGATCAAGCCATGGCACAGAAACTCACGGGACAGGCCAGGACCGATGCGCTGCGCAAGCTTGCAGGCTGGACCGAGGTCGCCGGCCGCGACGCTATCGGCAAGAAATTCGTGTTCAAGGATTTCAACCAGGCCTTCGGGTTCATGACCCGGGCTGCGCTGGTCGCCGAGAAGATGGATCACCATCCGGAGTGGTTCAACGTCTACAAGACCGTGGAAGTGACGCTCGCGACCCATGACGCCGGCGGCGTCACGGAGCTTGACGTCAAGCTCGCCACGGAGATGGACCGGTTGGCCGGGCTGTAAACGGCACTTGCCGTCGCCCTGGAGAATAACCATCTTTCGCGCGACGGTTTATCGTCTGGTGGGATAGGGCAATGCGTTTCGCGGGTGCTGCGTCGGTGAAAGACGAAGAACGCTTCAAGCGCGATGAGGCGACGGTGATCCGCGACTTCTGGGGCAAGTTCACCCGGCTCGCCGCACATATCCCGTTCGCCGAGGATTTGTTGACCGCTTACTACTGCGCCTTCGACCGCGGAACGCCGAGCCATGTCCGCTTCGCACTGATCGCCGCGCTTGCCTATTTCATCTCACCGCTCGACATCCTTCCCGATTTCCTGCCGCTGATCGGCCTGACCGACGATGCCGCCGTGCTTGCAGGCGCGGTGCGGCTCGTGTGGGGGAGCATCAAGCCCGAACATCGCGACGCGGCGCGCCAGACGCTGGAGCGTCTGAAAACGGAAAAGCCTAGCGTTTAAGCCCTCAGGGCTTCAGCACCACCTTGCCCATCACCTTGCGCCCGGCGATGTCGCCGAGCGCCTGAGCTGCCTCGCTGAGCGGGTAGGCCGCGTGGACATGGGCGCTGAGCTTGCCCTCGGCACACCAATCTAACAACTCGGCGGTGTTGGAGCGATGGCCCTCCGGATCGCGCTCGGTCCACGAACCCCAGAACACGCCGCGCACGTCGCAGCCTTTCAAGAGCATCAGGTTGAGAGGCAGCCGCGGGATTTCGCCTGCCGCGAAGCCGACCACGAGATAGCGCCCAAGCCAGGCCAGCGAGCGCAGCGCAGGCTCTGCATAGCGGTCGCCGATCGGGTCGTAGACCACGTCGATGCCGTGCTCGCCGCCGAGCGCGCGAAGCCCTTCGCGCAGATCACCCGTCGCATAGTTCACGCCCGCCGCGGCGCCGTGCTCCTTCGCGAAGGCGATCTTGTCGTCCGACGACGCGCAGGCGACGACATGCGCACCCATCAGGTGGCCGAGCTCGACGGCGGCGAGGCCGGTGCCGCCCGAGGCGCCGAGCACCGCGAGCGTCTCGCCGCGCTTGAGCTCGCCACGGTTTTTCAGTGCGTAGTAGGACGTGCCATAGGTGACGATGATCCCCGAGGCTCGATCAGGGTCCAGACCCGCGGGCATCCTGACCAGCCGCTTGGCGGCAATCGCGATCTTCTGCCGCGCCGCGCCCCAGCCCGCATAGCCGATGACGCGGTCGCCCACGGTAAAGCCGGTCACGCCCGGGCCGAGGCTTTCGACGATGCCCGCGAATTCCGCGCCGGGCGAGAATGGATAGGCCGGCTTGTACTGATACTTGCCGGCGATGATCAGCAGGTCGAAGAAATTCAGCGCGGCGGACTCGATCCGAACCACGGCTTCTCCCGGCCCGGCCTCCGGGTCCGGAAGGTCGGCCACCGTCAGGTCCTCGGGCTTGCCCGGGCGGGTGCAGAGCAGGGCTTTCATGGTCAGCTATTCCAGGTTCTATGCGGGTTCCCGCCGAATTGGGCCATCGGCGGATCGGACGATCGCGGCGGGCTGCGACGCCATGGCCTTTCCACTCCCGATTTTGCCCATTATTCGGTTATAGTTACACCGATCCGCCACATTCTAACTTCCGGTCATGCGAGAGGCCCAATGAGAGTGAATAAACCGAGTTCCCTCGTTCTGATGGTCGTGGCCGCAGCCGCGATGGCGCCGGCTGCGGCGCATGCGCAGCCCAAGCCCCCGGCCAACCCGACCGCCCAGGCGACGCTGCTCGGCCAGTACGGCGACTGGGGCGCCTATACGGCGAGCCCCGGTGGCCGCAAGGTCTGCTTTGCGCTGTCGAAACCCACCGCGCAGCAGGACAACCCGCCGAACCGCCGCACGGCGGCCAATGCGGTCTACATGTTCGTGTCGACCCGGCCGGACGAGAAGGTCAGCAACGAAATCTCGCTGCTGGTCAGCGGTTACGCGTTCAAGCCCAATTCCGAGGCCACCATGACGATCGCCAATGGCGGCTTCCCGATGTACACCCAGAACGACGGTGCCTGGGTCAAGAACGCCGCCGAAGAGGCGCGGCTGGTCGATGCCATGCGCAAAGCGCCCGACGCGGTGATCAAGGCCCAGACCTCCAAGGGCACCCAGACCACCGATACCTTCTCGCTCAAGGGGATTTCCCAGGCGCTCGACCGCGTGTCGCAGGAGTGCCGTTAGCCGCCGCTGGCGATTCTGCGGCTTTGCCCCATTTATGTTAGACACGCGCGAAACTCGCGCCGCGATGACGCATGACCGCAATTCTTGAGACCGATATTCCGCTGGAGAAGATGCCGCTGGAGCGCTACGTGCCGCCGGCGAAGCCTTCGCTTGTCGGCATGTCGCGAACTGCGCTGGCTGAGGCGCTCGGCGCTGTCGGCGTCGCGCCGGGCCAGCAGAAGATGCGGGTGCAGCAGCTCTGGCACTGGATCTACGTGCGCGGCGCCCAGGACTTCGATCAGATGTCCAGCGTGTCCAAGGACCTGCGCGCGGTGCTCGACACGCATTACACGCTGGCGCGGCCGGAGGTCGTGGCCGAGCAGATCTCGGTCGACGGCACCCGGAAGTGGCTCCTGCGCCTGCCGGGCGAGGTCGCGGGCGAGCGGGCGCACGAGGTCGAGTGCGTCTACATCCCGGAAAGCGATCGCGGCACGCTGTGCGTATCGAGCCAGGTCGGCTGCACGCTGAACTGCTCATTCTGTCACACCGGCACACAGCGCCTCGTGCGCAACCTCACGCCCGAGGAGATCGTCGGCCAGGTGATGGTGGCGCGCGACCGCCTCGGTGATTTTATCGGCATGGCGCGCGCGCAAGGACCCGGGCTGCCGACCGAAGGCGAGCGCTGCGTCTCCAACATCGTGATGATGGGCATGGGCGAGCCGCTGTACAATTTCGAGGCGGTGCGCGACGCCCTCGGCGTGGTGCAGGACGGCGATGGCCTGGCGATTTCGCGGCGGCGGATCACGCTGTCGACCTCGGGCGTGGTGCCGATGATCGAGCGTGCCGGTGCCGAGATCGGCGTGATGCTCGCGATCTCGCTGCATGCGGTGCGCAACGATTTGCGCGACAAGCTCGTGCCGCTCAATCGCAAATATCCGATCGAGGAGCTGCTGGCGGCCTGCCGCAACTATCCGGGTCTGTCGAACGCACGCCGCATCACCTTCGAATACGTGATGCTGAAGGGCGTCAACGACTCGCTCGCCGATGCCAAGGCGCTGGTGCGGCTCCTCTCGGGTATTCCGGCGAAGATCAATCTCATCCCGTTCAATCCGTGGCCGGGCAGCCAGTACGAGTGCTCGGACTGGGAGCAGATCGAGAAGTTCTCCGAAATCGTGTTCAACGCCGGCTATGCGTCGCCGGTGCGCACGCCGCGCGGCCGCGATATTCTGGCGGCCTGCGGTCAGCTCAAGAGCGAGACCGAAAAGCTCACCGCGCGCGAGCGCATGGCGCTGCGCGCGATGGCGATGACGGATTGAGCAGCCATGGCTCTTGGACGCCTGCTGCTCCGTTTCCTGATTGTGCCGTTCGGATTTTGCCTGGCGACCATGGCTGCGGTGCTGTTCGTGATCGCGGCGCACTGGAGCCGGTTCATGGCCATTGTTGCTGCCAATCGCGGAGGCGATGAGGACGTCGCGCTGTTCGTCGCGGGATCTTTCATCGTGCTCATTGCGGCCATTTCGGCGGCCAAGATGTTGTGGCCGTTCATCCTGGCGGCGGCGCTGGCGGAGGCTTTTGCATTCCGCTCCTGGGTGTTCCACGTTTGCAGCGGAGCGGTCGCGGCGCTGATCGGTCTCAACACCCTGAGCGACTCCGGCGCCTACGATCTCTACAACGCGCCCGTGATTGTCGTTGGCGCAGGCTTCGCGGCAGGGTTTGTGTATTGGCTGATCGCGGGCTGGAGTGCCGGCTTTTGGAAGCCGGTGTTCGCGCCGCCGCGTCAGCCATTGCCGCAGGCACAATCGTTGCCGGGCGCGCCACCGCCGGCACCCTAGCTGCGGCACGGCGCCGCAAGACGGGACAGCCCCAACGCCCCTAGGCCCCTTTCCCGATCTGTCCTAGGCTCAACGCGCCAAAACTTGGCATATCAAGGCTTTGGCACACCAAGACAAGACGGGCCTTTCAAAGCCTGCCCCGAGCAATGGACTGCGCGATTTCTCAACGGGAGTGGACGTCCATGCAATGGCTTCGGTCGATCGTTCAGATATCCGTGGCGCTCGCTGTCGCGACGCTGTCGTTCGCCGGCGCTGCATCGGCGCAAACCAAGATCACGATCGGCAAGGTGGTCGGCGGCAACGGCCTGCACATTTCGAGTTATGTCGCCGACGTGGCCGGCATCTTCAAGGAAGAAGGCCTCGAAGCCCGCTTCGTTTCGTTGAACGGCAAGGCGCAGGTGACAGCGGGATTGTCCGGCAGCCTCGATTTTGTGCCGATCCCCTCGGGTGGCGCGCAGGCGGCGCTCAACGGCGCCGAGATCCGTTACATCGTCGGCCAGTCGATGTCGTCGCAATGGGTGTTCGTCACGCGCGGTGACATCACCAAGGTCGAGGACCTGAAGGGCAAGACCATAGGCTATGGCCGGCTTGGCTCGGCCGACTACGACGAGGGCGCGACGTATCTGTCGCGGTTCTTCAATCTGCAGGTTGGCAGGGACTACAAGGTGATCGCCTTCCAGGGGGAGCCCGAGCGTATTCCGGCGCTGCTCAACAAGGACATCGATGCGACGATGGTCTCCGCCGCATTTGCGGCTCAGGCGGTGAGCATGGGCATGAAGGTGATCGGGCGCACCTCGGACAAGATGCCACGCGTCGGCGGCACCTTCTGGGCGCCGAAGGCCTATGTCGACAAGAATCCCGAGACGGTGGCGAAGTTCACCCGCTCCATCGCCAAGGCCGTGATGCTTCTGCGCACCAACAAGGAGATCTCGGTAAAGGCCATCAAGGAGCATCTTGGTCTCACCGACGACAAGGTGGTATCCGCGATCTGGGACGAACTGCACAACGTGTTTGGCGCGGAATTGCCGAAGGATCTGTTCCGGGAAATCTTCGAGTCGCGCCGGCTCGATATGATCGCCGAAAACCAGTGGCCCAAGGACAAGCCGCTGCCCGATCCGGAGCAGTTCTTGTTGCGGGCGCAGCTTGAGACCGCGTTGAAGGCGGTCAACTACGTGCCGACCAAGCTCGGGACGAATTGATTTCACCGTCATCGCAACGTGGTCATTCCGGGGCGCGCCGAAAGGCGCGAACCCGGAATCCAGTTAAGACAGCGGTGTTTGCTTCTGGATTCCGGGTTCGCTCGCTACGCGAGCACCCCGGAATGACGCCGGTGGCTCATTCACCCAGCCGCTGGGGCCGCCAGCGGCTGAGGCGGTTTTCGAGAAGCCGCACCAGTCCGGTCATCAGGAGCGACAGCACGGCAAATACGACCAGGCCGGCAAATACGATATCGACCTGATATCGGCTCGCCGCCTGCACCATCACGACGCCGAGGCCCTGCTCGGCGCCGAAGAACTCCGCCACCACCACGCCGAGAACGGCGCGGCCGATCGCCAGCCGCAGGCCCGCGATGATGTAGGGCAACGCGTTGGGCACCACGACCAGCCGGGCCACGTCCCATTCGCTTGCGCCGAACGAACGCACCACATTGATGAGGAGTTTGTCGGCGTTGCGCACACCTTCGTAGGTGTTGATCAGAATCGGAAACAGCGCGCCGATGAACACGATCACCACCTTCGACCAGACGCCGAGTCCGAACCACAGCATAAGCAGGGGCAGGAAAACCAGCCGCGGCGTGGCGTTGAATGCGGTGATGAACGGGTCGAACATCGCGTTCAGCGTGCGCGAGCGGCCGAGCAGCACGCCGAGCGGCAGGCCGACCACGATCGCGAGCAGCAATCCGATACCAAAGCCCGCGGCGCTGACGCCGAGCGGTGCCCAGAGCGTGCCGGTGACCATCATGTTCCAGAGCGTCACGCCGACACGGCTGGGCGTCGTAAAGAACATCTTGGTGCCGGCCGACAGCGCCACGAGGTGCGGCAGTGCTTCCCAGACGATCAACAGCAGCACGATGCTGCCGGTGCCGAGCGCCGCAGGCTCGATCTGCCGCCAAAGGCTCTTTGTCGGAGCTGTGAAACTCTCGGCCGGGGCGTCGGTGCGAAGCGTGTCGGCCATGGCTTCCACCTATTGTCCGGCACGCCACGGAAACGCGGCGCGCTCGGCCCAGCGGATGCCTTCGGTCAGTGCCACCGCGATGACCATGATGACGATGATGCAGGCGAACATCTTGTCGAGTGCAAAGAGATCGCCGAAGCGCGCGATGGCATAGCCGATGCCCTCGGAGGCGGCGAAGAACTCGCCGACCAGCACGCCGATCAAAGCGCGTCCGACCGCGATCCTGGCGCCGGCCACCACGTAAGGCAGAACGCTTGGCACGATGACCTTCAGATAAAGATCGATCTCCCGGCCGCCGAGCGAGCGCACGACGTTGATCAGGAGCGGATCGACCGCGCGCACGCCCGCATAGGCGTTGAACACGAACGGAAACACCGAAAGGAAGAAGATGATCAGCGTCTTGGCCGCAAGTCCCACGCCGAAGAAGATCACGATCAGTGGCGACAGCGCGACCAGGGGGCTCGCGTAGAACACCGTCATCAGCGGATCGAGCGCCCAGCCGACGCGTGTGCGCCAGCCCATCACCACGCCCAGGGCCACGCCGACCACCGTGGCGGCGGTGAGGCCATAGAAGAACGGCACAGCGCTTGCCATGAGATCGCGAAAGAGTGCGCCGCTGCGGATGAGATCGAGCAGGCCCGCTGCGATCAGGTCCGGCTTGCTGATGAACAGCTTGTTGAACGGCACGAACAGGAAGATCGCCTGCCAGGCGGCGAAAAACAGCACGACCGATGTGAGGCCCAGCAGCAGATTGCGGTGGCGCGCGGCAAAGCTTTGGCGCGGCGCATCCTCGGCTGCGGTGTCTTGCGCCATGCTCACACCGTGATCTCGTCCTTCAGCGCATTCCAGATCTCGAGCTTCAGCTCGTTGAATTCCGGCGTGACGCGCATCTCGTAGTCGCGAGGCCTCGGCAGCGCGATCGGAAAGATTTTCTTGGCGCGGCCCGGCCGCTTGGTCATCACCATCACCCTGTCGGAGAGATAGATCGCCTCGTCGATCTGGTGGGTGACGAACAGCACGGTCTTCTTTGCGGTCTGCCAGACGCGAAGGAGTTCGACCTGCATCAGGTCGCG
This sequence comes from Rhodoplanes sp. Z2-YC6860, assembly GCF_001579845.1. Lineage (GTDB taxonomy): Bacteria > Pseudomonadota > Alphaproteobacteria > Rhizobiales > Xanthobacteraceae > Z2-YC6860. The sequence goes on from NZ_CP007440.1 coordinate 480,312, forward strand.
GGTCTGCGCATCGAGCGCCGCGAAAGGCTCATCCATCAGCAGCACGTTCGGATCGGTGGCGAGCGCCCGGGCGAGGCCAACGCGCTGCTTCATGCCGCCGGACAGCTCATGTGGGAAATGGCCCTCGAAGCCTGCGAGCCCGATCATCTCGATCAAGGGCTGCGAGACGTCCCGCCGGGCGCTGGCGGCTATGCCCTTCAACTCGAGACCGAGCTCGACATTGGCCTGGACGGTACGCCAGGGCAGCAGCCCAAACTCCTGAAACACCATGGCGCGGTCGCCACCCGGCCCGGCGATCGGCTTGCCTCCCATCCGGATGTCGCCGGAGTCCGGCTTGATCAGGCCGAGCAGGACGTTGAGGAACGTGCTCTTGCCGCAGCCGGAGGGGCCGACAATGGACAGAAACTCGCCTTCACCAATGTCGATATCGAAGTTGGAGAGCGCGCGGACCGGACCGCGGTTCGGAGGCCGAAAGGTAAGATTGACGTTGCGGCCCTCAATGTACGCCTGCATGCGACTCCACCCGGTTCAACGGAGCGTGCGCCCATAACCAAAGCTTAACCACATTGGCGTCGGAGCGGCAGCCATTCTGCCGCAGTCGAACCGGAGGCGCATCGCCGCATCGCGGCGGCAGATGGGTCTTTTGGCCGCGCTGCCGTTGCAATCTGAACGGAGCGCGCCGTCTCCGTTCATGAATTGGTAAGCATCGACATGCTTCCGTTGTCCCAACTTTGTGCGGCCGAGTCGGCCGCCCAACCCGGGGTCAATCGATCATGCGCAAGGCTTTGATTGTTGCTGCGGCGGCCGCCATCGCGGTTGCCGGAACGGTGTCCCAGCCGGCCCACGCCGGCGATCGTGGCGGTGCAATCGCCGCTGGTGTGCTCGGCGGCCTCGCTGTCGGCGCCATGGTCGGTGCGGCCGCGTCCCAGCCGCGCTATTACGCGCCGCCGCCGGCCTATGTGGCCGAAGAGCCGGTCTATGCCGCCCCGCCGCCGCCGCGCTGCTACTGGACCCGCGGCGAGCCGGCCTGGGATGGCTATCGCGGAGTCTGGGTGCGCCCGCGCGTCCAGGTTTGCGACTAACCAGGTCTGCGACTAACCAAGCCTGCGACCAAGCCGGTCCTCAGCTCAGCGGAACTTGCAACGGCCGATCAGAGGCAGCGCGCGTCGCGTTGCCCACTGCGGCAGCTGTCGCGCTCGAGTTCCTTGATCTTGGCCTTGGCGGCGGTCTGGGCCAGCACCTCGAACATGTCGCGTGGCTTTGCATCGGCGATCCGGTTGAGGTCGTCGAGCGCCGCATTCTGATTGTGCCGCGCCAGCTGGATTTCCGCGCGCGCCAGCCGGCTTTGGACGTTGCGCTCGTCGAGCGTGATGGCTTTGTCGAAATCCGCCATCGCCTTGTCGTCGTCGCCTTTCTTGTGCCATGCGCGCCCGCGGCCGGCGAGCGCCGGCGCGTAGCTCGGGCTTAAAGTCAGCGCGCGTTCGAAATCCGCCATCGCGAGATCGATATTCGATTTCAGGAAGTGCGCATTGCCGCGGGCAGTGAGGATCGGGGCGGTGGCCTGGCCCGCTGATATGACTCGGTCGAGAGCCACGATCGCACGGTCGGGCTGACCGCTTGCCAGCATCGAAAGGCCGCGACCCAGCGTCGCCATGGCGTTATTGGGGTTGGCTTCCAAGGCCCGGTCGAAGTCGGCGGTGGCTTCGGCAACGCGGCCTTTTACCATGAGGCTCAAACCGCGGTGCGCCAGCGCGTCGCTGAATCTCGGGTTGATGGCGAGTGCGCGATCGAATTCAGCCAGCGCCTGATCGTGCTCGCCTTGTGCCGCGAACACCATGCCTTTGCCAACGAACGCCGCGGCTTGCTTGGGATCGAGCTCGATGGCCCGGTCATAACTGCTGCGCGCCTTGTCGTAGTCCTTCTTGATCAAATAGAGCGCGCCGCGGGCGACATACACAAGGACAGCCTTGCCATCGAGTTGGATGGCGCGGTCGTAGTCGGCCAGCGCCTGGTCGAGCTTGTTCATCCGGACCAGATTGTCAGCCCGGAACGCATAGACCTTGCTGTCGTTCGGAGCGATCCGTACGGCCCGGTCGAAGTCGGCGGCGGCTTCGCTCCTTTGATTCTTCGCGATGCGCACCATGCCGCGCATCAGAACAGCATCCTTGGATTGCGGCGAACGGGCCACTTCGGTATCGAGCAGCGCCAGCGCCTCATCGAACTTTCGCTGGTTGAGGAGCGCGATTGCCTGCGCGACCGGGGTGCGTTGGGCGCCCACCGCAGGCGGCGTGACCGGAACAGCAGGCGCAGCCGTCGGCGCGGCGGGCTGCGGCTGCGAGCCGCCGAGCTGTTCGCGCGTCGCTGCAGCGATGCGCCGGCGCTCCTGGAGAAACTTGTCGTTCGGCGCCATCGCCAGCGCGCGGTCGTAGTCCGCAATGGCGCGGTCGAACTCGCCCTTGGCGTTGTAAACATCACCGCGCGCGGCGAGGTAGTTGATCCGGTTTGGATCGATCGCGACGGCGCGGCTGATGTCGTTCAGCGCCAAGTCGATCTCGCCGCGCATGCGGTGGACTTCGCCGCGGCGGAAATAGGGCTCGGCGTAGTTCGGGCTCAGCGCGATGGCGCGGTCGTAATCGGACACCGCCTGGTCGAGCTTGCCGGTCTGGGCCAGCAGGGTGCCGCGAAAAGCCAGCGCCGTGGTGTTGACCTGGTTCAGCTCCAGCGCCCGATTGTAATCCTTCAGCGCATCGTCGAAGTCGCGTCGTGCCGCGTGGATGTTGCCGCGCCACGTATAGGCCATTGAATTGTTGGGAGTGAGCTCCAGCGACTTGTTGAGGTCGGCGAGCGCATTATCGATCTGGTTGCGCTGCCGCAGCGCGACGCCCCGGCGGATATGAGCTTCACCCAATTGCGCATCGCTCAAGCCCCCGCGGTCGATCAGGGCCCCGCAGCCGGCGATCGTCTTGACGGGATCGTTGGAACGGCAGTCCTCAGCGTCACCGGCCCACGCAGCCGCGACCGGCAGCGCCAAAAGCAGCGCCGCCATGCCCAACCCAAGGGTGATTCTGTTGACTCTTGGCACGGCTGTCCTGATAGCAATGCGCAGAGGATAACCGGCCGCAATGCAACAAGGTTCAAGCGCGGCGGCGGAAACAAGACGGATTGTATTCTCTTTTCAGCCCCAACTCTACGGTGTAGTTGGGCGCGGAGCGTGAAGGAGCGAGCGGGTTAGATCATGCCGGACGGCGGGTTGGGTAAGGGCGTCAAGAAGGTTGTGCTGGCCTATTCGGGCGGGCTCGACACTTCGATCATTTTGAAGTGGTTGCAGACCACCTATGGCTGCGAGGTCGTGACCTTCACGGCCGATCTGGGCCAGGGCGGCGAGCTTGCGCCGGCGCGCGAGAAGGCGCTGCTGCTCGGTATCAAGGAGCAGAACATCTTCATCGAGGACCTGCGCGAGGAGTTCGTCCGCGATTACGTCTTCCCGATGTTCCGCGCCAACGCCCAGTACGAAGGGCTTTATCTGCTCGGCACCTCGATCGCGCGGCCGCTGATCGCCAAGAAGCAGATCGAGATCGCGCACAAGGTCGGCGGCGATGCGGTGGCGCATGGCGCGACCGGCAAGGGCAACGATCAGGTCCGCTTCGAGCTGTCGTATTATTCGCTCGATCCGTCGATCAAGATCATCGCGCCGTGGCGCGAGTGGAGCTTCAAGGGCCGCGAGGAGCTGCTCGCCTTCGCGCGCGAGAACCAGATCCCGGTCGCAAAGGACAAGGAGGGCGAGTCGCCGTTCTCGGTCGATGCCAACCTTCTGCACTCGTCGTCCGAAGGCAAGGTGCTGGAGGATCCGGCGAAGGAAGCACCCTCGATCGTCTATCAACGCACCATCTCGCCGATGGAAGCGCCCGACACGGTCACCGAAATTCGCATCGGTTTCGAGAAAGGCGATGCTGTCAGCATCGACGGCAAGAAGCTTTCGCCCGATGCGGTGTTGACGAAGCTCAATGAGCTCGGTCACGACAACGGCATCGGCCGGCTCGATCTCGTGGAAAACCGTTTCGTCGGCATGAAGTCGCGCGGCGTCTACGAGACGCCGGGCGGCACCATCCTGCTCGCCGCCCATCGGGCGATCGAGTCGATCACGCTCGACCGCGGCGCGGCGCATCTCAAGGACGAGCTGATGCCGCGTTACGCGGAGCTCATCTATAACGGTTTCTGGTTCACGCCGGAGCGCGAGATGATCCAGGCGCTGATCGACAAGAGCCAGGAGCATGTCGAAGGTGAGGTGCGGCTCAAGCTCTACAAGGGCAATGTGATGATGGCGGGCCGCGAGAGCCAGAAGTCGCTCTACTCGTCGACGCTGGTCACCTTCGAAGACGACAAGGGCGCCTACGATCAGAAGGATGCCGAGGGCTTCATCCGGTTGAACGCCTTGCGGCTTCGAACGTTGGGAATGCGGCGGAAGAAGTTCAATCGATAGACGCGCGTTCGGCCTGCGCGTCAGGAAGGCAAGCATGCCCAACGTGCTCGGCAAGATCGCGGTTGCCACCGGCTCGGCGCTCGTCGCCGGCGGGCTGCTGATCATCGCTTATCTTGCGGCCGGCACCTCCATCCTGGCGGGCTTCCTGTCGGCGATATTTCTGGTCGGTGAGCGCACCGACGTGGTGCAATACGTCTTCGCGCCGATCGCGTTCTCGGCGCTGCTGATTTTTGCAGCCGCGTCCTGGGGCCTGACGGCGTTGGGCGTCGGCGCCTGGTGGCTCTGGAAGCAGAAGCGCGAGCAGGAACCGCCCGCGCCGCCTCCACCGGCGCCTTAGCTCATCGCCACAGTCTTCTTCCGGTTTTCGCCCACGAACGGCTTTTCGCCGGTGATCTTGGCTTTGGCGAATTCGAATGCCGCGACAAGTTTGCTCGACGGTCCGTCCCAGAGTTCCGCCAGCACAGGTTCGATCGTCAACACCCGGCCGTTCGGATCGTCCGGGCCTTCTTTCCACCAGACGCTGTCGATGCTTTTCCAGATCTTGCGCGCGCGTTGCGGGTCTTTCGCCACCGAGGCGCGGCCCGTGATGGAAAGATAGGCGTTGTCGCCCGGTACCGTGACGATCCAACAGACGTCAGGATGAGCCGCGATCTCGTCATCCTTGTAGCCGCGCACGTCGGTGAGAAAGAAGATCGCGCCGGCATCACGGTCGGGCCGCGCGTCGAGCGGGCGTGACCGCAATCCGTCCGAAAACCGCGTGGTCAGCATGCCGATGCTATTCTTCTCCAGAATGTCCCAGACACGGGTAACGTCGTCGGCCTTGGCGGAAGCTTGGTCAGGCATCAGGGCTCTCCTTGGTTGAAGAGCCAACGACGCCGTTTGGGCTAGGTTCCAGCATCTGGCGAAGGGCTGGAAGGTTCCTATATGCTCAGCGCCGATCGCGCACCCGCGCGATCTCAGGGGATCGGACAGATGATCTACGTCCTCGCCGTCTTCATTCCGCCGTTGGGCTTGCTGCTCAACGGGCAGATATTCTCGGCGATCATCAACGCCGTCTTGATCGTGCCGTGCCTGCTGCTCGGCTTCATCATTCCGATGCTGTGGCTGGTGCCGTCGGCTCACGCCGTGATCGCGATTTATATGTCGCGCGAAGACCGCAAGCATCGTGAGATCGTCGACGCCATCGAGCGCCACGGGCCGCCGCCCGGCTGGCGTGGCTGATCCACCTCAGCCCGGGGCGTGGCAGACGGCCTCGATGTTGTGGCCGTCGGGATCGAACACGAACGCCGCATAATAGTTCGGGTGATAGTGCGGCCGCAGCCCGGCGCCCCGTTGTCCTTGCCGCCAGCGGTGAGCGCCGCCTTGTGGAACGCATCGACGCTGGCGCGGTCCTTGGTCTGAAACGCGACATGCAGCGGCTTGTCGATGCCGCCTTCAGCCCCGATCCAGAAATCCGGCTTGCCGCCTTCGCCGAAGCCCGCCGCGGGCGCGCCACTCGGATTGCCCTCCGCCGGGACTTCCATGATCAGCGCGTAACCGAGCGGAGCCAGAGCCTTCGCATAGAACGTCTTGGCGCGCTCGTAGTCGGACACCGCAAAACCGATATGGTCGATCATGCCGCTCTCCTCGCCGTTGCTCCGATGCAATAACGCACGGGAGCGCGACCGGAATGCGTCAAAAAGGCTGCCACTGGCGAGGTGCCCAAGGCTCGCGCCGGCCGGACGTCAGTCGTTGTGCGTCTCGTGAATGCTGACCGCGCCACGCTTCCAGTAGCCCGCAGCCTTGACCCACGCCTTGTCGAATCCGCGCTCGGCGACGAAGTGCTGCCGGATCAGCTTCGCGGTCTGCGACTCGCCGGCTGCCCAGCAATAGCCGTCGCCAGTTTGCGGCAGCTTGAGCGCCCGCACCGCGTCGAGCAGCGGGGCCGGGTCCTCGGCGCGCGATAGCGGTCGATGCACCCAGACGGTTTCGACCGTAGCGCGGCTTTCGAAAGTCTGCTGCTCTGCGGCATCGGTCACCGCGGCGACAACGATCGCGCGAGTGCCCCGGCGCAACTCTTCGAGCCGTCGGCCGATCGCGGGCAATGCGGTTTCGTCGCCCACGAAAAGATACCAGTCGAAGTCGTCAGGCACGACAAACGAGCCGCGCGGCCCACCGATGGCAAGCTGCTGGCCTGGCGCGGCCTGCGAGGCCCAGCTCGTGGCCGGTCCCGCCTCGTGCAGCGCGAAATCGATGATGAGCTCCTGACGCCCCGAGTCGAAGCGCCGCGGCGTGTAGTCGCGCCCGGGCGAGCGGGCAGCGCCGTTGGCTTCTCCATTTGCACCGGCTTCGGGCAATGTCGGCTTCGTGTCTCCCGGCAGCGGAAAGAACACCTTCACGTGGTCGTCGTAGGACGCGCTGTTGAATCCCTCGAGATCGCCGCCGAGCGTGATGCGGGCCATTCCGGGCGTGATGCGTTCAACCTGCTGCACGGTCAGCAGGCGGCGGCGCGGTTCGTGACGGACGCGGGTGATGGCGTGCTTGGACATTGGCAATCCTCTCGGAGGTCGGCATGCGGATTTGTGCGCAATTCGCGACCGCAGGGCAGCGAAAAACTTCGCATCGACCAATGTAGGACTGTCCGGGCGGCGTTAAAGCGCCGCCCGCGATGTGCCGTCTGGAATACGTCTAGCTAACGCGGCGTCGACGGCTAAACCTGCCGCTCGACCATCTTCTTCTTGATCTCGGCGATTGACTTCGCCGGATTGAGGCCCTTCGGGCAGGCCTTGGAGCAGTTCATGATGGTGTGGCAGCGGTAAAGCCGGAACGGATCCTCGAGGTTGTCGAGGCGCTCGCCGGTTGCCTCGTCGCGGCTGTCGCTGATCCAGCGGTTGGCCTGCAGCAGCGCGGCCGGGCCGAGATAGCGGTCCTGATTCCACCAGTAGCTCGGGCACGAGGTCGAGCAGCAGGCGCACAGGATGCACTCGTAGTGATTGTCGAGCTTCTGCCGGTCCTCGTGGCTCTGCTTCCATTCCTTCTCGGGCGGCGGCGACTTGGTCTGCAGCCACGGCTCGATCGAGGCATACTGGGCGTAGAAGTTGGTGAGGTCGGGAACGAGGTCCTTCACCACCTCCATGTGCGGCAGCGGATAGACCTTGATGGTGCCCTTCACCTCGTCCATGCCCTTGGTGCAGGCGAGCGTGTTGGTGCCGTCGATGTTCATCGCGCAGGAGCCGCACACGCCTTCGCGGCAGGAGCGGCGGAAGGTCAGCGTCGGATCGATCTTGTTCTTGATCCAGATCAGCGCGTCGAGAATCATCGGCGCGCAGTCGTCGCGGTCAACGAAGTAGGTGTCCATCCGCGGATTGGCACCGTCCTCCGGATTCCAGCGGTAGACGCGGAACGCGGTGACGTGGCGCGCGCCGCTCGGGCGCTGCCAAGTCTTGCCCTCGGTGATCTTGGAGTTCTGCGGCAGGTTGAGCTGAACCATTTCAAGTGTCTCGCAATCGGATCGTCGAGGAGTGTCAGTACACGCGAGCCTTAGTACACGCGTGCTTTGGGCTCGATGTAGCTGACGTCGTTGGTGAGCGTGTAGGTGTGGACGGGGCGGTAGTCGATCTTCACGTTGCCCTTCTCGTCCATCCACGACAGCGTGTGCTTCATCCAGTTCTTGTCGTCGCGGTCCGGGAAATCCTCGCGCGCGTGCGCGCCGCGGCTTTCGGTGCGGTTCACCGCCGAGTCCATCGTCACGACGGCCTGAACGATCAGGTTGTCGAACTCCAGCGATTCGACGAGGTCGGAGTTCCAGACCAGCGAGCGATCGGTAACGCGGATGTCGCCGGCGGCGTCATAGGCCTCGTGGATGAGCTTGCTGCCCTCCTGCAGAACCTCGCCGGTGCGGAACACCGCGCAGTTGTTCTGCATCACCTTCTGCATGCGGCCGCGGAGCTCCGCGGTCGGCGTGCTGCCGTTGGCGTTGCGGATGCGGTCGAGGCGGGAAAGCGCCCGCTCGGCGGAGTCCTTCGGCAGCTCCGGCTGCTTGTCGTTGGCGGTCAGCGTGTCGGCGAGATGCAGCGCCGCGGCGCGGCCGAACACCACCAAGTCGATCAGCGAGTTGGAGCCGAGGCGGTTGGCGCCGTGGACGGACACGCAGCCCGCTTCGCCGATCGCCATCAGGCCCGGCACCACCACGTCATCGACGCCGTTCTTCTTGGTCAGCGCTTCGCCCTTCCAGTTCGTGGCGATGCCGCCCATGTTGTAGTGCACGGTCGGGATCACCGGGATCGGCTCGCGGGTGAGATCGACGCCGGCAAAGATGCGAGCGCTCTCGGTGATGCCGGGCAGACGCTCGTGCAGCACCTCCGGCGCGAGATGGTCGAGGTGCAGGAAAATGTGGTCCTTCTGCTTGCCGACGCCGCGGCCTTCCCGGATTTCGATGGTCATCGAGCGGGAGACGACGTCGCGCGAGGCCAGGTCCTTCGCCGACGGCGCGTAGCGTTCCATGAAGCGCTCGCCCTCGGAGTTGACGAGGTAGGCACCTTCGCCACGCGCGCCCTCGGTGATCAGGCAGCCCGAGCCGTAGATGCCGGTCGGGTGGAACTGGACAAACTCCATGTCCTGGAGCGGCACGCCGGCGCGCAGCGCCATCGCGTTGCCGTCGCCGGTCTGGGTGTGCGCGCCGGTGCACGACATGTAGGCGCGGCCGTAACCGCCAGTGGCCAGGATGGTTTGCTGGGCGCGGAAGCGGTGGATCGAGCCGTCGTCGAGGTTCAGTGCAATCACGCCGCGGCAGCGGCCTTCGTCATCCATGATCAGGTCGATGGCGAAGTACTCGACGTAGAACTCCGCCGCGTGCCTGAGTGCCTGGCCGTACATGGTGTGCAGCATGGCGTGACCGGTGCGGTCTTGCGCCGCGCAGGTGCGCTGCGCCGTGCCCTTGCCGAAATGCGTGGTCATGCCGCCGAACGGCCGCTGATAGATCTTGCCGTCTTCCTCGCGACGCGAGAACGGCATGCCCCAGTGCTCGAGCTCATAGACCGCGGCCGGCGCCTCGCGGACCATGTATTCGATGGCGTCCTGGTCGCCGAGCCAGTCGGCGCCCTTGACGGTGTCGTACATATGCCAGCGCCAGTCGTCCTCGCCCATGTTGCCGAGCGAAGCCGCGATGCCGCCCTGCGCCGCAACGGTGTGCGAGCGGGTCGGAAACACCTTGGTGATGCAGGCGGTCTTGAGGCCTGCTTCCGAGCAGCCCACCACGGCGCGCAGGCCGGAGCCGCCGGCGCCGACGACAACGACGTCGTAGCTGTGATCCTCGATCGGGTAGGCCCGACCATTGGTTTTCGGCGCAGCGCCGTTCGTGCCGTTTCCAGCCATGGCTTAAAGTCCGAATGAGAGCTTCAGGATCGCGAACACCGCGGCGAGACCCACGGCGAACGAGAAGAATGTGTTGGCCATCAGCGAGACGAGCTTGGCGATCTCGTCGTGGACGTAATCCTCGATGATCACCTGCATGCCGAGCCACATATGATAGACGCAGCTGACAATGAACAGCAGCAGCGTAATGGCGACCAGCGTCGAGCCGAGGATCTGCACCACGGCGGCGTGATTGCGGCCGAGGATCGACATGATGATCACGATCGCCGCGATGGTCAGCGGAACGTTCGCGACCGCGGTCAGCCGCTGGCGCCAGAAATGGCCGGTCCCGTGATGCGCCGACCCGAGAGCGCGGACGCGGCCGAGCGGCGTGCGGATGGATTTCTGCGCGTGGTCGCTCACCGGATGCCTCCCATCACGAGGTAGCCCACAATCCAGAGCATGATCGTGCAGACGATCGATCCCACCAAAGTGGCGGCCGTCATCCATTCGCGCTCGGCGGGGCCGAAGCCGTAGCCCAGGTCCCAGACGAAGTGCTTGATGCCGCCCAGCAAGTGGTGGATCAGCGCCCAGGTGTAGCCGAACAGGATCAGCCGCCCGATCAGCGTTTCCATGAACCATTGCACCGACGCATAGGCATTCGGTCCGGTGGCTGCCGCGACCAGCCACCACACCAGCAACAAGGTGCCCACGTAGAGCGCGCCACCCGTGATGCGATGGACGATGGACATCATCATCGTCAGCATCGGCTTGTAGATTTGCAGGTGCGGAGAGAGCGGGCGGTTCTTCAAGTGCGTTGCTTTGGCCTCAGCCATCATTCTCACTCCGGCGGTAACTCTGTCCGCTTTAGAATTGTTCGTAGCCGAAGGTGGCGGGTGCTGCAACGCCGCGAGCACGCGTTTCGGCGCGATTCTGAGGCTCCGGACGCGCAACGGTGGCCCAGTGCCTATTTCGTTTCAGACGAAAGATATGGTATTGAGAATGCCTCCAAAATGCGCGTTTTTAAAAGCCAGGCTTCGTGAAATGCGAAGGATAGTTCAAGGGCCGCCATGCGCTTCGACTTGACCGATCTCAGCCTGTTTCGCCATGTGGTGGAGGCAGGCAGCATCACGCGCGGCGCCGACCGCGCGCATCTCGCGCTGGCCGCTGCATCCACCCGGATTCGCAACATGGAGGAGGCGCTGGGTGCGCCGTTGCTGGTACGTGCTCGCCAGGGCGTGACGCCGACGCCCGCCGGTCGAACGCTGGTCCAGCACGCCCGGACCATGTTGGGACAGGCCGAGCGGCTGCGCGAGGATCTGGCGACCTATGCGGGTGGACTGGCCGGCCAGGTGCGGGTGCTCTCCAACACCAACGCGCTCACCGAATTTCTGCCCGAGGCGCTGAGCACGTTCCTCACCGCGCATCCGAACGTCAACGTCGATCTCGAGGAGCGGTTGAGCGACGAGATCGTGGGGCTCATCGCAGAGGGTGTCGGCGACATCGGTATCATTGCCGGCACGGTCGATCCGGGCCGGCTCACCACTTATCCATTTCGCAGCGATCGTTTCGTGTTGGTGGTGGCGCGCGATCATCCGCTGGCTAAGCGTGACAAGGTGGAGTTCGCCGAGGTGCTCGATCTGGACTTTGTCGGGCTTGATCGCGCCAGTGCGCTGCAACGCTTTCTGTCGAGCAAGGCCACCCAGGTCGGCAGGCCGTTGCGGCTGCGCGTGCAACTGCGCAGCTTCGAGGGCGTGTGCCGCCTGGTGGAGCGCCATGTCGGCGTCGGTATCGTGCCGGCCACGACGGCAAGCAGCGCCATCAAATCCATGGCGATCAAGGCCGTGGACCTGGCCGATCCTTGGGCGCTGCGCGAGCTGACGATTTGCGTGCGCGATTTCAAAGCGCTGCCGCCTTATGCGCAGCAACTCGTCGAGCACATGCGTGCCGAGGCGCGCCCCGCAGAAGCGCGCCAGGCCAAAACACGCCACGCCGGAACACATTAGTTTGATGGGTGTTTACCGGCGTGGAACTTCGACCATGCGCTAGAGTTTCCTCCGGGGGCAGCCTGAGGGAGATATTTTTCATGCGTAGGTTCAGTTTGCTTGTCGCGGCCGCGCTCCTTTCGACCGTTGCGGTGCTGCCTGCTTCGGCCGAAAACCTCGCCAACGCGCAGCTCAAAGATGGAAGCGGCAAGGCGGTGGGTGACGTCGATCTGGTGCAGACCCAGGACGGAGTGCTGATCAAGCTTCAGCTCAAAGGCATTCCGGCCGGCGAGCATGCCTTCCATATCCACGCGGTCGGCAAGTGCGAGGCGCCCTTCAACTCTGCCGGCCCGCATTTCAATCCCGCCAATCACAAGCATGGCATGATGTCCGGCGAGGGCCATGCCGGCGACATGCCGAACCTGCATGTGCCCCAAAGCGGCGAGCTGAGCGTCGAGGTGCTCAATACGGCAGTCACACTGGACAAGAACAAGCCAAACTCGTTGCTTGACGCGGACGGTTCGGCGCTCGTCATCCACGCCAAGGCTGACGACTACAAGAGCGACCCGGCTGGCAATGCCGGCGACCGCATCGCTTGCGGCGTGATCCAGGCAAGCGGTGCCTCGGGGGCGACGGTCGGCAGTTCGCCTCCCAAGAACGTGCCTGCCATAAGAGAAAAAGGCGATGCGCCCGCCAAGCCATAGCTCGGCGCGTCAGCGTGGGATGAGCACCCAATAATCCAGATCGAGCAGAACGGCGGGGTCGTAGTCCTCGCCGTTCTTGTAGGGAAAGTCGGCGCAGGGCTTGTCGCTCGTCGCCACCGTCCGCAACCGCAGCGCGCCGACATCGTCACGGCCCGGCAACTCGCTTTTCGCCAGCACCTCCGACCATGCAAACACCGTGCGGCCGGCAAACAGCGGCGAGACGTGCCGGCCGCCGTTGACGGCGGCGATGTGAAACGCATTGCCGAGACCGTTAAAGGAGATGGCGCGCGCGAGTGAAATCACGTGGCCACCATAGATCAGCCGGCGGCCGAAGCGGCTCTGCGCCGCCGAGAACTGATCGAAGTGAATCCGTGCGGTGTTCTGATAGAGCCGCGTCGCGGTCTGGTGTTCAGCCTCTTCGACCGTGATGCCGTCGACGTGGTCGATCTTCTCGCCAATCTCGTAGTCGCCATATCGATAGGGGCTGCCGGCCAGTTCCAGATCGTAAGCCTCACGTTTGATTGGCGGACATGCGCTACCCAGAAGCCGCGCCTCCACGAATGTGGGCAGCCGCGGCACATGGTCGCCGGGCGCCGGCGCCGACTCGTCGCGCTTTCGCACCATCACCCAGCGGACATATTCGAGCACGGCCGTGCCGTCCTGCTTCATGCCGCGGGTGCGCACATAGACGATGCCGGTCTTGCGATTGGAGTTTTCCTTGAGTCCGATCACCTCGGAGGTCGCGCTGAGCGTATCGCCAGGGAAAACCGGCGCGAGAAACTGCATGCCCGCGTACCCGAGATTGGCCACCGCATTCAGCGACACGTCCGGCACGGTCTTGCCGAACACCACATGGAACACCAGAAGATCGTCCAGCGGCGCGCGATCATAGCCAATGGCTATGGCGAAGGCGTCCGACGACTGCACCGCGAAACGAGGCCCGAACAGGCCCGTATAGAGCGCCACGTCGCCAACGGTCATGGTTCGCGGCGTGGCGTGGCGGATGATCTGGCCGAGGCGGAAATCCTCGAAGAAATTGCCGGTGCTGGTCTTGGTCATGATGACACTCTTCGACGTCGGGCTCCGGCTTGCTCTGTATAGCGCGTTTCGCTGGTGTCACGAAACCGTGAGTTTTTCGCCACAAACACATACGGAAACCTGAGACGCATGTGTTCGGAACGCCTGATAGCAAATGAGTGCTGCGTTAGGCAGCACCAAGGAGGGTGATCATGATCAAGCGTTTGATTGTTGCTTCGACCGTTGCGGCCGGCCTCGCTCTCGCGCCTGCGGCCTTCGCCGAGGATGCCATGAGCAAGCCCGGGATGGCGAAGGACTCCAAGATGGACAGCAAAATGGACAAGAAGACTGACGCGATGTCCAAGGAGTCCGGCAAGATGTCCAACACCGGCGGCATGATGGACAAGAAGGACGGCATGTCCAAAGACGGTATGAAGAAGAACTAATTTTCTGGGCGCCGGGCCCGCGCTTGCGAGTCCGGCGCTTTTCCCCCAGATTCAAGGGATGCCAGCGAACAGGCGGCAGCCATGACCAGCATCGGTCTCACGACGACTTCGGAGCGCACACGGCTTGTGATCCATCCGGCCTGGGTGCGGGTCACTCACTGGATCAACGCGCTCGCGATGCTGGTGATGATCGGCTCGGGCTGGGAGATCTACAACGCCTCGCCGCTGTTCGGCTTTACGTTTCCCGGCTCGGTCACGCTCGGCGGCTGGCTTGCCGGCGCGCTGCTTTGGCACTTCGCCGCGATGTGGGTGCTGGCGGTCAATGGCCTGATCTACATCATCTTGGGATTCATCAGCGGCCGTTTCCGAAAGAAGTTCCTGCCGATCCGGCCGGGCGACGTGATCGCCGACGCCAAGGCGGCGCTCACGTTCAAGCTCTCGCACGACGACATCTCGGTCTACAACGCGGTGCAGCGGCTGTTGTACGTCGGCGTGATCCTGGCCGGCGTGGTGATTGTGCTGTCGGGACTTTCGATCTGGAAGCCGGTGCAGCTGCAGGAACTCACAGCAGTGTTCGGCGGCTATGACACCGCCCGCTTCGTGCACTTTTTTGCCATGGCGGCGATCGTGGGCTTTCTGGCGGTCCATGTGCTGCTCGCGCTGATCGTGCCGAAGAGCCTCAAGGCCATGGTGACGGGACGGTAGGAGGCAGCGATGCCACGCAAACGCATCATTCCGGGCGTCGACCAGAAGCTGCTGATCAAGGACGCGGCCAAGCTGATGCCGGAGCCGTCGCGACGGCTGTTTCTGCGCGGCGGCTTGAGCGTCGGTGCGCTGGCCTTGCTCACCGGCTGCGCCATCATCGATGACGACACGGCGGAGGGTGCGCTGCGCCAGATCTCGAAGTTCAACGACCGCATCCAGGCCTGGCTGTTCAACCCGAACAAGCTCGCGCCGGAATTTCCCGAAAGCGCCATCAAGCGACCGTTCCCCTTCAACGGCTACTACCCCGAGGATGAGGCCCCCGAAGTCGACGGCGATACCTGGAAGCTCGAGGTCGGCGGGCTGATCGAGAACAAGGAGCCGTGGACACTCGAGCAGCTCAATGCATTGCCGCAGGTGTCGCAGATCACCCGCCACATCTGCGTCGAGGGCTGGAGTGCGATCGGCTCCTGGCAAGGTGTGCGGCTTTCGGATTTCCTGAAGCACATCGGCGCCGACACGCGCGCCAAATACGTCTGGTTCCAATGTGCCGAGGGCTATTCCAACACGATCGATATGGCGACCGCACTGCATCCACAGACGCAGCTGTCGCTGAAGTTCGACAATCAAACGTTGCCGCGCAAGTACGGCTTCCCGATGAAGTGTCGCATCCCGACCAAGCTCGGCTTCAAGAATCCGAAATACATCACGGCGCTCTACGTGCAGAACAACGACGCCGGCGGCTATTGGGAGAACCAGGGCTACAACTGGTTCAGCGGGTCGTAGAGTATTTTCCGGCGAAGCGTGAAGCGGTTCGCCGCAAAAAAATGCGACCAACTGATAAAGCTTCGGGTTCAAGTCCTTCGTCGGCTGTCCTGCATGATCTCCAATTGGATCTGCTGAATCTCGGCGAGCCTTTGCCACTGCTTGGTGATCAGGTGATCGAGCTTCTCGTGCAGGTGCCGGATTTCCAGCTCGGCCTTGAGGTTCACCTGATAGTCGTTGTGTGAGCGCAGGCGATCTTTCGCCTCCTGCCGTTTCTGGCTCATCATGATGATCGGCGCCTGAACTGCGGCGAGGCACGACAGAACGAGATTGAGCAGGATAAACGGGTAGGGGTCGAACGATTTTTGCTCACCCATGGCGACACTGATCGCCATCCAGACCAGCAGGAACGCGCCGAACGAGATCAGGAATGGCCACGAGCCGCCGAAGCTCGCCAGCCGGTCCGACAGCCGCTGGCCGAGCGTGCGGTGCTCGAGGAAGTCATCCTCGGTGTTTTCCGCGATGGTGTCCTGGTTGGCGATGCTCTCGGCGACCTGCCGGTCGAGCTCGCTGAACTCGCCGTGCTCCTCGCGCAGCATCTCTTCGACATAGCGGTTGCGGTAACGGTTGACCTCGGTGCGGTCGATCAGCGCGTCCTCGGCGAGGCCGGCATGGTCGGCGCGGATGCGGTCGGCGAGCGTCGGCCGCAGATCGTCGAGCCGCACCAAATTCTTCTTCAGCAGCTGCCGCCCAGTGACGGCACAAGCGTACCGCTTCGCCTCGGGCTTGGAGCCGGGCGGCGTGCTGCCCGTGGGGATATTGGTCTGGTCCATGCGGGCCTCCATCAGCCTCTTGCTTCGCCCGGCTCTAAAGTCGGTGGTGCCAGCGAACTTGCCAAGGGGGTCAGCAGCGCTTCACGCCGCGCAGGCCTTGTCGTCATTGAACGATGCGATCGAGCGCTCCTTCTGCTTTGACGCCATCGCTTCCTCTTCGGCGTCCTGCGGCGCGCCCCAGAACTCTGCGACCGTCGGGCCGATCGCAACGCGGCGGTCGCGAAACAGGAAACCGAAAACCTCGCGCGGCCAGACCCGACGGCCCATCTTGGTGTACCAGCGCATGGCGTGACGGATTTTACGGTCGGGGTGAAACAGCACACGGCGCAGCGCCTTGGGGCGCAGCTGCACGATCGCCTCGATGCATTTCACCCAGAGCAGCAGCCGCCATGGCGCCATGTGCCGCGTCGCCAGCACTTGGTGCTTGTAGTCCCAGCGCCGCTGGTCGGTCTGGATCACGCGGCGGTCCTTGGCGATGCGGAAGTACGGCGTCCAGCGGTGCGGCGTCACGTAAAGCGTCTGGATCTGGTCCGGGTCGTAGGACAGAAGCTGTTTCAGACCACGCCAGAGATCGCGGTCGGTCTCCTCCTCGAAGCCAACGACCCAAGTGGCCATCGACAGCATGTCGTGCTCGCGCAGCAGCCTGATCGCCTCGCGATCCTTGTTGGTGCTGCCGCCCTTCCGAATCAGTTCAAGCGTGGCCTGGTCGGTGTTCTCCATTCCCATCAGAAAGCGCTCGACGCCGGCCTTCTTGTAGCGATGCAGGATGTCGGCATCGCGCACGATGTCGTCGGCCCGCGTCGAGCCGACCAGCGTCAGCTTCACATCCTCCGCGATCAGCGCCTCAAGAAACGCCTTCCACGCCTTGCGCGAGGCGGTCGGGTTCTCGTCGGCGAAGTTGATCACCTCGACGCCGTGCACGTGATGCAGCCAGGCGATCTCGGCGGCGAGCTTTTTGGGATCGCGATGCCGCCAGCGGGTCCAGAAGCCGCGCTGGCCGCAGTAGTTGCAGAGATGCGGGCAGCCGCGTGAGAACTGGATCACCACGGCGCGCTTGTTGCCCCAGTAGCTGTAGCGCGCGTGATCGATCAGCTCCCAGCCGATGCGGAAGCTGTCGAGGTCGGCGATCACAGGCGCGGGCGCCGTGCCGACCACCGCGCCGTTGTCGTCGCGAAACGCGATCCCGCGCAGCGCCTTTAAAGACTGCCCGCGTTCCAACGCCTGGATCAGCCGCGGTGCGGTTTCCTCGCCTTCGCCGCGCACGATAACGTCAATTTGCGGCTCCTGGGCGAGTACCTCGCGCCAGTGGTAGGTCGGGAACACGCCGCCATAAACGATCCAGGCATCAGGCAGCGCTTTTGCCAGCAGGCGTGTCAGCTCGGCGACGATCGGGTGTCCCGAGGTCGAGCCCGAATGGCCGAGCAGCAGCGCTTGCGGCCGGTACGCCACGGCCTGTCGTACAATCTCGCCGAACGGCATCGGGCCGAATTCGGCATCGATGAGCCTCACCTCGTGGCCGTCGTCGATCAGGGGCCCGCCGATCGAGAGCAGTCCAAGAGGCGGCAACTGCTCCTTCGGAATGCGGCTGCCGATTGCGGGGTGCGGCGGGTTGATGATCAGTATTCGCATGACGCGGTCGCCTCCGAGCCCCCTCGTTCCCGCGTAAGTGATGCGTGAAAGCGCCGTCGCAATGGGAGCGTGATGTTCCGGAATGTCCGGCCGCGATCTGTCGTGTTCCGCCGAAGGACGGCGCGGTTGTGCAAGTTTGTGCGGGCGCGTCCGCCTCAGCCCACCAAGATCAGCACAACGCCCGCGACCGCGAGGCCTACGCCCAGCAGCAACCGCGGTGTCAGCCGCACATTCGACAGGACGAGCGCGCTCAGCCCCATCGTCACCAGCGGGTAGGTGGCATTGACCGGGGCCACCACGGTGATCGGGCCTGCGCCAACGGCGGCATAGAGCAGCAGCGTGCCGACACCGTTGATCACGCCGGTGAGCGCAAACCACAGCCGGCCTTCGAGAGGCCCCTGTACGATGAAATGGCCGGTGCGGATGCGCTCCACACACAGCACCGTCAGCGACGAGACGATGTAGGCGAACAGCCCCGCGCCGATCGGATTGGGCCAGATCGCAAGCCCGATCTTGAGCACCGGCGGGATCACGCCGCGAAGAAACGCCGCGCACAGCGGCAGCAGCAGGGCCCAGGTGCGCCAGTCGCGCATATGCGGCGTCCGCGTGGTGCTCAGGATGAGGGCGCCCGTCACGGACACGAACAACCCGACGAACTGAAACAGCCGCATCGGCTCGTGCAGCACGAGGATGGCGAGCGCCACGGCAAACAGCGGCGACAGATTGCCAAGCGCGCCGGTCACCACCGGTCCCAACGCCCGGTTAGCCGCAAAGGTGAGCAGCGTCAGCACCGAGGGGAACACCAGGCCCACGGCGGCGAAAATCGGCACCGCCCGCCACTCGATGGTGTCGTCATGCAGCAGGATCGGCGACAGCAGCACAAAGCAGAGCGTGAAGGCCGGAATGCTGATCGCCGCGCCGGACAGCGGATGGATGGTCTTCAGCCCAAACTGGGTGATCACCACGCCCGCGCCGAGGAAGGTTGCGGAGGCGAGGGCGAGGAGGACGGCGGCCATGACGATTTGTCGCCGATGTGCCGCATGCTTGCCAATCCCCGCAGGGCGTTTTAGCAATCCCCTCCGCCGTCATTCCGGGGCGCGCGTCAGCGCGATCCCGGAATCCAGATGCACAATCCGAACTTGCATCTGGAGTTCGGATCGCCGCCATAGCGCGTCGCAAACGCGCGTAACCGCGCTTATGGCGGCGTCCGGAATGACGACCACCCGAGTCTCACGAGGCGCAGTCCCATGGCCACCTACAAGCTCCTTCTCCTTCCCGGCGACGGCATCGGCCCCGAGGTCATGGGTGAGGTCAAAAAGCTGATCGCCTGGATGAACGGCCGTGGTATGGGCACCTTCGAGACCGAGGAGGGGCTGGTCGGCGGCAGCTGCTACGACGCCCACAAGGTCTCGATCACCGACGAGACCATGGCCAAGGCCCACGCCGCCGACGCCGTGATCTTCGGTTCGGTCGGCGGGCCGAAGTGGGACGCGGTGCCCTATGACGTCCGTCCCGAAGCCGGCCTTCTGCGCCTGCGCAAGGACCTCGCGCTCTATGCGAATTTGCGCCCGGCCGTGACCTATCCGGCGCTGGCGGATGCTTCGGCGCTGAAGCGCGAGCTGGTCGAGGGCCTCGACATCATGATCCTGCGCGAGCTCACCGGAGGCGTCTATTTCGGCGAGCCCAAGACCATCACCGATCTCGGCAACGGCCAGAAGCGTGCCGTCGACACCCAGGTCTACGACACCTACGAGATCGAGCGCATTGGCCGCGTCGCCTTTGAGCTCGCGCGCAAGCGCCGCGGCAAGGTGACGTCGATGGAAAAGCGCAACGTGATGAAGACCGGCGTGCTCTGGAACGAGGTCATCACCCAGGTGCATCAGCGCGAGTTCAAGGACGTCACGCTGGAGCACCAGCTTGCCGACTCCGGCGGCATGCAGCTCGTGAAGAACCCCAAGCAGTTCGACGTCATCGTCACCGACAACCTGTTCGGCGACATGCTGTCGGACATCGCCGCGATGCTGACCGGCTCGCTCGGCATGCTGGCCTCGGCGTCGCTTGGCGACACCGATCCGAAGACGAAAAAGCGCAAGGCGCTCTACGAGCCGGTGCACGGCTCGGCGCCGGACATTGCCGGCAAGGGCGTCGCCAATCCGATCGCGATGATCGCGTCGTTCGGCATGGCGCTGCGCTATTCGTTCAATAAGGGCGCTGAGGCCGATATGATCGACAAGGCTATCGCCAAGGTTCTCGAGAACGGCCTTCGCACCGGCGATATCATGTCGCCCGGCTTCAAGCAGGTCGGCACCAAGGACATGGGCGACGCCATCATCGCCGAGATGGAAAAGCTGGCGAAGTAGGCCTGCATCGTCACATCAGTCCGGTCACCCACCGGAGGGCACATGTCGACCACCGTTCAGCCGTTCCTGATGTTCGAGGGCCGGGCCGAAGAAGCGATGACGTTCTACGTCGCGCTTTTTCCAGACGGCAAGGTGCTCAACATTGCGCGCTACGGCGCCGGCGGCCCCGGTCGCGAAGGATCGGTGATGAAGGCTTCGTTCTCGATCGCCGGCCAGACCGTGATCTGCATCGACAGCCCGGTGAAGCACAATTTCAGCTTCACGCCCGCCATGTCGCTCTTCGTTGAATGCGAATCCGAGCAGCAGATCGATACGCTCGCGTCCGCACTGGGAGAGGGAGGTGGGGTCCTGATGCCCCTCAACAACTACGGCTTCAGCCGCAGGTTCACGTGGCTCAACGACCGCTACGGTGTGTCGTGGCAGCTCAATCTCGCCTGACGATTGGCCCGATGCGGCTCAGTTTCCGGTCCACGGATACGGATTGCGCGCGCCCGCCAGGAAGAACGGGTCGTTGACCCAGCTCGGCCGGTCGAAGGCGGTGTTCTGAGTGGCGGCGCTGCCCGGCCGGTAGCTCATGAAGGTCGAGCGGAACGAGTTGACGTTGTCGGCTGGCATCACCTCGGTGCCGCCGTCGAGGTAGGAGCGCTTCTGCACCAGGATGCGGGTGCGGGTGCGGCCATACTCGTCGCGGCTGACGATCGTGGTCGTGCCCGGCGGCAATGGGCGGTTGTCCACCACATCGACATTTCTCACGCGCTTCACGCGAGGCGCGGCGTCTGCGGCTGAAACGGCGCAAACCGCGACGGCGGCTGTCAGAGTGGCCGTCAAAATCCTGGCCATCAGGCGCATGTTTGTCCTCGTTCCCAAGCCCAAAAACATCAAACACTTATAGGCTGGTTTGGGGTTTCGCCACAAGGGAACGCCCGGGCAGGTATCCGGTTCCCGCGAACCTGTTGCAACGGTGTGACCACCAGCGGATAGTTATCAAATCGTGCCGAACGGACGTTCCGCACGATTTCTCCGGTGCCGCGATGACGATCGTGCGCATCAAATGCCGCCGCGAGCGGAATTGCCGGGAGGACGCGATGCTGCAATTCAATCGACGACATCTTTTGGGCGGAACGGCTGCGGTTGGCGCCGCGGCTGCCTTCGGCCTGGACCGCGCTCTGGCGGCAGGTCTCGATCTGCCCAAGGCGCTGCCGGAGGGCTTGCGCGCCAACGCCATCCTCGATGCGCTGCCTGGCAAGAAGCCACTGATCAAGCTCAGCTACCGGCCGCCGAACTACGAAACGCCGATCGAATATTTCCGCACGGCGATCACGCCGACCGATGCGTTTTTCGTGCGCTACCATCTCTCGGTCATCCCGGAGGTCGATGCCAAGACCTGGAAGCTTGCGGTGGGCGGCGAGGGCGCGAACAGCGAGGCCACGCTCTCGCTCGATGATCTGAAGGCATTGCCCGCCGTGGAGATCGCCGCCGTCAATCAATGCTCGGGCAACCGCCGTGGCCTGTTTGAGCCGCATGTGCCCGGTGTCGAGTGGGGTTACGGCGCCATGGGCTGTGCGCGCTGGAAGGGCGTGCGGCTCAAGGACGTGCTCGACAAGGTCGGCCTGAAGAAGGAGGTCGTCGAGGTGGTGTTCGAAGGCGCCGACGGCCCGCCGATCGATAAGACACCGGACTTCATCAAGAGCATCCCGGTCTCACGCGCGCTCGATGAGTCGACGCTGATCGCCTACGAGATGAACGGCGCGCCGCTGCTGCATTGGCATGGCGCGCCGGCGCGGCTGATCGTGCCGGGCTGGACCGGCACCTACTGGATGAAACATCTCACCTCGATCAAGGCGGTGACCAAGCCCGACACCAATTTCTGGATGGCTGCGGCCTACCGCGTGCCGCTCGGCCGCTTCCCGATGGTGTCGCGGTTCGTCACGCAGGAGACCGCGGTCAACACGCCGATCACCGAGATCATGATCAACTCGCTGATCACGAGCCACGCCGACGGCGCAAAGGTCAGCGAAGGCACCGCAGTGGGCGGCATCGCCTGGGATGCCGGCTACGGCATCAGCAGTGTCGAGGTGTCGACCGACGGCGGCAAGACCTGGCAACAGGCCGCGCTCGGCGAGGATATCGGCCGTTACGCGTTCCGAACCTTCAGCTTCCCGCTGAAGGGCAAGGGCGCCGTGACCGTGATGGCGCGCGCCAGCAACGCCATCGGCCAGACACAGACCGCGAAACTGCTGCACAACCCGGCCGGCTATCACCACAACGTCTTCCACAGCGTCGCGCTGACCGTGGGCTGAGGGAGAGACATCATGCGCACGATCATCGCTGTTTTCACGGTTCTCGCGCTGAGCCTGGCGGCGGCCGCCGAGGAACAACCCATCGATCTCAAGAAAGCGCCCGGCCTCGATAAGGTCGAAGGCAACTGCGGCTCCTGTCACACGCTCGACTACATCCAGATGAACTCGCCCTATCCCAATGCCGCATTGTGGGACGCCGAGGTCAACAAGATGATCAAGGTGTATGGCGCGCCGATCACGGATGCGGACGCGAAAGCGATCGCGGAGTATCTGAAGAAGAACTACGGAAGCTGACGGTTGCGCTCTCGCCACGAGCAGCCTGCCACCCTCCCCTGGAGGGGGAGGGTGGGTACCGCCAATGTTGCGACAGATGTGGCGCCATTTCGAGCCGCGATACCGACGATACATGCGCAACATTCGCCGGATACCGACGGGGTTTACACCTGTCACCATCGGATACGCGCTGCAGCACCCCCCGCTGCAGCCTCAAAGGTGGGGAGACCCCAATGGCCCGGATCGTTGTCGCAAGCGTCGCCCTCGTCCTCGCGATCGGCACCTCGAGCGCAGTGGCCGGCATGATGCTCAGCCGCGCGGCGCTCGCCCGCGCCGTGACCGCGCAGGTCAGCCTGCCGGTCGACGACGGCCAGAACCTGCGCCCGGTGCCGGCGCTGCGCGGCAGCTTCCGCTAGGCGTTTTTGGCGAACTCTGCGCCGGTTCGAACCGGCCGATTCATCGCGACCAGAGATGGCATTCAGCCGAAAAAGTCATATATCTGCGGCGCGGCTCAGCGTTGAGTTATAAAGGTTTTTCCCTTAGAAGCTGGCGCGCTGGGGTCTACAGGCCCTTTTTCGGAGACTGTCATGGGTTTCAAGGTCGCGGTGGTCGGCGCCACGGGGAACGTGGGCCGCGAGATGCTCAACATCCTGGAGGAGCGGCGGTTTCCCGCCGACGAGGTGATCGCGGTCGCCTCGCGCAAAAGCCAGGGCACTGACGTTTCGTTCGGCGACAAAATCCTCAAGTGCAAGGCGCTTGAGCACACCGACTTCTCCGACGTCGATATCTGCCTGATGTCTGCCGGCGGCAGCGTGTCGAAAGAGTGGTCGCCCAAGATCGGCGCCCAGGGCGCCATCGTGATCGATAACTCCTCGGCTTGGCGCTACGATTCCGACGTGCCGCTGATCGTGCCCGAAGTGAACGCTGACGCGGTCACGGGCTTCCGCAAGAAGAACATCATCGCCAATCCGAACTGCTCCACCGCGCAGCTTGTGGTGGCGCTGAAGCCGCTGCACGACAAGGCCAAGATCACCCGCGTGGTGGTTTCGACCTATCAGTCGGTGTCCGGCGCCGGCAAGGACGCGATGGACGAGCTCGATCGCCAGACCAAGGCGATCTACTCGCTACAGGACGTCGAGGCCAAAAAGTTTCCGAAGCGCATCGCCTTCAACCTGATCCCCCAGATCGACGTGTTCATGGAGGACGGGTACACGAAGGAAGAGTGGAAAATGATGGCCGAGACCAAGAAGATTCTCGACCCCAAGATCAAGCTCACCGCCACCTGCGTGCGCGTGCCGGTGTTCATCAGCCACTCGGAAGCGGTCAACATCGAATTCGCCGAGCCGATCACGCCGGATGAGGCGCGCGATATCCTGCGCAACGCACCGGGCTGTATCGTGATCGACAAGCGCGAGCCCGGCGGTTACGTCACGCCATACGAGGCGACCGGCGAGGACGCGACCTACATCAGCCGCATCCGCGAGGACGCGACCGTCGAGAACGGTCTGTCGATGTGGGTGGTGTCGGACAACCTGCGCAAAGGCGCGGCGCTCAACGCCGTGCAGATTGCCGAGTGCCTGATCAATCGCAAGCTGATCCAGGCGAAGCAGAAGGCGGCGTAAGGTCGGCTCAGCGGCCCGTAACGGGCTTGAATTCGCCGGTCGTGCGGTCGAGCACCGAAAGCTGGCCGGTGGCTACGCCGAAATAAGCGCCGTGGGTTAAGATCTCGCCGCGTTCGATCAGCTTCTTGAGCCGCGGAAACGTCAGCAGGTTGTCGAGTGTGTTGACGACCGACGCCTTCTCGAGCCGCTCGATATATTCCGCGGGCGAGAGGCTGCCCCGGGGCCCAAGCTTCTCGGCGGCGGGCGCGATCAGCGACATCCAGCGGCCGATGAAATCGCCGGGCGAAAGCGGCTCGGCATCCTCGGCAAACGCCTTCACGCCGCCGCAATGGGCGTGGCCGAGCACCACGATGTGTTTCACCCTGAGCGCGCCGACGCCGAACTCCAGCGCCGCCGAAACGCCATGATAGCTGCCGCCGGTCTCGAACGGCGGCACGAGGTTCGCCACGTTGCGGACCACGAACAGTTCGCCCGGGCCAGCATCGAAAATCACCTCGGGCGAGACGCGGGAGTCGCAGCACCCGATCACCATGATTTCCGGCTTCTGGCCTCGTTCGGCCAGCTCGCGGTAGCGGTCCTGCTCGGACTGGAGCCGGCCGCTGGCGAAGGCGCTGTAACCGTCGATCAGACGCTGCGGGAAACTCAACGGATGCACTCCACTGATGAGATGTCCTCACACACTTGAGGTCCCAAAGCAAACTTCACGCCCATATGGCCATACGAAGCTTGCACTTATCGTAGTCTGAATCGGGCGGCAGTTGAATTAGGTCGGAACTCTGTCGCGCTATGCGCTCCGCAGTCCACGCTGCCGCGCAGGCATCGATAAGATCGTCTCGACTATGTTCGATCGCTGATCCTATTCGGGTTGTTACGAATTCTCTCGTGTATCCATGTTGGATTAGAATTTCGTACCGTTCTTCTAGTCCGGTCATATTGAGACCCGTTGGGTTTTTCCTCCGAGAGACCTTTTTAGGAAGTCGCATCGGGATGCGGCGGTTCATCGCATAGAAACTCACTTCAGGATGGCATTCAAATATCAAGTCCGGATGTTTCCGGGCGAACAAATCCACTTCTCTAATTTTGTTGAGAATGTTGAAGACCTGCTGTGACACTTTCTTGGGCGGATGAGAATGTTCAAGCTCAATGCTACAGGCCTCTTCGAACGAAGAGGCAACTAGTGCGGCTCGGCATGGGGCTGGGAAGACACTTGATTGCCTTTCTCGGCCCAAAATTTTTCTGGCCTCCCGGTCAGCCTTTCGTCCGCCGCGCACGGACAGTTCGGGCAGTCCGATAGGGATATCGACTGCTAATTTCCCTGGCTTAGTGTCGACTACTTCTGCAAACGTCTTGAATAATTGCGCTCTAGGGGCGTCGCCCGTTGTCGATCGAAATACGACCAGCCAACCCTTAGGGCATCCGTCGGCACCCGCGACCCACATATCTTGCCTCGTTCCATCCGTCGTCCCAAACACGCTGGCACAGCTCTTGCCACATCGCTACGGTGACGGGCCAGGAGGCGATACATGAGCATTCGTCCGCGCCGCAGCGTCTTGTACATGCCGGGCTCGAACGCCCGCGCCATCGAGAAGGCGCGAACCTTGCCGGCCGACGGCGTGATTCTCGATCTCGAGGACGCCGTTGCCCCCGACGCCAAAGAGGCCGCGCGCAAGCAGGTCACCGATGCCGTGAAGTCCGGCGGCTTCGGCGGCCGCGAGGTGTTCATCCGCATCAATGGTATCGAAACGCCCTGGCATGCGGACGATCTCGCCGCCGCCGCTGCTGCTGGCCCCGATGCGATCCTCATTCCGAAAGTCGGCCGCGTCGAACAATTGGAGCGGATCGGCCGCCGGATCATGGACTTGCACACGCCGCACAAGACCCGGATCTGGGCGATGATCGAGACGCCGGAGGCGCTCTTCAACATCGTGGCCCTGGCGGCCGAGGCCCATGACTCCGAGACGCGGCTCGCGGGTTTCGTCATGGGCACCAACGATCTTGCCAAGGAGACGCGGGCGCGGCTCATTCCCGGCCGGGCGCCGATGGCCTCCTGGCTCACGACCTGTCTGCTCGCGGCGCATGCTCACGGCATCGATATCCTCGACGGCGTCTACAACGATCTCAGCGACGCCAAGGGTTTCGAGGCCGAATGCATCCAAGGCCGCGACATGGGCTTCGACGGCAAGACGCTGATTCATCCGAACCAGATCGAGCCTTGCAATGTGGTGTTCTCACCGAGCGCAGCCGAGGTCGAGCATGCGCGCAAGCTGATCGCAGCCTTTGATCTGCCGGAGAACAAGGACAAGGGCGTGGTGCAGGTCGAGGGCCGCATGGTCGAGCGCATGCATGCCGAGATGGCGCGGCGCACGGTGGCGATCGCCGAGGCCATCGAGGGCACACGAAGTTGATGGGCGGCGTTTGGCGCTCTGATAAGATGCCCCGGAAGATTTGAAATCGCTGGGGGCGTGATGCGGTTATTTCCGTTTGTTGCGGCGAGTCTCGTACTCGCTTCTGTTGTTGCGGCTCAGGCGCAATCCGATCTCGCGCCGACCGACAAGCTGCGCGCGGCTTATCTTTCCAGCAATCCGACGCAGGCGGTCCGCAATCCGCAGACCGGCGAAGTCCGCGGCCCATCCTATGAACTGGCCCAGGAGCTTGCGAGGAAGATTGGCAAGCCGCTCGACTTCAAGCCGATTCCCAATCCGCCGGCGGTGGTTGAGGCGGTCAAGAATGGCGAGGCCGATATTGGGTTTGTGGCCTACGAGGCGACGCGGCTTGGCACGGTGGAGTTTTCGCAAACCTATATGCTGGTGCAGCAGTCGTTTCTGGTGCTGGGCGACTCACCGATCAAAGCGGTGGCTGATGCCGACCGCGCTGGCTTGAAGATCGCCGGTACGCGCGCCGACTCGATCACCCTCTGTATGAAGCGCGTGTTGAAGAAAGCCACCCTGGTGGAGCTTGAGAACAATCCGGAGCTGATCGTCAAAGCGCTGACCGGCAAGGAGATCGACGCGCTCGGCGCCAACCGTCAGCGGCTCACCGCGCTGATGCGCAGCATTCCGGGCTCGCGGCTTCTGCCCGACAACTTCTTCAATGTGCCGCAGAACATCGTGGTGCCGAAGGACAGGCCGCAGGCGCTGGCCGCGGTCGATGCCTTTATTGACGAGATGCGGGGCTCTGGCTTTCTGCGCGATGCCATTGCCCGGGGCGGCGCGACTGGCGTCGAAGCCGCGCCGAAAAGCCCCGGCAGCCAGCACGGCTGTCCAGGCTGATACGCCGGCTCGTCAGTCGGGCAACGTATAGACGAACAGCGCCTCGGTACCGCCTTGCAGGCAGATGAAGCGTGTGGTGTCCGGGCCTTTGCCGGCGTCGTACGTGGCGCGGCCGTGATAGACCGCGGTGACGAAATTGTTGCCGACCCGGTCAGAGAAGGGATCGACCGTCACCTTGGAGCGGTCGATGGTGAAACGGCGGAATGCCGGATTATGTCGCTTGAACTGAACGGCAGCGAGCCGTTCGCAGTCGCGGATGCCGTCGAAACGGGTCTTGGCGCGCGGCCCGGCATTGGCGGTCGCTGCAAGTGACGTCAGCAACGCGCCAAGCAAGACTGATGTCGTGATTCTGAAGCTCGCACGCACAATCGACTTCAGGCCCACGGCCGCGCGGTCTGCGACTTCGCCTCGAAGTTCGCGATCTTGTCCTTCTTCAGCTGAGTCTGGGCGATGTCATCGAGGCCGTTCAGCATGATGTGCTTGCGGGCCGGATCGATGTCGAACTTCACCACGCCGCCGTCCGGCCCGCGGATCTCCTGCTTCTCGAGGTCGATCGACAGCGTCGCATTGGAGCCGCGGTCGGCGTCATCGAACAGCTTCTCCAGGTCCTGCGGGCTGACCTTGATCGGCAGCAGACCGTTCTTGAAGCAGTTGTTGTAGAAGATGTCGCCGAACTGCGTGGAGATCACGCAACGGATGCCGTAGTCCATCAGCGCCCAGGGCGCATGCTCGCGCGAGGAGCCGCAGCCGAAATTGTCCTCGGCGACGATGATCTTGGCGTTCTTGTAGGCCGGCTTGTTGAGGACGAAATCCGGGTTGTCGCTGCCGTCATCCTGGTAGCGCATCTCGGAGAACAGGCCCTTGGCGAGCCCGGTGCGCTTCAGCGTCTTCAGATACTGCTTCGGGATGATCATGTCGGTGTCGACATTGAGCACCCGCAACGGGGCCGCGACACCTTCCAGCTTGTCGAACTTTTGCATGGGGCCTGTCTCCTTGGTCTTTTGAATGGCTCTCAAATGCGGTCCGGTCAAGCCCCTGGAACCGCTTCCTTTTTGCGTTCGTGGTGATGGTGGTAGCGGATCTCGCCGACCTTGATGTCGTACATCTCGTAATATTTCAGCCGGCCGAGCTTCTGCGCCTCGATATGCTCCGGATGCATGCGCCAAGCGCGCTGGCCCTCTTCATGCTCGAACTCGACGATGGTGACCCGCTCGCCGTCGTCGGCCCAGAAGCCCTTGTGGGAGATGTAGCCCGGGATGGTCCTGGCGATCTCCTGCATCCGGTCGACCAGCGCGACATATTCGTCCTGAAACCCGGGCCGCAGCCGCGACCGGAACACGGTGACGATCATGGGAGCCTCCTGAGGCGGAACGTCCATTGTGCCGGCCGCAGGTCAACCGATCCAACGCCAATTGGCGATGGGAGGCATCAATCCGGTCGATGGAGCCGGCTTTTCACCCCTGCTTCTGGTTCTTCTCGATGCCGTCCATGCTGCAGACCCAGCTCCGTGCCGAGCGAAACCAGTTCTGCTTCTTCGGCATCAGCTGGTCGCGCTGCGCCAGGATGCCGACCCGTACCATGTAGGACGCCTGCTGACCTTCGCCCGGCGTGGTCGAATAGATCGGCGAGCCGCAGGTCCCGCAGAATGCCTGCACCCGCGGCCGGCCGCTGTCCGCCGTGGTTTTGATGTAGTCGGTGGGCTTTCCCTTCATCTTGAAGGCGCTGCCCTCGATCGGCACCGAAACGCGGAAAGCCGAGCCGGTGCCGGTCTGGCAGTCGGTGCAATGGCAAATCCCGACCTTGTCCGGGTCCGCCTCGCCCTCGATGGTGATTGCGCCGCAATGGCATGCGCCGGTGACTTTCATGGACATTCTCCCTCTTAGCCTTGCTCTTCAGGCTTGGCGCTTGCTCGGCCAGCCGTTCGATCTCACGCGCAGGATAGCCACTCAGTTGGCTGCCCGTTCTATGGCTTCGATGTCGTCATCGGACAGCCCGAAGTGGTGGCCAATCTCATGCACCAGCACATGCTGGATGACATGACCCAGCGTTTCGTCATGCTCAGCCCAATACAACAGGATCGGCACCCGATAGAGCCAGACCATATTCGGCATATGCGTCGGCGCTGTCTCGGATTGGAACGGCAGCCCGATGCCTTGGAACAGGCCCATCAGGTCGAGCTCGCTCTGGATGCCCATCGCATCCAGCACCTCTTCGGTTGGATAATCGTCGATCTGGATCACGACGCCTTCGCAGCGGTCACGGAATTCTTTGGGCAGAAGCTGAAAAGCTTCCAGCGCGATGGCCTCGAACTCGGCGAGCGACGGCGCCTTTAGCGGCCGCCAGGCCAGCGGGTCGGGCAAGGAAGCGTCGGAAGGCTCGTCGGATTTCCGGTCTGTCATTTGCGACAAATCTAGCACGCTGCCAGGGTTTCAAAGGGCGAAAGGTTGACGCCGCGGCGGCGATGCGAGAGCTTCCTGCCATGCGAATGCCCGTGACATTTGCCGCAATCGCGATCTCGGCTGGACTGCTCTGGTCCGCGCCCGGCATGGCGCAGAACGGCCGGCCCGGCGCCACCGCCGCGACGGCAGCGAACAGCCTGGCGCAGGCCCGGCCCCAGGTTCGGCGGGTGCGGCCGCGGATCCATGTGCAACCGATCTATCCGTACCGCCGTTATCACTCGCTCTATCCGCTGCCTTATGATGTTGAATACCCGGGGCCGAACGCGAAGCGCGACTGCGCGGCGCGTTACGTCACCGAATACCGGCCGAGCGGCACGGTGATCGTGCCGCGGATGAACTGCTGGTGGGTGCGCGGATGAGAAGCGCGGCCTCGAACGTTTTGCTGGCCGTGATCGCCGGTGCGGTGGTGCTGGCGTTCATGGACCCTGCGTCTGCTGCGCGCCGCAAGCGTGTGTACTCCGAAACCGGCCCGCTGATCATGTCGGGAAGCTTTGGTGCAATGGCGAGCTATCGTCGTCCGCATTCCGCCGAGATCTGCAAGCCTGTCACCGTTCGGGTGCGGTGACCTCGCGCCAATTGCGGCAATAGGCGACCGATCCAAGATCACAAGGCCCGCAGCGATGCGGGCCTTTCACTTTCATTTGGCGTTGCGGCGTCGCGGTCCGTCCCTACATCGCGGGCGCCTGGATCGCTGGTGATCCATGTCAATGCCGGAGAACTGTGCAATGTCAAAAGTGCCCGCAGTTTTAGCAGCAATCGCCATCTCGGCTCTGGCCGCGATTCCCGTGACGGCCGGCGCTGTCGAGCAGAACGCCGATGGCGTTCGGAACGTCGAACGGAGCATGGTGCGCCACAAGGTGCGTCATGTGCGAAACACAGCGCCGCGTGCCTACGGCGAAGGCTATCGTGAGTCCTATGGCTACGCCGACGAGCCGTGGTCGACGGGGACCTACAATGGCGTCAACCGCTGGGGCGGTGCTCCGGGTTCGATCTGGTGACTGAACATTCGACCTCGCAACGCGTAGGTTCGCCGCAAGGCGGGCTTGCCGCTTTCTTCGCTGCAAAAGTGATCGCGCCGCGCCGGATATCGCGGATGGTTTGGCTGCGGCCGGTGTTCTATCGACAGCAACACTGGAGGATTCCATGGCATCCAGAATCGTCGCTGTGACTACGTTGCTTGCGATGTCGTTCGCAATTCCGAGTTCAGCGCTTGCGTCGGAGCAGCATCACAACGCGGTGCGCCGCGACAGCCAGATTGAGCTGCGTTCGGCACACCGGCATCGCAAACCTGCAGCCCCAGGCATTGCGACCGATCGTCGATTCGATGACAAGCCTTACGCAGGCCATCGGACCGACATCGCCGGCAACTCGTATTTCTATTATCGGGTCGGCGCCGACACGCCATTTGGCGCAGGCCGCGTCTTGCCGCCGCCGTATCCGCGCTGAAGCAGAAACAAAAAGACCCGCCGTGAGGCGGGCCTTTTCGATTGTGATGTTGGCCTTGTCTCAGTGCCAGTCGCGCACGTCGACGAAGTGGCCGGCGATCGCCGCCGCCGCCGCCATCGCGGGCGACACCAGATGCGTGCGGCCCTTGAAGCCCTGACGGCCCTCGAAGTTGCGGTTCGATGTCGAGGCGCAGCGCTCGCCCGGCTCGAGCTTGTCCGGGTTCATGGCGAGGCACATCGAGCAGCCCGGCTCACGCCACTCGAAGCCCGCGGCCTTGAAGATCTTGTCGAGACCTTCCTGCTCGGCCTGCTGCTTCACGAGGCCCGAGCCCGGCACGATCATCGCGTTGACGTTGGCGCTGACCTTCTTGCCCTCGGCGATGCGCGCCACCTCGCGCAGGTCTTCGATGCGCGAGTTGGTGCAGGAGCCGATGAACACGCGGTTGACCTTGATGTCGGTGATCTTCTCGCCGCCGTTCAGTCCCATATACTGCAGCGAGCGCTCCGCGGCGCGGCGCTTATGCTCGTCGGCGATCTCCGACGGCACCGGCACCTTGCCGCTGATCGACGTGACCTGCTCGGGGCTGGTGCCCCAGCTCACGATCGGCGGGAGCTTCGCGGCATCGAGCTTGACCTCGCGGTCGAAGAACGCGCCGTCGTCGGTGCGCAGCGTGTCCCAGTAGCGCACCGCGTCGTCCCACACCTTGCCCTTCGGCGCCTTGGGGCGGCCCTTGAGGAATTCGTAGGCCTTCTCGTCGGGCGCGATGAAGCCCGCCTTCGCGCCGGCCTCGACCGACATGTTGCAGACCGTCATGCGGCCTTCCATCGACAGCGAGCGGATCGCTTCGCCGGCATATTCGAGCGAATAGCCGGTGCCGCCCGCGGTGCCGATCTCGCCGATGATGGCGAGGATGATGTCCTTGGCGGTGACGTTCGGCGGCAGCTTGCCCTCGACGAGAGCGCGCATGTTCTTCGACTTGGTCTGCACCAGCGTCTGCGTGGCGAGCACGTGCTCGACCTCGGAGGTGCCAATGCCATAGGCGAGCGCGCCGAATGCGCCGTGCGTCGCAGTGTGGCTGTCGCCGCAGACCAGCGTGGTGCCGGGCAGCGTGAAGCCTTGCTCCGGGCCGATCACGTGGCAGATGCCCTGCCGGATGTCGAACTCGTCGTAGTATTCGAGGCCGAACACTTTCGCATTCTCGGCCAGATACGCGATCTGCGCCGCGCTCTCCGGATCCGGATTGGGCAGCTTGCGATCCGACGTTGGAACGTTGTGGTCGACCACGAGCAGTGTCTTCTCCGGCGAATGCACCTTGCGGCCGGAGAGGCGCAGACCTTCGAAGGCCTGCGGGCTCGTCACCTCGTGGACGATGTGGCGATCGATGTAGAGCAGGCAGGTGCCGTCAGGTTGCTCGTCAACCAGATGGTCAGCCCAGATTTTGTCGTAAAACGTGCGCGGTTTCATCGCGTTGAACCTTATCGAGAGTGAATGTCGAAAAGCGGCTTTGGCCGCCATGCGGCCGGAACGATGTGGCCGTTCAAAGCTCAGCCTGGATCGACGCGGTCAGCCGGCCGAAAAAGCGGCCCGGCAGACGCACATGGTCGCCCAAGACGATCCGGTGAACATTAGAAACGTTCGACATGCGGTAGATATAACCAGCCTGAGCGGTCCCGACAACAAAGTTACAAAGCGCTGGATCACCGGGGAAGTAGCACCCCGTAAAGCAAAAAGGCCGGCACTGCGGCCGGCCTTTCGGTTCGATGAAATCTCGGTGTTCTATTCCGCCGCGTTGGCGGTGACGTCGGTCGACTGGCCGCCGTGATGCGAGCCCTCGGCGATACGTGCCGACTTGCCGCGCAGAGCGCGCAGATAATACAGCTTGGCGCGACGCACCTTGCCGCGGCGCACGAGCTTGATCGAGTCGACCATTGGCGAGTACAGCGGGAACACGCGCTCCACGCCTTCACCGTACGAGATCTTGCGGACCGTGAAGCTTTCGTTGAGCCCGCCGCCCGAGCGGCCGATGCAGACGCCCTCATAAGCCTGAATGCGGGTGCGCTCGCCTTCGACAACCTTGACGTTGACGATCACGGTGTCGCCCGGCTCGAAGTCCGGAATCTCGCGTCCAGCGGACAGTTTGTCTTGCTGCTCTTTCTCGAGCTGCTGAATGAGGTTCATGGCAATTCTCCGTCGGCTGCGTGCCCCAAAGGACTGCGAAGGGCAGCGCCATCTAGGCTGTTTGTCTGGGTTGGGGCGAGCTTCTACGACAACTCGGGCGGCTTGTCACCCCGTCACGTGCGGGGCTTTTTGGGGCGGCTTTCATAGGCCTTCCAGAGGTCCGGCCGGCGCTCGCGGGTCAGCCGCTCGGCTTCGGCCTGGCGCCAAGCCTTGACCTTGCCGTGGTCGCCGCCGGTGAGCACTTCGGGGATTGGCCGGCCCTCGAACACCGCCGGACGGGTGTATTGCGGGTACTCCAGCAGCCCGGCGATGAAGCTTTCCTCGGCGCCGGAGGCCTCCTTGCCCATGACCCCCGGAATGAGCCGGACACAGGCATCGAGCAGCGCCAGCGCGGCGATCTCGCCGCCCGACAGCACATAGTCGCCAATGGAAACCTCTTCGAGGCCGCGGGCCGCGATCAGCCGTTCGTCGACACCTTCGAAGCGCCCGCACAGCGCGACCAGACCATCGCCTTTGGCGAGCCCGGCGACCCGGGCCTGGGTCAGCGGCCGACCGCGCGCGCTCATCAGGAGCCGCGGCCGGCCGTCGGCCGGAATGGCGTCGAGCGCCCGGGCCAGCACGTCCGCCTTCATCACCATGCCGGGCCCGCCGCCGGCCGGCGTATCGTCCACGGTGCCATGCCGGTCCGTGGCGTGCGCCCGGATGTCATGGGCATCGAGCGACCAGAGCTTTCCGGCCAGCGCCTTGCCGGCGAGGCTCAAGCCAAGCGGTCCCGGAAACATCTCGGGGAAGATCGTGAGAATCGTCGCGCGCCACATGGTGCTATCGCCCATGCAGATGCGTTGAGGGCCACACGTGCCGAGAACTCCGTCCACCCTCCCCTGGAGGGGGAGGGTGATCGTGCAAGCGAATGGTGAAGTGTGTCCATCGAGCAGCTACTCCACCTCGACCGGCGGCACGACGACCATGCGCCGGGCTTTCATGTCGATCTCGGGCACCGCGACGCTGGTGAACGCCACAAGCATGCTGTCGCCGCTCTCGGGCTTGATCTCGATCACGTCGCCCGCACCGAAATTGTGGATCGCCATCACGGTGCCGAGCGACACGCCGTCGGGCGTGACCGCGGCAAGTCCGATCAGGTCGGCATGATAGAACGTGTCGTCGTCTTCGACCGGCGGCAGCCGGTCGCGCGACACGTAGAGTTTGATGTTGGTGAGCCGCTCGGCGGCGGTGCGGTCGCCGACGCCGGCAAGCCGTGCGACGAAGTGATCTTTCGCGGGCCGCAGCGCTTCGATCGTGAAGCGCTGCTTGCCGTCTTCGCTTTCCAGCGCGCCGTAAGATGCAACCGCCATCGGATCCTCCGTGAAGGACCAGAGCCGGACTTCGCCACGGACGCCGTGCGCAGCGCCGATCTGAGCAACGCAGATACGGTCCGCCACGGCGCGCTACATCGCTTAAGCCTTCGCGGCCGGCGCGGCAGCGGCGGCCTTGGCGGCCTCCTCGGCCTTCGCCTTGCGCTCCTTGCGCGGCACCGCCTTCTCCGGATTGTTGCGCTTCTCGCGCTTGGCAACGCCGGCGGCGTCGAGGAAGCGCATCACGCGATCCGACGGCTGCGCGCCCTTCTTCATCCAGTCCTTGACCTTGTCCATGTCGAGGCGAAGGCGATCTTCCTTGTCCTTCGGCAGCAGCGGATTGAAGTAGCCGAGCCGCTCGATGAAGCGGCCGTCGCGCGGCGAACGGCTGTCGGCGGCGACGATGTGATAGAACGGCCGCTTCTTGGTTCCGGCGCGGGCCATGCGGATAACGAGCATCGTGGGTGGTCCTTCTCTCTGGATAGATCTTCGATTGGTGTGAACGTTATTTCTTCTTGAAGAAGTCGGGTGGCAGTCCGCCGGGCGTCGGCAGCTTGCCGCCGCCTCCGCCGCCAAGGCCAGGGAATTTCCCGAGGCCTGGAAGCCCCGGAAGTCCTGGGCTGCCACTTGGGCCGCCCGGCGCTCCGGGAATGTTTGGCGGCAAACCGCCGGGCATTTTCTCGGCAAGCTTGGCCATTTGCTCGGGCGACGGCATGCCGCCACCGAGTCCCATCATCTGCGCCAGGCCTGCCATCGGGCCTCGCGCTTTGCCGCCGCCCATCGCCTTCATCATGTCGGCCATGGTCCGGTGCATCTTCAGAAGCTTGTTGATCTCCTCGACCTTGGTGCCGGCGCCCGAGGCGATGCGTTTCTTGCGGCTGGCCTTGAGGATGTCGGGATGCTTGCGCTCGCCCGGCGTCATCGAGTCGATGATCGCCATCTGGCGCTTGAGCATGCTGTCGTCGAGATTGCGCTCGGCCATCTGGCTCTTGATCTTGGCGACACCGGGCATCATCGCCATCAAGCCGGTCATGCCACCCATCTTTGCCATGCCGGCAAGCTGCTCGCGAAGATCGCTCAGGTCGAACTGACCTTTGCGCATCTTCTCGGCTTGCCGCATCGCCTGTTCGCGATCGATGTTGGCCGCGGCCTTCTCGACCAGCGAGACGATGTCGCCCATGCCAAGGATGCGGCCGGCGACGCGCGCCGGATCGAAATCCTCGAGCGCGTCCATGCGCTCGCCGACGCCGATCAGCTTGATCGGCTTGCCGGTGACCGCGCGCATCGACAATGCCGCGCCGCCGCGGCCGTCGCCGTCCACGCGGGTGAGCACGATGCCGGTGAGGCCGACGCGCTCATCGAACGAGCGCGCGAGGTTGACCGCGTCCTGACCGGTGAGGCTGTCGGCGACCAGCAGCACCTCATGCGGCGCAGCGGCGCGCTTCACTTCAGCGGCCTCGGCCATCATGCCTTCGTCGAGCGTGATGCGTCCGGCGGTGTCGAGCAGAACCACGTCATAGCCGCCGAGCTTGGCGGCCTGGATGGCGCGGCTTGCGATCTGCACCGGCGACTGGCCTTCGACGATCGGCAGCGTCTGCACGTTGACCTGCTGGCCAAGCACGGCAAGCTGCTCCATCGCGGCGGGGCGCCGCGTGTCGAGCGAGGCCATCAGCACCTTGCGACCGCGCTCGGTGAGACGCTTGGCGATCTTCGCCGTGGTGGTGGTTTTGCCGGAGCCCTGCAGGCCGACCATCATGATCGGCACCGGCGGCGTGGCGTTGAGATCGATCGGCTCGGCGCTGGCGCCGAGCGTTGCGACCAGCTCGTCGTGGACGATCTTCACGACCATCTGGCCGGGCGTCACTGACTTGATGACATCGACGCCGACTGCGCGCTTCTTGACCTGATCGACGAAGGCGCGGGCCACGTCGACCGCGACGTCGGCCTCCAGCAGCGCGCGGCGCACCTCGCGCATCGCTGCGTCGACGTCCTGCTCGGTCAGCGCGCCGCGCCGCGTCAGGCGGTCGAGAACGCCAGAGAGTCTATCCGACAGGCTGTCGAACAAGTCCCAACTCCTCATCGCGGCCATTGTGGCCGCTAAAAAACACAACGACGCCCGAGGGCGCATCGCGCTGTCGGGCGGTTACCTCCGGTCTCCAGGACCGGTCGGCGGGGTCATTCCGGCTCTATCGAGAGCGGCCGGAACATAGGGGCCAAGTCCCTGAACGTCAACGAGCCGCTCAGCGCAAAGATGCGTCTGAACTTCCTCGACGGGCTTCGCGACAATTAAGGGTAGGCAAGCTGATTTCGCCCAGGCCAAACCACGTCTTGCGTATCCTAAGCTGAGATTGAACGATGTTCAAATTCTGATTGAAGCTCTAGCCAGGGAATTGTATGTTATGAACATCGTTCAATCTGAATATTTAATGGCAAGCAGCGCATGAATTTCCTCGAAACGCTTCGTGCCCGGCCGCTCGGTTTTTTGTGCGGACTGGCGGCGGTTTCGCTGGCTGCTTTGCTGCTGGTGCCGCCGATCCCGCAAAGCCAGATCTACCACGGCTTTGCCGATCAGCAGGCCGTGCTGGGCATCCCGAATTTCTGGAACGTGGTGTCTAACCTGCCGTTCCTGCTGGTCGGGGCGTTGGGATTGATGAACCCTAATGTCGGCCGCGAGCTCTCGGCGACGGTGTTCTTTATCGGCGTCTTCATGACCGGCTTCAGCTCGTCCTACTACCATTGGCAGCCGAGCGACTGGGGCCTGTTCTGGGACCGGCTGCCGATGTCGGTGGCCTTCATGGCGATCCTCGCCAATGCGATCGAAGAGCGCATCGACGAGCGGATCGGAAGGCTGCTGCTCTGGCCGCTGGTGGCGCTGGGCATCGCGAGCCTCCTGATCTGGCTGCGCACCGACGACCTGCGGCTCTACGGCTGGGTGCAGTTCTTTCCCGTTGTGGTGTTGCCACTGATCTTCGTGCTGTTTTCGCCGAAATACACCGGCACCGGCTATTGGTTCGCCGCCGCCGGCTTATACATCGCAGCCAAGTTGCTCGAGGCGTTCGATGCTCCGATCTATGCGGCGCTTGGCGTCATGAGCGGCCATCCGCTGAAGCACGTGGTCGCGGCCGGCTCCTGCTACTGCATCTATCTGGCGTTCCGCGGCCGCAAGCCGGCAGCGTGATCGATCAGAGGTCGATGCCCTTCTTGCGCAGCACCTCCTGGAACGCAGCGATGATCTGCGCCTGAAGTCCCTGCATCTTCGGCATGATCATCGCGAAAATGTCGGTCATCACCTGCGGCATGGCTTTCAGCGACTTCTGCCCGGTCGGCGTCTTATAAAACGCGAGCATGTCGCGCAGCTCAGCCGCGGTGAAATGCTTCGCATAAATATTCGGCGCGTCCGCCATCACGCCGGCCATGTAGCGCATCTGGATGCTCTCGAACTCCGTGCGCAGCTCCGCAAGCGTCGACGGTTCGACGTCGGCCCGCTTGGCGCGAACTCCACGTTCGATCGCGGGCCAGACCTGGTTGGTCATGCCCGACACCATCTGACGGATGGTGTCGGGGGACATGACGGCCAGCAGATCCTTCGCGGCCGCGATCGCATCCTCGGACGGCGCGCTCTGGGCCAGAGTTGGATGGGGAGCTACCGAAACGCTGAAGAGCGCGCAGAACAGGACCGCGACAAATCGCAGACGACGCATTGTACTCTCCTTGGCAGGCCTTCCCCGCGCGGTGAAAACCTGCGCGAACTGGCTATTTCAGCGGGACGTAAACCGTGACGACGAATTTATCTTCAGGTGTCGTCACCGGATCGGTTTCGTATTCTTCAATGAATGAATCGGCGGCTTCGAGGCGCTTCTCGTCGAGATAGTTGGTGATCGCCTCGTAGGTGTTGTCCATCGCCTCGTAAGAGCCGCGGTGGATGAATTTCAGCGCCTTGCCGGCGGGCGATTGTCCGACTCCGATGTCGCCCTTGGGTGCGTCCTTCGGCGCTTCGGCGATCGGCACCGCGGCCTGATAGCTGAAGCCGGTGTCGTCGGCCTGGGTGTAGATCGTCATGGCCGGGCCGGCTTTGGCGATGCCGCGCTGCTCGAGAAGCGCATAGAGCGACTTGAAAGCGTCCTGCAGGTTGTCCAGCGCCTTGTCCCAGGTGCTGTTGCCCTTCATGAAAATGATGGTCTTGGCCGTCAGCGTGACTTCGACGCCGAACGGATCCTTGGGGTCCTTGGGTGCCTCGACCTTTGGCGCGGGAGGCGGGGGCGGTGGCGGATCGGACGCTGCAGGTGGCGCCGACTGCGCGAAAGTCGGTGAGGCGACCCCATACGCCAAGCCGAACGCGATCGGGGCCGCAATCATGGCCACCCGCCAAAGCGAAATCATCGAAATCTCCATAAGGTCCGCGCCACCCCCGGCTCGGCACGCGGGAATCGCTGGAATCTACCATGTCCGCGCCGCGACAGTATTGACGAAATCGTGGGGTCAGCAGCCGTCGCCAACAGGCTGGCCTTGGTTCGGGCAATTCCCATATAAACAGACCTTGTCAGGTATTTGCCTTCCGGTAGCCATGAGCGCGCTCGCCAACCGACCCTTTGTGAAGATGAACGGTCTCGGCAACGAGATCGTGGTGGTCGACATGCGCGCAGCGCCCGATGCGATCAGTGCCGAGGCCGCCCGCGCGATCGCTCAGCCGGCGGGCGTGCCCTACGACCAGTTGATGGCGCTCTATCCGCCGCGCAAGGCGGGAACCGATTCTTTCATCCGCATCTACAACAACGATGGCTCGGAGTCCGGCGCCTGCGGTAACGGTATGCGTTGTGTCGCTTCCCTGATCACCGGCGAAACCGGCAAGGACAAGCTTGCCTTCGAGGTCGACGGCCGCGTGCTGCAGACGTGGCGGTCGGCGAACGGGTTGTTCACCGTCGACATGGGCGAGCCGCGCTTTGCCTGGAATGAGATACCGCTCGCCGAAGAGTTCCATGACACGCGCGCGATCGAATTGCAGATCGGTCCGATCGACAAGCCGATCCTGCACTCGCCGTCGGTGGTCAACATGGGCAATCCGCACGCGATCTTCTGGGTCGATGACGTCAACGCCTATGATCTCGCCAAAATAGGTCCATTGCTCGAGCATCATCCGATATTTCCGCAGCGTGCGAACATCACGCTCTGTGCGATCCAGTCGCGCGAACACGTCGTCATCCGCACCTGGGAGCGGGGCGCCGGTCTGACCAAGGCTTGCGGCTCGGCGGCCTGTGCGTCGGCCGTGGCGGCGGCGCGACTGAAGCGCACCGGCCGCACCGTGCGCGTGACCTTGCCGGGCGGCGATCTCACCATTGAATGGCGCGAGAGCGACAATCACGTGCTGATGACCGGACCGGCCGAGTTCGAGTTCGAGGGTCGTTTCGATCCGGCGCTTTTTGCAGCCGCCGCCGGCGCGGCGCAGTGAGCGTCGAGGTCGTCACCTTTGGCTGCCGGCTCAACTCCGCCGAGTCGGAGGTGATCCGGCGCGAAGCGGCAGCGGCCGGCGTTGCGGACGCCATGGTGGTCAACACCTGCGCGGTGACCTCCGAAGCGGTGCGGCAAGCGCGCCAGACCATCCGGCGGCTGCGCCGCGAACACCCCAAGACGAAGATCGTCGTCACCGGCTGTGCGGCGCAGACCGAGACCGCGGCGTTTGCCGCGATGCCCGAGGTCGATCGCGTGCTCGGCAACGAGGAGAAGCTATCGGCCGCGAACTGGGCCGCGCTCGACGCGCCGGAAAGGATCTCGGTCGGCGACATCATGACGGCGGCCGCCGCGAAACTCCATCGCGTCGACCGTTTCGAGGATCACACCCGCGCATTCCTTCAGGTGCAGAACGGCTGCGACCACCGCTGCACGTTCTGTATCATTCCGTTCGGCCGCGGCAATTCGCGCTCGCTGCCGGTCGCCGACGTGATCGGCGAGGCGCGCCGTCTGGTCGAGAACGGCTACCGCGAGATCGTCCTGACCGGCGTCGACATCACGAGCTATGTGCCGGGGCTCGGTGTTCTGGTGAAGCGGTTGCTGCGCGAGGTACCGGAGCTCAATCGCTTGCGGCTGTCCTCGATCGATTCGGTCGAAGCCGATGCCGATCTGCTCGACGCGGTCGCAAGCGACGCGCGGCTGATGCCGCATCTGCATCTGTCGCTGCAATCCGGCGACGACATGATCCTCAAGCGCATGAAGCGGCGGCACTCGCGCGCCGATGCGATTGCGTTTTGCGATCAGGTGCGGCGGTTGCGGCCCGATGTGGTGTTTGGCGGCGACATCATCGCGGGCTTTCCAACCGAGACGGAAGAGATGTTCAGCCGCTCGCGAGATCTGGTTGACGATTGCGGCCTTACACAGCTTCACGTGTTTCCGTTCTCACCACGGCCCGGCACGCCGGCCGCACGCATGCCGCAGGTTCCAGGCAACGTGATCAAGGAACGCGCGCGACAACTGCGCGAGAAGGGCGAAACGGCACTCCGTCAGCATCTCGACCGGGAGATTGGCGCGCAGCGTCGCGTGCTCACGGAGCGCGGCGGCATTGCCCGCACGCCGCAATTCACGCCGGTGCGGATGGCCGCGCCGATCGAGCCCGGACTCATTCTGGACGTCTGTATTGCGGGTCACGACGGCAGACAGCTTCTGGCGGCATGATAGACTGGCTGCGTTGGAGGAGAATCGATGGCGACCAACGGCGCAAAGCACACGATCACCACGCTGGCCGAGCTTGAGGCGGTCTTCCCGGAAGAGGTCTATCCGCCCGCCAAGTTCAAGGAGACCCGGCACATCACCGCAGCCTATCGGGCGCTGATCGAGGCCTCGCCGTTTATGGTGCTCGCAACCAATGGTCCCGAGGGGCTCGATTGCTCGCCGCGCGGCGATCCCAAAGGCTTTGTCCGCGTCGTGGACGAAAAGACCATCATTGTGCCCGAGCGCCGCGGCAACAACCGCATCGACAGCATGCGCAATCTTCTCACCGATCCGCGCGTCGCGCTGCTGTTTCTCATTCCAGGTGTGAGCGAGACGCTGCGCATCGCCGGCCGCGCCACGATTTCGACCGATCCGGCGCTTTGCGAAGGCTTCGTCATGCAGGGCAAAGCGCCGCGTACCGTGCTGGTGATCGCGGTGGAGCAGGTGTTTTTTCAATGCGCCAAAGCGATCGTGCGCTCCAAGCTCTGGGACCCGGCCACGCGCGTTGAACGCTCGACGCTGCCGACACCGGGCAAGATCCTGGCCGAGATCACCGAGGGCAAGTTGGGCGGTGAGGAGCACGATAGGCTCGCGCCGGAGCGGATGAAGGCGACGATCTACTGAGACGTGCTACTGACGCTCGCCTTGCGGCGGGCTGTTGGCGGGCTCTTTGCGCGGCGGCCGTGAAAGACCGAGCGGCGGGTTGACGTCGCGGTCCATGTCTTCGGTCCAGCCGCATGCCTTCAGCCGCTCCTTCATGTGCTCGGGCACCGGCGCCGTCACCTTGATTGGCGGCTTGTTCTTATAGAGCGGCACCACGATCTCGCGCGCATGCAGATGCAGTCGCGCACCGCCCGTTCTCGGCGCGCTGCCGTAGATGTTGTCGCCCAGCACCGGAAAGCCCGACGTCGCGCAATGGACGCGAAGCTGATGCGTCCGGCCGGTCAGCGGCTCGAGCGCGAGCCAGGTCATGCCGTTGGCGCGGCCCATCACGTTCCAGGTGCTCTGGGACGGCAGGCCTTCGGGATCGTGTTTCATCCACCAGCCGATCTTGTCGTCGAGCCGGCCGAGCGGCAGGTCGATTTTGCCCTCCGGTTCCTGCGGCCCGCCCTCGACCACGGCCCAATAGGTCTTGCCGACCTTGCCGTGACGGAACATCAGGTTCAGATCGGCCAACGCCTTCCGGTGGCGTCCGAGCACCAGACACCCAGAGGTTTCCTTGTCGAGCCGGTGGGCGAGCGCGGGCATCCGCGGCAGGCCGAACCGCAGCACGTCGAAATAGTCCTCCAGGCTCGCGCCGCCTTTCGGGCCCTTGTGCACGGCCAGTCCTGCGGGCTTGTTGATGATAAGCATCAGCCCGTCGCGATAAAGGAGCCGGCTCCCTATGTCTTCCGGTGTCATCACGGAACGGGTATCACGGCGGCAGCCATGAATGACAGCACCGATCAAACCGCCGAAGCCGCGGGCAAAAAAAGCTGGTGGGGCCGCCTCGCCGGCGGGCTCAAGCGCACGTCTTCGGTGCTTGGAACCTCGATCGACAACCTGATCAACAACAAGCAGCCGCTCGACCCGGCCAAGCTCGACGAGATCGAGGAGGTGCTGATCCGCACCGACCTCGGCATCGAGGCAGCGGCCCGCGTCACCGACGCCATTGCCAAGGGCCGCTTCAGGGAACATCCGACGGCCGAGGATGTGAAGGCGATCATCGCCGGTGAGGTCGCCGCGGTTCTGGAGCCGGTGGCGAAACCGCTGGTAATCGCCGGCGCCAAGCCTTTCGTCATCCTGGTGGTCGGCGTCAACGGTTCGGGCAAGACCACGACCATCGGCAAGCTCGTTTCAAAGCTCTCGGCCGAAGGCCGCAAGGTGGTGCTTGGTGCGGGCGATACGTTCCGCGCCGCCGCGATCGATCAATTGAAGATCTGGGGCCAGCGCACCGGCGCCAAGGTGGTGGCGCGCGAGCAAGGCGCAGACTCGGCGGGCCTCGCTTTCGATGCGATCAGCGTCGGCAAAGCCGACGGCGCCGACGTGGTGATCGTCGACACCGCTGGCCGCCTGCAGAACCGCACCGAACTGATGGACGAACTTGAAAAGATGGTGCGCGTCGTCAAGAAGGTCGACGCGACCGCGCCGCACGCGGTGTTGCTGGTGCTCGACGCGACCGTCGGCCAGAACGCGCTGTCTCAGGTCGAGGTTTTCGGCAAGATCGCGGGCGTCACGGGTCTCGTCATGACCAAGCTCGATGGCACTGCGCGCGGCGGCATCCTCGTCGCCCTCGCGCAGAAGTTCGGATTGCCAATCCATTTCATCGGTGTCGGCGAGGGCATCGACGATCTTTCGCCGTTCTCGCCCAAGGATTTCGGCCGGGCGCTGGCAGGACTCGAATAGCGCCGTGTGATCTAATCCGGCATCACCCGGCGAGCTTCGACCTTGGACCCCCGCACCAGAGCCCTGATCGAAGCGCCGATCGTGCCGACGCTCATCCGGCTCGCGGTCCCCAATATCGTCACCACAGTGGTGCAGGCCTCGACCGGCCTGATCGAGACCTACTACATCGGCAAGCTCGGCACCGATGCACTGGCTGGCGTCGCGTTGGTGTTTCCCGGCGTGATGCTGATGCAGATGATGTCGTCCGGTGCGATGGGCGGCGGCGTCTCGTCGGCAATCGCACGCGCCCTCGGCGCGGGCCGCAAAGATGACGCCGACGCGACCATCTCGCACGCGCTGGTCATCGCGACAGGTTTTGCAGCGTTCTTCAGTGTGTTGATGCTCGGCTTCGGCCGGCCGCTTTATGCCGCGCTTGGCGGCCATGGCGGGTCGCTTACGGTGGCGCTGACCTATTCAGACATCGTGTTTTCTGGCGTGCTTCTGATCTGGCTGTTCAACACGCTCGCCAACGTGATTCGCGGCACAGGAAACACATTCGTCCCTGCGGTGGTGACGATCGCCGGCGCGGCATTGTTGATCCCGTTGTCGGCGGCGCTGATCTTCGGCATCGGTCCGCTGCCAGCGTGGGGCGCGGCGGGCGGCGCGATGGCACTGCTTATGTACCACGGCGTGGGTGCGCT
Source organism: Rhodoplanes sp. Z2-YC6860 (assembly GCF_001579845.1). Lineage (GTDB taxonomy): Bacteria > Pseudomonadota > Alphaproteobacteria > Rhizobiales > Xanthobacteraceae > Z2-YC6860. The sequence goes on from NZ_CP007440.1 coordinate 525,227, forward strand.
GGCCTTCGCGTGTTATCTCTGGTCCGGGCGCGCCGTGGTGCGGCCGAAGCTTCTGCAGACGCGGCTGCGCTGGGCACTGTTTCGCGACATCCTGCGTATCGGGCTTCTCGCCTCGCTCACTTCGATCATGACCAATGTCACCATCGCGTTGACCACAGGCGTGGTTGGCGCATTTGGGCCTGCCGCGATCGCCGGCTACGGCGTCGGCACGCGGCTGGAATATCTGCTGATCTCGCTCGCTTTCGGCTTCGGCGGGCCCCTCGTGGCGCTGGTCGGCACCAATCTCGGCGCCGGCAATCGCGAGCGCGCGCTGCGCGGCGCCTGGATCGGCGGCTGGCTGTGCTTCGGCATGACGGAAGCGATCGGCCTTTTGGCAGCGTTGTTCCCGGCTGCCTGGCTCACGCTGTTCGACCGCGATCCGGGCATGGTCGAGGCCGGCTCAACCTATCTGCGCATCGTCGGTCCGTTTTACGGGTTCTTCGGTCTCGGCATGGCGCTCTATTTCGCCTCGCAGGGCGCTGGTGCGCTGAAATGGCCGCTGATCGCGGGCTTTTGTCGGCTTCTGATCGCAGTCGGCGGCGGGTGGCTTGCGATGCGACTCACCGGCAGCCTCGCGATGGTGTTCGCAGCGCTGGGGCTCGGCCTTGCGGTGCTGGGGCTTCTGATCGCGGGCGCGATCAAGGCCGGCGCCTGGTTCGGCGGCCAAACTGGCGGCCATGACAAGCCCGCGGCTTCGCGCTAGAGACGGCGGATGTCACAGCAGCCCGCTGCCGCCAAGCCGCATCTCAATCCGATCCTCAAGCTCGCTCTCGACCTTGGGCCGCTGCTGCTGTTCTTCTACGCCAATGCCAAGCCGGCGCTGTTCGAGCCATGGCTCGCGCCGCTCATCCCGGCAGCGGTGCAAACCGGTGAGCACGCAGGCATCTTCGTCGGCACCGCGGTGTTCATGGTGGCGATCGTTGCGGCGCTGATCATTTCCTACCTGTTGACGCGGCGGCTGCCGATCATGGCGATCGTGTCGGCCATCGTCGTCCTGGTGTTCGGCGGCGCGACGCTGTTTTTCCAGAACGAGACCTTCATCAAGCTCAAGCCCACGATCATTTATCTGCTGTTTGCCGGAACGCTGTTCGGCGGATTGATCTTCCGGAAGCCGCTGCTCGCCATGGTGTTCGATCAGATGTTTCACCTGACCGAAGAAGGCTGGCGCAAGCTCACGATGCGCTGGGCGTTGTTTTTTCTGGCACTTGCCGTGCTCAATGAGATCGTCTGGCGCACGCAGTCGACCGACACCTGGGTGACCTTCAAGGTGTTCGGTGTGATGCCGCTCACATTCATTTTTGCGGCGCTTCAATATCCTCTGCTCATGAAGCACGACGCGACGCCGAAGGACGAGGCGAAGTCCTAACCCGATACCGTTCGCGCGGTACCGGGATCGTCCTCACACGGCTTCGTGATGGCTTGCGCCTTGCCTGTCCTTCGTTCGAAGGACGCGACTCGTTTCGAGGGTCGTCATGAGTCCAGATTTTCAGGAGGTCATGATGCAGCAAATTTATTCCGACAATTTGACGAACGAAGATCAGAAGGCCGCACGGCGCATCTATCTTGGCCTGGCGAGCTGTTACGCCGGTCTGCTTCTGCTGCTCGGCGCACTGGTCATCTTCAACCTGTCCCATCATGGCCCGGTTCAACTGGCGGCCGAGCAAAGCCGTGAAGCCTCGTCGCCCGGGCTGTTCAGTGCCATGGCGGCCGACAACCCCGACCGCGCGCAATGCGCGGCCCGCGATCTGAAACTCTTGACCGCGATCAACGAGCACGGCGAAGCGCAGGACCTGCCGGCCGATGACATCCGCAACGCGTTCTTTGCGTTGGTCAAGGCACGTGGCGCTTGCGCCGCGGGCCGCGTCGAAGAGGCGCTCGCGATGTACGATGGTGTCGCGATGGGCGCGAACAAGACCGCGCAGAAATAGTCGTGGCTGGCCGCGCGGCGCTCAGGACTGCGGCGCGGCCAATGCCTTCTCGATCTGCGGCTTGAGCGTCGACGCCAGATTTTCCGGCGAGATCGGTCCGACCAGCTTGTAAGCAATCTTGCCGTCGCGGCCGATCAGGAACGTCTCCGGCACCCCGTAAACGCCCCAGTCGATGGAGACGCGGCCGTTCTGGTCCGCGCCCACGGCGGCGAATGGATTGCCGTAACGGCCGACGAAGCGTCGCGCGTTGTCGGGCTGGTCTTTGTAATTGATGCCGAGAAGGCGGATGCGCTTGTCGTCGGCAAGCTGCATCAGGAGCGGCGCCTCGTCGTGACAGGGCACGCACCACGACGCCCAGACATTGACCAGCGACACCGCTCCCTTGAAGTCGGCATTGGCGATGCCGGGCACGGGCTTGCCGTCGCGGACCAGGCCTTCGACGGCCGGCAGCGGCGTGTCGGGCACCGGCCGGCCGATCAGCACCGAAGGCAATTTTGACGGATCGCCGGCGCCGAGCCGGAACAGGAACAGCGCGGCGAGCGCGAGAAACACCGCGAGCGGCAGCAGCACCAGCAGACGGCGCGACACAGGGCTGGTCTCGTTCGACGCGACGCTCATGCAAGCCTCTCGACCTGACGCTCGGAACGCCGCGTCACGCCCTGGTTTTCGAGCTGGGCGAGCTTCTGCTTCTGAGCGCGATAATCGAGAATCACCCAGCCGATCATTGCGACGAGCACCAGCGCCGCGACCGCGTAGGCCGCGACAATGAAATCGGCGTGCGGGCCGAGGTTCATGCCCAAAATCATGATGCGCTTCCCGGCGCAGCCTGGGCGCGCAACAGCATCAGCGAGCGGACCCTGCGGCGCAGGATCTCGTTGCGCATGGCCGCGATATGCAGCGTGACGAATAGCAGCGTGAACGCCACCGCCATCGTCATCAGCGGAATGAGAATCGTCGGATGGATCGCCGGCCCGCCGAGCTTCACCACCGAGGCCGGTTGATGCAGCGTATTCCACCAGTCGACCGACCATTTGATGATCGGAATGTTGATGGCGCCAACCAGCGTCAGGATCGCCACGGCGCGTCCGGCGCGCGATGGGTCTTCGACGGTGCGCCACAGCGCGATGACGCCGAGATACATCAGGAACAAGACCAGCTCCGACGTGAGCCGCGCGTCCCAGACCCAGTACGTGCCCCACATCGGCCGGCCCCACAGCGAGCCCGTGGTGAGGCAGAGAAACGTGAAGGCGGCGCCGAGCGGCGCCGCCGCCTTGGCCGCAACGTCGGCGAGCGGATGCCGCCACACCAGCGTGCCGAGCGCGGCGATGCTCATGACGATCCAGCCGAACATCGAAAGCCAGGCCGTTGGCACATGTAGAAACATGATCTTCACGGTCGCGCCCTGCTGATAGTCGTCGGGCGCACCCTGCGTAAGGTAGAGGCCAGCCGCGAGGGCCAGCGCGGTGAGGCCGATCAGCCATGGCAGCACGCGCTCGGCAAAGGCGAGGAAGCGCGTCGGGTTGGCGTAGTCGATCAGGGCCATCGCTTTACCTGATAGGGCGATATGTCGGGCGCAATGTGGCGTCACTCCATCCCATGCCGCAAGGCCGCGGCGGCGGCAAATATGCCGACCACGAGGCTCACGAGCGAGAGCGCGCACAGGATCGTGAACGGGGTTCCGAAGGGCAGCGGGCCGATGATTGCGGCGTTCGACGCCGAAACGCCAAAGATCAGCACCGGGATGGTGAGCGGCAACACCAGCACGGCCAGGAGAAGCCCGCCGCGGCGCAGCGCCACCGACAGCGAGGCGCCGATCACGCCGATGAAGGTCAGCGCCGGCGTGCCCACGAGCAGCGTCAGCGAAACGGCGGCGCTGGCCCGTCCGTCGAGATTCATGAACAGGCCCAGCAAAGGCACCACGATCACCAGCGGCAGCCCCGTGGTGAGCCAATGCGCAAACGCCTTGGCGGCGATGGTGAGCTCGAGCGGCGTGCCGCTCATCAGAATCAGGTCGAGCGAGCCGTCCTCGTGATCGGCGGTGAACAGCCGGTCCAGGGTGAGCAGGCTCGCCAGCAGGGCGCCAAGCCAGAGAATCGCGGGCCCGATGCGGGCCAGCAGCGCGAGATCGGGTCCGATCGCGAACGGCATCAGCACAACGACGGTCAGGAAGAACAGCACGCCGATGCCGCCGCCGCCGCCGACTCGGACGGCGAGGCGGATATCGCGCAGGAAAATCGCGGCGAGGGGGCTCATGCCGGGCTCCCAAGCCGCAATTCGCGCGTTCGCTCCAGCCCGATCGGCCCGTGGGTCGCTGCGGCGATGATGCCGCCGCCCGCCAAATGCTCGCGCATCAGACCGGCCAGCATGTCCTGGGCCTCGCGGTCGAGCGCCGAGGTCGGTTCGTCGAGCAGCCAGATCGGACGTTTCGCAGCGAGCAGCCTCGCCAGCGACAATCGCCGCCGCTGTCCGGCGGACAGATAGGCCGCTGGCAGGTCGGCCAATGACCCAAGCCCCACGGTGGTCAGAGCCACGTCTTCGGCGGCGCCAGTTCCACCCAAATACTGCGTCCAGAACCGCAGGTTCTCGCCGACGGTCAACGACGGTTTCAGCGCATCGAGATGCCCCAGGTAATGCGCTTGCTCGCCGATGGTGCTCTCGGGCTCTCCGCCTGTCAGGGCAAGCTGCCCGCCGGTCAGCCGCACCAGTCCGGCGATCACACGGAGCAGCGTGGATTTGCCCGCGCCGTTGCGCCCGGTCAGCAGCAATGCCTCGCCGCCCTCGACAGCAAAATCGAGCCCCGTGAACACCTCGCGTCCGCCCCGGATGCAGGCGAGGCCGCCGCCCTCAAGCCGCATGGAGGCGGGTTCCACGTGGCCCGCATCGCGGGCCAGTCGCCGAGCATTTATGCAATTTAGCCCTCACCCTTACATTCTTGTTGTCTAGCATGGCTCCAAAAAAGCCCTTATAAGCCCGAATTGGCCGCGCGGCGCTGGAACCCCCCGCCCGTTTTGCCGGCCCGGAGGAAAAAGGCCAATTCTGGCAATTATTTAGCTAGGATTGGTGGATCGCCTCTGTGTCTTGGGATGGAACCCGCCGTCATGACCTCGCTCGACAGCTTTAAATGTTGCAAGACCCTGAAGGTCGGCAGCAAGACCTACGCGTATTACAGCCTGCCCGCGGCCGAGAAAAACGGCCTCAAGGGCATTTCACGTTTGCCCTTCTCGCTGAAGGTGCTTCTCGAAAACATGCTGCGCTTTGAGGACGGCAAAACCGTCACCAAAGACGACATCCTCGCCTTCGCGAACTGGCTGAAGAACAAGACCTCCGACCGCGACGTGGCGTTTCGCCCGGCGCGCGTGTTGATGCAGGACTTCACCGGCGTGCCCGCGGTGGTCGATCTCGCAGCCATGCGGGATGCGATGGAATCGCTCGGCGGCGATCCCAAGAAGATCAATCCGCTGGTGCCGGTCGATCTCGTCATCGATCACTCGGTCGCGGTGAACTTCTTCGGCCACAAGGACTCGTTCAAGAAGAACGTCGAGGAAGAGTACAAGCAGAACCAGGAGCGCTACAAATTCCTGAAGTGGGCTGCGCGCTCGTTCTCCAATTTCCAGGTCGTGCCGCCAGGCACCGGCATCTGCCACCAGGTCAATCTCGAATATCTGTCGCAGACCGTTTGGGTCTCGCCCGACAAGGTGAAGGTCGACGGCAAAGAGCAGACCATGGATGTCGCCTATCCGGACACTGTGGTCGGCACCGATTCGCACACCACGATGGTGAACGGTCTCTCGGTGCTCGGCTGGGGCGTCGGCGGCATCGAGGCCGAGGCCGCGATGCTCGGCCAGCCCTACTCGATGGTTCTGCCCGAGGTGATCGGCGTCAAGCTCACCGGCAAGCTCAAGGAAGGCATGACGGCGACCGATCTGGTGCTCACCGTCACCCAGATGCTGCGCAAGCGCGGCGTGGTCGGCAAGTTCGTCGAGTTCTTCGGCCCGGGTCTCGCCGGTCTCACGATCGCGGACCGCGCTACACTCGGCAACATGGCGCCGGAATACGGCGCGACCTGCGGCTTCTTCCCGATCGATGACGATACGCTCGAATATCTCACCGACACCAACCGCGCCGCGGCGCGGATCGAGCTGGTCGCGGCCTACGCCAAGGCGCAGGGCATGTATCGCGCCAAGAACACGCCGGACCCGATCTTCACCGACGTGCTCAAGCTCGAGCTCGGCGGCATCGAGCCGTCGATGGCGGGTCCGAAGCGGCCGCAGGATCGCGTGCCGCTGAAGGAAGTGAAGTCGAGCTTCATGAACGCCATGGACAAAGAGTTCAACAAGCTCTCCGGCAGCGAAAAGGAAACCTTCGACATCCACCCGTCGCTGGCCACCAACCTTGATAAGGACTTCGTCAAGGCCGGCGGCGCCAAACGCGTGCCGGTGGAAGGCAAGGACTTCACGCTCGGCCACGGCGACGTGGTGATCGCGGCGATCACGTCCTGCACCAACACCTCGAATCCGAGCGTGATGGTCGCGGCGGGTCTGGTTGCCAAGAAGGCCAACGCCAAGGGCCTCAAGGTGAAACCGTGGGTGAAGACCTCGCTCGCGCCGGGCTCGCAGGTCGTCGCGGATTACTACGACAAATCCGGCTTGCAGAAGGAGCTCGATGAGCTAGGCTTCAACCTGGTCGGCTTCGGCTGCACCACGTGCATCGGCAACTCCGGCCCGTTGCCGGAGGAGATCTCCGAGGCGATCAACAAGAACGATCTCGTCGCTGCGGCCGTGCTCTCGGGCAACCGCAACTTCGAAGGCCGCGTCAACGCCGACGTGCGCGCCAACTATCTGGCGTCGCCGCCGCTCGTGGTCGCCTACGCCATCGCCGGCACGATGTATCTCGACCTCGCCAAGCAGCCGCTTGGCGTCGACAAGAAGGGCAAGAAGGTCTTCCTCAAGGACATCTGGCCGACCAGCCGCGAGATCAATGCGGTGATCAAGAAGTGCATCACCAAGCAGGTGTTCGCCAAGAAGTACGCCAATGTGTTCAAGGGCGACACCGCGTGGGGCAAGATCCCGGTCAAGGGCAGTCTCACCTACAGCTGGGACGATCACTCGACCTACGTGCAGAACCCGCCCTACTTCGAGGGCATGGATAAGCGTCAGCGCCCGATCGAGGACATCGTCGACGCGCGCATCATGGGTCTGTTCCTCGACTCGATCACGACCGATCACATCTCGCCGGCCGGCTCGATCAAAGAGGAGAGCCCCGCGGGCGAATACCTGCGCGACCATCAGGTGCGTCCGAAGGACTTCAACCAGTACGGCACACGGCGCGGCAATCACCAGGTGATGATGCGCGGCACCTTCGCCAACATCCGCATCAAGAACCAGATGGTGCCGGGCGTCGAGGGCGGCGTGACCATCCACTATCCGTCGAAGCAGAAGATGACGATGTACGACGCGGCGATGAAGTACAAAGCCGAAGGCGTGCCGCTCGTGATTTTCGCCAACAAGGAATACGGCACCGGCTCGTCGCGTGACTGGGCCGCCAAGGGCACCGTGCTGCTCGGCGTCCGCGCCGTCATCACCCAGTCGTTCGAGCGCATCCATCGTTCGAACCTGATCGGAATGGGCGTCGTGCCGCTGTGCTTCGAGGAAGGCACCTCGTGGCAGACGTTGGGACTCAAAGGCAACGAACAGGTCACGATCCGTGGCCTGCACGGCGAGCTCAAGCCGCGGCAGCGTTTGATGGCCGAGATCGTGGCCGCCGACGGCAAGCTCACCCGGGTGCCGCTGATCTGCCGCATCGACACCTACGACGAGCTCGAATACTTCAAGAACGGCGGCATTCTGCAGTACGTGCTCCGCCATCTTGCGGCTTGACCAGCCAAATCCTGCATTCACCATCACCCGCCACTCACTTCGAAGTGAGTGGCGGGTGAACTTTTACGTCGCTAAGACAACTGACGAAGAGGTTGGCGGGCCGGCTGAGTACTCAAGGAGGTCGCCGTGAGGGGTGGTCACATCGCGCCGTCGATCGGGCTGGTCTGCATCGCAGTGATGTGGAGCGCATCCGTGCAGGCGCAGTCGCTCCGAAGCGAGCAGCGCCCGGCTGAGCCGCGCGCGGTTATCGAGCTCTTCACCAGCCAAGGCTGCTCGTCGTGTCCTCCCGCCGACAAGCTCATTGCCGAATATGCCCGCGATCCCTCGGTGATCGCGCTGAGTCTTGCGGTCGATTATTGGGACTACCTCGGCTGGAAGGACACGCTGGCGATGTCCGGCCATTCCAACCGGCAGCGCGCTTACGCCAAGGCCCGCGGCGACCGTCAGGTCTACACGCCGCAGGCGGTGATCGACGGTGCACAGCACGCGCTCGGCAGCGACAAGGGCGCAATCGAGCGCGCGATCAAGCAGGTGCATGAGCAGTCGCGGGGCGCGCTGGCCTTGCCGGTAACGCTGCAGCGCTCTGGCGATAAGCTCAACGTGATGGTGGCAGCGAGCGAGAACGAGAAGGGGCCGGCTGAAGTCTGGCTCTGTCCGATCACCAAGGCCGTTTCAGTTACCATCGCGCGCGGTGAGAACACCGGCAACACATTCACCTACAACAACGTGGTCCGTCGCTGGATCAAGCTCGGCGACTGGACCGGCAAGGCCGAGACCTACAGCGTGCCGGTGGCCGATTTTCAGAACGGCAGCATCGACAGCGCAGCCGTGCTCGTGCAGAGCGGCGTCGCCAGCGCACCGAAAGTGATGCTGGGCGCGGCGCAGCTCGCGATTCGCTGAAAATTTTCCAGCAAGCTGAAGCGATCCTCGCAGCATAGCTGTCCGGACGACGGCACCGCTTCGCCAGCCGGTATCTCACGCATCCCCGTCGTGGCGCGAAGCACGGCGCAAAAAAAGGCCGGCGGTTAAGCCGGCCTTGAAGCGTTGGGGGATTGAACCTTACGAAACAACTGGCCCGGTCCGCTCAAGCCCCGGGGGGCTGGGGGGCTGAGGAATCCGGTGCTCTCGCGAGACCGGGCCTGAGGCAACTATAGGCATTCTAACTGTCAGCAGGGCGGGGGCCTGACCGAAATTGGGCAGCAATATGATTTCTCTAACGAATCCGTGAGGCCGGCCGAGCGACATATCGTGTCGCATAAGCCCTTGCCGTCATTGGGTTCTGGCGCAATCATGAAGCTGAAACGATAGCAAGGAGGCGCCGCATGACCCCCGGCGAAAGCGATCCAAGCGAGATTTTCGGGGGCGCCTCCGTGACGGCGGCCCCCGTGAGCCGGGTGACCTTCGACCGGCGCGAACTTGACCGTATCTTCGGCCTCTATGGCCGCATGGTTGCAGCTGGCGAATGGCGCGATTACGCGATTGATTTTCTCAAGGACCGAGCCGTGTTTTCGGTGTTCCGTCGCTCCGCGGAAGTGCCGATCTACCGCATCGAGAAAAATCCCAAGCTTGCGCGCAAGCAGGGCGCCTACAGCGTGGTGTCGGCGACGGGTTTGATCATGCGCCGCGGGCAGGAGCTCGATCGCGTGCTGCGCGTGCTCGACAAAGGTCCGAGCCTCGTCGCGGTGTAACCGTCCGTCATTCCGGGTTCGCTCCATAGCGCGTCGAAGACGCGCGTGAACGCGCGGGTGCGCGAGCGCTCCGGAATGACATTGATGCTCACGGCTTGGTCGTCGCGCCGGGGCCGAGGTCGCGCTGCATCAGCACGGTGTCGAGCCAGCGGCCGAACTTGAAGCCGACGTTTTCGACATTTCCCACGTGCCGGAAGCCGAGTGCGCGATGCACCTCGATCGAGGGGGTCTGCGCCGAATCGCCGATCACCGCGATCATCTGGCGAAAGCCCGTCCGTTCGCATTCCTCGATCAGCCGCTTGAGCAGCGCGCGGCCTACGCCGCGGCGCCGCGCGGTGGGATCGATATAGATCGAATCCTCAACGGTGAAGCGATAAGCCGGCCGCGGACGATAAAGGCCCGCATAGGCATAGCCCGCGAACGACCCGCCGATCTCGGCCGCGAGATAGGGAAAGTCGCCGTCCAGTAGCGCCGTCATGCGGCGCGTCATCTCGGCTTCGTCGGGCGGCTCGAGCTCGAAGGTCGCGGTGCCGTTTTGCACGGCGTGGGCGTAGATGCGGGTGATCGAGGGGATGTCGGCGGGCGTCGCCGGGCGGATCGTGACGTCGGTCATTTCGCGATCGTAGCAAAGCTGAAAAGAAAACGCCCCGGCTATTGGCCGGGGCGTGCATTGCGTTGACCTGTTGGTCGCTTAGCGGCGGTCGCCCACCAGGCGCAGCAGCATCATGAACAGGTTGATGAAGTCGAGGTAGAGCGACAGCGCGCCCATCACGGCCTTGCGGCCGAGCGTGCCGTCGTCATCCATCGAGCTGTACATCTCCTTGATCCGCTGGGTGTCGTAGGCGGTGAGGCCCGCGAAGATGCCGACGCCAATCACCGAGATCACCCACTGCAATCCGCTCGAATGCAGGAAGATGTTGACCAGGCTCGCGATGATGATGCCGAACAGGCCCATCATCAGGAACGAGCCCATCGGCGAAAGATCGCGCTGGGTGGTGTAGCCGTAGAGGCTCAGCGCGCCGAACGAGGCGGCTGAGACGAAGAACACCCGTGTGATCGACGCGCCGGTGTAGACCAGGAAGATCGACGACGTGGTGACGCCGATCAGGGCGGCATAGAGCATGAACAGCCCCAGCGCCGTCGTGTATTGCATCGACTGGATGCGGAAGCTGATGAAGAACACCAGCCCCAGCGTGGCGAGCAGAAGTACGATCAAGGCGGGGCCGCTGAAGATCGACTGGCCGAACGCCGTCAGGCCGATGATCTTGCCGGCGGCGTCCGTGCTGACCGCGGCGTTGAACGTCGCATAGGCCACCACACCGGTGAGCGCCACGGCGGCAGCCATGTAGTTGTAGACGCGGATCATGTAGGCGCGCAGGCCTGCGTCCACCGCGGCGGTCTGGCCGACGTAGCCGCGGGGCGCCGTGTTCCATCTGGAGTCCGACATTGAAGTTCCCTTCGGTGTCCCGGACCGAGCCGGGTCTCTCATGGCCTGCCGGAACGCCGGCAGGCCGTCTCGGTGCAGAATCTAGTGGACCGGAGCCTTTTCCGCCAGATCGCTGCAGTCGTGGTTACGGATTGTTTAGCCCGTAAAAAAGGCCCCGGCGTGATACCGGGGCCTTTCGCCTTGGCGGCGTTTTGCCGCGATTTCGGCTTACTCCTCGCGCTGGCCGAGCAACTGCAGCAGCAGCGTGAACAGGTTGATGAAGTTAAGGTAAAGCGACAGCGCGCCGATGATCGCCGAGCGCTCCTGGGTGTCGCCGTCCATGGCGCCGTAGAGGTATTCGGCCTTCAGCCGCTGGGTGTCCCAGGCGGTGAGGCCTGCAAACACCAGCACGCCGATGATCGAGATCACGGTCTGCAGCATCTGGCTCTGCGTGAACAGGTTCACCAGGCCCGCCAGGATGATGCCGAACAGGCCCATCATCAGGAACGAACCCATCGCCGTCAGGTCGCGCTGCGTGGTGTAGCCGTAGAGGGTCAGCGCGCCGAACGAAGCCGCGGTGATGAAGAACACCCGCACGATCGAGGTCTGGGTGAACACCATGAATACGGTGGCGAGCGAAACGCCAACCAGCGCCGCGTAGATCCAGAACACGATCTGTGCGGTGGCCGGCCGCATCCGCTCGATGCCGAAGCCGAGCAGGAACACCACCGCCAGTGGCGCGAACATGACCACCCATTTCATGTACGTGCCAAACAGGAAGAACCCGATCGGCGTCAGGAACACGTTGTTGCCGATTCGGGCAGGCACTTCCGCGCCGGCGCGGATGACCTTCGCGGCCGCCGACATCTCGCCGGTCACTGAGATCATGTAGATGCCAAGCGCAGCCAAGCCGGTGATGGCCAAGCCGAGCGCCATGTAGTTGTAGATGCGCAGCATGTAGGCCCGCAGCCCTTCGTCGACGGCGACGGAGCCGGCTTGGCCCATCGTCCGCCCGAACGGCGCGGTAGCAACATTACGGTCGTAGTCCGACATCGTCGAAACCCCCATGTTGTCGAACGTTTGCCTCAGGTGATCGCGCGCATCGGCGCAGAACTTTCGGATGCAGACCGTTGCGCGCGACCGACTTGCAGGTAGGTATAACACACCGCGTCGCAACCGGTCGTGCGGCGTAAGGTATTGAAATAATTTGCCGATTACGCGACGCTTTGACGCAATGCAACAGCAGTGCGTCACAAATTCCTGAGCACCGTCGCGGGCTTATGACCGAGCGCGCTGAACGTGCCGGCGAGCCCCAACGCCACGGTGACAACGAGTGCGCCAAATGCCGCACCCGCTGCAGGCCCAGGCAGCCAGGTGAAATTCAGGTTCATCACTTTTGTGACGACGACCCAAGCTGCGATCGAACCGGCGCCGACCCCGAAGAATGCAGTGACTGCGCCGAGCAGCAGGTATTCCAGCGCATAGGCGCCGATGAGCTTGCCGCGCGTCGCGCCGAGCGTCTTCAACACCACCGCGTCGTAGATTCGGTCGCGGTGGCCGGCGTCGAGCGCGCCGCCGAGCACCAGCACCGCGGAGAGCAACGCCACGAGGCTCGCCCCGCGAATCGCGAGAATGAGATTGCTGACGATGTTCCCCACCGCCTCGATGGCGTCCTTGACGCGCACCGTGGTCACCGCGGGAAATGTCTCGCCCACAGCCTTGAGCAGAGTTGTTTCTTGCGCGGTCGTGCTGCCGCCCGGATAGCTCAGCGTGGCAATGTCGGTGTGCGGCGCGCCGGCAAAGGCGCTGGGCGGGAACACCAGCACGAAGTTGATGCCGAGATTCTCCCAATGCACCGTGCGGAGGTTGGCGATCTCCGCCGTGATGTTGCGGCCGAGCACGTTGACGGTGATCGGATCGCCGATCTTCAGCTTGAGACCTTCGGCGATGCGCTTTTCCATCGAGACCAGCGGCGGGCCTTTGTAGTCGGCCGGCCACCACGTCCCCTCGACCACGGTCGAGCCGCGCGGCACGTCGGTTGCAAAGGTGATGCCGCGGTCGCTTTGCAGCACCCATTCGGCATCCGGCTTGGCCTTGAGGTCATCGGCTTTGATGCCCGCAGCCGACATGATGCGGCCGCGCAGCATTGGCACGCGCTCCAGCGTGGCCGTGGGCGCCTGCTGGTGGATGAACGCGTCGAAGCGTTGGGATTCGGCCGATTGAATATCGAGGAAGTAGAAGGACGGCACCTTGTCGGGCAATGCCCCCTCGATCTGCCGGCGCAGATTGCCGTCGATCTCGATCACGGTGACGAGCAGCGCCAGCCCAAGCCCGAGCGACAGCACCACGGTCGGCGTGAGCGCGCCCGGCCGGTGCATGTTGGCGATGGCAAGCCGCAGCGCCGTCGAGTTGACGCGCGGCAGCCGTCGCGCGATCGCCATCAAGAGCAAAGCCACAGCCTGCAGCGTGACGAACACCGCCGCCGACGCGCCGACGAAAATCAGCGCGATCTTGCGATCGAAAGCCAGGAACGTCGCCACTGCGACCAGCGCTGCGATCACCAGCAGCGTTGCGAAAATATAGCGCCGCCGCGGCCAGCGGCCGTCCAGCGCGACCGCGTCGCGAAACAGCGCCGAGACCGGTACGTCGTGAGCACGGCCAAGCGGCCACAGCGCGAAGGCGAGCGCCGTGAGCAGGCCATAACCGAAGGCCAGCGCCAGTTCGTCCGGCTGCAAGGCCGGCGCGATCGGCAGCGGAATGATTGCGCCGAAGGCGGCGGCGATGGCGAACGGCAATGCCGCGCCGAGCACCAGCCCGATCACCGCGCCGGCCGCCGACAGCACCAGCACTTGCGAGAGATAAATCGAAAACACCCGGCCGCCGGTTGCGCCCATGGCTTTGAGCGTCGCGATGGTGTCGCGCTTTCGGTCGATATGGCTCTTCACGGCGTTGGCGACGCCGACGCCGCCGACGAGCAGCGCAGTGAGGCCGACCAGCGTCAGGAACTGCGTGAAGCGTTCGACATTGCGTTCGAGCGCCGGCGACGCGTTGTTCCGGTTGCGGATCTGCCAGCCGGCATCGGGAAGCTCGCGGCCTGCCGCGGCGGTGACGGCCTTCACGGCGCGGTCGCTCGGGTCGGACATTCTCAAGCGGTAATTCCAACGCACCAGGCTGCCGGGCACCAAGAGCCCGGTGGCGCGAAGCGCATCCTGGCTGAGAATGATGCGCGGGCCGAAGCCTATGCCGCTCGCGAGCTTGTCCGGCTCGCTCTGGATCACCGCGGTGACTTCTATAATGGCGTTGCCGATCGTCAGCTGTGCGCCGCGCTCGAGATTGAGCCGGGTCAGAAGTGTGGGATCGACGGCCGCGCCGAACACGCCGTCGTGCTGTGCCATCGCGCGCTCGAGCGGCATGTCGGGTTCGAGCGCAATCTTGCCGTACAGCGGATAGAAGGCGTCGACCGCCTTCAGTTCGACGAGCGCGCGTTGTCCGCCGGCCGTTGCCATCGCCCGCATGGTGGCGTTGGCCGAGACCTGCCCATGGCTTTGAAGGAAGCGCCGCTCGGCGTCGTTGACCTCGCGATGGATCAGGATGAACGACAGATCGCCGCCCAGGATCACCTGGCCCTGGCGATCGATGCCGTCGCTGAGGCTCTTCGAGAACGACCCGACGCCTGCGATCGCCATCACGCCGAGCGCGATGCAGGCGACGAAGATGCGAAAGCCGTGCAGCCCGCCGCGCAATTCGCGAAGCGCAAAGCGCAGTGGGCTGAACGGCGTCGAGATGGTCGGCGAGGCTAGGGTCATGAGGCCTTTTGGCTCATCAGGCTTTCGGTGCGTAACGCGACAGAACGAGGTGGACTGGAAGGAACAGAATGAGAGGCAGGCCGATCATCATGCCGGCGAGCCAGACGTAGGGATGCACGAAGGTTTGCGCCACGGCGTCGCTCGGACCGTAGACATAGTTGATGTTGACCGGCTTGAGCCCCGCATTCGGATCGGGCGGCGGCATCAGGAAGAAGCAGACCAGCATCAGCACCCAGGCCAGCACGGTCCAGGCCGGAAAGCCGCGGCGGTCATAACCGAACGCCCAGACCAGATAGACCAGCAGCAACGGCAGCCAGCCGTGAAACAGCGACAGCCCGCGCAGGAACAGCGAGCTGTCGTGATTGAACATGTAGGCCGTCATGCCGACCAGCGAGACGCCGAAGAAGTTCAGCACGAAATCGACGACCCAGAGAGTCTGCGGCGCAAGAAGCCCGACCGCGCACATCGAGATCAGCAGCGGGCTTTCCAGCCAGAGGCCGGCGAGCGTCAGGAACAGCGAGATGTCGCAGAAGTAGAGGAAGTTGGTCGGGCCGTAATAGTACCAATAGACCGGCACCAGAACGAACATGAAGGCGGTGAAAACGAGTTTGAGCCAGAGCGGAACGCGGTTCGCAAACGGAACGACGATGTCCGTGGCGGCCATATAGGGCTATCCTGTGGTTGCGGCGACGGGTGAATTTTCGATCCGGCCCGAACGCAATCGGACGACGCGGTCGCAACGCTGGGCCAGAGCGTTGTCATGCGTCACGAGAATGAGCGTGGTGCCGCGTTCAACATGGCCGGCGAACAGAAGCTGGATGATCTGCTTGCCGGTGGCCTCATCGAGGTTGCCGGTGGGCTCGTCAGCGACCAGAATCGCAGGATCGGGCGCGAGCGCGCGCGCCAGTGCGACCCGCTGCTGCTCGCCGCCGGAAAGCTGCGCCGGATA
This sequence comes from Rhodoplanes sp. Z2-YC6860, assembly GCF_001579845.1. Taxonomy (GTDB): domain Bacteria; phylum Pseudomonadota; class Alphaproteobacteria; order Rhizobiales; family Xanthobacteraceae; genus Z2-YC6860. The sequence goes on from NZ_CP007440.1 coordinate 540,939, forward strand.
GTGGTGCAGGCGTTCGGCAAGACCGACCTTGGCCAGCTCGTCGCGCGCGCGCGTCTGCGCGTCGCCGTGGCCGGCGAGCTCGAGCGGCACCGCGACATTCTCCAGCGCCGTCATGGTCGGAATGAGGTGGAAGGATTGAAACACGATGCCGACATTGCGGCCTCGGAAGCGCGCCAGCGCGTCCTCGTCGAGTTTTCGCAGGTCGGAGCCCGCCACCATGATCTGCCCGCTGTCGGCCCGCTCCAGGCCAGCCAGCACCATCAGCAGCGTCGTCTTGCCCGAGCCTGACGGCCCGACCAGGCCGATTGCCTCACCGCGGCCTATATGAAGATTGATGTCTTTGAGAATATGGACACGGGCCGCATCGCGGCCGAGCGCAAGATTAACGCCGGAGAGCGAAATGGCAGGGCTAGACGCGGGCATCGCCGCATTCGAGGAGTCGTTCATGAGGCTCCGGGCCAGCTTCCAGTCCTTACGTTCGATTCGGTCATATGGGAAGCATGCCCCCAACGTCCAGCGTCGTTTGGCCGCTTTGTTGCTGGGCTTTTTGGCCCTGATGGGGACCGGCATGGCGGACGCTGGAGAGCGGACCATCAAGATCGTGGCGTTCGGCGATTCGCTGTCCGCCGGCTATCAGCTTCCGGCCCAGGATGCGTTTCCGGTCCACCTCGAGAAGGCGCTGAAGGCCAAAGGCGTCGCGGTCGACGTCGCCAATGCGGGCGTATCGGGCGATACCAGCACCGGCGGGCTGGCGCGGCTCGATTGGTCGGTGCCGGACGGCACCGACGCGGTGATCCTTGAGCTCGGCGCAAACGACATGCTGCGCGCCATCGATCCGAAAGTGACGCGCGACGCGCTGACCGAGATCGTGCGCAGGCTCAAGGCGCGCAATATCGAGGTTCTGTTGTGCGGAATGCTGGCGCCGCGCAATCTCGGCGCCGACTACACCAAGGCGTTCGACTCGATCTATCCGGACCTCGCGAGCCAGAACGGCCTGCTGCTCTATCCGTTTTTCCTCGACGGCATCGTCGGTGACGCCAAGCTCAATCAGAGTGACGGCTTGCATCCCACCTCGGCAGGCGTGGCGAAAATCGTGCAGGGAATTCTGCCGAAGGTGGAAGAGCTGCTCGCGCGCGTGCGCGCCAAGTCGCCCGCTTGACGGGGCTTCCATCGGTCGGTGCGACGCCCAACATACCAAGCGAGTGGACGTCCCGGCGGGACGTTGTGCAAGCGGGGCGATCGTGTTCCAGTAGCGTTGAGAGTTCGATCATGCCGCGATTGTTCACAGGTCTGGAAATCCCCACCCAACTGGCTGAATCGCTGTCACTGCTGCGCGGCGGCCTGCCCGGCGCGCGCTGGATCGATCGGGAAAATTACCATCTGACTTTGCGCTTCATCGGCGACGTCGACGACGAACTCGCGGGTGAGGTGGCGTGGTCGCTCGGTCAGGTTCGCCGCCGCGAATTCGAAGTCCAGCTCGATGGACTGTCGTCGTTCGGCGGCCGCAGGCCGCGCGCCGTGGTGGTCACAGCCGCACAGACACAGTCGGTGATGGAGCTGCAAGCCGAACACGAGCGGCTGATGCAGCGCGTCGGTCTCGAGCCCGAAGGCCGCAAATATACGCCGCACATCACGCTGGCGCGGTTGCGCGATGCGACGAGCCGTGACGTTGCTGAATATCTATCGACGCGCGGCGGCTTCCGATGGCCGGCCTTCAAGGTGTCGCGGTTTGTGCTGTTCTCGTCGCGCGCTTCGGTCGGCGGCGGGCCTTATGTGGTCGAAGCGGCGTATCCGCTGGCGGCGTAGCGCGTTGTTACGCCGTCGCGTAGCTGTGCAGCTGCATCATCGGAATTTTGTAGCTGCGCGTCGCCGTTGGCTCCTGCACGCGCACATCGGTGAGATGATAGCGCCGCGCCTCTTCGATGATCTTGTCGGTCAGTTCGCGCTCGAAGCCGCGCTCGTAGTAGCCGTCTTCGATGGTGATCGCAGCCTCAGCGCGCCTTGCCGTGCGGTCCGGCACGATCTCAGCGCTCGCCCGCATGACACCCTTCACATAAGCACCGATCAGGATCGCGCCCGAAGCCAGAAGATCGAGGCAGTGCGCATCGATGCCGCGATCGTCGCCCGGGATGAGGCTTGCGCGATCGAGCCGCATCAGATGGGCGTGATAATCCTCGATGGCGGTGGTGCCCAGGACCCGAATTTCGGCTGCGTGAACGACCACCATCGGCCTGCCCTCCCGTACGCGTGCTGGGACGGACGATAAGCGGCAAACCACGCCAACAGGTTAACGAGGGCTTCCCTGCTGCGAAGGCAATTTCAGCATTCTTGAGTGAACATCGAGCATTGCGGTGGCAAAGCCGCAATTGTCGGCCACCACCTCCCGCAACACAGACAGCGGAGTCGGCCGCGGCGCCGTGACTTCGCCGACCACGCCACCAAAATCGAAGCTGAGTTCCGCAGCGAATTTCCGCGCCAGCTCCTGCATGCGGCGGTTGTTGGCAAGGCAGGCCATGTGCAGCATTTTGATACCGCGGTTCCGAGCGGCGAGCAGGGTGCGGTCAAGCAGCGCGGAACCCACGCCGTGGCTCTGCCAAGGCTGTTCGATGCTCAACGCGGCCTCGGCCTCGCGTGCAAAGGTCGGCCCCAGCGGCCGCAGTTCGGCCGCGCCACGGAGCAGGCCGTCGACGAAAAAGCCGTGAACGATGGCGCTGAGACCGAAGGTCGTGCCGACGTAGTTGCGGATGAACTCGTCCGAGACTCCGCCGCCGAATCGGCTGTGGCGGCTGTCGGCATCGAGCCGCAGCAGGTGGTCCCGATAAAGCCGGGCTTCTCCGATGAAGAGTTTGCGGATGACGCCGTTGCCGGCGAGTGAATCTTGCATCTGGGTCTCCTGACCTTGGCCAAACGTTTGGCCGCCTGAAAAACCCTGCTTGGACTTCCCATTCCCTAGGCGAACCGGCCCTGAGGCCGGCCAACGCGAATCATTATGATGCTGCGTTGCAGCGTAAATATGACGCGCCTTGCCGGATAGACAGATGGATCGCCTAAGTCACTGAATTTATTCGATGTATCTGCATGGCTGGCATGCAGGTCGGCCAGTGGCCGACTGCCCAGCTTGCTTGCCGGACATGGTTGCAGGCCCTATGCCGGAGGCCCACTCCACTCCTCGTCGCCGCTCCCGAATCCCACGATGTCTGTCCGCGAACTCTACGAAGGCCTGGTCGCCCTCAAGAAAATCGAGCGCGATCCAGCCCAGCAGGCGCTACTGGCGCGGTTGGAGGCCGTCGAGCAGCGCGTCGCGACCCATCGCTCGGCACGCCGTTCGCGACCCTCAGGTTGGCTGTTCGGCAGCCGCGAGCAGCCTGAGCCGGTGAAGGGCCTCTACGTCTATGGCGCGGTCGGCCGCGGCAAGACCATGATGATGGACTTGTTCTTCGAAGCGAATCCGGTGGTGCGCAAGCGCCGCGCGCATTTCCATGAGTTCATGGCTGACGTGCATGACCGGGTGCGGGTCTACCGCCAGAAAATCAAGAACGGCGAGATCCAGGACGAGGACGCCATCCGGCTGACCGCGAACGAACTCGCCGAGGAAAGCTGGCTGCTCTGCTTCGACGAATTCCACGTCACCGACATTGCAGACGCGATGATACTCGGCCGGCTGTTCTCCCGGCTGTTCGAGTTGGGCGTCGTCGTCGTCGCGACCTCGAACGTCGCGCCGTCGGATCTCTACAAGGATGGGCTCAACCGCTCGCTGTTCGTGCCGTTCATCGCCATGATCGAGAAGCACATGGAGGTGCTTCGACTCGATTCGCGCACCGACTTCCGGCTGGAGAAGCTGCTCGCCGGACAGAAGGTCTGGTTCGCACCGACGGATGACGATGCAACCGCGGCGCTCGACGAGGCGTGGCGACGTCTCGTCGGCAGTTCCAGCGGTGTGCCGCAGGAGCTCGCGGTCAGAGGACGGCGGCTGCGTGTGCCGCGCGCCGCCATGGGCGTGGCCCGGTTCTTCTTTCACGACCTGTGCGAGCAGCCGCTCGCCGCCGCGGATTATTTGCGCATCGCCCACGAGTTCCACACCGTCATTGTCGACCGCATTCCGGTGATGGGCTTCGATGAACGCAACGCCGCCAAACGCTTCATCATTTTCATCGACACGCTTTACGACAATGCCGTCAAGTTGATCGCCTCGGCGGCCGCCGAGCCCGACGCGCTCTACAAGGGAGAAAGCGGCTACGAGGCCATGGAGTTCAACCGCACCGCTTCGCGGCTCATCGAGATGCGCTCGGAAGCTTATCTCGCTCTGCCGCACGGCCGACGCGACTCGGCGGCCAGCGGCTCGAGCGAAGGCATCGTCGAGACGTGACTTAGGCTGTTGTCGCGTCCGCTGCCGGCCGCTTCCTTGCCGCGCGCCATTCCTCGAAACGCTGCACCACCACGAAGAACGACGGCACGAACAACACGGCGAGGCAGGTCGATGCGAGCATGCCGGTGAACACCGTGATGCCGATCGATTTGCGCGCGCTGGCGCCGGCGCCGGTCGCGAGCACCAGCGGCAGCACGCCGAGAATGAAAGCAAACGACGTCATCACGATCGGCCGGAAGCGCGCCCGCGCCGCATCGATCGCGGACTCGACGATGGCCTTGCCCTCGTGGCGCATTTCGCGCGCCACCTCGACGATCAGGATCGCGTTTTTGGCCGATAGCGCGATCAGCAGCACGAGGCCGATCTGGACATAGAGATTGTTGTCGACCTTCAATGCCGAGAGCGTCAACACCGGGCCGATCAGCGAGAGCGGCACCGCGAGGATCACCGAGACCGGCGCGTACCAGCTCTCGTATTGTCCGGCGAGCACGAGATACACCAGCAGCAGCGCCAGGCTGAACACCGCAAACATCTGCGAGCCGACCAGCTTCTCCTGGTACGACATCGCGGTCCATTCGTAGCCCGCGCCGGGCGGCAGCGTGCGCGCCGCAAGTTGCTCCATGATGTCTATGGTCTGGCCGGTCGACACGCCCTGCACCGGCAGCGCGATCATCGTCGCCGACGGATAGAGATTGTAGAGGCTGATCAGCGACGGCGCCGTGACTGGCTTGATGTCGATCACGGTGCCGATCGGGATCATCTGGCCGTCGCGGTTGCGCACCGTGAGATTGCGGACATCCTCGAGCCGCAACCGGTACTGCGCGTCGGCCTGGATGTAGATCTGGAAGGTGCGGCCGAACTTGTTGAACTGGTCCACGTAGGCCGAGCCGAGATAGCCGGTCAGCGCCGCGAACACCTGGTCGACCGAGACATGCAGCGTCTCGGTTTTCACGCGGTCCACATCGATGGTGTATTGCGGCACGCTGGAGCGGAACGGCGCCATCACCCGCTGGATGCTCGACTGGGTTTCGGCGTTGGATTCGACCGAGGTCACAACCGACTGCAGCTTGTTGAGATCGAAGCTGCCGTCGCGCAATTCGAGTTGCATGGTGACGCCCGCCGCGTTGCCGACGCCCTGGATGGGCGGCGGCGGGATCACCAGGATGCGCGCCTCGTCGATCTCTCCGAGCGACTTGTTGAGGCCGAGGAACAGCGGCAGCAAGCCTTCGTCCTTGCCGCGTTCGCTCCAGGGCTTGAGGATGATATAGGCGACGCCGCCATTGGCGAGCGGTGCGCTGTTGTCGAGCGCAGACACGCCCGCAATGGTGATGACCCGCTCGACGCCGGGCGTTTTTTTGGAAATCTCAGTGACCTTGTCGAGCACCTTCTGGGTGCGTTCGAGCGACGCGCCGTCAGGCAACTGCACGCTCGCCAGCAGATAGCCCTGGTCTTCGGTGGGCAGGAAGCCCGTGGCGAGGCGCGTGAAGCCGTAGCCCGAGAGCGCGATCACAACAAGCGCGATGGCGACCATCAGCCCGCTGCGGGCCGCCATCCAGGTGATGACGCCGGCGTAGCGGTTTTCGAGGCGCCCATAGACCGAGTTGAACCCGCGATAGAAGACGTTGCGCTGCTCGGGCGGCTTCGGCCGCCGCAGCCACATGGCGCTTTGCGTCGGCTTCAGCGTCGCCGCATTGACGGCGCTGAGCACAGCGGTCGCGGCGATGACGAGGGCGAACTGCGCATACATCTTGCCGGTGAGTCCCGGCAGGAAGGCGGCCGGAATGAACACCGACATCAACACCAGCGTGATGCCGATGATCGGGCCGAACAGCTGGTCCATGGCCCGGATCGCCGCATCATGGCCGCTCATGCCCTGTTCGATATTGTGGGCCGCGCCTTCGACCACGACGATCGCGTCGTCGACCACGATGCCGATCGCGAGCACGATCGCAAACAATGTCGAGAGATTGACCGTGAACCCCATCGCGGCCATCGCCGCAAAGGCGCCGATGATCGTCACCGGCACTGTGGTGGCCGGGATCAGCATGGCGCGCCAGTCCTGCAGGAACACCATGATCACGATCAGCACCAGGATTCCGGCCTCGAACAGCGTCTTGTAGACCTCCTTCACCGCCTCGCCGACGAAGGTCGTTGTGTCGAACGGCACGCCATAAGTGAGCCCTTGCGGAAATTCCGCGGCTAGCGCCTTCATCCGGGTCTGCACTTCGTTCGCGACATTGAGCGCGTTGGCGCCCGGCGCGAGAAAGATCGCAATCCCTGCCGCGGGCTTTCCGTCCTCAGCGAAGATCTGCGAATAGGTCTGCGCCCCAAGCTCGACCCGGCCGATGTCGCGGACACGGGTGATCTCGCCGGCATTGCCGGTCTTCACCACCACATTGGCGAACTGCTCCGGATCGTCGAGGCGGCCGAGCACATTGAGCGTGTATTGGAACGACTGGTTTTCCGGCGCGGGCGGCGCGCCGATCTGGCCCGATGCGACCTGTGCACTCTGCTGCTGCAGCGCCTGGATGACGTCCTGCGTGGTCAGCTTGCGCACCTGCATCTTGTTCGGATCGAGCCAGATGCGCATCGAATATTGTCCGGCGCCGAACACGGTGACGCTGCCGACGCCCGGCAGGCGCGCGATCTCGTCCTTGAGGCGGATGGTGGCGAAGTTCGACAGATAGAGATTGTCGTAGCGCCGATCGGGCGAGGTCAGCGTCACGATTTGCAGGATCGCGGTCGACTTCTTTTGCACCGTGACGCCCTGCACCTGCACTGACTGCGGCAGGGACGACAGCGCGCTCGACACGCGGTTCTGCACCAGCACCTGCGCGAAGTTCAGGTCGGTGCCGACGCCGAACGTCACGGTCAGGGAGTAGCTGCCGTCGGAGGCGGCATAGGACTGCATGTAGATCATGCCCTCGACGCCGTTGACCTGCTGCTCGATCGGCAATGCGACGGTGTCGATCACGGTGCGGGCGCTGGCGCCGGGATAGCGTGTGGTGACCTGCACGGTCGGCGGCACGATGTCTGGATATTGCGCGACCGGCAGGCGGTAGAGCGAAACAAGCCCGATCACCACCATCAGGATCGCCAGCACGTTGGCGAGGACCGGCCGTTCGATGAAGAATTTCGAGATCATGGCCGGCGCCTCAGCGCGCGTTGCTGGATGCGGGCGCCGCCGACGCGGTCTGCGTCTGTGGATCGACCTTCTGCCCCGGAATGGCGCGAAGGAGCCCGCCCACCACGACCCGGTCGTCGGCCGATATCCCGCTGTCGATCACGCGCAGCGTGTCGACCTGCGGCCCGAGCTCGACCTTGCGCTGCTCGACAACGTTGTCCTTGTTGACGACGAGCAGATAGCGGCCGCCCTGGTCGCTGCCGAGTGCGACGTCAGGCACCAGCAGAGAGGTCTTGGGCTCGCCCAGCGGAACCCGAACGCGCACGAAGTAGCCGGGCAGCAGCACCCGATCGGTGTTCTCAAAGATGGCGCGGACCGCGAGTGTGCCGGTCGACGGATCGACGTTCGGTGCGGCGTAGTCGAGCGTGCCGCGGTGCGGATAGCCGGTCTCGGTCTGCAGGCCGATTTCAGCCGGGACTTTTCGAATGTCGGACGGCGCGATCCCGCGACGGCGCATTTCGGTGCGCACGCGCTGCACGTCCTGTTCGCTGATGTTGAAGTTCGTGTAGATCGGCTCGGCTTGAACGATCGAGGCGAGCACCGTGGGGGTCGCGCTGCCGCCGACATATTGCCCGATCGACACCTGCCGCGCCGTGACGATGCCGTCGAATGGCGCGGTCACCTGCGTGTAGTCGAGATTGGTCTGCGCCAGCCTAGTGTTGGCCTTGGCCTGGTCGAGAGTGGCTTGTGCCGAGTCGCGCGCTGCGAGCGCCTGATCGTAGTCCGCCTTGGAAGCGGTTTGCCTTCCCAGGAGATCGGCTTTGCGCTGGAAGGTGGCCTCCGCGTCCTTGAGGCTGGCCTCTGCGCCGGCCTCTGCGGCCTTGGCCTGATCGAGTTTGATCCGATATGGCTCGGGCTCGATCGTGAAAAGCAAGGTGCCTTTGGTGACCGCGGTGCCGTCCTGCTGGTTGATCTTGTCGACGAAGCCGGCGACGCGCGCGACGAGATCGGTGGAGTTCACCGCCGCGGTGTTGCCGTTGACTTCGAGATAGCGTGTGACCGGTTGTTGTGCCGGCTGCGCCACCGTGACTTTCGGCGGCGGCGGCTCTTTGTATTCGTTGCCTTGTCCGCACGATGACAGCAACGCCGCCGCGACGATCATTCCGGCTTTGGTCCGCGCGTCAATCATCACAAGGCTCCCCACGGCGGGATGGCAACGGCACTCACTGTAATTGTTAGCACAGCAGCCGGCGCGGTTCGGCCTCCGAGCGCCCGTGGCGCTTGACCGGGAATCGCATCGGGAAAGCATTTCTCATCGATCGCCTATTGCACTGCAATGCATGTGAGGAATATGACGCATTGCGGCGACGAATTTTGCTCGGTGGGTCTGGTATAATGTATTACAGATGGCATGATGGCCTGCCAGCGGCTACTCGCGGGAGGTCACTTGAACGCCCCCGCCGAAAAAGTTAACCACCGCGCGACCCCCAGTTCCCAGCGGTCTCTCCCAAAGGATTCTCTCTATGGCGCGTAACAAGATTGCGTTGATCGGCGCAGGCCAAATTGGCGGCACGCTCGCGCACCTCATCGGACTGAAGCAGCTTGGCGACGTCGTGCTGTTCGACATCGCCGAAGGCATTCCCCAGGGCAAATCGCTCGATCTCGTCCAGTCGTCGCCGGTCGAAGGCTTCGACTCCAAGATGGTAGGCACCAACGCCTATGAGGCGATGGAAGGCGCCGACGTCTGCATCGTCACCGCCGGTGTGCCGCGCAAGCCGGGCATGAGCCGCGACGATCTTCTCGGCATCAATCTCAAGGTGATGGACCAGGTCGGCGCCGGTTTGAAAAAGTACGCGCCCAACGCCTTCGTCATCTGCATCACCAACCCGCTCGACGCCATGGTCTGGGCGCTGCAGAAGGCCTCGGGCCTGCCGCGCAACATGGTGGTCGGCATGGCCGGCGTGCTCGACTCGGCGCGGCTGCGTTACTTCCTGGCCGACGAGTTCAACGTGTCGGTGGAAGACGTCTCGGCCTTCGTGCTCGGCGGTCACGGCGACACCATGGTGCCGATGGCGCGGTATTCGACGGTCGCCGGCATTCCGCTGCCCGATCTCATTCGCATGGGCTGGACCACTCAGGCCCGCGTCGAGGAAATCTTCAACCGCACCCGCAACGGCGGCGCCGAGATCGTCAATCTGCTCAAGACCGGCTCGGCGTTCTACGCGCCGGCTTCGTCGGCCATCGCGATGGCGGAGAGCTACCTGCTCGACAAGAAGCGCGTGCTGCCCTGCGCCGCGTGGCTCAACGGCGAGTACGGCATCAAGAATCTCTACGTCGGCGTGCCGGTGGTGATCGGCGCCAAGGGCGTCGAGCGCATCGTCGAGCTCGATCTCACCGGTTCGGAGCGCAGCGAGTTCGATAAGTCGGCCAATGCCGTGAAGGCGCTGGTCGATGCCTGCCAGAAGATCGCGCCGGATCTCGGCAAGAAGTAACAACGGTTGCCATCGCCCGCGAAAGCGGGCGATGGCGTCTTTATCGAACGAGACACCGGGGTCACCGCAGCATGAACATCCACGAGTACCAGGCCAAAGCCGTGCTGCGCGAATTCGGCGTGCCGGTGCCGCGCGGCATTCCGGCCTTCAGCGTCGATGAGGCCGTCAAAGGCGCCAACGAACTCGGTGGGCCGGTCTGGGTGGTGAAGGCCCAGATCCACGCCGGCGGCCGCGGCAAGGCCGGCGGCGTCAAGGTCGTGAAATCGGTCGACGACGTGAAGAAGGAGGCCACGCGGCTTTTGGGCTCGACTCTGGTCACGCATCAGACCGGGCCCAAGGGCAAGCAGGTCAACCGCCTCTACATCGAGGAAGGCTCCGCCATCGACAAGGAGTTCTACCTGTCGATGCTGGTCGATCGCGCCCGCGCGCGCGTCGCCATCGTGGTGTCCACCGAAGGCGGCATGGACATCGAGCAGGTCGCGCACGATACGCCGGACAAGATCATCACCGTGCCGATCGATGTCGCGACCAACATCTGTCCGCATCACGTGCGGACCATCTCCAAGGCGCTCGGCCTCGACGCCGATCTGCAGAAGCAGGCGAGTTCGCTGATCACCAAGCTCTACAAGGCGTTTACCGAGAAGGACATGGCCCTGCTCGAGGTGAACCCGCTGGTGGTCACCAAGGACAAGAAGCTGATCTGCCTCGACGCGAAAGTGGGCTTCGACGACAACGCGCTGTTCCGCCACCCCGACGTGGTGGCGCTGCGCGACGAGACCGAAGAGGACCCGAAGGAGATCGAGGCCTCGAAATACGATCTCAACTACGTCGCGCTCGACGGCTCGATCGGCTGCATGGTGAACGGCGCGGGCCTCGCGATGGCCACCATGGACATCATCAAGCTCTACGGCATGGAGCCCGCGAACTTCCTGGACGTCGGCGGCAGCGCCTCGAAGGACAAGGTCGCGGCGGCGTTCAAGATCATCACCTCCGATCCGAAGGTGAAGGGCATCCTGGTCAACATCTTCGGCGGCATCATGAAGTGCGACGTGATCGCCGAAGGCGTGGTCGCCGCGGTCAAGGAAGTGGGTCTCAAGGTGCCGCTGGTGGTGCGCCTCGAAGGCACCAACGTCGAGCTCGGCAAGAAGATCATCAAGGAGTCCGGCCTGAACGTCACCTCCGGCGACGATCTCGACGACGCCGCGCAGAAGATTGTCGCCGCCGTGAAGAAGGCCGCCTGACCATGCCGATCCTCGTCAATAAGAACACCAAGGTCATCTGCCAGGGCTTCACCGGCAAGAATGGCACCTTTCACTCCGAGCAGGCCATCGCCTACGGCACCAAGATGGTCGGCGGCACCTCGCCGGGCAAAGGCGGTTCGACCCATCTGGGCCTGCCGGTGTTCGACACCGTCGCCGAGGCCAAGGCCAAGACCGGCGCCGACGCCAGCGTGATCTACGTGCCGCCCCCGGGCGCGGCCGATGCCATCGCCGAGGCGATCGACGCCGAGATCCCGCTGATCGTCTGCATCACCGAGGGCATCCCGGTCGAGGACATGGTCAAGGTGAAGCGTTCGCTGTCGGGCTCCAAGTCGCGGCTGATCGGGCCGAACTGCCCGGGCGTGATGACGGCCGGCGAATGCAAGATCGGCATCATGCCGGCCTCGATCTTCAAGCCCGGCAAGGTCGGCATCGTGTCGCGCTCCGGCACCCTGACCTACGAGGCCGTGTTCCAGACCACCGCCGAGGGCCTGGGCCAGACCACGGCGCTCGGCATCGGCGGCGACCCGGTCAAGGGCATGGATTTCATCGACGGGCTCGAGCTGTTCCTGGCCGATCCCAAGACCGAAGCCATCGTCATGATCGGCGAAATCGGCGGCTCGTCCGAGGAGGATGCCGCGCAATTCCTCAAGGACGAGGCCAAGAAGGGCCGCAAGAAGCCGATGGTCGGCTTCATCGCCGGCCGCACTGCCCCTCCCGGCCGCCGTATGGGCCATGCCGGCGCGATCATCGCGGGCGGCAAGGGCGACGCGCCGTCTAAAATTGCGGCAATGGAATCGGCCGGAATCAAGGTATCTCCGTCGCCCGCAAGGCTCGGGCGGACGCTGGCCGAGCTCCTCAAGGGCTGATTCCGGGTCCCTTAACCAGCGCGACAGAAGGCCTAGTTTTAGGGCTCCGAAGGCGCGCCGCGAGGGCAGGGGAGGATTGAGGGATTAGCTCTTTTGTAGCCTTTCAGCAGACATAAATCTGAGCCATAACGTCGCTTAAGGGGGTCGCGGGTTCACTTGCCTATGCGCCTTCTTGCCGGGGCAGGTGCCTCGTAGAGGAAGTCAAAAGATGTCACGCCAAGATGCGAATGCGGCGTTCGCCCGCACGTCATTTCTCTATGGCGGCAATGCCGCCTATGTCGAACAACTCCAATCCCGCTATGAAGCCAATCCGGCGTCGGTCGACGCCGAATGGCGCGCCTTCTTCGAGAGTCTGAAGGACGAGCGCGAGGACGTTCGCAAGAACGCCAGCGGTCCCTCGTGGCAGCGGCCGATCACCCACGCCAACGGCGAACTGGTCGCGGCTCTCACCGGCGACTGGGCCGAGGTCGAGAAGACCATCGGCGACAAGGTCAAGGCCAAGGCGCAGAGCAAGGGCGTCGAGATTTCGGCCGCCGACGTGCAGCAGGCGACGCGCGATTCGATCCGCGCGCTCATGCTGATCCGCGCCTACCGCATCCGCGGCCACTTCCACGCCAAGCTCGATCCGCTCGGCCTTGAGCCCGAGAAGAGCGAAGAGGAGCTCGATCCGCGCTCCTACGGGTTCACCGAAGCCGACTTCGACCGCAAGATCTTCATCGACAAGGTGCTCGGCCTGGAATTCGCCAACCTGCGCGAAATCCTTGCCATCGTGCGCCGCACTTACTGCCAGACGCTAGGCGTCGAGTTCATGCACATCTCCGATCCCGCGCAGAAGGCGTGGCTGCAGGAGCGCATCGAGGGCCGCGACAAGGAGATCAACTTCACCCGCGAGGGCAAGCGCGCGATCCTCAACAAGCTGGTCGAAGCTGAAGGCTTCGAGAAGTTCTGCGATATCAAGTTCACCGGCACCAAGCGCTTCGGCCTCGACGGCGGCGAGTCGATGATCCCGGCGCTGGAGCAGATCATCAAGCGCGGCGGCGCGCTTGGCGTCAAAGAGATCGTCATCGGCATGGCCCATCGCGGCCGGCTCAACGTGCTGGCCCAGGTGATGGGCAAGCCGCACCGCGCGATCTTCCATGAGTTCAAGGGCGGCTCGTCGTCACCGGACAGTGTCGAAGGCTCGGGCGACGTGAAGTATCACCTCGGCGCCTCGTCGGACCGTGAGTTCGACGGCAACCAGGTGCATCTGTCGCTCACCGCGAACCCGTCGCATCTCGAGATCGTCAATCCGGTGGTGCTGGGCAAGACCCGCGCCAAGCAGGATCAGCACGGCGCGAGCCGCGAAGACCGCACCATGGTGATGCCGCTGCTCATCTCCGGCGACGCCGCGTTCGCGGGCCAGGGCGTGATCGCCGAATGCTTCGGCCTCTCGGGCCTGCGCGGCCATCGCACCGGCGGTTCGGTGCATTTCATCGTCAACAACCAGATCGGCTTCACGACCTATCCGCGCTTCTCGCGTTCGTCGCCGTATCCGTCCGACGTCGCCAAGATGATCGAGGCGCCGATCTTCCACGCCAACGGCGACGATCCCGAAGCTGTGGTCTACGCCGCCAAGGTCGCGACCGAATTCCGGCAGAAGTTCCAGGTGCCGGTCGTGGTCGACATGTTCTGCTACCGCCGCTTCGGCCACAACGAGGGCGACGAGCCGGCATTCACGCAGCCAGTGATGTACAAGGCAATCCGCTCGCATCCTTCGACGCTGGACATCTACGCCAAGCGCCTCGTCGGCGAGAATGTCGTCACCGACGGCGAAGTCGAGAAGATGCGCGCCGACTGGCGCGCCCGGCTCGACGTCGAGCAGGAGGCGAGCCAGAGCTACAAGGCCAACCACGCCGACTGGCTGGACGGTCGCTGGTCCGGGATGAAGGCCGCCGCGTCCGTCAGCGACGATCCGCGCCGTGGCAACACCGGCGTCGCCGTCGAGACCTTGAAGGACATCGGCAGCAAGATCACCAAGGTGCCGGAGGGCTTCCACGTCCACCGCACCATTCAGCGCTTCCTCGACGCGCGCCAGAAGGCGATCGAAACCGGGCAGGGCATCGACTGGGCCACCGCCGAGGCGCTGGCCTTCTGCTCGCTGCTGCTCGACGGCCATCCGGTGCGGCTGTCCGGACAGGACTCCGAGCGCGGCACCTTCTCGTCGCGGCACTCCGTCCTGATCGACCAGGAGAATGAGGACCGCTACACGCCGTTCAACGAGATCGGCCAGAAGCAGGCGCGCTACGAGGTCATCAACTCGATGCTCTCGGAGGAGGCCGTGCTCGGCTTCGAATACGGCTATTCGCTCGCCGAGCCCAATGCGCTCACCCTGTGGGAGGCGCAGTTCGGCGATTTCGCCAACGGCGCCCAGGTGGTGTTCGATCAGTTCATCTCGTCGGGCGAACGCAAGTGGCTGCGCATGTCGGGCCTCGTCTGCCTGCTGCCGCACGGCTATGAAGGCCAGGGGCCCGAGCACTCCTCCGCGCGCCTCGAGCGCTATCTGCAGATGTGCGCCGAGGACAACATGCAGGTCGCCAACTGCTCGACGCCGTCGAACTACTTCCACATCCTGCGCCGTCAGCTGAAGCGCGAGATCAGAAAGCCACTGATCCTCATGACGCCGAAGTCGCTGCTCCGTCACAAGCGGGCGGTATCGCGGCTCGATGAGATGGCCACCGGCACCACGTTCCACCGCGTGCTGTGGGACGATGCGCAAATGCTGCCGGACGAGAAGATCAAGCTGGTCGAGGACAGCAAGATCCGCCGCGTCGTGATGTGCACCGGCAAGGTCTATTACGATCTCTACGAGGAGCGCGAGAAGCGCGGCATTGACGACATCTATCTGCTGCGCGTCGAACAGCTCTATCCGTTCCCGACCAAGGCGCTGGTCACCGAGCTCGCCCGCTTCAAGCAGGCCGAGTTCGTCTGGTGCCAGGAGGAGCCGCGCAACATGGGCGCGTGGCACTTCGTCGAGCACTACATCGAATGGGTGCTGAACCAGATCGAGGCCAAGCAGAGGCGGCCGCGCTACGCGACGCGTCCGGCTTCGGCCGCGACCGCGGTCGGCCAGATGTCGAAGCATCAGGCGCAGTTGAAGCAGCTCCTCGACGAGGCGCTGGGATAAAGAATTGCCGTCATCCTGAGGTGGCCGCGCGAAGCGAGGCCTCGCAGGATGGCGGCGCCGTCGCCCTTCGAGGCTCGCCGCCGCGCGGCTCGCACCTCAGGGTGATGGCGCACTGAGAGTTCATAGGAAAAATAGTTATGGCTGAAATTCGCGTTCCCACCCTCGGTGAATCCGTCACCGAGGCGACCATCGGCAAGTGGTTCAAGAAGCCGGGCGAGGCGGTCGCGGTCGATGAGCCGCTCGTCGAGCTCGAGACCGACAAGGTCACCATCGAGGTGCCGGCGCCCGCCGCGGGCGTGCTCGCCGACATCGCCGTGAAGGACGGCGAGACCGTCGCGGTCGGCGCGCTGCTCGGCCAGATCAAGGAAGGCGCGGGTGCGCCAGCGGCGAAGCCTGCTGCTGCCGCAGCGCCTGCGGCGAAGGCCGCCGAGCCGCCGAAGCCTGCTCCGGCTCCAGCCGCCGCGCCGTCCGGCGACAAGCCGATCGCGCCGTCGGTGCGCCGCATCGCGGCCGAGACCGGCGTCGATCCCGCGGGCGTCTCAGGCTCCGGCAAGGACGGCCGCGTCACCAAGGGCGACATGCTGGCCGAGATCGAGCGCGCCGCCTCGCGGCCGACGCCGGTGGCTCAGCCCGCCGCAGCGATCCAGGTTCGCGCGCCATCGCCCGCCGACGATGCGGCCCGCGAGGAGCGCGTGAAGATGACGCGGCTCCGCCAGACCATCGCGCGGCGCCTGAAGGACGCGCAGAACACCGCCGCCATGCTGACGACCTTCAACGAGGTCGACATGACCGCGGTTATGCAGCTCCGCAACCACTACAAGGATCAGTTCGAGAAGCGGCACGGCACGAAGCTCGGCTTCATGGGCTTCTTCGTGAAGGCCTGCGTGCAGGCGCTGAAGGATATCCCGGCCGTCAATGCCGAGATCGACGGCGGCGACCTCATCTACAAGAACTACTATCACGTCGGCATCGCGGTCGGCACCGAGAAGGGCCTCGTCGTGCCGGTGGTGCGCGACTGCGATCAGAAATCGCTCGGTCAGATCGAGAAGGACATTTCCGACTTCGGCCGTCGTGCACGCGACGGCGCGCTCAAGATCGAAGAGATGCAGGGCGGCAGCTTCACGATCACCAACGGCGGCGTCTATGGCTCGCTGATGTCGACGCCGATCCTCAACGCGCCGCAGTCCGGCATCCTCGGCATGCACAAGATCCAGGAGCGGCCGATGGTGGTCGGCGGCAAGATCGAGGCGCGGCCGATGATGTATCTGGCGCTGTCCTATGACCATCGCATCGTCGACGGCCGTGAAGCCGTGACCTTCCTGGTGCGGGTCAAGGACATGCTGGAAGACCCGGCGCGGCTGGTGATGGACGTTTAAGCGACGGTGCCGTCATGCGTTCCTTGCGTCTCGGTCGGTGGCTGTTCGCACTCGGGCTCGTTGGGCTGGTTCTGACCGCTGGCGCGTTCTGGGTCATGTATTGGGCCCTCTATGCGGAGGGGCACGCAGATGCTCCGGCTTTGATCTACCGGGTCATTGAATGGACCGGCCGCCCGCCGCTCGGCCTGGCTGCTCTGATGGCAGGCGTCATCGAAATCTGCGGGGCGGTGACACTGTCATCGCTCATCGCCGCCGCGCTGTTTCGCATCGCTCGCATCGTTCGATCTCGGCAATACGTTGAGGCAAACAAATGAGTTACGATCTCATCGTCATCGGTACCGGCCCGGGCGGCTATGTCTGCGCGATCCGCGCGGCTCAGCTCGGCATGAAGGTGACTGTCGTTGAGAAGCGCGCCACCCACGGCGGCACCTGCCTCAACGTCGGCTGCATCCCGTCGAAGGCGCTGCTGCATGCCTCCGAGATGTTCGAGGAGGCGGGCCACAGCTTCGCCAAGATGGGCATCGGCGTCGGCACGCCGAAGCTCGATCTGCCGGCGCTGCTGAAGTTCAAGGACGAGGCAGTCGACGGCAACGTCAAGGGCGTCGACTATCTGCTCAAGAAGAACAAGATCGATTCGGTGCGCGGCACCGGCAAGATCGCAGGCCCCGGCAAGGTCGAGGTCAAAGGCGCCGACGGCAAGACTCAGGTGCTGGAGACGAAGAGCATCGTCATCGCCACCGGCTCGGACGTCGCCAAGCTCCGCGGCGTCGACACCGACGGCAAGCGCATCGTCACCTCGGACGAGGCGATCGCGCTGCCCAAGGTGCCGGGCAAGCTTCTGGTGGTCGGTGCCGGCGTGATCGGACTCGAGCTCGGCTCGGTGTGGCGCAGGCTTGGCGCGCAAGTCACAGTCGTTGAATTCCTGGATCGCATCCTGCCCGGCATGGACAACGAAGTGGCGCGGCAGTCGCAGCGCCTCCTGGAAAAGCAGGGCATCGTGTTCAAGCTCGGCTCCAAGGTGACCGGCGTGAATTCGTCGGGCGCAACGCTCAAGGCCAGCGTGGAGCCGGCCAAAGGCGGTGCTGCGGAAACTCTCGACGCCGACGTGGTGCTGGTCGCGATCGGCCGCGTGCCGTTCACCGAGGGGCTCGGCCTCGACGAGGCGGGGGTGAAGAAGGACAACCGCGGCCGCGTCGTCACCGACGCGCATTTTGCCACCAGTGTGCCGGGCATCTACGCCATCGGCGACGTGATCGCGGGCCCGATGCTGGCGCACAAGGCCGAAGACGAGGGTATGGCCGCAGCCGAGATCATCGCGGGCAAGGCCGGCCACGTGAACTACGATGTGATCCCGGCGGTGGTCTACACGTTCCCGGAGATCGCTTCGGTCGGCAAGGGCGAAGAGGAACTGAAAGAAGCCGGCGTCGCCTACAATGTCGGAAAATTTCCGTTCACCGCGAACGGCCGCGCCAAGGCCAATCAGCAGACCGACGGCTTCGTGAAAATTCTCGCCGACGCCAAGACCGACCGCGTGCTCGGCGTGCATATCGTGGGTTCCGACGCCGGCAACATGATCGCCGAAGCCGCGATCGCGATGGAGTTCGGCGCGTCGTCGGAAGACATTGCGCGCACCTGCCATGCCCATCCGACGCTGCCTGAAGCCGTGAAGGAAGCCGCGCTCGCGGTCGCCAAGCGCGCGATTCATTTCTGAGCGCAGTTTTCTCTCGAGCTCGATTCTCTCTCCGCCTCACCCTGAGGAGCATTGCGAAGCAATGCGTCTCGAAGGGCGAGGCGGCCCCGTTGTTGCCCTATCCGGGCGGCTCCTCAGCATGAGGCTGGGAGAGGCTGTGCCTGTTGAGCGGCGCAAGTTATGCTGCTCCCCAAATATGCATACACAGGGAGAGCATCGCCATGGCCAAGGGCCACAAGGACAAGGTCGCCGTTATCACCGGTGGAGCGAACGGCATCGGCCAGGCCTTTGCGAAACGTCTTGCCGAGGATGGCGTCCACGTCGCTATCGCCGACGTCGCGCCCGGCGCGGACACCGTGAAGATGATCGAAGCGGCCGGCCGTCAGGCGCTGGCGTGCCAGTGCGATGTGACATCGCCGGATTCGATCGCCGCGATGGCCGCCGACGTGCAGAAGAAGTTTGGCCGTTGCGACATCCTGATCAACTGCGCCGGCATCTACCCGCAGCGCGCGTTCGACGACATGACGTTCGAGGACTGGCGGCGTGTGCTCTCGATCAATCTCGACAGCTGCTTTCTCATGTCGAAGGCCTTCGTCCCGGGCATGAAGCAGCGCGGCTGGGGCCGCATCGTCAACATGGCGTCGAGCACGCTCGGCTCGGTGGTGACGGGTTTCGTCCACTACATGTCGAGCAAGGCCGGTATCGTCGGCTTCACCCGCGCCATGGCGAGCGAGCTTGGCGCCCATGGCATCACTGTGAACGCGATCTCGCCGGGCCTGACCCGGTCGCCCGGCACATTGGCGCGCAAGCCCAGGCCCGGCATGAGCGACATGGAGGCCGAATTCAATTTCGCCGCCGGGATGCAGGCGATCAAGCGCGTCGAGGTGCCTGAGGATCTGGTCGGCACGGTGTCCTATCTCACCAGCGACGATGCGGCCTTCATCACCGGGCAGACCCTGAATGTCGATGGTGGCCGGGTCCGCAGTTAAGAGCCCGCTATTGAACCTCGAACGTCCCCGCTGCGACAAAATATCCGTATTTGTACTGAGCTGTCGGGGCCTTATTTCCGGCCCAGGCACTATCTAAGTTCCCTACCATGCGCTTGGCGACGCGCTCCCTGCTGGTCTTGCTTGCGATCATCTTCCTGATCGAGGCATGGCTTTGGCGTCATCTCGAACCGGTCGTCGAGTGGCTTGTTGCGCGGATTCCGCTGCGCGAGCTGAAGGCGCGCCTCGGCGCCTGGATCGAAACCATCCCGCCGCCCTTGGCGCTCGCGGTGCTCTTGATCCCCGGGGTGCTGCTGTTTCCGCTCAAGATTTTGACGGTCTGGCTGATCGCCTACCATTACTTCTTGTCAGCGTGTCTGGTGTTCACCTTCGCCAAGCTCACAGGCCTGGGCATCACCGCCTTCGTGTTCGAGGCGACGCGCCCGAAGCTTTTGCAGATGGCCTGGTTTCGCTGGCTCTACGAGCACATCGTGGTCTGGCTCGCCTTCGCGCACGAATTGGTCGATCCGATCAAGCTCCGGATTCGCCGCTTGATGCATCTGGTGCGGCCGCAGCGGGCAGGCCGCGCGATGCGCCTGTTCTGGCGCATCCGGCATCGCGTCCGTGCCGGCGCTGACTCGCCGGCGTAAGCGTCATCACATCAGATGCACGGCGTGCGGCGCGAACAGCCCGATCGCCATGAACGCCAGGCCGACGATGCCGAGTCCGCCGGCCAGGAAGCTCAACGCCACGATGCCGGTGATCACCGTCGCTGACGCCAGCACAATGCCGATCTGGAACGCTGCCGACGCGACCTCGTAATGGTGATAGCGCGCGAGCGCGGTGTCGCGTTCGTGCTGCTCTTCGATGGCGCGGCGCGACAGCTCGACGGTGCCTTCGCCCTTGCCGTTCGCAGCCTCCGGTTCGGAGCGATAGCGCGCCGCTGTCTTGCTCCACTCATCGACCTGCTTGGAGATCGCGGCCTTCTGCTCGTCATTGGCGCTGGTGATCAGATCGAGCTTGCTCTGCTCGGCGGCGACCAGCGTCGTCGTGCGGCGAATCGATTTGGCCTGGAAGAAATTCCAGAGGTTCGACGCTTCGATCTGATGATTGAGCGCCGCGGTCTGCGCGCTCTTGCCGAGCGTCTCCGAGAAAGCGAGGAACAGCGCGATCACCGCGATCAGAAGCGCGACGCGCTTGTTCAGCGACGCGGTGTCGGCGTGGCCGCCGCCGCCGTGCTCTCTGTCATGCTCAAGCTGATGGTCAACCTGGTGCTGCACCGCATGCACACTTTCGCTCATCTGGCATCCCCCGTCGCTGGATTTCCAAGGACGCAGTCTATCATGCCCGGGGATGGGCGCTGCGGTAGACTTCGAGCAGACGCTCAGTGTCAACAGCCGTATAAATCTGCGTCGTCGACAGCGACGCATGGCCGAGCAATTCCTGGATGGCGCGAAGGTCGCCGCCTCGCGCCAGGAGATGCGTGGCAAAGGAATGCCGCAATGCGTGCGGCGTCGCCGAATCCGGCAGGCTAAGGGCGCCGCGCAACCGTTCCATGACAAGTTGTACGATGCGCGGTGACAGCGGCCCGCCGCGGGCGCCCAGGAACAGCGGGCCTTCGGCCGGAAGATCATAGGGGCAGATCGCGACGTAATCGGCAATGAGCTGCGTGACTTGCGCCAGCAGCGGCACCATGCGCTGCTTGTTGCCTTTGCCGGTCACCGTGATGGCGTCGCCGCGTCCCGGTGCGGGGACATCGCCGCGCTTGAGCCCTAACGCCTCCGAGATGCGAAGCCCGCTGCCGTAGAGCAGCGCCAGCACCGCGGCGTCGCGCGCCAGCACCCACGGCGCGCGCTCCTCGCCGGCACGGAGGTCGGCATCCGACACCTGCTTGGCGGCTGCGATGTGCAGCGGCTTGGGCAGGGTCTTCGGCACCTTCGGAGCTCGCACGGCAGCAAGTGCAGCGACCTGGCCCTTGCCGTTCCGCTCGAGAAAGCGCGCGAACGATCGCACGCCGGCCAATGCCCGCATCAGCGAGCGGCTTGAGATGTCATCGCCGCGCCGCGCCGCCATGAAGGCGCGCACGTCCTGTGGCGTGAGCTTGGCGAGCTTCGCGAGCGACGGCGCGCCGCCCAGATGCTCCGCCATGAAGGTCAGGAATTGCCGGACGTCGCGGCCATAAGCGTCGAGCGTCTTCGGTGACATGCGGCGCTCGTTGGAAAGTTGCGCAAGCCAGCGCACCATTTCGGCCGCAACCTCGGGCGCTGCGGCGCGCAATTCCGGCTCGGGCGAAGCTTTGGGCCGTCTTGTGCTTGACACGGCGGAATATATCTCACCCCTTTCGTAAGCCTTCGTTAAGTGCGCGAATCGGCCGCTACGAGGATGCGCCGACCGAGGATTTATGGCCAAGCCGCCGATCACCAAGCCGTTCGTCGATATCCTGGTGCCGGTCGCCCTCGATCAGACCTATTCCTATCGTGTGCCGAAGGAGTTCGATCTGGCACCGGGTGACATCGTCACGGTGCCGCTCGGCGCCCGCGAGGCGATCGGCGTGGTCTGGGCCGATGATGTCGACGTGCGGCCCGGCCTGCACAACCGGATGAAGGACGTCGAGCTGAAGCTCGACTACCCGCCGCTCAAGCCGGAATTGCGCAAGTTCGTCGACTGGGTGTCGGGCTACACGCTCTCGCCGCGCGGCATGGTGCTGCGCATGTGCCTGCGTATGGGCAACGATCTCGGACCGGCGCGCGAGAAGGTCGGCGTGCGAATCGCGGGACCTGCGCCCAAACGGATGACCACCGCGCGCATGCGCGTGCTGCAGTTGCTGGCGGACGGCCTGGTGCGCACCAAGAGCGAGGCGGCGCATGAGGCGGGCGTCTCGACCGGCGTGATCGACGGGCTGGTCGACGAAGGCGCGCTCGAGACGCTGGTGCTGCCGCCCGAGCCGGTGGCGCGCCAGCCAGATCCGGATTTTGCCGTGCCGGAATTTTCCGACATCCAGCGAAAGGCCGCCGATACATTGCGAACCTCGGTCGATATGGGTGGCTTCTCGGTGGCGCTGGTCGACGGAGTCACGGGCTCGGGCAAGACCGAGGTTTATTTTGAGGCGGTGGCGCAGGCGCTCCGCCACAAAAAGCAGGTTCTGATCCTGATGCCGGAGATTGCGCTCACCGCGCAATTCCTCGATCGCTTCTCGGCGCGGTTCGGCGTTCGTCCGGCGGAATGGCATTCCGAGCTTGCGCCGCGCAAGCGGGCGCGAACCTGGAGCGCGGTCGCGGCCGGCGAGG
This sequence comes from Rhodoplanes sp. Z2-YC6860, assembly GCF_001579845.1. GTDB lineage: Bacteria > Pseudomonadota > Alphaproteobacteria > Rhizobiales > Xanthobacteraceae > Z2-YC6860. Next base: position 563,551 of record NZ_CP007440.1, read on the forward strand.
TGTCGGTTGTGGTCGGCGCGCGCTCGGCGCTGTTTCTGCCCTATGCCGATCTCGGGCTGATCGTGATCGATGAGGAGCACGATCCGGCCTACAAGCAGGAGGATGGCGTCCGCTATCACGCCCGCGACATGGCGGTGGTGCGGGCACGCGAGGTGAAGATTCCGATCGTGCTCGCATCGGCGACGCCCTCCGTGGAGACGGTTGTGAACGCGCGGCGCGGCCGCTACGCGCATCTGCAACTGCCGGAGCGCTTCGGCGGACAGCATCTGCCGTCGGTGGAAGCGATCGATCTTCGCCGCGAAGGTCCGCCGCGCGGCCGCTTCATCTCGCCGAGACTCGCCGAGCAGGTGAAGTTCGCCATTGAGAGGGGCGAGCAGGCGCTGCTGTTTCTCAATCGCCGCGGCTTTGCGCCGCTGACGCTGTGCAACGCCTGCGGCTATCGCATGGCGTGTCCGAACTGCGATGCCTGGCTGGTCGATCACCGCTTCAAGCGGCGATTGGTCTGCCATCACTGCGGCTATTCGATGCCGCCGCCCGAGCAATGCCCGAAATGCGAAGCGAAAGGCACCTTCGTCGCGGTTGGCCCCGGCGTCGAACGGCTCGAACACGAGGCCGCCGAGCTGTTTCCCGACAAACGCATTCTCGTCCTGTCGAGCGATCTCGTGGAATCGATGGAGCGGTTGCGGCAAGAGCTCGATGACGTGGCGCAGGGCCGCTTCGATATCATCATCGGCACGCAGCTCGTCGCCAAAGGGCATCATTTCCCGAAGCTCAATCTGGTCGGCATCGTCGATGCCGATCTCGGTCTCGCCAACGGCGATCCGCGCGCTGGCGAGCGCTCGTTCCAACTCCTGCATCAGGTCGTCGGGCGCGCCGGCCGCGAGGAGGGCCGCGGCTACGGCTTTTTGCAGACGCATCAGCCCGAGCATCCGGTGATGCGGGCGCTCATCGCGCAAGACCGCGAGGCGTTCTACGCGGCCGAGATCGAGGTGCGTGAGAAGACCGGCTATCCGCCGTTCGGCCGGCTCGCAAGCCTCTTGGTGTCAGGCGCCGACAAGCACGAGACGGAAGCCTTCGCGCGCAAGATCGCGGCTGTGTCGCCGATCCACGACGACGTGCGGGTGCTCGGACCTGCCGAAGCGCCGCTCGCCGTGGTGCGCGGCCGGTATCGGTTCCGATTGCTGGTGAAATCGCCGCGCAACTTCGATCTCTCGGCCTATCTCCGCCAATGGATGGCGGAGGTGCCCAAGGCCAAAGGCACGCTGAAGCTCGAGGTCGACGTCGATCCGCAAAGCTTTTTTTGAAACCGCGCTCCTACTGCGGCGTCAGCCCCGAGAGCCGCACGACCTCCCGCCACATCTTGGTTTCCTTCGCCGCAAAGGCCTTCGCCTCGGCGGGCGTGCTGGACAGCACGCGGCCGCCCGCGGCCAGGAGACGTTTCTGCATCCCTTCGTCGCTTGCGATGGATTTGTGAGCGGCCGAGATCTTGTCGACGATGGCCTGAGGTGTGCCGGTCGGCAGCACGTAGGCGCCCCATGACGTCACGACGAAATCAGGCACGCCGGCCTCCGCCATGGTCGGCACGTCGGGCAGCGTCGGCCAGCGTTGCGACGACGTGACGGCGAGCGCTCGCATCGCGCCGGATTCGATTTGCGGAATGTAGGAGGCGAGATTGTCGACCGCGAACGTGACGTCGCCGGCGAGCATCGCCGGGATGGTTTGCGCCGCGCCACGAAACGGCACATGGATGGCATTGACGCCGGTGCGGGCCGCAAACAGCACGCCGGACAGATGCGGCGTCGTGCCGGGACCGGGACTGCCGATGGAAATGCCGTTCGGCCGCGCCTTGGCGAAGGCGATGAACTCCTGCAGCGTCTTGGCCTGCACATGATTGGCCGCGACCACCGCGACGTTCGGCAGTTCATAGGCGAGACTCGGCGACACCAGATCCCTCTCGGCGTCGTAGGGCATCTTGGCGATCAGGAACTGGTTGATCGAGAAATGCCCGACCGTCGCGCCGCCGACCGTGTAGCCGTCCGGCGGGCTTTTCGCGACGAGGTCGATGCCAATGTTGCCGGAAGCGCCGGGCTTGTTCTCGATCACCAGCGTCTGGCCGAGCTTGTCCTTCAGGCTTTCGGCCATGATGCGGAACAGCACGTCGGTCGAGCCGCCGGCCGGATAGGGGATGATCATGCGCAGCGGATGGTCGGGCCAGTTGCTCTGCGCGAACGCAGGCGCGGCGCCGAGCGCGGCGGCGCCGAGCAGCAAGTTGCGGCGCGTGATGGGATGACCAGCCATGTCGCTCCTCCCGGTATCTACTGATATTTTTGGAGAAGTCTAACGGCGGCGATGCAGCCGCGCCACCGCGTTTCAGACCGAGTCCCCCTCCGCCGGAGGCTTTTGCCGGCTCGGGATCATCACGCAGGCGGCGGCGCCGAAGATCAGAGCAAAGCCGATCGCGTCGGACAGCGTCGGGCGGTCGCCGAGCAGGATCATCGCGCCGAACACGCCGACCACCGGATTGATCAGCGAGCCGAGCGACGCCATCACGGTGGTCAGGCGGCCGATGATGTTGAACCAGATGAAATACGCGATGCCGGTGCCGAGCACACCGTTGAACAGGAGGCCGCCCCAGGTGCGCCAATGCAGCGGCTCGTAATGCGGCAGGCCGTTGAACACCAGATAGGCGATGCCGAAGATCACCACGCCGACCACAACCTGCCAGAACGAAATGGCGAGCAGGTCGCCTTTGATGCGCGCCCATTTCATGTAGACGGTGCCGCCGCCCCAGCCGAGAGCGCAGACCAGCGCCAGCAGCAATCCAACGGGCTCGCGCACCGATTGCTCGGCGACCGGATAGACCAGCACCACGAGCCCCGCGATGCAGAGCGCAAGCCCGATCGCGGCCTGGCGGTTGATGCGCTCGCCCAGAACGAAATACGCCATCACGCTGCTCCAGACCGGCATCGAATAATTGACGATGATGACGCGCGAGGTGTTGGCCATCAGCTGCGCGAACGTGCCGGCCACGCCGAAGGCCACGACGATGAAAAACGCCGCGACGATCACATGCAGGCGATCGCGGCCGCGCGGAATGACGAGCGAACGGCCCTGGGCCTTGATCAGCACCAGGAGCGTCGCCGCGCCGATGCTGAAGCCGATCAGCCGCATGCCCCAGGGCGACACCTCGTCGAGCGCGATCCGCATCGCCGACCAGCTCAGCCCCCAGCAGAAGCTCAGCGCGAGCAGAAGGAGCTTGGCGATGGAGGCGTCACTCAATCCGAACGTGCGGGGCAAATTTCACCTGAAATTTCTGGACAAGGCGCGTAAGCCCGGCGGCTCGGATCGCACAACAGGTCTTAAGTGACGAGCTTGAGCCCGACAATACCGGCGACGATCAAACCGATGGAGGCGAGCCGCGCGGCGGTCGCGGGCTCGCCGAACAGATAGATGCCGAGGGCCGCGGTGCCGACCGCGCCGATTCCGGTCCACACTGCATAAGCGGTCCCGACCGGCAGCGCCTTCAGCGCGAGCCCGAGCAGCACGATGCTTGCCAGCATCGCGCCCAGTGTCAGCGCGGAAGGGACCAGGCGTGTGAAACCTTCGGTGTATTTCAGGCCGATCGCCCAGCCGACCTCGAGGAGGCCCGCGATCACGAGAATGGCCCAGGCCAGATTGGGTTGCATCGTTTGTCCTCACCTCTGCTGCGCAGCCGATCTTGTCAGCATCGTGCCGAACACCGTCATGATGACCGAACAGAGCGCAATCGGCACGAACGAGGTCCAGGGCACGCCGGTCAGATCCCAGAATGCGCCGCAGATCACCGGGATCGTGACGGCGAAACCATAGCTGATGGTGAACATGCCGCCAGCCATGCGGTGCACCTCGCCCGGCTTGGCCAGAAGCGCCGGCAGGCCGAAGGTCACGACGAAGGTGATGGCGGCGCCGATGCCGGTGATGATGGCCATCACGATCAGCCACGTGCCGTCGCACGTCACGAGGCCGATGAGCGCCAGCAGCGTGATCGGTCCGAACACCGTGAAGGGCCAGCTCTGGCGTTGCAGGCGCTCCGGCACCATCAGCATCATGAACGAGCCGATCAGTTGCGAGCCGTTCATCCAGGCGAGCACGGTGCCGATCATGGCACCGCGGCCCGTGACCGACAGATAATCCGGCACGAAGGCGTTGGCGGCGAAGAACAACGCGTTGTTGGTGCCGAGTGCGATGCCGAGGATCCAAAGCTGCCCGCTGCGCCAGTTGGGCCAGCCGCTCCGCGGCATGCCTTCGGCAGCGGCGGGGCCGCGGTGGCCGCGCACAGCAATGACAAGGAACAGCAGGGCGGCGAGAAGCCCGGGGATGCACCACACCACGAGATCGCTCCGCCAGCTTCCGCCGACGAGTGGCAGCACGAGCGGCGTCGTCAGCCCCGACACCAGCGTGATGCCCATCACCATGCCGTTGGTCGAGACCGCATTGGCGAGCCAGGCGCGCGTCGGGGCCCACAGCCGGGTCAGGGTCGACATGCAGGGCTGGTAGATCGAGATGCCGATGCCCATCACGAGCGTCGCCGCATAAAGCATCCACACCGTGGTCGCGGCACTCCGCGCGCCCGCGGCGAGCGTGGCGATGGCGAGACCCGTCGTCGCCACCGCAACCACACCGAAGCGCGCAATCAGGAGTGAGCCCGGCACGGCGGCGAGCGCGAACATGCCGAGCGGCAGGCCCATCAGGATGCCGACCTGGGTCTCGCTCATGTGCAGGTCGTCGTGAATCAGCGGGATGACCGGCGGGATTGCGATCATCGGAATCCGGATTGCGTTTCCGGCGAGCCAGAGCAGCGGCAGCACGGCCCAGAGAGGAGGCGAGGTCTGGACCTCGCCCGGCGAAATCGGTCGGTTCATGGATCAGGACACTCTCGGACCCGGCAAGGTCCCGTTGGCGGCGCACCCTAATGGAAATTGGGTCGGCGCGATGGTCTTTAAACGCATTGGACCCTTGCAGGGCGCTGTTCCGCAGTGTTGGCGAGGTCCCAGCCCTGTGCCAGCATCCGCGGCCGATTTTGTGATGAAGGGAAATACCGCCATGAACGACACAGCCGCCAAATCCGGCCAGCGCATGCTGCCGACGGATCGCATCGCCTATTCGGCGATCACCGACCGGCCGAAGCTCAAGCTTCCCGGCGGGGCGCGCATGGCGATCTGGGTGATCGTCAACGTCGAGGATTGGGACCCCAAGGACACCATGCCGCGCACCGTGCTGACGCCGCCGGCCGGCGGCGCGCCTGTGCCGGACATCCCGAACTGGTGCTGGCACGAATACGGCAACCGCGTCGGCTTCTGGCGCTTCATCAAGGTGTTCGACGAGTTCGCCATCCCCGGCGTGCTCGCGATCAACGGCTGCGCCATCGAGGCCTATCCGCCGATCGTCAAAGCCGCGCTGGATCGCAAGTGGGAGTTCATCGGCCACGGCTTCACCCAGCGCAACATGCAGAAGGTGCCGGACGAGAAGGCCGACATCCACATGACCACGGAGGCGATCAAGAAGGCCACCGGCAAGCTGCCGCGCGGCTGGCTCGGGCCGGGCCTCACCGAGACCTGGGAGACGCCGGACCTGTTGAAGGAGGACGGCTACGACTACGTCGCCGACTGGGTGCTGGACGATCAGCCGGTGTGGCTGAAGACGCGCGGCAAGCCGATCGTCAACATTCCCTACACGCAGGAGTGCAACGACGTGGCGATGATGCTGATCCAGCATCACAAGGCGTCGGAGTATTACGACCGCGCGATGGATCAGTTCGAGCAGATTTATGAGGATGCCGAAGACAGCGCACGCGTGATGGCGCTTGTGGTGCATCCCTACATCATGGGCGCACCGCACCGGCTGAAGTATTTCCGCAAGATCTTCGAGAACATCCGTCGCAAGTCCGACGTGGCGTTCATGACCGGCGAGCAGATTTTCGATTGGTATCTCAAGGTCGGCCCGAAGGCGCCGTAGCGAGGCGGTGCCCACCCTCCCCTGGAGGGGGAGGGTCGCGAGCGAAGCTCGCGGGTTGGGTGATCTCTCCACGCGAAGGGTGACTCTTTGAAGTGAAGAAGGTCACCCCACCCCGCCTGCCTGCGCTTCGCTCCGGCGGTCGACCCTCCCCCTCCAGGGAAGGGTGGCCGTGCTGCACTGGCGCGGCTCCGATTGTCAGATTCAATTTTTAAACAGCCCGTCACACGCGGGCACATACATCTGAGTCGCTGCAGCGCAAAGCGCAAATCGCGCATCGTTCAACTCAAGCCGGCTCGGTGGCCTTCGTCAGCTTGAGCTTGCGCAGCGCGGCTTGGATGGTGTCGTCGGTGTAGGGCTTCTGGATCACCGGCACCTTGCCGAGTTCGGCCGGGATCGGCGCGCGCTCGCCGTAGCCGGTGGCGAAGATGAACGGCACCTTCAGGTCCTGAAGCCTGCGGCCGACCGCGATGCTGTTCTCGGCGCCGAGATTGAGATCGAGCAGGGCGAAGCTCGGCACCGCGCGATCGATCGAGGCCATCGCCTCTTTCACGTTCGCCGCGGTTTCGACATGGCGCGCGCCAGCCTCCAGCAGGATGACTTCGGCGCTCATGGCGATGATCAGGTTGTCCTCGACGATCAGCGCGGTGCCGGAAAGCCCTGGCTCCGGCGCCTGCTCAGCCTCGCGTTGCTGCTGCGACGGCGTCATCAGCGAAACCACCTCCACGTAATTGGCCGGGATCGTGAACTTGGCCTGCACGCCCAGCAGATCGAAACGAAGCTCGGCGTCGCCGTTCAGGTCGAACGGGATCGAACGCTCGATGATGGTGGTGCCGAAGCCGCGCCGCGACGGCGGCTGCACCGGTGGGCCGCCGCTCTCGCTCCAATCGATGATCAGGCTCGAATTCGCGTCGAGTCTCCACGACACTTCGACCTTGCCGGTCGAATCGGCGAGCGCGCCGTACTTCGCGGAGTTGGTCATCATCTCGTGAACCACCAACGCCATCGTGGAGAACGCCTTGGGATCTAGCGCCACGTCCGGACCGCCCATCGACACGCGGCCAGCGCGGTCGCCGAGATAGGCGCCGGCCTCCGACTCCACGAGCGCGCGCAGCGCCGCCGGCGCCCAGTTCAGGCTGGTGATCTGATCGTGCGCGCGCGCCAGCGCCTGGATGCGCCCGCCGAGAACGCTCGCAAACTCCTCGGCGCTGTTCGTCGTGCTCTTGCTCTGGTTCACCAGGCCGCGCACGAGGCTGAGAATGTTGCGAACCCGGTGATTGAGCTCGGCGACCATCAGCTCCTGGCGCTCCTGCGCGGTACGCCGCTCGCGCGCCGCCAGATCGGCAAGCTGCAGGATCACCTCGAGCAGAGTGATGCGCAGGCTTTCGGCGATGCGCAGATCTGCCGAGGTCCACGGCGTGGACTGGCCGCGCACGGTCTCCTGCCAGATCTCGAAGCTCTTGCGCGGCGTGAGACGCGGGCCGAGCGGGCCTTCGGAATACGACTTGTTCGGGTCGCCGGCCCATTTGACCGAGCGCGCCTGTTCGCGGCGGAAGAAGATCAGGCAGTCGCGCGGCGTGCGCGAGATCGGGATGGCGAGGAAGCCCGCGGCGCGGTCGCGGAAAGCTTCACCCGACGCATAAAGCTTGGCGATCTCGGAGGTGGCGCAGATGCGGCCCGGCGAGGTGCGATTGACGAACTGCACGACCTCCTTGACCTCGTCCTGGGTCGGCGTCGCGCCGGACAGCGTGACGTGGCCGTCCGACCACACCGCGACGCCGTCGCACTCGATCATCTTGCGATAGTCCTCCACGAAGTCCGCGATGGCGCCGCTGGAGTGCGCGTGCGTCGCCGCGATCTCCATCAGCCGCTCCTGCACCTGATGGGCGCGGGATTCGTAATTGATGTCGACCTCGCGCTCGCGGCCTTCCAGAATGAAGGAGAACATCTGGCCGAACAGCTCGGCGGCGGTGCGCCGCTCGAACGAGATGTGTCGCGGCGAATAATGGTGGCAGGCGAACAGCCCCCACAGCTTCCCTTCGCGCAGGATCGACACCGACATCGAGGCGCCGACGCCCATGTTGCGCAGATACTCGATGTGTATCGGCGACACCGAGCGCAGCACGCTCATCGACAGGTCGAGCAGCGTGGCGGTGTGCGTCGGGGCGGACAACAGCAGGGTCGCCGGGGCGTTGATGTCGGAGATGATGCGCAGCCAGTTGCGCTGATAGAGGATGCGTGCCTGCCGCGGAATGTCGGAGGCCGGATAGTGCAGGCCGAGGAACGGCTCGAGCCCGCCGCCCGCGACCTCGGCCATCACCTCGCCGGAGCCGTCCGCGTGGAAGCGATAGACCATCACGCGGTCGAAGCCGGTGAGGGTCTTCAACTGGCGCGCCGCCTCCTGCGCGAGCTCCGTCATCGAGCGCGTCTTGCGCACGCGCCCGAGCATCAGCCGCACCAGCTCGCCGGAATTGACGTCCGGCTCGGCGATGCTCGGCTCGCCCTCGATGATCAGGTAGGCGCCGGAAAAGTGGATCGCGAGATCGAACGGCTTGCCGCCGGCCGTGAGCGTCAGACCGAAGATGCGCTCGACTGCGTCCGGTCCGGTCAGGTGATCGATGCGGGCGCGGATCGCCTTGATCGCCGCCGGGGACAGCACCTCGTCGAGCGGCCGCTGGATGACGTCGGCCCCGTCGCGGCCGAGATGGTGACCGACATTCTCCGAGGCGATGCAGATGGAGAAATCGGACAGCACCGTGAGCAGGAATCCGAACGGCTGTATGCTGCCCGGAACGTGGATCGGCTCACGGTCGCAATTGGTCAGATCGACTTGCGGATTCATGCCGTCGCGCGTCCCGCGGCAAAGCTGGGACCGGCGAAGCTTGATCCGGCGAAGTTTGGGCCGAACACGCGCGCAGCCGCGCGCTCGAACATGGCGAAAGCCTGGATCGCGCCGTCAATGGCACTGCTCTCGTGACGGGCCGAATGATCGCTATCCAGGATGGCCAGGAAGCTCGGCCAGAAGTGCTGTCCCGCGCCGTGACGCAGAAACGCCGTGGCGTGGAGCACGCGGGCGTCGGGGGAATGCTTGATGGCGTTCAGCAGCACCCGCGCGCCGAGGCGCGAGCCCTCCAGAACATACAGCGTGCCGAGCACGCCGCCGGCGTCGAGCGGGGCGGGAGGGGGCAGCGGGTCGGCGTGGCCATCCACGCACGCGAGATCGTCCAGGATCGCGGCCGTGCGGGACCGCATGTCCCAATCGGGCAGGAGTCTGGCGACGTCAGCGGCGGCAAGCGACGTTTCCAGGGGGAGAAGCGCGGCGGCGTTGATCTCCAGGAATTGCCGATAGCCGTGGAGGGCTGCCAGATCGAGCGAGCCGAGTTGGCGGTCGAGCCGCGCGTGGGCCTGCGCGGTGACGCTGCGCAGGCAGAGCCGCAGACCCGAGCCCGCGGCGGGGGCGGTCGCCTCGCTGCTTTTGAATAGACCGGCCGGACTCAGCATGGGGTGGGGCGCTCGGTTCGAGGGTGGACCGCCGGCGGGCGCCGACGTGATGCGACGACTCGCGCGGGCCGAAAAGGTTCCCTCGCCATGGACCTGCACCTCCTTCAGCCCGGGCGGCCGTGACGGAGGCGCCACAGCCGCCTCATCGAATGCCCGCAGGCTTCAGCTCCGCGACCCGCTCCCGCGTGTCGCATCCGCAGCCATCCAGGCGTGATTCATCGGCCCCTTCAAAGCGGGCGCGGGGCCAGCGCCTCTATTCTTCCTGGTCCCTCACATGCGTGAGGGCGCGGAGCGCCGGTTGGCGCTACGTGGTCGTCGGCACCCTTGGGAGGTGCCGCGGGCTTTTTGCGAAGCCCGCTCGCCTCCCGGCGCTCCACTTGTGGCGATTTATTGCGAGGCCACCGTTCGAGATTCGATCGGACCGGCTGGGCTTTCACCCACCATGCTCCAGGGGGCATTTGCTTCCGCTTTCACCCGACCGCGCCCTGCCACTGAAGGCGGCCCCCTCATCGGGGACGGACGATGACCGCACACCCTGGGACGTGGTCACGAGCCACGCCTGCAGGCGCCACACCCCGCTCCGCCAAACAGACGTCTCTAGATGACGCCCTCAGTGAGCGAGGCAAATTCGCGTCTACTCGTGATTTGCGAGAATGCAAAGCGAAAAATTCGGCTCACTCTCTCCCCGCCTCAAGTTCGGGCACTGCGCGAACGTGCAACGTCTCGTTCGCCTCCGCGCCTCGGCGGCTGCGACGCTTCCGAAACCTCGCCGCAGTTTTGCTCGCGAGGGAACGGGGAAAGCACGACGCGGCCTGCAACGCGCATACAGCAGCGCGAGCATCGTCCCACGCGCGCCATTGTCCCGCGGTGCTAAGCGCCGCGGGACAATGGCCGAACGGCTTGCCGCTCAGGCAGCCTTCTTCTGCTCGATGGTTGGCCGAGAGACGCTGCCGTTGATCGCGATGCGACGCGGCTTCATCGCCTCTGGCACCTCGCGCACAAGATCGACCTTCAGGAGACCGTCCTCGAACGACGCGCCGTTCACTTGCACGTAGTCGGCGAGGCTGAACACCCGGCGAAACGGCCGAGCCGAGATGCCTTGATAGAGGTACTCGGTCTGCGCCTTCTGGGCCTTGTTGCCTTCCACGGTCAGCACGTTCTGCTCCGCGGTTATCGTGATCTCGTCGGGGCTGAAGCCCGCAAGGGCGAGCGAGATCCGATAGTGGTCTTCGCCTGTCCGCTCGATGTTGTAGTGCGGGTAGCTGTCATCGGCCGACCAACGGGCCGATTCATTCATCAAGTCGAGGAGGCGATCGAAACCAACGGTCGAACGCCAGAAGGGGGTGGGGTCGAAAGTCCTCATAGCCATATCCTCCACATGAGCAACATGGTGGTCATGAGCGCCAGACACCGATCCGGCGCCCGGTTCGCCGGACCCCGATCGGGGCGTCCGGCACCGCGATGTGCGGCGGCTGTCGAGCTAGAAAAGCAAGACGGCATTTCAAGAGGGGCGCGCATCGGAAAAAGTTTTTGCGCTGCGAAAAACAGCACGCGTCACATGCGCTGAAATTTTTCGGCGCCTCCTCTTGAAAGCGAAAAGCGGTTTTCTAAATCGGTCCGCCGACAGGCGCCCAATCGGGCCTGTTGCGGGACATTCCCGCTTCGACCCATGTCGCTTACGAAGGATGTGGCCCATGACCGAAACAGCCAATCGAAAGGAATTTGAACTCGACCTTCTCCTCCATCCCGCCGGGGCATTCCGGACCCCCATGGAGGTCGTCAACGATCCGGACATGACCGCGCAAGAGAAGCGAGCGATTCTCGCATCCTGGGCCTCCGATGCCTGCGCCGTCGAAGCGGCCCCGGAGCTGCGAAGTCCGCCGTCCGTACCCCTCATTCGCTTCGATGACATCATGGACGCGCTGAAGTGTCTGGATGGCGAGGCCGCGGCAAAACCGAACTACGGGAAATTTATCAACCGCGCTCGCCGCTGGAAGGACTTGTACCATGCGAACGACCGCGGCCGTTCTCCGTTCGCGTGAGGTGGGCCATGACGCGCTTATTCGTCGCTGCCATCGCGGCCTTACTTTGGATGCCTCATGCGTCGGGCCAGAGCGTTCTTCAAAGAAGCGACTGGCAGGAACGGAGACCACAGACGTATCTGTCGTCTCCCGCGCCGGCGGTGCCGTGGCTGGACCTGAATACGAAAACCAAGCTGCCGAAGGGCGACCTTCCGCTCGGGCGCGACACGGCTTCGGCCGGCCACTTTATCCTGCCGTCGGCCGGCGCCGACACGCACGTGTCCTCGAACGCTGCAGCACCATCCCGGAGCATGTAGCCATGCCGGACAGAAAATGGATGAAGCTGGATGATCTGCGCCAGCCGGGAATGCGACGCATTTTCGACGCCCTGAAGCAGATCGAGGAGGAAGCGCCTGGCCTTGTCGAGGACGCCGCGGTTGCCGCCGCTGTACTCTCAAAGGGGCGCAGCGATGGCGGACGCATGCCGCAGTGAGGTGGCTCATGTCTCTCCTGCTGACAGGCGCATTTCTGTCCGCTGTGCTGGCGATGGGCGCCCTCGTGCTGGCATCGCATGACGATCCGGACGGCTTCAGCGGCACCTGAAACGAGGACGACGCGACGCTCCAAGCGAACTTAGCGCCGTCCCTCTCCGGAAGCCCTGCCAACAAGCGTGGTGGGGCTTCCCGCTGCTGCGCAACGTGTTTGCACTCGCTTTCACCCGACCGCCCTGCCACTGAAGGCGGCCCCCTCATCGGGGACGGACAATTCGTTCGTCTGGGAGGCGGTGCCGACTGCATCGGCTCCGAATGTCTCTCTGCGACAAACTTTCGAAGGGCCAGGATGAGAAGACATGCGTTACGGTGTTCCCAAGCTCACAGTCGAAACATCTTCGAAATCATATGACCATCCATCTCTACACCCGATGCTGGAACGATGCTCACATGCTGCCGTTCTTTTTCAAGAACTACGATCCTTGGGTGGATCGTTATTTTGTCTATGACGATGGATCGGAAGACAATTCCTTAGCCTTACTTCGTGCCCATCCTCGTACGGAAGTCAGATCGCAGCCACCCTACTCAGACCCCGCGTCTCGAATAGCGTCTCAGCTCGACTTGCAGAACGAGATTTGGAAAGAAGCACGAGGCAAAGCGGATTGGGTCATCGTCGTCGATCTGGATGAGCATCTCTATCATCCTAGGATCATTCCGTATTTGCGAAAGTGCAAAGCAAACTCCGTTACGGTCATCTCCGCTTTGGGTTTTCAGATGATCTCCAACTCGTTTCCAAACGACGATGGAGTTTCGCTTTTCGATTTCTGTTCAACGGGAATGCCAGACAGAACTTGTACGAAATTGAGTATTTTCGATCCGAATGAAATTGACAGAACAAACTTCGAGATCGGCCTCCATCATGCTGCATTTGAGGGGCGAGTGTTGGCACCCGACTCTGACGAACTTTTTTTGCTGCATTTTCATTTCCTGGACGTCTCGCGCGTTGTCGCCCGTCACAAGCTTTACCTCACGCGCCAGCGCCCAAAGGATCTGGAGAACCAGTGGGGGGTTCAATACACGTGGTCAGAGGAGAAGCTTCGGGACCAGTGGGCTCGCCTTGAGCGAGGGTCCACCGACATCAAACGCGAGCCTTGGGAGCATAAACGTCATCCGGGGCGGGACAAATGGTGCGATATTCCTCGAACGAGGTTGCTCGGGCCTGTCGGCCGTTCCTTGAGAAGCCTAGGTTTTGGAACCGATAGATTGTGACGCGAGGCGTTGTTTCGCGCGGACGAGGTCATGTTCGGACTGTCCGGCCCAAAAGGACAGGCGCGCTCTCAGCGACTCGACCCCATCTTTCACCGTCCAGTTTACCGGCGGATTTTGGAAGAACGACCTGGAAAGCCACGCTCCGGTCGCGCCCAGCCTTGGGTACTGAGCGTAGAGAAGATCGGGATTGACTGGCAGAGTCGTATCGTCGTGCCGTCCCAAGCCGCCAAATGAGAAGCGCTTTCCGCAGTCCTGCACAATGCGTGCAATTGTGGTCATCAGCGGAGAGCAAACGAATTCAAACCCCTCGAGATTCATAGTGAGCCGCAGATCGTTCAGGCCGATCATGATCTCATCGATGCCTGCGGTTTCCGCGATCTCCTGAATGCGGACAATCGAGCGAGGAGTTTCAACGAGCAGCATCGTATGGGCTCGCCCTCCGACATGATCTGCAAAGACGGCTGCATCGGCCTCCGATTGAAAGTAAGGCAGCATCAAAACGGTTGCCCCGCGCTCGATCGCGACATCAATTTCGCCAACGGTCCCGGAATGCGGCGGGTTCAGCCGGACAAAAACATCGCTCGTACGCAACACGCTCGCAATTTGCGAAAGATCGTCCCACGTGTGATCGGAGACCCGGGTATCGTGCCCGGCCTGCCGGGCGGCCTTTCCAAGCCGCTCGATATCGATTCCAATTCTTTGGATTCCCGCCTTCTCCCCTTCAACGGCCGCTGCGGGGTCGGTGGTCAACAGGGTCAGAAGAAAATCCCGGCCAAATGATTCCATGTCGTCTGGCATGGATACGCTCTACAGATCGACGGGTGCTTGACCATGCTCCGATGACAGCCTGAAGTTATCCGGATTGGAGTGATCGTAAGGTACATCGTTGACATTGATGTAGTGAGCGGTCGCTCCGCTTTCATTGCGCAATCCGTGCCACACGCCCGGAGGAATAACCGCAATGAGCGGTCGCAAGACACCAAAGCGAATGATGTCGTGCTGTCCCCTGGTTGCGGAATTTTCGCGTCCGTCCCATAGGACCAATTTGATATTCCCGCCGATGGCAATCAGGTGATCCGTCTGGCGCGTATGCCGGTGCCAGTCGGTGATCGCGCCGGGATTCATAGTGGCCAAGATAACGTGGCCTGGTTTGATGGAAATCTCGGGCCAGTCCGTCCGAAACAGTTCCGTGACGGCGCCGCTCCGCGTCAGCACGTTATTCAAAGCGATTGTGCGAACGCCTTGTATGTTGAACGGTTGGGCGCGAGCGCCGGTTGGCGTGACGGTTTGAGGATCCTTTTGACCCTGTTCCATAGTTTCTTCCCGAGTCGGAATTCTAACGACTGGCTTGCAACGGTTTGATTGACGATTCGCTGCGAGACAATCGGCCCATTCAGCTCGCGATTATGATGGACTGTTTTCACTTGTGCACCTAGGGCGAAGCGACGCGCGCTGACTGCGGCGGACCGGACTTCAACGCCGGAAGATTGTGGATTCGTGCAGCGGTGGTCGGCGGAGATTGTCGTGCCAGAAATGAAAGGTGCGACACCATTCGGTTCGTCCCTGCAAATTCGGAAGCGACGACAGGCCCGCCAGCGTGAAGCGTCGAGGCTTCACATGGCCATGCAAGTTGCAAAGACGTGAGCCAATCGGCTCGTGAAAAGTTCAGAAAGGCGGTTCAAAAGAACCAGAGGACGCCGCGGCGGCGATGTGGACCAGGACCACCAGGCTGCGATTTACCGGGCGTCGGCTTCGGTCATCAGCCGCCGGCGCGTCACTCCGGGATGACGCACAACGCTCAAACCATCGGGCTTCGATGGTCGATTTCGGCCGAGGCCACCCTGAGAGGGGCTTGGGCAGCGGTTTGGGGGGCCGAAGACGGACGCAGGTTCCCGATCCCGAACCGGTTTCACCGCAGCCCACCCCTCCCCAAAACCGCGCTCCAGCGCGGCTTTTACCCCCGGATATGTTGCGCCACAGCGGCGGCTATGTTACCGGAACCACGCGATTTTCTCAGGGTCCGGCGACGGCCCGGAGGGTCCCAAAAATCCCCTTGAAATCCAAGGGTTTGCGCCGCGCCCGATTGGCCGGTGCCGAGCCTGCGGATTGAATTCCAAGAGCAAGCTGACGTGGCAGGCGACGATCCCACTGTATCCGGCATGGCAGGGCGTTATGCGCGGGCGCTGTTCGAACTGGCGCTCGACAACAAGTCCGTCGATGCCGTCAAAGCCGACCTGGAAAAATTCGACGCGCTGATTTCGGAGAGCCCGGACCTGCACCGCCTGGTGCGGAGCCCGGTGTTCGGCGCCGAGGAGCAGGGCAAGGCGATCGCCGCGGTGCTGGACAAGTCCGGCATCGGCGGGCTCGCCGGCAACTTCCTCAAGCTGATCACCGCGAACCGCAGGCTGTTCGCGGTCCGCGACATGATCCGCGACTTCAGGAAGCTCGTGGCGCGCTGGAAGGGCGAGGTGACCGCCGAGGTGACGGTCGCCGAAAAGCTTTCCGACGCCCGGCTCAATGAGATCAAAGAAACGCTCAAGTCGATCACCGGCCAGAAGGCGGTCGACCTCAACGTCAAGATCGATCCGTCGATCATCGGCGGGCTGACCGTGAAACTCGGCTCCCGCATGGTCGACAGCTCGCTCCGCACCAAACTCAATGCGATCAAGCACGCGATGAAAGAGGCAGGCTGATGGATATCCGCGCCGCAGAAATCACCGCCATCCTGAAGGACCAGATCAAGAATTTTGGTCAGGAGGCTGAGGTCACCGAGGTCGGGCAGGTGCTGTCCGTCGGCGACGGCATCGCCCGCGTCTACGGCCTCGACAACGTCCAGGCCGGCGAGATGGTCGAGTTCGAGAACGGCGTCCGCGGCATGGCGCTGAACCTCGAAACCGACAACGTCGGTATCGTGATCTTCGGCAACGACCGCGAGATCAAGGAAGGCCAGACCGTCAAGCGCACCCGCGCCATCGTGGACGTGCCGGTCGGCAAGGGCCTGCTCGGCCGCGTGGTCGACGCGCTCGGCAACCCGATCGACGGCAAGGGCCCGATCAAGGCCGACAAGCGCGCCCGCGTGGACGTCAAGGCGCCGGGCATCATTCCGCGCAAGTCGGTGCACGAGCCGATGGCGACCGGCCTCAAGGCTGTCGATGCGCTGATCCCGATCGGCCGCGGCCAGCGCGAGCTGATCATCGGCGACCGCCAGACCGGCAAGACCGCGATCGCGCTCGACACGATCCTCAACCAGAAGCCGCTCAACGCGCAGCCGGACGAGAAGATCAAGCTGTACTGCGTGTATGTCGCGGTCGGCCAGAAGCGCTCGACCGTCGCACAGTTCGTGAAGGTGCTCGAGGAGCAGGGCGCGATGGAATACTCCATCGTCATCGCCGCCACCGCCTCCGACCCGGCGCCGATGCAGTTCCTGGCGCCGTTCGCGGGCTGCACCATGGGCGAGTTCTTCCGCGACAACGGCATGCACGCCGTGATCATCTATGACGATCTGTCCAAGCAGGCCGTCGCGTACCGCCAGATGTCGCTGCTGCTGCGCCGCCCGCCGGGCCGTGAGGCCTATCCGGGCGACGTGTTCTATCTCCACTCGCGTCTGCTCGAGCGCTCCGCCAAGATGGGCGACGCCGCGGGCGCGGGCTCGCTGACCGCGCTGCCGGTCATCGAGACGCAGGCCAACGACGTGTCGGCCTACATTCCAACCAACGTGATTTCGATCACCGACGGCCAGATCTTCCTGGAGACCGACCTGTTCTATCAGGGCATCCGTCCGGCCGTGAACGTCGGCCTCTCGGTGTCGCGCGTCGGCTCGTCGGCGCAGACCAAGGCGATGAAGAAGGTCGCCGGCAAGATCAAGGGCGAGCTCGCGCAGTACCGCGAAATGGCGGCGTTCGCGCAGTTCGGCTCTGACCTCGACGCCACCACGCAGCGCCTCTTGAACCGCGGCGCGCGTCTGACCGAACTCCTGAAGCAGCCGCAGTTCTCGCCGCTGAAGATGGAAGAGCAGGTCGTGGTGATCTACGCCGGCGTCAACGGCTATCTCGATCCGATCCCGGTGAACCGCGTTCGCGCGTTCGAGGACGGCTTGCTGTCGCTGGTGCGGACCAAGAACAACGAGATTCTGGAAGACATCCGCAAGACCAACGATCTTTCCGGCGACAACGAGAAGAAGCTGAAGGGCGTGGTCGACGGCTACGCCAAGACGTTCGCCTGATGCCTGCGTGCCGCCTTACGGGCGGTGCGCTCCCTCCCCCTGCAAGGGGGAGGGGGAAGGACCGAGCAAGAGGATAGACCGAGCTAAAGATGGCCTCTCTTAAAGACATGCGGGTCCGCATCGCCTCCACCAAGGCGACGCAGAAGATCACCAAGGCCATGCAGATGGTCGCAGCGTCGAAGCTGCGCCGTGCGCAGGTCGCGGCGGAAGCCGCGCGGCCTTACGCCGAGCGCATGGAGAAGGTGCTGGGCAACATCGCGGCCTCGGTGACCGACATGAGCTCGGCGCCGAAGCTGCTCGCCGGCACCGGTTCGGACCAGACTCATCTGCTGGTGGTTTGCACCGCCGAGCGCGGCCTGTGCGGCGGTTTCAACTCGTCGATCGTCCGTCTCGCGCGCGAGAAGATCAACGCGTTGCAGGCGGCCGGCAAGACCGTGAAAATTCTCTGCGTCGGCCGCAAGGGCGCCGATCAGCTTCGCCGCCAGTATGCGTCGCAGATCATCGAGGTGATCGAGCTGCGCGTGAAGTCGCTCGCCTTCGAGCACGCCGCTCAGGTCGGCAAGAAGATCATCGAGCTTTACGAGAAGGGCGAGTTTGACGTCGCCACGCTGTTCTTCTCGCGTTTCCGTTCGGTCGTGCAGCAGATCCCGACCGCGCTGCAGATCGTGCCGCCGGTGTTCGAGGCGCCAAAGGGCGACGGCGGCCCGGCCGCGGTTTACGAGTACGAGCCGGACGAGCTCGACATTCTCACCGAGCTCTTGCCGCGCAACATCTCGGTGCAGGTGTTCCGCGCGCTCTTGGAAAACGCCGCGTCCGAGCAGGGCGCGCGCATGTCGGCGATGGACAACGCCACGCGCAACGCCGGCGAAATGATCCGCAAGCAGACCATCACGTACAACCGCACGCGTCAGGCGATGATCACCAAGGAGCTGATCGAGATCATCTCCGGCGCCGAGGCCCTGTAAGGACGCTCGGAGCACGCTCATGGCATACGTTGTTTCAGCGACGACCAAAGGCGGCCGCAACGGCCGTGCGATTCTCGAGAATGGCGGTCTGTCGCTGGCGATGGGCCTGCAGAAGGAATTCGGCGGCAACGGCGAGGGCCACAATCCCGAGCAGCTGTTCGCGCTCGGCTGGTCGGCCTGCTTCGGCCAGGCGATCCTCGCGCTATCGAAGAAGCACGGCCTCGACGGCCAGGACGCCCGCGTCACCTGCCAGGTCACGATGGACAAGGATGAGATCAGCTTCGGCTTCAAGGCCGAGCTGAAGGTCACGATCCCGGGCGCCGACAAGGCCAAGGTGCAGGCCCTGGTCGAAGACGCCCACAAGATTTGCCCCTATTCGCGCGCCACGCGCAACAACGTGCCGGTCACGTTGACCGTGGTCTGAGCGACGAAGTCTGAAGGAGAGAAGCATGGCGACCCCGAACGCAGTCGGAAAGATCACCCAGGTCATCGGCGCCGTCGTCGACGTGCAGTTCGAAGATCACCTGCCGCCGATCCTGAACGCGCTGGAGACCAAGAACGGCGGCAACCGCCTGGTGCTCGAAGTCGCCCAGCATCTCGGCGAGAACACCGTCCGCACCATCGCGATGGACACCTCGGAGGGTCTGGTGCGCGGCCAGGAATGCACCGACACCGGCGCGCCGATCTCGGTGCCGGTGGGCGATGAGTGCCTCGGGCGTATCATCAACGTGATCGGCGATCCGGTCGACGAGGCCGGCCCGGTGCCAACCAAGACCCGCCGCGCCATCCATCAGGAGGCGCCGGCCTACACCGAGCAGTCGACCGAATCGGAAATTCTCGTCACCGGCATCAAGGTCGTGGACCTGCTCGCGCCTTACGCAAAGGGCGGCAAGATCGGCCTGTTCGGTGGCGCCGGCGTCGGCAAGACCGTGCTGATCATGGAGCTGATCAACAACATCGCGAAGGCGCACGGCGGCTATTCGGTGTTCGCCGGCGTCGGCGAGCGCACCCGCGAGGGCAACGACCTCTATCACGAGATGATCGAGTCCGGCGTCAACAAGGACCCGAAGAAGAACAACGGCTCGACCGCCGGCTCCAAGTGCGCGCTGGTGTACGGCCAGATGAACGAGCCGCCGGGCGCCCGCGCCCGCGTCGGCCTCTCGGGCCTCACCGTCGCCGAGCACTTCCGCGACCAGGGTCAGGACGTGCTGTTCTTCGTCGACAACATCTTCCGCTTCACGCAGGCCGGCTCGGAAGTGTCGGCGCTGCTCGGCCGTATTCCTTCGGCGGTGGGCTATCAGCCGACGCTCGCCACCGACATGGGCGCGCTGCAGGAGCGCATCACCACCACGACCAAGGGCTCGGTCACCTCGGTGCAGGCGATTTACGTGCCGGCCGACGACTTGACCGACCCGGCGCCTGCCGCTTCGTTCGCGCACTTGGACGCCACCACCGTGCTGTCGCGCGACATCGCCGCGAAGGGCATCTATCCGGCGGTGGATCCGCTCGACTCGACCTCGCGCATGCTCTCGCCGCTGATCATCGGGGAGGAGCACTACGCGGTGGCTCGTTCGGTGCAGCAGGTGCTGCAGCGCTACAAGGCGCTGCAGGACATCATCGCCATTCTGGGCATGGACGAGCTCTCCGAAGAGGACAAGCTCGCGGTGGCGCGCGCCCGCAAGATCGAGCGCTTCCTTTCGCAGCCGTTCTTCGTCGCCGAGGTGTTCACCGGTTCGCCGGGCAAGCTCGTCGACCTGCAGGACACCATCAAGGGCTTCAAGGGTCTGGTCGAAGGCAAGTACGATCACCTGCCGGAGGCAGCCTTCTACATGGTCGGCAGCATCGAAGAAGCCATCGAGAAGGGCAAGAAGCTCGCGGCGGAAGCGTAAGCAGGCAGCAGCATGGCCACCTTTCATTTCGAACTCGTCTCGCCCGAGAAGATCGCGTTCTCCGGCGAGGTCGATCAGGTCGATATCCCGGGCGCCGAGGGTGACTTCGGCGTGTTCGCCGGCCATGCGCCGCTGATCTCGCTGCTGCGGCCGGGCATCGTCACGGTCTATTCCGATGGCGGCCAGCACAGTCAGATCGTTGTGCTGGGCGGGCTTGCCGAAGTGGGCCCGAACGGGCTCACCTTGCTGGCCGACGTGGCGACCTCGCTCCAGGATGTCGACCGCGCCGAGCTGAAGAAGCAGATCGCCGATATGGAAGAGCGAACCAAGGATATGGAAGGCTCCGAGCTCGATCGCGAGATCACCCGGCTCGATCACTTCAAGGCGCTCGATGACCACCTTGAAGGCACCGCCATGCACTAGCGGTCGCTTGCCCGGCGAGCGACCGCGTGGATGCGATGGGCCGGGTGAAAAAACCTACTTCGTGAATTTCGAAAACGCCTTCACGACCTGCTCGTAGGTGTCGCGCTTGAACGGCACCACGAGGTCGGGAAGGTTTTCCATCGGCTCCCAGCGCCAGTCGATGAACTCCGGGTCGTGGCCGTCGCCCGGTGTCGTGATGTTGATCTCGCTGTCCCGGCCGGTGAAGCGCAGCGCGAACCACTTCTGCTTCTGGCCGCGGTACTTGCCCTTCCAGGCTTTGGTGCCGATCTTCTTCGGGATGTCGTAGGTCAGCCAGTCCTTGATCTCGCCGAGCCTCTCGATCGACTTGATGCTGGTCTCTTCGAACAGCTCGCGCAGCGCCGCGGGATAAGGCTTCTCGCCTTCGTCGATGCCGCCCTGCGGCATCTGCCACACATGCGTCGCGTCGATGTGTTCGGGGCCTTCGGCCCTGCGGCCGATGAACACCAGGCCTTTGCGGTTGATCACGCACAGGCCTGCGCACGGGCGATACGGCAGATATTCGTAGTCCGACATGGCGGGCTCGCGTCCGGATGCAACGCGTTCGAGCATGATCCCGAAAAGTGTGAAACGGTTTTCGGAAAAGATCATGCTCAAACAAGAGAAAGAGCGACGGGTCTGATTCAACTTCGTTGAATCAGACCCTAGCGGTGCACCCGTCACGCTGGACGGTCAAGGGGGAGAGCGTCAGCTCGAGTTGTCTCAGCTCGATTTGGGCTTCAGCGCCACCGCCGTGATCGGCACCAGCACGACGCCGCGGCCTTCCGCGGTCTTGGCCCAGAGCGCGATGCGCTCGATCGAAGTCGGCATCGCGGTCGCGACGCCGACCGCAAAGCCATGCTCGCGCGCGGCGGCTTCGAGCCGGATCAGGGCGCGATCGATCTGCGCCACCGTCGGCACCGCATCGAGCGCGATCTCGGATTTGGCGAACGGCACGTTGTTCACGCTCGCGATCTGCGAGGCGAGGCTGCGTGCCGAAGCGCCGTCGTCGACAAAGATGAGCCCGCGCCGCGCGGTCTCGCGCATGATCGGCGCCAGCGCCTGCTCGGTCGAGGTGAAGCGCGCGCCCATGTAGTTGACGAGGCCGACATAGCCCTGGAATCGGCTCATCAGCCAGTACAGGCGGTCCATGTTCTGATCGGCGGTCATCGACGCCAGCAGCGTCTGCGGGCCGGGGTCGTTGTCCGGGTAGTCGAACGGCTCCATCGGCGCCTGCAGCAGAATCTCGTGGCCCTGCGTGCGTGCGCGCAACACGCTACTCTCGACGTCGGCGCCGTAGGGCATGAAGGCCAACGTCACCGGACCGGGCAAGCGCTCGATCGCCTGCTGGGTGAGGGTCGAGCTGACGCCCAAGCCGGTGAGCACGATGGCGACCCGCGGGCCGTTCTTCTTGAGCGCCGCCGGACTGAGCGGCTTGGCATAAGCCTCGGCCGGCCGGACGCCGTCCGGCGTGACGCGCGGGATCGCACCATGGCGCGACGGTTCAAGGAGGCGTTGCTCGGCCGGCGCGCGCGTTTCGCCTGCGGCCGAAGCCGGGATCGCGACCTCCTGGCGCTTGCCGGTGCTGCCGTCGATGATGGTGACGGTGTTGCGGCTTCCGCCGGCGGGCGGCGCATCGGCCGGCTGCGCCGGAGCGGCCGTGGTCTGTGTCTGCGGCGGGAGTGCACCGGCGTTGCCGGGGCCGTCATAGCTGCGCGGGCTTTGTGTGCTGGCTTGGCCGCCGCCCTGGCCGCTCATGGGAGCGCCCGCAGGCGAGGCTGCGCCCGGCTTTGCCGGTCCGAGGCCGGTCGCCACCATGACGGACGGCTCGCCGCCGATGGGATCGCTGACCATGATGGCCCAGCCCGCGTAGGCGCAGATGAACAGCGCCGGCACGGCGGTCAGCCCGTAGGACAGAAGGTTCGGCGGCAGCTTGAAACCAAGCCGTTTGGTCTTGGCGGCGCGGCCGAGAGGCGCGCTCAGATCGTCGTCGGCCACGGGCTTATCTCGCGAATCATGCGAGCGAGCCTAGGGGTGGATCGTTAACTCTGCGTTTACCGAAGGAAGACAGACGCCATCTGCAAAAGCGAACGGGGCGGCCGTTGGGCCGCCCCGCTTTGAGGAAACGCCGTTTCGGGCGCTTACTGGTTCGAAGCGCGTTTGGCGCTCGGCGGGAACGCCGAGTTGGTGATGACGCCGCGCAGCAAGTCGAGGGACATCTTCAGCGCCTTGTCGTCCTTCGGATCCGGAGGCACGTAGGACTGCGAGCCGGTCTGCTCGTCGCCTTCGGCCTTGAGATGGCCGCGCAGCGAGGATTCGCCCTTGGTGTCGGTACGGGCCTTGAGGTCTTCCGGCACGTCCTGCAGGACCTCGATGTCCGGGGTGATGCCCTTGGCCTGGATCGACTTGCCCGACGGCGTGAAGTAGCGCGCCGTGGTCAAGCGCAGCGCGCCGTTGCCGGCGCCCAGCGGGATGATGGTCTGCACCGAGCCCTTGCCGAACGAGCGCGTGCCGAGCAGCGTCGCGCGCTTGTGGTCCTGCAGGGCGCCTGCGACGATTTCCGAGGCCGACGCCGAGCCGCCGTTGATCAGCACGATCACCGGCTTGCCCTTGGTCAAATCGCCGGGGCGAGCGCTGAAGCGCTGGGTCTCTTCGGCGTTGCGGCCGCGGGTCGAGACGATCTCGCCGCGCTCCAGGAACGCATCCGAGACGGAAATCGCCTGATCCAGGAGCCCGCCCGGATTGTTGCGCAGATCGACCACGAAGCCCTTGAGCTTCTCGGCCGGGATCGCGGTCTGCAGATCGCTGAGCGCCTTCTTCAGGTTCTCGGTGGTCTGCTCGTTGAACTGGGTGATGCGGATGTAGCCGACATCGTCTTCCTGCCGCGAGCGAACGGCGCGAACGCGGATGACGTCGCGGGTGATCGACACCTCGACGGGCTTGTCCTGGCCCTTGCGCATGATGGTGAGCTTGATCTTGGTGTTCACCGGGCCGCGCATCTTCTCGACCGCCTGGTTCAAGGTCAGGCCCTGCACCTGCTCCTCGTCGAGCTTGGTGATGATGTCGTTGGCCATCACGCCGGCCTTGGCGGCGGGCGTGTCGTCGATCGGCGCCACCACCTTGATCAGGCCGTCTTCCATGGTGACTTCGATGCCGAGACCGCCGAACTCGCCGCGGGTCTGGATCTGCATGTCGCGGAACGACTTCGGCTCCATGTAGCTCGAGTGCGGATCGAGCCCGGCGAGCATGCCGTTGATCGCGGATTCGATGAGCTTGGAGTCGTCGGGCTTCTCGACGTAGTCGGCTCGCACGCGCTCGAACACGTCACCGAACAGGTTGAGCTGTCGGTAGGTGTCGGCGGCGGCAGCCTTGGCGGTGGAGCCGAACGCGACGGGCACCAGCTTCGGCTGGGTCACCATCAGCGTCAGGGCAACGCCCGAAGCCGCACCAAGAAGTAATAGAAATGTCTTGCGCATCATCCGCGAACCTTTTCGCCTTTGCTTGCCGCCCACCATGGGTTGGGATCTATCGGGGTGCCGTCCTTGCGAAATTCGACGTAAAGCGTCGGCTTGTTGGAATTGGAAGCCGAAGTCACCGGAGTTTGAGCGCTACCACCCATGACTGCAACGGGTTCTCCGGTCAGCACGAACTGGCCAACATTCACTGATATCCGATCCATCCCGGCGAGTACCACATGATATCCGCCGCCCGCATTAAGGATCAAGACTTGGCCGTAATTGCGGAAGGGTGCCGCATAAACCACCCAACCGTCACACGGAGCCGTGACCTGGGAACCCGCCCGGGTTGCCAAGAGAATGCCTTTTTCGGTGCCGCCGGCGCTGTCTGGAGCGCCAAACTCCTTGATCCGGACCCCATTGACCGGAAGTGGTAATTGTCCGCGCGCGGACGGGAAAGCCACCGCCGGAGCGAGCCGTCCGGGGTCCCGCAGCGCCGCCAGGTCGGTCCGGTCGCCGGTCCTGGCGGTTTCCTTGGCCTGTTCCTTGGCCTGCTCTTTGGCGGCCTGCTCGGCCTCCCGCGCGGCGCGATTCGCGGCTTCGAGGCTTTGCTCAACCTTGCCGATCAAATCTTTGAGATTGTCGACCTGGCGGGCCAGCGCGACGGATTTTTGCCGCTCGGTGTCGAGGGCCTTTTCGGTATCGGCCTGCTTTTTCTGCCGCTCATCGATCAGCAGGCTCAATCGCTGCCGCTCTTCGTTCAATGCGCCGGCGTCGCGGGCCAGGCGCTCCTTCTCCTCGCCGATTTCCTTGCGGATTCGGACGAGGTCGGAAAGGTCGGCGACGAGCTGATCGGCCTGGGCCCGCATTTCCGGCAGCACCGCGCCGAGCATGATCGCCGTGCGGACGGTCTGCAGGGCGTCCTCGGGCCGCACCATGATGGCGGGCGGCGGGTGCCGCCCGACCCGCTGCAGCGCCGCCAAAACTTCCACAATGGTGGCGCGGCGGCTGCTGAGTGATTCGCGCAGGCGCTGCTCGGTCGTGTCGAGCGGCTTCAGCCGCGCTTCGGTTTCGGCGATGCGGTCTTCGGCGGCGCGGCTCCTGGCCGCCGCATCGATCAGCGCCTGATTGAGCTTCGCCCGGTCCGCGCCGATCGATTCGATCTCGCCCTTGAGCCTGGCTTCGGTCTCGGCCGCCTTCTTCTGCTCATTGCGGATCGCCTCGAGCTCCTGCTCGCGCTGATGCAGCGAATCGAGCGTGGACTGGGCGAGCGCGGACGGAAAAGGGGCAAGAAGGAGCGCAACAGCAAGCAGTGCTGCCGGCGCGCGAGACGAATCGGTCGGCCGTTCCGAGGCGCTCATGGCCGCTTGACCTAGGGCGTGTCCTCGCAAATGTCCACTTTTGCGGTTGAAGTCGATATACGTAAAACGCTGGCGATGTCGGCCTTTGACCCAAAGCGGAAAATCAGCGCCTATCGTGTGACCTCTCGCGCGATTTCCAGGAAGGCCTGCGCTGCCGGCGTCAACGTTCGGTGCGTCACCCACACGCGCGGGCGCTCTGTCGGATGTGGACGCGGTTGGTCCAAGTCGCAAATCTGAAGGGCGCCGTGATCGCGGTCCTCAGGCGTCAGTTCGGACAGGGTTGGCCCGCGGCGCCCCACATCGCCACGTCCTTGACGTGACCCTCAAATGTGCCCGGCGGCTTTGATCGGCCTTCTCCCGGCGCCCATGCCCGGGGAATAAAGCCGCTCTGCGATGCGTCGTGCCGCAAATGGGCGATCAGGCCAGCGGCATCGCGACCGCCATTGCGTTTGGGATCCTTCATTTGCGCGCAAATCTCGGCACCACTTTTGCCGAACCAGATGAAATCCACTGGCGCGAGTTGCCAGTCGATCCCCGCATGCGGCGGTGCGGGTGCTGCGTCGTTCGGTTGGGTTGAAGTCACGTGGCAGGTCGAGCAAACGAGCTTTTCGGCTCCGATGCGGCTCACTCCGCCATGGACATTCATACCGTGCACGCGAGGTTTGGTTTCGCCCGCTGGCGTCCATATTGGAATGGCCTTGGCGTCAACGTGGCAGTTTGCGCAGCGCGGATGCGTCACCACCGCTTCGATCCGTTTCCAGGCCTTGAGTCCGTCGGCACGGCTGACGCTGCCGGGACGCAGCACATCCTTGGGTGTTTCGTCCTTGGCCACGACCAGTCCGGTCAGAGCCGGGATCGTCGAAGCGGCGAAGACGAGCGCAATCAATGATCGCTTCATGACCCGTCCTCACACAAAATCGATGAACTTGTTGAAGGGCATTTCGCGGATACGCTTTCCGGTCGCGGCGAAGATCGCGTTGGCGAGCGCAGGCGCGGCAGGAGGAACAGGCGGCTCGCCGACACCTCTCACCTTGGGGTCATTCTCGAGTCCGCGCACTTCGATCACAGGACATTGGTAGAGGCGCATGGCTTCGTGATGATGGTAGTTGGTCTGCTGCGCGCCACCCTTGGCGTAGGTGATCTGGCAGTTGATGGCGTGGCCGAGCCCCCAGATCACGCCGCCCTGGACTTGGTTCTCGAAGTTGACGGGATCGACGACCTTGCCGACATCGGCCGCGACCCAGACCTTGTCGATCCTGATGCCCCTGTCCGTCGCTGTGACTTCGACGACTTCAGCCACCGGAGTCCCGAACGATTCCACGAAAGCGACGCCTCGACCCTTGCCATTGCCGAGCGGCCCCTTCCAGTCCGACATCTGCGCGAGCGTCTCCAGCAGCTTGCGATAGGTCGGCACGGCGCACATGTCGATGCGGGCCTTCATGGGATCGAGGCCCGCCGCATGAATCATCTCGTCGATGAAGCTTTCGGTGAAGAACCCGGCCGTTGACGCGCCGACCGAACGCCACGTGGTGCTCGGCGACAAACCACGCGCCTCATAGGTCGTGGCCCGGAAATTCGGAATGTCGTAGTAGACGTTCCAGTGGCCGGCGGCGAGTTGGCCATCGGGATCCTTTGTCGGCGTACCCGAACGCTCCAGCAGCCCGTTGAGCGGCGCCGTCGAGGCCAACTTCAAGTCGGCCGCGACGATCTTGCCTTTATCAATGCTGCCCCGGTGCCGCGCTATCGCGATCTGCCGTGGGATGTCCTGTATGAAATCTTCCTCGCGCGAAAACACGAGTTTGATCGGCGTTCCTTTCATTTGATTCGCGATTTCGGCCAAGACACGGACGTTTTCGTATTCCAGACGGTGGCCAAAACTTCCGCCGGACCACTGATTATGGAAGATGACCTGCTCCGGCTTGAGGCCGATCGCTGTCGCCGCGATATGCTGCACGAACTGAGGGCTCTGGTGGCCCACCCAGATTTCCATTCCCTTGTCGGTGACGATGCCGATGCCGTTCAGCGGCTCCAGCGGCTGATGGGCGACATAAGGCGCGCGATACTCCGCCTGGACCAGCTTGCCGGTCTTCAGCGCCGTATCGACGTCGCCAATTTTCCGCCATTCCTTGCCGAGGAATTCCGGCTTGAACGAGTTCTCCAACACTTTCCAATGGCCGGCCTGTTCGGCCGGATAGGCCGGGGGCGCCCATTTGCAATCGATGGCCGCGACCGCTTTCATCGCGTACCAACTGTTCGTCGCGATCACGGCGACGCCGTTCTTGATTTCGACGACCTTCTTAACCCCCGGCATCTTCAGGGCCTTGCTGGCGTCATACGACTTCAGCGGCTGACCTTTGGCGGGGTTCAGCTTGACGGAAGCGTAGAGCATACCGTCGATCTTCTGATCGATGCCGAACTTCAGCTCGCCCATGACTTTCGATTTGATATCGAGCCGCATCATCGGCTTTCCGACCAGTCGCCATGTGGACGGATCGCGCGGCTTCACATCGAGCACCGGCGGAATGGCCGCGGCTTCCGCGGCGAGCTGGACGTAAGGAATCTTCGTTCCGTCGGGAAGGATCACATCGCCGGATCGGGTGCGAATGTCAGCCACTGCAACGCCTGAACGCTTCGCTGCAGCCGCCTTCAGCGTCTCGCGTGCCACCGCGCCAGCCACGCGCAACTTTTCGTAGGTGTCCGGGATCGTGCTGGAGCCGCCTGTCATCTGCAGGCCGGTCTTTCGGAGATATTCGAGCGTGGCCGCGCGCGCTTCCTCGGCGGCCGCACTTTGGTCCGCTGCCAGGAACGGAGCAAACTCATCCTTGAAGCCGGTGTTGAAGTAGGCAGGACTAGGTCCTGCGAACCGGATCTCGAACTGGCCGGGATCGAGGTCCATCTCCTCGGCAATCAAGATCACTTGCGAGGAGCCGACGCCCTGACCAATGTCGGCGTGCTGTGCGATCAATGTGATCTTGTCTGGACTGATCTCGACCCAGGGGTTGAATGTCACGGAGTTCGGCCCGAGGCCGGCCGTCAACGGGTTGCTGCCGGCGCTCTCTGCGGCTTGCGCGACATCACTGTAAGACCCGAATGCAATACCGCCGGCGATGGCAGCCGAGCCGATGAGAAAGGAGCGGCGCGAGAGACGTTCTATCTTGCCCATCTCACTTCTCCGCCATCTTAGCAGCCGCCGCATGAATCGCGGTGCGAATGCGCGGATAGGTGCCGCAGCGACAGAGGTTTCCCGACATCACCTCGTCGATATCTTCGTCCGTCGGTTTCGGAATCAATTCAAGCAGCGAAATCGCCTGCATGATCTGGCCGGTCTGGCAGTAACCGCATTGCGGCACCTGGTGTTCGATCCAGGCTTGCACAAGCGGATGCTGGTCTCTGTTTTTCAGTCCGTCGATGGTGACGACCGACTTGCCAGCAAGGTCGCCGATGCGCGCCTGACAAGAACGGACAGCGTTTCCGTCGATGTGTACGGTGCACGCGCCACACTGCGCTATTCCGCACCCATATTTTGCACTGGTGATGCCGAGCTCGTCGCGCAGCACCCAGAGCAACGGCATTTCGGGTACGACGTCGACCTGATGCTTGGTCCCGTTGACCGTGAGCTCAATCATAATGTCCTCGCGGTATGTCGCGCCGCCTTACGGGCGGTGCAAAATACCGTAACTTACACTCCTTCTACCGCCAAGCTCAGGAATTGGGCGGAGCTGCGTTGTCGCGTCGCTATGTCGCCGCTCGTTTTTTATTCAAGTGCTTCTGGCGTTCGTCCAAAGTGACGATGCGAACTTGTCGTAGAGATATCGTTCTCGGCATCTGACGACTCGCCCATCGTTCGATCGCAGAAATTCGAACTCGCAATCAATCTGAGAACGGCTACGGCCACTTCTCGGACATGGCGCAGGTCCGCTCTGAGGTCTGCTTTCGAGGGTAAAGCCGTCCGGTCTCAAGGTCCGCAACCTCAAGCTCGATGATACGGATGTCCCGCGAGAATGCTCGTCGCGCGGTAGATCTGTTCGAGCAGCATCACGCGGACCAGTTGGTGCGGCCAGGTCGCGGCGCCGAACGCAAGCTTCAGGCTGGCTTTGTCGCGCAGCGCCGGCGCCAGGCCGTCGTCGCCGCCAATGATGAAGACCGTGGCGGGGCGTCCGTCGTCGCGCCAGCGACCCAGACGGTTGGCGAGCGTCGCGCTGTCGAGGCTTTCGCCGCGCTCGTCGAGAATGATGATGATGGCTTTGTCGGGAATGATGCTGGTCAGCGCGATCGATTCTTCGAGCGTGCGCTTGCCGGTGTCTTGCGCGCGGCTCTCGCGAATCTCGACGACCTCGACGTCGCGAAATCCCAAGCGACGGCCGCTCTGCTCGGCGCGCTTTCTGAAGCGCTCCGCCAGCTCTCGCTCGGGACCGTCCTTCAGCCGGCCGATGGCGGCGACCACCAGCCGCATGAAACGTCAGCTCTTCTTCCGGCCCTTGGTGCCCGCCCACATCTTCTCGATGTCGTAGAAGGCGCGCACTTCCGGCCGGAATACGTGAACCACGACGTCGCCGGCATCGATCAGCACCCAGTCGCAATGCGGCATGCCTTCGACGTGCGTGCCCGGAACGCCGGCCTTTTTCAGGTTTTGCAGCACGCGATCGGCAATGGCGCCGACATGGCGATTCGACGTGCCGCTGGTGACCACCATGGCGTCGGCGAATGCTGTCTTGCCTTTGAGATCGATGGTGACGGTGTCTTCGGCCTTCATGTCTTCGAGCTGGCCGAGGATCAGGCGAAGAGTCTCCGTTGCGTCAGGACGCTTCGAGACTGGTGCGGGCGCACGACGTGCCGTGGCCCGGGGAGCTGCTGTGGGGGACAGGGTCGTCCTTTCCTTCTCTGTTGCGGCTCAACTTCCACTAACGCCCCGGAATCGCCCGGGGCTGCGACTCAAAAGATAGTCACGCGAGGTGGAAGGTTTCAATGGTTCCCGGTCTCTTTCCGCAGGGCGCGCAGCGCCGTCGAGGACAGGGGGGACTTCAGCCCATGGAGGTAAAGCCAGACTGGGGTCTTGCGTTCGGCCAGCGTCGGGGCGAACCGCTCCGGCAGGCGGTAGCGGGCCAGCGCCTGGGAGGCCCGGCTGCCGGTGGCGTAGAGGCTCGATCCCATCCGGTCGATGATCGCAAAGGGCATGAGTGACGCAATGCCACGCCAGTTTTGCCAGCGGGAGAAGCTCCGCAGATTGTCGGCGCCCATCACCCAGACGAAATGGACGCCCGGGCAGCGGCGAACCAGAAACTTCAGCGTGTCGTAGGTGTAGCGGGTGTTGATGACAGCTTCGAGACCGGTGATGTCGATCCGGGGATGCCGCGCCAGCTCCCGGGCCTCGGCCATCCGAACCTCGAGCGGCCGCAGGTGCTTGGTGTTCTTCAGCGGGTTGCCGGGGGTCACCAGCCACCACACCCGGTCGAGCTGGAGCTTTTTCATGGCGAGCAGGCTCGCCCCGAGATGGGCCTTGTGCGGCGGATCGAAAGTGCCGCCGAACAGGCCGATGCGCATGCCCGGCGCATGCGGCGGGATCACCAGGCGGGGCGCTGACGCCCGCCGGTTCTGACCGTTTGGCTCTGTTCCCGATCCCGGCTCCGCGTGGAGCTCGTGCTCCGCCTGCGGGTCCATCCGACGCAACATCTTTCGCACCCCTTACCCGGCTCCCCGATCCCGTCGGGGGTGGCCAACCTCCCTCATCGTCCCGGAGGGCCAAGCTCATCCGGCTCAGCCCATCCGTGCCGCTTACGGCCGGATTTGTCCGGTACCGCGCACCCGATATTTGAAGCTCGTGAGCTGCTCGACGCCGACTGGGCCGCGCGCATGCAGCTTGCCGGTGGCGATGCCGATCTCGGCGCCAAAGCCGAACTCGCCGCCATCGGCGAACTGCGTCGAGGCGTTGTGCAGTACGATCGCCGAGTCGACCTCGTTGAGGAATTTTTCCGCGGCCGCATCGTCGGCCGTAATGATCGCGTCGGTGTGATGGGTGCCGTAGCGCTCGATGTGATCGATCGCGGCATCGACCCCATCGACGACGCCGGCCGTGATGATCTTGTCGAGATATTCGGTCGACCAGTCGGCCTCGCTCGCGGGCTTCACGCGTGCGTCGGTCTTCTGCACGGCCGCATCGCCGCGCACCTCGCAGCCGGCATCGAGCAGCATGTCGACCAGCGCCTTCAAATGCGCAGCAGGCGCCGCGCGATCGACCAGCAGCGTCTCGACCGCGCCGCAGACTCCGGTGCGGCGGAGCTTGGCGTTCATCACGATGGTCTTCGCCATGTCGAGCGAGGCGGCCTTGTCGACATAGACATGATTGACGCCTTCGAGATGCGCGAACACCGGCACGCGCGCTTCCTTCTGCACGCGCTCCACCAGGCTCTTGCCGCCGCGCGGCACGATCACGTCGATCGCCCCATTGAGGCCTTCGAGCATCATGCCAACCGCGGCACGGTCGCGGGTCGGTACCAGCGAGATCGCGGCTTCGGGCAGGTTCGCTTCGCGCAGGCCTTGCGCCAGCGCCGCGTGGATGGCGCGCGACGAGCGGTAGCTGTCGGAGCCGCCGCGCAGGATCACGGCGTTGCCGGCCTTGAGCGTCAGCGCGCCGGCGTCGGCCGTGACGTTGGGCCGGCTCTCGTAGATCACGCCGACCACGCCGAGCGGCACGCGGACGCGCTCGATGGTCATGCCGTTCGGCCGCGTCCAGGATTCGGTGACCTTGCCGACCGGGTCGGCCAGTTCGCGGATCACGTCGAGGCCTTCGGCCATCGCCTCGATGCGCTTGTCGTTGAGCTCGAGCCGGTCGAGGAACGAGCCGGTGATGCCCGCGGCCTTGCCGTCGGTCATGTCCTGCGCATTGGCCGACAGGATCGCGGCCTTGCCGGAGCGGATCGCCTTGGCCATGGCGGACAGCGCCCGGTTCTTCTGCTCGGCCGGCGCAATGGCCAGCACCCGGGCCGCGGCCTTGGCGTCACGGCCCATCGCCGCCATCGCGGTCGCGATGTCGGTGGCGGGCAGGCTCTCAACGTTGGTCAGGGCAGCGGCCATAACCAGGTGACTTATGCTCGATCTGACTATTTCTATGCCTCTGTCTTAGCACAGCTCAGCGCACTTCTCACCCTCCCAGCGAACGCATGGCCGGGTCCCGCGCCGATGGGCTTGAACGTGGGTTCCCGGATCCATCAACGCACTCCGTCGTCATTCCGGGGCGGCGCGTAGCGCCGAACCCGGAATCCAGAGGCAAGCATTGAATCCGCGTCTGGATTCCGGGTTCGCGCCTTTCGGCGCGCCCCGGAATGCAGGAGAGAGCACCGCACCAGCCTCTTTCGACTTATGTGCTGGAACGCATCCCGCAACTCGATCTATAAAATTCCCCTATGAATATCACGCTGCGCCAGCTCTACGGCTTCAAGGCCGTTGCCGACGTCGGCACCTTCACGGCCGCGGCGCAGCGGCTGAAGGTGGCGCAGCCGGCGCTGTCGCTGAACATCCGCGATCTCGAGCGCGAATTGGGCGCGCGGCTGTTCGACCGCACCACGCGCCGCGTCGAGCTCACCGCGGCGGGCCGCGAGTTCCTGCAGTCGGTCGACAAGCTGATCGCCGACCTCGAGCAGGCGGTGCAGAACGCCCGCGATCTCGCCGAACGAAAGCGCGGCCGCCTCGTAGTGGCCGCGCCGCCGCTGCTCGCAGCGCTGGTCGTGCCCGGCGCCACCGCCGACTTCAAGAAACGCTTTGCCTCGATCGATGTGAGTGTGGTCGACGCCCAGACCAACGTCATCGTCGCGAAGGTGCGAAGCGGCGAGGCCGATTGCGGCATCGGCACCTTCGCGGAGGCCGAGGAGGGCCTTCGCAAGGAGACGCTGTTCGAGGACGCGCTGATGGCGTGGTGTCCGGCCCAGTCGACCTGGGCGCGGTCGAGCAGGCTCACCTGGAAGGATATCGCGACGGGTCCGCTTATCGCGATGACACGCGACAGCCGCATCCGGTTCCTGGTCGATCAGGCCTATCAATCGGCCGGCCAGACGGTGCGGCCCGCCTACGAGGTGTCGCACATGACCACCGCCATCATGATGGTGGAGGCCGGTCTAGGTGTGGCGCCGCTGCCGGCTTACGTTTGGGGTTTCGCGCGCGCCCTCAACGTGGTGCCCAAGATATTGTCCGAGCCGGAGGTTCGCCGCGAGGTGGCCATCATCCATGCCAGCGGCCGGGCGCTGTCGCCGGCCGCCGAGGCGTTCCTGCGCTATCTGAAAAAGCAGGCCCGGGCTGCGCTGCCGCGCGGGTTGCGCCAGAGCGGCCGTGAGCGTAATTCATAAAGAGGGCGTATAAATCGATACCGTTTTGGCGAATTGTGCCGCCGCTCGCACGCGCCATAGATTGCGGCACGGACATCCTGCGCCACGCGATGGCGCCAACAGGGGTGAGTCATGCTCTATCCGAAAAAAGACGCCAAGGCATTCGCGCAAGCCAACTTCAGGGGCATCTGGGCCGCGGCGCTGATGCCGTTCCACCAGGACCTGTCCATCGACGAGAAGGGCTTCCGCAAGAATCTGCGGCATTGGGTCGACGATCTCGGCGTCGACGGCATCTTCATCGCCGGCAAGCAGAGCGAGTTCTTCTCGATGTCGATCCCCGAGCGCAAGCGCTCGATGGAGATCGTGGTCGACGAGGTCGGCAAGAAGGCCGGCGTGATCGCGTCCTGCTCCGACCAGAACATGGACGTGGTGATCGAGCTCGCCAGGCACGCCCAGGCGATCGGCGCGCCGTACATCGTGGTGCATGCGCCGGTGCTGCACTTCCTGCACAGCCGCGACGAGACGCTGTACCAGTACTACAAGACGATCAGCGAGAAGGTCGACATCGGCATCGCGATGTGGAGCCACGAGGACTCCGGCTATCTGATGAGCCCGGAGCTGTGCGCGCGGATCGCCGAGCTGCCGAACATCGTCGCGATCAAGTACAGCGTCCCGCGCGAGATGTATATCCGGCTGACGCGGCTCGTCGCCGACAAGATCCACGTGAGCACCGCGTCCGAGGAAGAGTGGTTCGACAACATCGTCGAGCTCGGCTGGAAGCTCTATCTCTGCTCGTCGCCGCCGTACCTGTACCAGACCAAGATCGACAAGCGGATGCGCGAGTACACCGATCTGGCATTTGCGGGCGAGGTCGCCAAGGCCAAGGTGATCCGCGACAGCCTCAATCCGGTGCGGCAGGCATTCCGGCGCACGCGGCCGGCCGAGAAGCCGCCGGCGCATTCGAAGTACTGGCAGGAGCTGCTGGGCCAGGTTGGCGGCCCGGTGCGCCCGCCGATGCTGGAGCTGACCGAGGCCGAGAAGGAAGCCACGCGTCGCGCGTTCGAGACCTGCGGGCTCAAGGTGCCGGGCGCGGCGACGAAGCCGTCGGCGGCCTAAAACGGAGCCACGATCATGAAACTCGGACGGCTCAAGGCCTTCAATTTCCAGAAATGGATCGCCGAGAACGAGCACCTGCTCGAGCCGCCGGTCAACAACAAGAAAGTGTTCGAGGACGGCGACATGACCGTGCAGGTGGTCGGCGGCCCGAACGAGCGCGCCGACTATCATGACGATCCGGTGGAGGAATTCTTCTACCAGCTCAAGGGCAATATGAATCTCAAGGTCGGCGACAACGGCAATTTCTACGACGTGCCGATCAAGGAAGGCGAGGTGTTCCTGCTGCCGCCGCATGTGCGGCACGCGCCGCAGCGGCCGGCGGGCTCGATCGGGCTGGTGGTCGAGCCGAAGCGCTATGACGACGATCCGCTCGATGCCTTCGAATGGTATTGCTTCGAATGCGGCACGCTGGTCCATCGCGTCGAGCTCAAGGTGGAGCATCTGGTGCGCGACTTGCCGCCGATCTACCAGGCCTTTGTCGACGACAAGAACGCACGCACCTGCAAGAAGTGCGGTGCGCTGCATCCCGGCAAGAAGCCGCCGGCAGGGTGGGCGGGTATCTGATAGCGCTGCGTTCTGCGCCAGCCGTTTGGCGCAGAGCTTGCTTCATAAAAAGAATAAAAAGGAGCGCTCCGTTGAAGCTGATTGCGTCTGTATTTTCCGTTGTCCTGACTGCGGGCCTGCTCGCCGGTGGCGCCCACGCGCAGGACTATCCGTCACGGCCCATCACCTTCGTGGTCGGCTACGGCGCCGGCGGTGGCACCGACATCAACGCCCGCATTTTTGCCGAGACTATTTCCAGGAATATCGGCCAGAGCATCGTGGTCGAGAACAAGACCGGGGCGGGCGGCGGCCTTGCTGCAACCTTTGTGCAGAATGCCGCGCCCGACGGCTACACGCTGCTGATCATGTCCGGGCTGCAGCACGCTTATCTGCCGGCGTCGCAATCGAAGCCGATGTACGACGCGATCAAAGGCTTCACGCCGATCTCGCTCTTCTTCGAGATGATCAGCGTGCTGGCCATCCCGTATGACTATCCGGCGAAGACCATCGGCGAATTCATCGAGCAAGGCAAAAAGAAGGTTGGCGGCGTGTCGCTGGGCTCGCCGGGTCCGGGCTCGCCGCCGCATTTCTTCGGCGCCTTGATCACCGAAGCCACGGGGCTGCCGGTGCAGATGGTTCAGTACCGCGGCACGTCGAATTTCATGGCGGACCTGACGTCAGGCCGCATCGATCTGGCGTTCCCCACTTATGGCGTGGCGCAGTCTTTCATGACCGACAAAAAGGCGCGCGCACTGGCGGTCGCAGCGGACGAGCGCTGGAGCGAACTGCCCGACGTGCCGACGCTGGTCGAGGCCAAGCTCGTGAAGGAGATGCCGGCGATGTGGTTCGGCGTCGTCGCGCCGGCCGGCACGCCGCGGCCGATCGTCGACCGGATCAACGAGGAATTCCGCAAGGCCGCGAAGGACCCGGAGCTGGTCCGCCGCATCACCGCGACCGGCATGGCGGTGCGCACCAGCACGCCCGAGCAGATGGGCGAACTGATGGTGTCGGAGAACGCCAAGGTCGGCGCGCTGGTCGAGCGGTTGAATTTGAAGCAATAACGCGGGGTCTTACTTCTCCCCGCAAGCGGCAGAGCAATCGCATGTGTTCGCGGGCAACGCCACGAGTTCCCTCTCCCGCTTGCGGGAGAGGGTCCCAAATCGCACCAGCGAGCCATATGCGATCACCTGCCGACGCAAGGACCGATGCCTCAAATGCGAAAGCGGGTGTGTGTCTCCGGCGGGAATAACTCCTCCGGCGATACGAGGCGCTTGGTGACGCCCTGCTCGAAGGCGAAGCCGAGAAACGCCGACAGCGTAACGCGGTTCGGCTCGATGCCGTAAGGCCAGAAGTCGTCGCCGAATTCCGCCTTCACGCGCCGCACATGCTCGAAGGCCCAAGGGAGCGGCACGCGCGCCGCGGTGGCTTCGCTGATCCGCTCCATGGCACGGTCCTTCGCCTCCTC
Organism: Rhodoplanes sp. Z2-YC6860; assembly: GCF_001579845.1. Taxonomy (GTDB): domain Bacteria; phylum Pseudomonadota; class Alphaproteobacteria; order Rhizobiales; family Xanthobacteraceae; genus Z2-YC6860. The sequence continues at coordinate 600,596 of NZ_CP007440.1, forward strand.
GAACGCCTTGAGGAGATTCATGGCGATCCAGCGATGCTGCTCGAACACATCGCGCCGGAGCACGATGGTGTGCATGATCGGGAAGATCTTCGACTCGCGCCAGTAAAGCCGCTCGATCTCCATGAAGTCGTCGAACAGCCGGCGCACGTTGGGATCGCCGCGCTCGAAGCTCGGCGGCGCATGCGCCGACATCATCGCGTCGATCTCGCCCTTGAGCAGCATGTCGTTCAGCGTGCGATCCGAATAACGGACGAGATTGACGCCGGGCGGCGTGTCGACCTTGACCTCTTCCTCGCGGCCGGTCTCGTGGATGCCGGCCTGAACCCATTCGACGTCGCGCAGCCCGATGCCGAACTGCTGGCCGATGATGCCGCGGGTGTAGATGCCCGCGGTCTGCGCCCATTCGGGCACGCCGATCCGCTTGCCTTTCAGGTCTTGCGGCTCGCGAACCTTGCCGTTCGTTCGCACATAGATCGAGGAGTGGCGGAACATCCGCGACGGAAACACCGGAATGGCGACGAACGGGCAATCGTCGCGCGACACGATCGAGGCGTAGCGCCCCATCGACATTTCGGCGAAATCGAATTCGCGATGCCGCAGCATGCGGAAGAAGATTTCTTCGACCGGCATGCTGAGGCACGACAGCGCAATGCCGTCGGCCCGGACGCGCCCCGACACGAGGTCGCGGACATGATCGTATTCGCTGATCGCACCGGTCAAAGACAGCATCAGATCGCCTGCTTATTCTGGCGCATGTCCTTTTCGGAAAACCGGTGTCCACTTTTCCGGGACATGCGCTACCCAACCCGAACCACGCCGGGCGCGACCGCGGGAAAGCGGTCCATCACCAGCGGATCATGCCCCGCGAGCACGAGCTCAGGATTTTTCGCGCCAAGCTTCTCGACCGCTTCCATCGAATGCACGGCCTGCAGCATGTCCACGGTGACCTGCACCGGCTTCTTTTGGGCGAGGTTCTCGTAGAAATGAAACGTGTCATTGGCGATCAGCGCCTGGCCCTTTGCGGTGTCGACGCGGAGGACCTGCAGGCCCGGCGTGTGGCCCGGCATCAGATGCGCATGCAGGCCGGGGGCGAGCGTCCAATCACCGTCCACGACCTTGATGCGGCCGGCTTTCGTCATCGGCTCGACCGCGTCGATGGCCGCGAGATTGGCGCTCGCCGAGAACAATGGGAATTTGCGGCCCGGTCCCTGCCAGAACGCGATCTCTTTCTGCTGCACGAAAAACGTCGCGTTTGGGAACAGACCATAGCCGGCCCAATGGTCGTAATGCAGGTGTGTCATGAAGACGGTTTTGACGTCTTCCGGGTTCACACCGCAGGCCGCGAGCAACTCGCGGCGCTCGCGATAATTCTCAGCACTACGGCGGCGCGCTTCCTCGGCGTCGAAGCTGCAATCGACCACGATGGGCCCGCCGTCGGTCAGGACGACCCAGAAGTAGAACGCCATCCGCAGCTTGTCGGGAGACGGATCGCGGTAGAGGAACAGGGCTCTCGGGACGGTCTTCTCGCCAGTACAAAGAACGAAGACCTGGTTCATTGCTCGGCCGTGATGCCCGTCACCGTGATCAGGTGCTCCTTATAGGACAGATCCTGGCGGATGAAGGCGGCGAATTCAGCAGGGCTGCTGCCGATGCCGGTATAGCCCAGGGCATCGATATGGCGGGCCTTGAACTCCGGGTCGCGGAGAATGGCGGCGACGTCCTTTTGCACCTTCTCGACAACCGCCGCCGGCGTGCCGGCCGGCGCGAACAGGCCGTACCATGAGCGCGGATCGATGTCGGGATAGCCGGCCTCGATCAGCGTCGGAATCGCGGGACGGCCGGGCAGGCGCTCCTTGCGGCTGATCGCGAGCGGCACGAGCTTGCCGCTGTCGATGTGGCCGGCGGACACCGACAGGCTTCCCAGCGTGAACTGCACGTCGCCGGCCAGTGTTGCGGTGACCGCGGGCGCGATGCCGCGATAGGAAATCTGCCGAATCTGCGCGCCGGTTTCCTTGCGCAGCATCTCGAACAGCAGATGCGGCTGGCTGCCGACGCCATAGGAGCCGTAGTTCAGCTTGTCCGGCTCGCGCTTGGCCAGTTCGACCAGCTCCTTCATCGAGCGCGCCGGCACCGCGGGATTGGCCAGGACGAACTGGTGCAGGTCGACGAGCTGCGTGATCGGCGTCAGCTCCTTGATCGGGTCGAAGCCGACATTCTTGAACAGGAACGGATTGCTGGTGATCGTCGAGTCGGTGGTGAACAGGAGCGTATAGCCGTCGGCCGGCGCGCCCGCGACGCTTTTGCTGCCGACGATGGTGCTGGCGCCGGGCTTGTTCTCGATGATGACCGTCTGCTTCCAGGCCTGGGACAGCCGCTCCACCAACGGGCGCGCCAGGTTGTCGACGCCGCCGCCGGCCGGATAGGGCACGATCAGCCGCACGATTTTCGTCGGGAACTCTTCGGCCGCGGCATTGAAGGCCATGAGGGAAGCGGCGAGTGCGGCGGCTGCCACGACTGCAAGTCTGCGCATGTGCAAGAAAACTCCGATCTCAAACTCCGATCTGCTGCAGGCATTATCGGTAGGAGCCTCACCCCGGCAAGATGACATCGGCTTATAGATTGATAAGGAAACGACAATAATGCCGGTCCTGGGTCCGGTGTACGGTGGACATGAACAACGAGACGCGACCGAGCATGCGAAGCCCGAAAGCCCCTGGCGCAGCCGATCTGGTGCTCCATGACGGCCGTATTCTGACGCTCGATGCATCCGATACGGTTGCGGAAGCGATCGCCGTGCAGGGCGAGCGGATCGTTGCAGTCGGCCGCTCGGCCGATCTGCTGCCCTTGGCCGGGCCAAGCGCTACCGTGATCGATCTGCGCGGCCGCACGGCGATGCCCGGCCTGATCGACGGCCATGCCCATGCGGATCGCGAGGGCCTGAAGAGCCTGTTGCCGAATCTCTCCAGCGTAAAATCAATCGCCGACATCCAGGACCGCGTCGCCGAGGAGGTGGCACGGGCCACGCCTGGCGCGTGGCTGGTGTTCAATCCGGTCGGCGACCCGCCCGAGTTTTCCGGCATCCCGGGAGCGCTGCGCGAGGGCCGGATGCCGAACCGGCTCGATCTCGACAAGGTCGCGCCGGACAACCCGGTCTATATCCGTGCGCCGTGGGGATACTGGCCGAACGTGCTGCCGCTCTATTCCAGCGCCAACAGCGCGGCGTTGCGGGCCGCGGGCATCGACAAGGTGACGCCATCGCCGTCGCGCCTCGTGACCATCGAGAAGGATGCGGTCAGCGGCGAGCCGACCGGCGTGTTTGTCGAACAGACGCTCGAGCCGATCGTCGAGTTCACGCTGATGGCCTGCGCGCCGAACTTCACCATCGAGCAGAGGGCGCAGGCGCTGCGCCATTCGATGCGCGCCTACAACGCCGCAGGCACCACGAGCGTGTTCGAAGGCCACGGCATCTCTTCCGACGTCATGGCGGCCTATCAGATGGTCCGCAACGCGGGCGACATGACGCTGCGCGCGCATCTGGTGTTCAGCCCGAGCTGGGGCAGCGCCACGAAAGATGACGTGCGGCTGATGCTCGCGAGCTGGGTGCAATGGCTCGCGCGCCGGGGCCTCGGCGACCACTGGCTGCGGGTCGCCGACATCTACACGGAGATCAACGAAGCGCCGGAGACGCGGCTGCGCCGCCGCATGCCGGTGCAGACCGGCTGGGCGGGTTACAGCCCGGATTCGGGCCTGCCGCGCGAAGCGGTGTTCGAACTGATGCTGGAGGCCGCGCGCAACGGCATCCGCGTGTCCGGCATCTGGGCCAATCTGCTGGAGCTGTTTCGCGAGGTCGACCGCATCGTGCCGATTGCGGGGCGGCGCTGGGTGCTCGGCCATCAGCGGACGCTGGATCGCGAGCAGGTCGCGCTCGTGCGCGATCTCGGCGTTGCGCTGACGACGCACACCAACCGGCACATCTACAAGCAGGGCTCGGCGATCCGGGCGAGCATCGGCCGGGACAAGGAAAGCACCATCGTGCCGATCCGCACGCTGCTCGATCAGAACGTTCCAGTGGCCTTCAGCACGGACGGCGTCCCGACCAGCCTGTTCAATCCGGTCTGGCAGGCGGTCGAGCGCGTCGACCGCGACACCGGCGACGTGATCGCGCCCGACCAGCGGATCAGCCGGGTCGAGGCGTTGCGCTGCGCCACGTCGGGCGGTGCGTTCCTGACCTTCGAGGAGGCCGAGAAGGGCACATTGGAGCCCGGCAAGCTCGCCGACATCGTCGTCACGACCGAGGACCCGATCGCGATCGAGGCCTCGCGCCTGCGCGATATCGTTGCCGCCGTGACGATCGTCGGCGGCAAGGTGGCTTATGTTCGCGACAAGTCGCCGGTTGACGCGAGCACGCCAGCTTCCATGCTGTCATCCTAGGCAGGATGCCTGTGTCGAGACCACGGGAAGGGTGCGAAGAGCCGCAATATTCCGCAGCGCGGGCCTCGACAATGTTTGGCGTTAAGATAGTTTACGTCGTGATAAATAGGATGCTCCGCTTGAGACGAGTTCCAGTTGGGTAATCCATGCCATCCGATCCGATCATCGCGTTTGACAATGTCGGCGTCCGGTTCGGAGGCGAGCAGATCTATGACCGGCTGAACTTCGACGTCCGGCGCGGCGAATTTGTCTGCATTCTCGGACCTTCGGGCTGCGGCAAGTCCACGTCGCTCCGCATGATCGGCGGATTGCTCGATGTGACGGCCGGGCGCGTCACGGTCGACGGCCGGGCGCCCGGCGATGCCTGGCCCGAGATCGCGTTCGTGTTCCAGTCGCCGCGGCTGGTGCCGTGGCGCAGTGCGCTCGACAACGTGTTGCTCGGCTCGGAGCTGCGCTTCGGCCGCGGCGACAAGGAGCAGCGCCGCACGAAAGCCACCGAGCTTCTCCGGCTTGTGGGCCTTGGCGATGACACCCATAAATATCCGTCGATGCTGTCGGGCGGCGAACGCCAGCGCGTCTCGATTGCGCGCGCGCTCGCGGTCGATCCCAAGATCATCCTGATGGATGAGCCGTTCTCGGCGCTCGATCCCAACATGCGCTCGCGCATGCGCGCCGAGGTGGAGCGCATCTGGCTCAAGATGGGCAAGACCGTGGTGTTCGTCACCCACGACATCGACGAGGCGTTGCAGCTCGCCGACCGCATCGTGGTGCTGTCGAACAAGCCGACGCATGTTCTCGAAATCATCGAGCTGACGGCGCCGCGGCCGCGCGATCTCGGCGATCGCGAACTCGATACACATCGGCAGAAACTGGTTAAGCTGTTCCGCTCGCTGGAGCAGCCGGATCGTCAGAAGGAAAACGTCGCATGATCAAACGTCGCTCCGTCCTCAAGCTGCTTGCTGCGAATGCCCTTGCAGCGCCTGCTATCATGACCGTGGCCCGGCCGGGCTTTGCCAAGGAGAAGATCACCTACGCCTATCTGCTCGATCCGGCTTATGACGCTGTCACCTGGGCGATGAGCAACGGCAAGGTGAAATCGGATCTGATCGACGTCGAGGCGCGCGGACTTGCGATCCCGCAGCTCATCCAGGCGACGTCGGCCAAGCAGTATGATGTGATCATGACCGCGGTGATTGCGGTGCCGCCAGCCGCGGCGCGCGGTCTGGAATTGCGCGTGCTGTCGACGGCGCTGCAGCAGTCGGCCGCGGGCGAGGGCGCCGGCGTCTGGGTGAAGAGCGACTCGCCGATCAAGAGCCCCAAGGAGCTCAAGGGCAAGTCGCTCGGCTCATACGCATTGCGCTCGACCGGCTACACCCAGATCCGGCTCGCGCTGATCAAGAAGTACGGTCTCAACGCCGCGCTCGAAGGCGGCGATCTCAAGCAGGTCGAGATCCAGGCGCCGAACCTTCCCGGCGCGCTCGCCGCCGGCCAGATCGATGCAGCGACGCTCATTCACAGCCAGGCGTTTCGCGCGTTGAAATCCGGCGAGTTCCGGGCGATCGCCGAGACCGGGCGCGATAACGTCGAAGTCTTCGGCATGCGCTTCATCAGCGCGCTCAACGTGTCCTATCCGGAGCGCCTTGCGCAGCGCCCGGAGGCCTTCAAGGAATTCAACCGCATGTTCCGCGAGTCAGTGCGCTATGCGCTGGCGAACGGCGACGAGGTGTTCGGCGCGGTCGGCAAGCAGAACAACCTGCCGCCGGAGTTCTTCAAATGGTGGTTCGAGAAGAGCTCTGATGTGCCCGGCATCTTCGACGAAGAGCACGCCAAGATCATCATGAAATTCTACGAGCTCTCCAAAGAGATCGGGATGATCCAGGCATTCCCGGATATCCGGACGCTGGTCTGGGAGCACGCGCTGCGCGCCTGATGGTCGACACCGGCATCGCGCTTGCTCGTGAGGCCCCGGTGCGCGGCTGGTCCGCGCGGAATGTCGCCGCGCATCTGTTCACGGTGGCCTGTCTTGCGATCTGGGAGGGGGCGTCGCTGGTCGCGCCGTCCTACCTGCTGCCGGGACCTGTTCCCGTTGTGCAGCGGCTCTGGGTGTTCGTCACCAGCGCGCGCGATCTCGGCCATCTCGGCGCCTCGCTGTTTCACGTCGCCACCGCGATCGCGATCTCGTTCGTGATCGGTACGCTGCTCGCGCTCATTCCCTATTACGTGCCGGTGCTGCGCTTCGCGATCGAGCGCCGCATTGGCCCGTTCCTCAACGCGTTCTCGGCGATCGGCTGGACGCTGCTTTCGATCATGTGGTTCGGCGTGACGCCGTTCACCGTCATTTTCGCCATCAGCGCCGTTCTGGTGCCGTTTGCGCTGGTCAATATGACCGCGGGGCTCAACAACATCGACGCCGAGATGATCGAAATGGCGGGAAGCTTCACGCGCAAACGTTCGCGGATGTTCGCGCTGGTGATCGTCCCATCGCTCTATCCGTTCATCTTCGCGACGCTGCGCATCATGTTCGGCGTGGCCTGGAAGGTGACGCTGACGGCCGAGCTGTTCGGCGGCAATTCGGGTCTGGGCTACATGATCAACCTGGCCCGCCAGGAGTTCGACACCACCACGATCTTTGCCGCCATCGTCCTGATCATCGCCTTCGTCCACGGCATGGACCGTTATGTGCTCGGTCCACTGCAGCAGAGCGTGTCGCGCCACTATGCCGGCTAGAGCGACATCCATCCGCACCGTGATCGCCGAGCGGCTGATCGGCGAGGGCGTCGTCGTGCTTGCGCTCGTGGCCTGGTGGCTCGCCGCGCGCGGGCTGCCGGAATTCATCCTGCCCGGTCCGCTTCCGGTGGGGAAGCGGCTGGCCGAACTGTTCGTGACGCCGGAATTCCTGTTTCACATGGCGGCTTCGGCGTGGCGGGTGCTGGTCGCGATCGTGGTCGCGATGCTGATCGGTGGCGGGCTCGCGTTTCTCGCCTGGGGCGTGCCGTGGCTCGAGACCGTGGTCGAGGACCGCATCAAGCCGGTGCTCAACTCGTTTCCCTCGATCGGCTGGGCGATCCTCGCTGCGATCTGGTTCGATCCCGGCGACTTCGGCGTGATCTTCGTCGAGATCGCGATCCTGATCCCGTTCTGCCTGATCAATATCGCCGAGGGCCTGCGCAACATCGACCGCGAGCTGATGGAGATGGGCCGGAGCTTCACGCGCGACCGCGCGCGCATCCTGTTCCGGCTGACGCTGCCGCTCCTGGTGCCTTATGGCCTGTCGGCGACGCGCATCGCCTACGGCATTGCCTGGAAGATCGCGCTGGTCGCAGAACTGCTCGGTGCGCCGAGCGGGCTCGGCTATCTGATGCTGCGCGCCCAGACCGCGGCCGACAGCACGACGTTCCTTGCCACCTGCTTCGCCATCGTGCTGATTTTCGTTCTCGGCGAGCGGCTGGTGATCGTGCCGCTGGAGCGGCGCTTTGCGCGCCGCTGAAGACGGAGTTGCACAGTGATGACCATGATCGACGATCTTGTGGTGCAAACGAAGTCCGGCACGCTGCGTGGCGCGCGGGAGAACGGCCTCACCGTGTTCCGCGGTGTGCCTTATGCGGCAGCGCCTGTGGGCGAGTTGCGCTTTGCGCCACCGCAGCCGGTCGCGCCCTGGCGCGACGTGCGCGATGCCACGCGCGACGGTCCTGTTCCGCCGCAGGGCCGTTCGCGGCTCGCCCATGTGATGGGCGACTTCGAGCGGCCGCAATCGGAAGACTGCCTGACGCTCAACATCTGGACGCGGGCGACGGACGGCAAGAAGCGGCCGGTGATGGTGTGGATCCACGGCGGCGCGTTTTCCAGCGGCGCGGGTTCGCTGCCCTGGTATTCCGGCGAGCGCTTCGCGCTCAACGGCGACGTCGTGGTGGTCTCGATCAATTACCGGCTCGGCGCGCTGGGCTTTCTCTGCCTGCCCGGCGTGAGCCCGGGCAACCTCGGGCTGCTCGATCAGGTCGCCGCGCTGAAGTTCGTGCGCGACAACATCGCGGCGTTTGGGGGCAACCCGGATAACGTTACGGTGGTGGGACAGTCGGCCGGCGGAGCATCGATCTCGATTCTGATGACGATGCCGCTCGCGGCGGGATTGTTTCGCCGCGCGATCCTGCAGAGCGCGCCGTTCGGCCGCCCGGCGCGAACGCTCGAGGACTCGCACCGGATAGGCCGGCGCTTTCTTGAGGTGTTGGGGCTCAAGCCTGAGCAGGCCGACGCGCTAAAATCGCTGCCGTTCGCCAAGCTTGTCGCGGCTCAGGGCGAAGTGGGCCGGCTGGAGAAGAAATTCGCCGACACCCAGGCGCCGTTCTGGCCGGTGATCGACGGCGATGTCTATCCGGGCGAGGTCGGGCCGGCACTTGCGGCCGGCGCCGGCCGCGACATTGACGTGATGGTCGGCACGACGCGCGAGGAGATGGCGGCGTTCTACGGCATCGATCCGGATATCCCGAAGGCCGATGCGGCCGCGATCGAAGGCGTGTTCGCCGCGATGTTCAAAACGGGCCACCGCGCCGTCTATGACGAGACCCGCCGCATGCGTGCCTCAAGCGGCAATGCGGCCCTGCTCGGCGATCTGATGACCGACGTGAACTTTCGGATGGGCAGTCTGCGCTTTGCCGAGGCTCGCGCCGACCAGGGCCGGCCGGCTTACGTGTTCCAGTTCGACTGGCAATCGCCGGAAGGCTTCGAGGCCTGTCACTGCATCGAGATCCCGTTCGTGTTCAACAATTTTGAGCATTGGACCGACGCGCCGATGGTCAAAGGCGCCGATCCGAAGGTGGCAAGCGGTCTCGCCGAGGCCATGCACCGCGCCTGGATCGCATTTGCGCGGACCGGCAAGCCCGATCATCCTGGCCTGCCGGTGTGGCCGGCCTATCGCCGCGAGGACCGCATGACCATGCGCTTCGACACCATGATCGGGCCGGTGAGCGATCTGGCCGGTCTCAACTGGCGCACGCCCTGGACAAGGTAACCGGCCATGCATTCCGTCACGGTGCGTAAGGAGATCGCCGACCGGGTGCTGCAGCGCCGCGGCCGTTATCACCTGTTCGACCGGCTCGATCCGGCACGCACCGCGCTGGTGGTGATCGACATGCAGGGGACGTTCTGTGCACCGGGAAGCCCGGCCGAGGTGGCGGCGTCGCGCGGCATTGTCGAGCCGATCAACGGGCTCACTGGAGAGCTTCGCAAGCTCGGCGTTCCGGTCATCTGGGTGCTGCACGCCAACAACCGGATCGGCGGCAAAAGCGACTGGGAGCTGTTCTTCAACACCATCGTGGCCGACGCCGTGAAGGAGAAGACGCTGGAAAGCCTCGCGGCCGAAAAGCAGGAAGTCTGGTCCGGGCTCGTCACGGCGCCGGCCGACCACACGGTGCTGAAGAACCGCTACAGCGCGCTCATCCAGGGCTCGTCGCAGCTCGAGCGGACGTTGCGCGGCATGGGGATCGACACCGTGCTGATCGCGGGCACCAAGACCAACGTCTGCTGCGAGTCGACCGCACGCGACGCCATGATGCTGGACTTCAAGGTGGTGATGGTCGAGGACTGTTGCGCAGCTTTGTCGGATGACGAGCACCGCTCGGCGCTGGAGAACGTTATCCAGCAGTTCGGCGACGTGATGACGGCAAGCGAGGTGCTGGCGCGGCTGCGGCAGATCGAGAACGAGCCGGTAAAGAACCCGCCGTAACGTCAACCGGGAAACGCTCATGATTCTGATCGATCTCAGCCGCGACATCGAGCACAAGATGCAGGTGTTGCCGAACCATCCGCAGGTCATCATCACAACGTTCTCGACTCATGACGAGCAGCGGATGGCCGACGGCTACAGCTTCTCCTCGGCCACCATGGCGCTGGTGCTGGGCGATCATGCCGGCACCCATGTGGACGCACCCAAGCACTTCGATGCCGATCCCAAGGCCAAATCGATCGACGAAATGCCGCTGGAAAATTTCTTCACCGAGGCAGTGTGTCTCGACCTCTCGCACAAGCCGCTCAAGTCGGACATCTCGATCGACGATCTGGAGAAGGCCATCGCGGCCGCGGGCGTTGAGATCAAGCCCAAGGACACCGTGCTGCTGCACATGGACTTCTATCGGCGCACCCAAGGCACGCCGGCGTTCATCACCGACTTTCCGGGGTTGACCAAAGAATCGGCCACTTGGCTCGGAAAGAAAGGCATCGGCATGTTCGGCGTCGAGGCGGTGAGCCCGGGGCGCACCGGACGCAACAATTTCGAGGTGCACCATGTCTGCCGCGACATGGGTTTCACGCACATGGAGGGGCTGGTGAACCTCGACAAGCTGGTCGGCAAGGGCCGCTTCAAGTTCATCGGCTTTCCGATCAAGATTAAAGGCGGCACCGGCGCGCCGATCCGCGCCGTGGCCTGGCTCGATGGTTGATTGTTTGCCGGTGAGCGCTCTCAACCCGCCTCGTCCTGAGGAGCGGCCGCAGGCCGCGTCTCGAAGGGCGGGGCGGCCACCGAAGCCACCCCATCCTTCGAGACGCGCAGCTTCGCTGCGCTCCTCAGGATGAGGTGGGGAGAGAACAGCGTTCGCGGCGATAGGCCTATCTGCTAAACAGGAATCATGATTCGACGGATCGCCATCGCAGTCATCATGTTGTCGCTCACGCCCGCCGCAGCACTGCCGAAAGACCAGCCGCGACCCGACACGTTCGTCGATGTGACGACGATCGCGCCCGGCATTCTGATCGAGGCGCGTTACGCCACTGCTCACAATTTCGTCGGTCACGTGATCGACGGGTACGAGAGGCCGATCTGCTATCTCACCAAGCCGGCGGCGGCGGCGCTGGCACAGGTGGTGGCCGATCTCGAGACGCGCGGGCTGACGCTCAAGGTCTATGACTGCTACCGGCCGGAGCGTGCCGTGGCGCACTTCGCGCGCTGGGCGCAGAATCTCGGCGACACGAAAATGAAGGCCGAGTTCTATCCGCATGTCGACAAGAGCACGCTGTTTCGCGACGGTTACATCGCGTCGCGCTCCGGCCATTCGCGCGGCTCGACCACGGATCTGACGCTGGCGCGCCGCTCGGATGGGCAGCCGCTCGACATGGGCACGCCGTTCGATTTCTTCAGCCCGCACTCGTGGCCGTCGGACAGAAGCGTGAGCGCGGAGGCACAGGCCAACCGCGCGCTGCTCGCGCAGGCGATGCGCAAGCGCGGGTTCTATCCTTACGACAAGGAGTGGTGGCACTTCACGCTGCGCCACGAGCCCTATCCGCAGACCTATTTCGATTTCGTCGTGCGCTAGCCTTAAACGGAAAACCCGGCTCGTTGAGCCGGGTTTGGCCGGGCGGCGATCAGCCGCCTTCGCAGTTCAATGTCCCACTCGCCGAAGAATTCTTCCGCAAGTTACGCCAGCGGAAGTTACGCCTGAGTGTGTCACGTCGCGCCACATCAATGCGGCAATCGGGCCGCAGTTCCCTCTTGCACAAAAAAAGCGGGAGGCATTGCTGCCTCCCGAAGGGACTGCTGGGGATTAGCGTCGGTCTGACGACGCCTCGCGGTTCGCTCACATGGTCGAGCGCGAGTTCTGGGCGCTGTTGCTTGTGATTTTCAGTGCCCGTATCAGCGAATTTCGTATTGCCATTGCAGCCTAATATGGGCGCGTTCTCAACGTGTTGGTTTGCCGCGTGACAATGGACCGCAGTTCAAAATGATGGGCCGGAATGCGCAAACGGGGAGCCTTGCGGCTCCCCGTCAGCGAAACAAAACAACGAGGATCAAAGGCTCGTGCGGGTGTTCTTGCCGTACGGCTTATAGGGCTTGAAATTCTCGTTCTTCTTGGTGCTGAGAATCAGCATTGCAGGCAGCACGCCAATGGCCGGAAGCGGATGCGCCATCGGCTGCGGTGCCTGTGCCTGCGGCGCGGGAGCATGCCTCTTCGACTTGGCGAAAGCGGGTGCTGCGGCAAACGTGCCGGCGGCGAGGACGGCCGCGGCCGCGATGGTGCTGATGGTTTTACGCAAGGTATGTCTCCCCTCGTGATGCTCGTTGTTGATGGCTCGCTTGTGCGAGGCCGGAACGAGTGGAGGGGACACCATCCATCGCGGCAATTTGCTCGATTGCCGCGCGTCATTTGACCGCAGGAATTTAACTGACAAGCACGCGCAATTACGCGCCGCCGAGCACGAGATCGTCGCGGTGGACCATCTCGGCGCGGCCCTCGATGCCGAGGATGAGCAGAATGTCGCTCGACGATTTGCGCATGATTTTGGCGGCGTCGCCGGCGTCGTAGGCCACAAGTCCGCGACCGATCTCGGCGCCGTCGGGACCGCGGATCACCACCGCGTCGCCGCGGCCGAAGTTGCCGTCGACGCGGATCACACCTGCGGGTAGCAGGCTCTTCCCACTGCGCAGTGCTGAGGCCGCGCCCGCATCGATGGTGAGCGTGCCCTTGGGTTCGAGCGAGCCCGCGATCCAGCGTTTGCGCGACGTGACCGGATTGCCCGAGGCGAGAAACCAGGTGGCGCGCGCGCCGCTCTCGATCGATTTCAAGGGATGATCGACATGGCCCGACGCGATCACCATGTGCGTGCCCGCCGTGGTTGCGATCTTGCCGGCCTCGACCTTGGTGCGCATGCCGCCGCGCGAATGGTCGGAGGCCGCGTCACCCGCCATCGCCTCGATCTCGGCGCCGATGCGCGGCACCAGCGGAATGTGCCTGGCGTTTGGATTGTTCGCCGGCGGTGCGTCGTAGAGTCCGTCGATGTCGGAGAGCAGCACCAGCAGATCGGCGCTCACCATGGTGGCGACGCGCGCGGCAAGCCGGTCGTTGTCGCCGTAGCGGATCTCGCTGGTGGCAACCGTGTCGTTCTCGTTGATGACGGGGACGCTGCGCCATTCCAGAAGCTTATCGATGGTCGAGCGGGCGTTGAGATAGCGGCGGCGCTCTTCGGTGTCATCGAGCGTCACAAGAATCTGGCTCGCGGTGATGTCGTGGCGGCCGAGCACCTCGGACCACGTGCGCGCCAGTGCGATCTGGCCCACGGCGGCCGCGGCCTGGCTGTCCTCGAGCTTCAGCACGCCACGCGGCAGTTTCAACACCGAGCGTCCGAGCGCGATCGAGCCCGACGACACCACCATGACGTCGCGCTTGCCCTTGTGCAGCCGGGCGATGTCGTCAGCGAGCGAGGCGAGCCAGCTCTCCTTGACACGGCCAGCGGCCGAATCGACGAGCAGCGACGAGCCGACCTTGATGACGATGCGGCGGAAGTCGGTGAGAGCAGGAGTCTTTGTGGGCGCCTTGGCGGACATGACGGTGTTGCGAAAATCCCAACAGAATCGCGCCTATCCAACATAGGACGGCCGGGAAGTCCATTGTGGGGTCAGGCGGCAGGGAGGCCGGCCGCCGGCGCGCGGGCGGCGAACTCCCTGGCCAGCCAGTCGATGAAGACGCGCACCCGGGGCGATAGCTGCCGGCTGTGCGGATAGAGCGCCGAAACCGGCGTGGGCGAGGGCCTGAAATCCGGCAGGGCCTCGACCAAGGTGCCGGCCGCGAGATGAGGCTCCACGTGATAGAGCGGCACCTGGATCAAGCCGAGCCCCTGCACGGCCAGCGCCACGCTGGTCTCACCGCCCGTGACCGTCACGGTGGCAGGCAGCGTGACATGGCGCAGCGTGCCGTTCACGGTGAACTCCAGCGGCAGCACGTTGCCGGTTCGCGAGGAGACGAAGCCGATCATGCGGTGGCCTTCGAGATCGTCGGGCGTGCGCGGCCGCCCGAATTTTTCGAGATAGTCTGCGCTGGCGCACGTCACCTCGATCAGCGTGCCGACGCGCCGGCCGATCATGGTGCTGTCGCCGAGTGCGCCCGCGCGCACCACGCAATCGATGCCCTCGCGAATGAGATCGACCAGCCGGTCGCCCTCGCCGATATGCAGCTGCAGGTCGGGATATTCGGCGAGGAAGCGCGGCAACCCGGGCAGCAGGAAATGCCGCGCCATGGTGCCGTGCACGTCGATGCGGAGAAGCCCGCGCGGTTTGACGCCGGTGAACGCGCCTTCGGCTTCTTCGATGTCGGCGACGATGGTGAGGCAGCGGCGGTAATAGGCTTCGCCGTCGAGGGTCGGGCTGACGTGGCGGGTGGTGCGCTGGAGCAGCCGGACGCCGAGGCGCGTTTCGAGCTGCTGCACCGTCTCGGTCACGGTGGAGCGCGGCAGGCCGAGATCGCTGGCGGCGAGCGTGAAACTCCTCCGCTCCACGATCCGGGCGAACAGCCGCATGGCGTCGAGCCGGTCCAAATCAATTATTCCCGATATCCGAATTAAGATGCCAATTTATGCCAGATTATCTGCTTTGAGTGAATGGCTAGGTTCGCCCCATGGAAATTCAATTCCCAAGGATGGAGGCTCAAATGACCAGCCAGACCAACAAGGTCGCGATCGTGACCGGCGCGTCGCGCGGCATCGGCGCCGCGGTGGCGCAACGGCTCGCCACGGACGGCTTCACGGTCGTCGTCAATTATTCCGGCAGCCAGGCCGAGGCCGAGGCGGTGGTTCGCAAGATCGAGGCGGCCGGCGGCCGGGCGCTAGCCGCCAAGGCCGATGTCAGCGATCCGGCCGCGATGCGGCGGCTGTTCGATTCGGCGGAGGCCGCGTTCGGCGGCGTCGATGTGCTGGTGAACAACGCCGGCATCATGCAGGTGACGAAGCTCGCCGACGCCGACGATACGATGTTCGACCGGCACATCGCAGTCAATCTCAAGGGCACGTTCAACGGCATGCGCGAGGCCGCGAAGCGACTGCGCAACGGCGGCCGCATCATCAACTTCTCGACCAGCGTCATTGGACTGCGCGCCGAAGGTTACGGCGTCTACGGCGCGACCAAAGCCGCGATCGAAGCCATGACGCAGATCCTGTCGAAGGAGATGCGCGGCCGCGCGATCACGGTCAATGCGGTGGCGCCAGGTCCGACCGCGACCGATCTGTTCCTCAAGGGCAAGTCCGAGCAGCTCATCGACCACATGGCGAAGCTCAACCCGCTGGAGCGGCTCGGCACACCGGAGGACATCGCGGGCGCGGTGTCGTTCCTCGCCGGACCCGACGGCGCCTGGATCAACGGTCAGGTGCTGCGCGCCAATGGCGGGATGGTGTGAGCGGTCGATCACATTGACGAGCGCGTGCAGGGCTGGCGCTGGAAATTCCTTCGCCAGCCCTTATGTCGATTTTGACTCGAGGATCGATCCGAGCGGGCATTAGTGTCGGATGGGTCGATCAGCCGCGAGCCGGGCGACGCGAAGCTTTGGAGCCTGGCCGTCATGCCCCCGATTCAAAACGATTCATCCCATCGCGCCTTGATCACAATCCCGTCTGACGGCGAAACGAGGCGCGATTTTCTCACCATTGCGACAGGCGCGGTGGCTGCCGTAGGTGCTGCGGCAACCCTCGTCCCGCTTCTCGGACAAATGAATCCCGACGCCGCAACCATCGCGGCGGGAGGACCGGTCGACGTCGATCTCGCGGGCGTTCAACCCGGCCAGCAGATCGTGGTCCGCTGGCGATCGCGCCCGATCTTCATCGTGCATCGCACGCCGGCGATTCTCACCGCGCTACGGAATTCGCAATTGCTCGCCCAGCTTGCCGATCCGCAGTCCGAGCAGATCCAGCAGCCACCTTACGCCGTCAATTGGCATCGATCGGTGAAGCCGGAGTTTGGCGTGCTGGTCGGAATCTGCACGCATCTGGGCTGCATTCCGATGTTCGAGCCGCAGCCCAACCCAACCAGCCCGGCGCCAAACTGGCTTGGCGGCTATTTTTGCCCGTGCCACGGGTCCAAATACGATCTGGCGGGTCGCGTGTTCAGCGGCGTGCCGGCTCCCTACAATCTGCCTGTGCCGCCGTATCGTTTCGTCAGCGATACCAAGATCAGGATTGGCGAAAATCCGACGGGCGCGAACTTCGACTTTGACGATGTCAGGCAGATTTGATCGCAGGTGAGCAGAAGCTCGCGGCGCCTGGCGGTTGCCTGCGCTAAGGCTGCCAAGCGGGCGCGGTGGATTTCCGCGTCCGCTTCGGCTTTTCATCCGCGGCTTTGCCGATCACCTCGACCAGCGCGCGCAACGCCTCGGGCACGCCCTTGCGGGAATGCGCGGAGAGCAGCAACGGCGTCTTCTTGCAGGCGCGCTTGAGCCGCGCCGCCTGCTCCTTGATCTGCTCCGGCGTCATGGCGTCGATCTTCGACAGCGCCACGATCTCGGGCTTCTCGGTGAGGCCGCCGCCATAAGCTTCGAGCTCGGCGCGCACGGTTTTGTAATCCTTGCCGGCGTGCTCGCCGGTGCCGTCGACCAGATGCAGCAGCACGCGGCAGCGCTCGACATGACCGAGGAAGCGGTCGCCCAGGCCGGTGCCCTCATGGGCGCCTTCGATCAGACCGGGAATGTCGGCCAGCACGAATTCGCGGCCGTCGATCTCGACCACGCCGAGCTGCGGCGTGAGCGTGGTGAACGGATAGTCGGCGATCTTGGGCCGGGCCGCACTGGTCGCGGCGAGAAACGTCGACTTGCCAGCGTTCGGCAGGCCGACCAGGCCGGCATCCGCGATCAGCTTCAGCCGCAGCCAGATCCAGCGTTCCTCGCCGGGCTGGCCGGGATTGGCGTTGCGCGGCGCGCGGTTGGTCGAGGACTTGAAATGCGCGTTGCCGAAGCCGCCGTTGCCGCCCTGCAGCAGCACCACGCGCTGCCCGGGGTCGGTGAGGTCGGCCAGCAGCGTCTCCTTGTCGTCATCGAAGATCTGGGTGCCGACCGGCACCTTGAGCACGATGTCCTCGGCATTGGCGCCATGGCGGTCCTTGCCCATGCCGGCGACGCCCGCGCGCGCCTTGAAGTGCTGGGAGTAGCGGTAATCGATCAGGGTGTTGAGGCCTTCGATCGCCTCCACAACCACGTCGCCGCCGCGGCCGCCATTGCCGCCGGAGGGCCCGCCGTGCTCGATGAACTTCTCGCGCCGGAACGCGACGCAGCCGTTCCCGCCGTCGCCGGAGCGGATATAGACCTTGGCCTCGTCGAGGAATTTCATGGCCTATAGGTAGCGATCAAAGCTGCAATTGGAAAGATTTACGCCGCATTTGCGCGGCAAGGCCTGCCTCATGGTTTCCAGCACCACCATCAGTCTGGTCGACCGCCGCGCAGCCGTCGCCGGAATCGGCCTGATGACGGCCGGGATCTTCATGTTTGCGGTCAACGACGCCATGGGCAAATGGCTGGTCGCGACCTATTCGGTCGGCCAGCTGCTGCTGGTCCGGAGCATCGCGGCGCTGATCCTGCTGGTGCCGTTCATCTGGCGTGACCGGGCGACATTTGCGCGGGCGCCGCGCTGGGGCATGCAGACGCTGCGGGCCGTGCTGGCCACGGCGGAGGTCGGCTGCTTCTACTGGGCGGTGAGCTATCTGCCGCTCGCCGACGTGATGTCCTACTACCTCGCCGGGCCGATCTTCGTCACGGCGATTGCGGGCGCGTTCCTCGGCGAAGCGGTCGGCTGGCGACGCTGGAGCGCGGTCGCGGTGGGCTTCGTCGGCGTGGTCGTGTGTCTTCGCCCGGGCTCCGCGGCGCTGAGCTGGCCGGCGCTGATCGCGCTGGCCGGAAGTCTGACGTTCTCGCTGTCGATGATCTCGACGCGGACGCTGCGCGGCACCAGCGACACCGTGCTGGTGACGTCGCAGACGGTCGCGGCACTCATCTTCGGCGCGGTGCTGTCGCCTGCATCATGGGTGACGCCGTCGATGCGCGATCTGGTGCTGCTCGCGCTGCTCGGCATGGTCGCGATGATTGCGCATGTCTGCGTCAACCGCTCGCTGAAGCTTGCGCCGGCCTCTACGGTGGTGCCGTATCAGTACACGACGATCGTCTGGGCCGTGCTGTTCGGCTATCTGGTGTTCGGCGATTGGCCCGATGCCTTCATGCTCGCGGGCGCCGCGATCATCATCGGCGCGGGCTTGTTCATCTTCCTGCGCGAGCGGCAGTTGGCGCGGCGTGCGTCATTCTCCGAACCGCCGCCGTGATCGGCGGTCCTGACCTCCCCCTAAAAGGGGGAGGTCGACGCGCGAAAGCGCGTCGGGTGGGGGTCACTTTTGCCTGTAACAATTGACCCTCTCCCCAACCCTCCCCCTTTCAGGGGGAGGGAGCTCACCGCCGGTCTCGCTGCATGGTCTTGAAGTTAAGACAACGCCCTACGGCATGAACTTCGTGGTGCCGTCGCGGGCGATGCGCGGCAGGAGATCGACCTCCCACGACAGGTACTCGTTCATTGCGCCCTTGGTGTCGCCGGAGCGCTCGTAGGGTTTCGGCCAATAGTCGAGCGGCTCGTCGGCCATGCGCGGGTCGGTCGACAGCGGCAGGCCGGCCTTCGTCCAGGCGGCGTTGCCGCCGCGCAGATATTTCGCCGGCATCTTGGATTCTCGCGCCGCGAGACTGGCCAGGACGCCGTCCTCCGACGTCAGCACCAGCGGCCCGTTCATCGGAATCTTCGCAAGAGCCTGCGACAGACGCGTGCGGATCGCGTACCAGGCGCCAGGGATATGACCTCTGCGGTAAGCCGGGCTCAAAGAGAGGTCGACCACGGTGGCGTGGTCGTTCGACACCAGTTCCGACAATTTGTGAGCCTCGATTGCGAGCTCCGAGGGCACCGCGGGCCCGAGCACCGGCGCGACCGGACGCGCCTGCTCGTTGCCGCCGGCGACCAGCACGAAGATGTCGCGCCAACCCATCTGCTTCAGCCAAGACGCCGTCATGATGGCGCGCACTGCGCGGTCGTCGATCAGCACGATGCGGGCGTTGAGCGTGCCGACATATTGATCGGTCGCCTGCACGAGCTGTCCGCCCGGCGCATTGATGGCGCCCGGGAAATGGCCGGCCGCATAGTCGGTCGGATCGCGCACGTCGAACACGTAGAGCGTGCGGGTGACGTCGGCGCGGAAGCTCTCCAGGGCCTCGCGGTTGATCTGCATCACGCCGAATTTCTTGCCGACGCGATCGGCCGAAGCCTGGGCCCAGGCCAGCGCATCCGCGGAGAGTTCGCCGTAGCGTCGGGTCTTGCCGTTGTCGGGCGCAAAGCCCGCGAGCGTGTAGCCCATGGTGCCGTTGCGCAGCGCCACCACCTTGTTCGGCAGGCCGGCATTGATCAGCGACTGCGCGCCGATGATGCTGCGCGTCCGCCCGGCGCAGTTCACCACCACCAGCGTCTCGGGCTTGGGCGCAATGTCGTGAATGCGCAGCACGAGCTCGGCGCCTGGCACGTTGGTCGCGGACGGGATCGAAACGCGCTGGAACTCGTCGAACGGCCGGCTGTCGACCACCACCATGTCGGTGCCGCTCTTCAGGAGGTCGTTGAGCTCTTCGGGCGAGACGCTCGGCGTGTGGTTGATGTGCTCGATGTGCTCGCCGAATGCCTTGCTCGGCACGTTGACGCCGGAGAACAGCTCGTAGCCGGCCTTCTCCCATCCGGCGAGGCCGCCTTGAAGGAAGCCGACATCGGTGTAGCCCGCGGCACCGAGGACAAGCGCTGCGCGCTCGACGGCACCGTCGCCGTCGTCACAAAGAACGACGCGGGTGCTCTTGTGCGGCACGAGCTGCGCGAAGCGCAGCTCCAGGCGGCTCAATGGGATCGACCGCGCCCACAGCAGATGGTTGCGCGAGAAAATCAGCTCTTCGCGCACGTCGATCAGCGCGAGCTCACGTCCGTCATTGAGCATGGCCTTGACGGTGGCGGGATCGAGCGGGCGGGCGGTGGCTTGGGGCATTGGTTCCTCAAAACAGATGGCCGGCCAAAAAACATGGCCGGCGTTAGGCGCCGGCCATGACGATACGATGTCGCGGGAGGATCGACTACGTCGCCTGCTGCGGGGTCATCTGCTTCACCTTGCCGGTCTTCAGGTCGATGCTGATGCGGTTGATCATGTCGAGATTGGTGCCCGTCACCCGCACGAAGCGCGACATGTCCGGATAGTCGATCGAGTGGATCGCGCCGTTCTGGTAGATGCCGGCCTGGCCGGGAGCGAGGCGGTATTTCTTCTCGGGCTCGAGTTTCGCGTAGGTCGGGTCTTTCCCGTCGTCGAGCCGCTTCCATTCGATCATGTCGGTCCAGAGCTTGGCCTGGCCGTAGATCGCCCAGGATGCGCCGTGATCGTGTGGCGGCGAGACGCGGGCCTTCTCGTTGATGTGCGCCAGCACCTGGAACTTGAGATCGGGATCCTCGTACAGCACGTTCAGGCCACGCTCGACCTTGTCGCCGCAGTACTTCTCGACGAAGTCCTGGTTCTGAAGAAGGCGCTCGAGATTCGCCCGGACCTCCTCACGGCCTGCGGGACCGGGATCGCGCTTCAGCGAAGTGCGTATGTCGGAAATGAATTGATCAAGCTCGTAGCCCATGGTGCGCTCCTGGCGTGCTCCGCGGAAAATCGATTGCCACGCAGAGTGCCATTTTCACGCAAATTGTCACGCTGCGCCAGTCGACCGGAGAATATCAATTCTGCTCGGAACGCAGATGAGAGAAGAAGATTTTCGGGGAAGACCCTGTGCAGAAAACGCAACCGGGAGCGGCAAGGGGCCATGCCTCACTGATGGGGCCCGCTATAGCCTGCTCCCGGCGTGTCGTTTGTGGGTTTGCCGCTACGTAAGCGCCCAAACGGTTGCTGTTACGCTAAGCGGCGGAACTGACCCGGTGGCGTCATGGTGACCTCCGTTTTCAGTTTTGCGTTTATCGCGCTCGCCTCGGCGAGACGCTCAACACCCACGTATGCTCCTCCTGTCGAGGGCCGCTGTCAACAATTCTTCACATGTGATTCATGCGACGGAGATTCGCGTCTCCTTGGCGGAACAATCCGTCTCGCGCGAGCGCGGGATAAGTTGCCGGTTGCAATCTAATTGGTGAGTTTGCCGCGCTCGGCGACCAGTACAGCCATCACGGCTTCCTGTTCGCCACCATCGCGCAATCCCGCGGCAACACCGGCGCGGTCCACTTCGGGCCGGTTCTGGCTCACCTTCCATTTGCCTTCGATCGTCGTGATCGGAATCTCGACGCCGATGATGCCCTTGATCTGCGACGCGAGATATTGCTCCGGCGCATCGTCGACCTTCCACGGCTTCGGTAAGGCGTTTTCGTTTTGGTTCGTGAGGTCTTCGATCTGGCGTCTGAGCCACGCGGTGTCTTCAACGACGCGCGGCGCGCCCCAGGCGTGCACCGTCACGTAATTCCAGGTCGGCACGACTTTGCCGTGCTCCTGCTTGGTCGGATACAGAGAGGGCGAGATGTAGAGCTGCGGTCCCTGGAAAACGACCAGGCATTCCTTCACGGCCGCAAGCTCGCGCCATTGCGGATTGCCGCGCGCCATATGGGCGCGCAGCGTGCCGTGCTTCGACAGATCGCTGTAGACCAGAAACGGAATCGCGTTCGCCTGCAGCCCGCCCGGTCCTGCTGTGATCAGCAGGCCGAGCGGGTGCGAGCGAATGAGCCCGTGCTGGACCTCGATGCGATCCTCCCGGAAGTGCGGAGGCTGATACATCGCGCAGCTCCGATCAGGCTTGCACGCGCCGGGTCTGGCCCCAGGCTTTGATCGAGGCCCACAGCCCGCGGTCGAGCCGGAAGCGGTCGATCGGCGCCGAGCTCGAAATGGCGCGGATGCGGAGCAGGCCCGCGCCCGACCACTGGAAGCCGCATTTCTCCAGCACGCGCCGCGACGGCGGATTGGTCACGCGCGCCGCCGACTGGATCGCGTCGGCGTCGGTGTCGGTGAAGATATGATCGATCACCGCACGCACAGCTTCCGTGGCGTAGCCTTTGCCCCAGTGCTTGACGCCGAGCCAGTAGCCGATCTCCGGCGGATGCCGGTCGATCTGCGTGAAGCCGCAGGCGCCAATCGGCGTGCCGTTGCGCAGCGTGATCAGGAATATGGTTTCGTTGCCGTGACTGTTGGCGACGGCGATGAAGTCTTCGGCGTCGGCGAGCCGGTACGGATGGGGAATGCGTGCCGTGTTCTCGGCGATGCGGCGATCGTTCGCCAGCATGGCTACCGCTTTAACGTCCCCAAGCTGCGGCGCACGCAGAACCAGCCGCTCCGTCTCGAGGACGGGAATACACCTCTCGCGGAAGGCTCCTGAAGGTATCTCTTGCAGTGTCATGACACGGGCTCCTTTGGGCTCGGTTGAAGAACTCGGGTTGAAAACTCGACCCGGAAAAACCGAAGGGGGAGGCGGTATCCGCCTCCCCCTTTAAGGGCCCTGTGAGCCCCGCCGGTTCGGACAGACACCGGCGGACCCACTATGGTTCCACCGTTTTATTCGGCCGCGGCCTCCGTCATCGGAAGGACGGAAATGAATACGCGGCCTTTGGCTTTGGTATTGAACGTGACGCGACCTTCAGTCAGGGCGAACAGCGTATGATCGCGGCCAATGCCGACGTTCTGGCCGGCATGCCATTTGGTCCCGCGCTGGCGCGCCAGAATGTTGCCCGGCACGGCCGTCTGACCGCCGAACAGCTTGACGCCAAGGCGTTGCCCGGCCGAGTCACGGCCGTTCCGGGAAGATCCGCCTGCTTTCTTGTGAGCCATAACTGAGGTCCTAAAACTCGTGTGTCTTTGTAGCCCGATTCCGTTCCGGAATCATCTCACAAATATTGATGAACGCCATTTTCTGAAGGACATCCGCGCAGTTTCCTGCGCTGGAGCCTGACGTTCACCGCGAATTTACTGCTGAGGTCGAGTTGGCGCGCCAGCTTGGCGATTATGCCGCGTCGTCCTCGGCTTCTGTCTTGGCCGGCTTCGCCTTGGGCTCGGGCTTCGGCTTCGGGCCTTTCGAGGGCTTCGCGCCGCCCGTCAGGATTTCCGAAATCCGAATCAGGACGAAGTCCTGCCGATGGCCGCGCTTGCGCCGCGAGTTCTTGCGACGACGCTTCTTGAAGGCGATGACCTTGCGGCCGCGGCCATGCTCGACGATCTCGACCGCGACGCTCGCGCCCGAAATGGTCGGCTTGCCGATCTCCGGCTTGTCGCCGCCCAGCATGATGACTTCGCCGATCTGCACGATCGTGCCCGGCTCGCCTTCCACGCCCTCGACCTTGAGGACCTGGTCTTCGACCACGCGGTATTGCTTACCGCCGGCTTTGATGACTGCGAACATCGTTCTCTATCCCGTGCTCATACCCAGCTCTCGGGGTGACCCGCGGCCGGCTTCTTTCAGTCGGTTTGTGATGTGGTTACAGGCACTTATGTGCCGTAACAAATCGCGCGGACCTTGAGGCCCGCGCCATTGCGGCATGCTTATGGGGGGCAGGGCCGTTTCTGTCAAGGAAAACGGCCGAAACAGGGGCTTTTGGGCCTCGGCGAGGCCGTTCCGCAGCACCTGCCTGTTTTTTCGCCATTGCCGCCTCTGGTTCTGGCGCGGCGCTGTGGGCCCACCGCTAGGTCACTGAAAAATCGAAAGATTCCGATGGCATGGCGCTTGCTCGCCTGTCCGCCAGCCAGAGCAGGGAGCTTCTTATGATCCGCCGTCGCGAATTCCTCGTTGGAGCAGGCGTTGCCGCCTTGGCCGCCCCGGCCGTGCTGCGCGCCGAAGATGTCACGATCATCAAGATGGGCGCGTTGAAGCTCATCCATTCGATCACACCTTACTTCTACGAGCGCTTCACGCCGGCCGGCACCAGGATCGAGGTCGTGCCGTTCGAAAGCCCGGCCGAGGGCAAGAACGCCGTGGTCACCAAGTCGGTCGACTTCGGCATGTTCGGCATCGCGGCCGCGACGTTGGGCGCCGCAGCGGGCGAACCGGTCGTCGTGATCGCCGGCGCCTGCAACAAGGGCATGGCGATCATCGCCAAGAAGGACAGCCCGATCTCCTCGATCAAGGACCTCAAAGGCACCAAGGTCGCGATCTGGCCGGGCTCGACGCAGGAGGTGTTCATCCTCGAGCGGCTGCGGATGGAAGGGATGTCGATCAAGGACATCACGCCTGTACGCGTGTCCTTCAGCGAAATGCATCTGGCGCTCGCGCGCGGCGACGTCGATGCGTATGTCGGCGCCGAGCCGGGCCCTGGTGTCAGTCTCTCGACCGGCATCGGCAAGCTGGTCGAATATCCCTACGGCACCGCGATGGGCGGCTTGAACATGGTGTTCGGCGCGCATCGCGACACGCTGTCGGAGAAGCCGAAGCTCGTGAACGTGATCCTCGGCATTCATCGCAAGGCGGTCGAGTTCGCCATGGCCAATCCGGCCGAGATGAGCGCCATGGCGGTGGCGAAGCTCGGCCAGAAGAAAGAGGCGATCGACGTCTCGGTCCCCAATGTCGAACTCACCTGGAAGTTCGGCGCGCTGGAGATTGCGCAGTCCAAGACCTACGCCGAATATATGCTGCAGTTGAAGCAGATCCGGCAGCTTCCGGACTTCGCGACGTTCTTCGACACGCGCTTCGTCGACGAACTGGCGAAGCAGGCCTGACCACGCTCATGAGCGCGGGTGCCGAAACCGGGACGGCCCCAACATTGAACGCAGCGGAGGCGCAGCCTACGCCGCGCTCGTTGCCGCGGTTTATTCGGAAGCTGAAACAGCCCGCGATCGCGGTGCTGTTTCCGGTCGCCGTCGTGATGGTCTGGCATTTCGCCACCTACGGACGAAAGTACAGCCTGATCCCGCCGCCGAGCGAAGTCGCGATCGAGCTTTACGATCTGGCGTTCGGCGGCATCTACGACGACGCGTACAGCCAGACCCTCCTGACGCATCTACTTGCCTCGGTGAGCCGGGTCTATGGCGGCTTCGGTATGGCGTGTCTGGTCGCGCTGCCGCTCGGGCTGATGATCGGGCGGCTGCCGTTCGTGCGGCAACTGCTCGACCCGACGCTCCAGGTGCTGCGGCCGATTCCCGTTACCGCCTGGCTGCCGCTGGCCATGATCATCTTCGGACTCGGTCCGCGCTCGGCGGTGTTTCTGGTTTTTCTCGGTGCGTTCTATCCGGTGCTGGTCAACACGATCTTCGGCGTGCGTTCGGTCGATCCGCGATTGTTCGAGGCGGCGAGCATGCTTGGCTGCGAGGGCGTCTCGCAGTTCTTCAAGGTGGTGCTGCCGGCAAGCCTGCCTGCGATCTTCACCGGGCTTCGTCTGGGGCTTGGTTTCGCCTGGGTGGTGATCGTGGTCGGCGAGATGACCGGTGTGCAGACCGGGCTTGGCGCGATCATCATGGAAGCCCGGCAATTGTCGCGAACCGAAATCGTCATCTCCGGCATGATCGTGATCGGCATCGCAGGCTTCATCTCCGACCGCATCGTGATGTGGCTCGGCCAACGTTTGCTGCGCTGGAGCCCGAACCATGTCTGAGCCGACGGTCCCGATCCTCGAACTCAAGGGCTTGAGCAAGCAGTTCGAATTCAACGGCGACCGCATCGAGGCGCTGCGCGATGCGAATCTGCGCGTGAGCAAAGGCGAGTTCGTTTGTCTGATCGGCGCCTCGGGCTGCGGCAAGTCGACCTTGCTCCGCATCGTCGCGGGCTTCGAGAAGGCGACGCGGGGCAGTGCACTGATGTGGGACCGGCCGATCGAAGGGCCGGCGCCCGATCGCGGCATGGTGTTCCAGGACTACGGCCTGTTTCCCTGGCTTAGCGTGCGCGGCAACATCGCGTTCGGGCCGGCCTCACGCGGACGGCCCAGGTCCGAGATCAAGGACACGGTCGATCGCTTCGTCGAGCTGGTCGGCCTGCAGCGTTTCGCCGACGCCTATCCGCATCAGCTCTCCGGCGGCATGAAGCAGCGCGTCGCCATCGCCCGTGTGCTCGCCAACGATGCCGAGATCGTGCTGATGGACGAACCGTTCGGCGCGCTCGACGCGATGACCCGCGAGCGGTTGCAGGACGAGCTTCTGGAGATCTGGCGGCGCACCGGCCTCACCGTGCTGTTCGTCACCCATTCGATCGAGGAGGCGATCTTCCTCGCCGACCGCGTGGTGGTGATGTCGCCGGGCCCGGGCCGCATCGACAGCCAGATGCAGATCACGCTGCCGCGCCCGCGCGACGTGGTCGGGAGCGATTTCAACGACATCCGCCGCGAGCTGTCGTTGCGGCTGCACAGCCATCACGCGCGGAAGGCTGCGTAGGGCTGGTCATTCCGGGGCGGCGCGAAGCGCCGAACCCGGAATCCAGTTCCGATGTTCTGGATTCCGGGTTCGCCCGCTTCGCGGGCGCCCCGGAATGACCGTGGAGAGATTTGAACAACTCCGTTAGATTGATCCCATGAACGATGCATCCTCCACCATCATTTGGCGCGGCATGAACCGGGCGCAGCTCGATGCCGCTTACGACAACAACGCCGCGGTGCCCGACGTCGCGTCGCGCCGCGACGGCTGGATTTCGCGCAGCGCGGAGATGCGGAAGAAGAATCCGGAGCTGCTCGATCTCGCCTATGGCCCGCGCGAAAGAAACCGCATCGACGTGTTCCGCTGCGGCAAGGCCAACGCGCCGCTGTTCTGCTTCATCCATGGCGGCTACTGGCAGCGCAACAGCAAGGACATCTTCGCCTGCATGATGGCGGGTCCGCTGGCTCATGGCTTCGACACCGCGATGATCGGCTACACGCTCTGCCCGGACGTGACGCTGACCGAGCTGGTCGCCGAGACTCATGCTGCGATCCGCTACCTCCGCCAGGAAGGTCCGCGCCGCGGCTTCGGCGCGGGCAAGCTCATCGTGTCAGGCTGGTCGGCCGGCGGGCATCTGACCGCGTCGGCGTTGCCGCTCGACGAGGTCGATGCGGGGCTTGCGATCAGCGGCATTTATGACATCGAGCCCTGCCGGCTCAATTATCTCAACGAGAAGCTCAATCTCACTGTGGCAGAGGTCGGGGCCCTCAGTCCGATCCTGCATCTTCCCAAGCGAAAGGTGCCGTTGACCGTCGCGTTCGGCACCGGCGAGTTGCCGGAACTGCAGCGTCAATCGCGGGACTATCACCAGGCTCGCGTGGCGGCAGGCCTGCCGAGCACGCTGCTGCCGCTCGAGCCGTGCAATCACTTCTCGATCATGGACGAGCTTGAAAAGGCTGACGGCCGCCTCACCGCCGCGCTGAACAGTCTCATTGTCGCGCTCGGCTAAATAGCGCAGACTTCCTGTCAACAGAGGCGAAAAGCCACAAGCCTGCGGCCAAGCAGGCGACGGGAGGAGTGCATGCGCGTCTCGCGCGGTCTGCTCGCTTTTCTGTCTGGCCTGTTCGCGCCCGTCGCCGCGGCGAAAGACTGTTCGTCTCGGCCTGTGTCGGCGCCATTCGCGCCGCTTGGCGTCGTCGCCGATGTTGCGAAATCCGGAGCACGTTCGTGAACGAGGCCGGTCTCGCCGGCTCGCAATGAAAATCAAAAGCAGCGGAGGACAGCGATGAAGATGCGGTTCGTTGCAATGCTGATGGCGATTGGAGCGCTTGCGGCGACGCCGCGTGGCGCCGCGGCGCAGGATTACCCGACGCATACGGTGACGATCCTCTGTCCGTTTGCGGCCGGCGGCGGCACCGATCTGATCGCGCGCTCGATCGCGGCAAAGCTGGAGCGCCGCCTGGGCCAGTCGTTCATTGTCGAGAACCGTCCCGGCGCCGGCACCACCATCGCGGCTGCCGCCACCGCCAAGGCTTCGCCTGACGGCTACACATTGATGCAGGCGACCAGCGGCACGATGTCGATGAATCCGACCATCTTCAAAAACCTGCCCTATCAACCGGACAAGGACGTTGTGCCGGTCGCGCTGTCCGCCGGCGTGCCGTTCCTTCTGGTGGTCAACCCCGCACTGCCGGTGCAAAGCGTGGCGGATCTCGTGAAGCTCGCCAAGCAGAAGCCTTTGACCTACGGCTCCGGTGGCGTGGGATCGTTCCACCATCTGAACGCCGAGCTGTTCTCCAGCATGACGGGAATCAAGATGACGCATGTGCCTTACAAGGGCAGCGTGCCGGCGATGACCGATCTGGTCGCGGGCCAGATCGATGTGCTGTTCGTCGACATCGGTCCGTCGATCCAGCTGATCCGAGCCGGCAAGGCCCGGGCGCTGGGCATCACCAGTGCACAACCGGCCGCGGCCACGCCGGAAATTCCGCCGCTCGACAAAGTGGGCGTGCCGGGTTTCGACACCACGGCCTGGCAGATGCTGGTCGCGCCCGGCGGCACGCCGCGACCGATCCTGGAAAAACTCAATTCCGAAACAAATGCGATCGTGCAGTCCGACGAGATCCGCAAGCAGTTCATCGATATGGGTCTGGAGCCAATCGGAAAAGGATCGCTGAAAGAACTGGAAGCCTTCGTCAAATCCGAGACAGCGCGCTGGGCGCCGGTTATACGAAATGCGGGGCTGGCCGGGTCCCAATAGAAAAGCAAGGAAGGAAACTCGAGGATGGCGTTTGGAATGGGCCGTGTTTTGATCGCGGCAATGTTGGCTGCGGGTTTGAGCGCCGCTGCGTGCGCGCAGGATTATCCGTCGCGCCCCGTTACGATGGTGGTGCCGTTCACGAGCGGTGGCTCGACCGAGATCATGGCGCGGCTGATCGCGCAGGGGCTTGAAACCAAGCTCGGCAAGCCGGTGATCGTCGAGAACAAGCCTGGCGCCGGCACGGTGATCGGCTCGAACTTCGTCGCGAAGTCCGAACCCGACGGCTACACGCTGCTGATGGGCACCTCGTCGCCGATCGCCATCAACGTCACGGTCTACAAGGCGCTGCCCTACAATCCCGCGACCGACTTCGTGCCGCTGGCGATGGTGGCCGAGAGCCCGTTCGTGCTCGTGGTCAACAACGATCTGCCGGTGAAGACCGTCCCCGAGCTGATCGCCTATGCCAAGGCCAATCCCGGCAAGCTGTCGTTCGGCTCGGGCGGGCCTGGCGCGCCGCATCACCTGTTCGCCGAGTTGTTCGCGAGCATGGCCGGCATCAAGATGACGCACGT
The DNA here is from genome assembly GCF_001579845.1 of Rhodoplanes sp. Z2-YC6860. Classification (GTDB taxonomy): domain Bacteria; phylum Pseudomonadota; class Alphaproteobacteria; order Rhizobiales; family Xanthobacteraceae; genus Z2-YC6860. Next base: position 629,949 of record NZ_CP007440.1, read on the forward strand.
GCCCTATCGCGGCAGCCTGCCGGCGTTGAACGACGTGCTGGCCGGTCACATCCAGCTGATGTTCGTCGATCTGCCGCCGGCCGTCGGCATGATTTCGAGCGGAAAAATCCGCGCGCTCGGCGTCACGCCCGCGAAGCGGCTCGCCGCGCTGCCGGATGTGCCGACCATTGCCGAGGCCGGTGTCCCAGGCTACTCGGCCGCTGCATGGTTCATGGTCGTGGCGCCGGCCAAGACGCCAAAGCCGGTCGCCGATCGCCTGCATGCCGATCTGAAGGAGGTGCTAAGCTCGGCTCAGACCCGCGAGCAGATCGACAAGCTCGGCCTGACGCCGCTCGATACGCCGCCGATCGCCACGATGCAGGACTTCGTGAAGTCCGAGATCGCGCGCTGGGGCAAGGTGGTGGAAGCTGCCGGGATTGCGGGCTCGCAATAGCGGGCCCGGCGTTGAACTGAAACGGACATTGGCGCGCACGCGTCAACGGAATTTCGACCGGAGTATAGAATGCTGACTGCACGCTGGGCCGCGGCCGTTGTCGCATGTCTTTTTCTGACGGCTGCTTCATCGGTGCAGGCCGACGACTATCCGTCGCGGCCGATCACTTTGGTCCTGCCGCTCGCCGCCGGCGGCGCGATGGACGTCTTCGCCCGCGGCCAGTTCGAGCCCAAGCTGAGAGAGCGGTTCGGCAAGCCTGTGATCGTCGAGAACCGCACCGGCGGCGGCACGGTGATCGCCGCGAACGCAGTGGCGAAATCCCCGCCTGACGGCTACACGCTGTTCTTTACGCCGGCCGGCACGCTCACCACCAATGCGACGCTCTACAAGAAGCTGCCGTATGATCCGGTCAAAGACTTCACGCCGGTCGCGTTGACCTCGTCGGTGACCTTCGTGCTGGTGGTGAACCCGTCGCTGCCGGTGCATTCGGTCAAGGAACTCGTTCAATACGCCAAGCAGCGGCCCGGTGAGCTTTCGTTCGGCTCGACCGGTATCGGCGCCACGCCGCACCTCGCGGTCGAGATGATCATGCGCGAGGCCGGACTGAAGATGACGCATGTGCCCTATCGTGGCATGCCGCCTGCGGTGAACGACGTGATCGGCAATCACGTGCAGATGGTGTTTGCCGATCCGACGGTCGCTGCGCCGCTGATCAAGGAGGGCCGGCTCCGCGCGCTCGCGGTGTCGTCCAAGGTGCGCATCGTCGCGCTGCCCGATGTGCCGACCATGGAGGAGGCGGGCTTTCCCGGTTTCGAAGCGACGTCGTGGCACATGATCGTCGGCCCGGCGGGCCTGCCGAACGACATCGTCGGAAAGCTCAACGCCGAGTTCAAGCAGATGGCCGCGTCGGACGACTACAAGGCGCAGGCCGACCGGATGGGATTGCTGGCGATCCAGACGCCGCCGCCGGACGAACTGAGAAAGTACCTCAATGCCGAGATCGCGCGTTGGGGCCAGCTTGTGAAGGACGTCGGCATCGCCGGGACGGAGTGATGATCGCAGGAGCCATGCGAGCCTGGGCCGTCGCAACCGTGCTGGTTTGCACGGCGCCGTCTGCCTGGTCGCAGGTTTCAGGCTATCCAAACCGCACCGTGACCATCGTCGCGCCGGCTGCACCGGGCGGGCTCTATAGTCTCTTTGCACGTTTGATCGGCTCGAAGCTCGAGCAGCGTTTCGGCAAATCTTTCGTGGTCGAGAACAAGCCGGGCGCAAGCTCGATCGTCGGCTCGCTTGCGGTGATCCGCTCACCGCACGACGGCTATACGCTGATGGTCGCCAACACCAGCGGGCTCGCCGCCAACGTCACCCTCCACAAGAGTTTGCCCTACGAACCGCTGAAAGACTTCGCGCCGGTGTCGCTGATCTCCCGGGTTCCCGAGGTTCTGGTGGTGAATGCCGCGCTGCCGGTCGTCTCGCTCGCCGACCTCGCGCAGCTCGCCAAGGCGACACCTGGAGGCTTGAGCTTCGCCTCGGCGGGCGCCGGCACCGCGCAGCACCTGAGCGGCATCGAGCTTGGCGCGGCGCTCGGCGTGCCGGTGACGCATGTGCCTTACAAGGGCATGCAGCCGGCCATCGCCGATGTGGCCGGCGGCCACATCCCGTTCATGTTCAGCCCGATCTCGTTCGCGCTGCCGCTCGCTCAAGCCGGCAAGCTCCGCATGCTCGGCGTCACCACGGCCGAGCGGATCGAGGCGGTGCCCGATGTGCCGCCGCTGATCGAGGTAGGGCTCAAGCAGTTCGACGCCGTGTCCTGGTTCATGCTGGTGGCGCCGGCCGGCACGCCCGCCGACATCGTCGGCAAGCTGCACCAGGAGGTGAGGGCGGTGATGGCCGATCCCGAGGTCCACCGGGAGTTCGTCAAGCTGGGCCTCGCTCCGGTGCAGTCGCCGCCGCCCGAGGATCTCCCGGGCTTCGTGCGATCCGAAATCGTGGTCTGGGGCGAGATCATCCGGCGGGCGGGGCTCGCCGGCTCGCAGTAGGTGCCCGATTCGCCTCCAATTGGGAGGAGATTCTGAAAAATTGCCGCTGAAGCGGGCGAAATCACTGCGCTCTTGTTTGCCCGCGCCGCATTGGATAGATACACCCGCTCAACGCCCAATCTGGCTCCGGAGAGGTGGCAGAGTGGTTGAATGCACCGCACTCGAAATGCGGCATACGGGCAACCGTATCGGGGGTTCGAATCCCTCCCTCTCCGCCACGGCCCTTGTCAAAATCGTTCTCCGCAGATTAGGTCGCGGCAAAATACGCGGCGAATGAGGACGATTTTTTGTCGATGGCTCTGCACTGCTTTGGACTGAAGCGCTATAAATTGGTTCTCCAGGCCTCGAATTCTCTCAACCTCTGTACTGCCGGTTAGAAGTACGGTTTGCGAAACCCAATAAAATCCTCGCGTTTCGACGCGTCGATTCCGGCCGGGTTCGAATTGCTGTCCCTTCCCAAATTGGCCGAAAAATTCTACTTCTTTCGCAATGAGGAGGTCGGCGGTTCGATCACGCCCGGCTCCGCCAACCCCAAAGTCCCGACGCCGTCGGCACTTTCCGTGATTTGGTAGACCTAGTGCCGTGCGAGTTTTGGGCCAGGTCGTCCGGCAACTCGTCCGTAACCGCGCAGGGACGTTCCGCGAGTTTTCTACACCGCGACTAGAAACGCTTTGCAGCCTATGTTGTTGATGTCTTCTCGACCGCGTTGCGACCTGGAGCAACCAGGACGTGATGCTTGCAGGTCTTCTCACCATCGTAGCCTGCTTGGTAGCCGGTACAGCGGTGGCCCAACTGGATCCGAATTTGGCCAGGATGGCGCGCTGGCGGGCTTTCGTTGTAGTGCAATGCGTCCCAGCGAGTGCCGACCATTCCTAAATTCTTCCAAAGGCTTACATGTTTGCCTGCCGAGCGGTGCCGTCCGCTGCCAAATTTCCATGGCACAAAACTGGCACAAATCGGCTCAACGCTTTCTTGCTTCGCGTCAGCGCATCTCGATCCAGAGATGGCGCAGCTCGATGTCGCCCAAGGTTCCGATGCGGCTATGAACGGATGCAAGGGTGGCACTGCCTCCAGACGCATCCAGCGACCCTATGGCGAGCCGGTCTGCCGCCGTCCAGCCGGCCTCTACGTCGGCCAGCTCGTCGATCCAACTGTTTATCCGTGTGTTCCAGTCGGTCGACCCATCCGCCTGCAGGTAGCCAATCATCGCGCCGAGGCGATGGTTGGAACCATGATTCCCGGCCTTGAAGCGTTGAATGCCGCCCCTGCTCGAATGCTTGCAGAACACATATTCCCGCTCATCCCGCGCTTTGTCCTTAGGCGTCGGAAGCCGCTTACATTCGACAGGTAGCAGCGTGTCGAAATCGACATAGCGACGGCCTCCAACGATGATTGCCGTGCCAGTTGGAGCCGCGACCATATCCATGCGCCGCCCTGGCTGGTTCTCATCGGGCTCTTCTACGCGAAACTGAAGGCTGTCCCAACCGCCCGCGTGGCGTGAAGCGCTGTTAAGGTGCGCGCACAGCTGCGAAGTCAGGACGGTCTCTGCCGTTGCGGCCTTCCTCTCTACGCGCCCTCGCCATTTCGGAAGCTCTCCGGAAATAAAGCCCACAAGCTCATGGAGAAATGTTTGCGGCTTGTGAATGTCGCCCTTCAGGGTTCCCACAATCGCCGAACTATTCGCTGAGTTTGCGAGCATCGGAAGTTAAAATCCCTGCGCTCGAAGGTCGGAAAGCGTTTCGTCTGCGTCGCGCAGAGCAATCGAAGGCAGCCAATAGCGTAGCCGGTCGGGCTTCAACAAAAAAATAAAGTTGCCGTCGTAAATCCGCGCGATGCGCGTCACGTGCAAATCTGTGCCGTGCTTGTTCTGCAGCAGGGCGTCAAGGCGTCCCCTTAGTTGTTCATCATCAGTCCAGTCCACTTCGCCATTTCCAAATACAAATGGAGCGCACAGGACGCCTGGCCACGAGCGTGGCGGGAGAGGTTTAAGAGCCGGTGACTTGTAGATCGCATTGATCTGGGCCGCGAATGTCTCCGCGAACGAAGGCACGCTCTTCAGGCCGTTTAGGAGCATCGCGGCCGAGTCTTCACCTAAGCGAACGAGATCGCGCTGGTAGTCCACAATGTCTCTAATGACGATGTTTTCGTTCTCGCTTAAATCGAGCGTACCTTCCTCTGGATACGGCAAAGCGAGGATATCCGCGCCGGAAAGCGTCGTAGCTTTCTGAGTGAACAAGCGGACGCTCACAGCGGCGGCAAACGCGCGCAGCGCCGCGGCTTCACGCGACAGCCACTGGTCCACTTTCTTAAGCTTGTCCAGTTGCTCTTTCGGGGCGGCGAATCCGACGATCTTATTCTTGTAAGTGAGATAACTCTTTTCCCAGACGATGTGCGGAAGATCCATCTGTTCCCGAACCAGCAACATCGGGGGCGTAAAGCGCGCCTCAGACCTCGGACCTTCAATCGGCTTCTTCGCTGCGACGGTAATTTCGGAAGTATCTATGCCGTCGACGGTCAGCGCTTCAGAAGGCAACAGCGGCTTTCCAACGATATGGGCCGCCGGGCGTGAGACTTTCTTTTGTCCTTCGATAAAACCTTCGCCGTAGTCCCATCCCAAGCTCTCTGCGTAAGCAGCGAGAGACCGCATCCCCTTGAAGCGGTCAACGAGGGTCAAAACTCTGCCGCCGCCGAGCAAATTGGCCCGCCATATACTGTCATTGGAGAGTGCCAGCTCTCGCGGCAACCAATGCAGGTCGTAGTAATCAATATCGAAGCCTTGCTCTGCATCGGCACGGCCGCTCCTGCGAAAGGTCGCATGGAGAATCTTGCGGTCCTTTGGCGGAGCTTCCGCGCCTGCCAATACAACGATGACTTTCGTATCGGCGCCGCCCTTTTGGAAGAGCCCGCGCACAGAAATGAAGTCCAGAACTTCGCGGACATCCCACGTCTTGAGGAAATTCTGGCGGAAGCCGAGAGAGTTCTGATTGTAGAGGAAATTATATTGCTGGAGCATGCTGAGCACGCCGCCCGGTGCGACCATCTGCATTGCTTCATGCAAGAAGAGATAAGCCAGTTGTTTGTCAGGCAGCGAACCGAACTTTTTCTCATACGCTGCGTAGCTGCTCTCGGCTCCGGGCGTGGTGAGGCTCGACTTAAAAGGGGGATTACCGACGACGACCCCCACCGGGGAGTCGATAAGCTGCTTCTCCTTCGCTTCAAAGAAACAGGAGTGATGGAGCGTTTTGCCGGCGAGCGCTGGAAACAGCTTGATGCTCGCGCGGATAGCCTCGGGCTCAAGAGCATCGCAAAGCGCAAGGCACAAGCTGAAGGCTGCGAGCTCTACCGCGCCTTCTTCAAGATCAACGCCATGCACGCGCTTAAGAAGCCCCTTAAGCACAGTGACATTGGGCCGCTTCCAGTTGTTGCGGCTGCGCCAGTGAAGGACAAGGCGTTTGTAGGCCTCGACCAGAAAAATCCCCGAGCCGCAACTCGGATCGAGAATGACCTCTTCCGTTTCCGCAAGGCGATCGAGACGATTCCAACTCAGGGCCTCGTCCAACATCAGGCGCACCACGAACGGCGGTGTGTAAACGGATGAATCCTTGTCGGTGACGAACAGCTGATAAATATGGCTGATGAGTTCGACTGGCAGGTCCTTGAAGGAGTACAACTGCCAAAGGGTCAGTTGTCCGTACTTATCTTCGCGGCCTTCAACAAGGCGCGCAAAACGCGCCAGCTGAGCATTTCCCTTAAGCGTATCGGCGTCTTCGTCTCTTAGCGTGAATACGTTTCCGTTGAAGCGCTCTTCAAGGTTCGACAACAACTTCACGAGCGCCTTGCCGTTGGCAAGTACCTCGAAGAATTTCTTTGCCTTCGGAACGTAGTGAGCGAAGTAGCCGTCAGGAAATACGTCTCGCTCTTCAAGGTACGCGATGAGCAAACAAAGGATCAGGAGTTTGCGACGAAGGTGTCGTTTCAGAATCTGCTCTTCGTTCAAGTCGTCATGAAGCTCTTTGACTTGCTCGATAAGGCGCTTGTGTGCGGCCTTGCTCGCGGAGAGCATCTCCTTGCAGACCGCGGGGTCATCCCACAAGGTGCCATTGCGAAGCCTCGCCGCGTCCCACCAAGGGTCTGAACTTACAGCCGCGGCGACCTGCAGTGTCTTGTAGGGTTTGCAAACGGTCGCGCCGCTCTTCGAAACGAAATCGGGGTTATGCGCGCACCGAAAGAGTTGCACCAAGCCCGGCGTCTTTCTGTACGCCAGCGGAACACCGCCCCAACTCCACAGACGCCGGTGAAGCTCGCCAAACGTCTCGTCATCGGCGGGGCCGTTGGAGACGAATACGAAGGCCTGCGCGGTCGATGGCCGGTGATTCCGGCTTGCTTCGAAGAATACCGCTGTCGCGCCGAAGGCCTTTGCCTTCTCCATCACCGCGACCTCTTCCGGCGGTCGGCCGTCCGGGCTGAACGTCGCCACGGGGATAAGCCCATCGGGGAGATCGGCTTGCGCCGTCCCCACATCGATCAGCCATTGAGCGGTCACGGTCATCTCAGCTGCCCCCGAAGGCTGTCTCGCGAGCAAAATGCTGCAGATGTCCTGGCGATGCCCCCGTGGATGCCATCGGACAAATGGAATTTTGGGGCATTTGCTGCCATGCCCTCAAGCGCTTAGTAGCCCGTCGGCGCAGGATTTTGTATCGGAAAGATTGATTCTTTCCTTCTGTATCGCGCGCAACACGCGCCGCGTACTTACTCGCAAGCCCTCGCTCCATCGTGTTGTGCAAATACCCGAGTGCCAAGCCTGCGTTCGGCAACCGTCTGTCAACTGGGACAATACCGAATGGCTTGGGACCCAGTTCCGCACGCGCGTGCGATTCATGCGAGCCAGCGTGCGTCGCAGTTCGGAAATAGCGGTGCGCAGGCTGGCCGTGGCCATCCACAGGGTCTCCCTTGGAGCTGGAATGTTCTATATTTGTTCTCTTTGAGTGAATGTCAATTGCTCTCCTCAAAACCCGAGAAATGCGGGCTTTTGGGAAGCGATGAGCCCTAGGAGGCGAAGCGTCCGTCTGCTAGCCGCCGGGCTTGCCCAACCGCCGCGAGAGCGTTCAACACCGGTTCGATCGAAGTGGCGCGCTTGCCATCGAACAAGCGCGCGACTTCCCGGGCGGTAAGAGGCTTGGGAGAGCTCATGAGCACGCGGGAAATTGCCGTGACCTGCTCAGGCAGCGTTTTCGGCCAAGGCGCCGTAGCTCCGCTCGGCGGTTCAACAGCAATCTCTCCGAGATCAAATGTCTGCGAAACCGGAGCGACCTTAACCGGCGCCTGAATATCCGGGCGAAGCCACCGCACCGCGCCCCTTGCTTCCTCGGCAGCGCGGGCCTGATTGAGTTCCAGTAATCGGGCGAGCGCGTCCTCGTTCGTTATGGTCGCAGGCCAGCCATACGAGTTCGCGACAAGTTCATCGAGTTCGGATTGAAGGGAAGCAATCGAGCTTACGAGTCCGCGATCATGGATATCCCGTTCTTGCTTCGTGAGTGTTCGGCCCTCCTGCAGCGCCGCGATGACGTTGTAAACATCAGTAAGCGTCAAATCGGAATGGCGGGATATGGCATCTTTCCGTGCTCGATCGAGAGCAGTCATCACCGAGCGGATTTTTTCAACGAGCACGGCAGGCGGATCGCCGGGGAACGGGAATGGATCGAAACATTCGGTGTGATTGTATGTTGGATCGTTTCCGACGCCCAAGTGGGCGCCCGCCGCTTCAGAAAAATGAACATGGAAGCGACTATTAAGAACGCCCAAATGGAATGCGTCGTTGAGCGCAATGATAAGAACCTTGGTCTCGGGAATCGTCTCGTTGTCACAAAAAACGAAAAAGCGATGCTTTGACGTGCGTGAGGTCGCGCAATAACGCGGAATGGACTGAAACGCCCTCCTGAATTTCGCGCGCGGCTCCGAATGCAGCCACCAGTTTTTGGCGTAGGCCGGTCTTGGATTTTGAGACCGCTCCGGGAACACGTGCGTAAGGAGATGTTGGTACGCGTCCGGGTACTGTGTTCGCAGCTCATCTTCCCCGAGCCCAAACGCGTCGATGACGAGCCTGCCTTTCGGCCGATTGTTGATTTCCCATCCGGTCAGGTATCGCTTCACAAGCTTCTGCCGCGTTTCGGCCGAAAACGCTTCCGCAATTCCGGGAGAGATGACGAACCCTTGACCTGAAAGCTGGACGCCGGGGCAGGCCAAGCCCCTGTTTGATTTGAGCGGAACGGCGGCGTGGATGTCCGGCCCCAGCCGCAAGCTCGACGTGAGGTGGCCGGTCGTGCGATGAAATGTAACAGCAACTTCGCCCGACCCGTCGGGAATTTCTGTCTCGCTCGTTACGGTGTCGAGCATCGCTACGTCGGGGCTACGAGCGCCAACCGTCATAGCGATGCGGACTGCAGCGCCATCTTGACTGTCGATCCACGGATGGTCCGGGATTGCGTAAACAATTCGCACAGGCGCAGATGCTTCGACGATTCCTCGGTTGAAAGCCTGCGTAATCGAATTGGTGGTGATGAAGCCGAAGCGGCGGACCAGCGCCTTGTCAGCCGTCATTGATGACGCGGCTTTCCACCACCAGTACATAACAAAATCTATCGTCTCGGGCAGTCCTTTGAATGCCGCCCGTACAGCTTCAGTGTAACCATCGCCCAGCCTCTCTCGCATCCGCTTGTTACCAATGAACGGCGGATTGCCAATGATAAAATCTGCCGTCGGCCATTTAGTGACCTTTGGCTTCACATAGCGCAGAACATTCACGCGCGCGGTCTCATCCGGCACGAAGTTGCCGGTCACCGGATGAAGCTTCGTCGTTTCTCCGTCCCAGCGCGTGACCGGATTTCCGCCGGCGTCCACTTCTTGTTCAGTGCGCTCCCATTCAACCAGCGCATCTCGGATTTCGACCGTGCGAATGTCGCGAAGAATGGGTTCGGCCGGCATCGTGTCCCGGCCAGCGACACGGAAGTGCCACTGCAAGTAACCGATCCAGAGAACCAGCTGTGCGATTGCAGCTGCTCGCGGATTGACTTCAATTCCCAAGAAATTCTCAGGTGTGATCGTATGGCCGCTAATCTCTGCCACGTATTGATAGTCGCCAAGATCACTCAGCAGATCGACGACCTCGGCTTCCAGCTCTTTCATACGAGACATGGCCACGTACAAGAAGTTGCCTGTGCCGCACGCAGGATCGAGAACCTTGATTTGGGCAAGCTTTGCGTGAAATGCCTCGACTTCGGCCCGCGCCTTATCGCGGTCGCCCATCTCAAGCAGCTTCACGGCTGCCGCTCGGACACCGAGCCAATCGGCTCGCAATGGCTCGATGATGGTTGGCATCACCAGCCGTTCTACATAGGCTCGCGGAGTGTAATGCGCTCCGAGCTTCGCCCGCTCCTTAGGATGTAATGCGCGCTCAAGTAGCGTGCCGAAGATCGCGGGCTCCACAAGCGTCCAGTCGGCCTTTGCCGCCTTTATCAGAACCTCGAGCTCTTCCTCATCGATGGGGATGGCGTGCTGGTCCTTGAAGAGGTAGCCATTGAACCGCCGCATCATCGTTCCGAGGGCAGGGGAAAAAGTGCCTTTATCCATCGCCTCCCAGAGAGCCGATAGTTGGTGATGAAGGGTTTCCGGGTGCCCGCGTTGCGACACGAGCAGTCCCGAGAAACTTCCTTTCGGTATCAGCGACGTGTCCTCAGCGAAAATCGTAAAAAGCAGCCTCATTAAAAACCCGGACACATTTTCCGGCGAATGATCACGTGCTTCCAAACGTCTTGCCACGGTTGCAAGGAGCGTAGCGATCTCCCGGGTGGCCCGTGCAGATTGGGTCGATGGGTCGAGCTGCTTCGGGTTTTCCCAGATCGCTCGAAGCCGTTCCTGAATCGGACCAAGCCGGATGTCCTCCAGCATAATGCGGAAGCTGGCGCGGTCTGGAAACTGTGCGTACGCCTTCCCCGTCCCGGTGAAGTCGGCATACACCTCGATGCAGTAGCCGACATCTACGACAAGGAGGAATGGCGGCCAGCCGTGGTCGACCGGAAGAGCCTTTGCGTATCTTTCGGCTTGTCCCTTTGCTTGCAGCATCGCCTTCGTCCAACCTGGCGTGCCGCGCCGGGCGGTGCCACGCTTCACCCGCTGGCTGGCCGTTTGGCCGAATAGATCGAGATCTGCTTCATTTTTTTCGGCAGCAATGCGGTCGGAATCGCTGCCTTGCTTAGCTTCGAGAACGAAGTGTCCTCTCTTGTAACAGTCGATCCGGCCAAAACTTTCCGTACCGTCACCGTTATCCTGAAACACGCGGCGTTCGAACACGTAGTCGTTGAGGGTGTCGTCGCTGCGCGAACCGGCGGGAGCAGCCACCCCTAACAGGGCAGTCAGGCCGTTAATAAAACTTTGCGTGTTGGCAAGTTCAGATCCCCCCGTGTCACGCCAGGTCTTTATGAAAGAATTGACGGGATCCAAGTCGGTCATCGGACAATCAATTCAGGCCCATTTCATCTCGAACCGCCGGAGGTCCGCCGTTTCATCATAACCTGTTCAGATTTCAAGACGATAGCCGGATTAGGCGCGAATGGTGCATTCCGGAGCCCCCACGCTCAACGCCACGATGTCGACGTGAGGCGCCAGCGAGCGCATCGCCACACTTTACGAATCCCGCGTGCCCGTTGGACAAAAAGGAAGTGGTGCAATCTCCACAGCATCACTAAGAGCCAAGACGCAATCCGCGAGTTCACTCGTGCCATTCGCGATTGTCCCAGGCAATCTCCTGGCACTTCCCGGCGTCTAATGTACCAATCTGTATCCCAAGGAGTGACCTGAGGCCCGAAAGTCGGGCCCTTCTGATCTCGATCCAGAGTCGAGCGACAATCGCCCATGTTTAATCGCGATTAGCGTGCGAGTTGCCGTACGAAGCCCCGGAATCTTATTTGAATTCAACCGAGAGCTCCTCACCCCTGAAGGGGAGATTGAGCATCGATGACCCAGCGCAGTCGTTGTTCAATCCAACTTGACGGAAATGGCTGCATAAGATCAACCAACGTGAGATTTAGCCCCCGCTGATCCAAGATCATCGCGACGATATCTGGCGCCAAGTTGGTCAGGCGCAATATTCGGCAGGCGTAGGATTGATTGACTCCTTCAGCCTTCGCCAATTCGGTAATAGATGAGTACTCGCCATATTCAATCAACGACCTCCATCGATAAGCGCGCGCGATGGCTTTAGTGATCGAGTCGTCGAACCGGGTGCGAGTTGCCGGCTTCCTGAAATCTCCAATAATCGTTTTCCGGCCACCACGAACGGCAAGTTTCAGAGGCACTCGAACAGTGACGGTCGCCGATGTCTTGGTCTTTGTAATTGTCATGCGGCTTGGTCCGTGGGAGCTGATGGCGGACCGATGTCCCGCACCAAACTTGCCAAGCCCTCCGTTCGCAGCGTGATATCGGCGCCGGTCGTAGAGACCTCCACGCGGTCTACCAGTAGCTGGACGATGCGGGCTTGTTCGATCGGAAAAAGCTCATTCCAGACCTCGAGAAAGCGGTTTAGGTGATCGCGTACCTGCCGCTCCGTCAGACCGTCGGCTTGTTTTCTAACCGCGCGCCATGTGGCGGCGATGATTTCAGGGGAGCGAACCATCAGCTTGATTTGCTCGACCACAGCATTTTCGATGTCGATGGCGGGAATGCGCCGTACTGGATTGTTGTCGGCGATGCCGGATCGCAACGCGCTGGTTGCAATGTAGTATCGATAAAGGCGTCCGCGCTTTCGGGTGTGTGTCGGCGTCATTGGCGCGCCGTTGGAGCCAAAAATCAGTCCCTTCAATAGAGCAGGCGATTGAATTCTCGTGGCCGAAGCGCGTTTACGTGGGCTTTCCTTCAGGACGCTATGGACTTTATCCCACAGGGCGCGATCGATGATCGGTTGATGCTCGCCGGGGTACGCTGTGCCTTTGTGTACGGCTTCGCCGACGTAGGTCCGATTATTGAGTAATTTATACAGCGCACCCTTGTCGATAAGCTTGCCGTAGCGATTGCGGGCGTTCTCAAGGGCCAACGCTCTCACCAGCTTGGTGCCAGATCCCATCTTGGCGAAGCGTTCGAAGATCGACAGCACCAGAGCGGCTTCAGGCTTATTTATGACGAGCTTCCGATCCTTCACGGTGTAGCCCATCGGAACGTACCCGCCCATCCACATGCCCTTCTTACGAGAGGCGGCAAACTTGTCGCGGATGCGCTCGCCAATCACTTCACGCTCGAACTGAGCAAACGACAGTAGGATGTTGAGCGTCAGCCGCCCCATGCTGGTGGTCGTGTTGAAAGCCTGCGTAACGCTGACGAAGGTGACGCTGTTCCCGTCGAACACCTCAACCAGTTTGGCGAAGTCCATCAGCGAGCGGCTGAGGCGATCGATTTTGTAAACCACAACGATGTCGACGCGGCGTGCCTCGATGTCGGCAATGAGCCGCTTGAGCGCAGGCCGCTCCAAGGTGCCGCCAGAAAATCCACCGTCGTCATAATGGTCGTCCAGGAGCAGCCAGCCGTCGGCGCGTTGGCTGGCGACATACGCCTCGCAGGACTCGCGCTGAGCATGCAGGCTGTTGAATTCCTGGTCCAAACCCTCTTCGGAAGATTTGCGAGTGTAGACCGCGCACCGGAGTTTCCGTTTGATCGCCAGCGTGTCCTTCGCCATTAGGTACTCCGCTGATTTTTCAGGCCGAAAAATACCAAGCCGTTCCAACGCGTGCCGGTGATGGCGCGGGCAATCGCCGACAGAGACCGATACGGACGGCCCTGATATTCGAAGTCGTCGTCTCGCACCGTGACGCAGTGCTCGACACCCTTCCATTCGCGGATCAGGCGGGTGCCCGCGATAGGCCGTTCGGATACCTGCCGTCCGCGAACCGCTTTGCCGTCGAATTCGGCGGCTAGCGCTTCCAGCCGTTCAACGGTCTCCGCTGAAAGCCCGCCATAGGCCAGCTCCTGGATGCGGTAGGCCAGCCGATTTTCCAGAAACCGCCTGTTATAAGGTGGGGCTTCCCGACCGAAGAGGTCGCGCCACTTTTGCTTCAGGGCGCCGATTGGGGCGGATTTTATTGCCGCCAACTGGGCCAAAACGCCTTCAGCCATCAATTGTTCTCCGATCCACAGGGGTCGGATGTCCGCTCTGTTGTTCGAAACTGTCGAGCGGAAATTCTCCGGTCCGGAGTGATTTTTCTCTGGACTGCCGGGCCAACATGCGGCTCAGGCCGACGGCCAAGAGCTCCGCAGTTTCAGCGATCCAAAGAGATGACACGTCGCGCGGGTTCATGGCCGGAACATCGGCTAAAACAACGGAAAATCCAGCCCTATCAGGCGCATATAGAAATACGGAGTAGAGCCGCGAAGACAAAGGAAACAGGCAGTATCGTTGACTGTGGGTATGTTGAGGTTGGCGAGGTATCCAGGATGGGCCTCTGCAACTACTGACGATGCAAGTGTTGCTGATTCGCGGTCGGATTCGGAGATGCCTCGGAAGTCGGCTTCACTCCCCGGTTGGACATTGCGCCGTGCAGCGCGGGAAACCGCACGGTCGGAGTGGGATTCTTGGATCGCGGCGCAGCACGCGATTCAAAAGGCAGGCGGGGGTAACAAGCGAGCGACCGTTTATTCAGGCATTTCGCTCGAAGACGCGTTTGATGCTCGAGCTGCTAGCCCAAAACGAAAGCTAATTGAAGCGGAACGGACTGCCTTTCGAAACCTGAAACGTGCTCTGGCTCAAAAGCTTTCAGGCGGTGAGCTAGTCGCCGTCGGGCGGTCAGGCAGTATACTCGCCCAACTAAAAATGATTCCGGCGCCTGCTTGGCGTGAACTTGTGTTCCATCGGCTCGCAGAATCGGTAATCAAGGAAGCGCGCTCAGAGAACTTCGTTCACGACGTGCGAGTATTTCGGCGGAACGAAATCCCTGGCGATCTCGAAACTATCACCCATCGCTTGCCTATCGACGTTGAACCGGACGCCTTCGACGATCAGGCGAACTCCGAGATAGGGCAGGACGTTAGCGATCCACTTCCCGGTAAAGCGTGCGAGCGCTGGCTGTGTGCCGCCATGAGAGCTTCGCCTACGGACAGATCCAAACCTAAAAACCAATGGTTTTTCGAAGCGAAACAGAAATGGCCGTCTCTCGCGAGACGGGCGTTCGATGACGCCTGGAGCAGGGCTTTGGACGCCACGGGGGCCTTTTGGGGAAAGTCGGGGCGGCCTCGAGGTCGTGGTCGTAAATCACCGCAGTGATTTCGCTTCAAAAGTAAAAGAATCATGGAGTCTATTACGCAAGTGCCGAATCGGAGACTTCGCCTCATATCGCAACCGATTCGGGGACGAACATGAAGTTTGTGGCTGATAGAAACGAAGCGTGTGAGCTTCTGAATGAAGTCAGAGCTGCCGCAATCCTAGGTCTGTCGATTCGAACGCTGCAGGCGTGGCGCGCGCACCGCACAGGGCCACGTTTTGTGCGCGCCGGGCGCGCCATTCGCTACCGACGCAGCGACCTCAGCTCCTGGATCGATTCCAACACCATTGGATCAGTTCCGCCTAAGCCAGAGAGATCGCCTTCACAAACGTGAATCGCTCACGGCTGGGCCGCCGCCGGTAACTCTTCCCGCAGCGACGCCGGCGAAGAGCGAAAATTTTTCACGTGAAACCTACCCATCACGGCACCGCGCGATTGCACCCTCGCGGTTACGACGATGCAAGCCCTTCGAGACAATTTCCGACAATCCACCTCATCACCCTGCTGAAGGACAACCAATGCCAAACAACCAACTTGCGGATCTGATGGAGTCCATCGGAACGACGCTCATGAAACTCGCCGCCGAGCAGCGGAGAACGCCCGTTCCAAAGTCTGTCATGTTTGACGAACAATTCGGGTGCGTGCTTGACCAGTTTATAGACGAAAAGCTGGAAAGGGGTCCGTACACCTCCGGAATCGGAGCGCGTGCAATGTACGGTGCTTATGCGGATTGGGCTCGAAGCAAGGGACTTGAAGTCAGAACTCAAACGAAGTTCGGACGCGAGATGCCCTCGAGAATTCCAAGAGACGATACCGGGTCCACCCGTGTCTATCAGTTGGTAAGATTTAAATAGGTGCAACGTCAGGTTCGCGTCGCTCGGAGCTTCGGTTGCTCGAGGCGCTATGATCAGTGAAGTCCGACAGCACTTCAGCTCCGCAGAACCATGACGTGTCGCGATTGCCTTATCGCGTACACGCAGTTTTCCCGCACCGAGACCGATTGCCTACCAAGTAAGTTGCGTTCAGCCGTAGAAAGAGACCGCGATAGTTTGCGATGGTTTGCGATAGTTCATAATCAACTATCGCAAGGTATTTATCGTTCATGATCATAGTGTTACGTGGACCATGCGAGGGTTGCGATAGTTTTTCCCTATACACGTGTGAACTTGTTCAGCCCATCTGCGCCAGTAAAACTAATGCCTATAGGGAGGAAAAACTATCGCAACTATCGCAGGTCGCGAACAAGCCCTTGTTCGGGCAAATGATTTTCGTGCGCGAGGGTTTGAAGCGACTATCGCAAACTATCGCAAACTATCGCTGATTTTCCGCAGACGCCGATCGGTTGAGTTTTTCCGATGTCATGGCTGCAGCACGCGATCGGATCGTTGTTTAGCATTTACGTTTGTCTGCACCAAGAGAGGATTGAGAGGATCGATTGAGGATTCATAATCAATCCTCGAAGAACAATATCGACTGAGCATCAACTACTTAGAGATCTTCTGCGAGGATAGAGACGATTTTCGGCGGTGTATACATGAGAGAAAATTTCAGAAGGAGCGAAAAAAATTCTCTATATGTGACGCGTGGAAAATCCTCGCAATCCTCGCACGCCAGATTCAACCCACTGAGGTTGCACAAAA
This sequence comes from Rhodoplanes sp. Z2-YC6860, assembly GCF_001579845.1. GTDB lineage: Bacteria > Pseudomonadota > Alphaproteobacteria > Rhizobiales > Xanthobacteraceae > Z2-YC6860. The sequence continues at coordinate 646,360 of NZ_CP007440.1, forward strand.
ATATCAGATCGAGGATTGATCGTGAATGCTCGCTAGATCCCCGCAATCCTCGCTCAATCAAACCGGACATAGTCGGAGAAAATCAATTGCAAAGAGATTTAGCAGTTTCGTTCGCCGGCGCCAATGCGACAAACTCAAATGCGCTTCTGGCGCTGACTTAACCGATTTAACCGGTTTAACCGATTTAACCTTAAAAAATCTGCGCCTAACTAGCGCGAGCTCGGGGTCCGAATTACCCGCGTGGGAACGAACGCCAGAAGGACCCAAGCCGGGGCACCGTGAGTCCGTAGCAGCGTCATTAGGCGATATCGCGTTTCGCTTTGGCAATGTCCGACCTACACCTCAAAGCTGACATGCAGCGGAGCGGCGAAGAGGTCCGCTTCGCACCACCAATGGACATCAGCCTACACGCTTGGTCTTGGCAATGACATTGCAGCGGGCGCACACGGAAGCCCTTGATATGCAGAACCGCAGGCACGATGGTGAGCGTTGGTGCAATCCTTGAGACGCCGACCGGACCTATGGCCGTCCACCTTCCGTTTGAAAATACATATGCGCGGCTGCCCGACCGGTTTTATGCCCGGGTTGCGCCGACACCGGTACGATCCCCCCGGCTCATCCGTCTAAACACAGAACTCGCGGTGGACCTGGGGCTTGATCCCGAGTGGCTTGCCGGTTCTCAAGGACTCGAGGCGCTGTCGGGGCAGCGGGTCCCTGATGCGGCGGAGCCGATTGCCCTGGCCTACGCCGGACATCAGTTTGGACATTTTGTGCCGCAACTCGGCGACGGTCGTGCCGTCCTGCTCGGCGAGATTGTCGATCGGCACGGCGTCCGGCGTGATGTCCAGCTCAAGGGGTCGGGGCCCACTCCGTTCTCGCGACGCGGCGACGGTCGAGCGGCGCTGGGACCAGTGCTGCGCGAATACGTTGTGAGTGAGGCAATGAACGTGTTGGGCATCCCAACCACACGCTCTCTCGCCGCCGTCCTGACCGGAGAAACGGTGACCCGGGAAACCGAACTGCCGGGAGCAGTCCTCACCCGCATAGCCACCAGCCATATCCGGGTCGGGACGTTTCAATTTTTTGCGGCACGGCGAGACCTGGAGGGCCTTCGCCTTCTCGCTGACCATGTCATCGCCCGGCACTACCCCGAAGCAGCGCGCTCCGACCGTCGCTATCTCTCGCTCCTTGAACTCGTGACGTCGCGTCAGGCGGATCTCATCGCGCGCTGGCTGCTCGTTGGCTTTATTCATGGCGTCATGAACACGGACAACATGTCGATCGCGGGAGAAACGATCGACTATGGGCCTTGCGCGTTCATGGATGAGTACGATCCAGGCAAAGTGTTCAGTTCGATTGATCGGCAGGGGCGCTATGCCTATGAAAACCAGCCGCAGATCGCAACTTGGAATCTAGCCCGTCTTGCGGAAGCCTTGTTGCCGCTCATCGATGAGGACCAGCAAAAGGCCGTGCAACAAGTCGAGAATGTGCTTGAAGGCTTTTCGACCCGCTTTGAGGCCACCTATTCGGACGGCATGCGACAAAAACTCGGGCTTTCAACTGTCGAAGATGGCGACATTGGACTAGCGGGCGAATTCCTGGATCTGCTCGCGACAAATCAGGTGGACTTCACGATCGCATTTCGTCGGTTGAGTGATGCTGCGGACGATGCCGTAGCGAACGACGAACTTCGAGGCCTGTGTCAGAATAGCCCGGGCTTTGACGCATGGTGGGTTCGACTGCGTGCACGGTTGGCGCGGGAGCCAGAAACTGTCAAAAGTCGCCGGATGAGGATGCGCGCGGTCAATCCTGCATTCATTCCGCGAAACCATCGCATCGAAGAGATCATCGAGGCCGCAACAGTCGCGAACGACTTCGCTCCATTCCATGAGATGCTATCGATTCTCGCCAGGCCGTTTGACGATCAACCTGACTTTGCCCGCTACCAAGAGTCCCCGCAGCCGCACGAACGCGTATGCCAGACATTCTGCGGGACCTGATTTCAGGGTGAATTTGGTGACAGCGAGAGACTCGCGGCCAGATAGCAGCCATTCAAGCGATTTCAATTCGACCATTGCGGCAGGCGCGCCAGCATTGTCATGTGAGTTGCCTTCGAGTTGCCTCAATTGCCCAAAAAGGCTCACTCTAACTAGCTTAAGCTTGGGGTTCGAATTACCCGCGGTCTTAGCTTCAACGGAAGACTCAAGGCGGTATGAGTTGCGAGATGGGAACCCACCCATGGTTAGGGCTAAGGCCGTTGAGAGAGCGCTATGCACTCGTGACCTAGAGTTCTCTATCGTCGCCCTGTCATCGAGGTCTGAGGTCAATATTTCGCCCCGATGGGTCAGGGTCGCCAGCGTCCTTCGGGGAGTGTCGTTTCAGAAATTCCAACAGTTCTTCTTGGCGCGGTTGCCCGAAGGTCATCCGATACAGCGCCAAGGACTGCTTGAGGTCATCTATGCGAGTGGTCTCGCGGGACAACGGTAACATTGGTAATCGCCGCTCGATTTTAGATGGACCATCGAATATCCAGAATGGAACCATATCGTTTTGAGCATCCGGACGCCGGTCCAAAGCCGTACGAAAGATCGATGCCCAGGGATCGCGGCTGCCCTTCGTACCTTCAATGCCGTAGGCTCGCGCCAGATTCTTGCGGATGAAATGCCCCTTGAAGCGGTGGATCCGCCCCTCGCGCTGCTCCAGATCGACGGGATTGGTCGGCAAATTCCAATGCACAAGGGCATGGCAATAAGGATGGAAATCGAGTCCCTCTTGCCCGATCGATGTCGAAGCAAGAATGAAAGGACGGAACGGAGAATTGAAGGCGTCGCGAAGCGCGCCCTCGCGCGTCTTTTCGGAGCCGTCTTCCGAATCGGAGTCGCCGAAGCGCTGCGCAAATCGGCAGCGGACGCGTTGCGACTTAACTGAGACCCCTCCGTCGGACGCTGGCCGGTAGTGGTCATAGGCAAGCGAGGTTGTATGCAAGCTCACGGCGTTGCCGATAGCCTTGCCGAGGTTGTGCAAGCCCTCGCCAGTGCCGTGCTTAACGCTCAGAAGATCGATGAGAATGTGAACATATTCGTCAATGACCGCCTGAAGATTGCCGTCGCAGCAGTAGCTCAGCACTTGGTCCCAGTAAGGTAGTTTGCGGCCGAAGAGTCCTCGAAGGAGCAGCATGCTCTCGGGCACATTAAATAATGTGCGGAATCCTAGAGCCGCTGACGCGGCGGACTGCCAGGCGGCACGCTCCTCTGCGGAATCAGCATGTCGCAACAGGGCGCGCAAAATGACGGTCCCCGGAGCCCCGATGGCGATTTTGGCAAGTACGTTCGCGAGATCTTCAGGTGGCCGACCAAGCCGGTTGGGCCTGGCTACGAGCTCGGAAGCCTCGGCTATGTGCTTCTGAAACAGACTTTGCTCTTCATCGTCGGGCGATGCCCATGACCATTCGTCGCTTTCCTCCAGCATCCATTCGCGAACCGATGGGGCGTGTTGCTTGTCGAGCAGAAGCGGCGCCGCCCAGTACCAGCGCTGGTCTGGCCGCGCGCTTTTGTCCTCATAGCCGCCAACAAGCGGTGAAAGCAGGTCCGACACTTCCTTGGCGACGCGTTGGTCCAGCTCGGTCCTTGTCAGCCGCATGCTTTGCGCCTGCGCATGCACGAGCGGGTCGATGCGCCTGGCTAGCGTCATGCAGGGATAAAACAGCGCATGCAGCGGCATTCCGCCAAGGCGCCCGTCCTCTTCTGACCATCGCAGCAGTGGCCCATGCTTTTCCCGCAGTTCGCTATAGCTGGGCTCCGCATCGCCTTCGATCACCATGAGACGCTCCATCGCGTAGCTCACAAGCATCGCGATGGATCTCGGCACGACCTTCCATGACGAGAAGATCAATTGTTTAGTATGCGGATGATCGTCCGTGCCTGCGAAAACGCCCTGCGCTTCGTAGTAGGGCAAATCGGCCGGGAGCCACAGCAGCTTCCAAAGCTGGCTCTGCGCGAGGTCCTCGATCAGGGTTCGAAGCCGCGGGTTTTTAGGATCGATGGGCTGATACGCCTCCATGACCTTGGCGGGTAGCTGCCATGGCAGTAGGTCGCGCAGCGCGGTCAAGATCGGCTGCTCTTGGCTCTCGATCGCGTCGTGCAGCAAGCTCTTGAGCCGGTAGCTTTCCTCCATGATGTTGATGAGGTAAGGGCTCGACTTCCACAACTCGATCGGATCGTCGGCTCTCACCTGACTGGCGAGTTTCGATAGCAGACGGTATTCGAGAAAATCCCCCGACACCATCGGAACGAGCGCGGCCCGGACTTCCTTGAGCATGCCGTTGCGATCGGCCGTGGCGGCTAGGCGCTCAGTCCGGCACATGACATTGCGCAGGCACCGCTCAATGGCGTTCAAGGCGTCTTGCTCCGGGATGCCGATATCCTGGCCGCAGAGTGCCTTTCGGTAGGTGACAAGATTCTTTTCGAGCTGGTCCACGTCCTCCGGTTTTTTCGCCAGAAGGAAGCGCGACGTTTCCAGAAAATCGCGACAATGGTCGTCACCATCCGTCTCGCCGGTGACCGTGTACATCTTGTAAGGCGTGGCGGACAGAAGAAGTATCTTTGAGCCCGCGGAGGCAAAAAGCTGTTGGGCAAGCTGCGCCGCCTCATCCCTCGTGTCTCCGGTCTGGAGCAGATTACGGAAGCGCTGGAACTCGTCGAGTATGATGAGGTCGGGTTCGAACACTGCCAGGCAACTGCGCGCCAGCGCGCGCCTCAAGCGTGCAATCAGCTGATTACGCGCATGCCGCTGCTCGTAAGGGACAAGACGCTTGCGAGCACGCCCAAACAGTTGGGATTGCTCCTCGAAATCGGAGGCAAGCGAGGGGTCGGCAATCAGCGCTTCATTGAAGCGCTGGACGACCGCCGGTTCAAAACCACCCTGCTCGACGATTTCAGACTTCACCTCATCGAGCAGCCTTCGCCAGCTCTCAATGCCGGCGTTGGCTTGCAGCAGATTCATAGCGGCGGTGCCACGCAGGCCCCAGATGTCGTCAAGGAGCCAGTAGAGCACGGCCCGTTCGCGTCGCGCGCCGCTGCTCGTGCCAAAATCCAATGACGTACCCGGCGTGAAGGAGATGAAGTTGACCTTGCGCTCGTTGAGGTCGCGCAAATGGAGAGGCAGAAGTGTGAGGCGCGACGCGAAGGCTTGATCCTTCGAATCTCCGAGGTTCAGCCGGTTGACATTTTGGCGAGCGATCTCAGCGTTGGAACAGATATAGAGTACGTCGATACGTTTTTTCTTGTCCCACAGATGCGTAACAGCCCGCGCGATGACGCCTTTCGCAACCCATGTCTTGCCGAGCCCCACCTCGTCGGCGACGAGGAAGCGATCGACGCGGTCGAGATCGAGATAAAGGCGGCGAAAGGCGTAGTCCACCGTCGCCCGCTGAAAATCGCGCAGCGACTGGCAGACCTCGTCCGCATCGGGCTTGGGCTGAGTGGTCATCCTCGCAAGGCCTCTCGCGCGCTCCAGATCGGCGTCCACACCGAGTCAAAATTCGTTGGTAGAAGGGCCGCGCCTTCCTCCGTCTTGCGCAGATCGTCGACCAGCGATTTCACGCCGTCCAAGAGCTCCGGCTGCGTCGCGAGGGCGCGACTTAATTCCTCAAAGAGAGGGATCGATCCGGTACCGTTGGCGCCCTGGCGTTTGGCCGGATCGTGGGCCGGCGTGAAGAGGTCCTTGATCCGACCGGAGTGCAGGCCGTCGTGATGAATGAGAAACAGGAGATAGCGCAGCACGTTGGCCGGATCGCTCAAGACATGATGAAGAAGATTTTCGAACCGGTCTTCGGGCATGCCCGAGAGCGGAAGCTTGAGGACGAAACGAAGCTCGATGCTGTTTTCGCCTCGTCCGGCCGTGACCGTGACGGCGAGGAAGGCTGTGAGAGCTTGGGAGGACAGATGCTCGAAGATAAGATCATGCCCTGAAAACAGCGGCGCCATAGATTGCGCTGCACTTGGCGCGAGCGTGATCGGCCAAGCGACCGCCGTGGCGTTGGTCTTTGCCGTGACGGGCGCGAGCGTTCGCAGGGTCAATCGATAGAGCTTCTCCTCGCGGGCGATCTGGAAACGCAAAGGAAGAGCGGCGATTAAGGTCCGCAGCTGTTCGGCGATTTTGCCATTTTCCTCAGCCACGTCATTCACGACAGGTGGGCTTTTCGGAATTTGATAAGGCAACAGGAATTGGGAGAATCCTTTTGAGCCCGAAACGCCATTTAGAAATGCATCGATCCCGACCTTGCTCTTTTTACCGGTGAGACGGGTTAGAAATTCGACATTGTTGTGAAAGCCGGCCGATGTGGCGTTGGTCGAGCCCGTCCACAAGTCGGAATCCCAACCGGCATCGGCGAGATAAAGCTTTGCGTGCAGGCCGTGCGCGGCGACCTGGGTCGCCGCATCCTCGGACGCGTTGAGAATCGGCGCGGGGGTATCTGCAGTTTCGGTTGCTTCGTCATCGCCGGACGCGGCGTCGTCAATGGCGAAAATTTCATCGAACTTCTTCAAGGTGGCGGCATCGATGGCGTCGAGACTCTCGGCCCTCGAAATCAGGACCGCTGGAACCTCCTCGGCGATACCCTTCAGAAAGGATGCGCTGAGGAACGGCGACAATATCAGAAGCCGCCGGGTGCCTTCGGGAAGCTTGGGCGGAGGGAAGCCCGAAAGGCCCATCGGATAGAATTCGTAGTCGGTGAAGGGCTCCGGGAGCTCAAAGCGGACACGGCGTAGTTCGTCGGCGAGAAGGCTTACGGCCTCTCCATGCCGCGCATGAATTGGATCAGCCGCAAGGCCGGGAAGGGCAAGGAGAAAATCGGCCAGACGACGGTTCTTCGCGATGGCGCGTTGGCGTTCGACGACCTCGCCATCGAGAGCGAGCAGCGTATCCCACGACGGATCGCCTGTGATGTTCCGCGAAAGGCATAGAAAACGGTAGCGAACGGACTCGCCGGGAGAAGTGAACCGTAACGCCCAGATTTTCGGGTGAAAAGCCGCGCCTTGCTTGCGGACCGGGACGATAGCTTCTTCGAGATGAGCGTAGAGTGGATGCCGCCGAGCCGGCACTGCAATTCCATCCGCTTGGCAAAAGATCGTCAAGCGATTCGAATAGGCACGAAGCGCGTGAAGCAAGGCGACCGGATCGCGTACCAGCTTGCCCTCGTCGTTCGTCATGTCGAGCAAGGCAAAGCTGAGTGGAAGTGACAGCAGGGTTATGAGGTCGAGCGAATAGGTCGTGCCGATCGCACGGTCGAGCTGAAAACCCGGCGGGGGCCGGAGCGCGCTCAAGTAAAGCTCGCGTTGGTTGGGAGGCAGCATGGCTCAGCCGAGCCCTTGGCGGATATCGTTGGCGATGGTCTTGACCCTAAACCATCGATAATCGATCTGCCCGGCGCCCGACGCTTCGTTCCAGCGTTCGAGCGCGCGGACGTTGCCGAGCCGCTTGCGTGTGCGCTTAACCTGGGCTTCCCGCGCCGTGATGATGGATTGCGCCGTCGGGTCGTCGGCGATATCGGCGAGCTTCGCGCTTCGAAGCGTATGATCGATCCAGCGGTCCACAAACTTGCGTGTCGGCGGCGATACGGCGTGCATCGATTCCGAGACGATCGCCCAGAACCGCTTACGGTCCCAGGACACGTAGCGTGCTCGGGCATCCTCGACCAGTTCCGCCCAGGTGCGGAGCTCGTCGCGGTATTCGTCCTGCAAGCGTTTTCGGTTCGCGTCGCAGGCTAGCATGAAATTGTAAAGTAACGCCGCGCCGTGCATCAGCTCGGAAAAATTTTGTGCATGCGCAATTTGGCTCTTGAGCGACGGTCCAAGCTTGGCGGCAAAGGTCGTTTCCCAGACGAAGTCGCTGTCGAACTCCGCATCGGAGCTGCTGAGAAGCTCGCCGTACACTGTCGGGCCGAATTCCCAAATCCGCTCGGCGAGGTATTTGGCTTCGCGCTTGTCGAGAGTGAAGGTCGTTCGTTCGAGAACGCCGGATGGGGACGGCGGCAGGCTCGAGCTCCATGAAGCACTTTCGGCAGACTGCTCGTCTTCGGCGACTAAACGGCGGCCTGACGCCGGATAAAAAGCGGTAAACTCGCGATGATATTGCTCCTGCGATCCCGCAAACCGACGGACGCCGAGCCTCCCTAGACCGGCCCAGTAGATGCTGCTTGGCAACCGTGCCAACTTATCCTGGGCCAGCGTACCGATGATGCCGTCGGTCTCGCCGCCGTCTTCGAGCGCATGGATAAGGCGAATCTCGTCGCGCCGCGCAAGCCGTTCGATATCGGCGGGCAGCGTGCGGCGGCGTTCTAACTCCTGGTAAATCCATGGGATGAACAGAAAATAACGCGCCCGGGTCTGGATGGTGCTGGTCGACGGGAACAACAAGTCGGCAAAGGTGTCGCGAATGCCGCCAAGTCCCAACTCATCGCGGGTGTCCTTTTCGCTAAAGAGAGCGATGACATCGGACATTTTGCGGCGGTCGTCCTCCGCAAAATCCACCCAGGTGAACATTGACGACAAAGGCCGCCCCCGAATCGTACTAACGACAGCAGTTTAAAATGTCCGCTAAGATTTCTTAGCCCGCGACCAATGGTTGTGCAATCTCAGGTTTAGTCGTATGATACGTTTTCCATGCAAAGCGTAGGCGGAACAATACATCTCTTCGCATCAGATCTCGTCGGCCACCTAAACTGCCGCCATCTGACTGAGCTTGATCTTGCTGTCGCCCACGGAGAGTTGGCAAAGCCCTCCGTCTGGGACCCGGTTCTCGAGCTTTTGACGGAACGCGGCTCCCAGCACGAGCAAAACTATGTCGACCACCTCCGCACCAACGGGATGACGTTAGCCGCTGTCGATGGCGTGGGTGTCGATGCGGCGTCAGTGGGCAAAACACTCCATGAGATGAGAGCCGGCACGGCGATTATCGTACAAGGTGCATTGCAAGCAGGCCGATGGGGAGGACGAGCGGACGTTCTACGGCGCGTTGAAATCCCGAGCGCCCTCGGAGGCTGGTCTTATGAGGTGGTCGACACCAAGCTGGCCAAGGAAACCAAGGGAAATACCGTACTGCAGCTCTGCCTCTACTCAGACCTGCTTGCTCTTTCTCAGGGCCGCATTCCTGAATCTTCTTTCGTTGTTGCGCCCGGCACGGGTTTTGAGCCGCAAGAATTCCGGATCGCGGACTTCAGCGCGTACTACCGTCGAGTGCGGGCTAGTCTTGAGCGAGCAGTAGATCAGGGTCCGCAAAGCGTATATCCGGAGCCGAAACCTCATTGCGAAATTTGCCGGTGGCGAACGCGATGCGATGCCAAGCGGCGCGAGGACGATCACCTTTCGCTTGTCGCCAACATTTCGAAAATCCAAATCGGTGAACTTGAGCGCCAGACGGTCGGCACGACTGCGGCGTTGGCCAAACTTTCGCTACCACTGCCATGGAAGCCGGACCGCGGCTCAGCGCAAAGCTACACCCGAATTCGTGAGCAGGCGCGAATCCAGGTAGAGGGACGCGAGCAGGGAAAAGTCATCTACGAGCCCCTGAAGCCGGAGCATAGCTTTGGTCTCGCGCTCCTTCCAGAGCCGTCTCCAGGCGACATCTTTCTGGATTTTGAGGGGGATCCATTTGTCGATGGGGGCGGCCTCGAATTCCTATTTGGGTACGCGTTCCGCGATGATGCCGGTACCGTCCGATATCGTGCTGACTGGGCCCTCTCGCGGATTTCAGAAAAGGAGGCGTTCGAGTGTTTCGTAGATTTCGTAATTGAGCGCCTGGATATACATCCAGGTCTACACATTTATCACTTCGCGCCTTACGAGCCTGCTGCGCTCAAGCGCCTCATGGGAAGATATGCGACTCGGGAAGACGAACTAGATCGCCTGCTGCGGTCTATTAAGTTTGTCGACCTCTATGCAGTCGTGCGGCACGGAATTCGCGCGAGCGTTGAAAGTTATTCGATCAAGAAGCTTGAGCCGCTCTATCAGTTCAAACGGCAACTGCCGCTGTCGGACGCTGGCAAGACGCTGGCGAAGGTGCAAGCTTGCCTCGAACTAGGCGACTTCGATGCTATCACTGAACAGGACCAACAAACCGTCGAGGGCTATAACCGGGACGACTGTCTGTCGGCCTGGAAGCTGCGCGATTGGCTCGAGGGGGTACGAACAGCCGTCATTCAATCCGGCGCGGCTATTGATCGACCGGCGCCGGAGCCCGGCGAGGCCAGTGAGGAGCTTACTGAATGGCAGGAGAAGGTTGCCGCGCTGGTTAGCCGCCTCACGCACGGCGTGCCGATCGATCCGACGGAGAGAACAGCGGAACAGCAGGCCCGATGGCTACTTGCGAACGTGATTGACTTCCACAGACGCGAGGCAAAGTCAGCTTGGTGGGAGCATTTTCGGCTCGCGGCGCTGTCAGCAGAGGATCTGTTGGAAGAGCGGGCGGCTCTGTCGGAATTGGTCTTCGTGGAGGCGGCGGGTGGTACGACGAAGGCACCCATTCATCGATATCAGTTCCCGCCGCAGGACACTGATATCCGGGGCGATGAAGACCTCAGGATGCTCGGCGGTGAACCATTTGGTTCGGTCCAGGCGATCTCGCTTGAAGAGCGCACCGTGGACGTCAAGAAGCGCCAAGATACAGCCAGCGTACATCCGGTGGCGGTTTACGCACATAAAGTCATTTCTAGCCAAGTTTTGGCCGACAGCCTTTTCCGAATCGGTGGACATGTAGCGGAGAATGGAATCTCCGGCAACGGTCCGTACCAAGCCGCTCGAGATCTCCTCTTGATGTCCGCGCCTCGCACCGGCGGAGAGCCACTTAGAATAGGCAGCGAAACGCCGCTGGCGGCGGCTGTGCGCGTCGCGCGAGCTCTTGATGGTGGGACACTTCCGTTACAAGGGCCACCAGGGTCCGGGAAGACTTACACCGGCGCCCACATGATCTGCGCGCTCGCCAGATCCGGACAGCGCATGGGGATCACAGCCAATAGCCACAAGGTCATCCGCAACCTTCTCGATGAGACAATCAAGATTGGGGAGGAACTTGGCGTTTCAATCGAATGCGTCCAGTTGATTCGAGATCATGAAGAGAAGTCTGTTCCGCACCTCCAGTTCGCGAAGAACAATGCCAAACTACTGGCTGCCCTTGGGACCTCTTGCCAGGTTGGCGGCGGTACTGCGTGGCTTTGGGCGCACCCAAATGCGTCGGAGGCGGTGGACGTTCTGTTCATCGATGAGGCAGCCCAGATGTCTCTCGCGAGCGTCCTTGCGGCCTCGCAGGCGGCACGAACACTGGTGCTTTTGGGCGATCCCCGCCAGCTCGAACAACCTCTTCAAGGAACACATCCGGAGGGCACTGATGTTTCGGCCCTTGATCACATGCTCGGCGATCATGCAACGATCCCTGCTGAGCGCGGCCTATTCCTAGAAGAGACATGGCGGCTGCATCCTAACATCTGCGCTTATACTTCCGAATTGTTTTACGAGGGTCGTCTCCGATCTAGGGCTGGCCTAGAACATCAGCGAATAGACTCGGCTGGCGACCTGGACGGGTCTGGCCTGCGTTACTTGCCTGTTTTGCACGAGGGTAACCAGAACTCGTCGCCGGAGGAGGCGGACAAAATTCGCGAACTTGTCGAGGGATTGTTGAAGTCCGGAGCCAAATTCACTGATAAAGATGGCAAACAGAGTCCTATTGGACTGGACGATGTTCTTATCATCGCGCCCTACAACGCTCAGGTCTTCAAACTCCAGGACCGCATCCCGGGCGGGCGGATTGGCACAGTCGACAAATTCCAGGGCCAACAAGCCCCTATCGTCATCTACTCTATGACGACTTCCACGCCGGCTGACGCGCCGCGCGGAATGGAGTTCCTCTACAGCCCGAACCGACTCAATGTGGCCACGTCACGTGCCAAAGCTCTGTGCATTCTGGTTGGCTCTCCGCTGCTGTTCGAAGCAGAATGTCGAACGCCGAGGCAGATGCAGTTGGCGAACGCCTTTTGCAGATATCTGGAGATGGCGACACCGCTCTCGTAATGTGCTTGAAATCCGACGCGGTCGAGCAGCTTGTACCGTCCTCGATGTCAAGAGCGAAAGATCTGTGCCAGTCGCGTGGTGCGTTCGAACTCGTTCTCGATAAATTCGGTCAGACCGGGCGACAATTCTTCGCCGGTTCGGTCGGCGCGGTCACGAATCTCTTGAGCAATTTCGCGGGTTACGTCCCGCGCCCACCCTTCTGCAGTGTTGAAGCACACGATGCGGACGGGGTTGCTGTATTGTCCCTCCTTAAGGCCGCGAATTATCGTCTCTCGATCGGCCTGCTCTTCATCAACTTCGCGGTAAGCTCGGCCAAGTGATCCGAAGTCGTCGAGCACGACATACACATCGCTATTAAAGCCGGGAACTATAGACGGGCTGGGCATAGGAAGCTCCATCCAACGCAGCACTCTTAACTTCCCAATATAGATGATCTAGCCATATTGAGGAGTTCAGATTGCGTCCGCCGGCTGCTGCGAGGTTGCAGCCCTCGCGGCTTTGATTCTTGCTTTGTGCTTTGATATTTGAAGGGTCGTTTGCCAAGCACGGCGGTCGGCACCGAACTTGGCCTACGAGGTCAGTCACTCACGTGTGCGTTCGTTCTCTATTACAATAGACGTTTACTACGGACACGACAGCAAGCTGGCGTCAGGGAACGTGCTGTGCAGCATCGTTGCATAACTCTGGATGATCTGACTTCTGCGTTTATAAAGGGGTGCGAGCAGTCCAAGCGACCAAGTGGCGCGTGACTGATCCAACGCATATCGGGGCGGACCGAGAACCGAATGTTGTTGGGACACCAATAGAAGATTCCACCATGAGCCTGAGAGGGAAGTGGTGCGCTGGCTCTCAATCGTCAAATAATTACATTATTGCCGAGACAACCAAGCGAGGTCTCTGGTCTGCTCACCCTTATGTGAGATCAGTACATCCCACTTTCGCTCAGAAATAACCCGTCGGGCGTAAGCTCTGCCTGCGTCGTCTTGACCATTGCTGACGTGACGTTCCCACCAACTTTCCAAACCCTGAAGTTTCTTCCAACTCGGCGGCAGCCTATCGTACTGATCTTGCAGCTCTGCCAGAGTCCTATAAAGTGCCCGCCGACTGGAAAATTCTGCAGCGACGACCGTTAAACTGTCTCGCAGCAGATTGGTACGAGGCAATAAAACTCCGATAACGATTTGGATTTCATCGATTAGCTTGGGCGATGGAGTTGCCCGCGGCGCAGGCGGCGGAATTCGGACGGAAGCCGCTTCAGCGGCTGCAAGTTCTGCGGCCTCACGCAACCCGCGTTCCTCTTCGATCGCTTGTCGCAGAAGCTCGGCCTCGATTTTTACATCTTCGCCGATTGCCGCATTGCCCTTCAACCGCGCGATGTCGGCTCGGAGTCCCGCTTCTCGAGCCTTTGCGGCAAGCAACTCTGCAGCAATCAGTCTGGAGCGGGTTTCCGCTGATGTGCTCTCGGCTTCGTTTAGATCAACCTTAGTCAGGCCTAGTATGCTTGCGAGTTCCGATCGGAGAGATTCAAGATCCGTGAGATCGGAGCGTTTCGCGAATCGAACAAACCAATCCCCGCCGATGCCGGGAATTGGTTCGCCAAGATATCTGCCCGTTCGCAGGACGTGAAATCCTGCCTCTCGTAAAGCGATGGCGCTACGTTCGCACGCCGTAGCAGACCCAGGGAGGACCAAATATGCCTCCGCTACACCATCGATCACACCAAACGAAATCGTTGGGGTGGCAGCCTCGTAAGTACAACGGTCGGGAGGAATGGCCACACCGTTGACTTCGATTTGGTCGCCAGGCGGCAATAAAGGATATGCCAAGCTCCGCCAGATCGCGCCCTTCCGGCCGTCGGGCAGCACCACGATGCGGCACTCTTGCAATTCTAAAAGTTGCAACCCGTCAAAAACCGAGATCATCATAGAGGCGCTTTGGGGTTATCCCTCATCGTCAGTTGGCGTCCGGTCGGCTTAGAATGATGTGGGGGTGGGGGAAAACGAGCAATGCATTCGGTAGCCAGTGTAATTTCGCAACCGGCCGCAATCTACGGGGTCGTCTCCGTTCTTGGCCTTTGGGCATTTATATCTGGTTGGTCCCTGTTCGTTGGGACCTCAAAGCTTGCCGCGGCCCTCGCTCGTGCGGCCGATCTCATCCAGCGAACAAAAGATCCACTCGAATTTGCCGTCAATTACGAAGCCATTTCCATGCAATTGGGGAGCGATGCGATCTTAGGATCGCGGTGGCGAGAGTATCGCGACTCGCTACTAACCCCTAGCCAGCCAAACCGTCCGGTACGAGCAACAAGCCGTGCCGGTGCTTGGTTTGACTTCGGGCTATTTCGAGTTCCGGGCATACAAGTCGATTTGCGCTACCACGCAGCGCTGCCAAATCTGTTGGTGGGCGCTGGCCTGCTATTTACGTTTATCGGTCTTGCGGCTGCTCTAGGAACCGCGGGCGGTATCGTAAGTGGCGTGGATCAGAGCGGACGCAACACAGCTCTGCAGACCTTGCTTGATGCCGCATCATTTAAATTCATTACGTCACTCGTTGGCTTATTTTTGTCGATTGCCTACGCTCTTTTTCGAAAGCGGCGCTTGCGAACCGTTGAACGGGCGCTCGACGGATTTGTTTCGACCCTGGAAAATCGAATTCCGCTGCTCACACCAACAAGTTTGCAATTTGAGGCAAATGAACATCTCAAGCGGCAGTCTACTCAGCTTGAAACATTCTCGACTGATCTCGCGGTCAATCTCGCTTCCGTATTTGACAAAGCCTTCGACGATAGGTTGGGCCAACATATTGGGCCCTTGACTGAAGCCATGCAGCGGCTCGCTGGTGCTCAAGGCAGTCGAAATGAAGAAGCCATGCAATCGATGACCGATTCATTTCTGGAACGATTGCACGGTGGTGCCGGCGATCACATGCAAGGTGTTGTGACCAGCCTTCGCGAGTTGGGTGTTCGCCTCGAAAGTTTACAGACCGGCCTCGGCGACTCTGCCGTTCGAATGGCGCAGTCTGCGGATGCTATGGCGACACGTATGGGTGAGGGGGCAGAGACGGCTTTGTCTCGGGTTACGGATCAGATGGGGGGTCTCGTCGAGACAT
This sequence comes from Rhodoplanes sp. Z2-YC6860, assembly GCF_001579845.1. Taxonomy (GTDB): domain Bacteria; phylum Pseudomonadota; class Alphaproteobacteria; order Rhizobiales; family Xanthobacteraceae; genus Z2-YC6860. The sequence goes on from NZ_CP007440.1 coordinate 661,527, forward strand.
TACACATGATGGCGGAGCGATCTCAAAGCGCCGCATCCGAAGCAGGGAGTCAAATGGCCTTGCGTATTGAAGCCGCAGCTGCGGGATTCGAGGAGGCAGCTCGATCGGTAGCATCCGTTCTCTCTGGCGCTGCGTCGAATCTTGAGACGCGCATGGGCCAACATGCCCAGGTCAGTTCCGCAAGGCTCTCTGAACAATTCCAAGCGATGATCGATGAGCTGCGTGGATTGGCGGAGATGAGTCGCGCTACCGGCGCTCAGGCATTCGCTGCTTTAGCTGAGAAGGTTGGTTCTGCCGCGGCGGGATTTGAAACGACGGCGAACCGGGTCAGTGAGACACTGCAAGGCGCGGCAAATAAAACGGGCAGTACGTTAGAACAGGGAGCAGAAGACGTGGTCCAACGTCTGGCTGCTGCCGCGGACGGTTTGGGTAGTCGGGTTTCTTCTCTCACGGCGGCTGCAGATTCGATAGCGGTACGTATTGCAGAATTAAACCGATCAGCAGGAGACGCAGCTAAGCCGCTTGTCACCACAGCCGAGCATCTTCGTTTCGCGGGGCAAGCCGCGCAAAATGCTGCGGAGCCCCTCAATCAGGCGGCAGGTACCATCAGTCGTTCGCTGGACCAGGTGGCCGGCGTTGCTCAGCGCCTCAATAGCGCGCAGGCGGCGTCCGAACGTTTGATCGAAAGTTTGAACGCCGCTGTGCAACGGTTCGAGGGCGTCGATCAAGAATTGGCGCGCACACTTCAAGGACTGCAAACTGGCCTGCAAGGTTTTGCTCGAGAAGTGGCAACGGTCGTCAGCCAAACCGATCAGAACTTGGCTAAGGCAGCGACTCAGCTTGGCAGCCTAGTCAATAGTTTGCAGACAAGTCTGGAAGATTTCGCGATGACGACCACGAGCTCCACAGCCTTAGGCAAGGCTGACGGAGATCCAGCAGTTCTTCTGACAAATCAACGCCCTTGATATGTTCGCGTAGGGGACGCGTAAAAAAATGTCTGTAACGGACACCGCCGATGAGAGTGCCGGAGAAGGTTATTTCGCATCGGCAAGCGACCTGATGGTCGGCATTCTGTTCGTGTTCCTGCTTATGCTAACCGTATTTGCCCTCAATTACAAAGACGCAGAAAACGACCAAAAAGTTGAGAAGGCCCGCTACCAATTGGCGCTCGAACGTGCCGCGGCAGCTGAAAAGCGCGCTGAACAGGCCGAAGCTCAGGCAAAATTAGATGCAGCCAAAGCCGCAGCTCAATTGGCTGAAAACCAACGGCTGCGCGATCTCCTCAACTCTGCGGTCGCGAGGCTGCAACAGGATGTTCGAGAACGAACGGAGGCTCGCGAGCGTATTTTGAATTCATTGGAACAGCAACTCGCTGCCAGGGGCGTCAAGGTCTTTATCGATCCGGTATCCGGAGTCTTGCGCCTTCCCGAGGACCTCCTATTCGATGTAGGCGAATCCTCGATACGTAAGGATCGCAAAGATCGCTTTGCTGCGCTCAATACACTTGCGGATGTACTCGCCCAAGTCCTGGCCTGTTTCGGCTCAAACGGGGAGCGATCGGGGTGCCATGGCTTTGCTTCGTCGATCCTCGAAACCGTCCTGGTGGAAGGTCATACCGACAGGCAAGGGTACCGAAAGCGAGTGGTGCCGGTGCCGGCTGGAGTGTCAATTCTACCTAGCATTTCGACGACAGTTCAGCTTGAAGCGCCCAATCAACGCGCCAGCTCGGAAGAATCGCAAAATCGAAATGATCGGCTGTCTACTGAACGAGCACTGACCGTATTTAAAGAGCTTCAGCGAGCTCAACCCGCTTTGGTTGGCTTACGTAACGGCGAGAAGCTGCCGCTACTTGGCTTCTCGGGCTACGGTGATCGTCGACCGTTACCGGAGGCCCAAGGTTCAACGGCGGACGATTATCGCAAGAATCGACGTATCGACTTGCGCTTTGTGTTGTCTGCCCGCAGCTCGACCGAGCTGGAGAAACTGCTAAAGCAGATCGAAGACGTTCTAGGTGGGCGGCCATAATGTATACGCGCCAAGCCTTAGCTGCTCTTCAAGCGACGTCTCGTTCGCTTTCGCCGGCGAAACATCTCCCCGCGCGTCTTGCGAGCGCTGAAGCAGTGCAATTGCTTGGCGCAACCCAATCGGCACCCGCCGAGCCTGCTGAGGCGGTTCTAGAGCTGTTGCGGCGGAAGCTTGTGGCCCGATTTTCTAACGCTGCCTATGATGTTCAAATCTCACGGAGAGACCTAAGCAACGCCCCCTGGTTGCTTTGGCATCACCAGCAGCCTTTGGCAAACATTTCCGGCTTACTTGAGGCGGTATACGCCCAATCGATCCGATCAAATTCCACTCGTCGCAATTTCATCGAAGCTTGGGTTCATGATTTCTCAACCGAGGGGCCCGCAATTGGAAAAGCGGGTGCCGCTATCCGTCTGTTATTGACGTCGACGCGAGATCCAAGACTTGAGCATTGGCGAATTGGAGATCGCGTCGCGAGCGTTTTCGACCCGAAAGCTGGGCCATGTCAGTTTGCTAATTGGCTGCTGAATGGTCCTCAAACTGTCGATGAAATATTTGAAATGACCGGCTTTGCCGATCCGTTTCGATCGGTCGGGGGCTTCATGCGCGTCGTTCAGCAAGAACTATTGAAACTGGCTGAGCCAAAGTTAGGAGGCGAAGCGGGCGAGCAAGCTTTGGCGCGATTGGTCGCTTGCTTTGCTCCAGGAAACCAACTGCGCTTTCAAGAATCTCAATCGAGAGGTGAAATTGCCCGCGGATTGCTTGCGCCATGGATCGAAAGCGAGCAAGAACCAACGGAATCGGTTCGACGCGGTGTCCAGGCATTTTTATTGAAGTATGTTGGCGATCCCCGCATTCATCCGGCGCGTTGGAGTGACGCCGGCGATCAGGCCACGAGCCTTATGAGACGCTGGCTGACACGTGCATCGTTGAGCGCATTCTTTGAACTTATTCGCGACCATGCTCTCGATTCCCACTGGCGGTATCGCGAAGCGTTTTGGACTGCCTGTCTAGACAAGGACGAAACGGCAGATGCCTGGTTAGTCTTTGGTCGAAATATCCATGCATCGGCGCGTGCCATTCGAGAACTCAACGGAAGTTACGGACGACTCGAAGGTTCTGGCGTGTCTGGCGATCACGCTGTGATGTTACTCAAGATCAAAAACTTGATCTTTTGTGAGTGGAGCCACAATGGGAAGCTACGCGTGTGGTCGGGCGATTGGAAAGATGCTCCACGCCTCAATCTTCCGAGCTATACCCGAGCCGACCTTACCGCCAATGGGCTGCCATTCCCGCCAAATTCAAGATTTGGATCCAAAGGTGCAGGTGATGGGGGCGGGCTGAGTCATATTGGATCGGACCGAAGCTATTGGCAGGGAAGTGCAGCGGAATTGCTGGCGCGTCGCGCTCGCATTTCGCTGGGTCCGGCCGATTGGTTGCCCCGATGACACATCAGTTTTCATTCGCGGTGACACCTGCCGCTACTGAGGTTAAGTTGATTGGGCCCGAGGGGCCTGTCCCAACCGATCTTTGGCCGATAGAGACACCCGACCCGCTTTTGCGAGGCGTTGATTTGGTTCAGCGTTTGATCGCCGCTGGTAGCGCAATTGCGGAAGGGGATACGCTTCTCATCGAACACCGCGCGATTTCGGGACTTTCTGTGAATGAGGCTGCGTCTCTCCAATTGCCGGCGCTTACCAATGCAGTCGCGCATGTTCGCACCAGCGGGTTAATCACTCGTCCGGAATTTAACGCAGAACTAAATTGGCGCCGGCCGACGGGACAAGAGATCGTCGGCGCAACCAGGACAGGGGCATGGCTAAAGATTGGGGATGAGTGGCAAAGAATTCCCGATACGCTATTTGACATAACCGAATCTGTAGACCGCCTAAACAACACGTCGGGGGATGATTTCGCCGCGAGATTGACATCGATCGCGGCCTTGCGAGAGGCTCTCCCGCCCGCTGCTGCATCAAACAATGTGGACACCGCTGGTCTGCTGGGCGAAATGACAATTGCTATTGCCGATGCATTCTCTCTTGATTTGAAAGGAGAAGGTGCAAACGCAAAGCTTGTCCCAGTATTGCATCGAGCCGGTGGTGATCCGGAGGAGCCACTGTTGCCCGCTGATAAACAGTTCGCATTCGCTGAGGATCAGTTCAACCGTTTCAACACCGCACGACCTGTCTACACGTTGGGTAGTGGATGGTATGTCGTTTTGGCGCCGCCGCTACGCCGTGCCCTTGCGGAGGTTCGCCGCGTACAAGACGCGCCATGGGCGACAAAACGTGCATTGATCGCGTCCCCGAGATCGTTCCTTCGCCAAGTGTCGGATGCGGTTGTTGAGGACATCCTATTGGAAACGGTGTTTCGAGAAACAACCGCTTATGCGGATCGAGTAGTCGGCCTCGGACTTTGGTCAGCCCGGGTTCTTCCGTGGATCAAACTCGGAGGGTCCGATTGGTTTGGCCCAGAGGCTGAATCCGAGTCAGAACAGCAGAGGCGGGGTTCAGGTCGAGAGAGCTCGGGCGGAATTATTGTTGGTGACCAAACGATCCCTTTGACGATTGAAGAAGCGGAATTGCTACGGGAGCGAGTTGAAAGTGCCATGGGTGCCGGCCGCACAACCGTCCCGCTCAATCACCACGAGACTATGGTGCAAGTCCCAGCGACCTACGACACCTTGGCAGCTCTGCAGGCACTCGAGATATCTCGAACATCCACGCGCAACAAGTCACCGAAAGATGCGTCCGCCCTTCCAGAAGTGCTGGTAATTCGGCCGAACGAAGAATTAGTCGAAGTTGAGGGCGCCTTTAATGCGCGCGCTTCAATTCCATTCGCAAAGCCTGACGGGCTCGCTACGGCGCTCAAGCAACATCAAGTCGATGGCCTTCTGTGGCTACAGAAAGCGTGGGCAATCGGGAGGCCTGGCATTTTGCTCGCCGACGACATGGGGCTTGGAAAAACGATCCAAAGTCTCGCATTTCTCTCTTGGTTGAGGGCGGGAATGATTGCAGGTCGCATTCCACATGCACCAATCCTTATCGTTGCACCTACGGGGCTCCTACAGAATTGGCGGGCAGAGCATGACCGTCATCTGGTTGCGCCAGGTCTTGGCCGCTGCATAGAGGCCTATGGACGTTCTCTTAGCGCGATGAAAAGTACCGGGAGTGATGAGCGTCCTGGACTCAGTACCGATTCATTAAAAAGTGCCGACTGGGTTCTCACAACTTACGAAACGCTCCGGGATTACGATCGGGATTTTGGCCGCATTCGCTTTGCAGTCATTTTGTTTGATGAAGCACAGAAAATAAAGACGCCGAGCGTCAGGATTACGGATGCTGCGAAAGCTATGAATGCAGATTTCCGCATCGCTCTAACTGGCACGCCCATCGAAAATCGACTGGCTGATCTTTGGTGCATTACCGACACCATTCACCCTGCATACCTGGGCGATCTCAAACGATTTAGCGCCCAGTATGAGAAGACGCCGGATCTTGATCGGCTGGCGGCTCTCAAAGCCAGCCTCGATCGGTGGCAAGGAGGACGTCCACCAATTTTGTTGCGCCGGCTAAAGGAGGATCAGTTACCAGACCTGCCCACTCGAAATGAACAGGTGCGAGAGCTGGTCATGCCGGCCACGCAATTTTCGGCCTATGAGGCGACCATTGCGGAGGCGCGAAGGGATCGAAGACCAGGTGCCGTCCTCGAAGCCCTTCTTCGCTTGCGTTCGTTGTCTTTGCATCCAGATGGCCAGATGAAATGCAGCGATGAAGAGTTCATCTCAGGATCTGCCCGAATGATCCTAGGGTTTGAAACGCTCGACATGATTGCTGGGCGAGCAGAGCGCGCTCTCATTTTTCTTGACGATCTAGATATGCAAGCGCGACTTGTCGGCATCATTCAACGGCGATACGGGCTCTCTACAACCCCAATGGTGATCAACGGCCGAGTGGACGGCATATCGCGCCAGGCCCGGGTGGATAAGTTTCAATCCAACACCGAAAAATTCGATGTGATGGTCCTTTCACCGCGAGCCGGAGGAGTTGGACTGACGCTAACGAGCGCAAATCACGTCATCCACCTATCGCGATGGTGGAATCCGGCAGTCGAAGATCAATGCACGAGTAGGGTGCACCGCATAGGTCAAGGCCGCTCTGTCTATGTACATGTGCCGATAGCGAAACTGCCAGATGCGCGTGCCTCTTTTGATCAAAATCTTCATGCACTCCTGCAGCGTAAGCGAAAGCTTATGAAAGAAGCCCTCATGCCACCGGCCGCTACAGAAACCGACCGGAATGATTTGTGGCAAGCGACGGTAGCTTGATTGTCTCGGCGTTGCTCTTTGTACGGCCTCACCAATGTATGGCCGGCTATTGACGAGTTTGTAGAGCGCGCCCTTGTCGATCACCTAACCGCAACGGTTGCGGGCGTTCTCGGCGGCCTGTTGCAGCGCCGGTGTCGTGCCCGACCCGGGTCTGGTGAGACGCCTTGTCGTCATTATCTCTGGGAGATTCAACATAATGTCAGACGCATCGACTGGCCCATTTTGTGAAATTCGCGGGTTCGTAGAACGAGACATCGACCTGTGGCTGGCGGAAGAACTACGCGTCAACGATCTCTTTGCGCTGTGGTTCTGCGATCATGCCAGGCCGTCTTCACAACTTCCTTGCTCCGCTGTGCTGCGAACGCGGGTCTCTGTGATGACTGAGAATGGTGAAACAGATGTTGAAGCCATTTTCCTGACTTCGGACGGACGAAAGCTAGCACTGCTCGTAGAGAACAAAGTTGAACACTCACTAACTGAAGATCAATTGGAGCGCTATTATGCGCGTGGGCGATATGGTGTGAATCATGGTCTTTGGAATGATTTTCGGGTCATCGTATTTGCGCCGGCATCAAAATTATCGAGCTACGAAAACCTAATCAGAAATACTCCTACGGTATCATTTGAGGATGCGGCAGCGTTTATCTCGAAGAGCTCTCTCGACCGGCGGGCGACTTATAGGGCGCAATTTTTAGATCGCGCCTCTGTTCGGCATGAGCTTGAATCGGAAGGATCGGATGCATTCAGGCTGGCGTTTTGGAAAGGGCTATTCGAAGATGTCGAACGTCGGTATCCCAATTATTTTTCGTTCCCAATCCGGTACCCTAAAACGACATATATCGCGGCCAATCCGATAGGAGCGCCCAAATATTTTCGGATTGATCTCAAAGGAAATCTTGGTGAAGTCGATCTGTCATTCAATAACGAAAACCCGCTTCCGCTTATGACCTTCCTCGAGTCTAAAATGCCCGACTCTGTCGCGGTCGTTTTCAAAAGGCGCTCGATTGCGTTGCAGATTACAGGTCTGCCAAAATTTCACGTAGCAGATGGCGTTGAGGCGATCGATAAGGCGCTGCAGGCCTTCGCGGCAGCCTACGAGCTGTCGGAGTTCTGGAAAGTCCATCGAACTTTCTTCGACAATCACTACGAAACTTCATAAGAAGGCACGGTCGAATACGTCTGGACGAGGTTATCGTCTGGCCGCCCACAGTCATGACAGGGGAATCCCGAATGAAGAATACCTGGGCCGCTTCCAATCTTGCGGGCTCAGAAGAAATTTTTGAAGCTCTGCACACGGGCTTAAAAGTGAGCCTTATTGCTACACCGCGCGATAGACTTAAGACCTGTCGTTCCGATGAACGGGTATCGGATGTGCTACAGAGAAATACTGAATCTTACGATTACATCCCGGTTGTTGACGTAAAAACTGGAGACAACCAGCCCATAATTGGGCTCTTTCATGCCGCAAATTATAAGAGCAATCATGTGGCTGACGGTCGAATTCGGGGCATCTTCAAACCCATGTCCGAAGAATTCATAATAGGTCCCGATTCTAGAATTCTGGATTTTATTAAGGACGCAGATGCGAGGCCATGCCGTCTGCTTGTGTCCGGATCCAATATCACGGGGCTGGTCAGCCTATCCGATCTGCAACGCCTGCCGGTTCGGGCGGCGTTGTTTGCTCTTATCACGGGGTTCGAAATCACGATGATGGATGCCATAAGGCGAATATATAAAAGCGAAATGGATTGGATGAGCGTCCTTAGTCCAGACAGAAGAAGCCATGTTAAATCGGAGAAGAAGAAATCGGAAGAGACCGATGCATTTGTTGATACTTTGCTGTTCACACAGTTCGCAGACAAAAAATCATTGATAAAGAAGCGATTTACCAAAGTTAGAACCAAGTCGTCGCTCGAAAAAACGTTGAAAGCAATTGAAGCGCTGCGAAACAAAGTGGCGCATGCGAATGAATACGCAGATAGTCCTTCGCAGGCGCGCACTGTTTGCAAAACGGTGAGAGAGTTACTGCAATTAAGGTTAGAAATTGCGGAGCTATGATTTGACCCGCGTTGCAGAAAGACGGCGTTTTTCAATGTTCGGCCAAGGGTACGACGTAATTATCACGACGCTATTCGTTGGTTCCGAAGCCTGCCGGTGTGGTTAGAGTTTGCTGGCCTTCGCATTGTTCATGCTTGTTGGCATGAGCCGTCACGTGTTGCTCTACAGCCCTGCCTTGCTAGCCGGGCCCGTTTCACAGATGACGGATTACGAGAAGCCCTTCGGCGCGATTCAAAAGTGTATGGCGCCGCTGAGATATTGATGAAGGGGCCTGAGGAGCGTCAGCCATCCGAAATGTCATTTTCAGACAAGGATGGTCATGTGCGACGCGAAATGCGTCTCAATTGGTGGAAACTTGACGCCACGACATTCCGGAGGGCGGCTATCGGAATGGATGACAGACGAGAGGAGCTACCGGATGTCGAGCTACCAACAGATTTCAGATACCGTGAAAGCAAGCCGGTGCTATTTGGCCGCTATTGGATGAACGGGAAGGCGAAGCTCACGTCTTCGAAGGCCGCTTGCCTAGATTTCAGCGTCGCTAAAGAAGGCTACCTCACCGCATATCGTTGGTCTGGAGAGGGAATACCGTCGTCCCGCAATCTCGATTATGTTTCTGCTTGGGCTCCATAGACGCGACATCATTGATGGCGTTGGGAGAGGCACGTCAAGAAGGAAAACGGCTTATGCCAAGCGGAAAAAGCGGCGATCCTGAAATACGGCGCCAGGCGGTCATCGACGCATGCGAAGCCCTGTTGTGTCGGGCCCCGGAGTTGAACCAATCGATTAACGAGCACAGATGGGTTCTTGAGTTGGCCCTGAGAGGGCTCGTTTGGGAATACAGCGAAGCGTTAGGTGTGGAGGGTGGCAAGCACGAAGGTTGCAGAAAGTGGTCTACCAGCGCCCTGGCGCTGTACCGCGTGGATCGAAAGGGTTACAAAAAGAAAGTTGTCTTTGAACATGTGTATCCCCGAGCGATTGCCATCAAAGATCTCATGAGAGCGAAGAATCGCGAAGCGATCAAAGCGGTTCTGGATCAGCTAGAAACTTGTGTAATTCTGCATAGCGAGCATACTAGGACGTCAAGACCAAGATCCTGGCGGCCTGATCCCTTACAGTCCGGAGGGTGGTGGCAGCGATACAGCGAAATTGAATGCACAGATGGCCCTCGCGTTAAGGTCCTGAGCCCTTTCCCAGGCACGTGACGTAAGCTGAAGATATTCAAGTGAGCTTGGTTCAAGGCCGAAGCATTGGTGTTAGAAAACGCTGGGGCGTGCCGGCGTAGCGTCCTCTTGATATGACTTCCGACACGCCCCTCGGCTCATGGCTCGAACCACATGATCGAGCCAATCCAGTCGGCCTATAGCAGCCGACTTAGTGGGCTCCGAACGGGTTCGCCGTCATTCCCACCGCCGCGCTTGATCCGCCCCATCGTGCGGCTTCTCCTGCGGTCCCCGCGCTTTCGGGTCCGGGTCCCCATCAACGGCCGTGTCCGGCTAATGGTCGTTAGGCCGCAACAGTTTCCGTCTCGGCCAGCTTCTGAAACTCAGTCAGGATGTCGCGATGATGCTGCGCCAAATAACGGACAACGCGCGCATTTCCGAGCAGCTTGCTGACGTAGCCATTGCTCAGCACGAGATCGAGATGGTCGGTGCCGTAAGCCTTCTCCGCTATCCTGAACTCGCGCTGCAGACTGACCGACTCCCGTTCCATCATGGCAATCTGCTCGTCGCTTAGTCCCTTCACATGCTTAGGCCTGTTGGATTCGACCAGTTGCGCCTGAGGGGTCGCCGCGACCAACGACCGCGCGTAACTGGTCGTAAATTTGTTCATAGCGACCATAAGCTCGGCGGCTTCGATTTGCCGCAACGGCACCATCTTTCTCAACTCGGCGAACGTGTGGAGAGCGAGGTGCTTGTCTTTGAGAATGTCTGCCACCTCTGCGCATATTCCATCCAGTAGGCGCCGTTTTCGAACGATGCTCTGAACATCAACGTTGAGCGCTTTGGCGATGCGGTCCTCGGGCACGCCGCGCTCGACTGCTTTCACGATCATCCGGTGCTCTTGGACTATCGCGAGCCGGTTGACGCGCTTGTTATATGTGAACGCCTCGTCGTCCGTAGAAATCAGACAAGTCACATCGGTGCGCCCCAATTCCTTGAGGACGTCGACCCGCAGATGCCCGTCGAGCAGGAGGTACTTGCCACGTTCGCTTTTGTCTCTTGCGACGACTGGCGGCTCAATGATGCCGACCTCGCGGATAGAAGCGGCGATTTGCGCGTACTTTGGTGTCTTCTTGATCGCCGCCGAGACCAGCTTGAGCGGCTGAATCTTAGCAATCTCAATACGCACCTGCGACTGCTCAAAGGCCATCACGACATTGGATGGGCTGGCTTTGCGTGGCATGTCAGGCTGATGCCGCCTCAATGCGCGTTGCCAGGTTCCTTGGGAGGGTTTCTAAGCCCTCGGCGCGCAGGAGGTTTCCGAAATTTTGATCGCCAAACAGCTTCCTCAAAGCTTCGGTAACAAACACGAGTCTGTTCCGGGTAGCTTCAGCCTTCCGGATTAGCAGGCGTTTACGATCAACGTCCTCTTGATAAGCTCGAATAAGAGCAGTTGACGAAAGTGGACGCTGGCGTTTGCCATTTTGGATACCTTTTGCTCTCAGTCCTTTGCCTCGTCGCTGTCGTTGTTCGACCAGGCGCCTAGCAGCGATGAGCTTGTGACCTCGTAGGAGCTTCTTTTCATAGGCCTGTTGGAGGATTGCCTGCGTCTCACTTTCTGTGGCCGATGCGATTTCGACGGCAATACTGACGGGGATCTGGCCCGCCTCGACTGCGCGGAGGAGGCGATGCTCGCCACGTTGCAATAACCGAAGAACGGCCCGTACGTATTCGATCGTCAGACCAGTCTTACAGGCGATTGTACTGTCATTGTATCCGCGCTCCTTTAGTCCTTGGATATCATGGAGCAAATCGATGGCGCGGTGCTGCCGTCGAGCTAGATTTTCGACGAGGCTCATGACCATGCAGTCTTCGGTATCCGCGACGACAACGATGGCCGGTATCTCGTGTTGGCCGAGCGCTTGATAAGCCTCTAGCCGGCCTTGACCGCATACCAGGTCATATCGCGGTCCGTCGGGATCATCACGGCGAGTGACCGTTATTGGACGCTTAAGGCCGACCTCCGCAATGTTCTCGATAATTTCGCTGAACACCCTTTTGTTTCGAATGCGAGGATTGATCACCGTGATGCGGTCCAGTGGGATCAACTGGACATCGGCTTCGTTCGACAAATCGTTCATGCGACCTCTCGCAGATTTGCTCGAGCAGCCATTCCGAACAGGGGGTCGAGCGTTTCGAACCGGTAGGAATCAATAGAAATCCCGTTGTCTTGCGAAAGCCGAATGCGCGGTGCAGTCATATCGATGCGGGGCAGAAGGTAATAATCGAGAGCCCGTTCGTTAGGCTGGTCCATTCGTATCGCTACGGTGATGTCCGGCCACAGCCCTGTATCGAAGCGAATGTTCCAACGGAGCGACCCTGCCGCGGTCATTTGGCATCGAACCACGACGATCGAGGCTGTGAACTCGTCGTTGACTATCAGAAGATCCGTTTCCTGATCTTGTTCGATCGATCCGCCGGCGTCCTGAATTCCCTTAATCGCTTCGGCCACGATTTGTGGGTGCATGAGTCGAAGCGCGCGGTTGATTTGGATGTAGCTGTAGTCGCGATCCGGCGTGAACCCGACCAGCTCGTAAGCACGCAGCAAGCTTCCAAATCTATTCTGGTATGCGCTGCTAGAGGGAAGGCGATCGCTTTCGTCAATAATCAGTCCTGACAGATAGCCATTTTGCTCCAGCAGTTGCTGCAATCCAGAGAGCATGTCCTCGTCGGTGAAGTAGTACGACCGCTCTCGAATGAGTTGTTGAGCTGCATTGAATAGCGTCCGATCAACGATGGCATCGAAGGCGTTCTCAGCTCGAATCCACATATCGGGGCTGTTGTGAACCCGCTTGCGCTTCAATTTGAACGAAGCGCGATTCCAAACGTTGTTGCCGATATATTTCTCGTTGATCAGGATCTGATGAACGGTGCCACGGGTCCATTGCCGTCCCAGATCAGTATTCTTTCCCTGCGCGTTCAGCGCATCGGCGATATCCCGCTCAAGCTTTCCTTCTTTCACGAACGACCGATATATCCACCGGACAGTTTCAACTTCCTCCTGGGGCCCGGGCACCAACACCACGCGATCAGTTTGGATGCTCTTCTGCTCGCCGCGAGCCAGTTCGCCTTTCGCCGCACCGCTTTGGTCGATTAGGCTTCGCCGCAAGCCATACCCAGGCGGTCCGCCTTGGCGGTAGCCAAGCTCAATAAGCCGACATTGGCCCGTGAAGACCTTGACGGAGAGCTCGCGGCTGTACTCGCCGGCCATCGCCCGCTTCACGCCCTTCACAATGGTCGAGACAGGGCTGCCGTCATTTTCAAATTGCTCGGCGCAGTACTGCACTGCAATGCCGGCGCGTTTGCAAATGTACTCGTAGTAGGCGCTCTCATCCGCGTCCTGAAAGCGGCCCCATCGGCTTACGTCGTAAACGAGGATGGTGCTGAAATCGGCTTTGTTGGCCTGCACATCGTCGATCAGCTGCTTGAGCGCGTCCCGACCATCTAAGCTCAATCCGCTTTTGCCCTGGTCGGCGTACGTTTTGACGATTTCTATCCCACGCGCGGCGGCGTAGCGCTCTATGGCTTCACCTTGGTTTTCGGTTGAATATTTCTGATGTTCGGTCGACATCCGAACGTATTGTGCGGCACGAACCTGCTTGCCCTGAACGTGGCCACTGCGGCCGGGCGACAGCTCTTCTCGCACGCGACTCTCCCCCGACCTTCATGCCTTAGCCGGATACCGAAGATCGGCGCCCAACCAGAGCGCCGTCGTCACCTTCGGAGCAAGTTCGTGATCAACCCTCTTTATGCCACGGAGGGTCCGGCAGAATGTTGCCGAAAAAGGGCATAGTTTTTCCGACGGGCGAGAATCTTGGATCGTATCCCCACGCCATCGCTTATGCTTTGAAATGCGAACTGGGCTCGACCCATCAGGCGGTCAAAACCGTGATGGCTTGGACGGGCGCGGGTGAGCGAACGGTGAAGAACTGGCTGTCGGAGGTCAGTGGGCCTAGCGGGGAGCACCTGCTCGCGCTGGTCCGACATTCCGACCTGGTGCTGCAGACCGTGCTAGTCCTGGCCGGCCGCCACCATGTCGCCTACGTTCAAAATTTGGTCGAAGTCAGGAACAGGCTGGCGGAGACGGTCCAGCAAATCGATGCGTCTCTACACAACGACCAACCCGTCGAATAGGGCGGCCGGGGCTCCAATTCTCTGAATTTTCATCAGAAGTTCGAAGTTTCTCTCGCCTCGGTCCGCGTCGAAGTTCGCCGGACTACGACGGGCTACTGCTTGCTACACTGGAGAATGTTGGATCCCAGTTCCTCTCCCTCCGCCAGTCCCTTTTAGAACTGGATTCTCTAGAGCCCAGCGGGGGCGCTTTCAACCGCCGGAATTTGCAGGTTTTTCGTTTGGAACTCAGTACTGGTCGCCGGCGAGGCGGGTCCGAAATCGTTCTCTGATGCCTTTTTTTCTCCAGACCTCCGTACTTGTGCTCGGAAGTACTGAGGTCGCAAAGCCAGCAAAAATGCGGGTGAGCAATATCGCGAGTTCGAATCCCTCTCGCTCACCCACAGAACCGGACTCATCTTGGTAGTTCGCGATTCTGCTCGTCGCCCTCCGCTGGCGTGGACTGACCATGGTAGGCATCTGGGCTCGCCGGAGGTTCGTATAGTCGAGCAGGCTCCTGACGGTATCCTCATGCTCGGGCCAGCCGGAGAGGCGCTGGTGCAATCGCGCGAGTTCTTCGCGGTGTTCGAGAGCGCGCAGGAGTGGCGTCTCGTCACCGGCGGACACGAGCTCGGCCGCCTGCCGATTTCGTTTCCCGTGCATAAGGACAGCTTAGTCGTGTTCGCAGGACGGCGTTGGATCGTCCAGGCCGTCGATGAGCGGGCGTCCATCCCCAGCCTTCAGGCGGGTCGTAACCTTCAATGATGGGGTGACTGGTGGCCTGAAAATGCTTCGTCGCATGACGTCCGGGCGATTGGTCGCAACATCCGACGTGGCCGCAGGTTCGGCATACGCGCAAATGCAACCATGCGCTTCCTGTTTCCAGGCATTCCTGACAACCGAGCGTGCGCGGGGTCACCGTTTTGATCGTCGGCAGATGTGTGCATCGTGCCATTGCTTGCACCATGTGTTTTGTTCTGCAATCCGTCTAGCTTAACACTTGCGCTATCGGCGAACGAGGGCCGCAGATCTGATGCCGAAAAATAATCGGGCTGTCAGATGTAACAAGAATGCGAAGCCTTAGCGCTCTGCGAATGTGGCTCGTTGGGCTGCCCAGATCGGCGAAATCGACACCGCCAGCGTCTGGACAGTAAACTGCGTTCGGCCGTCCGATGCGGCCTCAACGATATCGGGCGCAAGCAAATTGAGGCGAAGAATTCTCGTCACGTAGGATTCGTCAATTCGCTCAGCTTTGGCTAGATCGCTGACCGTCGCGTATTTGCCGTCATCAAGCTTCTGTTTCCAACGATAGGCGCGGGCCAGGGCTTTGCCGATCGAATCGTCGAAGCGAGTCTTTGGTGTCTGGTGAGCTGTTTCGCCGATGATCGTCTTGCGTCCGCCGCGAACGGTAAACCTGAGCGGCACATGGACAGTCACTGTCGAAGGCGGCAGACGTCTGTTGGTATTCATGCCGCTTGATCCTGCTGCTCGGCGGCGCCCCGCAGATCCTGCACCAAAGCGCCGAGGCCGTCGGTTCGCAACGTGATGTCTGCGCCGCTTGCGCCAATTTCGACACGATCGACCAGCAACTGAACGATCCGCGACTGTTCGGCCGGAAAGAGTTCGTTCCAAACGTCGTTGAATCGATGGAGGTGATCCGTGACCTGCCGCTCCGTCAACTGCCGAGAGCGAGGTGTAGGGGCGGCCCTTGTACTCGAAGTCCTCGTCGCGAACCGTGACGCAGTGCTCGACGCCCTGCCACTCGCGGATCAGTCGGGTGCCGGCGATCGGGCGCGTCTCAGTTGCCCGGCGACGTCGGCCGGCCTTGCCTTCCAACTCGTCCGCCAAGGCTTCCAGCCGTTCGATAGTCTCGGGTTTGAGCCCGCCATAGGCCAGCTCCTGGATGCGGTAGGCCAGCCGGCTTTCCAAGTAGCGCCGATTGTAGAGGGGAGGCTCCTTCTCAAATAACTCGCGCCACTTTTGCCGCAGGGCGCCAATGGGGGCGGTTTTCAGGGCGGCCAGCTGGGCCAATACGGGGTCAGCCATTCGACGTTCTCCGATCCATGGGGGTCGGATGCACGCTCTGCCCGGGCAGGATGTGAAGTGAACTTTCTCCGGTGTGGGCGGAGACTTCGCTGGACTTCCGGGCCAAAGCACGCTGGAGGCCGACGGCGAAGATTCCGGCGGCTTCACGCAATCGTTCGCCGGAGCTAACCGGAATGGATTGCTGAGGACGGTATTTTTCGCTCCACATGGCGCTGCCTCAGCTTTGAGCTTCGGGCGCCGCCGGTCCTTTCCGTTCTCTTTGTCTTTCGCGCCGATCGCACTCCTCTTGCCAAGCGTCGATTTCGTCCTGGTAATAGTAAACGATGCGAGGCCCGCACCGATGATATGGAGGGCCACCACCGTTCATGCGCCACTTCGCAAGTGTCGAACGGCTCACTTCAAGATATTCCGCAGCTTTTGCGGCACGCAGCTTTTTTCGACTGTTGGCGGTCATTGTCGATCATCCCGTCAAATGTGATTCCACATCTGGCATCGACGGGTACTGATCGGTGCTTGAGTCGTCAGGTTACGTAATTGGACCGATTTCGTAACTTGAGGTCCTCGATGAGCCCCTAAATCGAAAGGTTGTACAACGGCTCCAGCTTGCGACCGGGCCGCACCATATGGACCAGGCGATGACGAAGGCGATGCAGGTTGCCGACCCATACTATAAGCAGGGCGACAAGGTCCTGCGCGACAGGGTCGAGGGGTTATTGGCGAACTCGCCGTATGTGCGCAAGGCGCGATACGCTGGCCGAGTTGGCAAAGCGAATTGAGGTCGATGCGCCGACGTTTCTCGCCACGGTCGAACGCTATAACGGCGCCTTTGCCGAAGGCTTGAAAAACGAGCCTGAGTTCGGCAAGCCCCTTCGACAGTCCAAGCCGTTCGACACACCGCCGTACTACGCGATGCAGATATTCCCGATGGCGCGAAAAAACTTCGGCGGCGTGAAGACCGACCTGAAGTGCCGCGTGCTCGACAAGCATTTCGAGCCGATTGCCGGCCTCTACGCCGCCGGCGAGGTCGCGGGCATGGCGGGTGGGCACATCAATGGCCGCGCGGGGCTTGAAGGCACAATGCTCGGGCCTTCGATATTCAGCGGGCGTGTGGCGGGCGGCTGGGCTGCCAGGGAAGCCGGCTACGGTGCTGGGTTCGTCGGCAAACCCAACCGAACGTAGGTCGCCGGGATCGCGACGGGCACGATTCGCGCCTGACAGCATTCGCTTGGTGGCTTAAGCAAGCGGAATTAGGCTCTATACTGACATCAACGAGCTGGGCGGCATGGATGCTTCTTGCGTAACAGCTAACGTTGGTCATCCAACTGACAACTCCCAGTTATCGGACAATCTTCGATCGAGGAAGGCGGTCACGCCGGCGGTGTTCTTGAATTGCACCTTGCCGGCACAAGCTTTTATATCTTGCACTGTCGTTGCGCATCCGATTTGCGTAGCAGTCGGTGCTAAGTTTCAAATGTTCGGCCTAGCCGCTTCGAACTACGATTTGATCGGCCTGGCCGATGACTTGGCCGAGAAGTGCCTTCTGCCTTCAATCCCAGCAGCAGCGACTTATTGTGCTGTTCCTCTATCCACGCTGTAGACCTGACAATGACCGCATTCTGCACATGCATAAGTGCGAAGTTCCAAGCTATTGTCCTCGGGGTCCGGCGTCACGAGTGTGCTGACCATTGTTCCCGAACAGATAGCGCAAAGTGACGCTGCCATAGCCGCGAGCCGCTCTTTCGATGCCATCGTTTGCTTTCCTCGGAGCTATGTCTTGCTCATTGCCCGTGTTCGGCTTTCTGTAGCGGCCGCCGGAAGCTGTCAGTGGTTTTACCCGAAACGTGTCGGGACATTCGCGGGTGAATCTGCCGAATGTTCGAGGGAGTGCCTGCTGCGACAGTGGCTTCGTCTGCGCGGGTGCAAGAATCTCGCGGACCAGTTCGATCGGATAGAGCGTCATCAGTCACCTAAGAAGAATTTCTGCCCGATGCAGCTTCATGTTCGATGTTTGCAATAAAGAGCGATCCGATTTCGCAGCGGCGCGATGTGCAAGGATCCCCTCATTGTAGAGCCCGCTCTTCCTTCTCGGAGCGGACTTGCGAGAAATTGATAGTTCGACTGAATTCTCCAGCGTTTGAATGGAACAGGGCGAAGACACGTTCGGCCAGAATCTGGGCGGCCGGCGAAACTTGAAATTGCCGAGATCCAGGTGTTCTCAACTGACGCAAATACAGCTCCAACATCTCAACAGTGCTGCCATGCCTCAATCGATTCAAAATCTCTGCTGCGTAATGTCCGACTTCGGTTGATGACAAATTGTCCGACAAGCCCTCATTGCGGCGAATTAAACCTTTTATGCTCTCCAATAAGGCAGTCATTCGATACTCTTTTGTTGGGCGTGATGATGTCACAACTCACCGTCAAATCCGCTCCAAACAGTAAGTCTCATTTCGTGTTCGCATGCCGGGCATCTGAAGGTACGAATCTCTGTTTCGTGCGTCGCTGCCGGCCGATCTCCACCCACCAATTTCATCTCGGTGCTACACCGGCAAATTGGCAGCTCTGTTGAGCCGGGCTCCAACAACCGCTCGATTACCAAGCCATCCTCCAACTTTACGGTGTTGCATGTACCGTCACCGCCGCGGTGTTCATATCGACGATGATGGCGACTCCCATGATAGCTACAGCAAAGAACCCCAAAATCGCCTACACCCGTATTGAAGTTAGAGGCTCGTGCAGAGCGCGCGGCCTCCAACGCACCCTGTAAGAAGATTCGTTTTTCAATTTGAATCCTTTTTTCCTTGCAGCGGCTTGAGTCGAGCAATGAAGCGTGGTCCGTCCCACAGCTCGATTTCATCTTCGTCCACCAGTTGCTGTGCCTGTTGGATGCCATCCTGCTCATTTGTGCAGACAATGACGACAGACGGAGTGGCTGCAACCTTGTGGTTTTTGCTGACCGGATAAGCCCGAAAGCTAGGCACAGAGCATCTCCCGCATGAACGAGAGCGCTGGAGCGTCTCTCAGTCCTCACAGGCCTAAGTCATCGGCGAGGATGATCGAACGTAGGGAGGCGCAGCATGATTAGATAGCCGACTGCGATAATTATTACGGGCCGCCTGGAAAGTGGTCCGTTTTGAACAGTCGTGCCACTCGATCGCGCGCATGGTGGCGGTATCGTCGAAACGATTTCGGGCTTCGGCGGTCGAGAGAATTTTTCTTGCTTCCGCCTGATATGAACATCAGGCCCTGATCCATTCCATATCCAGACTTGAGGTTGAAGTGGCTTCCTCGGGCGGATCCGCGCTTGCTTCGCCGCGACGAAGCACAAACAGGAGACGATCACATATGACGACCGACAAGTCAGGCGGCATCCGGAAAACTCTCACCGGCATTTTGGCGGCGAGCGCACTCCTCGGGGTTTATGCGCTAGGCGCTCTCGCTGTATCCGGCGTGATGCTGACCTCAGCGACAACAGACGCGAATGCTCAACGTGGGCGTGGTGCGCGGGGCAGAGGTGGCGGCGGTCGCGGACGTGGCTTTTCGCGAGGCGGAATTTGGGCGCCGGCACTTTGCCACCGCCAATGGAGCAGCCGTCGCGTTTATTGCAACTAGTCTCGACAGACATCTGGCCTGCGTCAAAATAGCGGCTTTTCATCGAAGATTGGGTTTTTCGTCGCGGAAGGGATTTCCATGCGAATATCGTTCGCTTGCATTGCAGTTGTGGCTTCAGTCGCTCTTGCCGGATGCCTAGAGGGCGCCCCAGGAGCCAAAGGGGAAAAAGGCGATCGAGGTGAGCAGGGCGCCGCTGGCCCAGCAGGTCCGGTGGGCCCAGCTGGTCCTGCTGGGCCCATGGCGTCGCAATCGTTAAGGCCAGTCCGAATGAGCAACTGCCCGGAAGATCGATGCGAAATGTCATGCACCGCACAAGAGGAGCTCGTATCTGCCACTTGCCTTGGTGGTCAAATCGGAATTGATGGAATACGTGTCGTTTGCAGCAACGCCCAAGGTGCAATTGGCCTCTGTGTGCGTCGCTGAGGGTGCACCTTTCCCACAAATTCGCGGGAATCACAGCTATTTGTTCAAGCCAGGACTTGTACTGGCTTGTTTGGTATTTACTTCGAGTGGTGAAGCATCGGCTGCGTTGAGCGGACTGACGCCGTAGCCCCCGCCAAAAAAATTCTGTCGCTCACGTTTGGCCGCGCACTTTCTGGCGCAAGGTCAGCGGAGGAAATTGCATGGTTCATGACCACTATCTCGATCACCAACCGAAGCGCGGTGCAAACATCGTAAGCTGGTTCTTGTTAGCGATCTTTATCAGCTTCTTTGTGGGCTTCTTTGCCCGCAGTGCAATCTGGTGATCACCGAGGCTTCACTCATCGGGAGCCGCGACTTCAACAGAATATGCGTTATCGATGGACGGCGCTCCAGCCTCGCTGCGGGTGGGAGGATCAGCTCAATCGTTGGGGTGATCAAGGCAGAAGCAATCTGTGTCGGCCGCCATCCTGCTGGCGACGTTGCCCGTGATTCTGCGCAGATCGACGCTTCGGGCGGTCATCGACCGTGCGAAGCCTGAACATAACGAATAGTCCTAACAAGGAGTGATCGATGAAATTCCGTCCATTGCATGATCGGATCGTGATTAAACGCATCGAAGCTGACGCAAAAAGCGCCGGCGGCATCATCATTCCCGATACCGTGAAGGAAAAGCCGCAGCAAGGCGTGATCTTGGCGGTCGGACCCGGCGGGCGCGACGAGAGCGGCAAGCTCATCCCGATCGACATCAAAATCGGCGACCGCGTGCTGTTCGGAAAATGGTCCGGCACAGAGGTCAGGATCGATGATGACGACTACCTGATCATGAAGGAAAGCGACGTGATGGGCGTGTTGGTCGAGTTGGAGGCACGCCAGAAAGGTGCTTAACGGAGAGCTTTGCCCTCGTGGGTGGCCGCCACATCACTTCCCGATGAAACAAATGCTTTTCTCAAGGAGATTTCGAAAATGTCCGCCAAGGAAGTCAGATTTTCGGTCGACGCGCGCGACAGGATGTTGCGCGGCATCGATACGCTTGCCCACGCGGTCCGCGTGACGCTCGGTCCCAAGGGTCGCAATGTCGTTCTCGACAAGTCCTACGGTGCGCCCCGCATCACCAAGGACGGGGTCACGGTTGCCAAGGAGATCGAGCTTGAGGACAAGTTCGAGAACATGGGCGCGCAGATGGTGCGCGAGGTCGCGTCCAGGACCTCTGACGCAGCCGGTGACGGCACCACCACCGCAACTGTGCTGGCTCACGCGATTGTCCGGGAGGGCGCCAAAGCGGTTGCAGCCGGCATGAACCCGATGGACCTCAAGCGGGGCGTTGACCTCGCCGTCGAAGCGGTGGTCGCTGACCTGCAGAAGAATTCCAAGAAGGTCACGTCGAATGAGGAGATCGCCCAAGTTGGCACCATCTCGGCGAATGGGGATGCGGAGATTGGGCGCTTTCTAGCCGATGCCATGAAGAAAGTGGGCAATGAGGGGGTGATCACCATCGAGGAGGCCAAGTCTATCGAGACGGAGCTGGAGGTGGTCGAAGGTATGCAGTTCGACCGCGGCTATGCGTCTCCTTATTTTATCACCAACACGGACAAGATGCGGGCCGAGTTGGATGACCCATATGTCCTGATCTATGAGAAGAAGCTTTCGGGGTTGCAGGAATTGCTGCCTTTGCTCGAGGCCGTGGTGCAGACCTCGAAGCCTCTGGTCATCATTGCCGAGGAGATCGAGGGTGAAGCCCTCGCCACGCTCGTGGTCAACAAGTTGCGCGGCGGACTGAAGGTCGCGGCCGTCAAGGCACCCGGCTTTGGGGATCGCCGCAAGGCCATGCTGGAGGACATCGCCGTCGTCACCGGCGGCCAGGCGATCAGCGACGACCTCGGTATCAAGCTCGATAACGTGACGCTCGCCATGCTGGGTCGCGCCAAGAAGGTGACGATCGAGAAAGAGAGTACCACGATCGTCAGTGGTGCCGGCAAGAAGAACGACATCGAGGCGCGCATCTATCAGATCAAGACGCAGATCGACGAGACCGCATCCGATTACGACCGCGAGAAGCTTCAGGAGCGGCTCGCCAAGCTTTCTGGTGGAGTCGCGGTGCTCCGCGTCGGCGGCGCCACCGAGATCGAGGTCAAGGAGCGCAAGGATCGTGTCGACGACGCGATGCATGCGACCAGGGCCGCTGTCGAGGAAGGCATTCTACCGGGCGGCGGCGTGGCGCTGCTGCGTGCCAGCCAGGCGTTGACCAGGTTGCGGCCGGCCAACGACGATCAGAGGACTGGCATCGAAATCGTGCGCAAGGCGCTGTCCTGGCCCGCGCGCCAGATCGTGCTCAATTCCGGTGAAGACGGATCCGTCGTTATCGGCAAAATCCTCGAGAAAGACAGTTATGCCTTCGGCTTCGATGCGCAGACCGGTGAGTACGGCAATATGCTGACCAAGGGTATCATCGATCCGACCAAGGTCGTTCGTGCCGCGCTACAAGGCGCGGCCTCTGTCGCCGGCCTCCTCATCACCACCGAAGCGATGATCGCAGAGCTACCGAACAAGAATGGGATCGCGCCTGCCATGCCGTCTGGCTGCGGTATGGGCTTCTAGCTGGCAATAATTGATGCACTCACACCGTGAGATGTCTTGTCCTGACCCGGCTCTTTGCCCACGAAGCTTTCAAAGGAGGAATCCATGAGTTTCTACTTTCGGATCAGTCCGTGGCTGGTGCCCCCGCTGGTGGTGCCCGCGTTGCTTGTAGTTTTGATTGCCGCAACGAGGCTGGCCCAATGACCATCGCCACAAGATTTGGAAAAAAGCTGAAGGTCCCCTCGACTTTTCAAATTAAACATCAGCTTTTGCTCTTGTGGCTAAGAGACCAGTTGGCAAGAGAAGCTGCCGAAGACAAAACAGACGAAGGAGTGGTCGGCAGGGGTAGAGCAATAGCCGAAGGCACCATTCAAGCGACGCCACCTTGCATCACGGGGGCACCACTACGGGCGGCGTGTTCGTATGAGACGCCGCTTGAGCTTGCCTAGAGGTTTTGCCTTGGCGAGCGGCCAACTGAGGCGGCTTACTTCTTCTTATCTTGCGATTGCTGCTGTCGAGGCTGGAATTGGAGATGAAGTTGTTGGATTGCGCCAGAATCGCAAAACTCCACCATCCCACATGCCGGACAGGTGAATGCGGCGGCTGAAGTGATCATCAAAGGCTTCCCGCAGTAGAGGCAATTTGGTTGGGGCAAATGGGCGTGCTCCCGAGGTCTGGAAAAAGCGCCCGCCGAAGGAGTGCCCCAGCGAGCGCTATCCGGCGTACCTACCGGATATGCAATGCAGAACTCTACTGCGAAGTAGAGGCGGGGACTGTTCTAAATGGCTCACATTTGAAAATGAAAGCAGGCCACCGCTCGATTCAAAATCGGCCCGGGGTCGAAACAGGCCAGAACCAGAAATTTGGCCGACCACGACTGCGGCGAGGAAGAATGAAAGAGGCGGGCTACTGCTTGCGATCGTGTTCGGTGATGTCTTCGGCGATGCGATCCCAGGTGCCGGCGATATGTTCCAACATCACCCGATGAGCCTGTGTCATCGTCTGCTCAGCCAATGAGCGGCAAGCAGCCGCTTCGACGCGGCATTGGTGTGCGATCAATTCAGGCTGTGCGCTCATAAGGAGGATTATGCTCTTTTATTCAAACTAGTAGGCCACCGCTCAATTTAAAATCGGCCACCAGGGGTCGAAACAGGCCGGTACCCACTGTTTCTTACCTCGCCTTGCTCCATCTCCCGTCGATTAGACTATGGCTGTGGGTTAATGGGTCTATGTCCCAGGTCCGCGCCGTCGTCGTCTTGCGACTCATGGGGCGCAGCATCGCGATTCAGCGCTGCCTGGAGCTCGCGTGGGTCGATGATCAGCATTTCGATCGAGGACGAGTGTGGTGCCGGCGCCATGATCATGGTCGACACGCGGCGGTAGACCGGAAAGGACAGTCCCTCGATCAGTTCCTCGTCCGTCACCACCTCGTACGCGCCGGCGGGCAGCGTCCGGCCGATGTCTTTCAACGAAAACGGACGGACGAAGGTGACTGTGTTTCGCTTGGTGCGCATCGTCATCAGAAATTGACCGTGAAACGCGTGCCGCGCCCGTTGTCGCCAGGCAGGATGCGCAGCTCGCCGCCGATCTGCTGCACGAGTGACAACACGATTTTCATTCCCAGCCCGTTGCCGTGCTCTGGGTTGAACCCGGCAGGGAGTCCTGGCCCGTCGTCGATGACCGATAAGCGCCGATCGGCTTGCGACGCGGCTTCGATCCGAACGGTAACGTGGCCCTCCGCGTATTTGGCAGCATTGGTGACGAGCTCGTTGACGATGAAGCCGAGTGGGATCGCACGCGTCGTTGGGATCTCGACGTCCGCGCCTTCGACCACAATGGCGTAGCCGCTGCCGTCTTGGGACAACAACGCGGACAGGTCTTCGCACAGGTTCTGGAGATATACCTTGAACTCGACACGCTCCTGATGATCGAGAAGATGCAGCCGGCGATGCACGCGTGCCAGCGACGCGACGCGACGGGCCGCGATCATTAGTTGATCAGTCGCTTCCGGCGTCTTCGCGGACCGGCTCTGCAACGACAGAAGACTGGCGATCACCTGCATGCCGTTGACCAGCCGATGCTCGAACTCCTGAGCCAGCATAGCCTGGCGCTCCGAAAGCTCTTTCTTCTCTCGCAGATATGTCTCCTCGCGTGCGAGCGCAGCCTCCAATTCGGCTGCCAGAACGTCGTAGGGCTTTCGGTCCTGCCGATCATGAATTGGCACTCTCCGAACGAGCATCGGAAAGCCGGCTTCGCCTGTTTGTCCACTCATGATTCGCCCTCCTGTTTGTCGCGGTGTGAGCTGAAAGGCCTGCTTTGGAATTACGCCCGCCGGGACGATCTTCCGGGGATTCTCGGCGGGCGCTGCACCCGGAGGGCTCTCGAAGGGAGCGCGTGATCCGGACATCGCGGGGAATATCTGCCGTGCGAAGTTCAGCGTTCCACCTGCGGGATCAATCCCAGTCTCGTTCACCATTTCACGCCGCGCAGGCCCTGACTGTCTCAAACCGCTCACTTATCGGAAACACATGCCGCCCGGCTCATGTTCGGCCGCGGCATGCCGATATCCTGGCGTATTCAGGAACTTTTTCCTCTAATCCGGGTTGCTTCACAGGGGAAACATCTGGAGATTTTTTATGTCTATGAAATACCTGGCGGCAGCAATGCTCGCCTCGACCTTATTGTCCGTTCCGGCATTTGCAGAATCCGTTCAGAAGTCGGTCAGCGCGAACGTAGCGACCTCGCAGGCTGCGATGCAGCAGGTAGGGACGTGGCGGACTTCAAAGCTGATCGGCCTCAATGTCTACAACAACGAGGATAAGATCGGCGACATCAATGAACTGATCTCCGATTCATCCGGCAGGATCGACTCCGTCGTGATCGGTGTGGGTGGCTTTCTAGGCATGGGCGAACGAAACGTCGTCCTGGCGTGGAATCAACTCAAATTTGGCATGGAGCCTCGCTCCGCCAACGCGGCCTCCAAGTCCACCACAACTTCCAGCACGACTGGCGCCGGCGCTCCGGTCGTGACCAAGACGACGACAACGGCCGGAAACCTCGACCATCCTGACCATGCCGTCGTGAACATCTCGAAGGACCAACTGGCGTTGCTACCGGTGTTCAAATATCTGAGCGACACCAACACGCCGCCGACGGCGCCGTCCCAGTCACGCTGAGAAGGCCTCCGCATTCGCCAAAGAACTCGCAAACGAGCTCGCCGGCATGGCTCGCAAAAGAACCCGCCGGCGGGCCCGGGCGCCATCGAGATAGCATTCTTGTTGAATGAAATCCTGGCACCCTGAATCGACAAATCGTCTCTGAACAGAAAACCATTGGAGAATTCATCATGCATACGTCTTCCAAGATCATTGCCGTTGCGCTGTTGACCGCTGCGGCACCGTG
The DNA here is from genome assembly GCF_001579845.1 of Rhodoplanes sp. Z2-YC6860. Lineage (GTDB taxonomy): Bacteria > Pseudomonadota > Alphaproteobacteria > Rhizobiales > Xanthobacteraceae > Z2-YC6860. Next base: position 687,324 of record NZ_CP007440.1, read on the forward strand.
GTTTGTTTCGACCGCTTCGGCGCTGCCGGCGTCGTCGCCACTCGCCCTTCACACCGCTGTGGCGCCCACCTTTGAGGCCGTGCGCTATCGCGGTCGCGGCTACGTCGGTGCAGGCATCGGCCTTGCCGCCGGTGCGATTATCGGCGGGGCAATCCTGAACGCGACACAACCGCGCGGTTACTACGGCTACGACGGCGGTTATGGCTACGGTGCCTATGGTTACGATCAGGGCTACGGTGGCTACGATTCCGATTATGTCGAAGCCCCGAGCTATCGTTACGGTCCGGGCCCCGTGTACCGCCAGAGCTACGTCGAGGGAGGCAATGATGCCGGCTATTGCCAGCAGCGCTATCGCTCCTATGACCCGGCCTCTGGCACCTATCTCGGTTACGACGGCCTGCGCCATCCGTGTTGATGGCGGGCGTTTGAATGCGCCCGGATGGTGCATCCGCCGGGCGGTGACTTGGAGGCCGCCTCTCGGGGCGGCTTTTCTTTTTGTGCCGCATGCGTTGCCGCGCGGAGCCCGTTGCAGATTGCAACTGTGCAAAATCGACCATCAATAATGTTCCACGGCATCGCAACTTAGTTGATCGCCTGCGTGTTGACCCGCGATTACAACATCAACGCGTTTCTCGATGCATCGCCCGGCCGATCAGATCTCACACCCGGAGGAGGAAGCACATGCATCTCACCAGCGAAAGTCTGCTCATCGTGCTGTTGGTTGGGGTCATCGCGGGATGGCTGGCCGGCCAGATCATGCGAGGCACAGGCTTTGGTCTGATCGGTGATCTCATCATTGGAATCATTGGTGCGTTCATCGGTGGCTGGCTGCTGCCCCAACTCGGCATCCATCTCGGCGCCGGCATTGTCGGTGAAATCGTCAATGCCACGATCGGTGCAATGCTGTTGCTGTTTATCCTGAGCGTGTTGCGGGGGCGCGGCACTTTCAGCAGCTGGGGATGGGGCAGGCGTTAGTAGGTCGGTTGGCTCTGGCCGGGCGGTGCTTTGCTTGAGACGGGACAGCAATCCGTCCCCATGAGGAAACCTCGTGTTCAAGGTCAGCGCCCTCGGCTCTTACTGTGCGGGAATTGCAACGGTGGTGATCGCGCTGAGCGCCGGCTTTGCGATCGGCGTGCGTGTCGGAAGCTCGTGGGGGCCCATTGAACGTTTATCTGCCGTGGCGACAAACGAAAGCCGTTCTATGCTCACAGAAAGGCGAGAGATGGTCCAGGCCTTCGTGGCCGGATCCTCAGACGGGCAGGCTGTCGTATCCAGGGCCAAAGTCGACAAGGTCGCGGCCGTACGCAAGGACGCGGCCGAGCGGCGGAAGATAACGAGAGCGGAACGGCGAAAGAACGCCGAGCGCAACCGGCAGATCGCTTTGGCCGCGGCGAAGATGCAGGCTTCCACGAAATCGGAGGAACTGGGAGCGATCCCAAGTATCAGTTCAAACCTGAGATCTACCCCTCAAGTCAACTCCCAACCATCGTTCGGGAATGACCGGGCGCCGGGAGGCCAAGTGCCGTAGGACGGCCAGCGGCGGCAATGAGGCCCAGCCCGGGGACCGGTGAGCCTCAAGTGATCCGAAATGCGCTGACGGTTTGCGCTGCCGCCGATGTCTTCGGGGCGCGCGGGAGGGGCTTCTCGCATTTACGCCGGATGATCGCGCCGGAACTTTCGAAACTCTTTTGGTCCGTTGAGCAGCCGCCGCTTCCGGCTGTGCTGTTCTTCGGAGGATGCGAACAAATCGGCGGATCGATCGATGACTTCACTTGCCATCTCAGCTGACCTGTTCCGCCGCTTGGCCTTGCCAAGCGGTTTCGCTGCACCGGAACCGACAAAGTACGGCGTATCGCTGGCCGGGAAAGAATCGGAGAGAGCTTCGTCGATGCGTCGTTCACGACGTGCGATGGCCTGCGCCTCTTGATTGTTTTCCATCCGATTCAACCTCGTCTCGAACCGATTGGTTCCGTGAGCGCGCCTTTGACCAATGCAAATGACAGCGCTTGGGTGCATGTCCGTTTCAAACAAGCGATCGAGATTGTCGCAGCGGGCACAAGCGCGGTAGGTCGATCCGTAACCGAAAAGGCAAACAAAGATAGGCAGGACAGTGAGTTATCCCGACCTAGCCGCCGCATGATTTTCTTGGGAGTAATTGCATATCCGGCTTTTAGGGCCGTGTAGGCTCGGGGATCGTTTTCGGCGCGCACAACTTTGTCGACGCGTTTCGCTGTTCCTTGTTACTTCGCCACACCAAGGCGGATGTTGTTTGTGCGTTCAGCGCCGTATGGTTTCCGCGGTGTCTCGTCGGCCGGCGCCGCCGCTTTGCTCCGTCTCGACCACGTACCCCGCCCGACGAATCAGCCACTCGGCAATCCACACAGCAAGCGGCCACGCAAATCCGAAGGCCGACATGAATAGGATCAAGAAAGTCATCAAGCTGAGCGTCGGCCATTCATAGTCAATGACTCGACTGATCAAAAAGCCCATGAACTGTAACGACCCCGTCGAGAGAACGTAGACAATCATCAGCGTGAGAGACTGCATGCTGTTTCCGATCTTGGTTGCCCGCCTCATCGGCGAGAGCGTCTTTGCAAGCCGGACAGCGGCCGCTTGATCCTACGGCGGTGTTATATCCGCGGTGCCGCCACGACGTTGGATTTCTGGTCGTTCAGAACAACGCTCAGCAGCGAGCTGTGAATTTCGAGATGGCCGTTGTAGTCGATAAATCCCATCTGTCGAAACTTGTTCATGAAATGACTGACGCGTGAGCGCGTGGTGCCGATCATCTCCGCAAGAGTCTCCTGGCTGATCTTGGCAACGATCGGCTCCGGCCGCCCCTCTTTGCCAAAGTTCGCCAGCAGCAGCAGCACGCGGGCAAGCCGCTTCTCGGTGGAGTTGAAGAGCTGATCGACCAAGTCCTCTTCTATGCGCGCGTTTCTGGCCAAGATATGCGAAATGAACATTTTGGAGAATGTCGGCTCATCTTGAAGAACCTGAAGGATCTCGACCTTTTCCACCCGCATTGTTACGCAGTCGGTCATTGCCGTTGCCGTCGCCAGGCGCTTCGGCTGCCCGATCAGGCAGCCTTCACCCAGGAATTGGTCCGCTCCGAGGATCGCGACCACGGCTTCCTTGCCTTGCTTGGAAACGACGGTGACTTTCACTTTGCCTTTTTTGATATAGATCACTGAATCTGCGAGATCGCCTTGCGCGAAGATGACCTGCTTCTTTTGATGCGTTGAGATGATGCGGCCCTTGGCCGCCGTCTCCAGGAATTCAACAGGATCGAATCGCTGCACGCCCCTCGACTTTTGAGGGGTTCGGCTCCGCTTGGCCATCTCTGCTCCTTGCCGCAACATTAGAGCACGAATCTCGGCGGCAGACCTGTATCGAATTGCTCACTTTGTGCTGATGGTCGTGCCAACTCGCCAGCTTTGTCGGAAATCATATCAGCAGCCTGCCTATTGCGATATGGTTGGATATTCGGCGCGTCTGTCCAGGGCGCAACAACAGTGGAGTTCCGGACGTGGCGATAGGCACCGTGAAGTGGTTCAACCCGACCAAAGGATACGGCTTCGTTCAGCCCCAGAGCGGCGGAAAGGACGTGTTCGTCCATATCTCGGCCGTGGAACGAGCGGGGCTGAGCACGCTCAATGAGGGCGCAGTGATCGAATATGATATTGTCGCCAACAAGGGCAAGGAATCAGCGGAAAATATCAAAGTAAAGTAGCTCGCTGGCTGTTTGGAACGCTATAGCCCCGTCTCGCGCGGAGCTTTCTTATCAAATTTGGTGGGGCATCGGCGATGTCGAGACTGGCGTCCATTGTGCTTTCCGTTTGCGACCCCACTTGAAGAGGTACAGATGAGTCGGTGATTCATCTGAGCTATAAAGGCGATGACGTCCCGAGGTCGCCGCATCGGTCCATCGGCGATAGCGCCGTCGACAAGCACGATAGCATCGGAATTTTTTGTTTGAGGCGGATGTCGCAGGCCCCGAGGGGCCTCAGTCTGCGCGTTTGGGCGCTGCGACGTCTTGCTTCCTTAGCCGAACGATGCTCGGTCAAACTGAAACAGGGTTTATGACGATTGAGCAGGCGATCGCGCATTCACTATCCAAACCCTGGGGCGTTGCAGATCCACGTCCGTGGAGCCGCGCAGGCCGCGGCGACAATACAATCGGTGAAATTTGGTACGAACGCTCCGGCTTGGCAGCTGCTGCTCCTGCTCTGCTGTTGAAGCTGCTGTTCACCAACCAGCCCCTTTCAATCCAGGTTCACCCTGGCGATGCGTATGCGCGGTCAATCGGTTTGCCCAACGGCAAGACCGAAGCTTGGTATGTCTTGAGCGCCGCTTCGGAGGCTAAGGTTGCCCTGGGTCTGAAACGGCATCTGACCCCGCAGGAGATGCGTCAGGCCGTGGAAGACGGCTCGATTTCGGACCTCGTGGTGTGGCAGGGGGTGTGGGCTGGCGACACCGTCTTTGTTCCCGCCGGAACTATTCACGCGATCGGCGCGGGGCTCGTGATCGCAGAAATCCAGCAACGCAGCGACGCGACATTCCGGCTTTTCGATCATGGCCGCGGCCGAGCACTTCATATCGACAACGCCATCGCCGTGGCGGATGCCGGGCCGGCCGGTATTCAGGTCGCACCGTCCCGGTTGGGCCCGGGGCGGGTTCTTCTGGCTTCAAACGCTCTCTTCACGTTTGAAAAGATGGATCTGGCGCCAAAGTCGGCTTGGTGCCTGGAAGCGAAACAAGAGACTTGGGCTCTCATCATCGGCGGTGGTGCTCGAGCCGGCTCATTCAATGTTGCAATGGGTGACGCGATTTTCGCGCAATCCGATCGCGTCGACATTCGAGCAGGGGTGGTCGGCTTGTCGGGTCTACTGGCATACGCGGGCCGTTTCGACCCAGAAGTGCTGCAGTGCGTCGACAAGGAAACAATCCAATGACCCCGCTTCAGCGGGTTGCATTCATCGGGAATCATCTGCCTCGTCGCTGTGGCATCGCGACCTTCACCCATGACCTTCATCGGGCGGTTTCGCTCTATCGGCTTGATCTGGAGACCGGCGTGGTGGTGATGACGGACGCCGGTCGTATCTACGATTATCCGGTTGCCGTTCAATTTCAAATCAATGACGAAGTCATCGGCGAATATATTCAAGCCGCAGATTTTCTGAACGATGCTCGGTTTGATGTCGTTTGCCTCCAACACGAGTACGGGATCTTCGGTGGGGAGGCGGGACGGAACATCGTTGAACTTCTGTCGCGACTCGAAATGCCCGTTGTGACAACGCTTCACACGATCCTGGCCAAGCCAACATCCGTTCAGCATGAGGTCATGAGTCAGATCATCGACGCTTCGTCAAAGCTCATTGTCATGGCGGAAAAAGGCCGCGAGTTGCTTCGTTCCGTCCATAGCGTGCCGGCGCGCAAGATCGAGATCATACCGCACGGAATACCCGACTTTCCTTTTCTGGAGCCCCATCATGCCAAAGCCAAGCTCGGCTTGGCCGGAAAGACTATCCTGACATTTGGTCTGCTGTCGCCGAGCAAGGGCATCGAGACCGTGATCGATGCGATGCCGACAATCATCAAGTCCTGTCCGAGCGCGCTCTATGTTGTCCTCGGCGCAACCCATCCCAATCTTCTCCGGAATGAAGGTGAAACCTATCGCGACAGATTGATGGCCCGTGTACGGGAACTTGGTGTCGAGGAACACGTCACCTTTTGCAATCAGTTCGTCGATCAAGCGACGCTGCTAGATTACATTTCAATGTGTGACGTCTATGTCACGCCCTATCTCAATGAATTCCAGATGACATCGGGCACGCTGGCTTACAGTTTTGGGCTGGGCAAGACCGTCGTGTCGACACCGTATTGGCACGCTAAGGAACTGTTGGCCGATGGGCGCGGCATTCTGGTGCCATTTAGCGACTCTGCGGCGATCGGCCGCGAAATTTCCGGCCTTCTGACCAATAACGTCCGTAGTCTGGCGATGCGCAAACGTGCCTATGCGTCGAGCCGCTCGATGACATGGGCGCAGGTTGCGAAACGTTATGTTGCGGTTTTCGCAGACGCTCACGAAAGAGCCCTTCACGAAGCGGTACTTCCGCTCAGTTCAGTAGATGTCCCGACCAAGGTGGCGGTCGTTCCAGAGGTGAAGATCGACCATTTCCTTTCGCTCTGTGACAATACTGGGATTCTCCAACACGCCGTCTACTCGGTCGCGGACCGTTCGCACGGCTATTGTGTCGACGATAACGCTCGCGCCCTGCTGCTTTCGTGCGCATTGGCATATTCCGGCGACGCACAACTCCTGTCCGAGATCAACACCGCGCGTTTTGCAGCCTTCGTTCAACACGCTTGGAATCCGGCTTCACGCCGGTTCCGGAATTTCATGAGCTACGATCGCCGGTGGCTGGAAGAGGCGGGCTCGGAGGACAGCCATGGTCGGACGCTGTGGGCGCTCGCCGAATGCGCTCGAGCGGATAGCGATCCGTCTCGCCGTGTCTGGGCTGCGGCACTTTTCAAGACCGCGCTTCCTGCTGTCGAGGAATTCTCATCGCCGCGAGCCTGGGCGTTCTCGCTGCTCGGATTGAACGCCTATTGCGCGCTGGCGGCTGGAGATCTTTTCGCCAACGGCATGCGCAAGCTGTTGGCCGACAGGCTGATGGCCTTGTTCGTTGCGAACCAGCACGACGATTGGCTCTGGTTTGAAAACGTTCTTGCCTACGACAATGCGCGCCTGCCGCACGCGTTGATTCAAACGGGACTGGCGACCAATACGGCCCCATATGTAGCGACCGGCCTCCGGTCGCTCGGGTGGCTGATGTCCTTTCAGACCGCGTCGTCGGGAAGCTTCCGGCCGGTTGGTTCCAAAAGCTTCGGCAAAATACGCCAAAAGCCTGATGCGTTCGATCAGCAGCCGGTCGAGGCAGCCGCGACGATTGCCGCCTGCCTCGCAGCGGAACGCGTGAATGGTGATGAAGAGTGGAGCCAAGCCGCGATGCGTGCGTTCGCCTGGTTTCTGGGAGAGAACGACCTGCATATGGCCCTGATCGATCCCAGCACGGGAAGTTGTTCGGATGGGCTTCATCCGGACCGTTCCAATGAGAACAAGGGCGCAGAATCAGTATTGTCGTATCTGCTTGCTCTCGTTGAGATACGACAGTTCGTTGCCACTTCCTCAGTGGTCCGGACCAAGCCCGCGTCAAAATTATCATCGAATGGCAACGGAGCGGGTCTGCCTCGATTGCCCCCAGGGAGCATCTTTGTCCCAATCCAAATTCCTGAACCGGCAGAGCCTCTACCTGCGTCCGGACCCGGCCAGGGTCGTCGTCAGGCCCTTCAAACCGGCGACTGAGCCGAGAGATCTCAATCCGACCGACAAGGTCCGCGCCAATCATATTGTCGACCGGGTGCTTCGGCTCGATCCCGAGGCCTCGGCGCAACAATTGCGCGAGGTACTGGAAAACTTTGAAGGTCGTCACAGGAACTTGCTCGATGTATTCGAAGCGCGGGCCGCAGAAATGGAGGATGCGCTCGAACCGCACGAACCATTGAACAAGACGAAGCGCTGCCTGATTGGAGCCTATTTTCTCAACGAATATTCATTTGAGGCATCGGCCCTGTTCAATCCAAGCATCGTCCGACATCCCGACCAGACTGGCGCGCCCGAGAATGGCTGCCGATTTATCTTGAGCTTGCGCGCCGTCGGCGAGGGACACGTTTCATCGTTGACCTTTCGATCCGGTTTCATCGCTGCAGACGGCAGCATCACTGTCGATCCGACCGCTCGTCTGGCTTCTACCCCGAAAATCCGAAGCGGGACGCCTGCCGCTGCTGGCGGTGAGGTCGAAGTGGTATTCCGTCCGGAAGAAGAATTGAGTGAACGTGTGATCTTTCCGGTCACCAGTTCGCAATCAAACGGCATCGAGGACGCGCGGTTCGTCGAATTCAACGACGCTGGGCAGAAAACCTTCTATGCCACGTACACGGCATACAGCGGCAGAGTGATTCGGTCGGAGCTGCTGACCACAACAGACTTCCAATCGTTCAGAATGACGCCGCTCAGGGGCTCGGCAGCGGGCAACAAGGGCATGGCTTTGTTTCCCCGCAAAATCGATGGCCGCTACGCCATGATCGCCCGGCAGGACAACGAGAATCTTTATCTGGTCTACTCCGACGATCTTTATTCATGGGAGGGTGGTCAGTCTTTTCTGCGACCCGAATATCCATGGGAGTTTGTTCAGATCGGAAATTGCGGCTCGCCGATCGAGTTGGACGACTGTTGGCTGCTGCTGATCCACGGCGTCGGGCCAGTCAGGAAATATTCGATCGGTGCGGTTCTCTTGGACAAGAACGATCCATCCAAGATCCTGGCGCGTTCGCGCGAGCCGTTGGTTCGCCCCGAGCCTACAGAGCGCGAGGGCTATGTTCCCAACGTGGTCTACACTTGCGGCGCCATGCGTCATCGCGATCAGATCATCCTGCCGTATGCGATATCCGACACATATTCCAATTTTGCGACGATCAAGATCCAAGCGTTGATGCAAGCGGTTGCTGGTTAGTCCGCCCAACGCGATAGTGCTGGGTGTCGTCGACCGAAACGGTTCGTTTCATTCAGGAGCACGTGAGACAGTTCCTCTGTCGAGAAAGAACAAAGCAGTATGACGAAAACATTCGACTGGGATCACTTCGCGGAGCGGCACAAGCCGGAATGGACTGCCTGGCTTAAAGCCAATCACGGCAAACCGGTGACAGAGGCCGAATACATAGAGGCGTATCGAGCGCAGCGAAGCGCCGACACCCGCCCAAACAAAGCCGTGCGGTATGCGACCGCCAAGTTACGTTCGGCCTATCGAAATCTGCAGGAGGATTTTGGCTTCTTTGTTTGACGCAGCGAGATCGCGTCTCGGCCGCGCGGCTCAGCCTTTGCGCCGCGGCTCGTATCCTGAAAATAATGGAGTACGCTATGTACAAACCGTGGCCTCGATGTCCCAAATGCACAAGTCCGATGACGCTCACTCGACAGCGAACCGATGCCCAAGACGAGAAAGTGCCTTCGCCGGGTCCATTCGAGTGTCGATCGTGCAATTTGTCGGTCGGTGATGTGAATCCCCGCCCCGACAACGCTTAGCCAGCACGGGCGTCTCGACGCGCATTGTGTGCCAAACCGCACAGAATCTCGGCATCGCGATCGGCTACAGCTTTCCAGCTGCACCGGTGCGTTTGTCGTCCGCTTCGTATGACAGGCGGGCCTAAGGGCATTTAACCTCTGAAAGCGAGTCATGCGATGACGCCTGCATCCGTTTATTGCTCGATCTGTGGAAAGAAAATGAAATTCGAAGGCGTGGTCCCGCGCGCCGGATTTGCTGACGTCGTGCCCCTGTTCTCATGCGAATGCGGACATACCCAGCTGAGTGAGGGCGACCGGGAAACACTGCGAAGCTAGTGACGCAATCGTGCGCGCGTCAAAACGGCACGCCGACCGGATGGGAAGCGCAGTCGCAAAGAAATGAAAGCGGATATCCGACGGCTGCGAACGCGACCAAGCCGACGCAACGCTCAAATCTCAGTTTGTTAATCGGCGCGCCACTGAAAATCCTCCACTACGGAGAACTGTAATGCGTTTGACGCGAGGAGATCTGCTGGGTTACGACGTCGACCGAATGGTTGTTCAATTCACGATGCTCCATCAGGATCGAATCATCCAATGCGCGATCAGCAGCGCGGCAATGGATGCTCTCGAAGGTGGCGGCGAGGTGAAATCGGATCAGCGCGTAGCGCAATTTGCGCGCCTGCGGGACGTAATCGAAGAGCGGACCGAGCGCCGATTCTTTGAAAATGTTCCTACTACCGATCGCCCGGTGATCTTACGTTCGAACGACTTCTACGGTTTGGGCACAGTCAGGGCCCGGCCACTGCATGACTGATCCGATGCTAACGCCCACCCTTCTGGTCCTGGCCGGCCGCCATCGTGCCGCCTAAGTGGAAAATCTGCTCGAAGAAGCGCTGGAAGAGAAGAAAACAGAAGCCGCGTTTATGATCAATCTGTCGGCCTCTATGCAAGAGAACGACCGTTACAAGCTGGGCTTTATGCTTGCTGATCGCTTTAGCGAGCTTTTAACCCGCGGCGATATTCCAAGCGAAATCATTGGCCATACGACGATCGGCAAAGATGTCAGGAACGTTGTCGGGCGCAACCGCGCGATGCTTTACCTGCTCTTCAAGAGCGCAACGAGCGTACTCGATCCACGCACGGAAACGTCTATGTTGCCTGCTTGACACTGCGATGCATCTCCAAAGTTACGATGGTGAGGCTTTGCTGAAGGTTTATAGGCGGCTTTTGAAAAGTCCGGCCCGGCATAAGCTGCTTTTCGTTGGAACCGATGGCGGCTTCAGCGGAATGTATATGAGCAGGCGTGGCCAACCGGATCGCTACATCACCACCGACTACTTCCGCGATGTCGTTGCGCTTATTGAGAGGGAGAAGAAGGTTGAGCTTATCGGTGTGCCGCTGATGGCTGATGTGGATGGCGTTTTCAAACGCTTTGTCCGCCTGGATTCCATGCAAGATATTTATACGAAGCTCAGCCCCACGATTTTAGACCTGCTGCGTAGCTTTAACCGGGGTGAGGGCGAGGCTGCCCGCGACCGGCAGGCGCGCATGGTTGCGCATCGCCGGGCCAGGATTCCGGATAGGGACGTCAAGCAACTCGCCGAGCTCATAACCTGAAGTTCGGCGCTTCAAATCCAACTCCCGCAACCAACTTAAATGACTGAAGTTATATGATAATTGAGAGCCGCCCCCCGGCCGGAGGGACTTCGGATGTTCGGCCGCCCGGCAATTCTGACGGCCTATTTCAACTGATCGGCTACTTTGGCGACGCCGGCCGCAGCGCAGTCCTCGTCGTTCTGGCCGCCCGGCGCGCCACTCACGCCGACACTGCCAATCGTATCGTCACCGACTTTGATCGGTACGCCGCCGAGCGAGGCCAGCACTCCCTTGGTGTCTTTGAGCCCTTGCGAGCGCGGATTACTGATGATGCGGTCAACAAACTGCCCCGTTGTCTGACGGAAAATGCGGGCGGTGTAGGCTTTGCGCTCGGCCAATTCGATAACGTGGTGAGCAGTTCCATCGTCGCGAATCGATATCAGCACATGCGCTCCACGGTCCACGACAGACACACCGACCTTGAAGTTCTGAGCGCGGCAATGGTCCAGTGCTGCCTGTGCGATCTGCTTGGCCAGCTGGAGCGACAAGTCGCGCACCATGACAACGCCCTGCGGCGGCTCGGCGTGCGCGGGCTGTAAGAGTGCAACGGTGGCAATAAGATACGCGGCAGCGGTCGAACTTGAACGCATGATGCAGTCCTTCATAGCGCGGGGCTGAAACGATACCGCCCACCATGTGATTCAGTATAGCTCTCAGTGTGTTCTGTCTGCATCAAGCCAGGCAGCTGCTTTGGTGCAATCCGCCACCGCCCAGGATCGCACGGAAACTCGGTTGAGACGAAGCACCGCGCCCATGACGGCCGCCTGACGACTCCAGCAATGCTCGTGGACAATGGCAGCCCGATCGATTGCACGGGCAGCCTCCTGCCACTTCCGGCAAGCAGCGCACGCGGCATCCTTTGCTTGCGCTCTTGGTGATAGCCGCAACTGTGGTTCGTCTTCGCCCTCGCAGGGGCTAGATCGTCCGATGGTTGCCAAGCTCGGCGCGGAGAGCGATCGTGTTTTTGGTTGCCGGGTCGGATTGTGTTCGTTTCAATATCCGCCTGCGCCAAAACTCAAGAGATCACCATGCATCGCGTCATCGTCGCTACTTGTACCATCACCCTGTGGGTCGGAAGCGCACAGGCGCAGGTCGTGCCAGGAGACTCTCCGAATATGGGCATCGGTGCTGCGGTGTCGAGTTCACGCTCGCGACCGCTGTTGGGAATATCCAGCCCATCGAGCCAGTACCGGGCCAGCGACGACAGTAGCTCTGGTAAAAAGGGTGCTGCCAACGCGGCCGGCCGGAAGCCAGCGAACGACCCGTGGGCTAGCATAAGGCCAACGCCAGGAGCCTCGGCACCAGACAGGCACCGTGTTGAGTAGCCGCGTAATCAGAGTTCCGGCGGGGCAAGGTAGCTGCCTGAATGGGTCGAATGGTTCTCTGGTTTACCGTGCAGGATAATGGCTTACTGTGGAGAAGGTTGGGTCCCAGTTCCTCTCGCTCCGCCAATCCCCTCGACTTGTTTCTACACGATCCAGCGGTGCGGCGATTTAACCGTTGGTGTTTGCACATTTATCGATCAGACCTCAATATTGGTCCGAGGGCGGGTGGGTCCGGATCGGTTTTCTGACCGCCATTTTCTCCGGACCTCAGTACTTGTAAGCTGGACTTTGCAACCTGTGCGAATGGTCTGCTTGTTGGCAGCCACTTGAGGACGGGAGGGCATTGCTTGGAAAGAACTCACAGGCCGGGCAGCGGGCGTTCCCACAAGACAGACGGCGACAAGGTTTGGCTTCGTTCGCTACGAACGGCGTGGTTTGCCGCCGCCTTGACTGTATGTCCCACAGTCGCGATCCCCGACGATCTGCCCACGTTAGGTCCCGACATTGAGCGCGAGCTTCGCATCGGCAAGCTGCAGCGGCAGCTCGACGTCGCCGCCGGCAAGATCACGCCGGAGCAGGCGCTCCAAGCAACCGAAACCGACCGGATTAACGCACTGACGGCCGAAGTGGACCGGCTGCGCAAGACGACCGGAAACCTGCGCACCGCGCAGACAGAAGACGTCGATCGACTGCGTCAACTTTTGACGGAGCTCCGCCCGCTTGAGGTCGCGGCCGGAAAGAAATCGCCGCAGCAGGCCGAGCAGGCGGCGCTTGAAGACCGGCTGGCATTGCTGCGCGGCGAGCAGAACGCCCTGCGCAACGCACCCGGCCAAAGTTCTACCAAGGGCGGGGGCGACCGCGAGCTGAAGATTGCCGACTTGCAGCGGCAGATCGACGTTGCCACCGGCAAGATCACGCCGGCGCAGGCGGACGCCCAGAAAATTCAAGCGCTGACGGCCGAGGTGGAGCGGGTGCGCAAGGCGGTCGACAGCCCACGCACCGCCAGCATGGAAGAGGTCAACCGGCTGCGGCAGCTCCAGGTCGAGCTTCGTCAGCTCGAGGTCGCCGCCGGACAGAAGACGCCGCAACAGGCCGAGCAGGCTGCGGCGGACGATCGGCTGGCGCTGCTGCGTGCCGAGCAGAACGCCCTGCGTGCCGGCCCGGCTCGCGGTGCCAAGGAACGCGATCCGGATGTTGAGTTCAAGATCAAGGACCTGCAACGGCAGATCGACGTCGCCACCGGCAAGACGACGGCGGAGCAGGCACGTCAGGCGGGCGAGGCGGATCGGGTCAACATGCTGACGGCCGACGTGGAACGGCTGCGCAGGGCGACCGCGTCGCGAACCGCAAATATGGACGATGTCAAACGGTTGGGGGAGCTGTCGGCCGAACTCCGTCAGCTTCAGGTGGCCACGGGAAAGATGACGCCGCAGCAGGCCGAGCAGGCAGCGCTTGATGATCGTGTTGCGCTGCTGCGTGCCGAGCAGAACGCCCTGCGCAACCAGCCCGGTCAAAGCCCCACCAAACGTGGCGGCGACCTCGAGCTGAAGATCGCCGACTTGCAGCGGCAGATCGACGTTGCCACCGGCAGGATCACGCCGGCGCAGGCCGAGGCGCAGAAAATTCAAGCGCTGACGGCCGAGGCGGAGCGGATGCGCAAGGACATCGGCACTCCGCGTTCCGCGAGCATGGAAGAAGTGAATCGGCTGCGGGAGCTCCTGGTCGAGCTTCGTCAGCTCGAAGTCGCCGCCGGGCGGATGACGCCGCAGCAGGCCGAGCAGGCGGCACAAGAGGATCGTGTGACGCTGCTGCGCGGCGAGCTGAACGCCGTGCGCAATGAGGCCAGTCGGCGCGGTGAAACAGAGCGCGGCCCGGAGCAAGAGCTGAAGATGAAAGAACTTCAGCTGCAGATTGACGCCGCCACCGGCAAGATCACAGCGGCCCAGGCGCAGACCGAAAAGATCAAGGCGCTGATGGCCGAGGTGGAACGGCTTCGCAAGGAAACCGGCAGCACGCGCACCGCCGACCTCGCAGAGGTCGATCGGCTGCGGGAACTCCTGGCTGAGCTCCGTCAGCTCCAGGTGGCCGCCGGACAGATGACCTCGCAGCAGGCCGAACAGGCAGCGCAAGAGGACCGGACTGCGCTGGCGGGCGCCGAACTGAACGCCTTGCTCAGAGAGCGCGGCAACCGCAAGGGCGCCGACTCGAAAGTCCTGATCGGAAAGCTGCCTCCCAACTTCAAACCTCCGGGCGGGCCGTTAAGAAATCCGTCCGAGACTTCCCCGAAGACGCAGGCCGGTTCACCCGGCAGCGCCGGAAGCAGCGGTTACAACACGGTTCGTAATCCTGCGATGGACCGTCTGAGCGGCGACGGCATGGGTGGGGGATTCGTCAACAACAGCAGCAACAACTCCCGCGGACCTGCGATTGGCCGCCGTGCGCCGGCGGGCGGCAGCGGCGTCAGCACCTCGCGTTCGGAAGGAAGCAGCGGGATCAGCACGGTCAAGCCGTCCGCTCCTGTCGGCAGCAGCGGCATCAACACGTCGCGGTCGATGGGCAGCAGCGGCTTCAACACGATCAACTCGCAGTCGGGCAGTGCCCCGGCAAGGTCGAGCGGGCCTGACCGTATCCTCGATTACGGTGGATGTGCGGGGTGCGGCAAGCAGGATACGTTCAGGCAGCCGCGATAAAGTTCGGCTTGCTCGCGGTTACCGCGGAGAACGTTGGCTCCCAGTTCCTCTCGCTCCGCCAGTCTCTTTAAGAACCGTATTCTCTGGAGCCCAGCGGAGGCGCGTTCTGTCGCGCCCAGGTACCAAAAAGGTACCACTTGGCGCAGTCGATGCCCTCAACGACCTGAAGGCGTAGGTTCGAATCCTATTCCCACAACCAAGGTTGAATTTTGATGCGCGCTTATATTCAAGGATATGTTTGAAAGGAAAATCTAAGGTCACTTATGCTTGGCGTTGTCAGAACAGCCTCCCTCGTCGATCCGGAACATCTGGTAAGGCTCCAAGCCCGGCTTATCGGGAAGAGAAAAAACGTCGCTATAGGAACGCTGCCTGCGATCCCCTGGGACCCGAAGGCTGCCCCGGCTTTGCGCGGTTTGTACGATTTGCGAGCGATCGCGCTGCGCTTTTTGGACGCTGAATTTGCTGCGGCAATCAGGCCTGTCCATGCAGAGCCGGGTTGCATGTTTGATGCCGGTATCGATGCGATCGGCTATGCGGCCTTCGCTTTAAGCGAATACCGCCAGTACCCTGGCATCCAGAACAATTTAAACGCATTGCAAGACTACCTGACCAAAACGCCCGACCTGCTGATCGAGCAGTATGATTTGTCTGCCTTCCTCATTGTTCTGCGTGCTGCGCGCGAAGCCATCCCTGAGCTGGCCGCGCGGACATCGGCGCTGGAGCCTCTGCTGAAGGAAGATCGCATTTTTCAACTATCCAAGAAAATGCCGTCTGAATATTCAAAGCTGCTTCGCCGCCTTTACAACAACAGGGGAGAGCTTGGTGCGCTCTTCAAAAAGCTTGATCGCAAGAGCCTTGGCGACGTGAATGTCGAATTGAATGAAGTGGTGGCGGCGCTTTTTCCGCTTCTTCAGCAGGAGCCTGATGAGGTTAGGCAAGGTTATCGGGCATTGGCCGATAGAATTCGCTCGACATCCGGAGGGGCGGAAGGCGAGCACCAGGTTGTTGCTGATAAACAGGTCGTCAAAAAGCGTAAGCAGCCGGCATCGCGCCACAAGTATGTGATGCGCACCGATCTTGGTTATTACCTGCCTGCGGCGGCCGCAATCACCGACCGTGTGACGCGGCCCGATCAATTTGTGTCGTACCCCAAGGTCCCCGACACGATCAAAGTCCAGTATGCACGGTGTGCAAGAGAGCACGTTAAGGCGCAAAAGATTTGGGATGGCTATGCCAAGGAAACTTGGGCGGCAAAGTCCACCATGCGTTGGCAGATCGTGGAGGAGGGCGGAAGCAGGCCGGTAAGTCTGGAGCGGATGATCATGGATCCCCTCGGACAGCCGCTGGAAATGAAGCTGGTTGAAGAAGCGCTGGAAGAGAGAAAAGCAGAAGCCGCGTTTATGATCAATCTGTCGGCCTCGATGCAAGAGAACGACCGTTACAAGCTGGGCTTTATGCTCGCTGATCGTTTTAGCGAGCTTTTAACCCGCGGCGATATTCCAAGCGAAATCGTTGGCCATACGACGATCGGCAAAGATGTCAGGAACGTTGTCGGGCGTAACCGCGCGATGCTTTACCTGCTCTTCAAAGAGCGCAACGAGCCATACTCGATCCACACACGGCAACGTCTGTGTTGCCTGCTTGATACTGCGATGCATCGCCAAAGTTACGATGGTGAAGCTTTGCTTACGGTTTATAGGCGGCTTTTGAAAAGCCCGGCCCAGCATAAGCTGCTCTTCGTTGGAACCGATGGCGGCTTCAGCGGGATGTATATGAGCAGGCGTGGCAAACCGGATCGCTACATCACCACCGACTACTTCCGCGATATCGTTGCGCTGATCGAGAGGGAGAAGAAGGTAGAGCTTATCGGTGTGCCGCTGATGGCTGATGTGAATGGCGTTTTCAAACGCTTTGTCCGCCTGGATTCCATGCAAGATATTTATACGAAGCTCAGCCCCACGATTTTAGACCTGCTGCGTAGCTTTAACCGGGGTGAGGGCGAGGCTGCCCGCGACCGGCAGGCGCGCATGGTTGCGCATCGCCGGGCCAGGATTCCGGATAGGGGCGTCAAGCAACTCGCTGAGCTCACAACCTGAAGGTCGGCGGTTCAAATCCGTCCGATCTTGAACGGGAACCCTGAAAGTTCAGACGGGCATCTCTGCCCGTACGTGCTCGATCAGGAAAGCGTATTCCTCGGCGGCTTCCTCAAGGGCGACATAGCGGCCTGATTTACCGCCATGGCCGGCGCCCATATTCGTCTTGAGTAGAAGCAGATTTTTGTCAGTTTTGGTGGCGCGCAGCTTCGCCACCCACTTCGCCGGCTCCCAATACGTCACGCGAGGGTCGCTGAGCCCGGCCGTCACCAGCATCGGCGGGTAAGCCTGCGCAGTCACGTTGTCGTAAGGGCTATAGCTGCGGATCAATTCGAACGCGGCCTTATCCTCGATCGGATTGCCCCATTCGGTCCATTCGCCGGGCGTCAGCGGCAGCGTGCCGTCAAGCATGGTGTTGAGCACATCGACAAACGGCACGTGCGCAGCGATGGCCCCGTAAAGCTCCGGCGCCTGGTTGACGATCGCGCCCATCAGTTCGCCGCCGGCCGAGCCGCCCGCCGCGGTGACGCGGCCCGGAGACGAGAAGTGCTGCGCAATCAGAAAGCGCGTGACGTCGACGAAATCGTTGAACGTGTTGGTACGCTTTGTGAGCTTGCCGTCGAGATACCAGCGATAGCCGAGATCGTCGCCGCCGCGGATGTGTGCGATGGCGCAGGCGAAGCCGCGATCCATGAGCGACAGCCGGTTGGTCGAGAAGCCAGGCGGCACGGCATAGCCATAGGCGCCGTAGCCCCCGATGTGCAGAGGCCGCGAGCCGTCCTTCACGAAATCCTTGCGATAGACCACTGACACCGGAATGAGCGTGCCGTCGCGCGCCGGCGCCATCAGCCGCTCGGTCGAATACTGTGACGCATCGTAGCCGGAGGGAATCTCCCGCACCTTCAGCGTCTCCAACCGCGCTTGCCCGATGTGATAGTTATAGACGGTGCTGGGCGTGACCATCGACTCGTAGCCGATGCGCAGTGTGTCGATGCGATATTCCGGATTGGAGCCGAGCCCAGCGACGAAGCTCGACTCCGGAAACGCGACGTAGCGCTCTGCGCTGTTGCCGTAATCGCGGAGCCGGATCTGCGACAGCCCGTCGATGCGCTCCTCGATCACCAGATGGTTCTGAAAGCTGGTGATCGATCGGATGTAGTGGCGGTCGCTGCCTGCGATCAACTCGGTCCAGTCGCCGGGTTTTGACACGGGCGCGGTGACCACCCGGAAGTTCGGATGTGTGTCGTTGACGCGAATGAACAGTGTGCCCTCGCGCTCATCGACGTCGTACTGCCGGTCGGTCTTGCGCGGCGACACAAGGACGGGCCGAGCTCCGAAGTCCTGAAGGGGCAGGAGCCGCACTTCAGTGGTCGAGTGATCGCCCGTGGAGATGACCGCGAAGGCCCGCGACTGCGATCGGCTGATCGACACACCGAACTTTTCGTCGGGCTCACGATAGAGCGCTTGGTCCGCCGATTGCGGATCGCCGAGCCGGTGGTGCCAAGCCGTCTTCGAGCGCCAGTTCTCGTCGGCGTCGGTATAGAGGAAGCTTTTGGAGTCCGCTGCCCAGACCAGGCTGTAGCGCCAGCCCTCGATCACGTCGGGCAGATCCGCGCCGGTTTCGAGATCGCGCACCTTCAGCACAAAGCGCTCGGAGCCGTTGGTGTCCACCGCGTATGTGATAAGGCGGCCGTCCGGACTCACCGTGCAGCCGCCGAGCCGGAAATACGGGTGCCCCTCTGCAAGCTTCGGCTCGTCGAGGATTACGGCATCGGCGCCGCCTTCGGCCGGCCGCCGGTACCACTTGCGATACTCCGCGCCGGGCTCGAACGCAGTCCAATAGACGAACGCGCCATCCTTCTGTGGGACGGTGGCATCGTTATCCTTCACCCGGCCTTTCATCTCGGCGAACAGCGTGTCGATAAGCTTCTTATGCGGTCGCATCGCAGCTTCGAAATAGGCATTTTCCGCATTGAGATAGCTGAGCACCTCGGGATTCGTGACCCGCGGGTAGCCGGGATCGCGGAGCCAAGCATACGGATCCTCGATCGTGAGGCCGTGATGCGTGACGAGATGCGCCTTACGTGGCGCGACAGGGATATCGGAATTTTCGGCTGTCATGGTCATGTGATTGAGGAAAATGAAGACCAGTATTCTGCAAGTCGCAAGAGCTCACGAACCACGTCATATCCTCCTCCCGGCTATCCGGCTATTTCCACTTGGGAGCTTGCCCGATCTGGGGCTTTTGCGCCCAGCGGCTACTAACGGGTAGCCCGGCTGGCGTGAATATCTGCCGAACAAAATGACGCACAGACGGCGCCCCAGCCCCTGACTGCTCGATGTCAGATTAAGGGCCTAGCGCCCGGTTCGGTCACATAGCTCACCATCGGTCCGCGGCGGCGCATCCGTATGGATCAGCGTTGGTCCGGCGAGTAGACTTGAGGCGAGCCGCAGGCGTTACGAGCTCCTCATCCACAGTGGTGAGAGTTATCCACGGGTGACCTGGATGCACCTGCGGCTCACAGATGCTCGCTCACATCTGCGGCTTGTCCGTGTCCGGCGGCATCGGATCATGCAACGGCCGGTCCTCTTGCGGATGACTGGGCGGCTCGCGCTCCGGCTGAACGTCGGGCTGCGGATATTCGATGGGTCGCTTGCTCGGCTCGGCAGGATTTGGCGTCGGTGGCGTGATTGGTTCTTTTGCCATGCGGTCCAACGCGGCGATGAATGCTTACGTTCCCGCCACAGAGCGTCACCTGATCCCGCTGGTCTTCCGGCATCTCAAACGCGACGGCGGTGTCGCCTGGCCTGCCGGCGATCGACAGCGAGTGAGCCTTGTTCGGACAATCCAAGCGGGCGATCTTCGGTACCCGGCTACATTTACCGTGAACGCGTGAAGTTCGCCGCTTAGGCCCACAATAAGGTAGTGATGTCGCGGATCGCGCTCGGCAAAGCCGAAGGGTTTGAGGAACATGCCATTCGTTCATATGGTTAGCGCCTGGCTCGCGGGCTTCGGTTTCGCGTTGGCGATGTTCCTGTTTGCCCTCTGGATTGAATCCCGTTGCCTCGATGAGGGCTATGACGATCCGCGAGAGTGGTACGGAAACTAGAAGTCCGAATTTGTTAATTCCGTAAAGCACATCGCGCCGACATCACCGCTGGCCAGCGGCCACAGGCGGCATCCTTCGACATGCGCCTTGATGTGACGAAGTTGCCTGCATAGGCTTCCGCCGATGGGCCTTGCGAACATCCGAATGAACGGCGTGCGCTCCCTCGCTGTTTTTTGCGAGAATTGCCGACACAACGCGGTCGTGAATGTCGACGCGTGCCCTGGCCGTCATGTTTGCTCGGACACTCAGCTATCTAAAAAGCGAAATCGTCGGGAAATCCCTGCTGGCACGCTACCTGCTATTCTCTTCGTTGGAGTGCGCGCTTCGGTCTTCGAATTGCAACACGGGTGGCTTGAAACCGCCGGCTCACCTCAAAAGGTGCCGGTGGCGCACCGAGGAAGGGCAGGGTGGGATCCATGAAATGGTCAATCGTTCTGGCGGTTGTCGCTTGCGCCGCAATGGCCGCCCCCGGTCATGCCGAGGATCGCTATCCATCGCGACCCGTGAAGCTGGTTTTGCCGCAGCCAGCCGGCGGCGCGGTCGATCTCATCGCGCGGGCCTTGGCCGATCGGCTTGCCGAGCAGGTGGGGCAGCCGTTCATTGTCGAGAATATGCCGGGGGCCAATGGCGGTCTTGCCGGCGGCAACGTCGCGCGCTCGCCAGCGGATGGCTATACGCTGATGCTCGCGGTCGATAGCAATCTCGTCATCAATCCGAGCCTCTATCGCACGCTGACCTACGATCCCTTCAAGGACTTCGTACCGATCAGCATCGTTGCGCGGCTGAACATGGTGCTGGTGGCCAATCCCAAGATTCCCGCCAACAGCGTCAAGGAGCTGATCTCGTATGCCAAGGCGCATCCCAACAAGCTCAACTACGCCGAGATCGGCATCGGCAGCGCCATGCACATGGGCATGGAGCAATTCAAATTCATGACCAAGACCGAGATCAACCGTGTTTCCTATCGCGGGACCGCTCCGGCGATCACCGACGTGGTCGCGGGGACGGTCGATCTGATGTTCACCGGTCCGCCTTCGGCGAAATCGATGTCGGAGGGCGGCAAGCTCAAGGTGCTGGCGGTGGCGTCACCGGAGCGGATTGCGCTGCTGCCCGGCGTGCCGACCGTCGCCGAAGCTGGCGTGCCGGGCTACACGATGGCGAGCTGGTTCGGTCTTCTGGCGCCTGCAAAAACTCCGACGACAATCGTGGAGCGTCTGTCCGCCGAGACCAAGACGGCGGTGAACAGCCAGGCCTTCAAGGATCGCATGAAGTCCGTGGGTCTCGAAATCGACGGCGGCACATCTGCGGCCATGCTCGAGACCATGCGGTCCGATACGCAGAGATGGGCCGAATTGATCAAGGCAACCGGCATCACAATCCCGCAATAGCTCGAGAATGGAAATGAAACCGGACAGGCAAATGAATCTCGGCGTCTACGCCGTGGGGACGGGGAACCACGTCTCCGGCTGGCGATTTCCGGGAGCGGCGACCAGCAGCGAGGACTTTGCGATTTTCAAGACCATCGCGGACTCGTGCGAACGGGGGAAACTTGACTTCCTGTTCGTTGGGGACAGCCTCGCTTTCGTGCCGGATCAGCACCCGGGCCAGATGCTGAGATTCGAACCGCTTACCCTGCACGCCGCGCTGGCGACGCAGACATCGCGCGTGGGGCTCGTCGCGACGTGCTCGACCACGTATTCGGCGCCGTACAACGTCGCCCGGATGTTTGCGTCACTGGATAAGTTGAGCCGCGGTCGCGCCGGATGGAACGTCGTGACCACAGGATTGCCCGCGGCGGCCGGAAACTTCGGCAGCGCCGAGCCGATGGACCACGCGCTGAGGTACGAGTCGGCCACGGAGTTTGTCGAAGTCGTCCAGGGGCTTTGGGACAGCTGGGAGGAAGGGGCCATCACCACCAACGTGGAAACGGGCGAGTATTTCGACAAGACAAAGGTGCATTCGCTCGACCACGTCGGTAAATTCTATTCGGTGCGCGGGCCGCTCAATCTGACACGCACGCCCCAAGGCCAGCCGGTCCTTGTGCAGGCGGGCGCTTCCGATGATGGCAAGAATTTTGCGTCACGATTCGCCGAAATGATTTTTTCATCCCAACTGGACAAGGAGCATGCCAAGGAATTCTACGCGACGATGAAGGCCAAGGTGGCCGAGCACGGCCGCAATCCGGATCACTGCAAGATCCTTCCCGGCTTCATGCCAATCGTTGGCCACAACGAGGAGGACGCGCGGAAGAAGCTTTCGGAGTTGATGCGCCTCGCCGTCCCGGAGGTCGCCTTGAAGATGATGTCGAGCCGGTTCGGGCACGACATGTCCGGGTTCGATCTGGATGGTCCGGTGCCGAATCTGCCGCTGTCGAATGACATCCAGACCCACGCAAAGGTCGCCTACGCAAAGGCCCTCAAGGACAACCTCACGCTGCGGGACATTTACAATCAGGTCGCCGTGGCCCGCGGTTATCTCTTTGCGTGCGGCGACGCGGCGATGGTCGCCGATGTCATGGAGGAATGGTTTGCCGAGCGCGCTTGCGACGGCTTCGTCCTGGTGCCGCCTTATTTTCCCGTCGCCTTCGATGAATTCATCGATGCGGTCGTGCCCGAGCTGCAAAAGCGCGGCATCTTTCGCCGGGAGTATTCAGGGTTCACGTTGCGCGACCATCTCGGCTTGCCGGAGCCGGCGAACCGGCATTCAAAGCGTGTACCCTAGTTCAGCAGGCGCCCAACGCTAGCCGGAGATACGGAACCGGAAGCCGTGAAGCTCGATGGTCGGAACGATGCCGCGAAACTGATCGTTGAAGGCGTGGATGCGGCGGCGCAACTCATCCGGCGAGACGCGGTCGTCGACCGTGCACATGGTCGCGTAGTCGCGGCGTGAGCTTTTCTTGCGGCTCCATTCGATGGACAGCGTCGGCAGCGGCTCCGCGCGGGTCGCGAGTTCCTTCGCCAGGCGCCACAGCAGATGGGCCAGACGGACATAGGCCATCTGCTCCAGTCCACGGACTGAGATTGCGTTCGGAACCTGGAAACCCTCGACGCCGACGATTTCGCCCTCGTCAACGCGTTCAGCCATCGCGTGAGCCGTGACGCCGAAGGCTGCCGCCCGTTCGTAGATCGCGAAATGCGCGGGCGCCCACCCCGGATATTCGGGCGGTCCCGGATGAAAGTTGTAGGCGCCGTAGCCTACGGCCTCGAGGATCTCTGGCGGCACGATTGTGCCGGACGTGAACGCAATCAGCCGCGATCGCTTCAGCAGCGCACGGTCGATCGCATGCAGGTCCGCAAGTGTCGTGGCCGGTGTGATCGACAGCGCGGGGTTGTGCTCCTTGAGCAGAAGACCGATGGCGAAGTGCTGTTGCGGCTGCGCCGCGAGAATGACGATGTTCTCAAACATTCCAGTTCCGTTGCTTGCTTCTGCTGTTCCGCTGCCGTTTTCGGCCCGCAGTCTCACGACCCGCCGCGCCAAGCGCCGCGGGTTTACTGGAGATAGGCGACGTCTTGGGCGGTCCGCGGCGGAATCCGGAAACGGCGTTGCTGCGGAACCGCTTCGATCTGCCGGCCAAGGTCGGAGAACATTGCGTTGTAGATGAAGCCGGTCGGCTCGATCACAACGACGCGCGCGCCGGCGTGCTCGGCCGCCGCGATCGCGGCGTTCACGTCTTCCTCCCAGCGGCACAGCGACAGCTCGATCTGACTGAAGCACGCAGGATCGTTGCGGAACGCCTTCGCGACGCGGCGCACTGCCGACGCAGAGGCTGCGGCTCCACTCGTCTGCACGTCGCGCAGCACCACCACCGCGGCTTCATGACCGGTCGATGCCGAACGAATAACGAGGTGGGCCTCCGGTGCGCCGGTGCGTCCCGCCCGGCGCGCGGTGCGCAGCATGTTCGGAAAGTCCCGAAGCGGATTGAGCTCCGTGGTGCACGTCCGCAGGCTGTGCCGGATCACCGACATGTCGAACGCTTCGCCGTCGTAAACGGAGTCGTGATAGCTGCGCGGCAGCCACAAGGTGCGCAGCGGAACCTGCGACGACACCAGGCTCCAGGCCTGGTCCAGAAGGTAGCCGCTGCCGATGGTCGGGCAGGCCTCGATCAGCCGCTCCCAGGTCTGCACCAGGACTTTGGCTTCCATCGTGTTGTTCAAGTAGAGGGTGCGCGGCGAGATCTCCCAGCCGCGCCAGCGATGGACCGCGACGTCGCATTCCACCTGTCGCAGTAGCGACGGTGTCCGGATGAAAACGGAGTCGTGCTCGACAAACAGGATCGGCCGGCCGGCGGTCTCTAGCGACCGGGCGATGAAGCGGATCTGCTGGCGGCTGCTCACGCCCTTGGGCAACTCGCCGCTGATCGGCTCGATGATGTGATCGAGGCCGAGTGCTTTCAACGAGCCGGCAAGCTGAGCTGCCGCCGCGGTGGCCTCAGCGGACGTCCGGTCGAAGCAGGACACGACCAGCGGCGCATTGTCGTCGCGGATCGGCGCCCAATCGCAGGAACCGGTGCCGCCCCACCAGAGGACATGCGGCTGTTCGGCGCCGGAGGCCGCGATGGTGCCGTAGCTGACAAGCTTCGACTTCAGCGAGTCGAAGAGTGGATTCTCACCGAACGGGATCACGACCACGCTGTTCAGCGGCAATGAGCGGCAGAACTGTTCGATCTGAGGTCCGGTGGGCGGCGTCGCGACGATAACGAGTCTTCGGTCGGCTTCGAGCGGACCGGGTGCGGTCCAGATCGCGGGTGTGCCGAGAATTCCGGCGAGCCACGCGACATGATCGGACTGCTTCGAGCTCAGCTGGAACGAATGCAGCGCGGAGACCGCGCCGGCCGTATCGGGTGAGGTTTCGGCCGGGTGAGCCTGCCTGAAGTCCATCGTGCGCCATTCCATGTGTTGCGATGGTACGGATGACGCGCAGAAATCAGGCGACGACGGCCTCGAATGGCGATGGAGTCGCGGAAGGCGCTGTGAGATTTTCCCTGACGAAAATTGCAGTTTGTTAACTTTCGGAAATGGAGCGCCCGGGTCTAGCCTTGGTGGAATGATTCGTGAGCGCGTAGCGGGCACTGCCGGGGCGACGGCCTGAGCCAGTCATCTACCGATTTCGGCTGCTGTTGTTGTGTCCTTGCCGGGCCGAAGCGTCGATCGCCGTTACCGCGTCCAGTCTGCAATCGCTCGATCTTCAGGATGCTGTCCCAATATTGCCGGCCAACGGGATGCCAACACCCGGGTCGCCCGCCTGCCGGCGGGCGGCACGGATGTGGCGTCTTTGAGTGCCTCTTTCTGTTGCAATCCGGTCGGCAAATATTGCCGCCCACCCGGCAATATTTTCCACTTAAGTATCTGAAAAATAACGAAAAAACGCCGCCTGAATTCTCCAGCCGTCCCGTTCAAGGAGGTGACGAAGGGTGCGGGGCCGCCCGCGAGGCTAGGAGTTGCTCATGACTTACGCGCTGGACGTCTGGGCGCCGGTCAAACTTGAAGACATCGCGTCTTCGATCGAAGCTCGTGTTGCTCGAACGACCGAGAAGCCCGTCGCGAGCTCGGAGCGGCCACAGCAGCCGTCAGCGGTGCATGACGATGATCAGCCGCTGCTCGACCGTCTGGCCTTAAGCGACGAAGCGGCATTCCGGGAGCTGGTGCAGCGGCACATCGACCGCGCGTTCGGGCTTGCGGTGCGCATCCTCGGCGGCAAGGCCGACGCCGAAGACGTCGTGCAGGATACGTTTCTGAAGGTCTGGACTCATCGCGGCGAGTGGCAGCACGGTCGCGCCAAGTTTTCGACCTGGCTGTACCGCGTCGTCACCAACCGTTGCATCGATCTTCGCCGCCGCCCGCGCACCGACGATGTCGATGCGATCCCGGAGCCGATGGATTCCCGGCCCGATGCGGTCTCGACGATGCATCGCCATCAGGTCAGCACGATTCTGGACGAAGCGATCAAGCGGCTGCCCGAGCAGCAGCGGATCGCTCTGATCCTTTCCTATCATGAGGACATGAGCAACGCCGACATCGCGGAGGTGATGGAGACGACCGTGTCGGCCGTCGAGTCGCTGCTCAAGCGCGGCCGTCAGCAGCTCCGGGCCATCCTGCGGGGCAACGAAGGCGACATCCGCCAGTCGTTTACCGACTGATAACCATACCGATGCGGCGCGACAAACGTCGCGCCAGAACTGCTGCGGCTGTCCGTTCAAGCGTTCGGACGGGGGATGTCTCACGTCACATGCATGTGCCGCGGCGCGGGGCGCCGCCCACCGGAGGGAGTAGTTCGATGCCAGTGATTTCCAACAACGCGGCGGCAAACTCGGCCGTCGCCTACCTCAACATGAATTCGGCCGCGGAGTCCGCGGCGATTCAGAAGATCGCCAGCGGCTCACGGATCACGCAAGCGTCCGACGACGCGGCCGGTCTCGCCATCTCGACCAGCATCTCGTCCGACATCACCACGCTGCAGCAGGCCGCCACCAACGCGTCGCAAGCCACCTCGATCCTGCAGACCGCCGACGGCGGCGCGGCCAACATCAGCAACATTCTCACCCGCATGAAGTCGCTCGCTTCGGAGTCGGCCTCGGGCACGGTCACCGACAGCAGCCGCGTCTACATCCAGGCGGAATTTTCGCAGCTCTCGAGCGAAATCGACAGCATCGCGTCGGGCACGTCTTACTCCGGCCAGAACCTGCTCGACGGCACCAGCGCCTTCGCGACCGGCGTCAACGTGCTGGTCGGCTCGAGCTCGGCCGACAGCGTCTCGGTCACGATCGCCAATCTGAGCGTTTCTTCGCTGGGCATCGGCTCGCTTGACGTGAGCACGGAATCCGGCGCGACCTCCGCCATGTCCACGCTGGACACCGCCATCAACACCGTCTCGGCGGCCCGCGCGACGATCGGCGCGCAGGAATCGCGTTTCAACTTCAGCGCCAACTCGATCTCGACCCAGACGCAGAACCTGCAGGGCGCCAACTCCGCCATCACCGACGTCGACGTCGCGCAGGAAGAGGCGACGCTCTCGTCGGCGATGGTGAAGACCCAGGCCGCGGTCTCCGCCGAAACCGCCGCCAACCAGATGCCGCAGTACCTTCTGAAACTGTTGGGTTGATCCGCTCAATGCTCCTGGATTGACCCACAGCGAGACGGGCCGGCCACACACCGGCCCGTCGTTCTTCCAAATGGGCCGATAAATGACTGTCAGCAGCGCAACGAATTCATCCTCCGCCGCAACGTCATCGGCTTCGACATCTTCGTCCTCCTCTTCTTCGAATACCGGGGGCTCAACAAGCCTCTCCAGCATCGATTGGAACGCGCTCATCCAGGCCGGCGTCCAGGCCAAGCTGCAGGCCGCAACGAGCATCCAGACCACGATCACCGCAAACCAGGCGAAGATCACGGCCTATCAGAAGATGCAGACGCTGCTCAGCGATTTGCAGACAGCCGCAGAGCCGTTCAGCACCTCGAACACCAGTTCGCTCGCGACCAGCGCCTTCAGCGCCCGAAGCGCCGCCATCACGGCGACGGGCAGCGTCGATCCGTCTTCGGCCGTCGCCATGACGGTCGACAACGGCGCGCCGAGCGGCACCTACACACTGACCATCTCGCAGGTCGCGCAGCCGCAGAAGGTGACGGGCACCGTCGTCGCCAGCCAGTCGTCGGATCTGGGCTACACCGGGACGTTCTCGATCGGCCTGAGCGGCGGCTCCTCGGTCAACATCGCCGTCAACACCAACATGTCGCTGCAGGACCTGGTGTCGGCGATCAACGCCCAGGAAACCACGACCAATGTGCAAGCCTCGGTGATCCAGGTGTCCAGCAGCCAGTTCGAGCTGGTGCTCAGTGCGACCCAGGACGGCGCCGATATCGCCACATCCTCGGTGTCGGGCGACGATGTGCTGACCAATCTGGGTGTCACGGACGGTTCCGGCAACTTCACCAACGAGGTCGAGAAGGCTCAGTCGGCGATCATCAGTCTCGACGGCATCACGATCACCCGCAACACCAACGACATCAGCGACGTCATCTCCAACACGACGATCCATCTCTACCAGCCGACGCCGAGCGGCTCGTCGTTGAACATCACCATCAGCCCGGACACCAGCCAGATCTCGACCGCGCTGCAGACGCTGGTCACCGACTACAACGCGTACCGCGACTACGTGACGTCGCAGCAGCAGACCGCCGGCGACGGCACCGCAGCCTCGGGAACGGTGCTGTTCGGCGACCCGACGATGAACGACATCATGAATCAGCTCGAGAACGCGATGAACACGACGGTCAACGGGCTTTCGCTCAGCGATCTCGGGTTGTCCTTCAACGGCAGCAACGACCTCGAGCTCGACACGACCACCCTGCAGACCGCGCTGACGGACAATCTTCCAGGCGTCGAGGCGCTGCTGGCCAGCCAGGCTGTTCCGTCGTCCACCGACCTGTCGACGATCGCGACGAACGGCACGGCGCCGAGCCAGTTCACCCTCGACGTGACGGTCGATGGCAGCGGCAACCTGACGTCCGCCTCGATTGGCGGCGACATGTCGCTTTTCACGGTCAGCGGCAACGCGATCATCGGCAATGCCGGGACGCCGTATTCCGGCATGGCGTTCGACTACACCGGAAGCACATCGCAATCGATCGTCGTGACGACGACCTCGGGCATTGCGTCGCTGCTGAGCAGCATCGCGAACACCGCCTCCGATCCGAGCACCGGCACGCTGCAAACGCTGGTTTCGAATCTTCAGACGGAAGACACGTCGTTGACGCAGCGGGTTTCAGATATCGAGTCCGACGCGTCGCAGTATCAGTCGCAGCTGCAGACGCAATACGCCCAGTATCAGGCGGCAATTCAGGCAGCGCAGAACACGCTGACCTATCTGACGGCGTTGTTGAATTCGAAGTCGAGTTCGAACTGATCGTTCGTAAGCGTGCCAGGAGTTGGGGCCCCAGGAGTCGGCATTCCAAAAGTTGGCGTGTCAGGAGTTGGAGTTTCATGTCGCAGAGTCAGAGTGCGTTTCAGGCGTCACAGGCGTACCGCACCGCTTCGGTCACCGTGTCGCCGTTGCGGGCGGTCGTGATGCTGCTCGAGGGCGCAGCCCGCATGCTGAAAATGGCAATCGAGGCGGGTGAGGCCAGGCGTTTTGAGGAAAGCCACGGGCATGTCATCAAGGCCACGACGATCTTGCGGGGGCTCGCCCAGCACCTCAATGCGCAGAAGGGCGGACACGTCGCGGATCAGATGGCGAAGACGTACCATTCGCTGATCATGGCCGCGCTGCGTGCCTATGGACGGCCCGATGCCCCGGCTCAGTACCGGCGGATCATCACCAGCCTGAACGAACTGCGGGAGGCCTGGTCCTTCGTGCTGAAGCAGAACTCAGGCTCCGCGGCCTCTGTCTGATTCAGGTTGGCGGGAAATCCACGGGATTCGTGCGCGCAATTGACGCACCTGCCGGTATTGGTGGAGGGATTCCAAAAAGGGTAGCTGGGGCTCCCGCTTGAACTCAGGCGCCGGATGGCCGAAAGTTGAAACGCGCCGGTTTCGAGTGATCACTGTTGTAAACGGCAATGGATATCGTCGAGTTCGAAGATCTGCTGGACCGCCTCGGCGAGGACATCTCCACCTGGCCGGTCGACAAACAGCGGCCGGCGGCCAAGCTTCTTTCCGAGTCCTCTGAGGCGCAAGACCTGATACGCGACGCGATGGCCCTGAGAGGGCTGATGGCGCGTCCGCCGATCTCCGCCCCATCAGGCCTGTCCGAGCGCATCTTCGAACGCGCGGCCTCCCTGCAGGAGCCGCGAAAAGAGTCCCACGTCTCCGCTGCTTATCGGCTGCTGGCGATCGGTCGGCAGCATTGGGGAGCGATTTTTGCGGCTTGCTTCATGGCTGGCGTTGTCACCGGACTCGTCCACAGCCATTTCCGCAACCCTGCGGCGCCGGTCGCCATCCACGACTACGTGGCCTACGTGCTGAATTTCACCTATAATATTGACTGATCGCGCGGGGGCGGCGCGGGGGTGGCTGATGTTTTCCGGTCCACGTCGGACGGAGTTTTTGTCGTTTGCGGTTGTCGTTTCGGTCGGGTTGAACCTTTTCCTGGCCGGCATCCTGCTTGGCAGCTTTCCGTCCAGTTTCTGGCATCGGCCCCGCGAACGGCACGATATCCGTGAAGATCTGAGGAGGTCGCTGAGTCAGCCCGGCGCCGAGCTGCTCATCCGCGCGGTCGACCAGGTGCACAGCCAGTTCGAATCCCGTTTCCGCGATGCCGAGACCGGCCAGCAACGCAAAGCGGAGCTCCTGTCTCGGGAGCCTTTCGATCGGAGCGCATTCTTGGCCGAGAGTCGCGAGGAGCACGCCCAGTTCGTGACGGGCGTTGCCAAGGCCGACGAGATCGTGGCCGACGCCATTGCGCGTCTCAGTCTGGAAGACCGCCAGATCCTCGCCAAGATGCATCTTCCCCCGCCATTCGGAATGGGTCGGCGCCCTCCACCGCCGCCGCGGTGATCGCGGCCGTCGCTCGCCGCAGCAAGGCATCGAAAATCAGAGCCTGATTTCGCCCGCTGAGCCGTTCTAAGGCCAAGCGAAACTTCAAGATCATCGACGCAACAGAGCAACATCCGCACATGCGTGCGGATGAGCGGGTGAGGTTTGTCATGACTGTCAGTTCGGTGAGCGCGGCGACGACGACGCAGTCCGCCATCAACTCCGCGGCGAGCAGCGCCGGAATCTCTTCGACCGATTTTCTGACGCTTCTGGTCGGCGAGCTGCAGAACCAGGATCCGCTCGATCCGACCAGCACGTCCGACTTCATCAATCAGATGAGCCAGTACGCGACGTTCGATCAGCAGCAGACCTTGAACACCAATCTCAGCACGCTGCTGACCTCGTTCAACAGCCTGCTGACGCTCAACGCCGTCAACTACATCGGGCACACCGTCGAGGCCAAGGGCGACACCGCCACGCTGCAGAACGGACAGGCGGCGTTCGGCTATTCGCTGTCGTCCGCGGCGGCGTCGGTCAATCTCTCGATTCAGGACTCGACCGGCAAGACGGTCTGGACCGGGACCGGCCCCACCCAGAGCGGTCTCAACACCATCACGTGGGAGGGCACCGATAGCAGCGGCAACCAGCTCTCCGACGGCCAGTATTCGCTGACCGTCTCCGCGCTCGATGCAAACGGAAATTCGGTTCTCAACTACCAGACGTTCTTCGGACAGGTCACCGACGTGGAAAACACGACGGGCACCACGACGCTCAACGTCGGCGGTACTTCGGTCAACACGTCCGACGTCGTCGCAGTCAAGTAACTCCACAGTAGGGACATAGTCATGGGTCTTTCAGGCGCGCTCTCCTCGGCGATCACCGGCCTCAGTGCTCAAAGCCAGGCTCTGGCGATGGTCAGCGACAACATCGCGAACTCCAACACCACGGCCTACAAGACCAACACCGCGATGTTCGACGATCTCGTCACCACGGCAGTCGGCGCCTCGCAATACTCGTCCGGCGGCGTGACGGTGTCGACGCGCGCCAATGTCTCGCAGCAGGGCCTGTTGACCACCACGACGAATGCGACCGACCTCGCGATCCAGGGATCTGGCTTCTTCATCGTCTCGGACGCGGCGAGCGGCGGCTCGGTGTCGTACACACGGAATGGCGCCTTCACCATCAACAATGCCGGATATCTGACCAACAATGGCAGCTATCTGATGGGATGGCGCACCGACGCGTCAGGCAATGTGGTGAGCAACTCACTCACGGCGGTCAACACCCAGGTTGCGACTGTAAGCGGCTCGGCCACGACGGAGACCACGTTCGCCGCCAACCTGCCGGCCGATGCCGCCGTCGGCGATACCTTCAACACCTCGATGTCGGTCTATGACGGTCTTGGCACCGACAACACGGTCCAGGTCACCTGGACGAAGACTGCGGCGAACAGCTGGACGGCGAGTTTCGCCAATCCAACGTCGGCGACGGATACCTCGACCCCCACCGGAACCACGAGCGGATCGGTTGACGTCACCTTCAACGCCGATGGCTCGCTCGCGAGCACGAACCCGAGTCCGCCGACGATCTCGATCACGGGCTGGAGCAGCGGTGCAGCCGACAGCACGATCTCCCTCAATCTCGGAACCATCGGCGGCACCGATGGGCTGACGCAGCTCGCATCCGGCGAGACGCCGGCGAATGTGAGCGTGACCGGAATCACCTCCGACGGCATGGCGTTCGGAAAGCTCAGCTCCATCTCGATCGGCACCGGCGGTCTCGTCAACGCGACCTACTCGAATGGCCAGACCATCGCGATCTACAAGATTCCGCTCGCGACGTTTGCGAATCCCGACGGCCTCGCAGCGCAGAGCAACGGTCTCTATCAGGACACGATCGAAGCCGGCAATCCGACGATCCAGGCGTCGAGCACCGGAGCGGCGGGCAAGATCTTCGGTAGCGAATTGGAAAGCAGCGCGACCAACACCAACGAAGAATTCAGCTCGATGATGGCGGCGCAGCAGGCCTATTCGGCCAACGCGCAGGTCATCACGGCCGTCAACAAGATGTTCGATACCCTGATCTCAGCCGTCAGCCGCTGATCATGAACCCGCCGGCCCGTCAGGATGACGAACTGCTGCGGCGCAGCCGACGGACGCTCGAGGCGGCGCGGCGTCTGAAAGCCGGGGTCGAGCCGAGGCAAATCCTCGTGGCGATCGCGGAGATCAAGGGGCAACTCGCTCTGCTGCACAAACGACTGGCGCGGGTCGGGGCCGAAAGCGAGGCCGCGGCGCGCAGGTGCAGCGCCAACTCGGCGTACCGCCGCAGCTACGCGTTGAGATCGCGTTAACGAGAATATCCAGGAGGTCATCATGACCGTGACAGAGAGCAAGAATCCCGAAGCGGCCAGGATCGAAAAGTTCATCGCGCTGATCGATGAAATGATCCAGATCGTCGCCGAGGAAAATTCCGAGCTGGCCCTTGGTGTCCCGGCGCCCCGGTCGAAGCTTCTGAGCCGCAAGGTCGAGCTTGCGGAAGCCTTCGAGAAGTGGGTCGCGGACGTCACATCGCGAAAGCTCAGCCTCGCGAATCTGGATGTGGCGCTGAAGGGCCGGCTGATGGACCGCGTCGGCATTCTGCAGAAGATCATGGACGAGAACGTGATCAAGTTGCGCGCGGCGATCGAGGCGAGCCAGATGCGGATCGATGCGGTGATGCGGGCGATCCGCGAGCGCATCTCGGTCAGTGCGCCTTATGCCGCCGACGGACGCCGCTGCGCTCCGCTGGTCTCCTGCACATCCAACCTGCACGCCTGAGGCCGGCGAGACGGAGCGTTCCAGTGTCGATCAACAGCGCCGCGTATATCGCATTGTCCGGGATGATGGCGACCCAGGTGCAGATGTCGGTTGCATCTGCCAACATCTCCAACGCGGGAACCACGGGATACACGGAGAAGACCGCGCAACAAGAGGCTGTGGTGAACGGCGGCGTCGCGGCAGGCACCACGATCACCGGCATCAGCAGTTCCGTCGACGCCTTCCTGCTGAAGTCATTGATCGCGTCCGGATCGGACACCGGTGCCGCGAAAACCGCCGATAACTATCTCGACCAATTGCAATCCCTCTACGGGACGACGGGCAGCAGCGACAGCTCCGGCACTTCGCTGGGCAACACCATCGCTTCGTTCGAGGCTGCCCTGTCGTCGCTTGAGAGCTCACCGAACAGCGCTTCGTTGAAGGAGAACGCGGTCGGCGCGCTCGACCAGGTCGTGTCGCAATTGCGTGAGACCTCCGCCGGCATCCAGCAGCTCCGCGGCAATGCCGACCGGGACATCGCCAAGACCGTATCCGACGTGAATCAGCAGCTTGAGCTGATCGGCACCCTCAACACGCAGATCCAACAGGCCAGCGCAGCCGGCCAGTCGACCGCCGATCTGGTGGATCAGCGCAACACCGCGCTGCAGGCTGTCGCCTCGGAAATGAGCGTCAGCTACTACACCACGTCCTCCGGCGCGCTCCAGGTTTATTCCAAGTCCGGGCAGGCGCTGGTGGACTCCAGCGTGCACGAGCTCAGCTATACCCCCGCTTCGACAGTGACGAGCTCGACAACCTACAGCGCGACGCCGCCGAGCGGCTTCTCCGGCATCACGGTCAACGGCATCGACATCACCTCGCAGCTCGGCTCGGGCTCGCTTGCGGAGCTCGTCACCCTGCGCGACACGACTTTGCCGGACGCGCAAACCCAGCTTGACTCGCTCGCCAGCCAACTGGCGTCTACATTGAATGCGGTGAGCAGCCAGGGAACGGCGCTGCCGCCGCCTTCGACGTTGACGGGCAGCGCGGAGGTCACGGCAGGAACGGCGCTTTCGGCCACCGGCACGGTACGCTTCGCGGTCGCCGACCAGTCCGGAAACCTCGTCTCGTACCAGGATCTCGATCTGTCGTCCTATTCGACGGTCGGCGATCTGGTGTCGGCGATCAACGGAATCTCCGGGCTTTCAGCTTCGATCGATTCGAACGGACATGTCGTGATTTCCAGTACCGATTCCAGCGACGGCGTCGCGATCAACGAGATGTCGAGCTCCGTGGGCTCCTCGGGTGAGGGTCTCGTGCAATGGCTCGGGCTCAACGATCTCGTCACCGGAACGAGCGCGTCCGACATCGCGGTACGACCGGACATTCTCGACAACTCTTCGCTGCTGGGCACGTCGATCCTCGATTCTTCGGCGTCGCCGCAGACCGGCGCGCAGGTGCTCTCGCCGGGCTCGTCCACGATCGCCGACGATCTGTACAGCGCGATGATCGGCGATACCAAGTTCTCGGCGGTGCCGGGAATCGGCGCCACCACCTCGTCCTTCGCGGACTACGCCGCCGCGATCGTGTCGAGCGTCGCGACGCAAGCTTCTCAGGCCACGACGACATACAACAACAAGCAGGCGCTGCAATCGTCGCTCAGCAGCACGATGTCGTCGGAATCGGGCGTAAACCTCGACGAAGAGACCGCGCGTCTCAGCACGTTGCAAAATCAATACTCGGCATCGGCGGAACTGCTGCAAGTGTTGAACCAGATGTTTTCGACGCTGCTGACGGCGGTCCAATCCGCCGTCGCATAGTGGGTGCCCGATGATTTCCCGTGTCGCCACGTTCGCCATCAACAATCAGATGATCGACGCCGCCCTGCGCACGCAGAGCACGATGGCCAATCAGCAGCTGCAAGAGGCATCCGGACTGGTTTCCTCGGACTACGCCGGTCTTGGCGCGACGTCCCAGCAGGTCATCGACCTGCAGGTTTCGGTCTCGCGCTCGCAGTCCTACATCGACGCGGCGACCTCGGCGGACAGCAAGGTCCAGGTCATGTATTCGACGGTGACCTCCGTCAGCGACCTGCTCACCCAGCTTCGCACGCTGCTGACGTCGGCCAGCAACAGCGCCACCACCAATGCTTCGACCGTGTCGCAATCGGCGCAGCAGATGCTGCAGGAGATGGCTTCGCTGCTGAATACGCAGTATTCCGGGCAATATCTGTTCGGGGGCTCGGACACGAACACGCCGCCGGTCGACGTTTCGAGCGCGTCATATCCGGCGATGACGTCGCCGTCGTCGGCGAGCACGTCCTACTACAAAGGCGACGACCAGGCCGCCTCGGTTCGGGTGTCCGACAACACCACGGTCACCTACGGCGTCACGGCGGACAACTCTGCCTTCGAGCAGGCGATGCGCGCCCTCAATCTTGCCGCCAACAATTCGCCCATGTCGGACGCGACCCTGAAAGGAGCGCTCGATCTCGCGACCTCGGCGGTCAATGCGACGGCGGAGGTGCAGGCCCAGCTCGGGGTGGCGTCCTCCTCGATCCAGTCCGCCAGCGCGGCGCAGACATCGTATCAGAGCTATGCCAAGACGCTTGGCGGCAATCTGACCAATGTGGACGTCGCGGCGGTGACGGCGCAGCTGTCCACCTTTCAGGCGCAGCTTACGGCATCCTATGCCGCCATCTCGAAGATGCAGAGCCTGAACCTGGCGAGCTACCTGCGCTAACGCGCCGGCAATGCTATTCTGCTTTGATCCCCGCTGATTTGGCGACGGCGGTCCATTTCGCGACATCGTCAGCGATCAGCTTCTGGAATGCCTCTGGGGTGCTGCCGACAATGTCGCCGCCTTCAGTCTCAGCCCAATGCTGCAGTTTCGGCGTCGCCAGGCCTGCGCGCATTTCCTCCGATAACCGCACGACGATCTCTTTCGGCGTGTTGGCCGGCGCTAGTATTCCGAACCACTGAAACACGTCGTAGCCGGGCAGACCGGACTCAGCGATGGTGGGAATATCCGGTGCGATGCGGCTGCGGTTGCGCGTCGAGATTGCCAGCGCCCGGAGCATCTTGGTGTCGAGATGCTGTTTCGCCGCGACCGTATTCACCATCATCACCGGCACACGTCCGCCAAGCACGTCGGTCAGCGCCGGAGCGACTCCGTTGTACGGCACGTGAACCAAGTCGAGCCCGAGGCGGTTCTTCAGCAGTTCCATTCCCATATGCGTGGTCGAGCCAAGGCCCGGCGAGGCGAAGGACAGCTTCCCGGGCTCCTGCTTCGCCAGCGCAACAAACTCCAGAAAAGTCTTGGCGGACAGGGAGGGGTGGACGACGAGCACGTTCGGAATCGAAACCGCGAGCGTGATCGGGGCGAAATCCGCAACGGGGTCGAAGCGCATCGTCTTTCGCACGATGTGCAAGCTCGTCATGGTGCTAGCGACCGCAACCAATGTGTAGCCGTCGGGCGTAGCGCGGGCGGCGGCTTCGATGCCCGTTGCACTGCCGCCGCCGGGCCGGTTCTCGATGACGAACGACTGGCCCATCTTTTCCGACAGGTATTGCCCCAGCAGGCGCGCCACCGTGTCGGTGCCGCCACCGGCTGATGAGGGCACGATGATCCGAACCGGCTTGGAGGGGTAGTCCGACTGCGCCGCGGCCGGGCCGAAGCAAAGCGCGGCCACCGCAATCGCGGCGCAAATGCGCGTGGCCGTCATGAGCATTGAAACGCGGGTCATGTTTGTTGCGCGATCGATGTTTCAGCAGGCTGGCAGCGATTCCAGAGCCGGATGGGAGCCTTCCGCGCCATAGCGCGAGCCGGGATAGAAGGTCTGCGTGAATGACGGGCGAGCCTGAACGCGCTCGAACCAGGCGGCCACGTGCGGCTTATCATTCCAGACATGGCCGAGGCCGATGTCGGACATCCGGACCAAGGTTGGGATCAGCGCGATGTCGGCCAGCGTGAACTGCTCGCCCGAGACCCAGGGATTCTCCGTCAACGAGCGCTCCATCCGATTGACGGTCTCCCGGAGCTTTTCGATCGCCTGGTTTTCTTCCTCCTGGCTGGAGCCTTCCAGACCCATGTTCCGGTAGAAATGCTTTCGCACCGTGCGCTTTTCGACGAGCTTCGAAAACGCCTCTTCGGACATGTTCTTCCATTTGTGCCGGATGTACCGGTTGTACGACGGCACTCTGATGGCCGGTGTCGGCACCTCATCGATGAATTGCCGCCAGATGCGCATCCGTGCGCGCTTGTATGGATCGGACGGCGACAACGGTGATGCCGGGAACACCTCATCGAGATATTCGGCGATCACCGATGAGTCGATGATCACCCGTTGGCCGTGGGTCAGCGTCGGCACCACACCGTTCTCGTTCAGTTTGAGGTACCAGTCGGACAGGTTTTCGCTCTTGCTCGAATCGAGCCGGCGATCCTCGAACCGCAGCGATTTTTCGGCGAGCACCAGGCGGACCTTCTGGCTGCACGTCGACGTCGGCCAATTGTAGAGAACGAGTTCGTCGTTCGTGGACGGGATGCTTTGCATCATGTGCCGGTTACCTTGAATTTGACGTCACCGATCCGTAGCGCGTTTCCTATGACCCGCCTACGCCTGCTCGACATGTCCAGCATGCGTGGCCGCCGGACGCATGTTTCGCGCCGTTATCGGGTAGCGGTGCGAGGTTCGCGCATCGCCTCCAACGCACGGGCCAGCCGTTCCGCGAACACAGCGGCTGGAATCGGAAGGTTGCGGCTGCGCAATTGGCCCAGCACCAGGTTGGCGCGTGGCACATCCCTGTCGTCGATGTCGCGGGCGACCAGGCCGAGCTTGTTGCCGGACTGCATGGTGCCCGCGCGGATCTGGAACGAGATCAGGTTGGCCTGGAGCACGAGGCCCCGCAGAAGTTCGAACGAGTTGGATTCGGCGGCGACCTGAAAGGAAATCCGGCTGCGCGCCATGACCTCTTCGAGCAACTGCCGGCCGCCGATGCTGCGCTCCGGCAGTGCCACCGGATAAGCCGCGCAATCGCGCAGCCGCACGGTTCGCTTCGCCGAAAGCGGGTGATCGGCGGCCATCACGGCGACGACACGCTGCTCGAGCGCCATCAGCGGGTGGAAGTTGGCGAGAAACGGCGGCCGGAACACCAGCGCCAAATCCACCTCGTAAGCCGCCAGCGCCGCCATCGCCTGCTCGTGATCGAACACCTTCACGTCGAACGACACGAACGCGTGCCGCTTGCGGAACTCGCCGATCTGCCGTGGCAGGAATTCCAGCGCGAGGGCCTGGCTGCACGCGATCCGCACCGTGCCGCGGCGCATGCCCTTGAGGTCGGAGATCTGCGATTTCATCCGCTCGACTTCGCTGTCCTGCTGGCGCAGGTAGTTGACGAACACCTCGCCCGCGGCGGTCAGGCGCACCCCCCGTGGCCGTCGCTCGAACAGCGGCGCGCCGAGTTCCTCCTCCAGATCCATGATCCGACGGTTCACCGCGGACGCCGTGACGTTCAGCTGATCGGCCGCCTTGCGGATCGAACCCGATCGCGCGACCTCGTCGACATAGTTCAGGATGCGCAAGTGCTTCATGAGCCGCCCGCCTGAGTGATGCCTTTTCGGCAACACAATAGCAAGAAATCGGCGGCAGATGCGATCACTGAAACGGGGTAGCGTTCTGTGGCCGGGACAGCCTCAATCAGGGTGCCCCAATGAACTCGGTTCTGCGATCCACGCTGGCGGCCTTGGCCGCGGCGTTTACGTTTTCCGCGCTGACGGCCCTGCCGGCAGAGGCGCAAACCACCAAGCTCAAGCTGGTCCTGAACTGGAAGTATCAGGGCCCGCAGGGGATGTTCTTCATCGCCGACGACAAGGGCTATTTCAAAGAGGAAGGCCTGGAGGTCACGCTCGACCAGGGCAACGGCTCCGGCGCGGCCGTGCCGTTGGTGGCGAACGGCACTTACGACGTGGGCTTCGGCGACATCAATGCGCTGATCGAGTTCGCTGCCAAGAAGCCCGAGGAAGCGCCGATCGCGGTCTATGTGATGTTCAACCAGCCGCCGTTCACGGTGGCGGTCAAAGCTGACAGCCCCATTAAGACGCCGAGGGATTTCGAGGGCAAGACGATCGGCGGCGCCGCCAATGACGGTGCGCTGAAGCTGTTCCCGGCGTTCTGCAAGATCACCAAGATCGACTGCACCAAGGTCAAAGTCACCAACATGCAGCCCAATCTGCGCGAGCAGATGCTGATGCAGGGCCAGGTCGACGGGGTGTTCGGCTTCGTCAACACCATCCGCTTCTCGGCCAAGCTGATGGGCGTGGAGGATGGCCAGCTTCGCTACATCAACTACGGCGACTACGGCATGGACCTCTATTCCAACGCCATCATCGTCTCCAAGAAGCTCGTGAAGGAGAATCCCAAGGCGGTCGCCGGGCTCGTTCGCGCCATCAATCGCGGGCTTGTCGACTCTCTGAAAGATCTCGATGCCTCGGTCGCGGCCGTTGCCAAGCGTGAACCGCTGATCAAAGTGCCGGTCGAGAAGGAGCGCTTCATCGCGACCCTGAAGGACGAGATGAACCATCCCGAGATCGCCAAGATCGGGCTCGGCAATGTCGATCCGGAGCGGTTGAAGAAATCGATCGACATCCTCGTCGACGCCAATGGCCTGCCGCGCACGCCGGCGGTCTCCGAGATTTTCACGCCGGCCTTCCTGCCGGACGCGAAAGACCTGCCGAAGAAGCTGTTCTAGCGAGGCTCGGGGGTGCCTCGCAGTGCCCTCTCCCTGGGGTTCTCGGGGGTGGGCACCAGCGCTTCGGTCGGACAACGACAGTCAACGAGAGACGTATGGACCTGCAGTTGAACGGACGCGTTGCGATGATCACCGGCCCGGCCAAGGGCATGGGCGCGGCGATCACGGTCGCCTTCGCGGTTGAGGGGGTGAAGCTCGCCTTGGTCGGCCGCGATGTTGCGGCCATCGAGCCGGTTGCCGAGGAGGCCAGGGCGCACGGCGCGGAAGCGATCGTGGTGCCCTGCGATCTCACCGACGCCAAGCAGTGCGAGAACGCCGCCAAGGCCACGATCGAGAAATTCGGCCGCATCGACATCCTGGTGAATGTGGCCGGCGGCTCGGGCCCGATCGGCAAGACCGGCGTCGAGACCACGCCGGACGAATTCGACGACATCGTTACGCTCAACATGAACGGCTGCTTTCACACCATGCGGGCGACGCTGCCGGCCATGATGGCGCAGCGCTACGGCAAGATCGTCAACGTGGGCGGCACCTTCGGCATGCGCGGGCGCGCCGGCCGGATGGCCTATTCGGCCTCAAAATGGGGCCTGCGTGGCATCACCAAGAGCTTCGCGCTCGAAGTCGGACCCTACAACATCAATGTCAACTGCGTGGCGCCCGGCATGGTCGATGGCCCGCGGTTTCGCGACAAGGTCTGCACCGACATGGCCAAGAAGCTCGGCATCACGCTCGAGCAGGCCATGGAACGCCACGCCGCTGACTATGCATTGAAGCGGGTTACCGTCGACAACGACGTGGCCAATGCTTGCCTGTTTCTTGCAAGCGATGCCTCGCGCCAGATCACCGGCATCGACCTGCCGGTCGACGGCGGCTGGGCGATGCTCTGAGGAGGCGAACATGACAAAGGCAGATCTCGTCATCCGCGGAGGCAAGGTGGTGTCGCCCGACAGCGTCGTCGAGGCGAGCGTCGCGATCAAAGACGGCAAGATCCTCGCGGTCGGCGCCGACGAGGCGATGCCGGAGGCCATCGACACGCTCGACGCCAGCGGCATGCACGTGCTGCCCGGCGCGATCGACGTCCATGTGCACTTCCGTGATCCCGGCTATCCCCACAAGGAAGACTTTGCGAGCGGCACGGCGGCCGCGGCCTTCGGCGGCGTCACAACGGTGTTCGATATGCCGAACACGATTCCGCCAGTCGGCACGCCTGAGCTTCTTGCCGCCAAGCACAAGATGGCGGCCGAGAAGGCGCATGTCGATTTCGGCCTCTACGCGCTCCTTGGCGAAGACACCATCCAGCACGCGCCGGAACTCGCCAAGACCGCGATCGGCTTCAAGCTCTATATGGGCAACACCTTCGGCGCGATTCCCTCGCCCGACACGGGCGCGATGCTCGAAGCCTTCGAGGTGGTGGCGCCGACCGGCAAGCGCGTCTCGCTGCATGCCGAGACCAACGAGATCATGGTGCGCAGAGAGCTCCGCATGCGCGAGGTCGGCCGCATCGATCCTCTTGCTCACATCGCTTCGAGGCCTGCGGTCGTGGCGATCGAGGCGGTCTGCCGCGCTGCGATCCTCGCCGAATGGACCGGCGCACGCATCCACATCCTGCACATCTCGTCGGCCGAGGAGTTGCGCCCGCTGGCCGAGGCCAAGGCGCGCGGCGTCGACATCACCGGCGAGACCTGTCCGCAGTATCTGTTTCTCTCCACGGACGACTATGCCCGGTTCGGCGGCGTGATCCGCGTCAATCCGCCGGTGCGCGAGAAGCGCAACCAGGAGCCGCTGTTCGCAGCGCTCGCCGACGGCACGGTCGACATGGTCGCCACCGACCATGCGCCGCATTCCGTCGAGGAGAAAACCCGCAACGATATCTGGACGGTCGACTGCGGTTTCCCGGGTGTCGAGACCCAGATGCCGATGATGCTGACCGAAGTGGCCGCCGGCCGCTACAGCATCAGCGACTATGTGCGCTGGAGCGCCGCGAACCCGGCCAAGATCTGGGGGCTTTATCCGCGCAAGGGCGTGATTCAAGCTGGCACCGATGCCGATATCGCGGTGGTCGATCTTAATCGCCAGTGGACCATCGACGACGCCAAGCTGCAATCGCTGTCGCGCATCACGCCGTTCCATGGCCAGCGCGTCACCGGCCTGCCCATCCACACGCTCGTGCGCGGCCGTTTCGTCATGAAGGACCGCACGCTGATGCCCGGCACGCGCGGTTGGGGCCGCTCGGTGCATGCCATCCAGCAGATGCCGCCGGCCTCGCCGAAGAACACCGACAACACGATGGCCGCGATCTTGCAGGGCCGGACGTCGTCAAACCGGGAGCATGCCGCATGAGCCTCGCCGCGGTGGCGATCGATCCCACGCCCGCTTTGCCGGAAAGCGTGCATTCGGGCGCCTTCGTCGAGCTTGAGAAGGTCACCCACACCTACGGGCGCGGTGAGCGGCAGGTGCATGCGCTGTCCGAGACCACGCTGCGGATCGAGAAGGGCGACTTCGTCGCGCTGGTGGGCCCTTCGGGCTGCGGCAAGTCGACAATCCTCAAGCTCGTCACCGGCCTGATCAACGCGTCGACCGGTTATGTTTACGTCGCGGGACGCGAGGTCGGTGCCGAGCCGGTGCGGGTCGGCATGGCGTTCCAGAACCCGACGCTGCTGCCATGGCTCACGCTGCTCGACAACGTGATGCTGCCGTTGAAGATCGTGCCGCCCTACCGGCAGGAGTATCGGCGGAAGCGCAAGGGCGAATTCCGCGACAGGGTCGAGGCGCTGCTGGCGCAGGTCGGTCTCGCTGGCTTCAGCAACAAGTTTCCCTGGCAGCTCTCCGGCGGCATGCTGCAGCGCGCTTCGCTATGTCGTGCGTTGGTGCACGAGCCGCAGCTCCTGATGCTCGACGAGCCGTTCGGCGCGCTCGATCAGTTCACCCGCGAGGAGCTGTGGGCCATCATGCAGGAGCTTTGGACCATCCATCGACCGACGGTGCTGTTGGTCACCCACGATCTCAAGGAAGCGGGTTTCCTCGCCAACCGCATCTGTGTGATGGCGGCGCGGCCGGGGCGGATCATCGACGACAGCGTGGTGCCGTTTGCGCGGCCCCGCACCGTGACCATGACCTACGAGCCGGACTTCGTGTCGATGACGCACAAATTGCGCGAGTTCATTGTCCACGCCCAACCGCCCAAAGTGTCCGCTGCGGGAGCGCCGCAATGAACACCCAGCTCAGAAGGCGCATCGCCTCCGCCGCGTTGATCATCGGCTTCTTCGTGCTCTGGGAGGTGATCTGTCTTGGCTTCGGCATCAAGGACATCGTGCTGCCGCGACCGACCCAGATCATTTATACGCTGGTCACGCGTTTCCCCGCGATCTGGCCGCACGCCATCCAGACACTCTACGAGACGTTGGTGGCGTTTGCGTTTGGCATCGTGCTTGGCGTCGCGCTGGGCGTGCTGGTCGGTTCGTCGCGGCTCGCCTATGACGTGACCTATCCGCTGCTGATCGGCTTCTCGAGCATCCCCAAGGTCGCGGTGGTGCCGATTTTCGTTTTGTGGTTCGGCGCCGGCACCGTGCCGGCGATTCTCACTGCCGTCACGCTCGCCTTCTTCCCGATCGTTGTGAACGTCGCAACCGGGCTCGCCACCACCGAGCCCGAGCTCGAAGACGTCATGAAGGCGATGAAGGCCACCAAGCTCGACATTCTGTTCAATGTGGGCCTGCCGCGGACCATGCCGTACTTTTTCGCCTCGCTGAAAGTCGCCGTCACGCAGGCCTTTGTCGGCACGGTAATTGCAGAAACCGTGGCGTCCAATCGCGGTATCGGCAACCTGATGATGATCGCAAGCTCGAGCTTCGACGTTCCGCTGGTGTTTGCCGGATTGCTGATCCTCGGCGCGCTGGGCGTCGGTCTCTACGTCGTCTTCTCGCTGATCGAAACGCGGGTGACCGGCTGGGCACGCCGCAATGACGAATTCGCGATGGGCTAAAACGGATCGGCTGCCGGGCCGGTCGCAACAGGAGCGTTTGAATGTT
This sequence comes from Rhodoplanes sp. Z2-YC6860, assembly GCF_001579845.1. Taxonomy (GTDB): domain Bacteria; phylum Pseudomonadota; class Alphaproteobacteria; order Rhizobiales; family Xanthobacteraceae; genus Z2-YC6860. The sequence continues at coordinate 731,358 of NZ_CP007440.1, forward strand.
CGCAAAACTTCGATGGGCCGCGGCAGCTTTGGGCCTTGTGCTCTGGACGACAACCGCCTTCGCGCAGGACGTTACCAAGATCCGCTTCTCGCTGGACTGGAAGCTGCAAGGCATCCACGCCTGGTTCCTGTGGGCGCAGGAGAAGGGCTACTTCGCGCAGGAGAAGCTCGACGTCACCATCGACCAGGGCGAGGGCTCGGCCGGCGCGGTGACGCGTGTCATGACGGGCGCCTATGACGCGGCATTCGGCGACGCCAATGCTGTCATCCAGAGCGCCGCGCTGAAGCCCGGCGAGGCGCCGCTGATCGTCTACATGATGTACAGCCGCGCGCCGTTCGCGCTGCTCACCAAGGCGACCAGCTCGATCAAGACCATCAAGGATCTGGAAGGCAAGAAGCTCGGCGCACCGGCGGCGGGCGCCACCGTCAAGATGCTGCCGCTGATGGCGAAGAAGAACGGCATCGACTACTCGAAGATCAGCCTTCTGAGCGTCGCGCCGAATCTCCAGGAGCAGCTGCTGCTGCAGGATCAGGTCGAAGCGATCGCGATTTTCACCGCGACCAGCTACATGAATCTCGTCGCGCTCAATCTCGATCCCGACAAGGACTTCCGCTGGATCTATTACGCCGATGCCGGCGCCGACCTCTATTCCAACTGCATCATCGTCTCGCAGAAGCTCGTCAAGGAGAAGCCGGAAGCTGTGAAGGGCCTGGTGCGCGCGATCAACCGCTCCATCAGGGAGGTGATCGAGAATCCGGACGCGGCGATCGACATCCTGGTCAAGAGAGAGCCGCTGGTGAAGCGCGACATCGAGAAGCGCCGGCTGATCTATGTCTACAAGACGTTGATGGATACGCCGGAGGCGCGGCAGATCGGCATGGGCGACGTGGTCGATGCGCGCATCGACGAATCCTCCGCCATGATCAAGGAGGCGTTCGAGCTTCCCCGCGCGCCAAAATTCGACGAGGTGTTCGGCCGTTCGTTTCTGCCTCCCAAAGCCGACCGGATGATGCCAGTATTGTCGAACTGATCGAAATTCGGGAGCCCGCAATCGTCCGGTTGCGGGCTCGGGCTGCCGGGCTCTGCCGATGCGTGAACTGACCTGCTCTCATATTCAACCGAGCGCCGATGCGCCGGCCGGTGGCGCGCATGCCATCCGGATCGACGGCGAGCGCATCGTTGCGGTCGAGCCGGTCACGCCCGGAGCGCGCCGCCTGCTCGCCATGCCGGCCCCGACCAACGCTCACGATCACGCCCGCGTCACCTCGACCACGGCCTACGGCGGCGCCGGCAAGCCGCTGGAAAGCTGGATCGCTTATCTCGCGCTGCTGCCGTCGATCGATCCTTATCTCGCCAGCGCTGTCTCGCTGTCGCGCAGCGCGCTCGGTGGTGCGGCAGCAATCATGGTGCATTACACGCGCGTGCAAGGGCTCACCGATCTGCCGACCGAGGTGGCCGAGGTCGCGCGTGCGGCGCGCGATGTCGGCGTGCGCGTGGGCTTTGCGGTTGCGATGCGTAACCGCAATCCGCTGGTTTACGGGCCGTCGGAGCCGGTGCTGGCAGCACTGTCGCCGCAAGCCCGCACGGAGGTCGAGAAGCGCTATCTCAAGCCGCCGCTGTCGGTGGAACAGCAACTCGCGCTGGTCGATGCGGTCGCCAACGCCGCCGCCAATCCGATGTTCGACGTGCAGTACGGCCCGCAGGCGGTGCAGTGGTGCACGCACGAGCTCCTGGAGGCGATCGCGGACGCCTCGAAGCGCACCGGCCGCCGCATCCACATGCATCTGCTGGAGACCCAAACGCAGCGGGCTTGGCTCGACGCCAACTATCCCGGCGGCATCCTGAAATTCCTTGATGGCATCGGCTTCTTGAGTCCGCGGCTGACGCTCGCCCACTGCACCTGGGCGCGGCCTGACGAGCTCGAGCTGCTCGCCGCCCGCGGCGCAACGATATCCGTGAACACCAGCTCGAACCTGCATCTGCGCTCGGGCATCGCGCCGCTCAAGGAGATGGTGAAGCGCGGCTGCCGCGTGGCGCTCGGGCTCGACGGCTCGACCTTCGACGAGGATGACGATGCGCTCCGCGAAATGCGGCTCGCGCATTTCCTGCATCAGGGCTGGGCCTTCACGACCGACGTCAGCCGCGCGCAGATGTTGCGGATGGCATTCCACAACGGCCGCTTCTCGGTCACCAACAGGGACGACGGCGGCGCGCTTGCGCCCGGCATGCCGGCCGACATCCTGGTTTTGGACTGGGACGCGGTCGACCATGAACGCGTGCGGCCCGATCTCAATCCGCAGGACATGCTGTTTGCCCGCAGCACCATGCGCCACATCCACGAGCTGATCGTCGCCGGACGTCCGGTGGTGCGCGACGGGCAGGTGTTGAACATCGATTACCCCGTCATGCGCGACGAGATGCTGGCGCGGCTGCGCGCCGACATGCACGGAAACGAAGGGCTCGCGGCCGCTATCTCCGAGCTCGAGCGTGCGATCGCGGCGCATTACCAATCGCAGCCGCCTTGCTGTTGAGTTCTCATGCCCGTTGCCAAAGTCCACCGCATCTCCGCAGCCTCGCCCGATGACGTGAGCGGCATCGAGACTGCGATTGCCAGCGGCCGCATCGATCCCAAGGGCGTGATCGCTGTGCTCGGAAAGACCGAAGGCAACGGTCTCGTCAACGATTACGCGCGAGGCTATGCGGCGTTGGCGTTGAAGCTGATGTTCGAGCGTTATCTTGGCGCGGAGCTGGCGGCGAAGATCTGCCTCGTGATGTCGGGCGGCACCGAGGGCGGCATGTCGCCGCATTGGACGGTGTTCGAGCGTGCCGAAGGCGAGGGGGCCGAACGTCCCGCGCTGGCGCTCGGCCGCGCCCACACCGCGGCGCTGCCGGCGGAGCATCTTGGGCGACTGCCGCAGGCCGACATGGTGGCCGAGGCGGTGCACGCCGCGATGCGCGACGCCAGGATCGACGATCCCGCCGCCGTGCATTTCGTGCAGGTGAAATGCCCGTTGCTCACGGTGGCGCGCACCGCCGAAGCCGAAGCGCGCGGCGCGGCGGTTGCTACGAAAGACACGTTGAAGTCGATGAATCTGTCGCGCGCCGCAAGTGCGCTCGGTGTGGCGCTCGCCCTCGGCGAGGTCGATCGCGGCAAGCTCAGCGATGCGCAGATCGGCAACGACTGGAGCATCTGGTCGGGCCGCGCGAGCTGCTCAGCTGGTATCGAATTGCTCGACCATGAGGTTGTTGTCATGGGCATGTCGCCAGCGTGGAGCGGGTCGCTTTCCATCGATCACGCGGTGATGACTGACGCCATCGACATCGAACCGGTCCGCGCCGCGCTGTCGCGTCTTGGCTTGAATTCGGGTGGTCAGCTCAATTCAAGTCAGCGCGGGCGGCTCACCGCCGTGCTCGCCAAAGCCGAGGCGAGCCACGACGGCAGGCTGCGCGGCAACCGCCACACGATGTTGGACGACTCCGACATTTCATCCACGCGGCACGCCCGGGCCTTCGTCTGCGGCGCGCTTGCAGGCCTCATCGGTCACGCTGAGATTTACGTGTCCGGCGGCGCGGAGCATCAGGGGCCGGACGGAGGCGGACCGGTGGCGCTGATCGTCAATCGCCAGGCGGAATAGCCGCCGCCGGCCTCGCGTGCTGTCAGCCAAGCGCTGCCGCGAGCCGACGCTTCTTCGACTGCTCGAAGCCGTGCATTCCGCAATACCATTGCAGCGCCACGACAACCCCTTTGACGGGTTGCAGCAGTGCCAAGGCAAGGATTGCGATGGCTGGCAGCCAGATCAGATACTGGAGCCAGGTCGGCGGCGCGTAGAGTTCCTCCATCACCAGCACGCCGGGAACCACAAGGTGTCCGACGAGGACGATGACCAGGTAGGCCGGGAAGTCATCGGCGCGATGATGCGAGTATTCCTCGCCGCATTTCGGACAGCCATCGGCAACCTTCAGGAATCGCCCGAACAAGCTGCCGCCGCCGCAGTTCGGGCAGCGCATCGTGAAGCCGCGCCAGAGTGCGCGACCGGGCGTCACGGCGGTTTCGTTGCTGGCCATTGCCAAATCTCCCTTGTCATCCGATCGCCCATACAATACGGATTTATGTCCATACAAACGACGACAAAGTTTGGAATTGCATGGATTGGGTCCCTACAATTTCGGAGTGGTCCGGACCGGCGTTCAAACGCATCGTCGACGCTCTCGCGGCCGACATTGCGGGCGGGCGTCTGAAACGGGGACAACAGCTTCCGACCCACCGCGCGCTGGCGCAGGCGTTGCGGCTCGACCTCACCACAGTGACGCGCGCCTACGGGGAAGCGCGGAGGCGTGGGCTGATCGAGGCGCAGGTCGGGCGCGGAACCTTCGTTTCGGAAACGACGCTCCGCGCTCATTCCGACATCCCGCAAGCCATCAAGATCGACTTCTCAATGAACGTTCCGCCCCAACCATTGGAGGCCAATCTCGATCTGCATATCGTGCAGGCCTTGGGAGCACTCAGGGACGAAGCGGGCTTGAGCTCGTTTCTGAATTACCAGCAGCCGGGCGGCAACGACGATGAACGCGAGGTCGCGGCACACTGGCTGCGCCGCCGCATTTCGGCGGTGCGGCCGGAGCGCGTTGTCGTCTATCCGGGCAATCAAGCGATTTTGTTCAACGCATTGCTGTCGCGGTGCGCGCCAGGCGACTTTGTTCTGACCGAAGCGTTGACCTTTCCGGGTATGAAGGCCGCGGCCAAAAGGCTCGGCCTGCGCCTCGTCGGCGTTGCGATGGATACGGAAGGCGTCCTGCCGGATGCGCTGAAATCGGCGTGCCGGGAGTACAAGCCCAAAGCCGTCTACCTCACGCCGACACTGCACAATCCCACGACCGCGACGATGTCGCAGAAGCGTCGCGCCGCCGTCGCCGACATCATCCAGGCGAGCAAGACGCTGCTGATCGAAGACGATGCCTATGGCTGGCTCAATCCGACCGCATCGCCGATTGCGAACCTCATTCCGGAGCGGACCTATCTGGCCGTGGGATTATCGAAGTGCATCGCGCCGGCATTGAGAGTTTCGTACCTCCATGCCCCCGATGAGCACTCGGCGCGCGACATGAGTGAAAGTCTCGGCGCCACCATGCTGATGGGCGCGCCGCTGATGGTGGCCCTGGTGACGCATTGGATCAAAACCGGCGTCGCCGACGACATCATCCGGGCGATTCGCGATGAAGCCGCGGGGCGCCAACGACTCGCGGGAAAATTCCTGAAGGCCGTCCCTCATGCGGCAGGCCCGCATGGTCACCACCTCTGGATTCCGTTGCTGCAACGGCGCAATCCGACCGGATTTGTCGGGGAAATTCTTCGCCGTGGGCTGGCCGTGGTCGGCGACGATGTTTTTGCAGTCGACGCATCGGCGCAGCCTGGCGTGCGCGTGTGCCTCGGCGCGCCGCGGACGCGCGATGAGCTTGCTCAGGGGCTGCAACTGCTGGCCGAAAGCTTCGCCTCGCCAAACCGCGCGGCTTCCATCGTTTAAGCCCTTCAGGCGCACATCGCGCCGGCACTATACGGCCAATAGCTTTTCCAGCCGGATCGGCAGCTCACGGACCCGCACACCGGTGGCGTGATAAACGGCGTTGGCCACGGCTGCTGCGGTGCCCACGTTGGCGAGTTCGCCGATGCCTTTGACTCCGGCCGGATTGACGAAATCATCCTGCTCGGAGACCAGTATGATGTCGACGTCTGCGATGTCGGCATTCACCGGGATCATATAGTCGGCGAGGTTGTCGTTGACGTAGCGCGCATTGCGCGGATCGATCTCGGTTGCCTCGTGCAGCGCCGACGACACCCCCCAGATCATGCCGCCGAGATACTGGCTGCGCGCAGTGCGCGGGTTCACGATCCGCCCGGCCGCAAATGCGCCGACCATGCGAGGCACCCGGATTTCGCGCGTCAGCGCGTGGATGCGCACTTCGACGAATTCGGCGCCCAGCGCATACATCAGCTTTTCGCCCTGCGAGCCGCCGCCGAGGAAGGGCGTGCCGCCGTAGAGTTTCTTGATCGTGTCGGGCTTGCCGCCCGGCGGCAGGTATTCGGCGTATTCTTCGATGGCACCGACGCCGAGCCGCTTGAACTGATCCTCGAGCGTGTTGCCACCGCCCCCCGAGCCGCTGCCAACGGTCGAGACCGGCGCGGACAATCGTGCCTTAATGGCCTCGCAGGCCTTTATCACCACCGAGCAGCAACTCGCCGTCTGGTTCGAGCCGCCGGCCACAGGCGCAGGCGGGAACGCGCTGTCGCCGGTCTCGACCTCCACCGCCGACACCGGAATGTCGAGTTGCTCGGCCACCGTTTGCGCGACGACCGTGCGGACGCCAACGCCGATCTCGTGGGCCGCGATTTGCACATGGGCCTCGCCGTTGGCCTGCAGCCGGACGCGGGCGGTCGCAGCGCCGACGTGCGTCGGATAGACCGCGCTGGCGCAGCCCCACCCGATCAGCCAATCGCCATCTCGCATCGATCCGGGTTTGGAGTCGCGATGCTTCCAGCCGAAGCGCTCCGCGGCCTGGTCGTAGCACTTCATGAGAGAACGGCTGGACCAGGGCTTGCCGGTCGCGTCCTGCATGCTGTCGTTGACACGACGAAGCTCGACAGGGTCCATGTCGAGTTCTGCGGCGAGCTCGTCCATCGCGCTTTCCAGGGCGTAGATATAGGGAACGACGGGCGGCGAGCGCATGAATCCCGGCGTGTTGCGATCGGCATGCACGATCTGCACCTGGGTTTTCACCGCGCCAAAACCGTAAAGTCGGGCGCTGTCCTCGACGCCTGAGACCGAATATGGGTCTGGCCGCGACGTGACCTCCCAGCCTTCATGGATGAAGCTCGCGATCTTGCCGTCGCGATTTGCGCCCATGCGAATCCGATGGCGCGTCTCGGCGCGATATGTCGAAACCGTGAAGCCTTGATCGCGGGTCAGCACGAGCTTGACCGGGCGATTGAGCTTTTTCGCAGCCAACGCCACCAGCGGTGAGCGCGGCGTCACCTGCGCCTTGGAGCCAAACGCGCCGCCGACGAACGGGCTGATCACCCGCACCTTGTCGGACGGAATGCCAAGCGTTTGGGCGAGACCGGCCTTCAGGCCGTACACGAATTGGCTCGGCTCAAACACCGTCAGCTCGCCATCACGCCAGACGCAAGTGGTGGTGAACAGCTCGATTGCGTTGTGATGTTGTGTCGGCGTGCCGTATTTCACATCGATGGTTGCGTCGGCGTCGACCAGAGCCGTCAGAGCGTCGCCTGCCTGGGGCAGATGCTTGGCGCGTTCGCTGGCTTTGCTGGCATCCTCCTCGGTCACGCCGGGCGAGTCGAAGGTCGCGCTGGGTTGCTCGGACTGATACTGGATCTTCACGAGGCCTGCGGCCTCCTGCGCTGCCTCGAATGTGTCGGCGACGACCATGGCGACGATCTGTCCGTCATGGTGGATTTTCGGGCCGAGGTCCTGCATCGACGTCGACGGACCGCCGCCGCCCGCGGAATACTTCAACGGCTTCAATTCGCCCGTGTTCTCGTGCGTGAAAATTTCGAGCACGCCGGGCACGCCGCGCGCCTCCTCAAGATTCATCCGCGTGATGCTGCCAAGGGCGATCGAACTGGTCACGAGATACGCATAGGCCATGTTTCCTGCGGGGAAATCGGAGGCGTAGCGCGCCTCGCCGGTGACCTTCTGGCGCGCATCGACACGCGGTACGGGTTCGCCCATGTTGGCAAGCGGAGCGGGTGCGGCACGGTTCATCTCAGATCTCCAAAGTGGCGGCTTGCTGCAAAGCGCGAACGAGCGTGCGCTTGCCGAGGTCGATCTTGAATGCGTTGTGTTCGCGGGGGCTCGCCTGAGCGAAGGCCGCTTCGGCGGCTGCGGCGAGCGTATCGTCGCCGAGTGATTGGCCTTTGAGTCGCGCTTCAGCCTCTTCGGCGCGCCACGGCGCGGTGGCGACGCCGCCAAGCGCAATGCGCACGTCCTTCACGGTCTCGCCATCGAGGTCGAGAGCCACGGCCGCGGAGGCCAGCGCAAACTCGTAGGACTCGCGGTCGCGGATCTTCAGGAACAGAGAGCGCCGTGCAAACGGCAGCTCCGGGATATCGAAGGCGATGATCAGGTCGCCGGGCGCGAGCGTGTGTTCGAGATGAGGCGTGTCGCCAGGTGTGCGATGCAGGGTCGCGAACGGGATGACGCGCCCGCCACCTGGGCCGTTGATCTCTACCTGCGCGTCGAGTGCGATCAAGGCCTGAGCGAAGTCGCCAGGATAGCTCGCGATGCAGTCGCCGCTGACGCCGAGCACCGCGTGCTGCCGATTGATTCCGTCCATCGCGGCGCAGCCCGAGCCGGGCGTGCGCTTGTTGCAGTTCGGATAGGATGTGTCGCGGAAGTAGGTGCAGCGCGTGCGCTGAAGCACGTTCCCGCCGAGCGAGGCCATGTTGCGGATTTGCGTGCTGGCCGCGAGCGACAGTGACTGCGCGATGACCGGATAGTGCTCGATCACGTCGGGGTGCTCGGCCGCGTCCGACATGCGCGCCATGGCGCCCAACCGAAGCCCGCGCGGACCGAGATCGATCTGTGCGAGGCTGTCCGTCGGCAGGCCATTGATGTCGACGACAGCGGATGGCTGCATCACGCCGAGCTTCATGAGATCGAGGAGCGTCGTGCCGCCGGCGAGATACTGGCTGCCGCGGGAGCGTTCGTCGGAGCCGTCGCTTTCGCCGGCGTTGCTGAAACCCACGATGGCGGCCTGCGGGCTGTCGGCGCGGATGAACTGGAACGGGCGCATGTCAGCCTTCTCCCATTTCTGTGTTCGCCTGCTTGATCGCGTCGACGATGTTGGGATAGGCCGCACAGCGACAGAGATTGCCGCTCATATATTCGCGGATGGCCGCATCGTTGCGGGCATGGCCTTCCTTTACGCAGCAGACCGCGGTCATGATCTGTCCCGGCGTGCAGTAGCCGCACTGGAAGGCGTCGTGATCCACGAATGCCTGTTGCATCGGATGCAGCTTGCCGTCGCGGCCGGCGAGGCCTTCGATGGTGGTGATATCCTGGCCTTCGGCGCTCGCGGCGAGCGTCAGACACGACAGTGCGCTCCGGCCGTTGATATGCACGGTGCAGGCGCCGCACTGGCCGTGATCGCAGCCTTTTTTGGTGCCGGTCAGGCCCACGTGTTCGCGCAAGGCGTCGAGCAGCGTCGTGCGGATGTCGACGTTCAACCGGTGACGATCGCCGTTGATGCGCATGGTGAGCTGCACCGTATCGCGCGGATTGGGCGCGGCGGCCGAAACATTGGCTTTCGCGTTGCCGCGATCCAAAAGAGTTGCCGACATGGTGGAAACCATTGTGGTTGCGAGAAAATTGCGCCGGTTCCAGACCGGCGCGTCCGAAGACGTCATGTGATCCTCCGCTGGGCATGGACGGCGCATGCCGCGGCCGCCATCCGTCTGGGGCTGAACGTCCGCGCCAAAGCGATGTTCCGTGCCGCGGCTTGCCGTTGAGTACGTGCGAGCGGCGGCCCAACGTCAGCCTGAGGTGCTGTCGTCGCTTTCACCCGGTCGAGGCAGCGTCCCAGCTCCAGGCGTTTTGTCGTCTTCGGTCAGATGCCGCTTTGCATGCGGCCCGGCAGCAGGGGTCGTTTGCGTGCGCTTTTGCGCGCGGTCCTTATCGGCTGGCTGATCCTGACCGCGATTGTCTTTTCTGATGCCCTGGTCGTTGCTCATGGACCGATAACAGTCGATGAGACGGAAAGTTCATGGACAGACTTGTCGCCCGATACCCGCGCAAAAGCGCCGGGTCGATCACCGGTCACGCAATCAGCGTGTGGAAAGCGCGACGTCCGCAGCGTCAATGGCTCCCGCAGGATCGACGGCAACAACGCGGCGGCATGCGGGAAGATTCGGCACATAATCGCGACGCATGTTCTTCTCGCGGCGATCGGCATCCTGTTCGGCTTCGGCGCGTGTCATTCCGCTGGAGAGAATGCTGCGCGTCCCGCAACGCGTGCCCAGCAACCAGCCATTCTCGATGGAGATCACATAGCCGCCACATCCGAGCTTGAGGCCGTGCATTTTCTTGCAGCGGGCGATGGCGTTCTGCAGCGCGTCGTCCAGCGACAGCTGCATGTCGGTGCCCCACGATCCGTCATGGGACATCGTCAGCACGCTCATATATCCGGTGATTGTCACGGCCGGGGTGGGCCCCGACGTCCAACAGACCATTGCGAGCAATGCAAAAAAGCCTGTCACGAAGCGCTGCATGGAATTCCAGGCCGCAGCGGCACGCTTCTGATGCTCGGTGTTGGATCGACCGTGGGGCATCCTTGCAGTCTATTTCGCGAACGCGATTGCGGCAAACAGCCATCGGGCAATGGCCGCCATGCCTGGGGCAGGGGCCCGGTTCAGGCCCCGGCCCGATGATGTCATGGCCGCGCTTAAAGCAGTGCGCCGGGATTCTTCTTATAACGATTCACGATTGCGTCGGCGCTCATATAGGCAAGTGCCTGAATCGTCAGCGTCGGATTGAAGCCGCAACCCATGGACGGGAAGGTCGAGCTTCCGATCACGAACAGGTTCGGCACATCCCAGGTCTGACCGTAACGGTTGACCACGGAGTTCTTGGGATCGCTGCCCATGCGGGTGCCTCCCTCGTGATGTCCCATCGGACCGCCTGAGTTCATGGGTGCAAGCCAGGTCTTCGACGCTCCCATGGCGCGGCCGATCTCGTTCAGCTTTGCCCGCATGAAATCGATGCGCTTGAGTTCATTCGGACGCCGCCAGTCGTACGTCATGCGCGGCGCCGGCAATCCCCAGGCGTCGCGCGTGTCGGGATCGAGATCGATGGTCTGATCCGCATAGGGGAGGTTCTCCGTCTGCGCCACCAATCCGGCGTAACGGTTGGAGTATTGCGCGATGAAATCCCGGTACGCGGCGCCCCAGCGCGGCACGCCGGGAGGCGGGTTCATGCTCATCGCCACCGCGATCGGACCGGCTTCGAGGTCGGCTGGAACCACCGAGATCTGAGCGCCCCGGATAAAGCCCAGGCCGCCATGGTCGAAATTGTCAGCGTTGAAGTCGTCGATCGAGTGGCGTTGCGCACTCGGACCCATGAAGATGTTGATGTGGCGGTCGTCGAAGATGCCGAACCCGCGGGCGTTGAGGTGGGTCATGATGTGCTTGCCCACGTGTCCGCTCGAATTCGCAAGTCCGTTCGGAAATTTTTCGCTCTTCGACAGCAGCAGAAGTTTTGTGCTCTCGTAGATGAATGGCGTCAGGATGACGAGGTCGGCCTCGATGGTGTTGTTCGAGCCGTCGGGTCCGTAGTAGGCGACGCCTGTCGCCTTGCCGGTGTTGTCGGTGTTGACGCGGTGACACATCACGTTGGTGATGAGTTTGAAATTGCCGGTGGCCTCCGCCTCCGGCACCTTGTTCAAAAGCACGGTCGACTTCGCGCCGATGAAGCAGCCGAACGATTGGCAGAACGAGCAGTAGCTGCAGGCCGGCCGGCCCTGATAGGGCTGCGACAGGATCGCGCGCGGCGACGAAAACGGATGATAGCCGAGCTTGCTGGCGCCTTCCGCAAACGTCAATCCCGACTGATCGACGGTGAGAGGCGGCAGCGGGTATTCGCGGTCGCGCGGCGCCTCGAAGACGTTGCCTCCGTCGATCTTGCGGCCTTTGAGGTTGCCGGCCTTGCCTGACACCCCAAGCTCATATTCGGCGCGATCGTAGTGCGGCTCCAGGTCGGCATAGCTGAGCGGCCAATCGATGAGCGAGGAGTCTTCAGGGATCGAAGAAGCGCCGTAGCGTTCGACGCTTTGCGTACGCGGGCGGAAGTCGCCTTCGTGCATGCGCCACGAAAGCCCGCCGTAGTGCACCGTACCGCCGCCGACCTGGTTGCCGTAGTTCTGGCTCGGAATCGGCACGGCGCGTGTGTTGGCGTTGGGCCGCCAGGTCACGGGCTGACGCCGGGTGTTCGGCCGCGTCTCCTGCCGCTGGAAGTAGCGCAACTCGTCGAGCTGGAAGTCTTCGGTTTTCAGGCGCGGGCCTCGTTCGAGGCCAACGACCTTCATGCCGGACTTGCCAAGCTCGGCGGCGAGGATCGCACCTGCCGCACCGACCCCGACGATGACGACATCTGCTTTTTCGGTCGCCATGGCTCACCCCTTCCTGGTCGCGAGTTGGGACTGCAGGCCGAGGATCGGGCCGCGGGTGAACGCTTCCTTGCTGTGCATTTCGGCTTCCGTGAACAGCACTTGCGCGCCAGGAAAGCCGACGAGACGCCAACCGGCGAAATCCTTGTTGCCCCCGTAAACCGGGTCCGCGAACATTCCCTCCATCGTGTGCGTCCGCAGCGTGTTGAAGAACGCGGCGGCCGAGGGCCAGGTGAAGCCGGTTGCCTTGTTGTCTTCGAGCGCCTTGATCACCGCGTCCTGGGTGGCGGCATCGAGCTTTGCGAAGACGGCGTTGTGGGTTGCCTTGCAGTAGGCGTCGAGCGCGGCGAGCCCGTGGCGGTACATGTCCTGCTGACCGGAATACGCCCCAGCCAACGCGAGATCGATGTAGTTGAGCACCCCGGCATCGGTTGCCCCGGGCTTGCCTGGAGCGCCAGGCATCAGCCGTTCGGCAAAGGCCGCGACCGTCTTGGCATCGTCCGGGTTGAAGAACGCACCGCGCGTGTCGCCAACCGTCGTGGCATGAGGGGGCGCTGCGCCTGCAGCGGGATTCTGGTCCGGTGTTTTCTCTTGAGCGGCAGCTTCAGACGCGAGACCTGCGGCCGCCCCGGCTCCAGCCACCGCGCCAATCAAAAAGGCGCGGCGAGCTTCATCATGGCTCGTCATGCGTTTCTCCCCAGCGGCATCGAATTTGTTGTGCGGACTGACGCCGCATTGGTGCCTGCTGAAGGGAATACTGACTCTTTGCCACTCACGCGGCAAGGCGTGCCGCGGACGTGCGGTGCCGGGCTACTCCGCCGCGGGGCGCAGCTGTCGCAACGGCGACGGCGTCAACACCGGCGCATACGCATCGAGGATTTCGCGGCGGTCGCGGCTGCGCGGCGGATAGATGCGGACGCGGTTGATGGTTTGCTTGGTTTTCTTGGCCTCTGCTCCGGCAATGGCAAGACGGCGGTCCCAGCCCTCGGTGTAGAGCGCCCCCCACGGTCCGAGATCGAGGCAGGTCACATAGTGTTCGATCCGCAGCGGGAGCATCTCAAGGCCGAGCAGATCAGCCGCCGCGTTGTTGCCGGCCCATCGGCCCATCGGCCGGCCGTGCTGGCACGACATCACGGAGGCGTGCGTGCCGTCGATCAGAGCTGCAGCGATGTCGCCTGCCGCGAACACGCCGGCGACGCTCTTGACCCGCATGTATTCGTCGACCGGCAACCGGCCGAACCGGTCGCGCTCGACAGGCAGCATTGTCGCGAGCGGGCTTGCATGCACGCCGGCGGTCCACACAAGGGTTTCCGTCGCGATGCGCTCGCCACCGGAAAGTGTGATGCCGCTGGCATCGACCGATTCGAGTCTGACGCCGGTGCGCGTCTCGATTCCGAGATGACGCAACGCCTCTTCTATCACCGGCCGGGCCTCGTCTCCCATATTCGAGCCGATATGCGGGAGCGCATCGGCAATAATGACGCGGCCGCTGCGGATGCCGGCTCGTGCCAGCTTCTCCGGCATTTCGCAGGCGGCTTCGATGCCGGTCAGTCCGGCGCCTGCGACCACAATGGTGTCACGACCCGGTGAGGCAGGCCGACGTCCCAGGCCGGCGATGTGCTGGTTCAGCCGCTCGCCCTCCTGATAACTGTCGACGTTGAATGCGTGGCTCGCGAGGCCGGGAATGTTCGGCATGTTGAGCTGGCTGCCGGCGGCGAGCACGAGCCGATCGTAAGAGAGCATCCGGCCCGATCCAATGCGGACCACGCGAGCGCCGGCGTCGATCGCCGTGACCTCTCCGATTACGAGCTCGACCCCGATGGGTTCAAGGACATCAGCGAGCGCAACGCGCGTGTCGCTCAGGTCCTGCTCATACCCGCGCACGCGGATGAAGTTCCAGGGGTCACGGTTGACCAGCGTGATCTTGACGTCCGCAGACGCGTCTCCGGCCTCATCGAGACGTCGCGCCGCCGCAACAGCGGCCGCCAGTCCGGCAAACCCACCGCCGATGACAACGATCTGCTTCATGATCTTCTCCTTATTCGGGATATGCCCGAACACATGACGAGACAGACCGGAGAAGTATGACACGCGGCCGAAATTTTTCGACGATTTGCAGCGTATGGCTACCTTCTCCGATGCGACTAGCCAGCCGCCGCGCTCTGCAGCGGCGCCCGGCTGAGCTCATTGCCGGCAGCAATGGCCTTCCGTAGCAGGCGTACAAGCTCCTTGGCTTCCTTGTCCGACAGGCCGCGCAGCATGATGCGCTGAGCGGCTTCGACCGCCGGCGTGCTGCCGTTCAGGGTTCGCCGTCCCGCAGCCGTGATCGTCAGCTCGCGGGCGCGCCGGTCCCGGCTGCTTTCCTGGCGCGTGATCAGTCCTTTGGCGACCAGGCGGTCGACCACACCGGTGATGGTGGTGCGGTCATAGGCGATCAGTCCCGCCAGGGTGACCTGATCGATGCCGGGGTTGGCGTCGACCCCGGCCAGCGCCACGTACTGGACAGGGGTGAGGTCGTATCCGGCCGCCTCGACCTCGGCCAGGAACACCGCCACCGCGATCTGCTGGAAGCGGCGCGCCAGATGGCCGGGCATTTCGTTGGTCGCGTTCACCGGAATTCTCCTTAGAGGCCTACTTGACCAGCATACTGATAATCAGCATACTGAGCAATAGGGAGAACGACCATGCAATTTCATCTCAATGGATTCGTGCCAGGCGACCCCGAGATAGCCGACCCGGCAGAGCGATATCCCGCTTCCGGCGCACAAGGTTCTGTCCCGGCAGAGGTTGATGTCCTGATCGTGGGCTGCGGTCCCGCAGGACTGACGCTTGCGACGCAGCTTTCTGCGTTTCCCGACATCAAGACCTGCATCGTCGAGCAGAAACCGGGCCGCATGCTGCGCGGTCAGGCGGACGGCGTTGCCTGCCGCACCGTGGAGATGTTTCACGCCTTCGGCTTCAGCGAGCGGGTGCTGAAGGAGGCCTGCTGGATCAACGAGACGACGTTCTGGAAGCCGGATGAGAAGCAGCCCGCGAACGTGGTCCGCAATGGCTGGATCAAGGACGTGGAAGAAGGCCTCTCGGAATTCCCGCATGTGGTGCTGAACCAGGCGCGCGTGCATGACTTCTATCTCGACACCATGCGCCGGTCCGCCTCGAAGCTCGAGCCGCACTACGCGCGGCGTCTCGTCTCGGTTCAGCCGGCGAAGGCGGAAGGGCAGAACGAGCCGCCGCGGGCGACCGTCACGCTCGAGCGGCTTGATCCCGGCCACGAAGGGCAGACCGAAACCGTCAAGGCGCGTTACGTGGTCGGCTGCGACGGTGCGCGCAGCAACGTCCGCACTTCGATCGGGCGTGAACTTCATGGCGATTCCGCGAATCACGCCTGGGGCGTGATGGACGTGCTCGCGGTCACCGACTTCCCGGACATCCGCTGCAAGTGCCTGATCCAATCCGCGCACGAAGGCAACATTCTGATCATCCCGCGCGAAGGCGGTTATCTCGCCCGCTTCTACGTCGAACTCACCAAGCTCGATTCCGGCGAGCGAGTCTCGAGCCGCAACATCACTCTGGAAGAGCTCATCGCCAAGGCGCAGCGGATCATGCATCCGTACAAGCTCGACGCGAAGGAAGTCCCGTGGTGGTCGGTCTATGAGATCGGCCAGCGCCTGACCGACAAATTCGACGACGTGCCGGAACAGGAGACCGCGACGCGGCTGCCGAGCGTGTTCATCGCCGGTGATGCCTGCCACACCCACAGTCCGAAGGCCGGGCAAGGGATGAACGTCTCCATGCAGGATGCCTTCAATCTCGGATGGAAACTTATTTCCGTGCTGCAAGGCCGGTGTCCGCCCACTCTGCTGCACACCTACTCGGCCGAGCGGCGCGCCATCGCCAAAGAGCTGATCGACTTCGATCGCGAATGGTCGGACATGCTCGCTTCGACGCATGGCGAGGGCAGTGGGGCGGACCCCGCCACGACGCAGAGCTATTTCATCAAGCACGGTCGCTACACGGCCGGCACTGCGACGCATTACGGCCCGTCGCTTCTCACGGGCAGCGACAGCCACCAACATCTCGCCAAAGGATTCGTGGTCGGGACGCGCTTCCATTCCGCACCCGTCATGCGTCTTGCGGATGCCAAGCCGGTCCAACTCGGCCACGTCGGCAAAGCGGATGGGCGATTCCGGATTTACGCCTTTGCCGGGACCGACGATCCCACCGCGTCCGGCTCCGCCCTCCATCGCTTGTGCGATTTTCTGAAGAACAGCCCGGATTCGCCGGTTCGGAAATACACGCGCGACGATGAAGACATCGACGCGGTGATCGACGTTCGCGCGGTATTCCAGCAAGCTCATCGCAAGCTTGCCATTGAGGCGATGCCTGCGCTTCTTCTGCCGCAAAAGGGACGCTACGGGCTTCACGACTACGAGAAGATGTTCTGCGCAGACAGCCGTGATGGTCACGATATCTTCGACATGCGCGTCATCGATCGGAAGGCCGGCTGCATGGTCGTGGTTCGACCGGATCAGTATGTCGCGCAGGTCCTGCCGCTGGATGGGTTCAAGGAGCTTGCTTCGTATTTCGACGGCTTCATGCTGCCACAGGCAAAAGGCGGTGCGCGTCGCGCTGCCGAAAATGCGGCGGCCTGAACGAAAGCGGTTTGTGCCTAGGGGAGCGGGTCCAACGCGAGCGGCTTGGCTGGAAGCATGTCGCTCAGCAAAAGCGCCTCGAACCGGTCGGCATATTCCGGCCAGGAGATGCCCTGCTGATATCTGAGCGCCGCTTCGTGCTGCCGGCGCCAGAGTTCATCGTCTGTCAACAGCGCCACCGCGGCGTCCGCAAAGCGGTCGGGATCGGCGTGATGGTAGCCGGTCAATCCGTCGAGCACGCGCTCCGGTACGGCTGCGACCGGAGCCACGACGGCCGGCAGGCCAAGAGCCTGCGCTTCTGCAACGGATAAGCAGAACGCCTCGACCTTGTGCCCCAGATACAACATCACGCGAGATCGCCGCATCACTTCGATCAGCTCGGTCCGAGTCGCGGAACGATGGATTTGGACGGATGCTTTGACAGCGGGTGACAGGCCGGCGGGCAACAGGTCTCCTTCCCATTTCTGCCAGGCGTCTTCGCCCGCCTGCAGTCCGTTGTTGCCGTAGACGTCGAGCACCGCATCCGGAACACGTGGCAGAATGGCGCGGGCCCATATCTCGACCAGGGCTCTGAGGTTCCGCTGCGGATTGGACGCGAACAGGGCTCGCCGGGGCGGCGGCGTCTCCAAATAAGGCCTGCCGCGCACGTCCTCCGGCAGGCCAAGCGGGATCACAGCATGCGGATTGCGGCGCGGGAGGGTGGGAGAATAGAGCTTGACCTGATGCAGGCTCATGAGGACCGGTATCGGCCGATAGAGCCACATGCGCCACCAGCCATGCTTGTAGTGCTTGAGATGGTTGGGCTGCCACAAAACCCAGAGGGCGCGCCGCTTCGGCCTGCGAACGAAATTCAAGAGGCGAGGATGTTGGACCGCGATGTAGAGGTCGCAGGTCGCGGGCGCCGGCGATTTCAGGCTGCGCCAGCTGACGCCTTGCCATTCCGTCGGCCCGTCGCAGTTCGTGAAGACCGTAACATTGTGACCGCGCCGAGCGAGTTCACGCGACAGCCGGATCACCGACGATTCGGTGCCGCCCAACGGACGGGTTTCCAGATACCAGCCGTCGTAATGAGACGTCGTGTCGGCAATCACGATATCCGCGCCGGCAAATGGACCGTTGCGAGAGGATTCGTCTGATGGCCGATGGCTGCTCATGAATTCTGCTTTGTCAGGCACGGTATTGTCCCGGCCACAATTTCTACTGCTGGAACTTTTGCAATGTGGGCCGCGAGGTTCGAGGGAAATGCGTCCGGGGCTGGCTTTTTCGGCTCCAATTCACGTTGCTGGCCTGGCAAATTCCCTGTTCGTAAGACGATCGTGCCGGGAGAGCCTGCGACTGTGAGCCGATCAGTATCGAGCCGGTTCGATCTTAGACCCAATGTCGCCCGCATGTCGCCGCGCCGCGGCCGCACTCTATTCAACAATCCCATTTCGGAATACAATGTGCTTCGGATCGAACATTGAATGTTCGAGGGGGGCTGCGTTGTCGGACAGCATTTCTTTTTCAAATGTTCGCTTGACCGCGTCGATCTCCGTCTCGTGCGTCTTGGGCCAGCCCCTACGTCGCCATCGCGACAATGCGGCGAACACGAAGTGCGCGGTTGATTAATAATCCGGCGGGCTGTCGATGCGCATCGCGCTAGCTATTGCGACCCTGTTTCCCGGAGGAGGGCTGCAACGCGATTGCATCGAGGTGGCGAAGCTGATCCGAAGTCATGGGCATCAGGTCGTCATCTATACGAGCCGTGCGCATGAGCATTCGCTCGCCAACGACATTCCGATTTTTCTGTTGCAAAATGCAGCGCACACCAATCACGGCCGGCAGCGTCGTTTCGCAACCGATTTCCTCGAGGAAACTGCCGGGCGTTACGATCTTACAGTCGGTTTCGACAAGCTTATGGGTCTGGACGTCATCTATTGTGCGGATGCTTCAATGGCCTATCGCGTGTTGAACGCGCCGCTGCTGCGCCTTCTTCCGCGATACCGCACTTACGTCGAGCTCGAGAGCGCTTCTTTCGCGCACGGACGGCAAACCAAGATCATCCTGCTGAGCCAGAATCAGAATTGGGAATATCAGACGGCGTGGCGTACTGAATCCGAGCGCATTCTCGTGATCCCTCCCACGTTGACACTGACGCGCCGACAGCCCGGGCACCGGACCAACGGCTCTCGGGAAGCACTGCGCTCTTCGCTCGGCCTGCTCGACAGCGATTGGGTCTGGCTAACGGTGGGCGTACAGCCGGAAACCAAAGGGACCGATCGCGCGATCAAGGCGTTGACGTATTTTCCGGACGCAACGCTCCTGATCGCAGGCTTGAGCGAAACGAGCCGCGCTTCGGCCAGCTTGGCGGCGCGCGCCAGACGGCTGGGGCTTTCCCATCGCGTCAAATGGCTTGGCCACCGCGAGGACATATCCGATTTGATGGCAGCCTCCGATCTGCTGGTGCACCCGGCGCGTTACGACACCACCGGAACCGTGATTCTCGAGGCGGTGGTCAATGGGCTTCCGGTGATCACCACGGCGGCCTGTGGCTATGCGCGCCATGTCGATTTTGCGGGTGCAGGGGTCGTGGTCCCGGAGCCCTTCGATTTCCGGCTGTTCCGTTCTGCCCTGGAACAGGGGCGAAATCCTGCCGCGGCGCGGGCGTGGTCGGAAGCCGGGGCCCAGTATGGAAAAAACCCGACGCTTTATCAGGGGCGGACGCGGGCAGCAGAGGCGATCATTCGCATTGGCCATGAGAAGTCGGGCGGGGCGGATCAGCCAATAGCTGATCTCGGACCGGCGGATGCCGCCACAAGCTGACCGGTGCCGCGGCTCGCATGCGATCCGGCGGTGCGTTTCAACTCGCGGGCAGCGAGGCGGCGAGAATGCCGTTGCAAAACGCATTGTCCACATGATGCGTTTGCACATGCTCGCGGCCGGCTGACGCGATCTCCTTCAGTCGCTGGCGGTCGTGCAAGGCGCGCTCGATCGCGTCAGCGAGACCGTCGCCCTCGGGCGCGTAGTAGATGGCGTGCCGCCCATCTTCAAGCGGCCGATGGCGTCGGATCGTGGGGTAGTTGATGACAGGGACAGTCAGGCACTGAGGCGCCTCGTAGTGCCTGTAGCAGTCCCAGCCCCGGCCGGACGGCGACCACGCCAGCCAGGCCCGGGACATGCGACGCAGGTACTCTTCGTGGTTCAGCCGGTCCGTGGCGATGTCGATGCGAAAGCCTTTCTTCGCCAGCTTTTGCAGTTGCTCGATGCCGTCGCGCCGCAGCGTCGAATTCGATTCGACATTGCCTGCGAAAAACACATCCATCGATTTCGCGGCAAAAATTCCATCGGAATCGCCAAGATCGATCCTGCCGATCTGGAGCGATATGGGATGAAGCTTCGTCAGCCGCGACTGCCACTTCGGGCTGCTCCGCAGACGCGCCGTCGGCAGGTCGTGATGCGCCGTACCGTGGAGGCTGACCCACGCATCGACCGGAAGCTCCCGCTTGAAATAGAGCTTGGCACGATCGAGCAGAAAAAAATTGCTGCGATCAATGGTGAAGTCATCGTGCATGTCGACGGCAATCACGGGAGTTTCGAACTCGAAGTACCGCAGAGCCCCGACGCCGAAACCTCGAGAGAACGCCGACAGCGGTTGCAGGGGAGTGTGTGCGAGCGCGCGCAGCCAGCATCGCGGATGCCATGCCGAGCGGGCATGAGGATAGACGACGACAAGGTCATATCGGCCGCGCCTCACGTCGCCCACGGCCTGCATCAACCGCCGAGGGGTGCAATCCTGGTAGTCGGACGCATTGAGGTGTGAGGGCGGCCGGTGGCCCGTCCAAAGCAGCGTCGTCGTGTCGGGGTGGGATTGCCGAAAGTACGAATGGTCGCCGATTTCAAGGATTCTCGCACCCGTATAGTTCATGACCGGTCTCGAATGGGTGCCGAGCGGGCGAACTTCCGAACCGCGACACGAGCGAGATATCTTACTGCAATCCCGCCGAACTGCCATAAAGTCATTCGACGGACATTCCTCGGGGCGGATGCAAAAGCTTGACCACCGGCAACTCTGATCCGCGCATCCTGGAAATCGGGCAAGTGCCACGGATGCACCACGCCTATCCGGCTACGACCGAGTTCTATTCGACTTATGTCATGGCCTCCGCGCACAACAAGCCTGCGGGGAGCACGCTGGTCTCGGCTGCCAGTCTCGCGCCATTGGCGAACCGCCTGCTCGATCCCCGGCTGGATCTTGTCGTGGTGCATGCTTCGCCGCACGGTCTCGTAGAAGGAATGGTGCGGACGGTCTTCCGCCGCGCGACCCTGGGAGGGCACTGCCCGCTGTTCCGCGGCTTTGCGCAGCAGCTGCTTCGCCGGAAAACAGCTGCGCCGGTGGCTGTGATGGACCTCGAGGACTCGCCGTCGGTGCTCAGCTGCAACTGGCATCTTCTGCGCCGGGCGACGCTCTACTTCAAGCGGGAGCTTCCCGCCGACCGCTGGCAGCTGCTGGCGACCGACGGCAAAGTCCCCACGCAACGCTTCCGGGCAAGCCAAGATTATCGATCGGCGTTAGCGCGCGTTCGTCCGCTGTCTCTGGGCCTGCCCGACCATATCCTGAGCGCAGGACCGTTCGAGCCGGCAAGAGAGCGCAAGGATATCGACGTGTTCTTTGCCGGAAAGCTGAACGGCTCGAGCACTGTTCGCGAACGCGGCATGCGAGAGCTCATGCCGTTGCGCGACGCCGGATATCGAATTGAAATTTGCGAAGGCGGGCTGTCGACGGCTGACTATCTGGAGCGGTGCTCACGCGCCTGGCTGGTTTGGGCGCCACAGGGCTACGGCTGGGACTGCTTTCGCTCCTACGAGGCTGCCTTTGCCGGATCGGTGCCGTTGATCAGCAGGCAGACCATCGAACGCCATCAGCCGCTCAACGATGGCGAACACGCCGTCTATTATGACCTTGAGCCAGGTGCGCTGGCCGGAGCGGTTCAGCGGACATTGGAGAACCGGGAGCGTCTGTTGGCGATGGCGCAAGCGGCCCGTCAACACGTGCTGCACCATCATGCGCCGGCAGCGCTGGCGCGTTACGTCGTGCAATCGACGCTCGCCGCGGCCGGACGGCCCGTGCCGGCAGAACGGATTGGCGAGGCATGAGATATTCGTGCCGGGCGCGATGGTTTGAACCGATCTACGACTACGCTGTTTTGCCGGATGGCATCGAGCGCCAGGGACCCCGCGGCCGCATCGAAATTCCTTTCAAGAGCATCGCCGAAATCACCGTGTACAAGGAGCGGCGGCTCGGCTCGTCCCGATCTTATTGGGCCTGCACGATTGCGACTGCGACGGAGCAGCTCAGGCTGACATCCGGTCATCGTGCGAAAGGGCTGAGCGTCGAAGACCGCACCGAGAGCTATATCCCCTTCATCAAGGAATTCGAGCGGCGCGTGCTTGCCGCCAATCCTGGCATTCGCTTCATCGACGAAGAGTTTCGCGAAACCGTTGGGATCAAGGTCGCCGGCCGTCTGGCTCTTGGAATGCTCGCGCTGATGCGTTGTCTCACCCGAAGACAGGCCGCCTCCCTATGCGGGGCCATGACGCGTCAGGTGGGACCTTTGCTGCGCGGTCACCGTCACGCGCGCCGACAACTCGGCGCGGCGCTGCCCGACATGGATGGCCCCGATTCTCGAATCGTCCTGCACGGCATGTGGGACAATATCGGCCGGACGTTTGCCGAATACGCCCACGCTCCGGAGTTGATGGCCTTTTCGACGGAGCGACCGACCGCGGGGCAAGTCGTCATGGACGGCATCACGGCTGACCGGCTTCGCCATCTCGGCGCGCAGAAGCAGGGCGCTTTGATGTTTGCCGCGCACCTTGGCAACTGGGAGATACCGGCGATGGCAGCGCAGGTGATCGGGCGGAACATCGCCCTGGCCTACAAGCCGCAGCCGAGCCACCGGATGACGGATCGCATGGTTGCGATGCGTTCGCTCTTTGCCGGCCGTTTGATTGAAGCAGGGCCGGCGGCGCCGCGTGAAATGCTCAAAGCGCTGCACGATGGCTGGCTGGTCGGCATGCTTGTCGATCAGCACTATGCGGCCGGCATCGATGTGTCCTTCTTCAAGCACACCTGCCGGGTCAATCCGATCCTTGCGCGCCTTGCTCGGATGCATGACGTCCCGGTGTATGGCGCGCGCGCGATCAGGCTTGCCGACCAGCGCCATCGATTTGAGATGGTTGGCCCGCTTGAATTCCCCAGAGACTCGAAGGGCAAGATCGATGTGCAGGGCGCCATGCAGACGGTGTTCGGCTTGATCGAATCATGGATCCGGGAGCATCCCGAGCAGTGGATCTGGACACACAGGATCATCCGATAAGCGATGGCGAAGCGTATCCTGTTCGATATTTCGACTTCGATGCGGTGGTCGGGCCCTCCGGTCGGCATCGTGCGTGTCGAGCGCGAGCTGGCCAGATGGGCCTCGCGGCACCATGCCAACTGCCGATTTGGTTTTTTCGACGCCGACAGCCAGGCCTATCGGCAGGTGCTTTCAGAGCATTTGCCGGCCATTCTCGATGACGCGGTCATGGTCGACACCACCGGGATGTCGGATGTTTCGCAGACGCGGCGGCGCCGGAGCGATCGGGTCCCGCGCTCTCTGCGCACGCCGTTTTTGTGGCTCACGCAGTTTCGACGGATGGCGCTGCGGAGTGCCGGCGGCTGGCTCCTGAAGGGCCGTTCGCCGGCGATCGAAGCCACGATTGCCCGGTTGCAATTGATGATTGCCGGAAAGAAATATCGCGGGATGCTGATGTCTCCGGGCGGCGGTCGGCGGTTGATCGTATCGCTCGCTGCTTTGACCGGCGCCCTCATGCAACTCGATTCAGACGACGTGGTCCTGTTCGCCGGTTCGAACTGGGCGCACAGCAATGCTGGAGCGATTGGGGACTGGCAGAAGCGTATCGGGGTCGGGCTGATCTCGCTTTGCCATGACATCATTCCATTGCTGCTGCCGGAATATTTCCGGCCCAACGACGTGGAGCTGTTGCGGCGGCATTTCGATCGCGTCTTTGCAATCGCGTCGCTGAACCTCGTCGCGTCCAAGGTCGTTGGGGCCGATATCCGGAAGTATTGTGCCGGTCGCGGAATTGCGGCGGGGCCGGTGATGCAAATTCCGTTCGGCTTCGATTTGCCAAAAGGCCACGCCGGTTCGCCGAACGCCCCGCCGAACTCCAGATACATCATGCTGGTCAGCACCATCGAGCCGCGCAAGGGGCACTGCCTGATCGAGGCGGTCTGGAACAGGCTTTTGCAGGAGCGCATTCCGCAGGAGCTCGACCTTTCGCTGCTGCTGATCGGCAGATCCGGCTGGCTGGTGGAGGATTTGATCGAGCGTCTGCGGGAAACAGACCGCGTCCTTCTCATGGAGGATGTCGACGACGCGTCCCTGGGCCGTCTCTACGACCAGGCCAGTTTTTGTATCTACCCTTCGGAGTATGAGGGGTACGGGCTCCCGGTGGTCGAAGCGCTGGCGCGGGGCAAGCCGGTCCTGGCCTCGGATGTCGGCATCGTGCCTGAGCTGCGGTCGTCACTGTTGAAGCGGTTGCCGCCGCGGGATGAAGAAGCCTGGTATCAGGCGATCCGGACATGGCTCTTGAATCTGGATAGCGTGCCGCGCGCCGACGGCACGTTCCGCCACCCGACTTGGGATGAGGCGGCCGCAGCCGTGTTCAAAACGATCGACGAATTCATTTCGCTCGAAGCGCCGAACCGATGAGGGTCAATCCGCGCGCCGGGTGCAATTTGAGCAGCCAGTAAAGCGCCATGCTGCGAGCCGCAAAGGTTCGCTGGCTTTGCAGAACGTCCCTCAGCCAAAACTGAGCGGTCTTGCGTTCGGCATGATTGAGCTCCGTTCCAGCGAGGATGCCGAAATCCCCGACCGGCACCGGATCGGCAACCGGTCGTGCCAGCAGCCGGTAAAGCTCCGCGGTGGCTCTGAGATCGTCCCGCTGACCAAGGGTGGCAAGATCAAGCGGCACCGGCAGGGTATCGACAAAATCAGTCTGGTGGTCCCGTCGAGCCTTGGCCGAAAGCCGGGCGAGGCGAGCTGCGAGCAGTTGCTTTCGGATGGCTGCTTCATTGGACTGCGGCCGCACCGATCGATAACTCAGCAGAAATTCCGGCAGGTTCGCGAGCTCGGCGCGCTCGGAGATCCGAAGCCAAAGGTCGTAGTCTTCCGCGCCGTCCAGAGCCTGACGATAGCCGCCCAGACTTCGGAGGATGTCTCCTCGTATCGCCATCGAGGAGTGAACGAAGGGGTTCTGTTTCGGAAGGATTTCGCGCAGGCGCGATGGCAGCGTGTCAGGCTTCAGCTCACCGATGACTTCGTTTCGATGGCCGATCACGCGCGCCCAGCTGCCCGCTGCCGCAACGTCCGGATGCGAGCCGAGGAAGTCCATCTGCATTTGCAGCCGATTGGGTGCCGCAACGTCGTCTCCGTCCATGCGGGCGATGATCGGACTGCGCGCCAGTGCGACCGCGCGATTGAGTGCTGCGGAAATTCCAAGGCGCGCTTGGCGCTCCAAGCGGATGCGGGAGTCGGAACGCGCCGCATCCTCAACGATACGGCAGGATCGATCCGTCGATCCGTCATCGACGACGATCAATTCAAAACCCGGAAACGACTGAGTGCCGATCGATTCCAGCGCTTGCGGAAGCCAAGACTCGCAATTGAACACCGGCATGACGACTGAGATTTTCGGGTCGCCGGTTGGCAATTGAAGCCTTCCCAATCTACGAGTTGACGGTCAGCCGGGGTTCGGTCGGTATCGCCGCTGGGTCGTTACCGAACTGGGAATAATAGAAGTCGGCGTAGCGGGCGCCGGCCCGCAACAGGTTCTCGTGCTGACCCGATTCGACGATGCGTCCTCCCTCAACGAGGTGGATCATGTCCGCGTCCTTGATGGTGTTCAGCCGATGCGCGATGACCAGTGTCGTGCGGCCTTCGGCCAACCGGCGTATCGCGTTCTGGACGTGGGTTTCCGATTCGCCGTCGAGAGAAGCGGTGGGCTCGTCGAGCAGGATGATCGGCACATTCCGGATCATCGCTCGCGCCACGGCGATCCGTTGGCGCTGCCCGCCTGAAAGCTGCATCCCATGTTCGCCGACCTGTGTTTCATAGCCTGCCGGCAGCGCCATGATGAAATCGTGCGCGTGAGCTGCTTTCGCCGCGGCGACGATATCGTCTTCGCTGGCGCCGAGACGGCCCACCGCGATGTTCTGCCACACGGTGCCTCTGAACAGGAAAATATCCTGGCCCACATAGGCGATATTGCCGCGAACCGAGGCCTGCGACAGCGCCGCTATGCTCTGCCCGTCGATGGTGATCTCTCCTTCATCCGGATTATAGAAACGAAGAAGAAGATTGAAGATCGTCGTCTTGCCTCCGCCGGATGGGCCAACGAGCGCCGTGATCTTTCCGGGCGCGGCTGCGAAAGACAGGCCGCCAAGAACTTCGATGCTCTCACGATAAGAGAACTTGACGTCGCGGAAGAGAATCCCGCCTTGAGCGACCTGAAGGTCAGGCTGGTGATCGTCGCGAACGCAATTCGGCAGGTCGAGGACCTTGTACAGCATCTCGACTCCGACCAGAGCGCTGCCGAGATCGACGTTCAATCGCGCAAGCCGCTTCCCGGGCTCGTAGGCGAGCAGAAACGCCGCGACAAATGTGATGAATTGCCCGGGCGGCTGGCCGAGCACGATGACCTCATATCCCCCATAGAGCAGCATGAGACCGACCACGCAGCCGCCGAGCGTATCCATCATCGGCGTGGAGCGGTTCATGACCCGTGCGAGCTTGTTTCCGGCGCGCTCGAGGATGACCGTATCCTCGCCAAAGCGGCGGCGCATCTCGTCCTCGAGGTTGAGGGCTTTGACGACGCGCAGTCCCTGGATGGTTTCCTGCATCGATTCAGCGAGGCGGGCTGAGCCGGCAAATTCGGTCTGGGCGATGCTTCGGACACGTTTGACCAGATGGCGCACGATCGCAACAGACGGTCCCATCAGCACCACGCCGACGAGTGACAGCCACGGCGCATGATAGATCATGACCGCAAGCAGGCCGGTCAACGTCATCAGATCGCGACCGAGCGTCGTGATCAGGATCCGGAGCGCTTCGCCGGCTGCGCCGCTGCCGTAGGCAACCCGCGCCGTGAACTCGGAGGAATGCCGGTCGCTGAAGTAGGATAAATCCTGTTGCAAAAGCTTGTCGAACATCCGGCGTTGGTTCTCGGCGTCGATCTGATTGTTGATCCTCGCGAGCACCACGGCCTGGCCGTAAGTCGAGATGCCTTTGATGGTGAAAATCACCATGATCGCAATGGCAATCGATGCGACGCCGGAAAAACTCCGATTGATATAGGCTTCATTGACGGCCGTTCCGACGATGTAGGCCGACGCAGCCGTGCATCCGGCCACCGACGCCATCCAGAACATCGCGAGAGCGTAGCTTCGCCAATGCCGGCGGCCGTAATCGTTGATCAGGCGCAAGCTCAGGCTGACCGGGCCGTGCGGATCGGCAAGCAATCGCTGTATTATGTTGTTCAGCATACGCGCGGACACACGGTGGGTGATGAGCCTTGTTGGAGTTGGGTATTTTCCATCATGCCAAATCGTCGCCGCCCGGTCGATGCCGGAGTGCCGTACCGGCGGGCCCTAAGCTCTGCGTTCAGGCGGCGGCGTTCAACTCCTCGACGATCTCGTTGTTAAGGATGGACTCCAGGTCGCGGCCCATGCGGACCAGGGTCTGGCCATCCATGACACGATGGTCGAAGTAGAACTGTATTGGCATTCTGCCATTGGGTTCGACAGGGCCATATTCAAAGCTTTGACTGACTGGCGTCACGGATTGGGTCGTGCGGTTGTATCGGGCGATGATCGGATTCACCGAGAAGGTTCCAAAGTATTTCGACTTGAGACGGCCGGCCCCGCGAAGGGCAATCAGCCAGATCAGGCGTCGGATCGGCAGCGGGTATCGTGTAATTCTGAGCAGCCGCCGATAGCTCCCCACCGTTTCGATAGGGAGCACCTTCGATCCTTCGAGCAGGCGATCGATCTCGCGAAGCGGCTTGTGTTCGGGAGCGGGAATCTGGTCGAAGAACACGGCCGGCTCGCCTTGCCATTCGCGTTCGATGACGACCGTCGCGACGGAATATGGGTGCTCATACAAGTGCGGCCAGGGACATGAAATGTAAGCGCGCCGGAGCTGAGGCCATTTCCTGGAGTTCAGCGCGATCGCTTTGATCAGAATCGCGCTCCAGCTGATCAGCGGCTGGCTGTTGCGGCGCGCTTCCACCACGGACGACACCCGGATCGAGGCGGCGCCTCCGACGATGAAGGATCCCATTCCGAAATGCACGAGGTCGCGCATCCACAGGCGCGGCAGCGAGAGTCGGACATAGCGGGGAAACCAGCGCATGCGGCGGATCGTTGCTATGATGAAAGATGCGGAGCCAGCATTTTCTTGATCATGTTGCGCTTCTCCGCGGCCACATCTGCAAAGCCCTCGCGTCGAGCCAAGCCCACTTCGTGGAGCCAAGTGTCGCACCATTGCACCTGGCCGGCGTCCGAATCGACGCCGGGCATGAACGGTTCAAAGCGGGTGTCCGTGAAATGCAATCGGGTCCGGTCGAGGTTTCTGAACAACACATTCCAATTGGCGCCACCGGTGTCCAGGCCATTGAACCAGTCCTGGCCGAAATCCAGGGGAAGGTCTTTCACGAAAGGGAAGCGAAACATCGCAAATCCCGCCCACAAAAACCAACGTTCCCCAACGTGCCGCATGCAGCCATAGATCGGCTGAAGCTGCAGCTTGGAAAAGGGATCATCGGGCTTGGTGGGGTATATGTCGTGGTCAACAAAGCCGAAGGCCTCGGGCTGGATCGGCTTTATGACATTGCGCCAGGTCCAATTCAAAGCCAGGCCGTGAATCCGGCTGGCATGCTCGCGCCTCAGCAGTGGGCTCTTCGGAAGGCGCACGTAAGGCGCATTCAGCCGTTGCGCGACGGACCTGATCTCGTCCGCAGAGGTCTGGTTCACGGACATGTCGGCCACGATGTAGACGACGTCCGGGACAAATCGGGCAAGGAGCCGCGCCTGGATGCTGATGGCCTCGGGGTCTTCGAATGCGATGGTGGCGATGAGCCGCCGGCCCTGCATCGAGGACGTATCCGTCAAGGGAATACGCGCCGGACGGCGGACGTAGCTCTCCCGCTGCATCCTGTAGCGCTGAGTCTTGACCCAGTGGCTGACGGGCCGGAGCCGTCGCCAGTCATGTGCTGTATATTCGCCGAGCGGACGCATGCTCTATTTTATGTCCGCGAGGCAAAAAGAGGGAGTCGCAGCGCGACGATGACGATTCCGTTCTATCTGGCGAACAGCCCGCGCGGAAGCGCCAGCACTCGGTGAGGGTGAGGAGACTTGGTCAGTTTATGCTGCACAGCTGTGCAGGTTCTGCCGTATCTCCGCAAGAAGCTGGGCCCTCGCGGAAGCATTTGCATTCATGGTCGCTGATTTCCGGCTCGTCGAGCTGAAGCGGAACCCGACACGCCATCAGGGCCTTTCTGTCGCCGCTTCGATGCGTCAAGCCTCTCATGTGCCCGAACTCGTGGGCCCAAATCATCCCCGCCATCTTGGCGTTTGCAATGTCGGACACGATCATCGACTTGTGCTGGGCCGCGTCCTCTCCCGGGGCCGGGTCGAATGCACAGCCTTCGTGCATTTGCGAGACGCGGCAGAAATTGATCGGGAGGTCGACAACCTTGATGTCGAAATTCTCGCGATGGACCGCGTCGCGGTCAGCGGCGTCTTCTATTTTTGATGGTGTCCTGGACGATTCGAACGCGCGGACGTGTCCCCGCCGCTTGAGCACCACATTGCATTTCTTCAGGACTTTCGAGGCTGCGGCCAGGATTTCGTCAACCTTGTCGTCGCTGAGGTGGATGCTCCTGTGATGCCCCACGGTCAATGGAATGGGGTCAGCCTCAACCGCAACGGCAGGCCCGGCCCACATCAGCAGGCCGAGCCACGCAGCCGCAACGGCGATTTTTGTTTTCATCTCGCACCGACCCCGTTCAGGGTCATGAACAAGCAACCGATATCGGAAAAATCCGTTACCGCTTGGCGCGAGCTTTCTTTTTCTTCTTACCCGCGAGCGCCTTGAGGCGCTTGTCGATAGCCTTGATCTCGGCGGCAAGCTTGCGCTTCTTGCCCATGAGATCCTTCTTCATGGCGGCTTTCTGCTTCGCGCTCAGACCGCCTTTGGCCAAAAGCGACAGATCAACTGTTCCCATGTTCCCCTCGCTCCTTTCGGGTGCGATCCCGAACTTCAACTGTTGCACGAAAGTCAAAATATATCAATCAGACGAGGCGTGGCTGCCAGTCGCAATGGCGACCAATCCCGTAAAATCTGCAACAATCAGATCATTCGTCAGCAACTTAAATCGCTGGTCCGGTCCGGTGTACTGCCTCGGCCGGACGGGGTAAAATTGTCCGGACGTTGTCGCTAAGCCGATGACGGGGGAGCATTCTTTAGAGCGATACGATGGACATCGGCCATTGGCTCAAAAATATCGGATTCGAAAAATACGAGACGATATTTGTCGAAAACGCCATCGATCACGATGTGCTGTTGGAGCTGACAGAGGCCGATCTCGAAAAGCTCGGAATGCCTCTGGGCGACCGCAAGCGCCTCCTTCGTGCGATTCGCGCGTTTGCCGAACCTCCGGATACCGGCCTCATAAGCGAAGGTGGCACGCTCCGGCGAAGTGGGCCCGGACGTGAGATCGCTGCGGAGCGGCGCCATCTGACCGTGATGATCTGCGATCTGGTGAATTCGACAGCGCTGTCGGCCCGTCTCGATCCGGAAGACATGGGCGCCGTGATGGATTCGTATCACGCGGCCTGCGCCCGCATCGTGCAGACGTATGAAGGCTTCCTGTCGGATTTCCGGGGCGACGGCATCTTCTGCTATTTCGGCTATCCCAGGGCTCACGAAGACGACGCCGAGCGAACGGTGCGCGCCGCGCTGGATATCGCAGCAGCCGTTCCCCGCATCGAGACGCCCGCCGGCGAAGCACTCGCGGTTCGGGTCGGCATTGCGACCGGCCTGGTCGTGGTCGGCGAGCTCGGCCGCGAAGGCGCGCTCTGGGACAATTACGTCATTGGCGATGCACCCAACATCGCGGCCCGCCTTCAAGGCCTGGCCGAGCCCGGCGGGGTCGTCGTTGCCAGCTCCACGCGCCGGCTGCTCGGCGGTCTGTTCCGGCTGCGCGACCTCGGCGAACACAAGGTCAAAGGCATCGACGAGCCCATCGCAGCGTGGTCCGTTGAAGGCGTGTCGTCCTCGGAGAGCCGCTTCGAGGCGACCCACGTGACGCAGATGACCGATCTGATCGGTCGCGACAAGGAGATGGACTTCCTGCTCGCTGCCCGGCAGCTGGCCTGGGATGGCGAAGGCCAGGTCGTGCTGATTTCAGGCGAACCGGGCGTGGGCAAATCCCGAATCGCTGCGGCCCTTGCCGATCGGATCGCCGACGACCAGCACACCCGCTTGCGGTATCAATGTTCGCCTTATGACGCCAACAGCGCGCTGCGCCCGTTGATCACGCAGATGGAGCGGGTGGCGGGATTTGGTTCGAACGACAGTCTCGACCAGCGCCTCGACAAGCTTGAAGCGGTGCTGGCTGGGTCGCCCGACGAAAATGTCGTGCCGCTGTTCGCCAAGCTGCTCTCCGTTCCTTACGAGCATCGCTATCCGTCGCTGACGCTGAGCCCGTCGCAGCAGCGGCGGCAGACTCTCGCGATCCTGCTCGATCAGCTTGAGAGCCTAGCGCGGCGGCAGCCAATCCTGCTGCTGTTCGAAGATATGCACTGGGCCGATGCCACTTCGCTCGAGCTGCTCGATCTGGCCATCGAACGGATTCGCAATCTGCCGATCCTCGCATTGCTGACGTTCCGGCCGCCGTTCGAGCCGCCATGGGGCGGTCTCGCCAACGTCAGGAGTCTTGTGATCGGCCGTCTCGGCCGCGACGACATCGAAAGCATGATCGCGGGCGTCGTCGGCGGCCGCGCGTTGCCTGCGGAAGTGACGAAGCAGATCGTCAACAAGACCGACGGCAACCCGCTGTTCGTCGAAGAGCTCACCAAGACGGTGCTGGAGTCCGGCATCCTCATCAAGGAAGACGAGGGGTATCGGCTCGACGGCCCGCTGCCGCCGCTCGCGATCCCGGAAACGCTCCAGGATTCGTTGATGGCGCGTCTCGATCGCATGATGCCGGTGAAAGAGGTCAGCCAGATCGGCGCCGCGATCGGACGCGAATTTTCCTATGCCCTGGTGCATGCGCTGGTCGGTGTCGACGGAACCACCTTGCAGCACGCGTTGAGCCAGCTCGAGCAGGCGGAGCTTGTGTTCCGCCACGGCGAGCCGCCGGACGCGACCTATACGTTCAAGCACGCGCTGGTGCGGGACGCGGCCTATGAGAGCATGCTCAAGAGCCGGCGGCAGCAGTTGCACGGTCAGATCGCCCACGTGCTCGAAAACAAGTTCGGCGACTTCGTGGAGCGGCAGCCCGAGATCGTGGCGCACCACTTCACCGAAGGCGGGGTGCATGACGCCGCGATGGATTACTGGCTCAAGGCCGGCCGCCAGGCGCTCGACCGCTCGGCCAATGCCGAGGCCGTGAAGCACCTGCGCCGCGGCATCGAGCTTGCGCAATTGCAGGCGCAATCGGTCGATCGCGCACGCAAGGAGTTGGATTTTTATCTGGCTCTCGGTCCTGCTCTCGCCGCGACCGAGGGTTATGCCACGCCGCAAACGCTGAGCGTTTTCTCGCATGCCCGCAACCTGCTGGGCGATGGCGCCGATCCGGCCGAGCAGATGACCATCCTGTGGGGCGTCTATCTCGCGCACCTGATGCGCGGAGAGAACATCGATGCGCTCGATGTCGCGCGCCAGTGCCTGGCCTTGGCGACAGCCCACAACCATCCCGGCATGCTGGCGCTGGCCAACCGCTTCATGGGCCAGACGCTCTGGATGATGGGCGATTTCGTGGGCGCGCGCATTCATCTGGAGCGAACGCTGGACCTGTGCGCGGCCAACCAGAACACGATCACGTCGTACCGGCGCTTCGGCGCCGACGACGAGGTCACGGCGCTGTCATCGCTGTCCCGTGCGCTCTGGATCCTCGGCTACCCGGATCGGGCGAGTTCGGCGGCGGAGCAGTCGCTGACGCGCGCGCGCAGCCTGGGCCTTGCATTCACCACCGCCTATGCGCTGGACGGCGAGGCGCTGCTGGGCGCCTTGGGTGCCGATCCCAAGCGAGCCACGGGTCACGCCAACGAGGCGATGGCGCACAGCATCGCCCACAGCCTGCCGGATTTCGAGCAGAGGGCGCGTTTCATGCAGGGCGCGCTTCTGACCCAAGGCGGCGATTCTCAACGCGGGCTGGAGCTGATACGCAGCGCTTTTGCGGCGATCGAAGGCACCGACAAGAGCCGTACGACGCTCTATCTCGGCTACTCCGCTGCGGCTTTGGCCAAACTCGGGCAGACCAAGGCGGCGCTCGACATGCTTGGCGACGCGCTTCAAGCCGCGAACACCACCAATGAAAAGTTTTTCGCAGCCGAGCTGTACCGTCAGCGAGGCGAGATGCTGTTGGCGCAGGGCCGGGCCGGCGAGGCGGAGTCCGAGCTGCAGGCTGCCTTGACCATCGCGCGGAATCAGCAGGCCCGTTTGTGGGAGCTGCGCGCGGCCACGAGCCTCGGCAAGCATTGGCACGATGCCGGGAAGTCCTCCGAGGCCCGCGCGCTCCTGCAGCCGATTTACAGCTGGTTCAGCGAGGGGTTCGACACTGCGGATTTGAAGGCCGCAAAAGCGCTGCTGGACGCGTTGGGACCCTCATCGGACACGCGGGCACAGAAGGCACGCATCTGAGCGGCTCCTGAATCTTCGCCGCTGATCGCTCAGCAATCGCCAAGCCGGCCCAGCGGCGTTTCGGGGTCTGCAATCGCCCGTGTCAGGATCGCGGTGTAATCCTTCACCCATCGTGCGGCGGCTTTCGCTTCGAACAAGTCGCTCTTGAAGCTGCACGAGCCGACGATGCCGGCAGGCGATTCCTTGAGCATCACCGACAGCCAGGTCCGATCGATCGGCAAGGCGCGCTGTCCATCCGGATAAGCAAATGATCGCACCGTGACGTTGGGCAGATTCAGCGGCTGGGAGGCGTTCTGCAGGACAAAAAACGCCTGGATGAGCGACGCCGGATCGAGTTCGCCATCCTTTGCAAGCTGCGCGGTCAGCACATCGAACGGAAGCTCCTGCCTGGCATAGGCGTCCACCACGGACTCGCGCACGCGACCGAGTGCGTCCGCGAACGACAGGTCTGGCCCCACGCGGGTGCGGGTCAGCGTGATGTTCATCAGCGGGCCGACGACGCGCTCCGTTCTCAGCTGGGAGCGATTCGCCATCGCGGTCGCGACGCAGATGTCGTTGCGGCCGGTGCGGGCCAGCAGCAGCGACTTGAATCCCGTCAGCAGCGTCATGAACAAGGTGCAGCCATGGCTTTGGCTGAACGCGTTCAGCCGCGCGGCGAGATCGTTCGGTACCAGCAGCGGTTGGTGCACGACAGGCGAGCTCAGCAGCACTCCTTCGGTGTCGCCGTCGGTCGGGAATAGCGGCGAGGCTCCCTGCAGATGCTGCTTCCAGTAGCCCAGTTGTTCGGCCGCGGCGTCATGGGCGCACCACAGGCGCTGCCAGTGGGCGAATTCGGAAAACTGCAGCTCGGGCTTGGGCAACTGCGCCTGTCGGCCGGACGTCAGCGCCGCATAGACGGCCGAAACCTCTTCCATGAGAATTCCGATCGACCAACCGTCGACCACCACATGGTGCACGATCAGGATCAGCACGTGGTCATCGGGGGCGAGCCGCAACAGGCGCAGACGAATGAGCGGCGCACGGCTCACATCGAACGGCAGCCAGGCTTCCTCCTCGGCAATCAGCTCGGCCTTCTTGAGCAGCAGAGCCTTGCCGCGTTTCCCAGCCGCCGCCCGAGCGGCGAGATTTTTGACGGCGAACGGCAGTCTGGCGTCTGCGGCAGGCCCGATCTGCACGACCGGCCGGCCTTTCTTCCAGACGAATGCCGAGCGGAGCGAGTCGTGCCGGCGCGCGGCCTCCGCGAAAGCCTGTTCCAGAGCACGGGCGTTCAGCGGCCCCTGCAATCGAAAGGCAAATGGCAGGTTGAACTGCGGGAGCCCCGGAAGCGCGCGCTCTATTTTCAGCACTTGCTCCTGCATCAGCGACACCGGCTGAGGCCCCGTTCGATTGACGAGCGCGATCGCGGGCGCCGGCTTGGCCGTTTGTGCTTTTCGCGAGTCCTCGACCCGGAGGGCCAGCGCCGCAACGGTGGGCGCTTCGAAGAAGGCGCGGAGCGACAACGATACGCCGAATGAATCGGCAATCCGCGCTAGTGCGCGGCCCGCCAGCAACGAATGCCCGCCCAGCTCGAAGAAGTTGTCGAAGGCCCCGATGGTCTTGACCTTGAGCAGGTCCGAAAGGATGCCGGCCAGCGTTTCTTCCGTGGCATTCCTTGGCGCCACGAAGTCGCCGCCCGCCATTTCAAGCTCGCCGCGGGTTCTTCGCAGAGCGGAGCGGTCGACTTTGCCGTGTGCAGTCAGCGGGATGCGATCCAGATGGATGAAGCGCGCCGGGACCATGTACTCGGGAAGCCGGCCTTTGAGGAAATCGCGCAGGCTTTTGACGTCCGGTCGCGGGCCGTGAGCGACAACATGCGCAATGATCTGCGTGCCATCGCCGACCGCGTTGCGCGCCAGCACGACCGCGGCGTTGATCGCCGGAAGCTGTTCGAGAACGCGCTCGATCTCTTCGAGCTCGATGCGATAGCCGCGAATTTTCACCTGATGGTCGACGCGGCCGAGAAATTCCAGGGTGCCGTCGGCGCGCCAGCGCGCGAGGTCTCCGGTCCTGTACAGGCGTGCATCGGGTTGTCGCGAGAACGGGTCGCGCAGGAAGCGCTGCTTCGTCTGCTCCGGATCGTTGAGATAGCCGCGGCCGACGCCGTCGCCGCCGACACACAGCTCGCCCGCAACACCGATCGGCATCGGCTGCAAATGCGCGTCCACGACGTAGAGCCGGGTGTTGGCGATCGCGCGGCCGATCGGCACCGTGGTGAGCGGGGCCGGCGCCGTGACGCGATACGTCGACACGGTGTCGGCGCATTCGGCCGGACCGTAGGCGTTGATCAGCGGCACGCCGGGGAAATGGCGGAGCCACTCGCGGCACAGATCGGGGGTGAGCGCCTCGCCGATGCAGGTGAGCGAGCGGAGGCGGCTGAGCGCGCGGTATGTGGGCTCGTCGGGCATGCGGTCGAGGATTGCGCGCAACAGCGACGGCACGATCTGCAGCACCGTCACGCCCTCGCGGTCGATCTCCCGCATCAGCAGCGCGGGATCCCGCACCACCTCGTTGGCGCAGACGTGCACGCGCGCTCCGACCATCGTGCCCGCGAGGAACTGCCAGACCGAAATGTCGAAGGTCTGCGGCGCCGTCTGTGCGATGACGTCGGATGCCGACAGCTCAAGTTCGGAAATCTTGGACAGCAGGTGGTTGCGCAGGCCCCGTTGCTCGACCATGGCGCCTTTGGGCACGCCGGTGGAGCCGGAGGTGTAGATCACATAGGCCAGGTCCGATGCAGACCCCCGCGCCGGAGATATGGGTTTGCGCGGCCTGGCCTCGATCAGCTTCGCGAGGCTCAGGATTTTTGGCCGTGACGCGAGCGGCTGCGCCGCGAGCGCTGTCTTCAGCAGCGATGAGCAACCGCGTCCCGCCAGGATCAACGGCGTGCGGCTGTGTTGAATGATCTGCGTCTGCCTCGCGGCCGGGAGCTTCGGATCGAGCGACAGGAATGCGCCGCCGGCGGTCTGCACCGCAATCATTGCAGCGAGAAGGTCGGCGCTGCGCTCGGCCATCAGCACGACAACCACGTCGGGACCGACGCCCTCGGCGCTGAGCCGGGCGGCGATGGCCGAAACGCGCCGTGCCAGGGTTCGGTAATCGAGGCGGGCGCGCCCGGCCGATACCGCAATGGCCTCCGGCGTGCGCTCGGCCTGCTTGAAGAACCGTTCTGGCAGTGTGCTGCGCGCCGGAAGCGGCTTGTCGGTGTCGTTCCAATCGCTGATGACCCGCCGTCGTTCAGCGGCCGGAACGAGCGGTAGCTGGGAGATGTGCGCCTCGGGATTCGCAACGATGCCCTGCAGCAGGGTCTGCAAGTGCGTCGCGAGCCGCGTGATGGTGTCGGCGTCGAACAGTTCGGTGCCGTATTCGAGCCAACCGCTGAGACCGCCGTCGGCTTCCATCAGTTCAAGCAGCAGGTCGACCCTGGCGATACCCGGATCCACGTTGATCAGATGCGTCGATAGGCCCTGAAGCTCTGGCGTGATCGGCGGCGGATTTTGCATCAGGAACATCACTTGAAACAGCGTGTTCCGGTCCGCACTGCGCGACACCTGGAGCGTCCGGAGAACCTCCTCGAACGGCACGTCCTGGTTCCGATAGGCGTCGAGCGTCAGTTGTCGCACGCGGCTCAAGACGTCGCCGAAGCTTGGATCGCCGGACAAATTTGTTCGCAGCACGATGGTGTTGGCGAACATTCCGAGCAGCGGCTCGAACTGGACCTGGTTGCGGTTGGCGATCACCGATCCGACCGCGACGTCGTCATGCCGCGTATGCCGATGCAGCAGGCATTGGAATGCCGCGAGCAGCGTCATGAACAGGGTCACGCGATGGTCCCGGCTCAAGGATTTCAACGCGCGCGACAGCTCAGGTGAAAATCTCAACGGGTGCCGGGCGCCACGTCCGGTTTGCGTGTCGGGCCGCGGCCGATCGGTTCGCAGCGGCAATGCGGTCACGCCTTCGAGCTGTGAACGCCAGTACGCCACTTGATCCGCGGCGGCGGGGGTCTCAAGCCATGCCCGCTGCCATTCGACGAAATCACGGTACTGCGCGGCAAGCGCAGGCAGCGCGCTGGGAGAGTTCGTCAGATGCGCTTCATAAAGCGCCTCGATCTCCTTCCAG
This sequence comes from Rhodoplanes sp. Z2-YC6860, assembly GCF_001579845.1. Taxonomy (GTDB): domain Bacteria; phylum Pseudomonadota; class Alphaproteobacteria; order Rhizobiales; family Xanthobacteraceae; genus Z2-YC6860. Next base: position 769,306 of record NZ_CP007440.1, read on the forward strand.
AACAGCCGCTGCGACCATCCGTCGTTGATCAGATGATGGAACTGGACCACCAGCGCATGGTCGTCCTCGTCGAGCTGAAGCAATTGAGCGCGCAACAACGGCTGCGTTTCGATATCCAGCGGCTGGCGCAACAGCGCCAGCGCCCGTTGTTGCACGGCCGCGGCCCTTTTGCTCTTCGGGCACGGCCGCATGTCGAGCCGTTCGAGCCGTGGCTGGGCCGTACCGACGATTTGCAGCGGTTCGCCGGCGCGCTCGACAAACGTCGATCGGAGAACCTGGTGGCGCTCGCAAATCGAAGCGATGCTGGCTTCCAGCGCGCCGACATCGAGCCGGCCGGTCAGGCGAACCACCTCGAGAATGAGGTAGTTGTATCCGGTCGGATCGAGCCGGTGCAGAACATGCATGCGCTGTTGCGGGAACGACATACGGACGCCGCTTGCATCTGCCGGCGGGTCCTCCGGACTCAGTGGAATGCCGGAAGGGGCGGCTTCAGCCTGCTCGATGCGGGCCGCCAGCATCGCGGCCGTTGGCGCGTCGAACATGTCCTTGAACGAAAAGTCGACGCCGAACTGCCGCCGCAGGCGCGACCGCATCTGCGTCACGGTGATGGAATCAGCACCCAACGCGAAAACGTCCTGGTCGACGCCGACCCGATCGACTTCAAGCTGGTCAGCCCAGATTTCGGCGAGTTGCCGTTCGAGGAGTTTGGCCGGAGCGGGCGCGGTGCTCTCAGCTTTTGCCTCCGTTGTTGGTGTCGCGCCAAACAGCATGGCGCCCAAGCCCTCGCGCTTCACCTTCCCGGCGGCATTCTTGGGAATCGCGTCGACGAACCGGATCAGGCCGGGCACCTTGTAGCTCGCAAGCCGCTCGCTCGCGAACTTGCGAAGCGCTTGTTCGCTGATGCGGGCGTCCGGACCGAGCACGATGGCAGCGGCGACATCCTCGCCCAATCGCTCGTGGGGGACGCTGAACGCCACGGCTTCGATCACGTCGGGATGCGCGAGAAACGCTGCCTCGACTTCAGCCGGTGCGACCTGCTGTCCGCCACGCTTGATGACGTCTTTGATGCGGCCAACGATGAAGAGATAGCCATCCCGGTCGAGGTAGCCGAGATCGCCGGTTCGGAACCAGCCATCGCGGAAGGCGGATTGCGTTGCCGCGATATCGTTGTCGTAGCCGCGCGTGATGGCGGGGCCGCGCAGCACGATTTCGCCGCGCTTGCCGGTCGCAAGCTTGCGGCCTTCGTCGTCGATGATCGCAATTTCGGCGCCGGCCGACTTGCCGACCGAGCCCGGCTTCCGCAATTCGAGCGTGTTGGCGGCGATCTGGGAGGCGGCTTCCGTCATGCCGTAGGTTTCGATCACCGGCACGCCGAACAGGCGCTCCAGATCGCGGAGCACCGTGACCGGCAAGGATGCGGAGGCGGATCGAACCACCCGCAACGAGCTTTTCAGAACGCGGAGCTTCCGGCGCACGGCTTCCGACAGCAGGGCGCGGTGGACCGAAGGGACGGCCGTGTACCAACTGGGACGAAATTCATCGAGCCAGCCGAAAAACGCAGCGGGATCGAATCCAGGCGTGCAGACCACGGTCGAGCCGGCGGCCAACGCGGTCAGAAGGCCCGAGATCAAGCCGTGCGCGTGAAACAGCGGCAACATGTTCAGCAGACGATCTTCGGGCCGAAGCCTCAAGGCCGCGCCGGCATTGTAGGCGGACGCGCAAACGCCGGCTTGCGTCAACGGCACGATCTTCGGCCGCGCTGTCGTGCCCGACGTCATCAGGACCAAAGCGTCGTGGCCTGCGCCGCACGCGGGGGCGCGGCTCGGCGCTCGCGGCGTGCCCGAACCGATGAGGTCGAACATCCACGGCGCCGCGCCGGGGCATGGCGAAAGATCGATGACGGGTATCCCGCTGCCCTGCGCGACCGTGCGGGCGGCCGAATTCATGTCCGCGCGTGTCAGCAGTGCCGCGACGTTGAAGTCGGCGAGATATCGCTGCAACTCATCGGCGGTGAGATTGGAATTCAGCGGCACGCAGCCCGCGGCGGTCGCGACCGAAACAAGAGCGACGGCAGTCGCGGCGCCGTTGGGCAACACGACGGCCACGCGGTCGGTCGGCCCGATGCCAAGCTCGCGCAGCTCGCGAACCGCCTTGCTCACACGAAACCGCAGCTCGCCGTAGGTCAGCGGATCGCAGTTGGGTGACAGGATGGCGTTGCGATCCGGCGCCTCGGCGCCGTAATGGGCGAGCATATCGTCGAGGCACGAAAAGACCCGCGTCGCAGTCTTTTCGCCTGCGGATCGGATCGGTGGCGGGTTTGCGAGCAGCGACAATGAGGGCCCCCATTTTGGCCGATGTTAATTCATTGATTTGAAACGTCGTAGATTAAGTTCTGCGGAAGCAGTGTGAAAAGTCATGAAACGAGCCGTTTTCGCCTTGGTGGCTTAGCACCGGCCGCGACTCCAATATCGGCAAGCGCGTCGCCATCGAGGCCGCTGATCCAATCATACTTGCTTTCGAGCGTCGCCAGTTCAGGCACTTTGTAGGCCGCGAGATCCTCGTAGTGTCGTGCGGCGTCCTCCAGGAAAAGGTCTCGCACCAGGCCGTTGACCAGGCGCGGCACGCCATACTTCATTCCCGGAATCGCAGCGCCGGTCAGGCCAAGGCTCGGCATCGCGCCGTATGTGAAGTTGTGCAATCGGCGAAGGAACGGAGCAGCCCCTGGCGTCCGCTCGGTGAATTCGAAAGCGTTGCCGAGATACGGGTAGCTTCCGAGCTCGTCGTTTTCCTCCCCGGTGGGCGGCGTGAACCGGTCGCGCCAGAGCGCGATCTGATCAACGATCGGCGCAAGCTCGGGCCTGCTCGAAAGGTCCGTCTCGGTGCCGGTGGCGAAGATGATGAAATCGAATTTGAAGCTGCCAGTTTCGGTTTCCACAGACACGGCGCGCCCCGTGTCGCGAACGGACCGCCAGCCGCAGTTCGGGTGCCAGTGAAAATTTGTGAACTCAAGGCATCGCCAATAGGCGTGCTGCGGCGGCGGCTGCGGCGGCTCGAGCATGTGGCGCATGAAGCGCCAACGCTCCAGGTCGCTCAACTCGCCAAAGTGAGCCAGGATGCCGGCAAAGTGTCCCCAAAGCAGCGGGTTGATCCGCGGGATTTCGGCGCGGCGAAAGCACAGGTCGACGCGGGCGGCGCCGGCTTCGAGCGCCATGGCGGCATTGTCAAACGCTGCGGCGCCAACGCCCAGAACGCCGATGCGCTTTCCCTTCAGCCGCCGGAAGTCGATGTTGTCGGCCGAATGGGCGTAACGGGTTGCAGGCACGTAGGCGACGAGGTTTTGCGGCGGCCGCCATGTTGCGTTTCCCTCGATGCCGGTCGATAGCACGATCTTCCGCGCGTGAACGCGTTCGACCCGCTGGCCGTGTCGGAGATGGGCGAGCAGAAGATCGCCCGAGGGCCCGATCGCCGTGACTTCGACTTCGTTTTCGACCGGCAGATCGAGAACATCGCGAAACCAATTGAGATACTCACGCCAGGCTGTCCGGGGGAACGTCTGGATGCTCTTCCAGGCGTCGCGGCCAAATCGCGCCTCGTACCAGGCGCGGGCCGTCAAGCTCGGAATCCCGAGCTCCATGCCCGTGACCTCCTTGGGAGTCCGCAACATTGCCATGCGGGCAAACTTGAGCCACGGCCCCTCCAGCCCGCGCGGGTTTCGGTCCACAATCCTGATGTTGGTGATCTGCTCGCGTTTGAGGTGGAAGGCGATCGCGAGCCCGCCCTGTCCGCCGCCGACGATCAGGACATCGAGGACACGGGCGCCGTCTTGGAAGCGCGGCACCGTCCACTCCCGCGACGGAAAGCCGAGATAGCTCAGCTCGCGCCGTACGCGGGCGGAAAGGCGCGCAATTTGCTTTGTATTTGCATCATGACGACGCCGCAGACCACGGGCACGTTTTGCCATTGGCTTCGCTTCCATCAATGGTACGTAAAATGCATTGCTTTTACCAAAATGACTTTCGAATAGGCACACAGGGTTGCACTGTCGAACAGCGCCGACAAGCTGATGTGCTTGGGCTCGGCAGTTGGGGCGATCAGACGCATATCTCACGAGCGCTGGCACACTTCCCGCAACTCGCAAAGTGAGATAGTGATTTCGCCGCAATGCACCGCGGAAGAGAGAACTCGACCGCTGCTGGAATACGAATACGAGCGTCCGCGCTGCGTGACGCGGGAGAAATGATGGGACTTCCTCGCCGCCGACTACTGCAATTGGCAGCGGGCGCTGCAGCGTCGCTGACAATACCTCGCACAGCCTCAGCACAATCCTATCCCAGCCGAACGGTGCGGATTCTCGTCGGCTTTCCGGCGGGTGGGACCACCGATATTGCGGCGCGCCTCGTCGCCCAGGCGCTGTCGGAACGATTGGGCCAGCAGTTCATCGTCGAGAACCGCCCCGGAGCCAGCACCAATATCGCGACCGAGGCCGTCGTCAGGTCGCAACCGGACGGCTACACGCTGCTCGCGGCGAGCACCTCGAACACTGTCAACGCGTCGCTCGATCTCAAGCTCAATTTCAATTTCATGCGCGACATCGTGATGGTCGCCGGCATGGTCAGGTCGCCGTTGGTGCTCGAGGTGCATCCATCGGTTCCGGTCCAAACCGTCAGCGAATTGATCGCCTACGCCAAGGCCGATCCGGGCGCTCTCAGCATGGCGTCGTTTGGCACCGGCACCAGCTCTCATGTGACCGGAGAATTGTTCAAGATGATGAGCGGCGTGGACATGCCACATGTGCCGTATCGCGGCTCGGCGCCGCTGGTCACCGATCTCATCGCGGGCCAGGTGCACTGTGCATTCGACAATCTCCCGGCATCGATCGAACAGATTCGGGCCGGCAGGCTGCGGGCGCTGGCGGTGTCGACCGCCACGCGGGACGCGGCGCTTCCGAACATTCCGACGGTCGGCGAAACCCTTCCGTCGTTCGAAGCGAGCGCCTGGATTGCGCTCGGCGCGCCGAGAGGCACGCCGCCGGATATCGTCGAAACTCTCAATCGCGAGATCAATGCCGCGCTGTCCGATCCGAGGTTGCAGGAAAGGGCGGCGGCGCTCGGTGCCACCGTGCTGCGAGGTTCGCCGGCCGACTTCGCCAAGCTGATCGCCGATGAGACCGAGAAGTGGGCGAAGGTGATCAAGTTCGCAGGCATCAAGGCCGAGTGACTCGATCATCGGCATCGCCGCCGCGCCGATACTGCGGACCGAACTTGTCGCGATAGCCGAGAGGGCCACGCTCCCGCCAATTCAAAGGCTTTTGCCCAGGCCGGCGGGCTCACTTGACGCTGATATGGGCCTTCTCGACGACGCTGCTCCAGCGTTCGGTGTCCGCATTGATGAAGCTGGCGAACTGTTGCGGCGTATTCGGCGCCGCCACGTCGTAGCCCGCGGCGTGGAGCTGGTCCTTCAGCGCCGGATCGGCGATGCCGCGCCGGATCGCTGCGTTGAGCTTACCCGTGATGGTGGCCGGCGTGCCGGCCGGCGCGACGATGCCGTTCCAGCCGATCACCTCGAAGCCGTCGAGGCCTTGCGACGCAATGGTCGGCAGACTGGGCACGAGGGATGTCGTCTTGAGTGTCGCAACGCCAAGCCCGCGCACGGTGCCGCCGGTGATCTGCGCCTGCGCGGTCGTCGCGATCGAGAACATCATCTGCACATTGCCGGCGATCACGGCGTTCAGCGCCGAATTGGCCTCACGGTACGGCACGTGGACGATGTTGACGCCGGCCATGGCCTTGAACAGTTCGCCGCCGAGATGCGGCGGCGTACCGATTCCGGATGACGCATAGTTCAGCTGACCGGGCTTGGACTTGGCCAGTGCGATCAGCTCCTGGACGGATTTCGCCGGCACCGACGGATGCACCACCAGCACGAAGGGCGACGTGCTCATCTGCCCGACCGCGACGAAATCCTTGCGCAGGTCGTATTGCGAGGTCTTCAGCGCGGCGTTGATGGTGTAGGAGGCGGTGGCGAGCAGCAGGTTGTAGCCGTCGGGCGGCGCCGTCGCGATGGTCTGGGCGGCGATCGCTCCGCCCGCACCGGTGCGGGGCTCGATCACGATCTGCTGGCCAAGCTCCTTGGCCAGCATCGGCGCGTAGATGCGCGCGACCACATCCGGTCCCGGTCCGACCACCACGCGAATGACGCGGGTAGGATAGTCTTCAGCAAAAGCCGCCCCGCCGAAGGCGAGCAGCACCGCCGTGATACCAACCATCGACTTGCACATCATGCGACGCACCTCGTCGTTCGAGCATCAGGACGTCATCACGGCGCGCAACAGCTGGCCGCCGCCCGTGCTGACGTAGATCATGTCGAGCGCGGCGCCAGCCACGCAGCACTTGTTCGGCAGATCGGCCGGGATTGCATGTGTCTCGATCAGAGCGCCGCTCGGCGCGAAGCGATGGACGAGGGGGCCCGGGCCGCTCCTTTGCCAGCCGCCGACCGCGATGAGGTCGCCGTTGCGATCGAGGCACATGCCTTCGATGCCGCGATGTGGCCCGCGATGGTCACTGCCGAAGGTGTGCAGCACGATCGGATGATCCAGTGTGCCGTCGTCGCGGATCGGATAGGCGCGCAGCTCGCGCCGTTCGGCGGGCGAGGGCCCGCCGTCCGCGACATAAAGTGTCTTCTGATCCGGCGACAACAGCACCGCGCGCGGATTGACGGTGTCGAACGTCATCCGCTCCGCGACCCAGGCGCGCCGGTCGTTGCGGTAAAGCCTCAGCACCGAGCAGTGATCGAGAAACGGAAAGATCGCAGGCCCGAACGGAATGATCGGATGGCGCGGATCGGTGAAGTAGATGCGGTTGTTGCGGTCGATCACCAGATCGCTGGGCTGGTTGTGATACTTGCCGTCGAGCAGCGCATCGACCGCGACCGTGCGGCCGTCCGGCGTGAACTGCACGAGACGTCGGCCGCCCTCCTGCGCGCCAAAAATCTCGCCGCCCGGCCCGAGCGCCAAACCGTTGACGCGGTTGGCGTAGCGGCGGAATTCGGTGACCTCCTTGTTGCGGTGGTCGACCCACAGCAAACGGCCCTCATCGATCACGCTCAGCAGCACCCGGCCGCCATTCGGGTCCCAAATGACGCCGCCAGCCGGGCCTTCAAACGGTCCCGCAACGAGCTCGAATTTCCATGCCATCGCTCGCTCCTACCAGACCGGGACGCCGGGGATTTGCAGCCGGGTTCGGAACACGGCGTGATAGGTTGTCATGTAGAGCGAGCGCCAATCGTCATCGCCCCAGGCGATGTTGGTGGTGTGCCCGCCCGGAATGAGAAGACGTCCGAGCAGCTTGCCGCGCGGGTCCATGACGTGCACGCCGCCCGGGCCGGTGCAATAAACGTTGCCCTCCTGGTCGCACTTCATCCCGTCGGCGACGCCGGCCTCGCTGCCGGTGAGCTGATGAAACAGCCGGCCGTTGCCGACGCTGCCATCGGGCAAAACGTCAAAGGCGCGGATGTGCGCCATCCTGGTGTCGTTGACGTAGAGAATCTTTTCATCAGGGCTGAAGCACAGGCCGTTCGGATAGACGGTGTCCGGCACGGTGAGCTCGACCTTGCCCTGCGGTGTCAGCCGGTACACCGCCTGGATGTCGAGATGGCGCTGCATGTCTTCGCCGACCATGCCGGGGATCACCAGCCCGCCGGCGGAGTCGGTCCAATAGACCGAGCCGTCGGAGCGCACGACGATGTCGTTCGGGCTGTTGAATTTCTTGTCCTGCCAGTGCGACGAGATGGTGGTGAAAGCGCCGTCCGGCTCGATGCGCCAGATCGTGCGCTTCGACCAGCCGGCAATGACCAGCCGGCCCTGCCGGTCGAACGTCATGCCGTTGGCATGGCTCGACGGATGGACGAGCACCGATTTTCCGACACCTGGAATCCACTGATAGATCGTATCGCCGATGATATCGACCCACAGGAACCGCCCTTTGCGGTGGTCCCACACCGGGCCTTCGCCGAAATAGGTGCCGTCGGCGATCTGATCGAAGGGCGGATCGGAGCCGACGATACGGTCGAAGCCAGCCGCGACGCGGTCGATGTCCATGGCGCTGATTCACTCCCGCTTTCGACGACCGTCTTCGCGATCTGTCCGGCACCACCGGCCGAGTCGAACGATGCTAGCAACTGGATCGGGTTCGGACGACAGTCAAATGGTCAATTCAGGATGATCGGTTTTGCCAGGGCCGGGCCGCCGACCTTGATTAGCACGGCACGAATCTGTTCATTGCGGTATGCCGCAGTTGAGCCCCCATCCCGACTTCTCCTCCAGAGCCGTGGCTCAGATCGAGGTGCAGATTGCGCAGCCGTGTGTGGACAGCCTGCTGCTGTCGTACATCGTGACCGGCAAGATCGGCGACATCCGGATGCCGCCGGTCTCCACGGCGGAACGCAGCGACGAACTCTGGCGTCACACCTGCTTCGAGTTGTTTGTCAGGGAATCGTCGGGATCGGATTATTACGAATTCAACTTCGCGCCCTCGAGGAAGTGGGCGGCTTATCGATTCAATAGCTATCGGAGCGGCATGTCTGTGGCGACCGAGATCGACGAAGCGCCGATCAATGTGAGCACGGGCCCGGATCGCTACAGGTTACAGGCCACGCTGCCCATCCATCGGTTGTCGCGAAAGGCTCCATGGCATCTGGGCCTGTCTGCGGTGATCGAGGACAATGCAGGACAAATGTCATACTGGGCTCTGGCGCATCCGCCCGGAAAGCCCGATTTTCATCACATGGACTGCTTTGGCCATGAGTTTTCGCCTGCGGTGTCGGCATGAAATTCGGAATCGATAGACTCATCGCGGAGCCGGCGCTGCGCGCACCATTGGCCGGCAGGCGCGTGGCGCTGCTCGCGCATCCGGCGTCCGTCACTGAAAACCTGACGCATTCGCTCGACGCGCTCGCCGCGTGTGGCGATCTGAAGCTCAGCGCGGCTTTCGGACCGCAGCACGGTCTGCGCGGCGACAAGCAGGACAACATGGTCGAGTCGCCGGACTTCGAAGATCCGGTGCATCACATTCCGGTCTTCAGTCTCTACGGCGAGGTGCGCAAGCCGACCGACAAGATGATGGGATCGTTCGACGTGATCCTCATCGACCTGCAGGACCTGGGCTGCCGCATCTATACGTTCATCACGACGCTTCTCTATGTCCTCGAAGCGGCGGCGCGCCATCGCAAGTCGGTCTGGGTGCTGGATCGGCCGAATCCGGCTGGCCGTCCCATCGAAGGGCTTAAGCTTCGCAGCGGCTGGGAGAGCTTTGTCGGTGCGGGCCCGATGCCGATGCGTCACGGGCTGACGCTGGGCGAGCTTGGCCTGTGGTTCGTCGAGACCTTCAAGCTCGACGTCGAATATCGCGTGATCGAGATGCAAGGCTGGCAGCCGGACGCCGCGCCCGGTTTCGGCTGGCCGCTCGGCGAGCGCATCTGGATCAATCCGAGCCCCAACGCGCCGAATCTGTCGATGGCGCGGGCCTATGCGGGCACGGTGATGCTCGAAGGCACGACGCTGTCGGAGGGCCGCGGCACGACGCGGCCGCTCGAACTGTTCGGCGCGCCGGATATCGATGCGCGAGCGGTGATGAAGAAGATGGTGGAGCTCGCGCCGCGCTGGCTGGAAGGCTGCCGGTTGCGCGAGTGCTGGTTCGAGCCGACGTTCCACAAGCATGTCGGCAAGCTTTGCCACGGCGTTCAGATTCATCCGGAAGGGCCCGGCTATGATCACGGCATCTTCAAGCCGTGGCGCATCCAGGCGCTCGCCTTCAAGGCGATCCGGGCGTTGTATCCGCAATATCCACTATGGCGCGACTTCGCCTATGAATACGAGCACGGCAAGCTCGCCATCGACGTGATCAATGGCGGCCTGCTGCTGCGTGAGTGGGTCGACGATCCTTCAGCGAGTCCGCACGACCTCGATGCGCTCACGCTGCCGGACGAGCAGGCGTGGTCGAGCGAGCGGAAGCCTCATTTGCGCTATTGAACGTCTTCCCGCTGACCGTCGACCCAGGTCGCAATGACTTTGAGTTCCGCGTTCAACGCGACCAGATCGGCGCGTGCGCCTGCCGTCAGCGTGCCGCGCTCACGATCGAGGCCGAGAAACCGCGCGGGCGTCAGCGAGGCGGCGCGCAGCGCATCCTCCAGCGGAAGCTCCGCGAGCTTCACTGCGTTGCGCACCGCCGAGGCCATATCCAGGTGCGCGCCGGCGAGTGTTCCGCCCGCGGTGGCGAGCCGTCCTTTGACAAGCGTGACCGTCTGGCCCAGCAGACTAAAGCGCTGCAGCGACGAGCCCACGCTTGGCATGGCGTCTGTCACGAGAGCGATGCCGTCGCGCTTCGCCGCGAAGGCGAGCCGGACGGAGATCGGATCGACATGGATGCCGTCCACGATCAGCCCGGCGGTCAGCCGCTCCTCGGTGAGCGCGGTGCCGATGATGCCCGGCGACCGTCCGCTGAACGGCGGCATGGCATTGAACAGATGCGTGACGCCGCTCGCGCCATCGGCCACCGCGCGCATGACCACGTCCGCAGGCGCTTCGCTATGGCCGATCGAAACGCGGACGCCGTTTGTGGTCAGGGTCTGAACGAATCCGGCCGGCACACATTCCGGTGCCAGCGTCACCAACGATGTCCCGGCGCCGGAAAGCTCGCACAGCTGTTCGACATCGCCATCGCGCGGTTCCGCGATCCGGTCGGGCGGATGCACGCCGGGGCGTTTGGGACTGATGAAGGGGCCTTCGATGTGCAGACCCAGGATGCCATCATGGCCCGCGATCGATCGCGCAGCCGCGATCGCGTCAGCCATCCGTTCGCGCGTGTCGGTGATCAGTGTCGGAAGACATCCGGTGGTGCCGAAGCGGCGATGCGCGCGCGCGATGGCGCGCATGCCGTCCGCGGTCGGTTGATCGTTGAGGAGCACGCCGCCGCCGCCATTGACCTGCAGATCGATGAACCCTGGAGCAACGATGGTGCCGGCGGGCAGATTCTGTTGCGGCCAGTCGCCCGGAACTTCACCTGAGCGCCGAACGCCTGCGACGAGCCCGTCCCGGATCAGCACCGCGGCATCGTCGTGCCATCGCGTGCCGTCAAAAATCCGGCGGGCGAGCAGGGCGTGCTGCGGAGGCGTTCCAGGATGATTCGGGTCCAGGCTCATCGACATTCATTGCCAGTTGCACTGGCGGTGCGACGAATCCAATTTAAGTTAAGGGGCGCGGAAGTCCCAGCGGAATGATCGCACGTGATGCCGTAAAATGCGGCGCGCTATTCCGAGAATCGGACGCGCGCGACCAAGGTGAGAAAAATGGACCGGATGATCATCCGAGGCGGCAGCCGCATCGAAGGCTCGGTCCAGGTTTGCGGCGCCAAGAACGCGGCGCTGCCGCAGATCGCGGCCGCCTTGCTCAGTGCCGAGCGGCTGGAATTGGGCAATGTGCCCGAGGTTTCCGACATCGACACCATGCTGCTGTTGATGCGGGAGCTTGGCGTCGCGGCGAACCGGGCGCCGGGGCATCGACTGGTGCTCGACGCGGGCGGCGCCCGCAACACCCAGGCACCCTATGACATCGTGCGCAAGATGCGCGCCAGCATTCTGGTGCTGGCCCCGTTGCTCGCCCGCTTCGGCTCGGCGCGCGTCTCGCAGCCCGGCGGCTGCGCCATCGGCGCGCGGCCGATCGACCTGCATCTGAAGGCGTTGGAGGCGCTGGGCGCTCAGGTCGACATGGAGGCCGGTTACATCCACGCGCGAACCAGCGGCGACGGCTTGCGCGGCGGCCGCATCGTGCTGTCGTCGCCGTCCGTGGGCGCGAGCGAGACCGCCTTGATGGCGGCGGTGCTGGCGCGTGGCGAAAGCGAAATCCTGAACGCCGGCCGCGACCCGGAAATCTCCGATCTCGCGGCTTGCCTCGTCGCGATGGGAGCGCGCATCGAAGGCGCGGGCACCCATCGGATGCTGGTGCAGGGCGTGCAGGCGCTGCATCAGGCGCGTCACGATCTGATCACCGACCGCATCGAGGCGGGCAGCTATGCCATCGCTGCCGCGATCACCGGCGGTCATCTCGAGATTCTGGGCGCTCATCTCGAGCATCTCGGGTCGGTCGGCGCCGCGCTGGAAAGCGCTGGCGTGCAGATCTGGCCGACCGACCGCGGCCTGATGGTGGTTCGCTCCGGACCGCTGCAGGCCATCGACATCTCGACCGAGCCCTATCCCGGATTTCCCACCGACCTGCAGGCGCAGTTCATGGCGCTGATGACGATTGCGCGGGGCGCTTCGGTCATCCGCGAAACCGTGTTCGAAAGCCGCTTCATGCATGTGCCCGAGCTGGGGCGGCTCGGCGCAAATATTTCGCTGCAAGGCTCGACCGCGCTGGTGCGTGGCGTCGACGGGCTGCGCGCTGCCGAGGTGATGGCGACGGATCTGCGCGCTTCGGTGTGTCTCGTTCTAGCGGCATTGGCCGCGGAAGGCGAGACCACGGTGCATCGCATCTACCATCTCGACCGCGGCTACGAACTCCTCGATCGCAAGCTCGTGCAATGTGGCGCCAACATCCAGCGGGTCGCCGGATGACAGCCGCTGCCCAAACCGGTCCGCTGTTTGTCGGCGTTGACGGTGGAGGCACCGGCTGCCGCGCTCGCATCGAGGATGCGGACGGCAGCCTGCTCGGCACCGGTATCGCGGGTCCGGCCGCGTTGCGTCTCGGCATCGACCGCGCGCTGGCCGAAGTGGAGAAGGCCTGCCGTGCCGCGGCCGATGAAGCCGGGCTGACGTTTGAAGTTCTGAAGTCGGCCCATGCGGCCGCGGGGCTTGCCGGCGTCGGACGCAAGGGCGCTCTCGAGGAGCTGAACCAGCGGCCGCATCCGTTCCGTTCTATCGTCTACGTCAATGACGCGACAGTCGCCTGCATCGGCGCGCATGGCGCGCGCGACGGCGGTATTGTCATCGTCGGCACCGGCAGCGTCGGCTACGCGGTGATCGGCGAGCGCGAGGTGAGAGTTGGGGGCTATGGCTTTCCGATTTCGGACGAGGGCAGCGGCGCCGATCTCGGATTGCATGCGATCCGCCTGGCGCTTCGCGCTTACGACGAACGCGCGCTCGGCAGCAGCCTCACCCGCGACGTGATGGCCCGCTTCCACAACGATCCGTTCGATGCGGTGGCCTGGATGGATCGTGCAAGCGCCACCGACTACGCGACGTTTGCACCGCTGGTGATGCGGCACGCCGATAACGGCGATCCTGTCGCGCGGCGAGTCGTTCGTGACGCGGGCGAGCAGATCGACGAACTGGTTCGGAGGTTGCTCGAATCCGGTGCGCCCCGGATCGCGCTGCTCGGCGGCCTCGCGTCGTCGATGCAGCCTTGGCTGTCGCCCGACGTGCAGCGGCGGCTGGTGCCGGTCGAGGGCGACGCGGTGGACGGCGCTTTGCACCTCGCCCGGCGTAACAGCGGGAAAGGGTGACCAGTCCATGGCGACCGAGCACATCAGTCCGCGCTATGTCGATCTCGACTCTTGGTCTACGGCCGAAATGGTCGCGGCGATGTACGAGGGCCAGCTCGCGGCAGCAGCAGTGGTTCGTGCTGCGCTTCCGTCAATCGGTGCTGCCGTCGATGACGCCGTGCCGGCCCTGCAGCGTGGCGGCCGGATCGTCTATGTCGGTGCCGGCACCTCGGGACGGATCGGCGTCCAGGACGGCACCGAGCTGACTCCCACCTACGATTGGCCTGCCGAGCGGCTGGTCTTCGCCATGGCCGGCGGCATGGAGGCGCTCATCAAGAGCGCGGAGGGCGCCGAGGACAACGAGACCGCGGGCGCACAGGCCATGGCCGACGCGAAGATCGGCGGAAACGACGTGGTCATCGGCATCGCGGCGAGCGGCACGACACCATTTACGATCGGCGCCCTGCGCGCAGCCACTGCGGCGGGCGCGGTGACGATTGCGGTGGCCAACAATCCCGGCGCGCCTCTCTTTGAAGTGGCGCGCCATCGCGTGCTGGCCGACACCGGCGGCGAAGTGGTCGCCGGGTCCACCCGCATGAACGCCGGCACTGCGCAGAAGATCTTGCTGAACCTGATCTCGACGGCGCTGATGGTGAAGCTCGGCCGGGTCTACCGCGGGCTGATGGTCGACATGCGTGCCCGCAACGCGAAGCTGCGCCGCCGCGCAGCGGCGATTGTGATGGAGATTGTCGGTTGTACGAAGGCTGAAGCCGCGCGGTGCCTCGAGCAGACCGATGGCGACTTGAAGACGGCCATTCTGGTCGGGCTGGGATTGAACCGCGGCGATGCCTCGCGGTTGCTGCAGCAGCATAACGGCAATCTCCGATCCGCCATCAATGCGAAAACCGGCAACAATGGCTGAGACGCATTTTGAAAGCGCGATGGCGCGCGAGATCGCCGAAATTCCGGCAGTCGCCGGACGCCTGCTGGCGCAAACCGATGTGTTGGCCGCGATCGTCGAGCGGATCGAGCAGCTCAAGCCTCGTGTCGTGGTGTTTTGCGGCCGCGGCAGCTCGGGCTATGTCGGCATCTATCTGCGCTATCTGTTCGAGGCGCGACTGGGGATGCTTGCGTCTGTATCCGCGCCTTCGGTCGTGACGGCTTACGAGAGACCGCCAGACATGCGCGGTGTGCTGTTCGTCGTGATTTCGCAATCGGGTCGCAGTCCCGACCTCGTGACGGCAACGCAAGTGGCGCGCAACGTCGGTGCGTTGACGCTTGCGATCGTCAACGACGAGCAGTCGCCCGCGGCGGCGGCCGCCGAACTCGTCCTGCCGATCGGCGCCGGACGCGAACATGCCGTGGCCGCCACCAAGACGGTCGTTTCGTCGATGATCGCGGGGGCTTGCCTTGTGGCCAAGCTGGCCCGCGACGATGAATTGACAGCGAGTCTGCGACGGATGCCGTCTCGGCTGTCGCTAGCACTCGAGTGCGATTGGTCGGCTTGGGCTGATGCGGTTGCTGGCGCGGCAGCCACCTTCGTGGTGGGCCGGGGTTATGCGTTGGGCTGCGTTCGCGAGATCGCGCTGAAGGTCTCTGAAACTTTGCGCATTCCGGCGATCGGCCACAGCGCCGCGGAGTTGCGGCATGGTCCTTGGGCGTCGATTTCGTCTTCAACGCCGGTGCTGGTGCTGCGTCAGGATGATCGGACCGCGGCCGCCGTTGACGGCGTGCTCCAGGATCTGGGCGACACAAAAGCCCCGGCGTTTGCGGCTGGAGGCCCGGCGGGCACGCTGCCTTGGATCGGCGACGGTAATCCTGCCTGCGACCCGATTCTGATGCTGGTGCCAGCGTATCGCGCGATTGAGCGGGCTGCGCGCAAACGGGGTTTCGATCCTGACAACCCGCCGAATTTGAGCAAGGTCACGCGTACGTTGTGAGGCCGCGGGCGCGATCTCGAATTGAAACCGGCGCGTTGGACGCGCCGGTTTCAGTCTTAGTTAGTAGCAAACGCGACGGACAATGGGTCGGCCCCATGGGTTATACCCGACCACCTGACGCGGGCAGCCGTAATAACCGCCGCCGCCATAGTAGCCGTACGGGCCATAACCGTAGCCGTAGCGTGGAGCGGTTGCTGCGGCGAACGCGCCGAGCGCAAGACCGCCGACAACGGCAGGTCCAACCCATCCGCCGCGATGGCCCCATCGCGCTTCCGCGGAGGATGTTCCGGCGAGCGTCGCGCCTGCCAGAGTGGTGGCCGCAAGGGCGGCCATGCCAATTTTCTTCAACGTCGGGTGCATGATCACTCCTCTTTCTTTTCGCGTATCCGCCACCCGTAATATGAAAGCGCGGACGCGCGTTCGCGTTCCCCAAGCTGCTGCTGAATCGGATGAACATGCATTCAGAGGGGAACGCGGGACATTGAGATATGCGGCAACCCGCGCGCGTTCCGGTGCATCAAAATACACAGGCGGCTCGCGTGGCGAGACCGGCCCTCGCCTCGACGCCACATTATCGTCGGGATCAAAAGGCATGGATGGCTTGATCCCAACATTGAATGAGAGGACCACCAGCCGATGCGTGTGGCCACCCTATGCGTCGCTGCCTGCTGGGTCACAAGCGCAAGCGTCAGCTCATCCGAGCCAAGGCCTCCTGTCGAACCTGCGGGCATGGCTTCGACGACAGCGTTGCCTCAAGGGTCGGAAGCGCAATCCGCTCCATCGTCCGGGAGTGATGCGTCTGCTGACACCGGTTCTCATTCGCCCGCCCAGCCAAAAAACGTGGCGCCCTCGAAGGCCGAGCTTTGTGCGACCGCGGTGCTGGTCGCACAGGCCAACAACCTGCCGGCTTCGTTTTTCACTCGGCTGATCCGGCAGGAAAGTGGTTTCAATCCGCGCGTCATAAGCTCGGCCGGAGCCCAGGGAATTGCCCAGTTCATGCCGGGGACCGCCTCGTCTCGCGGGCTCGCAGATCCGTTCGAACCGACGGGCGCCTTGGCGGCTTCAGCCAAATATCTGGCGGAGCTCGTCGATCAATTCGGCAATCTGGGCCTCGCGGCTGCGGCTTACAACGCAGGGCCGAAGCGCGTTCAGGACTGGATCGCAAAGCGAACGAGATTGCCTGCCGAGACCCGGAACTACGTCTACAGCATCACCGGACAGTTGATCCAGGCGTGGACGGTGAGCCGCTCGCAAGCGGAGCAAATCCAGTTGGCGTCGGCCGACGGCTGTGCGGCTGTCGCGCCCGCGCTGCTTGCTCAGAACGACGGGCCGCCGGTCTCACAAAGTCCGGAAGCGACGGTTCGCTCCCGTGACCAGCGGACGAAAGCGGCTGCGTCGGAGCGTCACGGCTTGCCGAGGCCCAGTCATTTCATCGTCGGGCGGCCCGTGGCCGCAGCCATCAAGGCTGCCGAGGCGAAGGTGCTGGCAAAAGCCAAATGGCAGTCCGGAACGAGGCATGCGCGCCACGGCGTTGTTCGTGTGGCTTCTCTTCGCTAGGGCACGATCCCGAAAAGTGTGAAGCGGTTTTCGGATAAGATCATGCCCAAATAACAGTAAGGAGCGACGGCTCTGATGCAACGAAGTTGAATCAGAGCCTAGCAGGTGCCAGCGTGCTGCCGTTTTGCACCGAAGATTGGATGTGAACTCGATGACCGCCGACTCGAAGGCCTGCCCGGATTGCGAGACGCCCATGACCGTGATGGCTTCGATGCCGTCGCTCCAGCGTCAAGGATCGTGGAGCTTCTTTCTCTGCCCGCAGTGCGGCAAGGTAGAGCGGGAGCGTTTCGAGCGGCAGAGCGATGTCGCAGAAGGCGATGCTGAGCCCGGGCAGCTTGAAGCGGAAATCAAATGACTTGAGCATCCCAAGTCATTTGATCCGAAATCATCATTCTCGTTTCGACTACGCGACGACGAAGTCGCCCGTATGGACCGTGGCGCCGTTCTGCAGCTTGATGACTGCGTCGGTGGCCGAATGGTAGCCGGCAGTGCCGGCGTTGATCACGAGGTAGGTGCCCGCGTCGGTGCCGCCGTTGATCGTGACTTCGGCGGCCCCATTGGCAAGGAGCGTCACGCTATCCAAAACGTTGCCTAGGTCGGTGGCCAAGTTTCCGGTACCGGCCGTGCTCGTGGCGTTGAGACTGGTCGGCAATTGCGTGACTCCGAAGTGGTCGGTGCCCGATGTGAAGTCGGTGATCGTATCGAACGCGGAAGCGAGCGAGTCTGCCAGCGTTTTGAAAATGAAAGTGTCGGCGCCCGCTCCGCCGGTCAGCGTGTCTGCGCCAGCGCCGGCGGTGATGGTATCGGCGCCCGAGCCGGTGATGATTGTGCTGTTTCCAGACGTGGCAGTGACAGTGAGATTGCCAGTGTCGGCCGAGGCGGTGAGGTTGCCGCCTCCCAGCGTGATAGAGGCGGCCGCGCTGCCCCCGAGTGTGAGGGTATGACCGCTGGTCAGCGCCTGAGCGTTGATGGTGTTCGTCCCTGAGCCTGTCGTGATGGAGAGGCTGGCGACGTCGTCGGTGGTGACATTCAGGTCGCCGGTGCCGTCATCGGTCAGGTTGGCTGTCAGGTGGGTGACGGTGAAGTTGTCGCCGCCGTGCAGGGTGAGGGAGTTGGTGGCCAATAGCGCCGATGCGTTGACCGAGACGGCGTCCCGGGTGGCGCCGGCCGTGCCGGTGATGGTGGTGGCACCGGAGCCGGTGGTGATCGAGATGGCGTCGGTGGTGTCGGTGTCGGCGTTGGCGGTGACGACGGTGAGCGAGCCAGTGCCGTCGTCGGTGAGAGTGCCCTGCAGGCCGGTGACGCTGAAGTCGTCGCCGCCGTGCAGCGCGAGCGTGCTGGCGGCCAGCAACGCCGCGGCGTTGATCGAGACGGTGTCCCGGGTGGCGCCTGCGGTGCCGGTGATGGTGGTGGCGCCGGAGCCGGTGGTGATCGCAATCGCGTCGGTGGTGTCGGTATCGGCGTTGGCGGTGACCACGGTGAGAGCGCCGGTGCCATCGTCGGTGAGGGTGCCCTGCAGGCCGGTGACACTGAAGTCATCGCCGCCGTGCAGCGCCAGCGTGCTGGCGGCCAGCAAACTGGCGGCGTTGATCGAGACGGTGTCCCGGGTGGCGCCGGCGGTGCCGGTGATGGTGGTGGCACCGGAGCCGGTGGTGATCGAGATGGTGTTGTCGGCGGTGTTGTCCGCCGTGGTCACGTTGAGCGTGCCCGACAGGCTCGTTGCCGTCAGATCGCCCTGCAGTTGAGTGACGATGAGATTTGCCGTCCCGCTCAAGGTCAGCAGCAAGTTGTTGGCGAGCAGCGCCGCATTGATGGGCACGCCAACGGTGCCGTCCGCGACGATCGCGGATGCGCCAGCGACCGAAATCTCACCTCCACCTTGAATCGTCCCATCGAGCTTCAAGGTGGTGCCGGTTTGAAGGGTCACGGCGGTGCCGGTGTCGATCGTGACCGCATCCGTGCTGCCGTTGAGCGTCGTCGTGGTGCTGTTGCCGGTGACGTTGATTTGACCGGAGCCGGTCAGTTCGCCGCCAGCGATCGTCACGTTGGTCAAGTTCAGGGTTGCGTTAGCATCGACCTGAATATGACCTCCGGCGTCGTTCAGGGTCTCATTCGACAGCAGCAGCACCGTGCCGTTCCCGGTGACCTGAAGCGTTCCGTCACTCGAGAAGGTGCCGACATCGTGGATGCTGTTGGATGCGCCGCTCGTGACCTTGATCAGGCTATGGTTGATGAGATTGCCTGAATCGATCGTCGAATTCTGCAATTCCAGGACGGACGACATCGGCAGCGTCGGGGCGTCGATCCGAATAAGCCCCGAATTGGTGACGGCCGTGGACATGAGCGTGATCGAGCCATCGATCACCTCCATCGTTCCGGTGTTGCTCACGTTTGCGGAAATGAACGTGATCGAACCGCCGGCCGCCTCGATCGTTCCGGCGTTGAGGACAAGCTGGCCTGGATGCGCATTATTGCCGACGGAGAAGCTCGCGCCGCTATCGACCTTGATCGTGCCGCCGTTGTTCGACAGCGGATTTGCATCGGCGGCGTTGATTCCGAAACTGCTCGCGGCAACCTCGAGCGTGACACCGTTGTCCAGCCGCAGACTGTTAAGAGAAACGGGTGTTGAACTCGTGACGTAAACAGTCCCGCCAGGAGTGGAGGAGACGGGGATCACCGCGTCTTCGGTCGGCAGCGGTACGAAGCTGGTGCTCCATTTCGAAGGGTCTTCCCAATTCCCGATACCGCCGTGCCACTCGACCTTACCGGTCGGATCCTGATCCAGCGTCAGCGGCAGGGAGACGACGTCGGAATTGCGCAATCCGCCCAGCCCGAGCACCGTCACGTAGACGTCCAGATGTGTCTCGGTGACACCCGAGGCGGGCGTGATCACCGTGATACCGGCCGAAAGGTCGGCCGCGGTAAACGTCAGGGTCGTGCCGGTTCGCAGCGTGGTTTCGGTTCCGACTCTGAAGCTGTATCCGGCTGGAATGTTGGAAACCGTGACCGATACAAATGTCTCGTACGTCGGGTTGGCGACGTGGGGTATGATGTTTTGCGAAAAATTCACCTCGCCGATCTGGAATCTGCTGATCGGCAGGACGGTGACAGTGGGCAGACCCGTAATGGGAAGCGGCGGTGCCCCCGCGTCCCCGGCTTTCGCCTCGACGTGATAGATGAAGGGCGGGGGAACGGGGCCGCTCTGCGGTCCGATATTGAGGAGGGCGGTGAATACGGGCAACTGGTTGAACTCGATAGAGCCGCCAGACCCCAAGCCGCCAGCCGTGCGCTGAAACAGCTGGAAGAACGGATCCTGCGACCCTCGAGAATAGATGTCGAAGGCCGACTTGTATGCGCTCTGAAAGTCGAGCATTTGCGCTCGGGTGTTGGCGACAACTTCGATGCTGAAGCCCGAGCCGCGCGGGTGCAGCACAAGCGTGTGACCCGGATCGTCGACGATGAAGACCTGTGGGTTTTGACCCTTGGTGACGACTTCAAACGTGCCGTGCTGCAGATCCTTGACCGTCACGTCGTCGAAATCGAAGATGACGATCTCTTCGCTCGCGGCGTTGGCCTCTTCCACGAGGCACAGGATGAACAGTGCGGCGAGACCGCTCGCCAGCGCAGCGACGCCCGTTCCGCGGATAGCGGCCGAGGGGGTTTCGACCTCCAGCTGGCCTTCGCGAACCTTGCGGCCGGGAAGGAAGCCGACTTCGCCCCGGATTACCCGCACCGACGACCGGCCCGGGGCGGTTTCGGCCGGGTCGAAGGCGTCTATGGCGATAGAGGAATTCGATCCTAGATTGAACGTCGTGCCATCAACAAAAAGGATGGCCGTTGAGCCATCCTCGGCGGTTTTGATGATGTCCCCTTCGCAGACAAAGCTGCCCGTGGCGCCAGGCCACGCCAAACCGCCCCGGATCAGCTCGACGCGTCCGGCAACGACCTGAAGTTTGCCCACCGGTTTGTCCTGCGGATCGGAAAACTGACCCCCGACAACCAGCCCGCCCTGCGTTACAGACACCGATCTTCTCGATTAATTCTGATGACTAACAGTATCGATTTTCTTTTTGATCTGTAATCGGAAAGGGGTAAAATACCCCCGTACTCCCTTTTAAGCTTACCGCGCACGGCGCGAAAAATCATGTTTTTATTTTGGCGGCCTTGGTCAGTCATTTTATTGGCCTTATGGCTTGGTCTGGCATACGGCGGATGGACAGTGGATCGGGCGTTGGCTCAGCAAGGGGCCGGCGACGGTTCGATCGGAAAGGTTATCGCGGTCAGCGGCTCGGTCACGATCGAGCGCACCGCCGCGGTGCCCGTCCAGGTCAGTGTCGCCGGGCGTAGGGGCGACGCTCAGATCGGCGATGTGGTGTACGAGGGCGACATCGTCACAACTGCAAGCGACGGCACCATCGGCATCCGGTTTCTCGACGGTACGTCTTTCAACCTGTCGAAAAACGCTCGAATCGAGCTGAACGATTTCGTCTACAAGCCGAAAGCAGCCGGCAACTCGACGCTGCTCACCTTGCAAAAGGGCACGCTCACCTTCATTGCCGGTACGGTTGCCAGAATCGGCGACATGAAGGTCGAAACGCCTGTCGCCACTATGGGCATTCGCGGCACGGCGCCTCGCGTGGAAATCCTCGATGACGGCACCGTCAAGTTCTCGACGCTGATCGAGGAGTACAAAAAGGAACAGCCAGGCGTCGGCACCCTGTCCAGGGTGTCGCAGCGGACCGACCTCCTTGAGGTCATGGACCTCTGCAACAATCGCGATCCGGCGGTTAGTCAGCGTCGGATCGCAGCATGCAAGACGTTGGCGGATGAGCACGTCGACAGGGCCGAGGCGCGCGCGCTGCTTTACAACAACATGGGCACGGCTCGTGTCGTGAGCGGCGACTACGCGCGTGCGATCGAGGATTACACTACATCCATCAACCAGGATGGACGCTCGGCGAAGACTTTCAACAATCGCGGCATTGCCTTTGAAAAGAGCGGCGATACGCGTCGTGCGCTTGCGGACTTTTCCGAGGCGCTCAACATAGCACCGGACTATGTGCCGGCATTGGCGAACCGCTCCAAACTTTACGAAGGCATGGGCGACGTGTCGCGTGCCGTTGCCGATCTCAGCCGGGCTATCGAGCTTCAACCGGACTCGGCCGCATTCTGGAATCAGCGCTGCTGGCTCCGGGCGGTCAGTTCGTCCGTCCAGGATGCGCTCAGCGACTGCAATGAAGCGCTTCGCCGGGGACCGCCGACGGCGGCCCGATACGACTCGCGCGGGCTAGTTTATCTGAAGCTTGGCAATGCGTCGCAATCCGTTGCGGATTACGATTCGGCTTTGCGGATCGATCCGCGATCGGCCAGCGCCCTTTACGGACGGGGTCTTGCGAAACGCAGGTTGGGTGATCGGACGGCCGGCGACACCGACGTTGCGGCTGCGCTCCGTATCGACGGCAGCATCGCTAATCAATTCGTCCGCTTTGGCCTGCAGTAGGCGCGCACTTCTTCGATCGCGTGGCTTAGGATTTGGGCCGATTGGAGAGGGGCTTCCACTCTCTCGCGCGCTTCTGCGCGTCATCGAGCTCCGCTTTGGTCACGCCTGGCGATATGGCGTCCAGCTGCTTCGCTGCTTTCGTATCGCCGCGAGACGCGGCCAGGCTCAACCAGAAAAGCGCCTGTTGGACGTCCCGGGTGACGCCCCGGCCGTCGAAATACTGAACGCCGAGGCTGGACTGGGCGAGGACATAGCCCTGGTCCGCTGCGGCACGATACCATTTGATCGCTTCTGCATCGTCGTGGGCGACACCGCGCCCGCTCGCGTAGAGGATCGCAAGATTGTATTGCGCGAGCACGTGTCCCTGCTTGGCCGCGGCGATCACCCACTGGGCGGCCTCTTTTTCATCTAAAGGAGCGCCTCGGCCTTTCGCGTAATGGAGCGCCAGGCTGTATTGCGCGCCCGCATGGCCGGCATCCGCGGCGGCTTGATACCATTTGACCGCAGTCGAATCGTTTCTTGGGACACCCTCGCCGCTGGCGTACATCGATCCGAGTTTGAACTCCGCCTCGGTATAATTTTGCGCTGCCGCACGTTCAATCAATGCGGCTCCTTCGGTGGCGTTTCGCTCCACCCCTTGGCCGTTCAGATACAGCGTCCCGAGATTGAACTGGGCGCGGGCGTTGCCCTGACCTGCCGCCCGCTTGAACCATTGCGCCGCATCCGAATAGCTCTGATTGACCCCAAGACCATCGGCGTAGAGGCCGCCAAGCGCGATTTGAGCCGCGGCGTCGCCTTTATCAGCCAAAGGCTTCCAACGTTGCAGCGCAGCGGCGTAGTCGCCGCGGTCGTAGGCGACGGCACCGTCCTCAAATTCGCCAGCCGCCGCGCCGCTGAGGTATGTAAACACCACAAGCGCAGCGACGCTCATGAGCCGCCGCATAGACTCCTCCCACCAAGTTCCACCTCATTCATAAGAATTTCACATGTCGCGGCAATGAAAAATGCACCGGCGGCGACGACGCCGACAGGACATCGTCTCGGCATGTGCGCGCTCCCGCCGATGGAAACCTTCACATCGCTGGCTTGTTGATTTCCCGTCATTGCCAGAAAGGCGGCAGCGAAAATGCGTCGGTTGGCTTTATTGGCGTGTTTGGTTTGTTGGTGTGGGCCGTCGTTCGCTGCGGCGGCCTTCGACGCTCAGAGCGTCACCGACGCCCAACTGCGCGACGGTGCCGCGCGGCTCAAACCGGAGCTTCTGACCAAGGCGCAGATCCTTTTGTCCCGCGCGCATTACTCGCCGGGCGAGATCGATGGGAAACCCGGTCCAAATTTTTCCAAGGCGCTCGCGGCTTTTGCTGGCGATCGCGGTCTTCAGAGCAACGAGCGGCTGACTGACGAGGTCTGGCGGGAGCTTGCCAATTTCTCAACCGATCCGGCTCTGATCGAATACACGATCACGGAGGCCGACGTTCGTGGTCCTTTCCTCGCGAAGATTCCGGCGCGGATGGAGGACATGAAGCGTCTGCCGGCGCTGTCCTACGTCAGCCCGCGCGAGCGGCTCGCCGAGAAATTCCACGTGAGCGAGGCGCTGCTTGGTGCGCTCAATCCGGGAAAGAAGCTCGACAATGCCGGCGAGCCCATCATGGTGCCGAACGTGGCGCAGGTGAAGCTCGGCAAGATCGTACGGATCGAAGTGAACAAGACCGATCAGACGTTGCGAGCCTTCGGCCCGGACGAAAAGCTTGTTGCCTTCTATCCGGTGACGGCGGGCAGCAGCGAAAAGCCGGCCCCGCGCGGTCGGCTCAAGGTCACGACGGTGCAGAAGAATCCGACTTACCATTACGATCCGAAGTACAAGTTCAAGGGCGTGCAAACCAACAGGCCCTTTACGATCCAGGCCGGGCCCAACAACCCGGTCGGCGCTGTTTGGATCGGGGTATCCGGAGAGGGGTATGGTCTGCACGGCACGCCGGAGCCCTCCAAGATCGGGAAGACGGAATCGCATGGCTGCATTCGTTTGACCAACTGGGATGCGCTCGAGTTGGCC
Source organism: Rhodoplanes sp. Z2-YC6860 (assembly GCF_001579845.1). Lineage (GTDB taxonomy): Bacteria > Pseudomonadota > Alphaproteobacteria > Rhizobiales > Xanthobacteraceae > Z2-YC6860. The sequence continues at coordinate 793,822 of NZ_CP007440.1, forward strand.
GATGCCGTCGGCAAAGGCGTCCCGGTCGACTTCGTTGGTGATGAGCAGGAGCGCCGCATCGCCCGGGCTCAGGCACAACGTCCCAACGCGCGGAAGAAGCGTTAGCCACAATCCCCATTGCGGCGACGCCGACCGGTCTTCGATCATGGGCTTGTGCTAGAGTCGAGGGACGGTCCATGCGATTTGCCGCCCCATGCAACTGCAGAGATTCTTAGAGCGACCCAGTCTAAGAAGTTCGCTGTTCGCCCTGGCTATTGCCTGCACCATCCCGATTGCATTGGTGGCGGGCGGCCTCGTCTGGTTCTTCACCGCGAAAGAATTCGACCAGAACGAGCGTGACCTCTCGGACCGTGCGGCGCTGACGCTCACGGCGGTCGAACTCAAGATTCAGAATGTCATCGAAGACCTCCAGGTCCTCGCGGAGTCTCCCGACGTTGCGGCTGGCGATTTCCGGGCGTTCGGCGCGCACATGCGTGCCGCCAATCGCTGGATTGGCGGTTATGGCCTTGTGCTGGTCGATCGCAGCGGACAGCTGCTGATCAGCACGCGCCGCGCGCCGGGCGAGACGCTTCCCAGGCGCGGCAACCTGGACACGCAGGAGAAGGTCTTTGTCACCGGCCAGCCGCAAATCTCGGGACTGATCGCGGCCGCGGAGTCGAACAATTTCATTATCTCGATCGAGGTGCCGGTCCGCGTGAACAACGAAGTCCGCTATGTGCTGGCTGCAGGGCTCCCGCCTGAGTATTTCGCCGACCTGATGAGAAAGCTGGTGCCGCCCGAATGGATCGGCAGCATCGTCGATCAACGGGGGATGCTGATATCGCGTGTGCCGGAAATGGGGGTGGTCGGGCAGCCGATCGTTCCGGTGCTGCTGGAGCAGGTCGGCAAAACCTCCGGCCGCTGGATCCCGATCGAGTCGCGCAGCGGCGGCGAAGCTTACAGCTCGTTCCTGCGGTCGCAGCAGCTCGGCTGGACGGTCTTTGTGGCGATGCCGCGCGAGCTGTTGAGCGCAGGGATGCGGCAAAGCGTGGTGATCCTGACCGCGCTGGTGCTGGCGGCGCTGGCCATCAGCCTCTTCCTCGCGCGTCAGCTGTCGCGCTGGATCATGCGGTCATTGGAAGCCCTGCAGCTCAATGTCGTGACGTTGGGGCAGGGTGGACACCTCCGCCCGAGTGCCAAGAGCGGATTGCGTGAGGTCGCTCACATGGAGGGCGTGCTGGCCGGCGTCAGCGAGAACATCGCGTCTGCCCGCGAGCGGGTCGAGCGGGAGAGGATTCTGCTGAAGGCAACCGTGCAGGCGATGCCGGTCGGCGTCCTGATCGTGGGCCCCGACGGCGGCGTGCTGCTGGCCAACCGCAAGGCGCTCGCCATCTGGAGCGCGGATCGTGTCGAGACATTCAAGGACTTCACCAATGTGACGCGGCTGCGTCTCGACGGCAGCCGCTATCCGCCTGCCGAATGGCCCGTGACGCGTGCGCTGCGCCACGGTGCTGTGACCGAAGACGAAGAGGTCATCCACGTCACACGCGATGGCCGCAGCATTCGCGTTTCCACCAGCGCGGCGCCGGTCTACGACGACGCTGGCACTTTGATTGCCGCGGTCGCAGCATTTTTCGACCTCACCGAGCTGCGCAATGCCATCCAGCAGCAGAAGCTGCTGCTCGACGAGATCAACCATCGGGTCAAGAACACGCTGGCGACGGTCCAATCGATTGCCACGCTCACGCGTTCGGGCTCGAGCACGGTCGAAGCCTATGTCGAAAGCTTCCAGCAGCGGATTTTCGCGCTGGCCCGCGCCTACGATCTCCTGACCGACAACAAATGGCAGGGGACGGACCTTCGCGCCATCGTCGGCGCCACGCTGGCGCCGTATGGCCGTGCCGACCAGGTGTCGATCGAAGGTCCGCCCGTGCACCTTCCGCCGAAACCGACCCTGGCGCTCGCCGCAGCGCTCCAGGAGCTCGCGACGAATGCTGCGAAGTATGGTTCACTCTCGGTACAACAAGGCAGGCTCGATGTGTTCTGGAGCTATGAGAATCAGAAGCTCGATCTGACCTGGACCGAGTCGGAGGGGCCGGCCGTGACGCCGCCGACCCGTCGGGGCTTCGGATCCCGGCTGATCGAAGAGGTCCTGGCGCGAGAAGCGGGCTGGACCTCCGAGATCAAATATCGGCCGAGCGGGCTCTGCTGCCATCTGGCCGTCCAGCTGACATGATGTGTCGCCACCCTGTGGATTCCAATTGGCGATGAGCATGGGATCAGCTTTGCGCACGATCGTGGTTGAGGATGAGCCGCTCGTTCGGCTGATGACCGAAGAGATTCTAGCCTCCGTCGGATGCGAGATCGCTGCGGCGGCGTCGACTTTGGACGAGGCGCTCGGTCACATCGCGGCCGCGGAATTCGATCTTGCCGTTCTTGATATCAATCTGGCCGGAACCGAGGTCTATCCTGCAGCGGAGCGTCTGCGCGGCAAGGGCACGCCGATCATCTTCGTCACAGGCTACGGCCGCCGCGGCGTCCGGGACGTGTGGCATGAATTTCCGATATTGCAGAAGCCTTTCAGCCTGCGCGATATCGAGCAGGCGATTGCCGCGTCGGGCGCCCGCCGCCGTATTGATGGAGCCCAATGATGCATGGTTGGCGCGCCCGCTTGGGCTTTCTCATTCCGCCGGGAAATCCGACCATCGAAAGCGAGATGCCCGAAATGGCGCCGCCCGGGGTTTCGGTGCATTTCTCCCGCATGGTCGCGCCCGGAGAGGGCGGCACCCACGCCGGGCAGGAGGAGCGCAACCGCTCGCAGATCCAGCACATCGACCAAAGCGCCGACCTCCTCGTCAAGGTGAAGCCCAGCGTCATGATGCTGGCGCACACCGCCAGCAGTTACACGCTTGGCGTCCGCGCGGAGGCGGAGCTGATCAAACGGCTCGAGGCAAAGTATCAGGTCCAATTCGCGACGGCGTTCGGCAGTGTGGTCGCGGCGCTCAAGACGCTCGGCGTGAACCGGATCGCGCTCGGCGCCCCTTACGCGAAAGAGATCATGCTCCAGGGCAAGACGCTACTGGAGGAGCACGGCTTTGCGGTCGTCAGCCATGGCGTGCTTGAAAACGTGACTAATATCTTCGACGAGACGCCGGAGCGCGCCTATGGACTCGGGCGCTCGGTGAACACGCCGCAGGTCGAGGCGGTGTTTCTCAGCGGGCTCGGCATGCCGACGATCCCGATCCTGGAGACGCTCGAACAGGATCTCGGCAAGCCGGTGATTTCGGCCGCCTCCGCCATGATGTGGAATGCGTTGCAACTCGCCGGCGTGCGCAACCACGTGCCCGGTTATGGGCGGCTGCTGGCCGGTTAATGCGACATCAGTACCGGCACGGTCATGCTGTCCAGCATGCCCCTTGTGGCGCCGCCGAGAAGGAACTCGCGCAACCGCGAATGCCCATAGCCGCCCATGACGATGAGATCGGCCCCGCTGTCGGCGGCCCGCGACAGCAGCACGTTTGCAATGTCGTTGCCGGGGGCGACGATCGGCTTGAGCTCGACCTTGAATCCGTGACGCGCCAGATGATCGGCAATCTGCGCGCCGCGAATGGTGCTGCGCTGCTCTTTCGCCTCGACCGTGACGATATCGATCGTGCCGGCCCGCCCGAGCAAAGGCATCGCATCGCCCAGCGCGCGTGACGCGTTCTTGCTGCCGTCCCAGCACAGCATGACGCGATCGAGCTTGAGGCCGGTTTTCTGGATGTAGGGCACCACCAGGACCGGGCGTCCGGATTCGAGCAGGGCGGCTTCGATGATCAGGCTTTCCGGCAGGTCGTTCTCGCGTTGCTCTTGTGCGACGACGGACAGATCGTAGTGGCGCGCGGCCTCGGCAAAGAGCTGCGCGACCTCGGCGGTGAAGTCGGTCACCACACTCGAGTCGGATTGGATGCCGGCGCGGCGGGCGCGTTCGTCGAAGGATCGCTTGGCTTTTTCCGCCTCGGCCTGGCGTTCGTCGGTATAGGCGTCGAAGGTTGTGGCCGAGATGCCGTCCAACGTATCGGCGATCGGCAGTTTGCAAGCCGCCGCCACGGCGGACAGATGCGCATCGAACATCTCGGCGGCCGAAATGGCGAAGTCGCCGGCAAAGTCGTTCGGTTTTCCGACCGTGAGATTGACCAGAATATCTTTGATCATGGCATCGCCTCGATTTGGTCGCCCAACAGAATGACTAGCTAACTTGCTTTCGATTGCAACCCGTGGCGCTGATCTTGGTGCTGATCTTGGCGCTGCTCGCCGGGACGTGGAGCCGGCCCCGTGATCAGGCGGCTGCCCCGTTCGAAGGTGAGGTAACTCCAAGCCCAGTTCAGCGCGACGACGAAGCGGTTGCGGAAGCCGATCAGGTAGTAGATGTGCGCCACGGTCCAAAGGAGCCACGCCGGCAAGCCCGACACCTTCAGCTTGCCGAACTGCGCCACCGCGCGCGAGCGTCCGATGGTGGCGAGCGAGCCATAATCGCGATAGCGGAAGGCTGGAACGGTCCGGCCGCCCTGCCGCGCGATCAGCGCTTGGGCGACGTACTGGCCCTGCTGCTTCGCGACCGGCGCGACACCCGGCAGCGGCGCGCCGTCCTCGTCGATCACCGCTGCAGTGTCGCCGATCACGAACACTTCGGGATGTCCGGGCACCGAAAGATCGCCGCGGACCCTGACGCGCCCGGCGCGGTCGGTTTCCGCGCCGAGCCAGCGGCCCGCCGGTGAAGCCATCACTCCGGCCGCCCAGATGATGGTGCGGGTCGGGATGAACGTGCCGCCCAGGCGAACGCCGTCGTCGCTGCAATCGGTGACCGCCGAGCCGAGACGCACCTCGACGCCGAGCTGCTCCAGCGAGCGGCGCGCCGCAGCCGACAGCGTCTCGTCGAACGGCGTGAGCACGCGGTCCGCGGCCTCGACCAGGATGATGCGGGCGGACCGCGGATCGATCGACCGGAAGTCGGAGGCGAGCGCGCGCTTGGCTAGCTCCGCAATCGCGCCGGCCATCTCGACGCCCGTGGGGCCTCCGCCGATCACCACGAAGGTCAGCAGCCGTGCGCGCTCGTCGGCGTCGGCCTCGGTCTCGGCGCGCTCGAAGGCTAGCAGGATGCGCCGCCGCACGGCCGTCGCGTCATCGAGCGTCTTGAGGCCCGGCGCCACGGCCGCCCAGTCGTCGTGGCCGAAATAGGCGTGCCGCGCACCGGTTGCGATCACCATATGATCGTAAGCCACGCGGCGGTCGTCGGTGATCACCTCCTTGCGGGCGAGATCGACGCCCGACACCTCGCCGAGCATGACTTTTAGATTGCGCTGGTCGTTGAGAACGTGGCGGATCGGGGCCGCGATATCGGCGGGCGACAACCCTGCGGTGGCGACCTGATAGAGCAGCGGCTGGAACAGATGATGGTTGGTACGGTCGATCAGCGTGATGTCGAACGGCGCCTTGGCGAGAGCTTTGGCGGCTGACAGCCCGCCGAAGCCGCCGCCGACGATCACCACGCGGGGCTTGCGGGCAGCGTCAACTCCATCACGGACGTCGCTCATGGCAAGCTCCATGCCATTCCGGGGCGACGCATGAAACTGCGTCACCTCCCAAGATATGGGCATGCTTCCTCGGAAGCGCCATCGTCCATTTGGATGCCGGTTCAGAACAAACTGTATTGCTGCGGTGGCCGTCGTTTTGGCTGAGCCGGTCCGTGCTGTGTCGTCAGTTCGGCCGCGAGCCCCTTCAGGAAGCGCGATGGCGGCAGTGCGCGGCGGGCGCCGCGCCAGAATCGCTCAGCCGCGCGGCTGAGGAACAGCCGATCTTTCGCGCGCGTCATGGCCACATAGAACAGGCGGCGTTCTTCGGGGTCGATATCCTGGCTTTCTTCCCACGAGAACGGCGTAAGCCCGTCCTCCATGCCGACCACGAACACCACGGCGAATTCCAATCCCTTGGCCGCATGCATGGTCAGGAGCGAAACACGGTCGGCGCGCGGGTCGCGGAAGTCGGCTTCGGTGGCGAGCGCGATCTGCTCGCGCAGGTGTGTTTCGTCGCCTGCGACGTTTTCCAATGCCGCAAGCGCCGTTATCCAGCCTTTTGCTTCCGCGACAGCCGCGATGTCGGTTTCCAAGGCGCGCTCCGCCGCCATCGCGATGCGCGCCGGAAGCTCCAGATCGGCAAGCGCTTCACGATGTTCGGTCAGCGCCGCGAGGATGGCTTCGACGCCTGCATGTCCGGCCAATGGCTGCGGCGAGCTTTTCTTGAACGGGATGCCGGCGCGGTCAAAGGCGGTCCGCAACGCCGCCGACTGCGCGTCGGTGCGGTAGAGCACGGAGAAATCGGCGAAGCTCAGCGTGTTCCGGCCAGCCTTGCCGCGATGGGCCGTCAGCAGATCGTGGCCGCCCATCAGCGTCTCGATGGTCTCGGCAACGAAGCCGGCCTCGTCGTCTTCGCTCGCGGCCGCATGCAGCGCGATCGGCTCCTGCATCGGCCGGATGATGCCTTCGACCGGCATGCCGACCACCGCGCTCGATGCTGTCACGATGGTTCCGGTCGAGCGATAGTTGCGGTTGAGCCGCAGCGTGCGGGCGCCGGGGAAATCCGTCGCGAAGCGCGTAAAGCAAGTCGAGTCGGCGCCACGGAAGCCGTAGATCGCCTGGTTCCGATCGCCAATCACGCAGAGATTGCCGTTCGGCCCGGCGAGCAGCCGCAGCAGGCGGTATTGCTGCTCGTCGACATCCTGGAATTCGTCGGCGAGGACATGCGCGAAGCGTGCCCGCCATGATTGGGCGATGGCTTCATCGCGCTCCAGCAACTCCACGGTCAGGGCGACCAGGTCGTCGAAATCGACCCAGTTGTTCTCACGTCCCAATCGCCGCAGCGCTGCCAGTGCTTCCCGCTCGATGCCGTCTCCGGCAGCGCCAGTCCGCTTCAGCACGGAAATGGAACGGAGCAATTGCCCGGCGCGCGTTGCGCTGATCTGCATCGCATCGGCCAACGCGGCTTTGCGTTCTGCCTCGTCGGCAATGCGGAAGCCCGGAGCAAGCCCGAGTGCATCGCTATGGGCGCGCAAGATGGTGAGCCCGAGCGAATGGAAGCTGTGTACCGCGATGTCTTGCGCGCGACGCCCCAGCAAAGTTGCAAGCCGCGCCCGCAACTCCTCGGTCGCCCGGCGCGTAAAGGTGATGGCAAGGCACGCCGCCGCCGGCACGCCGCGCTCCACGACCAGATGCGCGATGCGGTGCGTGAGCATTCGCGTTTTGCCGGAGCCAGGGCCGGCTGTCACGACCACGGGCCCTTCGATCGCCTCGGCCGCCAGAGCCTGATCGGCGTCGAGGCCGCCCAAAAGCCCGCTGCGTCCGGACGGAGCCGCCGCGAGCGGCGCGTCAATCGGCGCGACGTCGATCTCGATCTCCTTGGCCTGCGGCTTCGCGGTGCGCGCTTTCCGATGCACCGGCCCATCGAACAGCAGACCGCCGCGCGTGAAGCCCGCGACTTCGTTGTCTTCGAACAAGCGGATCACGCCATATTCGCCGTCGTAACCGGCCTGCCGGATCACAGCCCCTTTGCGCAGCCGCTCGACCGCCTCGCCGATCAGCGGATCGGCCTTTGAAATATCCTCAACCGGCACCTCGCCAAGCACCGACAACTCGGGGCCGAGCGCTGCGGTGACGCGGTCATAAGCGGTGCCGACGGATTTCGAGCCGACGCCGCTCGCCATGATCTCGGAGATGATCTCCGGCAACGGCACCAGGCTCGACACCTCGCCGGCGGTGGCCGGCGGTTTCGTCTCCGCCTCGCTGCGGTCGGCCAGCATCTCGACTCTGTGCGCGACGCCCACGGTGACGCCTTTGCCGCACACCGGACAGCGGCCGTCGAGTGCAAGCGTCTCCTTCGGATCGAGCCGCACGCCGCAGGTGCGGTGGCCGTCCATATGATATTTGCCCTCTTCGGGAAAGAACTCGACCGTGCCGCCATAGCCGTCGCCGGTTTCGAGCGCGTGTCGAATTGCGAAATAGTCCGGCTCGCAAGTGAACTGCGTCGCTTCGCGGCCGAGTTTGCCCGGCGAATGCGCATCCGAGTTCGACGTCAGCCGGTAGCGGTCGAGGAACGAGATGCGCCAGTTCATCGCCGGATCGGACGACAGGCCGGTCTCGACCGCAAAGATGTGATCCGTGAGATCGCCGTAGCACTCCGCGATCGTATCGAAGCCCGACTGCGAGCCGAGCGCCGAGAACCACGGCGTCCAGATGTGCGCGGGCACGAGATAGCAGTGCGGCCCGGACTGCAGCGCGATTTCCAACAGATTGCGCGAATCCAGGCCCAGGATCGGACGGCCGTCGGAGGCGATATTGCCAACGCGGGCGAGGCTTGCAGCGAGGCGATCGGCGGTCTCGAAATCTGGCGCATAGATCAGGTGATGCACCTTCCGGGTCTTCTCGCCCTTCTTGTAGATCGTGGAGATCTCGGTCGAGAGCATGAAGCGCACCGGACGCCGGCAGGCGGGCGGCAGCGTCTTCCACAATTCGCTTTCGATGTCCGGCCGCAACCGAAACAGCCCGCGGCCATCCGGCACCAGCTTGTCCTTGATCTCGGCAAGCCATTGCGGGTGCACGCAGTCGCCGGTGCCGACCACGCCGATGCCCTTGCGCGCCGCCCACCAGGCCAGGTGCTCGAGATCGAGGTCCCGGCTGGTGGCGCGGGAATGCTTCGAGTGGACGTGGAGATCGGCGTGGAATGTCATGGTGGCGCAGGTCCAGCGGGACTCGACGGCACCAAGCCTCAAACCCGGGAGCGGCAATTCAAGGGGCGCTGGACAGTTTTCGACAAGATAAGAGAGTTTTGCTCAGCTCATTTTCTTGCGCGCGCGGGCCAGCGTTTCGGCAGGCGTTCCCGAGGCATCGACGATGGACCAATTCACATCGCCCAGCGCGAACTCCTCCTGCTGCCGCGCCACGGCGGCATTGGCATCGGAGGCGTCCGGGCCGCGGCCGCCGATCCGTTTGATGCGCGTGTCGATATCGGCGGTGAGGTAGAAGCCCTGAAACGCAACGCCTGCGTCGCGGGCGACGATCTCGATCGCTTCGCGTTCGTTCTCCTTCGCAAACACGGCGTCAGCGATCACCGAATGGCCGGCGCGCGCAATGCGCGCCGCCTTGTCGTACAGCACCGCGTAGACTCGTTCTGACACCTCGGCCCGATAGGCGTCAGGCGACAGCCTTTCGGTTTCGCTTTTGCCGAACAGTGTCTTTCTTTCGACATCGGAGCGCAGCACCAGCGCGCCCGGCACAGGCCCAATGAAGGGTGCAAGGTCCTTCGCAAGCACTGATTTGCCGGTGCCGGACAGGCCGCCAGTCGCGATGACCTTCGGCGCCGGCGGCGTCAGCAGTTCGAGCGCCAGTCGGAAATATTTTGCGGCCGCCTGCGCAATGGCATCGCGCTGGTCGTCTGCGGCCCGTTCCAATCGTGCCGCCGTCACCATGGCGCGAATCGACGCTCGCAACGACAGGAACAGCGGCAACGCTGCGAGCCCGTCACAGTCCTCGATCCGCCGCGACGCCTCGAAATAGCCGTTCAGCACCGTGTTGGCAGCGCCGCCGAGGTCGCGTTCGACAAGGTCCATCAGCAGGAAGGCGAGGTCGTAAAGCACATCGCCCGAAGCGATGACGGGATCGAACTCGATGGCATCGAACGCCACCGGCTCGTTGTCCACCAGCGCGATGTTGCCGAGATGCAGATCGCCATGGCAGCGACGGATCAACCCGAGTTTTCCGCGTTCGATCAGCAGCGGACGCACGCGATCAAGAGCCGCGCGCGAGCGGCGGTCAAGTTCTTCGAGCTGCGCGTTCGGGAAGATGGTCGCGTGCCGGCGGAATCCATTCGTATTCTGATCGATGTAATTTTCGAGCGCCGCAAGCCACGGTGCGCCGTCGACCGCCTCAGCGCGTCGATGCATAGCAGCCACCATGCGGGCGAGCTTTTCCGGCAGGCCGTGACGCAGCTCGCCGCGCTCGGCAATATGATCGAGCGTCTGCGCTTCGTCGAAGCGTGTCATCTCGACCGCCCACTCGACGGGCTCGCCCGCGCCATCGAGCTTGAGCCCGCCTTGGGCCTCGCGGGTGATCGGCACGATGCGGTGGTAGAGTTCGGGCGCGAAGCGCTGATTGACCTCGAGCTCGGCCGCACAGGCGGCCTTGCGCTTCTGCAACGTCGAATAGTCGAGAAACGGAAAGCGCACCGCGCGCTTGACCTTGTAGGCGCGGTCGCCTGCGAGAAACACCGATGCCGCGTGGGTGTCGAAGCGCGTCACTTTCTTGCCGGCATGCGTCGCCGGATCGGCGAGCAGCGCAAACACGGCATTTTGCTGATGGTCGGTCATGGACTTTGACAGCGGACTCGCGTCGACAACGCCTCACCCTGAAACCGGTTCAACGCGGCCGCCTTGATCGCGATCAAGGCGGCAACTAGCGGCGGGCGGGCCGAATTTGTCGCATCAGCGACCGAAACCATCTCGTAATCGACTGGAACTGGTGCGTCACGGCCTGCCAGGCCGGCATCGCCTTGAACCAGCCAAGCCAGCCGGTCACGAAATCATGCGCCTTCGCGAACAGCGGGATCGTCATCAGCTTGGGCTGGCCGATTTGGTAAATGCGTTCCACGATCGCGATCTTCAAAAGCTCGGCGCCGGCAATCACGATCACGCCGTGGATGAAGTGGCCTTCCGCGATCAGATAAAAGCCCACGGGCTTCGCAGGCTCCAGCACGGCGACCGGCACGATGAATAGGGCCAGCGTGGTGTAGGGCCCGAGCCGCCCGATCGCCTGCGTGAGCTTGTCGAACAGGCCAAGCCGGGCAAGGGCCCGCGAGATCGGCCGGATGAACGACAGGAACAGCGCATCCACAAAGAAATAGAGCGCCGCCGCAACCATCACGAACGGTGCAAGGATCGTCCTGATGGGCGATTTGGAGCGCATGTGGACCACGTTACCCCCGAATGGCGCACAATATTCGGCGACAGCGTCGTCACCGCTCGATGCTTTCGCAACTATGTTGCCACAGCTTGCAAACAAGGGCGGAGATGAAATCGTCTCTACCGCACAGGAAGGCGGCCGAATACGGCAGGGATTTTGCAGGGGCGGGCCTCATGCGTGCTTCAGTTTTCAGATTATCCATGTCCCATCCTGGGGACGTCTCTGCGCTGGAACAGTTGTTCTCCAGAGGCCTCCTCGCGCCGGCCGACATCGTTGCAATCATCGGCAAAACCGAAGGCAACGGCGGGGTGAATGACTTTACGCGCGGCTATTTCACCCAAAGCCTGATGGGTCTGCTGGGGCGCAAGCTTGGCCAGGAGCCGGAGAAGTTGATCGAGCGCATTCCGTGCGTGCTGTCCGGCGGCACCGAAGGCGTTCTCAGCCCGCACTATGTGGTGCTGGCGCGAAGTGGCGCGCCGCCCGCAACGCCTCATGCAACGCCGGCACTGGCGATCGGCACCGCGGTCAGCTTAGCCCTGCCGGCTGAGCATGTCGGGCGCAACGCTCACGTGCGGAGTGTCGCCGATGCCGTGAAAGCCGCGATGGCCGGGGCCCACATCACCGACCCGCGCGACGTGCACTTCGTCCAGGTCAAATGCCCGTGCATCACCTCGGCGCGCGCCGAAGCCGCCAAGGCGCGCGGGCAGACCGTTGTGACGACCGATCCGAACCGTTCGATGGCGTTGGCGCGCGCTGCGGGCGCGTTCGGCGTGGCGCTCGCGCTTGGCGAAGCCGATGCGGTGGACGAGAGCGCGATGCTGCGCGACTTCGGTGTGCTCTCCAATTGCGCCAGCATTTCTTCGGGCGTCGAGGTCGAGGCCAACGAAGTGATCGTGCTCGGCAACAGTCGCTTCTGGTCGGGCGATCTCGTCATTGCGCACCGGCCGATGACGGATGCGCTCGACATCGGCGGCGTGGTCCAGATGCTCAGTGACCTGGGCATCGAGGCGAAACCGCAAGTGAGCGCGCGCGATCTTGCCCGCCTTCGCGCCGTATTCGTCAAATGCGAGCCCGATCGTCGCGGCGCGATCCGCGGCCATCGCCATACCATGCTGGACGACACCGACATCAATGCGCAACGCCATGTGCGCGGCGCGCTCGGTGGTCTGGTCGCCGGCGTGATCGGCGACGGGCGGATTTTCGTCTCGGGCGGCGCCGAGCATCAAGGCCCCGACGGCGGCGGGCTGATCGCGGCGATTGCCGAGCGCGCACCGGCGGAGGTCCGTTGATGCGCATCGTCATCGTCGGGGCGGGCGTCGCCGGCTGCATCATGGCGCGCACGCTGTCGCGGCTTTCCGGCGCCGAGGTGATCTGCCTGGAGCGTGTCGCGCAGGGCGACCACGCCGAGTCGGGCACCGGGCTGAACATCGGGCCGAATGCCCGAATGGCGCTGCAAGCTCACGATCCTGAGCTGACGGACGCGATCACCGCCGCGGGGCTGCCGTGGCGCACCTGGCGTATTTCCCTCACGGATGGCTCGGTGCTGTTCGATCTGCCGCTGTCGCAGGTGGCTTTTAACGACGGCTGGCGAATCCGCTGGTCGGAGCTTTATCGCGTGCTGCGCGAGGCCGCAGCGCCCGCGGTGCTCTACGATTGCGCCATCACCAGCATCGTTCGCGACGGCAATACCACATCGATCGCGTGGCGGCAGGGCGGCATAGAGCGCCGCATCGAGAAGGTCGATTTCCTGATCGCGACCGACGGCCGCTATTCGGAGGTGCGCCGTGCTCTTGCCGGAGAAGCTGTCAGCCGCATGGTTGGCGTCGCGATCTCCCGCGTGCTCGTTCCCAATTCCAGCAACAGCCTGATCGACGACTATGAGCAATGGTTCAACGGTCCGAACCGGCTGCTGGCCTTTCGCGTGCCGCCCGATCACGTCTATGTGGCGACGGCGTTTCCGATCCCGGCCGATCAGCCGATTCCTGAAAGTCTCAAGCAGCCCGAAGCATTGCGCGCGGCCTTCACGCCGCGCAGCGGCGCCTTGAGTGCCCAGGGCGGTTGGCTCGTCGACACGATCTGCGCCAACGTCGCCGACATGCACTGGGCGCGGATGCAGGAGCACGACGTGCTCTACACCGATCCGGATGCGTCCGTGCTTTATCTCGGCGACGCCGCCCACGGCATGGTGCCGACACTCGGGCAGGGCGCCACCCAGGCCATCGAGGACGCAGCTGTCGCCGCTGATCTGATCGCCCGCGAATGGACCGCCGGCCGTCGCGATCCGCGAGCCTGGCTCGAGGAAATCGACGCACTCCGACGCGAGCGGATGCTGTTCACCGTGGAGTTTTCGCGCGAAGCCACCGACACCATGCTGGAGGGCGCCGATCCGGTGGCAGGAACTTTGCATAAAAATCAGCCGGACTTCATGGCGAAGCTCCGGCGGCTCTACCAGGAGGTGCCCGGCTTGCCCGCCATGGCGACAAAAAGCTGAGTTCTTCCAAAGGAGAAGCAAGGACATGCGACGCCGCCATTTTCTCTCGATGATCGGCTCAGCCGCGCTGGCTTTCACGGCCACGCAGCCCGCTTTTGCGGCCGACAAGGTCACGGTCGGCGTGTTTCCGATCTCGTCGTCGCTGCCTTACTTCGTCGCGATCGAGAAGGGCTACTTCAAGGAGCTCAACATCGAGCCCGAGACCGTCAGGCTCATGGGCGGCCCGCCGAATGTCGCCGCCCTGATGACCAATCAGATTGACGCCGCGGCCGTGCTGGTCACGCTCGAAGGCCTCAATGCGAATGTGAAGAAGCCCGGCGTCGCGATGTACATCGCCATGCACAGCCAGACCGCGACCTACATCATGGAGCAGTTCGTGGTGCGCGAGGGCCTTGCCGACAAGGTCAAGACGCTCGCCGACTTCAAGGGCCTCAAGCTGATGTCGGCGCCGGGACCGGCGAACCTCAACACCGCGAAAGGTATCCTCGCCAAGGTCGGCCTGAAGGAGGGCGATTACACCATCGATCAGCTCGACATGGGCCAGCACGTCAACGCCATGAAGGCCGGCACATTTGACGGGGGCTACACGCTCGAGCCGAGCGCGACCATCATGCACAAGATGGGCGTTGCGAAGACCGTGGAAGCCGGCGTGATCGGCAAGTATATCCTCGGCAGCCCGCAGGCCGACGCGTTCGCGGCAGGCTGCGCGCTCTCCACCGAGTTCATCACCAAGCGTCCGGATGTCGCCAAGCGCTTCGCCGAAGGCTGGGGCAAGGCGGTGGACTTCATCAAGAAGAATCCGGAAGAGGCGCGGAAGTATCTCGCCAAGAACACGCTGACGCCCGACGACCTCGTCGATTCGGTGCCGATGCTTGGCTACACCATGGTCAAGGACATGGACGCGAAGCAGCTCGACTATCTGCAGAAGTTCACCGACTTCGGCACTGACATCGGCGTGGTGCCGGAGAAGATCGACGTCAAGAAGTACCTGAAGTCGTTCTGATCGATGGCGCCGGGAGCCGTCATGAGCGCGAGGGAGCACGCTCTCAGGCAAGACCCGAGCGTATCAGCGCCCGAGAGTGTGCCGACATCGTTGCCGGTCGGTGGCGCGGGGCTGCGCCCCCACGTCACCATCCGGGGGCTCAGCAAGCGCTTCGGCGATGCGGTGATCTACGACAAGTTCGATCTCGACATTCCGCGCGGCGAATTGATCTGCGTGTTCGGTCCGAACGGCTGCGGCAAGAGCACGCTGATCAACATGGTCGCGGGGCTTATCCCGCTCGATGAAGGCCAGGTGCTGTTCGACGGCATGCTGCTGTCGGAGATCAAATTCGGCTACGTGTTCCAGAACTATCGCGAGGCGCTGTTTCCCTGGTTGCGGGCTTTCGACAACATCGCCTATCCGCTGAAGCTAATGGGCGTCGGAAAGTCCGAGCGGCGTGCGCAGGTCGAAAAGCTCGTGGCGCGGCTCGGCGTTCGGCTCGATCTCAACAAGTATCCCTACCAGATGTCCGGCGGCCAGCAGCAGCTGGTCTCCATCATGCGCGCACTGATCGTCGAGCCGGAGATCCTGTTTCTCGATGAGCCGTTCTCGGCGCTCGATTACGAGATGACGCTGTTCATGCGCGAGCAGCTGCAAAAGCTGTTCATGGAGACCAAGACCACGACCGTTCTGGTGTCGCATGACCTGGAAGAAGCGGTGTATCTCGCCGACCGAGTACTGCTGCTTTCGCGCTATCCGGCGCGGGTCGCGGACTTCGTGCGCTATGACGGTGCGCGGCCGCGGACCGACGTGACGCTGTCCGATCCGGATTTCGTGCGCATCAAGGCGCATTGCCTCGAGGTGTTCCAGCGGGAGGTGCGGCGCACATGAAGAAGCTCGAGCCGTTCCTCCCGGTTGTCGGCGTCGTTGGCCTGCTGGCCGTATGGTCGATCGCGGTCCATGGCGGTTTTGTCGACCCGGTGCTGCTGCCGCCGCCCAAGGCCGCGTTCGAGGCGCTGTGGAAGGGCATGGGCGGCGTGCTCGGCTTCGATTTCATCCGCACCGTGGAGCGCACCATCTGGTCCACGCTGATCGCGGCCGTGATCGCGATCCCGCTCGGCATCGTGCTGGGTTCGTCCGAACGGCTCTACCGCTCGCTGGAGTTCGTCATCGATTTTTTCCGCTCGACGCCGGCCTCGGCGATGTTTCCGCTGTTCCTTGTGCTGTTCGGCGTTGGCGACAAGACCAAGATCTCGGTCGCGGCCTTCGGTGCGATGCTGGTGATCCTGTTCAACGTCGCCTACGGGGTGATGAACGCGCGCAAGACGCGGCTCCTCGCCGCCAAGGTCATGGGCGCTTCAAGGTTGCGCGTGCTGTTCGACGTGATGCTGCTGGAATCGCTGCCGCAGACCTTCGTCGGGCTCCGGAACGGCGTGTCGCTCGCCCTCGTCATTATCGTGGTCGCCGAGATGTTCATCGGCTCGCAAGATGGGATCGGCCACAGCGTGTTCGAGGCCCAGCAGTTGTTCGAGATGCCGCGCATGTACGCGGCGATCTTCGCCGCCGGCGCGCTGGGCTACGGGCTGAACCTGTTATTTCTTCTGATCGAGCGGCGCTTCGTTCACTGGTCCGGCCGGTAGATCACTGGCGCCGACCCATCAGTTGTCATGGCCGGGCTTGTCCCGGCCATCTCGCTTAGGTGGGCACTGTGCCTCCCTAAGCGAGATGCCCGGCACAAGGCCGGGCATGACGCCGGTGATTGGTGCGATCGCCGGTACGTTACGCCAGCCGGTCCAGCGAGAACCGCGTCACGTCGCGCAACAGCGCAATGAATCCGTCGGCCTGGAATTCCGCGGTGCGCTTGCCTTTTTCGGCGGTGCCGGCCGAGGCGTCGCCGACCGCGCCGTCGGGATTGAGGTCCGGCGCGATCCAGCCGAAGGCGTGCGTGCCGATCGGCCGCAGATGGGTGAATTCCTTCTCGATGTCGGCGGCGCTTGAAGGAAACATCTTGGCCTTGGACATATCGACCAGCTCGGGCCGGAAGTGCAGCATCAGCGACACCTCGATGTCGCCGGCATGGATGCCGTAGGTCGCGTCATAGGCCGCGTAAGTGTCGGGCGGCAGGCCGAAGCGCCGCCACTGCGTCGCCACCGCCAGCATGTTGAGCCGCACGCGAAGCTCGCGGGCGAGGATCGCGATCACCTCGGCATTGCCGCCGTGCGAATTGACGATGACGAGCTTGCGAAGGCCGGCGCGGTGCACGGCCTCGCCGATCTCGAACCAGGTGCGCAGCAGGTTCTCGGCCGAGAACGTGATGGTGCCCTTGGAGCGCAGGTGCTCGTTCGATTTGCCGATGGTCTGGATCGGCAGGAACAGCACCGAAAGCTCGTCGGGGAGCCGCTTCAGCGTGGTGTCGATCATGCCCTGCATGATCGCGGTGTCGGTCATCACCGGCAGATGCGGGCCGTGCTGCTCGATCGCCGCGACCGGCAGCACCGCGATGGTGGTGCTCGGATCGAGTTCGGAAAACTCGCTCGATTTCAGTTCGCCCCAGTATCGTTTTCGCGCCATATCAACCTTCCGATCTCGTCACGCGATGGTATAGCATCCTCATCATGAGACACATCACTCCCAAATCCATTCGCACGCCTTTCGCGCGCTACAGTTATGGCGTCGAGGTGCCGGCCGGTCACCGCCTCGTGGTCTGTTCGGGCCAGCTCGGCATCGACCCGAACGATCACATTCCGCCGACGGTGGAAGAACAGACGCGGCTCTGCTTCCGCAACATCGAGGCGGTGCTCAAGGACGTGGGCCTCGGCTTTGCCGATCTGGTCCGGATCAACGCCTTTGTGACCGGCCGCGAGCACATGAAAGGCTATATGACTGTCCGCGACGAATTCACGGTCGATCCGCCGCCGGCCTCGACCCTGATGATCGTGACGGGCTTCACCCGGCCGGAATTCCTGGTCGAGGTCGAGGTTCTGGCGGCCGGTCCGGCCAAATAAGAAAATCAGCGAGCGTGCAGTGACCGGGACGATGGACGTCAACGAGAAAATCCACGAGCAGATCAAGAAGTGTGGTGTGACGCTTGCGGCGTCGCTGCCGGACGATTGGGTGGCGCCGCTGATCAATCGCATCGCCGCCGACAACTCGATCCGCCATGTCAGCGTCGCCCGCGAGGCCGAGGCCGTCGCGATCTGCAGCGGGGCGTTCTTCGGCGGCGTGCGCTCGGTGGCGCTGATGGGCGCGACGGGGTTGCTCACCTGTACGGGCGAGCTCGCGACGCTCAATCTGCGCCATCAGATTCCGGTGTTTCTGATCGTCAGCCAGCGGGGCTCGATCGACGATCAGCGCATCTATCAGGAGGTGCAGGGCCGCCGCACGCTGCCGCTGCTGCAGACCTACGACTTTCCGTATCACGTCGTGAATCAGCCCGACGAGATCGCATCGATCCCGGATGCCTACGAGACCTGTCGTTTGCAGAAGCGGCCCTTCGTGCTGTTCCTCACGCGGCGCTTGGTGAAGGGAGCCTCGGCATGAAGGCGCGCAGCGCGATCGAGGTGGTGGCAAAGCACCGCGGCGGCGCGGTGGCCGTCTGTGCGCTGGGCATGGCTGCGAACGAATGGTGGGCGGTGACCGAGGGCGAGGACGCCTTCTACATGCACGGCGCCATGGGATTTGCGGCGAGCTTCGCGCTCGGCCTCGCGCTGTCGCTGCCGGACGCGCCGGTCTGGCTGATCAATGCCGACGGCTCGCTCTGCATGAATCTCGGCTGCCTTCTCACCGAGGCGTCGCAGGCGCCGAAGAACCTCAAGCATTTCGTCGTCGACAATCAGGTCTACCAGACGGTCGGCGCGCTGCCGATGGTCAACCAGGGCCGCACGGACTATGCGACGATCGCGAAAGGCGCGGGCATCGCGAAGACGCGCACCATCGAGTCGCTCGATGTGCTCGAACGCGAGATGCCGGACATCGCAAGCGAAGAGGGGCCGTCATTCACGGTGCTGCGGGTCGAGCCCGAGACGGGATTTCTCCGCACGCCGCCGATGACCTACGAGGGCCCGGAGATGAAATACCGCTTCGGCCGCGCGATGGAGAAGCGCTTCGGCATCAAGGTGTTCGGCCCGCAGGGCTATTGAGGCAGAGCGGACAGCTCACATGTCCTCGAAATAGCTGCGCACGCTGCGGTCGGCGTCGGCGACCTCGGGCCCGTCATAAGGCATGCCGACCGCCATCGTCTCATGTGCGGCGGCGAACATGTTGACATAGGGCGCGCCGCAGAATGCCACGGGCTTCACGCGCTCCCAGACGAGGTAGCCCTTGGCATCGACGCAATCCGAATAGGTCGAGGCAGCCACCACATTGCCAACCACCATCAGGCGCTTGATCCATTCCTTGGTCCAAACCACCTCGCATTCGAAATGGCGCAGGCATTCGGCGATGCGCGGCGGCTTGACGATCGTCGAGGGCAGGGCGGTCAGCCCGGCCTTTTCCAGTTCGTTGACGCCGCGATCGAACGGCAGGCCGACCACGCGCACCTTTTCGAGGATGTCGCGCTCGAATGACGGCAGATTGACCACGAAACTGCCGGTCGCGAGCAGGTTCTGAGCGGTGTGCCCGGCCGGGTTGGTGGTGAAGGCGATCTGCACCGGATTGTGCACGATGCGGACGCAGGTGGCGTAGGAGGCCGCATTCACGCGTCCCTCGGTATCGACGGTCGTGACGATGCCGCAATGTCCGCCGGGCGCGAACAGCCGGTCCCAGTATTTCTCGGGCTGATTTACCAGCGTCGCTTTGGTCATCGCGCTTGTTTCCTGTCGGGTCGTCGGTTGATCAGTCGAGGCGCAGCGCGTCCTTGGCGCGGTCCACGACGGCCTTCGGCGAGGCGTAGATACGGGTCACGAACTCCTGCACCGATTCGCCCGTCGACGGCGAAACGTCGAGCGACAGTTTTTGCGCCTCCGCCAGGAATTTCTCGTCCTTGGTCATGGCCACGAAGGCGGCACGCAGCGCCGCGGCGCGCTCCGCCGGAAGTCCCGGCGGCGCGACAAAGGGCCGGCCG
Source organism: Rhodoplanes sp. Z2-YC6860 (assembly GCF_001579845.1). GTDB lineage: Bacteria > Pseudomonadota > Alphaproteobacteria > Rhizobiales > Xanthobacteraceae > Z2-YC6860. The sequence continues at coordinate 813,321 of NZ_CP007440.1, forward strand.
ATTGCCTGCGTGCCGAAGATCAGGTCGAACACCTGCCGGTCTTCCGGCGTCTTGGCGTAGTCGTAGACGCTCGGGATCCCGGCGAGGTCCGGATCGCGGTCGCGCCCAAGCTGGAGGAGGATCTTGAAGCGCCCGCTGCTCCAGTCGTCTTTCCATTCGGTCTTCAAGGTCGAGATCGGGATGCCGCAGACGCCTTGCAACTCGCCGCGTGCGAGCGCGAGCTTGATCTCGGCCGAGCCTTTGTAGCCCTGGATCACCTTGAGCTTGGCGCCGAGGAGCCGCCGCACCGCCGTCGCGAACTGGGTCAGCGGCCCGCTGGTGCCGGCGCCAGCGGCTCCGACAAGGATTTCTCTGGTCAACAGCTCGTCGAACCGCGTGATGCCGGCATGGTCCCAGACGCCGCAGACACCGACCACCGCGTCCATGTTGCCGATGAAGGTGAACTTGGCGGCGTCGAACCGGCCAGCGCCCTTGCCGAGCAGCGGTTCAAACAGTGCGGTGTGGGCAAAGTGCGCGATCACCGAGCCGTCCTTCGCCGCCACGTTGTAGGTCCAGTTGGCGGCCGCGAAGCCGGCGGCCCCGATCATGTTCTCCGGCACGAGTGTGGGATTGCCCGGGATGAAGCGGCCCATGTGCCGCGCCAGCACGCGGCCGTAGAGGTCGAAGCCGGTCCCGACCTGGTGCCCGATCATCACCGAAAGCTTGCGGCCGGCATAGAAGCGTTCGATGTCCTGCGCGGACGCCGCCTGTATCGATGTGGCGAAGGCAAGCGCAACCGCCCAAGAAACCGCCCAAGAAACCGCCCAAGAAACCGCACAAGCGATCTTCAGCGTCATGGCTTCCCCGGGCGATTGCGCGGTCCGATCCGAGACGATACCCATGTTCGGCCGTCAAAAGGAAGCGTTCATGTCGATCGCACGCGAGCTCTCCGAGGCAGCGCTCAACATCCGCTACGACAACCTGCCGACGGAGGTGATCCGCGAGACCAAGCGCCTGATCCTCGACGCCTTGTCCTGCGCGATCGGTGCCTTCGATGCGGAGCCATGCCGGATCTGCCGCGAGGTCGCCCGCGAGCACGGCGGTGCCGGCGTGGCCACGCTGATTGGCGAGCGCGACAAGGTTTCGGTGTCGCAGGCGATCATCGCCAACGAGACCATGGTGCGCTACCTCGACTTCAACGACGTGCTCTATTTTCCGAAGAGCCCGGGCAAGATCGGCGGCGCACATCCGAGCGACGCATTGCCGGCCGCGCTTGCGGTCGGTGAACGCGAGCACGCCTCGGGGAAGCAGGTGATCGCGGCGTTGGTCGCCGCCTACGAGACCATCGGCCGCATCGTCGATGCAACGGCGGAGGGGATCACGACTTTGGGTTTCCACCACGGCTCGGTGATGCCATTCGCGGGCGCCGTGATTGCCGGCCGGCTGCTCGGGCTCGATGCCGGACAGATGACCAACGCCATGGGCATCGGCGCCTCGGCTGCGATCGGGCTTGGAATCAACGACGCCGAAGGCGAGGAGTACAACAACACCAAGAACATCGCCGACGGACTGATGGCGGAACGCGGTGTGTTTGCGGCCTATCTCGCACGGCGCGGCTTCACCGGCCCGGACCGGATCATCGAGGGCAACAAGGGATTCGCGCACTCGCTCCTGCGCGGCGTGGAGAACTACATCGTCAAGCCGCTGCCCAACGACCACTACCTGATGCGCACCAAGATGAAATTCTTCCCGACCGAATCCACCAACCAGGGGCACCTCGCGGCTACAACGCTGCTGGTCAACGAGCACGGCCTCAAGCCGGACGACATCGCCGAGGTGGTGCTACGCATGAGCAAGCGGACCGTGGTCCACAACGGCGACCCGGTGAAAAAATACCCGCGCAACAAGGAGGGCGCCGACCACAGCGCGTATTTCATGACCGCGCTCGCCATCGTCACCGGCGGTCGTGTCGTCCCCTCGTCCTTCAGCGACGCAGCCTATGCCGATCCGGTGATTCACGGCCTGATCGAGAAGGTACGGCTCGAGCACGGACCCGAATACGACGCCATCACGCCGGCGGCGCTGGTCACGATTCGCACCACCGATGGCCGTGTGCTGGCGAAGCGCGTTGATCATCCGCGCGGTACGCCCGAGAACCGGATGTCGGACAGCGAATTGCGGGACAAGTTCGTCGAGTGTGCGGGCGAAAGGATGACGTCCGATCAGATCGACCAGGTGGTGGAAACCTGCCTCGCCCTGGACACGCTCGACGATATCGGAGCGCTGATGCCGCTGCTGGCGGTTCGATCCCAACATTCCCATCCCGGTTCGGCGAGCTGATTGGGCCTCCAAGCCCCCCGTGAGCATACTGGCCAGATTTGGCAATGCGGCGTATGGTAGCGCAGCGGAGACGTGATTTCGTCGACACGCCTTTACAAAGAACAGACCCGGTGGGGTCGATCTCATAGGGAGGAATCGATGGATTCCAAACGAACCACCCGCAGGAACCTCCTACGGAGCGGCGCCGCGTTGGCCGGTGGGGTGGCCTTGGGAGTACCGGTCCACGCACAAGAGCACGACCACTCGATGGCCTCGGGATCGGGCAGCGAAAACGCTTATCCGATGAACCCGTATACCAAGGAGATGATCGCCTACGGCGAGCGCTCTCATTTCGTGACCTCGGTGCGCATACCGCACCCGATGGGCAGCAAGGCTTCGCCCGACGAGTTCGGGAAGGTGTTCCACGTGGCCTCGCCGATCCAGGATCAGGTTGGCAACATCACGCCATCGTCGCTTCACTATATCGCGACGACCCGCCAGTCCTTCCTTCCGGACATCGATCCCAAGCAGCACACGTTGATGATCCACGGCCTGGTGGATCGGCCGCTGACCTTCACGATGGAAGACTTGAAGCGCTTCCCATCAGTCAGCCGGTTGCATTTCCTCGAATGCGCGGGAAATCGGCACACTGCGAAACACAGGACCGTGCAGGAATCGCACGGGATGACCAGCTGCTCCGAATGGACCGGCGTGCTGCTTTCTACGCTGCTGAAGGAGTGCGGCCTGAAAGGCAGTGCGACCTGGTTCGTCGCTGAAGGCGCCGAGGAAGTGAAGGGCGCCTCGAGCATGCCCATCGCCAAAGCGATGGACGACATCATCATCGCCTACGGCCAGAACGGCGAGCCCCTGCGGCCGCAGCAAGGGTTTCCATTGCGGATCATCGCGCCGGGCTTCGAAGGCATTCTGAATACGAAGTTTCTGCGGCGCATCAAGGTCGTCGACCGGTATTACATGAACTACAGCGACTACGGACATCTCAGGGAGAAGGACGAAGAGGCAGCCCTCGGCTACCAGATCGGACCGAAGTCGGTCATCACGTATCCATCCGGCACGCAGCAGCTGCCCGGCAAGGGAACCTATGAGATCTCCGGGCTGGCCTGGTCCGGCGGCGGCGCCATCAAGACCGTGGAGGTCTCCACCGATGGCGGGAAGAAGTGGAATCCCGCCGAGCTCAAGATGACTCCACAACGCATGGCGCACGTCCGATTCGCGTATCAGTGGAATTGGGACGGCAACGAGACCGAGATTCTGTCTCGCTGCACCGACGAGATCGGGCAGCAGCAACCGACGCTGGAGCAGATCGCCAAGTTCTTCAATAAGCCCGTCGGGAATGTGCCAGGGCTCAACAACAGCGTCATGCCATGGAAGATCGCCAAGGACGGAAAGGTGACCAATGGGCTCGCTTAGGCTTGCGGCGATTGCGTTGCTCCTGGGCACCCCCGTCCTCATCAGTCCCGTCCTGGTCAGCCCCGCGTTGGCGCAGTCGGCGCCAACTTATGGGTTGGGGCGCGCTACGTCCGCAGAAGAAATCCGCGCCAGGGATATCAACGTCGGTCACACCGGGGAGGAACTCCCGCCGGGCCACGGCACCCCCAAGGAAGGAGCGAAGGTCTTCGAGCTTCAGGGGTGCATCGTCTGCCATGGCGCAGAGGCCGTAGGGGGCGTGGGACCCAGGTTGAATTCGAAGACCAGCCAGGATCTTCCCATCTGGAAACGGGAGCGCATCCTGCCGTTGCGCTCACCGTTTGCGACGACCGTGTGGGATTACATCCGCCGCGGCATGCCTCTCGGGAGGGAGGGGACTCTGACCCCCGATGAGGTCTACGCGCTGACGGCCTATCTGCTCTTCCTGAACAAGATCATCCCGGAGGACGCCGTCCTCGACGAAAAGAGTCTGCCGAACGTCAAGATGCCGATTGGCGATCACTACGCCCGGCTGCCTGAGTGGAAGCCTGGGACGCCAAGGCTTCAGGGTTACCCCTACTGACCAAAGCAGCTTCTGCTTCCATGGAAGCAGAAGCTCCGCCCTTCAGCGCGGAAGCGGAGCTATGTCTGTCAGTCTCAAGGTGAACGGTACGGTGCACAGGGTGACGGCCGATTTGGACACGCCGCTGCTCTACGTGCTGCGCAATGATCTCGGGCTCAACGGCGCCAAATTCGGCTGCGGGCTTGGTCAGTGCGGCGCCTGCACGGTGCTCGTCGACGGCGCTGCGTTACGATCCTGCGTCATGCCGATCGGTGCGCTGACGCAATCCGAGATCATCACGCTCGAAGGTCTCGGGACGCTTGAGCACCCCCACCCGCTGCAGTCTGCTTTCATCGGGGAGCAGGCGGCGCAGTGCGGCTACTGCATTGCCGGCATGATCATGATGGCCAAGGCGATTCTCGACCGCAACCCGCACCCGAGCGAGACCGACGTCCGGCTCGGACTTGTCGGCAATCTCTGTCGCTGCGGGGTCCATAACCGGATTGTTGGCGCGATTCTCAAAGCCGCGCAGGCGATGGGGCGAAGTTGACGAGGATGAATCACGGGGTATCACGATGAACAATTGTGTTTCGAAAGTTTTCGGCGTGCTCGGCGTTCTCGCCGCCCTGACCTTTCCGGCTGCTCCGGGACATGCCGCTGAAGCCCAGACCGTCCTCGGCGGCAAGTTGGTGGTTTGTGGCGTATGCCACGGTGTCAACGGCTTGCCAAAACTGGAGGGTGTTCCAATCATCTGGGGTCTGCAGGAAAATTATATCTTGAAGCAACTTCGTGAATTCCGGCACGGAGAGCGCGCCAGCGACACCATGAAGAAGGTCGCGGTAACCCTCACCGAGGAAGAGGTGGCTCCCGCAGCGGCTCACTTCGCGACAAAGCAGTGGCCGGCCGGACCCACAAACGTCTCGTTCCCCTCGCCGCCCCCCACAATGGCGATATGCGAGGCTTGTCATCAGCAAAAGCTGGTTGGTGGCGTAGCGGCACCGCGGCTCGCAGGTCAAAAGTACGATTACTTGGTCGAGTCGATGCGCCGCTTTGCGGAAGGCGAGCGAAAAAACAGTCCCGAAATGAGCAGCCTCATGCAGGCGATTTCGGCGTCCGACCGTGAGGCGATGGCGCGTTACATTTCAGGCCTCTGACTCGGGCGCAGCAAGTCATAATCCTTTAGGAGCACACGATGCGCGATCTCATGCGTTCCCTGTCCGTTGCTTTCGTCCTGGGGTTGTTTGTTGCGAGTCCTGTTTCTGCGGCTGAGAATTCCAAGCAGCATCGAGTTGCAATGCATGTCGATCAGAATGATCCCGATGTGATGAATCTTGCACTCAACAATGCCAAGAACGTCATCGAGCACTATCAAAGCCGCGGTGAAGATGTCGTTATTGAGATCGTGGCTTACAGCGGCGGTCTTCACATGCTGCGGTCGGATACTTCCCAGGTCAAAGACCGCATCAAGGAAATGGTTGGGAAATATTCCACCAAAATAAAATTCGCTGCTTGCAACAACACAATCCAGGGAATGGAAAAGCGTGAAGGGCACGCCATTTCCATAATCCCGGAGGCCTTCATTGTTTCGGCAGGGGTCGTGGAACTTGTGGACCTGCAGGAGCAAGGATGGAGCTATATACGGCCATGATGCTCTATGTACGCGCCGACGAGGTGATCGAATAACCGGCGTTTTTGTTGCCGTGCACGAGTTCGGTTCTGACACTTAGCGTCATACAGGTCCTCAAGCCTGATGAGTCGCGCCGCGTCGATGTCAGTCGGCCGCACCAATATTTCGATTTGCATTTCGGCAAATCACGTGTAGACGCCGAATCACCCTGTTCGTTGAGGGCGTCATCATGAGACGTCTGTTTGGCGGAGCAGGGTGTGGCGCACTGCAGGCGTGGCGAACGTAGCCACAGTCCCAGGGCGCGACGGCATCGACCGCCCCCGATGAGGGGGCCGCCTTTGGTGGCCGACGAACACCGGGTGAAGGGCCGCGGCGACGCGGTCTGGAACGAGGAAGGGGCGAAAGCCCTACTTCCGATCCGGTCAGCGTCCAGAGCGATGCCATCGCGAGAAATCGCCACGTGGAGCGCCGAGAGGGCGAGCGGGCTTCGCAAAGCCCGCGGGCGCCTTCAGAAAGCGCCCAGGTTTCTGCGCCGTCTCGGCGCTCCGCGCCCTCACGCATGTGAGGGGAGGGAAAAGAGAGAGGCGCTGGCCCCGCGCCTGATGGGAAGGGGCCGATGAATCACGCCTGGATGAAAGGTCGACGGGATGCGCGTGAGCCGCGTGGCTGTTGGACAATTGAAGCAGGATTTTGCCGCTGCCAACCAAACGGCGGTGTCATTGCCGGGCTTGACCCGGCAATCCATGAGCGCGTTCCGCAAAGGCAATCGTAAAGGTGTGCTTTGTCGCGGCAGCGTATGGGCCCCCGTGTCAAGCACGGGGGTGACGACCGCCTTTGTTGATGGAGGTACGGGTCCCTGCACTGCCGGTCATGCGACGAAAGCGCGGCGCATCGTGCTTGGATCCAACCCGGTGCGCCAAGCCAGACGCAAAATGCGTTTACGTCTCCGACAAAATGCCGAGCGCCATGAAATTCTCACGGATGCGCTCGACACTGTCGACGAACAGCTTTTCGCTGCGGGTGTGTGCGCCGCGCGGCCGCGGCAGATCGATTTCGAGGATGTCCGCGATCTTTCCCGGCCGCGCCGTCATCACCACGACGCGGTCGGAGAGCAGCACGGCTTCCTCGATGCTGTGTGTGATGAAGATCACCGTGTTGCGGTCGCGCAGCCAGATGCGTTGCAGGTCGAGGTTCATCTGCTCGCGCGTCAGCGCATCGAGCGCGCCGAACGGCTCGTCCATCAGCAGCAGGCCCGGGCTCTGCACCAGCGCCCGGCAGATCGACACCCGCTGCCGCATGCCGCCCGACAGTTCGCCCGGATAGGTATCCTCGAAATCGGCGAGACCCACCGAGCGCAGCAGCTCGCGCGCCTTCTGGATGTGCGTCGTGCGGTCGAGCTTCTTGATCTCGACCGGCAACAGCACGTTGGCGAGCACCGTGCGCCAGTCGAGCAGCACGTCGCGCTGGAACACGATGCCGGCATTCTTGACTGCGCCTTTCACGGGTGCGCCACCGACATGCATCGTGCCGGAGCTCGCCGGGATGAGGCCCGAGACCAGCATCATCAGGGTGCTCTTGCCGCAGCCGCTCGGCCCGACGATCGAGACGAACTCGCCGGCCTTGATCGAAAGGTCGACCTGGTCCAGCGCCTGCACGCCGTCGCCGCTCGCGGTCGCGTAGCGCTTGGAGACGCCGCGCAGCTCGATGGCCACGCCGGTGGAAGGAGCTTGCGCCATCGACTATTCGACCATCTCGGTGCGTACCCGGTTCCACGGCAGCGCCAGCCGTTCGGCCCAGGCGACGATGTTGAACATCAGCACGCCGAGCAGCGACAGCACCACGACGGCGGCGAACAGCAGCGGCGTATCGAGGCGCACCTGCGAGACGAGTTGCAGATAGCCGAGGCCCTGCTCGGCCGCGATGAATTCGCCGACCGTGGCGCCGACGACGGCCTGGCCGATGCCGACCTTCAACCCGCCGAAGATGCTCGGCAACGCCTTGGGCAGCCGGATCTTGAGAAAGGTCGTCAGTTCGTTCGCGCCCATCGACTGCACCAGATAGACCATCTCCTTTTCGGTCGCGCGCATGCCGACCACGGCACTGATCACGATCGGAAAGAACGAGATCAGGAACGCCACCATGATCTTGGGCAGGATGCCGTAACCGAGCCACATCACCAGGATCGGCGCCAACGCAACCTTCGGGATGGTCTGCAGCGAGACCATGAAGGGAAACGCCACGCGCTCGAAGATGCGCGAATAGACCACGGCGATGGCGAGCGGAATGCCGAGCACGATGCTGAGCCCGAAGCCCAGCGCGATTTCCTGCGCGGTGACGAGCGCGTTCACCAGCAGGAGCTGCCAGGTGGCGATCATCTTGTCGACGATCATCGACGGGCTCGGCAGGACGAAATCCGGCACGTGAAACAGCCAGACGGCGAGCTCCCACACCGCGAAGATCACGGCAAAAATCACAATCACCGGACCCTGGCGCGTGATCCACGCGCCAATTCCGCCGGAAACAGTCTTAGGCTTCCCCATCTATTTGAGCATCTATTGCAGGTACTGGTTGGTGTAGTACGCGTTCACGGCCTTGATGTCCGCAATGCCGCCGGTTTCCTTGAGAAGCTTGAGGTTGCTCTCCCAGTCGGCAGCCTCCTGCCAACCGATCGGTTTCCCGGCAGGCGCGTTGGTCGACACGGCGGTCGCCTCGACCTGGCGTTCGAGCACGTCCGGCTGCTCCGGCACGACCATGTATTTCGCCATGATCTTGGCCGCGGCTTTGGGGTCGGCCATCGTGTCGCGGTAGCCCTTTTCGGTGGCGCGCAGGAGCTTCTTGACGGTGTCTGGATTTTGCTCGGCGAATGCGTTGCCGACATAGATCGAAGCGCCGAGCAGGTTCAGGCCGAAATCCGACACCTTCAGAACGTTGAAGGTCACGCCGGCGCGTTTCTCGATCTGCGGCAGCTCGTTGCTGAGATAGACCGACATGACGTCGGTCTTTCGGGTCAGGAACTGCGCGGTGCGGGCCGACGCGTCCATCTGGATCTGCGTGATCTTGGTGATGTCCACGCCGTTGATTTTGGTGAACGGCAGGAGCATGTCGCCGAAGGTCTCGCCGACCGAAACCGCAAGCCGCTTGCCCTCGAGGTCCTTCGGCGTCTTCAGCGGGATATCGGGAAACGCGATCACGCCCATCGGCGCCTTGGTCTGATAGACGGACGCGACCTTGACCGGCAGGCCCTGGCTCACGGCCTGGGCCGCCGCAACCGCCGGTCCGTAGCCGAATTTCTCGTTGCCGGCGGCGATCGCCTTCAGCACGTTCTGCGCACCGTTTCCTTCGGCGAGTTGCACGTCGAGGCCTTCGGCCTTGTAGTAACCCTTATCAAGGGCCACGTAGAGCGGCGCGTATTCGCCCTTCAGCTTCCAGGTGAAACGGATGGTGAGCTTCTCGGCGCTTTGGGCGAAAGCCGACCCCGCCGAGAGAGCGCCGATCGCCGCCGAAAGCAGCATGGCAGCCGCAGTAAACTTCATCGCCTTCGTCGCAGGTCTCATCCTGGTCCCCCCGAAATCGCCATCAGTCGTGTCAGCAAGCCTTGTGCCGCATCCGCGTGCGGATTGTGAAGGCAGACATCCCAAAGCAGGGGATTTTGCAATGGATTTTCACCTTCGTCGCCTTAAAAACGGGCAGTTCACAGCTGGGAAATGGGCGGTGGTTTGATGGCGCGCGTGTTCATCTCCGGTTCGTCGACGGGGCTCGGGCTGATGGCCGGCGAACTCCTGGCCGAGCAGGGCCATCAGGTTGTGCTGCATGCGCGCAACGACGCGCGCGCGAAAGACACCCGCAAGGCATTGCCCGCGGCTGAGGTCGTGGTCGGCGATCTGTCGAGCATCGCCGCCACCAGGCGCGTCGCCGAGCAGGCCAACAAGCTCGGGCCCTATGACGCGGTGATCCACAACGCCGGCGTCGGGTACCAGGAGCGGCGGCGGGTCGAGACCGAGGACGGCCTGCCACAGGTCTTCGCCGTCAACACGCTCGCGCCCTACATCCTCACCGCGCTGATCGAAAAGCCGAAGCGGCTGGTCTATCTGAGCTCGGGTATGCACCGCAGTGCCGAAGCCAACCTCGACGATCTGGCCTGGAAGAAACGCTCGTGGCAGGGGTCGCAGGCTTATGCGGAGAGCAAGCTTCACGATGCGCTGCTCGCCTTTGCGGTGGCGCGCCGCTGGCCCGACGTGAAATCGAACGCGGTCGAGCCCGGCTGGGTCGCCACCCGCATGGGCGGTCCCGGCGCGCCGGATGACCTGGATCAGGCGCATCGCACTCAAGTCTGGCTTGCGGTGAGCAACGATCCGGCCGCGCTGGTCACGGGCCGGTATTTCTTTCACATGCAACAGCGTCCGGTGAATCCGCGGGCCAACGACGTTGCGTTGCAGGATCGGCTGGTCGAAGCTTGCGAACGGCTGTCGGGCATCCGTCTGCCGAACGGGATTTAGATTGGTTACACCCGACGGCGGCCTCACGCAGACCCGGGTCAGATTCCTGGCGGTGGCCTGCGCCTTCGCCATCGCGACGCTGTATTACAGCCAGCCCATTCTGCCGCTGATCGGCGCGAGCTTCGGCACCAGCGACACCGTGACAAGCCAGCTCGTGATGCTTGGTCAGATCGGCTATTCGCTTGGGCTGTTCTTGTTCGTGCCGATCGGCGATCGGATCGATCGCAGGCGGCTGATCCTGACGCTGCTCGCGATCAACACGGTCGGGATGGCGGCCTGCGCTGCCGCGCCCAGCTTTGCATTTCTCGGCGTGGCATTGCTGCTCGCCGGACTGACCACGGTCACGCCGCAGATCATCATTCCGACCGTTGCCGGGATGGCTGCGCCGGACCAGCGGGGCAGGGCGGTCGGCGTGCTGCTGAGTGGAATGTCGGCCGGGCTCCTGATCGGCCGCACGCTGAGCGGCTTCGTCGGCGAGTTCGCCGGATGGCGCGCGGTGTTCGGGCTCGCCATTGCGATGAACGCGCTGCTCATGGTGATCGTGTGGCGCACCTTGCCGGCCACAAAGCCGAGCAGCGATTTGCCATATCCCAAATTGCTGCTGTCGCTCGGACGGCTGTTTGCGGATCACGCCACGCTGCGCGCTGCTTGCATCACGGGCTTTCTCGCCTTTGGTGCATTCAGCGCGCTGTGGGCGACACTCGCCGCGTTGCTGGCGCGACCGCCCTATCAATTCGGTGCAAACACCGTTGGATTGTTCGGGCTGATCGGCGTCTTCAGCATCGTCGCGGCCCCGCTGATCGGCCGCCTGACCGATCGGCTTGGCACGCGCTTCATGATCGTTGCCGGAACCGTCGTATTGCTGATCGCCTTCGGCTTCGTCTTGCTGGCCGAACGTACAATCTGGGCGCTCGTGCTTGGCATCGCGCTGATCGATATCGGCTATCGCTGTGTGCTGCTGGCCAACCAGACGCGGATCTACCCGCTGCAGCCCTCGGCCCAGAGCCGGCTCAACACGGTGTTCATGACATCCGTGTTTTTGGGAGGCGCGGCAGGTTCGCTGTGCGGGGCTGCCGCCGTGATGTGGTCGTGGAGCGGTCTGGCCGGCGCAGGCGCAAGCCTCGCGGCCGCCGCGCTGATCTTTCACCTGGTGGCATCACGTGCGGCGCGCTGAGCGGCGGGCCATGTTCATGGGCGCGGAACGTGTTTGTTTCGGCATAACCACCTTGCGAAAGAACGATTGCTTATCGCCATATAGAGCCGTACACAGCGGGCAACGATCGCTCGGTCGAAGCGCGTTTGGCGCAACAGAACAAGAGCTGGATCGTCTGGAAGCCGGGCCAGGGAACAATAAGAAATGACAGTGATCTCAGCCGATTCGGGCGTGCTGCCGCGGCGCTCGTTTCAGGAGGTCTGGGTCGTCAGCATCGGCCATGCGCTGACCCATTGGTACCCGGCGACGTTCTATCTGCTGCTGCCGCTGATCGGCAATGAGCTGGGCCTGAGCTACAGCCAGATCGGCTCGATCCTGACGGCGCAGTACGCGGCCGGCGCGATCGCCAACATCCCCGGCGGCATCTTCGTCGACACGGTCGGCCGCAAAGGCCTGTTGATGGCGGTGTCGCTGTTCTGGGTCGGCTTCCCGTACCTGGTGATGGGCTTCTCGCACGTCTACTGGATGATGCTCGCTTGCGCGACGGCGGTCGGCATCGGCAACAACCTCTGGCATCCGACCGCGATCCCGTGGCTTGCCGGCCGTTTCCCCGACCGCAAGGGCTTGGTGATGTCGTTCCACAGCATGGGCGGCAATATCGGCGACGCGCTGGCGCCGCTCGTGGTCGGCGGACTGCTCGCCATTCTCAGTTGGCGCAGCGTCGTGCTCGTGAACGTGTTGCCCGGCATCGTGATGGCGGCGCTGATCCTCGTCTATATCGGGCGGCTGAGCAGCGCCGAGAATGGCGCCGATCAAACGGCCAAGCGCGCCGTGCAGAAGAGCGGCGCCGAGCGGCTGCGCGATTTCATGTCACTTCTGACCAACCGCGCGCTGGTGACGCTGTCGATCGGCTCGGTGTTTCGCACCATGACGCAGATGGCGCTGCTGACGTTCCTGCCGATCTATCTGGCGCACGACATGGGCTATTCGACGTTCTGGGTCGGCGTCTGCATGTTCGCACTACAGATCGCGGGCTTCGTCGCGGCTCCGATCGCCGGCCATCTCTCCGACACCATCGGCCGGCGGCAGATCATCGTCTCCAGCATGTCGATGACGGCTGTCGTGCTGTTGTCGATGATCTTCGCCGGCGGCACGATCTGGTTCGTCGTGCTGGTTGCGGTGCTCGGTTTCTTCCTGTTCGCGGTCCGCGCGGTGCTGCAGGCCTGGCTGTTGGACGCGACGCCGCCCGAGCTCGGCGGTAGCGCCATCGGTCTGCTGTTCGGCGCGCAGGCCGCAGGCGCCGCGGCAGGCCCGATCGCGGCCGGCGTGCTGGCGGACCACTACGGCATCATGTCGGCGTTCTATTTCCTGGCCGCGACCATCATCGTCGCGAACCTCATGATCTTCATTACGCCGGCTGGCGTCATAAAGAATCCCTAACCGCTAGCTGCTAAGTTCGCGCAATGAATCGCGCGGTCACAGCTCTGCGCATCATCGACACCGGCGTGAAGCCTGCGCGCTGGAACGTCGCCGCGACGGCGGCGCTGATCGAGTTGCATCGCATCGGCGCGACGCCGGATACGATCCGCTTTCACCGCTACCCGCGCTCGGTGGTGATCGCGCGCGGTCAGAAGCTCGAGCGGGAGGTCGATGTCGAGCGCTGCCGGCGCGATGGCGTCGAGATCGCCCGGCGCATGACGGGTGGCGCGGCCGCCTATATGAGCCCAGGGACTCTCGTCTGGGACATTGTCGCGGGACGGGCGCGGTTCGGCGACAGCCTTGACGATGTGACGTTGCGGGTCGGCGGCGCTGTCGCGGCAGGTCTCCGGCGGTTGGGTTTTGCGGCCAAGGCTGGCGCACGAGGCGCCGTCGAGATCGAGGGCCGCAAGGTGTCCGAATCAGACGGCCGACTCGATGGCCCGACCGCGATCGTACAGGGCACGATGCTGGTCGACTTCGACTACGACGAGATGATGCGTCTGCTCAAGGCGAGGCCGGACACCACCAAGCCAGTCGCTCCGATTGCGAGCCTAGCCGATTGCCTGGGGCGTGCGCCGCCGATCGAGGACGTGCGCGATGCGATCATGGTGGAATTCAACGATATCTGGGACGGAGCGAGCGTGACGTCGGATCTGCGCACCGATGAGCTTGCGCTCGCAGACAAGCTTCTCGCCGATGAGATCGGTCGTGACGACTTCGTGATGGGCACGCCAGCGAGCTGAAACGGTCTCGTTTCGCCCAATTCTCGCGATCGATTATGACTAGTTTGGCGGTGTTCGTTGAAACGAAGCAGCTCTCCGGCCCTTCATTTTTGGTCGAAAGTTTTTCTAATTCAAAAAACGCTTTCTGCGGTTTGCGCAACGCCGTCAGACGTTTAAGTACTCCGCGGCAGCCGGTCAAAACCAGGAAGTGGCAGCGGAGCAATGAGCGCATTTTACCAGGAACAGGTGATCGACGTGCAGCACTGGACCGACACCCTGTTCAGCTTTTCGACCACGCGCGATCCGGGCTTCCGCTTCCAGAACGGCCAATTCACCATGATGGGTCTCGAGGTCGAGGGCCGGCCGCTGCTGCGCGCCTACAGCATGGCGAGCGCCAACCACGAAGAGTCGCTCGAGTTCTTCAGCATCAAGGTCCAGGACGGTCCGCTGACCTCGAGGCTCCAGCGCATTCAGCCGGGCGACACGGTGCTGATCGGCCGCAAGGCCACCGGCACGCTGATCGCCGACAATCTCCTGCCGGGCAAGCGGCTGTTGCTGCTTTCGACCGGCACCGGGCTGGCGCCGTTTGTCAGCATCGTCAAAGACCCGGACGTTTACGAGCGGTTCGACGACATCGTGCTGGTGCACGGCTGCCGGCAGGTGTCCGAGCTGGCCTATGGCGAAAAGATCGTCGAGGGCCTGCGCGGTGACGAACTGTTCGGGCCGCTGCTCGAGGACAAGCTGCATTACTATCCGACCGTCACCCGCGAGCCGTTCCGCAACCGCGGCCGCATCACCGATCTGATCACCTCGGGCAAGCTGTTTGCGGATTGTCGCATGCCGCCGCTCGACATCGAGATTGATCGCATCATGCTGTGCGGCAGTCCCGCGATGCTGGCGGACCTCCGCACCATCTTCGACGAGCGCGGCTTCGTCGAGGGCAATCATTCGGCGCCCGGCCACTTCGTCATCGAGAAGGCTTTCGTCGAGCGCTGAGCCGACGGAAGTCGAGATAGCGAACCGACAGTGTCGAGAAGCGCCGGGCGAGGTGCTAGGCTTGCCGTGCCATGGCCTTCGCCACGATCTGCCGCGCACGTTGGTCCGCCCGTTGGTTGCTGGGTGTCCTGCTGACGTTGGCACTGCAAGGTCAGGCCTTCGCCCATGTCGAGACCGGGACTGCAACCGGTCTTGTCAGCGGGTTCCTTCATCCCATCACCGGTCTCGATCATCTGGTCGCCATGGTTGCTGTCGGGCTTTGGGGCGCGCAACTCGGTGCTCCGGCGATCTGGCTTCTTCCGATCACGTTCCCGCTGGTGATGGCGTTCGGCGGGCTGCTCGGCCTAGCCAAGGTCGGCGTGCCGTTCACCGAACAGGCGGTGGCGCTGTCAGCCGTGGTGCTCGGTGCGCTGATCCTGCTGCGAGTCCGTGCACCGCTTTGGATTGCGGCGCTGGTGGTCGCTTACTTTGCGGTTTTCCACGGTTATGCGCACGGCTTGGAATTGCCCCACGCCGCGGACCCGCTTGCTTATGGCGCGGGCTTCGTGATCGCGACCGGGCTGCTGCATCTGTGCGGCATCCTGATCGGCACGCTGATCCGCTGGCCGGCCGGTGATCGCCTCGTCCGCGCCTGCGGCGCCGCGGTCGGTGGCGTCGGCTGTTATTTCCTGCTCGCGAGCTTGCGCTGAGCCGCTCGCCTAGAACTTATTTTTGCGCTCTCGGATTTCCGCGAACACGGCGTCAGCGGGCTTGCCGGCGAGGCCGAGCAATTTCGCCACCTCCGGCACGTCCGCTCGGAGAAATGGATTGGCCGCCTTCTCCTCGTCGATCGTGGTCGGGATGGTCCATTGACCATCGGCGATCTGCTTCGCCGCCTGCGCGGCGCGCGCTTTCAGCGCCGCATTGTCGGGCTCGATGGTCTGCGCGAATTTGATGTTGGCGAGCGTGTACTCGTGGCCGCAATAGACCAGCGTGTCACCCGGCAGATCGCGCAGCTTCTTCAGCGATGCCCACATCATCGGCATGGTGCCTTCGATGACGCGGCCGCAGCCGATCGAGAACAGCGTGTCGCCTGCGAAGGCGAGCTTGTCGCCTTGAAACCAATAGGTGATGTGGCCCGCAGTGTGGCCTGGCGTCTCGATCACGTTGCTCACGAGATTGCCCACCTTGGCCTTGTCGCCTTCGCGGACGGTTTCGTCGACCATCGGAATCTTGCCGGCTTCGGCGAGCGGCGCCACCACGCGGCATTTGTGCTTCTGTTTGAGTTCGGCAATACCGCCGGTGTGGTCGGCGTGATGATGTGTCACCAGGATGTCGGTGAGCTTCCAGCCGGTTTCGCGCAATGCGGCCTCGACCGGTGCGGCTTCCGGAGCGTCGATGGCGGCGGTGGCGCCGCTCGCCGGATCGTGGATCAGCACGCCGTAATTGTCCTTCAGGCAACGGAACAGCTTGGTTTCGGCGGGCATGTCAGCTCCTCGTCTTTCGGGTTCGGCGGGACCGTATCACGGCTGCGCCACCCTCTTGAACGCCCGAAATGTTGAGCCGGTTCATGGTAGAGTTCCGCCATGTCCATCGACGTCGTCGATCTGCGTTCGTTCTATTCCCAGCGGCTCGGTGCCGTGGCCCGGCATTTCGTCGGCCGCAGCATTCGCAAGCATTGGACCGACACCCGAAACATGCGGGTGCTTGGCATCGGCTATCCCGGTCCGTATCTCGGACTGTTTCGCGAGGAGGCCGAGCGGTGTCTCGCCTTCATGCCGGCCGCGCAGGGCGTGGTGAAATGGCCGACCGTTCGGCCGACGCTCTCGGCGCTGGTCGACGAGCTGGAATTGCCTCTGCCGGATGCCGCGGTCGATCGCGTGCTGCTGGTGCATGCGCTGGAGATGTCGCAGAACGCCACTGCGTTGCTGCGGGAGGTCTGGCGGGTGCTGGCCTCCGGCGGACAATTGCTCACCGTAGTGCCGAACCGGCGCGGGCTCTGGGCCCGCATGGACACAACACCATTCGGTCACGGCCGGCCCTATTCGCGGCCGCAGATCACGAGCCTGATGCGTGAGGCCTGGTTCACGCCGGTGAGTTGGAGCGAGGCTCTCTATGTCCCGCCGATAGAGCGTGGCTGGTTCTTGCGTGCGGCCACCGCTTGGGAGCGCGCGGGGGGCGCCATCTCGGCACCGTTCGCCGGCGTGCATATCGTCGAGGCCACCAAGCAGGTCTATCGCGCAATTCCGGCCCGCCGCGAGAAGCGCAAGCTCGTGCCGGCGCTCAAGCCCGCGCTCGCGCCGGCGCCGCGCGGCATCCGCGAAGCGCTATAGGGCATGATCCCGAAAAGTGTGAAGCGATTTTCGGAAAAGATCATGCCAAAAAAGATTAAGGAGCGACGGGTCTGATTCAACGAAGTTGAATAGACCCTAGAGCGGTTCACTTCTTTTCTGAATCGCTGGGGATTCCGCTGGGCTTCGAATTGTGATTCAAGCTGCTGGCTGGGTTGGAGGCCAGCAGCTCATGACCCGACCTCTGTCCAATGATCTGCGTGAGCGTGTCGTTGCGGCGGTGCGGAACGGTGAGAGCTGCCGGACGGTGGCTTCGCGGTTCGGCGTGGCGGTGTCGTCGGTGGTGAAGTGGTCTCAGCGCTATCGGACGACTGGCTCAGTGTCGCCGAGCAAGATGGGTGGATATCGCAAGCCGGTGCTCGATCCGCATCGGGCCTTCATCCTGGAGCGCATCAGACAGACCCCGCATCTGACCCTGCATGGGCTGAAGGACGAACTTGCCGCGCGTGGGGTAAAGGTCTCGCACAATGCCGTGTGGCTGTTCCTGCGGCGCGAAGACCTGCGGTTCAAAAAAAACACTGTTCGCGCTTGAACAGGCCCGGGCCGACATCGCCCGCAGACGAAAGCGCTGGCGATCCTGGCAGGCCGGTCTCGATCCACGGCGTTTGGTCTTCATCGACGAAACCTGGATCAAGACCAGCATGGCCCCACTGCGCGGATGGGGACGCAAGGGCGATCGCCTGCGAGCTTACGCGCCGCATGGTCATTGGCGGACGCTGACCTTCCTCGGCGCGCTCCGCCACGACGGCCTCACAGCCCCTTGCGTGTTCGATGGCCCGATCAACGGCGAGTGCTTCCGAGCCTATGTCCAGCAGCAACTCGTTCCCGCACTGAAGGCCGGCGATATTGTCGTCATGGACAACCTCGGAAGCCACAAGGCTGCCGTGCTGCGACAGATCATAAGAGCAGCCGGAGCCAGGCTCTGGTACCTGCCGCCCTACTCGCCGGACCTCAATCCGATCGAGCAGGCCTTCGCCAAGATCAAACATTGGATGCGCATGGCTCAAAGGCGCACCATCGACGATGTCTGGCGCCAAATCGGCAGCCTCGTCACAACCATAGGCCCCCGCGAATGCAGCAACTACTTCGCAAACGCCGGATACGCTTCCGTCAAATTGTGAACCGCTCTAGCGCAGCCACAAACGACGCAGCCACAAACGACAAAGCCGGGCGGGGGCCCGGCTTTGCGCAATTCAAATCCTGACAATCCTCAGGTGTTGCCCGGCTCGGGCGCGTCGCCGCCGCCGAAGTCCTGTGGCGCGGCGCCGGCCATTTCCGGCCGCGGTCCGCGGTGACGCCTGCGGCGGTGGCGCGGAAAACGCTCACCGCCTTCATTGGCATCGCCGCCGTTCTGCGGCGCGGCCTGCTGCGGCTGCGCGCCGGTGATGAATGAGGGCAAGCGCTCGCCGTCGCTCTGCTCGGCCTGAGGCTGCTGATATTGCGGCTGCGGCTGAGTGTTATTGTTGTTGTATGGCTGATGCTGTTGCGGCCGCGGCTGATAGTTCGGCTGCTGTTGCCCGCCATAAGGCTGAGACTGCTGCTCGCGCGGCTGATAGTTCGGCTGCTGATTGTTGTAGTTCGGCTGGCCGCCGCCGTAGTTCTGTGCGTTGTTGTAATTCGGCGGTGATTGATTCTGCGGATTGAAGTTGGGCTGCTGAGCGCTCGGCTGGCCGAAGTTGCCTGGAATTTGAGTCGGCTGCGAACCGTCGTCCTCGTCGCCGTCGAAGACTTCGTCGGCAGCACCCTGACCCGGCGCAGGTGGCGCCTGATAGTACGGGTTCTGCTGCCTGAACTGCTCCTGCGCCGCGGCGATTAGACGGAAGTAATGCTCGGCATGCTGGAAATGATTCTCGGCCGTCACCGGGTCGCCGGCGCTTTGCGCATCGCGGGCAAGCTGAAGATATTTCTCAGCGATGTGATGCGCCGTCCCGCGGATCTTCACCTCCGGCCCGTTCGACTCATACACCCGGGTGAGTGGATTG
Source organism: Rhodoplanes sp. Z2-YC6860 (assembly GCF_001579845.1). GTDB lineage: Bacteria > Pseudomonadota > Alphaproteobacteria > Rhizobiales > Xanthobacteraceae > Z2-YC6860. The sequence goes on from NZ_CP007440.1 coordinate 832,391, forward strand.
TGATGATGACCGCCGCCGCCGCCCCCGCCGCCACCGTGCCCCTTGTGATTGCGGTTGCGCCCCCGCATGCGCTTGTTCTGTCCGTTTCTCATGACGCCTGTCGCTGACTCCTGTTAGCGGCGATTGTGGTCCCGCCGATTTATCCACCCAACTTCAAGCCAAGTCCCTATGCAGGACCTTCGTAGCCAAGCCTCTCAAACGCCTCGGCATGACGAGCCGGTGACAACCCGGCCCATCAGCCGCGCTCGAAAGCCGATATCCAGCGCTTCGGATACGGCAACCCATCGGGCCGCGAAACGGATCGCGGCGGCGCTTTGATTGTCTTCGTGCGTGTCGTTGTCGTTAATGCGTCGCAAAGCCCGATACGTGCCCGACCGCTAGCTTGATGACTTGAGTTCGGCGATCCTGTCTGCCGTCTGACCCGCAGCCTATCTGGTCCACCACCGGCCTCGCCGAGCATAACGCTCCGGGCCTCAGCAACGTGACCTTCGGGTCGATTCCTATAGGGAAGCTAGTCTGTCTTGCCCCATAATCCAAGCGATTTTTTGCCTATCCGCAATGTTAGTTGAACATGGCGTTATTCCGGCACCGCTGCACAGAGGGCTCGGGGAACACCCGAAAGATCGGTATCGGCAGGGCGCGGCACAAGGCCTGCCATGCGGAATATTGAGGCCACCTGGGCCTCCTGGCCGAAGCCCAATTCCACCACCAGATGGCCGCCAGGCTTGAGCAATCGACCCACCTGTCCCGCAATGGTGCGGTAGCAGTCGAGCCCATCCGGGCCGCCGTCGAGCGCGCGTCGCGGATCGTGACGGACCTCGGGCGCGAGGCTCGCGATGTCGCCGCTGATCACGTAAGGCGGATTGGACACGATGACGTCGAACGGTCCGGCGAGCGCCGCGCTGAAGTCGCAGGCAACGAAGCGCGCGCGGCGGTCGAGCTCGAGCCGCCGCGCGTTGTCGCGTGCAGTCTGGAGCGCTTCCGGACTCACATCGGTTGCGACGCCGTGGGCGTTCGGCAACTCGGTCAGCAACGCGATCAGCAACGCACCGGAGCCGGTGCCGAGGTCGGCAATGCGCAGCGGCCGCTGACGCGGCCCGCCGCTATCGACCGCGGCGAGCGCCGCTTCGACCACGGTCTCGGTGTCCGGCCGCGGCACCAGCGTTGCGGGACTGAGCCGCAGCGGCAGCCCCCAGAATTCCTGATGGCCGAGAATGCGCGCCACCGGTTCGCGAGCAAGCCGCCGGGCGGCGAGCACATCGATGGCACGCGCCTCGTCGTCGGTGATGGCGCGGCTCGCTTCGATGGTGAGGCCGGTGTGGTCGAGGCCGAGCGCATGGCCTGTCAACAGCCGCGCGTCGAGCTCCGGACTGTCGAGGCCGGCGCGGCGGAACATCTCGCTCAGTGCACGGCGCGCCTGTACCACCGTCATGCCGCGCATCGCGGGCGCGGCTGGCGAGGCTTGATCGAGGATCGTCATCAGCCCGCCTCGGCCGCCAGCAGTTCGGCCTGATGGTGGGTGATCAGCGCATCGATGATTTCGCCCAGCGCTTCGCCCTCGATCACCTTGGGCAGATTGTAGAGCGTCAGGTTGATCCGGTGATCGGTGACGCGGCCCTGCGGAAAATTATAGGTGCGGATGCGCTCCGAGCGGTCGCCGCTGCCGACCTGATCCTTGCGCGCGGCGGCGCGCTCGGTGTCGCGTTTGGTCTTCTCGGCGTCGTAAAGCTTGGCGCGCAGCATCGCCATCGCCTTGGCGCGGTTCTTGTGCTGCGACCGCTCTTCCTGGACCATCACCACGACGCCGCTCGGCATGTGGGTGATGCGGATCGCGGATTCGGTCTTGTTGACGTGCTGACCGCCGGCGCCTTGCGACCGCATGGTGTCGATCTTCAGATCGTCAGGCTTGATCTCGATGTCGACGTCTTCCACTTCGGGCAGCACCGCGACGGTCGCGGCCGACGTGTGCACGCGGCCCTGCGCCTCGGTGTCGGGCACGCGCTGCACGCGATGCACGCCGGATTCGAACTTGAGGCGTGCGAAGGGGCCGCGGCCTGTGATCTCGGCGACGATTTCCTTGAAGCCGCCCTTGGTGCCCTCGGTGACGGACATGATCTCGGTGGTCCAGCCTTGGCGCGCGGCATAACGCTCGTACATGCGGAACAGGTCGCCGGCGAACAGCGAAGCTTCGTCGCCTCCGGTCCCGGCGCGGATCTCGACGATCACATTGCGTTCGTCCATCGCGTCCTTGGGCAGGAGCGAAACGCGCAGCTCCTCGATCATCTGCTCGCGCTTGCCGATGAGCGCGTGCCGCTCCTCGTCGGCCATCTCGCGCATCGCCGGATCGCTCGACGGATCGGCGATCAACGCTTCGAGGTCTGCAAGTTCTCCCGCGACGCTGCGATAGGCCTTGATCTTGCCCACCACGGGATCGATCTCGGCAAATTCCCGCGAAAGCTTGACGAACGCCTCAGGCGCGAGCTGTTGCGTCAGCTCTGCCTCCACGGCGGCATGGCGGGCGAGCAGCGTGTCGAGTTTTTGTTCAGGCAGTGCAGTCGTCACAATTGCAGTCCTTCGGCCGCGGCGAACTGTTCCAGCCGCTCACGGATCGTGCCGCTGTGCGGCGGATTTTCGACCAGCGTCCTGATCAGCGCCTCGGCCTTGCCGACGTCGAGATCAAGCAGCATGGCCTTCACGGCGCCGAGCGCCGACGGCGTCAGCGACAGCGCGCGGAAACCCAAGGCCACCAGCGCCAGCGCGCCAATCGGCTTCGACGCAAGCTCGCCGCACAGTGTCACCGGCTTGCCACCGGCTTTGGCCCGATCGACGATGTTCATCAACGCGCGCAACACAGGGGCGGAGAGCGCATCAAATCGGTCGGCGACGCGACGGTTGCCGCGGTCGGCAGCGAACAGGAACTGCACTAGGTCATTGGAACCGACCGACAGGAAATCCACCCGCGACACCAGCGCATCGAGCTGGAACAAAAGCGACGGCACCTCGACCATGGTGCCGACTTCGACGCGGTCGGGCAGCTTGTGCCGCCGCCTCCGCAATGCGGTGAGCTCGCGCTCGATCATGGCCTTGGCTTCGTCGAATTCGGCGCAGGTCGCGACCATCGGAAACATGATGCGAAGCTCGCGCTCGGCTGCGGCCTGGAGCAGCGCGCGGATCTGACTGCGCATCAGCCCCGGCCGGTCGAGGCCGAGCCGGATCGCGCGCCAGCCGAGCGCCGGATTCTCTTCGGGCTCGGCGCGCATATAGGGCAGGATCTTGTCGCCGCCAACGTCGAGCGTGCGGAACGTCACCGGCTTGTCGCCGGCGGAGTCGAGCACCGCGCGATAGAGCGAGAGCTGCTCGCTGATGCGCGGCATTTCGGTCGCGATCATGAACTGCAGCTCGGTGCGGAACAGCCCGATGCCGGCAGCTCCGGTTTCCGCGATATGCGGAAGGTCCACCAGCAGGCCGGCGTTGATCATCAGCGCGACGTGCTGGCCGTCCTTGGTGACGCTCGGCCGGTCGCGCAGCGCGCGGTATTGCGCCTGCCGCCGGGCGCGGAGCTTCACGCGTTCCCCGTAGGCGACCTCGATGTCGGAGGCGGGCCGCAGATGCACGTCGCCGGTCGAGCCGTCGACGATGATCGGGTCGCCGGGTTCGACCAGTCCCGAGATGTTGTCGATCTCGCCGACGGCGGCGATGCCGATCGCACGCGCCACGATGGAGACGTGCGACGTCGGGCCGCCCTCCTCGAGCAGAAGCCCACGGAGCTTGCGCCGGTCGTAATCCAGCAGCGCCGCCGGCCCCATCGAGCGCGCGACCAGGATGGCGTTATCGGGCAATTGCTCACGCGGCGGTGCGTGGTCCTGGCCCATCAGGTGCCGCATCAGCCGGTTGGCCAGATCGTCGAGATCGTGCAGCCGCTCGCGCAGATACGGATCGGTGACGCGCAACATGCGGGCGCGGGTGTCGGACTGCACGCGCTCGACGCCGGCCTCGGCGGTGAGGCCGGTGCCGACCGCCTCGCGCAGCCGGTGCAGCCAGCCCTGGTCGTGGGCGAAGCTCCGATAGGCATCGAGCACCTCGCGATGCTCGCCGCCGTCGGCGACATCGCGGCGCTCCAGCATCAGGTCGAGGTCGGCGCGCAAGGCCGTAATCGAATCGTCGAGGCGCTTGAGCTCTTTCTGAACGTCGTCGGCGATGACGTTCTTCACCGTGACGCGCGGCTCGTGCAGCACAACATGGCCGAGCGCGATGCCGTCGGCGAGCGCCGTGCCGGTCATATGCAGCCGCGGCTTGATGGCCGGCTCGGCGCCGGGCTTGGCGATCGAGGACAATTCGCCCGAGGCGATCATCTCCGCCATCACCATGGCGGTGGTCTGCAACGCCTCTTCTTCCTCTTCGGAGTAGGTGCGGCGCGCCCGGTTCTGCACGACCAGCACGCCGAGCGTGTTGCCGGCGCGCAGGATCGGCACGCCCAGGAACGAGTGATAGATTTCTTCGCCGGTTTCCGGCCGGTAGGCGAAGGCCGGATGGGCCTGGGCTTCGGACAGGTTGATCGGGTTGGCCTCGCTCGCCACCAGACCGACCAGGCCCTCGTCCTGCCGCAGCACGGTCTGGTGGACCGCCTCGTGCTTCAGGCCTTCCGTGGCGTACAGCTCGAGCGTGCCGTCGACGCGCAACACGTAGACGGAGCAGACCTCCGCCACCATGTTGGCGGCAATCAGCACGACGATTTTGTCCAGGCGTTCCTGCGCGCTGACCGGCTCCGCCATCACCTCACGGAGTCGGCGCAACAGCACGCGCGGACCGCCGAGCGCGCCACGCATGGGCGATGTTCCTCAGGGTCACATTTCGGTAGGGCTATAGCCGCTGCGACATGCAAGGGGCAAGCCAAAGCTGGTTTAAGTGGCTGATGTGACGGGATGTTGTCGGATGACACGGCACCCACCGTTCGCCACCCGCGTGCAGTGCAGCGCAAAAGCCGATTCGGCCCGCGAGATCAGCGTTCTCCGGCAAGCCGCAGAAGTAGCTTATTTATCCAACCCGTAAAGGCTGTGCAGCGTGCGCACCGCAAGCTCGGTATAGGCCGCATCGATCAGCACCGAGAACTTGATCTCGGACGTGGTGATGGCGCGGATATTGACGCCGCGCGCGGCCAGCGCCTTGAAGGCTTCGGCGGCGACACCGGCGTGGCTGCGCATGCCGATGCCGATCACCGACACCTTCGCGACCTCCTGCGAGCCGTCGAGATGGTCGAAGCCGATCGCGGTCTTGGCCTTGCCGAGCACGTCGACCGAACGCTGATAGTCCGCGGCCGGGACCGTAAACGTCAGGTCGGTGGTGGCGCCGTCGGCCGACACGTTCTGCACGATCATGTCGACGTTGATGCTGGCTTCCGCGAGCGGGCCGAAGATCGCGGCGGCGACGCCCGGCTTGTCCGGCACATGGCGGACCGAGATCTGCGCCTCGTCCTTCGAAAAGGCGATGCCGGTGACGACCTGTTGCTCCACAATATCCTCCTCGTCGCAGATCAGCGTGCCTGGCGGCGTGCCGTGCGGGTCGATGTCCTCTGGCTTGTCGAAGCTCGAGCGAACGAAAATCGGCACCTTGTGCACCATGCCGAGCTCGACCGAGCGCACCTGGAGCACCTTGGCGCCCAGCGAGGCGAGCTCCAGCATTTCCTCGAAGGCGATCTTGTCCATGCGCTGCGCCTTCGGCACGACGCGCGGATCGGTGGTGTAGACGCCGTCGACGTCCGTGTAGATGTCGCAGCGGTCGGCCTTGATCGCGGCCGCAATCGCCACCGCCGAGGTGTCGGAGCCGCCGCGGCCGAGCGTGGTGATGCGGCCGGACTCCTTGTGCACGCCCTGGAAGCCCGAGACGACCGCGACCTCCTTGCGCTCCTTGAAGCGCTTGATCAGTTCGGCGCCGTTGATGTCCTCGATGCGGGCCGAGCCGTGGGCGTTGCTCGTAGTGATCGGGAGCTGCCAGCCCTGCCAGGAGCGGGCGTTGATGCCGATGCCTTCCAGTGTGATGGCGAGAAGACCCGCCGTGACCTGCTCGCCGGAGGCGACCACGGCATCGTATTCGCGGGCGTCATGCAGCGGTGCCGCGGCCCGGCACCAGGCCACCAGCTCGTTGGTCTTGCCGGACATCGCCGACACCACCACCGCAACCTCATGGCCGGCATCGACCTCGCGCTTGACATGCTGCGCAACGTTGCGGATGCGGTCGATATCGGCGACCGAAGTGCCGCCGAATTTCATGACAAGACGGGCCATAGACGCAGGAAGTCCTTGAATAAACGCAGGTTTTACGGGCCAGCCCGGAAAACGGCGCGTATTCATAGCGATGGACCGGGAAGCCTGCAACTGCGGGCCGGTTCAACGGCTACGCGGCTTTGCGGATGGCCGGCAGATGGGTGGCAACCAGACCGAGGTCCTCGACGAAACGCCGGTACTCGCGGGCCTGCGCGTCGGCGTCGGGCACGCGCAGCAGAAAGGAGGGATGGACGGTGATCAGCCCGGCGCGGCCGCCGCTGAGCGTGGTCAGCCGGCCGCGCTCCCGCGAGATGGTGAGGCTGCGGCCGGTCATCGACCGCGCGGCGGTCGCGCCCAGCGCGACGATGAGTTCCGGCTTGATCAACTCGATCTCGCGCTCGACCCACCAGCGGCAATGATCGATCTCCGCGTTGTTCGGCGTCTTGTGAATGCGGTGCTTGCCGCGTGGCTCGTATTTGAAATGCTTCACCGCATTGGTGACGTAAACCCGGGCGCGATCGATTCCGGCTTCGGCGAGCGCACGGTCGAACATCTGACCGGCCGGGCCGACGAACGGGCGGCCGGCGAGGTCCTCCTGATCGCCCGGCTGTTCGCCGACGAACACGACGGCGGCATCGGCCGGGCCTTCGCCGAACACAGTCTGCGTCGCAGGCTTCCAAAGTGGGCAGCGCTGGCAAGCCGCAGCCTCGGTCTTGAGCGCTTCCAGCGTGCCGGCCTCGTGGCCCGGCGCGCTGTCCGGCTGCCAGCCCGCCGTGTTGCGTGGTGCGAGCGGTTCGGCTTCGATCATCCGCGCGGTACGCTGCCGAGCGCTCGCGAGGAGATCGGGAATGAGCGGCGCCTCGGGAAGATTGTGCCAATACTTCTTCGGCATCTCGGCGCGTTGCATCGTGGGATTGGCGCGCGCCGGATTGAAGGTCGAACGGTAGTAAGCGCGCCACCAGTCCTCGACGTTGTCCTCGCGCGGCGCCTGATCGCGCGACACCGGCGGGCCGAACGACAGCGAGGAACCATCCCAATGCATTGCGCCGTCCGGTGTCAGGATCGACCAGCGGATCGCGGCGAAACGATCGACGAAGAACGACGACACATGGCGCAGGATGTGATGCTCCGGCTCGAACCAGGCGACGTGGCGCTCGCCGGCGTCGTCCTCGACACGCCGGAATCGCACGAACGCCGTCATCTTGTGGGTGTCGCGTCCGACCGACTTCTGCATCAACCGCAGCCGGTGTACCAGCGGATCGGATGCGACCAGCAGGAGCGAGCGCTCGCCATGCGTCAGCCGCCACAAGAGCTTGTAGAGCAGAGCGAAGCGCTCCTGATCGCGATGGCAGATGACATCCTGCGCCAGCGGCGGAAAGCCGGCCGGCACCGAGATCGCCGCATCGGCCCGCGGCGGTGGAGCGGCGTTGCCGAACAGATCGATATCTCCGTCGACCTGCCATGAAATATCTTCGGGCGCGATTTCACCCGTGATGAAACCGCGAACAACGTCGCGAAACTCCTCGAACGAATCCTGCTGCTTTAACGCTATTCGATACATGCATCAGCCAAACAATGAGAGCTGCTTCGGCGGCGGTGCGAGCTTGGCGCGCAGATGCAGGTCGTCGAGAATGCGTGTCGGCCGGTGGTCGGCGGTGACGATGAACGCTCGCGCTCGTTTCACCGATCCGGCGAGCCGTGTGAGATCGTCAAGCCGGACTACTCGGTGCTGCCGCGCAACGATCAGCTTATCGATGGCCTTGGTGCCAAGGCCGGGAATGCGCAGCAATTCCTCGCGGCTCGCGGTATTCACGTCGACCGGAAAGCGCTCGCGGTGCCGCAACGCCCAGGCGAGCTTGGGATCGATGTCGAGGTCGAGCATGCCGTCCGGCAAGCCACTCGTGAGCTCGTCGGTCGAAAAGCCGTAGAACCGGAACAGCCAGTCGGCTTGATAGAGTCTGTGCTCGCGCACGAGCGGTGCGGCTTTCACGGGAAGCGCGTGGCTTGCGTCTGGTATCGGGCTGAACGCGGAGTAATAGATCCGCTTCAGGCTGTAGTTCGCATAGAGATTGGCGCTGGTGCTGAGGATTGTGGTGTCTGGCGCACCGTCGGCGCCGACGATCATCTGCGTGCTCTGGCCGGCCGGCGCGAAGCGCGGCGCGCGATGATCGGCCAGTGTCTCGTCGATGCGCAGCCGCAACGAGCCCATCGTCTTGCGGATTGTCGCCGAGCGCTTCTCCGGCGCGAGTTTCGTCAGGCCGTTCTCGGTCGGCAACTCGACATTGATCGACACCCGGTCGGCATGGCGACCGGCTTCGGCGATCAGCTCCGGAGCCGCTTCGGGGATTGTCTTGAGATGGATGTAGCCGCGGAAACCGTGGGTTTCACGAAGCTCGCGGGCCACGCGTGTGATCTGCTCCATGGTGTAGTCCGGCGAGCGGATGATGCCGGAGGACAGGAACAGGCCTTCGATGTAGTTGCGGCGGTAGAAATTCAGCGTTAGCGACACCACCTCGTCCACGGTGAAGCGGGCGCGTTGCACGTTGCTGGAGCGGCGGTTGATGCAGTAGCTGCAGTCGAACACGCAGGCGTTGGTGAGCAGGATCTTCAGAAGCGAAACGCAACGGCCGTCTGGCGTGTAGGAATGACAGATGCCGCTGCCCGTGGTCGACCCGAGACCGCCGTCCCGCGAGTTTCGCTTCTCGGCGCCGGATGACGAACACGATGCATCGTATTTCGCCGCATCGGCGAGGATTTCGAGCTTCTGCAGGGTGTCGGGCATCCGGTCCCCACTAACCCGAGTTTATGTTCTCTTTTTGTTCTTGTCGAGAGAAACAGTCAAGCCCGCTAGAACCACGCCCGGAGGTTCCCCCATGCGCAGCGCCACATCCACGGTCGACAACGCCGAAGTCGCGCGGTTTTCCGCGATGGCCAGCGAATGGTGGGATCCGCGCGGCAAGATGGCGCCGCTGCACAAGTTCAATCCGGTCCGCATCGGCTATATCAGGGACCGCGCCGCCGACCACTTCGGGCGCGACGCCAAGCGGCTCGATTCGCTGAAATGGCTTCGCATCCTCGACATCGGCTGCGGCGGCGGCATCCTCAGCGAGCCGCTCGCCCGGCTCGGCGCCGAGATGGTGGGCGTCGATCCGGCGGAGGCTAACATTACCGCCGCACGTGCCCACGCCGAGCAGAGCGAGCTTGCGATCGACTATCGCTGCAGCACCGCCGAGGAATTGGTCGAGCAGCGCGAGCAGTTCGATCTGGTGCTGGCCATGGAGGTGGTCGAGCACGTCGCCGACGTCCCGCTGTTCGTGGGGTGCTGTGCCTCGCTGGTGAAGCCGGGCGGGCTGATGATCGCGGCGACGCTGAACCGCACGCTCAAGAGCTTTGCGCTCGCCATCGTGGGCGCCGAATACGTGCTGCGCTGGCTGCCGGTCGGCACGCACCGATGGGACAAGTTCGTCACTCCGAACGAGCTAGAGCTTGCCATGGAACAGAGCGGGCTCTCGTTCGCTCATGAGCAGGGCGTGATCTATAATTTGATCGCCGACCGCTGGCAGCTCTCATCCGATCTCGACGTCAATTACATGATGACGGCGGAAAAGGGCGGCCCGCTCGCTTGACGCCCGCGCCATCCATGGCGTTAACAAGCACGCCATGATCGCCGCGAACCTTCTCTGGATACCCTTTACGCTCCTGGCCGCCGCCGGCCAGACCGCGCGCAACGCGATGCAGCGCGAGCTCACCGCGACGCTCGGCACAGTCGGCGCGACCCATGTGCGATTCTTGTTCGGCTTTCCGTTCGCGATCGTTTTCCTGATCGGCGTCGTGCTGGCGACAGGCCAGTCGTTGCCCACGCCGCCTGCGATCTTCTGGCCTTGGGCGGTGCTCGGCGCCGGTGCGCAGATCGTCGCCACCGCGCTGATGCTTGCGACCATGAACGACCGCTCTTTCGTCGTCACCATCGCCTACATCAAGACCGAAGCCATCCAGGCCGCGCTGTTCGGCCTGATCTTCCTGGGCGATCCGCTGACCATCGGCATGGCGGTCGCGATCCTGATCGCAACAGCGGGCGTCGTCGTGATGTCGCTCAAGGGCAAGGGCGCTCTCGAAGGCGGCTATCGGCCGGTGCTGCTCGGGCTATTGTCAGGCGGTACGTTCGCGATCTCGGCGGTGGGCTATCGCGGCGCGATCCTGTCCCTCGGGCTGCCGAGCTTCGTGCTGTCCGCGACTTTCACGCTGACGATTGGCATCCTTCTGCAGGCCGGATTGCTGACGATCTATCTGGCGCTGCGTGATCGCGCGGTGATCAGCGCGATCGTCAAAGCCTGGCGGCCGTCGCTGTTCGCGGGCTTCATGGGCGCGACCGCATCCGAGTTCTGGTTTCTGGCTTTCGCGCTGACCAGCGTCGCCAATGTGCGCACCCTTGCGCTGGTCGAGGTTTTGTTCGCCCAGGCGATCTCACTGTTCGCGTTCAAGCAGAAGATCGTGCCGCGCGATGCACTTGGCGTCGTGCTGATCGTCGTGGGTTGCGCCTTGTTGATCTGGGCGCAATAGCCGCCGCAGCGTCGTCAGTTGTGTTCGTCAGGCAGCATTGGCAGCGGGTGAAACTCGATGCCCTCGTCGGCCAGTTCCTTGGCCTCCTGCGGCGAAGCCTCGCCGTAGATCGAGCGGTGCTCGATGTCGCCGTAGTGCATCTTGCGCGCTTCTTCGGGAAACTTGCCGCCGACATTCTCGGCGTTCTTGGTCAAATGGTCGCGCAATTCCTTGAGCTTGGTCCGGAACTCGCGCTCCTGCGGCGACATCATCGCCACCGGCGCTTTGTTCTCGACGGGAGCCGGCGCCTCGGTGGCCGGCGCGGCCGCGGGCACCGCGATCTCGGTCGAGCCTTTGCGGGTGCCGCGGCCGAGCGAGGGCGCCATCAGCGCCTTCTCGACCTTCTCCGAGCCACAGGACGGGCAGGTCACAAGCCCGCGCTTTGACTGCTTGTCGTAGTCGGCGGAGTTCTTGAACCAGATTTCGAAATCGTGCTTGCGCTCGCAAACGAGCGAGTAACGGATCATGCCGGACCTCTGATGGCCCGAAGATGGGTCGGCTCGGCCAGGGGTTCAACCACCTCGAAGCGCCGGCCGTGCTGCAGCGACGGCACCCGGCTGCGGGCCGCGACCACCTCGGCGGGATCGACCTCGGCGAAGATCACGCCGGGCTCGGTACCGCCTTCGGCGACGATGCGGCCCCAGGGATCGACCACCAGAGAGTGCCCATAGGTCTCGCGGCCGTTCTCGTGCTTGCCGCCTTGCGCGGCCGCGAGCACGTAGCAGCCGTTCTCGATGGCCCGCGCGCGATTGAGCACATGCCAATGCGCCTCGCCGGTCTGCTGCGTGAAGGCCGACGGGATCGCCAGGAACGAGGCGCCGGCTTCGGCCAGGGCCCGGTAGAGCGCGGGAAAGCGCAGGTCGTAGCAGATCGTGAGCCCGAGCCGCCCCCAGGGCAGATCGTGCAGCGCCGCCAGCTCGCCCGGCCGATAGCTCCGCGATTCGCGATAGCTCTCGCCATTGGCGAGGTCGACGTCGAACATGTGGACCTTGTCGTAGCGCGCCGCGATCTCGCCGTGCGGGTCGATCAGGAAGGAACGGTTCGCCGCTTTGTCGGGTGTGGCCTTCACGGCGAGCGAGCCGATGTGAAGATAGATCGCGAACTGCCGCGCCAGCTCGCGAAACATCGCAAGGCTCGCGTCGTTCTCCTCCGGCGCGATGGTGGCGAGCAGCTTGTCGCGGCTCACCTCCATGATGTTGGTCATCTCCGGCGTTTGCACATAGCTGGCGCCGCCTTCCTTGGCCTCACCGATCAGCTTCACGACGGCATCGAGATTGACGGCGGGCGTGCGGCCCGATCGCGTCTGGATGAGACCGACGCGGAACGTCGAGCCCTTGCCGGATTCCCCGGTCACGATGCGGCTTGCCCGTTGAGCAGCGGATCGAGTCCGCCGGTGCCATCGAGCTCATAGAGATCGTCGCAGCCGCCGACATGCGTCGCGCCAATGAAGATCTGCGGCACCGTGGTCCGGCCGTTGGCGCGCTCGGTCATCTGCCGCCGCAGGTCGCGGTCGCGGCTGACGTCGATCTCGGTGAAGGCGACGTTCTTCTTCTTCAGAAGCGCCTTGGCATCGAGGCAATAGGGGCAGAACGGCGTGGTGTAGATTTCGACGGGCGACATGGCGGTTTCACGAATGGCTGCGCAAAGCGGCAACTAGTTTATATGGGCGCTTGCACCGCGTCGACAACCCGCGCGAACACCAGGAGGTCGACGTTGCTGGCGCCGGCCCGCAACAGCGCGCGGGCGCAGGCGTCGGAGGTGGCGCCCGAGGTCAAGACATCGTCGATCAGCACCACGCGCCGGCCGGCCACCTCGGCCTTGTGGTCCGGCGGTACGCGGAACGCGCCCTGCACATTTTGTGCGCGCTCGGACTGGGTGAGGCCGACCTGCTGTGCGGTGGCCTTGATGCGCTTGATCGCCGCATCGGCCACCGGGACGCCGGATTCCTGCGAAATCGTCTTGGACAGCAAAGCGGACTGGTTGAAGCGCCGTCCCCAAAGTCTTCGCCAATGCAGCGGCACGGGGATCAGGGCGTCCGCGTCTTTGAGAAGCTCATGGCCGGCGCGCGCCATCCAGCGTCCCATGACCGGCGCCAGGTCGAGCCGGTCGCCGTATTTCAGCGCGTGCACCAGGGCGCGGGCGATGTCGTCAAAGCGCACCGCGGCCCGTGCCCGGTTATAGGCCGGCGGATCGGAGATGGCCTGCATCGACAGCACGCCCGGGCCGGGATCATACGCAAAAGGGATGCCCAGCCGCTCGCAATAGGGCGGCGCGATCATCGTCAGCTTGGACCAGCATGAGGGGCAGAGCCCGCCGTCGCGCACCTGTTCACGGCAGGCCGGGCACAATGTCGGCAGAGCAATGTCGAGCGCACGGCCGAAAATCGCTCGAAACGGGGCCGCCACACGGGTTAACGCCCCGGCGTTCTCGGTCTTTGCGGATGGCTGTTGCACGGGATCGAAGGCTACCGCTGATATGAGGCCGCCTCAATGACGTTCGCGCTGGCGAACCCTAGGCGCGTTCACGCGCGTGTTCGATGCGCCGCGGTCTCGCCGCCGCTCGTCCGCCTCCCTACAATAAGTCCATGTCCGAACAGCCGACGTCGCACCCCGTGATCTTCGACCGCGCGCTGCTGTGCGCGCGCCGCGCGCGGGCTTGGCGGCTTGGTGCCGAAACCTTTCTGATCGACCGGGTGGCCGAAGACCTTGCCGGCCGGCTGTCGGCGGTGCTTCGGACTTTCGATGTCGCGGCCGATGTCGGCACGCCGACGGATGCCGTGCGATGGGCATTGGCTGGACGAGCTACGACCATTGTCACCACATCCGTTCATTCCCGCTTTCGCGGGGACGAACGGGGAGGGAGCACGGAATCGACACCAGCGTTGACCGTCGCGGCCGACGAGGAGGCATTGCCGTTCCGCGACGGCTCGCTCGATCTCGTGGTCTCGGGACTGGCGCTGCAGTTCGTCAACGATCTGCCGGGCGCGCTGATCCAGATCCGCCGCGCGCTGAAGCCGGACGGGTTGTTTCTCGCAGCCCTCATCGGCGGCGACAGCCTGACCGAGTTGCGCGCAGCCTTCGCGCAGGCCGAGAGCGAGGTCGAAGGCGGCGTCTCGCCCCGCATTGCGCCGTTTGCCGATCTGCGCGATCTCGGCGCGCTGCTGCAGCGCGCGGGCTTCGCGCTGCCGGTCACCGACATCGATCGCGTGACCGTGCGATACGCATCGCCCCTGGCCTTGATGCATGACCTGCGTCGCATGGGCGCGACCAATGTGCTGACCGAGCGCCGGAGGAAGCCGTTGCGGCGCGCCACGCTGCAGCGGTTGTTCGAAATCTATGCCGAACGATTCGCCGATGCGGATGGCCGTATCCGCGCCACCTTCGAGATCGTCTGGCTGTCGGGCTGGGCGCCGCACGAGAGCCAACAACAGCCGCTGAAGCCTGGCTCGGCTAAAACGCGGCTCGCCGACGCGCTGCGCACCGCCGAAATCCCGGCCGGAGAAAAGGCCGGCGGCTGAAGCCCACTCGTCCGCGGCCTGCGCTACGGAAACAGCAAGGCGATCTTGTCGTAGAATGTGCTTTTGAGCGTCGATCCGACGCCGTTCACCACGCCGACAACGGCGACGGCGACGCCTGCTGCGACGATCGCGTATTCGATGGCAGTGGTGCCGTTTTCATCGGCTCGAAAGCGCGTCAGGCTGTGCCGTGCGCGATCGCAGAGTGTCTCGACTGTCATCGCCGCCCTCACTCCTCACTCACTTGGGTCACAGCAGCGTCGTCAGGTGGGCGATCAGCGGTTCGTCCGCCGGCGGCATTTTGTATTCGCGAAGCCTGTTGGGCCGCACCCAGGCCAGCCTTTGTCCCTCCTGAGCCGTGACGTTTCCCTCCCAGCGCCGGCATACGAACAGCGGCATCAGAAGATGGAAGTCCGGATAGGCGTGGCTCGCGAAGGTGAGCGGCGCCAGGCACGGCTCTTTGACGACGATACCGAGCTCCTCCTTCAACTCCCGGATCAGCGTTTCCTCGGGCCGTTCGCCGGCCTCGATCTTGCCGCCGGGAAATTCCCATAGCCCCGCCATGGACTTTCCGGCGGGGCGTTCGGCGAGCAACACGCGTCCGTCGGTATCGATCAGGGCGCACGCAACAACCAGAACGAGTTTGATGGTCACGAGCCCAGCCTCGACTGTAGACAGTGTCAGTTAAAGGGAACTCAACCGGGGGGCGTAATTCAAACAGGCCCACCGCGCCGGTTAACCCGGGGCTAATCCGGCACCGAAGAGTTTAGCCGATTACGACCGATAGTCGCCGTTGATCGCGACATATTCCTTGGTGAGGTCGCAGGTCAGCATGCGATCCTTGCCGCGGCCCATCCCGAGCGCGACCTTCAGCGCGATGACCTCGTCCTTCATCGCTTTCGACACTTCCGCTTCGTCATAGCCCGGGTCGCGCGCACCTTTATGAGCGACGCGGATGCCGTTGAACCAGATCGACAGCTTGTCGCGATCGGCGGGCTCGCCGGCCTTGCCGACCGCCATCACGACGCGGCCCCAGTTGGCGTCCTCGCCGGCGATCGCGGTTTTCACCAGCGGCGAGTTCGAGATCGACTTGGCGATCCGCCGCGCCGACGCATCGGACACCGCGCCCTCCACCGTGACCTCGACGAGCTTGCGCGCGCCTTCGCCGTCGCGCGCCACCTGCTCTGCAAGATTCGCCAGAACGGCATTGAACGCCTTGCGGAAGGCTTTCAGCTTCGGGTCATCGGCGCGGGCAATGGTGGGCGCGCCGTCTTCGGCGGCGGCTCCGGTCGCAAACGCCATCAGGGTGTCCGACGTGGACGTGTCGCCGTCGATCGTCACGGCGTTGAAGCTTGAAGCGACGCCATCGCTGAGTAGGGCCTGCAACGCGCGCTGCGAGATCGGCGCATCGGTGAACACGTAGGACAGCATGGTCGCCATGTCGGGCGCGATCATGCCGGCGCCCTTGGCAAAGCCGTTGATCGTCACCGTGGCCTTGCCGAGTTTGGCGGTGGCAGTGGCGACCTTCGGGAAGGTGTCGGTGGTCATGATCGCCTTGGCGGCTTCGAGCCAGGCACCGGGCTTGGCGGCGGCGACCAGGCCTTCCATGACGCCGTCGAAGGCCTGGGCGTTGAGCGGCTCGCCGATCACGCCGGTCGAGGCGAGGAAAATATCGGCCGGCTTGCAGCCGATGGCGCGAGCCGCGATCTCGGCCGTGAACTTGCAGGCGGTGCGGCCGTTCTTGCCGGTGAATGCATTGGCGTTGCCGGAATTGACCACCAGCGCGCGGGGCTTGGCGCCCTTGAGCTTGTCCCTGCACCACTCCACCGGTGCTGACGGGCACTTCGAGGTGGTGAAGACGCCAGCCACCGTGGTGCCGGGGTCGAGCACCGCCAGCATCACGTCGGTGCGGTCCTTGTACTTGATGCCGGCCGCGGCGGTGCCGAGCCGGACGCCCTTGATGACCGGCATCTCTGGCACGGACTTGGGAGCGAGGGGGGAAACCGCGACAGCCATCAGCGCACCATTATGAAAAAGAAATGAACTCGGCCAACGTTTTGGCAGACCCTGCACCGCCTCTGCTGTCATGCCCGGCCTTGTGCCGGGCATCTCGCTTAGGTGAGCACAGTGCGTCCCTAAGCGAGATGGCCGGGACAAGCCCGGCCATGACGGCTGATGCTCCAGTACAAGCGAAAAACGCTCAAGCGTGCCTACCCAAACGAAATCGCCGGGACAAGCCCATGGCGTGCCCGGCGATCACGATATTCTTTGATGGGACCGATCACTACTTATCGAGCCGTTCGACCTTGTTGGCCTCGCGCTGCTTGGCGATGTATTCGGCCTGGGCCTTGCGAGCCACGTAGGTCTCGATCTGATCCTTGACCTGGTCGAAGGTCGGCACCGGCTTGTTGCGCTTATCCTCGACCTTGATGATGTGCCAGCCGAACTGGGTCTTCACCGGATCGGACACCTCGCCCTTGTTGAGCTTGAAGGCCACCTCGGCGAATTCCGGCACCATCTGGTCCTTGCTGAAATAGCCGAGATCGCCGCCCTCGGCGGCTGCGCCCGGGTCCTTCGACTTCTGCTTGGCAAGTTCGGCAAAGTCGGTGCCCTTCTTGATCTCGGCGAGCACGGCCTTGGCCTCGTCCTCGGTCGGAACGAGGATATGGCGGGCGCGAACCTCCTGTTCGGTGCCGCCCTTCGCCACGGCTTCGTCATAGACCTTCTTCATCGCGGCGTCGGTGGTCGCCGCCTTGCCTTCCTCGATCAGCAGCATCTCCATCGCGAGCTTGTTGCGGATGAAGGCGACGCGGGTCTTGAAATCCTTCTGCTCGGTGATCTTCTTGGCGTCGGCCGCCTTTGACATGATGATGACATCGGCCAGATAGCCCACCAGCGCATCGCGCTTGGCGTCGCCCTGAAGCTTTTCGACCTGCTGCCCCATGTCCTCCTCGGCCATCGCGAGGTCGCTCTCGCGGATCTCGACACCCTGGACCTTGGCAATCACCTTGTCGGGCTGAGCCGAAGCCGGCTTGCTGGCTGGGGCCTGCGCCATGGCCGGCACTGCAATGAGGGCGGCGGCAAGCAGTCCCAGCGTGCTGGCACGGAGCGCGGGCAGTGCCGGAAAGGTGGGCAAACGGCGTTCGGTCAGGTTACGCATGATGGTCCTTTGGCAATCCTTTGAGTGGTATGTCCGCCGGAGGGGCGGCGACTTGTCGCGCAATCGGTAACCCTTGGCAATGACAACAGTGCGAGGGACTTGTCACAAGGCCGCGGGGCGGCTCCAAATGCCTGCGAATTGAACATTTTGCGCCTCGTGGCGCACTAATTGACAAGAATAATACCCCCTCCTATGTCTCGAATGCCCGCGGCCCTGCTCGATGCTCGCTATCCCGTTGCAATTGCCCGAGAAGTGCCGCATTTCCCCCAAGGATGGCCGCATCTGCGGCTTGCCCAAGGCAAGGATTTGACCCGCAATGCTCGGCGCAGTCGCCCGTAAACTATTCGGCTCGTCCAATGACCGCCGCGTCCGCAAATTTCAGCCGCGGGTCGACGAGATCAACGCGTTGGAACCGGAGCTGGTGAAGCTCACCGACGAGCAGCTTCGCGCACGCACCGACGCGTTCAAGAAGCAGATCGCCGACGGCACCTCCCTCGACGACATCCTGGTGCCGGCTTTCGCCACGGTCCGCGAGGCTGCCAAGCGCGCGATCGGCCAGCGGCACTTCGACGTTCAGCTGATCGGCGGCATGATCCTGCACGAGGGCCGCATTTCCGAAATGAAGACCGGCGAGGGCAAGACGCTGGTCGCGACATTGGCCGTCTACCTCAACGCACTCACCGGCCGCGGCGTCCATGTCGTCACCGTGAACGACTATCTCGCCAAGCGCGACTCCGAATGGATGGGCCGCATCTACGGCTTCCTGGGCCTGAAGACCGGCGTCATCGTGCACGGCCTCGACGACGAGCAGCGCAAGCAGGCTTACGACTGCGACGTCACCTACGGCACGAACAACGAGCTCGGCTTCGATTATCTGCGCGACAACATGAAGTACCGGATGGAGGACATGGTCCAGCGCGGCCACGTCTTCGCCATCGTCGACGAGGTCGACTCGATCCTGATCGACGAGGCGCGCACGCCGCTGATCATTTCCGGTCCGCTCGACGACCGTTCGGATTTCTACAACACGATCGACGCCTACATCCCCAAGCTCGATAAGGGCGACAAGGTCGACTACGAGGTCGACGAGAAGCAGCGCACCGTGGCGCTGACCGAAGCCGGCATGGAGAAGATGGAGCGCGCCTTGCGCGATGCCGGCCTGCTCAAGGGCGACTCGCTCTACGACGTCGAGAACGTCTCGACCGTGCACCACGTCAATCAGGCGCTGCGCGCCCACAAGCTGTTCCAGCGCGACAAGGACTACATCGTGCGGAACGGCGAGGTCGTCATCATCGACGAGTTCACCGGCCGCATGATGCCGGGCCGGCGTTATTCGGAAGGGCTGCATCAGGCGCTGGAGGCCAAGGAGCACCAGCCGATCCAGCCGGAGAACCAGACGCTCGCCTCGATCACCTTCCAGAATTACTTCCGGATGTATCAAAAACTCGGCGGCATGACCGGCACGGCGCTGACCGAGGCCGACGAGTTCATGGATATCTACAACCTCGACGTCGTCGAAGTGCCGACCAACCGGCCGATGATCCGCGACGACCAGGACGACGAGGTCTACCGCACGGCGCAGGAGAAACACCACGCCATCATCACGCTGATCGAAGAGTGCAAGACCAAGGGCCAGCCGGTGCTGGTCGGCACGACTTCGATCGAGAAGTCCGAGCAGCTCGCCGAGCTGATGCGCCAGCAGGGCTGGGAGCAGCATGACTTCGCCGATCCCAATGCCTTCGCGGCGCTTTACGGTGGCGACGAGGGCGCCTCGAAGAAGAAGGTCTTCGCGATCCTCAACGCCCGCTATCACGAGCAGGAGGCCTATATCGTGTCCCAGGCCGGCGTGCCGGGCGCGATCACCATCGCGACCAACATGGCGGGCCGCGGCACCGATATTCAGCTCGGCGGCAACGCCGACATGCGGATTGCCCAGGAGTTGAAAGACCTGCCGGAGGGCAGCCAGCGCGATCAAGCGGCGGCCGAGATTAAGGAACAGGTGACGCGGCTGAAGGAGAAGGCGCTCGCCGCCGGGGGCTTGTTCGTGCTCGGCACCGAACGCCACGAAAGCCGCCGCATCGACAACCAGTTGCGCGGCCGTTCCGGCCGTCAGGGCGATCCGGGCCGCTCCAAGTTCTTCCTGTCGTTGGAAGACGACCTGATGCGCATCTTCGGCTCCGACAAGCTCGGCGGTATGCTGACCAAGCTTGGTCTCAAGGATGGTGAGGCGATCATCCATCCCTGGATCAACAAGGCGCTGGAAACCGCGCAGCAGAAGGTCGAGGCGCGCAACTTCGACATCCGCAAGAACATCCTCAAGTACGACAACGTGATGAACGACCAGCGCAAGGTCATCTTCGACCAGCGCGTCGAATGGATGTCGGACGCGGTGACCGCCGAGGTCGTCGCCGACATGCGCCACGCCGTGGTCGAAGACCTGGTTTCAAAGCACGTGCCGGAGAACGCCTATCCGGAGCAGTGGGATGTGGCGGGTCTCAAGGAAGAGCTTACCCGCGTTCTTGGCCTCGACCTCCCGGTCGATCAATGGGCCAAGGAAGAGGGCATTGCCGACGAGGAGCTCCTCTCGCGCATCGAGCGCCGGGCTGACGAGCACATGGCCGCCAAGGTCGCGCAGTGGGGACCGGACGTGCTGCGCTATGTCGAGAAGTCCATCCTGTTGCAGACGCTCGACCATCTGTGGCGCGAGCATCTGGTGATGCTCGAGCATCTGCGCCAGGTCATCGGGCTCCGCGGTTACGGCCAGCGCGATCCGCTGAACGAGTACAAGGCGGAAGCCTTCAGCCTGTTCGAAAACATGAGCCAGAGCCTGCGCGAAGGGGTGACCGCGCAGCTGATGCGCGTCGAGATCGTGCAGCAGCAGCCGGACGCGGTTCCGGAGCTGCCGCCGATGCAGGTGTCACACGTGGATCCGTCGACCGGAGAGGACGAGCTTGCGCTCGCGGCTGCAGGCGCGGAGACGCTGGCGCGTGCCGGCATCACGCCGAAGCCGGCCGCCGAGCGCAATGCCAACGATCCGTCGACCTGGGGCAAGGTTGGGCGCAACGAGGTTTGCCCCTGCGGCTCAGGCAAGAAGTACAAGCACTGCCACGGCCGTTACGCGTAACGCGCAAGCCTCTGCCTGGAACAAAAAAAGCGCGGCCTCCTGGGCCGCGCTTTTGCTTTGGGGATACGGCTTCAGATCAGCGGGAGCCTGACCAGCGACTGTCGAAGTTGCCGGTCGGGACCACCGGCGCACCGCCTGAAATCGCGCCGTTGCCGTTGGCGGGTGCAGCCGGGGCTGCAGCAGGCTGACGCGGCGGAACGGCGGGCCAGGGCGACTGCGCGGCAGGCGCCGGCGCCGAGGCTTGCGCTTCAGCAGTCTTGACGGATGCGGGCTCCGGCCGTGGCCGGATCGCGCCGTTCGAAACAGCCTGCACCGGCTTCGCGGTATCTTTGGCCGTGTCTTTGTTGGTTTCGGCGGGCTTGGTGTCCTTGCGCAGGCCGCCGACCAGCCGGGCAATCGTACCCTTCTTCTCGGCCTTGCCGTCCGCGGTCTTTGTCTCGGCGGGCTTGGCCTCGGCCGACTTCGATCCGAACAGGTTCGAGAAGAAGCCAAAGGGCTTGTTCGTGCTTGCGCTTTTCGACTCGGTCGGGCCGGTGTCGGCGATCGCCATCTGTGGCGGCGAGACCTCGCCGGTCGGTGATGCAACGCCCTGTGAAGCCGGAGCGTCGGCCAATTCCTGGATGCGCGGCGGTCGCACGGTCACCGGAATGGTTCCGGGAGGCGCCGATGACATGAAGGCATCCGACGGTCCGACGCCAAGCTGATTGCGCTTCACTGCGGCGACGAACACCTTGTTCATGCCGCCGTCGGCGTTGGTCTTGATCGGCGCGGTCGCGACGTTGCGGCGGGCAAGTTCGGCGAACGTGACGTCGTCCTTGCGCTCCTTGTCCTGCACGAGGCTCGCGATTTCCTGATCGACTTCATACGCCGGGCACTTGCCGGATGCGCTGAAGGTCAGCGGCCGCGACGGATCTCCCGGCGCTTGCGCGTTGAACACATAGCGCTTCTCGCAGACATTGACGCGGGGCTCGGCGCGGGTGACCTCGAAGTGGTCGCTGCCCTGCTTCAGCATCTTCCAGAACGCCAGATGCGGACTGTTGCGATGCTTGGCGAGGTTCTCCGCCGTCATGTGGAACGGATAGGCCTGGACCTGGAACGACTTCTGGCCGCCGAAGAAGGCGTCGCGGCCGAGCGCGTAGATTTCCGAGATCTGCTCGTCGGTCATCGAGTAGCAGCCGCGCGACGAGCAGTCGCCGTGCACCATGAGCTGCGCGCCGGTGCGGCCCCAGGACCGGTCATAGGCGTTCGGATAGCCGAGATCGAACGACAGGTAATAGGCCGAGTTCGGATTCATCTGGCCGGGCGTGATGGTGTAGAAGCCCTCGGGCGCCTGGCGGTCGCCTTCACGCGTCTTCGGGCCAAGCTCACCGGACCAGCGGCAGATCGGATAGGTCTTGAGCAGCGCGAAGTGTCCGGTGCGATCCTGCTTCCAGACTTCGAGCTCGGATTCTTCCTTGTAGAGGCGGACAAGGATCGGCGCTTCCTTGTCCATGTTCTTGGCTTCGATATCGGCCACGAGCTTCGGGGGCAGCGGACGGGCCGCCTTCTCGCTCATCGGCAGGACGCTGTCGGTGTTGCAGCCGGACAGCCCAACAGCCGCGACGAGCGCGGCCGAAGCCAGGAGCGTGCGAACCAGTGGGCTTCGGATCAAACGCAAACTCCCCCAATCGGCGACCGTGGCAGTTGTCCCCGCACCGACCCGCAAAATCGTTAGCCCCAAGGGGGTGACTCTGCAAGGGCGCAGCCAAAAACCCAGCTGGCGATTGAGCACATCTACAGTGAACGAAGGGTAAAATTATGACCGGAGGGCCTGAGAATCTGAGGTGATTCAATGGCTCAGTCGGTGTCCAGAGGCCGTCTGCCACAATTGGCCGTGCTGGGGACGAACTTGGCCGTCGGCTCGGTAAGCCGGCACCTATTCGAGGCTGCGGCCGATGGCGAGGAACTTGTCGCGGCGCTGCCGGCGCACGGCATCGCGGTCGAGGGCGCGAAGCTCCGTCAGGGCATTGGCGATGGCCTCACCGGCCGCGGCCATGGCGGCGGCCGGATCGCGATGGGCGCCACCGACCGGCTCGGTGATGATGCCGTCGATGATCCCGAAATGGCTGAGATCGGCGGCAGTGATCTTCATATTGGTGGCGGCGTCCTGAGCCTTGGTGGTGTCGCGCCAGAGAATCGACGCCGCGCCCTCCGGCGAGATCACGCTGTAGATCGCGTGTTCGAGCATCAGCACGCGGTTCGCGGTGGCCAACGCCACAGCGCCTCCCGAGCCGCCTTCGCCGAGGATGACTGCGATGTTGGGCACGGTGAGGTTCAGGCACGCTTCGGTCGAGCGCGCGATCGCTTCGGCCTGGCCGCGCTCCTCGGCATCGATGCCCGGATAGGCGCCGGCGGTGTCAACCAGCGCCAGCACCGGGATGCCGAAACGGTCGGCCATCTCCATCAGCCGCACCGCCTTGCGATAGCCTTCCGGCCGCGCCATGCCGAAATTGTGCTTGAGCCGGCTCTCGGTGGTCGAGCCTTTTTCGTGGCCGATCACGCAGATGCTCTCGCCGCGGAAGCGGCCGAAGCCGCCCACGACCGCGTAGTCCTCGCTGAACTTCCGGTCGCCCGCGAACGGCACGAACTCGGTGATCAGCGTCGAGATGTAATCCAGGCAATGCGGCCGCTGGGGATGGCGCGCGACCTGGGTCTTCTGCCAGGGCGTCAGCTCGGCATAGAGGTCGCGCAACGCCTGTGCGGCCTTGGTCTCGAGCCGGCCGATGTCCTCGGCGATATCGGCCGCGCCGTTGCCGGCGGATTGCATCGTGCGCAATTCCTCGACCTTGGCCTCGAGCTCGGCCACCGGTTTTTCGAAATCGAGATAACTGCGCATTTGAAGGATATCGGGCCTCTGGAACCACCGTTGTTGCGGCCGCAACTGGCCTCGCAATGGGTTTCAAGTCAAGCTGCGGCTGCTGCGGAACCCTGTGACTTGTTAAGGCCAATCGGATAGAATTGCCACATGCTCGACAAGCCGAAACGGCTGAACAAGGCTGAGATTGCGGAGGCGCGTCAGCGTCGGCTTGAAGCCATGAATCTGCAAGCCATCGAGGGCAATCCGCTCGATGCCGAAGACGTCGCGATGTTCGAGATGTTTGAGCGCGAGGGTTGGACGCACGAGCGTTGCATTGCCTACATTCTCGAACAAGCCAAGGCCGCCGCTACCAAGTGAGTGACGCTGGCGATCCTTACGTCTATCCCGGCACCCGGACGCTCAGAAATCGCCTCCATATCACCGATCCGCTACGGCTGGATCAGGTCGAGCGGCGCTTGGCCGTTGCGCGCAGCAAAATGGGCGTTCCGCCTGGCGAATTCGACTTGGCTCATCTCCAAGCCATTCACCGCCACTTGTTCCAAGATATCTACGACTGGGCGGGTGAAATTCGAAAAGTCGAAATCAGCAAAGGCGTCCAGCAATTTCAGTTTCGGCAATATATCCCCACCGGCATGTCCGATGTTCACCGGCGCCTCATGAAGTCGCGGTTTCTTGCCGGCCTATCCCGTCCGGACTTCGCGCGTCAGGCGGCGGTTATCATCGGTGAGTGAATTACATTCACCCGTTCCGCGAAGGAAACGGCCGGACCCAGCTTCAATATTTGAAGCTTTTGGCCGCGCGGGCCGGCCATCCGATTGATCTCGCTCGACTCGACCAAACCCGTTGGATCGAGGCGTCACAGGTCAGTCACGCGGCAGACTCCGATCTGATGGCGCAACTGATAGCGGAGGCGATTGTTGGATAGCTCTTACGTCTCCGAAAGCGGGTGCAGGTCGCGCACCAGGCTTTTCAACCGGTCCTCGAGGACGTGCGTATAGATTTGTGTCGTGGAAATGTCGGCGTGGCCGAGCAGCGTCTGCACCACGCGCAGGTCGGCACCGTTCTGCAACAGATGACTGGCAAAGGCGTGGCGCAGCACGTGGGGGCTGACCTGCGAGGGCTCGAGTCCGGCGGCGCCGGCAAGCTCTTTCAGTTCGCGAGCGAAGTGCTGGCGGCTCAGATGGCCGCTCTCGCCGAACGACGGGAACAGCCATTTGGATTGGGCGGCATTGGCTTCCTCGCGGAGCGCCAGGTAGTCCTTCATGGTTTGCCGTGCCGCGTCGTTGAGCGGCACGAGCCGCTCGCGGCCGCCCTTGCCGCGGACCACCAGCATGCGCTGGTCGCGCCGCGCCGCGCTGTCCGGCAGTGCCACGAGTTCCGAGACGCGGAGCCCGGTGGCGTAGAGCACTTCAAGAAGACACATCATCCGCGCCGCGCGAAGCCGCTCCGACTTCGATTCGGTCTGCATGGCGTTGCGCGCCTGCGCCAAAAGCTCGTCGACCTGTTTCACACTCAAGACCTTGGGCAGGCTGCGCCCGCGCCTTGGCCCCTCCAGCACCGCCGCCGGGTCGTCGCCGCGGTGGCCCTCGCTGTAGAGAAACCGATAGAGCTGCCGCATGGCCGACAGCCGCCGCGCGACCGAGGCGGGGGCAAGCTTTCGTTGCGCGAGCCGTGCCAGATAAGCCCGCAGCGCGTCGCTGTCCGCGCCCGCGATGCTGTCTTTCTTTGCGGTCAGCTCAGCCGAGAAGTCCGTAAGGTCGCGGCGATACGCGTCGAGCGTGTTGACGCTCGCGCCGCGCTCAGCCGCGAGCATATCGAGGAACAGCTCGATCAGGGTCTCGTTGCTGGACGTTTTGGGGCGGGCCATCCGAGGGGCCGCGCTCCTATCTGTTCTTCACGAACTTGTCGGGCGAGATGTTCACGGTGATCTCGCGCGGCTGCGGCTGGACATAGTTGCCGAGCGCCGCGACGCCCGCATAGGCGGCACCGCCCAGAAGCCCGACCACAACAAGAAATCGAAACAGGCTCGGCATTTTTGAGCTCGACAGCCGCCGAATCGGCGGCGTTTACCTTTGTCAGGTCACGGTTTATGCCACGGGAGGATTTCGATACAAGTATATCATGTCGGACATCGCGGCGCACCAGACGCCCCAAAGTGCCCAAGACGACGCGACGCCGCAGCCGGTGGCCTCGCTGGGCCCTGCTTTGGGGCGGCGGTCCATCGTTTTGGTCGGCATCATGGGTGCGGGCAAGTCGTCGGTCGGACGGCGGCTTGCGACCCGGCTCGGCATGCCGTTCGTCGATGCCGACACCGAGATCGAGAAGGCCGCCGACATGGCGATCCCGGAAATCTTCGCCAAGCACGGGGAACCGTACTTCCGTGCCGGAGAGACCCGGGTGATCGCGCGCATTCTGGACAACGGGCCGCAGGTGCTGGCGACCGGCGGCGGCGCATTCATGAATGCGGAGACGCGCGCGGCGATCCGCGCCAAGGGCGTCTCGGTCTGGCTGCGCGCGACGCTCGAAGTCCTGAGCCGGCGCGTCAAGCGGCGCAACGACCGGCCGCTGCTCAAAGGCGCCGATCCGATCGACACCCTGAAGCGGCTGATGGACGAGCGCTATCCGGTCTATGCGGAAGCCGACCTCACGGTGGAGTCGCGTGACGTGCCGCACGAGGCGATCGTCGAAGAAGTGATCGAGAGCTTGCGCGCCTATCTGCCATCGCATCCGGCTCCGGAAGAAACACAACCATGACCGTGCCGCTTCGCTCCGGCGAACCCATCACCGTCAATGTCGCGCTCGGCGACCGCGCTTACGACATTGCGATCGGGCGCGGGCTGCTGGCGACGCTCGGCGAGCGTATCGCCAAGCTCCGGCCCGGCTGCAAGGTCGCGATCATCACCGATGCCACGGTCGCGAAGCATCATCTTGCGGCGACCGAAGCGTCGCTCGCGGCCGCCGGCATCGCCTCGTCGTCGGTCAAAGTGCCGGCCGGCGAGGGCAGCAAGAGTTTCAAGTATTTCGAGCAGGTGTGTGACGCACTCATCGCTGCCAAGGTCGAGCGTGACGATCTCGTCGTGGCGCTCGGCGGCGGCGTGGTCGGCGATCTCGGCGGTTTCGCGGCGTCCGTGGTTCGCCGCGGCGTCGACTACGTGCAGGTGCCGACCTCGCTGCTGGCGCAGGTGGATTCCTCCGTGGGCGGCAAGACTGCGATCAACTCGCGTCACGGCAAGAATTTGATCGGCGCGTTCTATCAGCCGATCCTGGTGGTCGCCGACACCGCGGTGCTCGACACGCTGCCGGAGCGCGAGTTCCGCGCCGGCTATGCCGAGACGGTGAAATACGGCTTGCTCGGCGACGCGGATTTCTTCGAATGGCTCGACGTCAATTGGCGCGATGTGTTTGCGGGCGGGCCCGCGCGTGAGCATGCTATCGCGGTGAGCTGCCGCGCCAAGGCCGCGATCGTGGCGCGCGACGAGCGCGAGACCGGCGACCGCATGCTGCTCAATCTCGGCCACACGTTCGGGCATGCCTTCGAGGCCGCGGCTGGCTTTTCCGACCGCCTGCTGCATGGCGAGGCCGTCGGCCTCGGCATGTCGCTGGCGTTTGAATTTTCGGCGCGGCGCGGGCTCATCCCGCAAGCCGAGGCCGACCGCGCCATTGCGCATCTTGCGGCGGTGGGGCTGCCGACCCATGTGAGAGCGGTGCCCGGCCTCAACTGGCCCGGCATCGATTTCATGATGGACCTCATTTCTCAGGACAAAAAGGTCAAGCGCGGCCAGCTCACCTTCATTCTGGTGCGCGGCATCGGCCAGGCTTTCGTGACGCGTGAGGTCGAGGCCGCCGAGGTCCGTGCGTTCCTGGCCGAAAAACTCGACGCCAAAAATCTTGGTGCAAGGCAAGCGACGCCATGAGCGGCGACAACTGGATATCGCTTCTGATCGTGCTGGGCAGCCTGCTGCTGTCGGCCTTCTTCTCGGCCGGCGAAACGTCGCTGACGGCGGCGTCGCGCGCGCGCCTGACGCGGATGCAGAACCAGGGCAACAAGCGCGCCGGGATCGTGCTGCGGCTCCTGGAGAGCCGCGAACGCATGATCGGTGCGCTGCTGCTCGGCAATAACGTCGCCAATATCGGCGCTTCGGCGCTGACCACCAGCGTGCTGCTCGCGATCTTCGGCGACGTCGGTGTGCTCTATGCTACCGTGGTGATGAGCATCGTGGTGATCGTGTTCGCCGAGGTGCTGCCGAAAACTGCGGCGATCAGCGCGCCAGAGCGCATCGCTCTCGTCGTGGCGCGGCCGGTGGCCTTTGTGGTCAAGATCCTGGGCCCGCTGCTGGCCGCGATCGAGCGGCTGGTGAAGTTGATCCTGCGACCGTTCGGTATTCGTGTCGGCGAGGATCAGTCGATGCTCGCACCACACGAGGAAATCCGCGGCACCGTCGACCTGCTGCATCGCGAGGGCGGCGTCGAGAAGCACGACCGCGACATGATGGGCGGCCTGCTTGATTTGAACGAGCTCACGGTCGCCGATGTCATGGTCCACCGCACCGAAATGGCGACGATCGACGCCGGCCAACCGTCCGAGGAAATTGTCGCGGAAGCGCTGAAATCGGAATACACGCGCATTCCGCTGTGGCGCAACACGCCCGAGAACATCATCGGCATCCTGCACGCGAAGGATCTCCTGCGGGCGATCCAAAGTGCTGAAGGCGACGTCAGCCAGATCGACATCATGGCGATCGCACTGCCGCCGTGGTTCGTGCCGGACATCCGGCCGCTCTCGGAGCAGCTCAAGGCGTTCCGCCGCAGGAAGACTCACTTCGCGCTGGTGGTCGACGAATACGGCGAGGTCGAAGGCCTGGTCACGCTCGAGGATATCCTCGAGGAAATCGTCGGCGATATCTCCGACGAGCACGACATTCCGGTGCCGGGCTTGCGGCCGCAGCCTGACGGCTCGGTCAATGTCGACGGCGCGGTGCCGATCCGCGATCTCAACCGCGCGATGGAGTGGAATCTGCCCGACGCCGAGGCCACCACCATTGCGGGTCTGGTGATCCACGAGGCGCGCTCGATCCCCGACGTGGGCCAGAGCTTCACCTTCCACGGCTTCCGCTTCAGCGTGCTGCGCAAGCAGCGCAACCGCATCACCGCGCTGCGCATCATGCCGCTGGTGAGGAAGCCGTTGGCGCTCGCGCGCGCCGGCTGACGGTTTCGAGCCGGAAGGCTGGTTTTTCCCGATCAATAGACCGTTAACGGCGGCTTTTCAGTTCCGCCGCACGGTTGTCATGGCTTTGGATCAGGATGCGGTGGGTTCGCCCGGCGCGCTGGCATGGATCGCGAGCGCATGGACGCCACCGGCCAATTCGGCGGAAAGAATCTGGTTGACCATGCGATGACGTTCGATCCGGCTCTTCCCACGGAAGGCTTCCGATACGATATGAACCCTGAAATGACTTTCACCGCCCGGCCGATGCCCCGAATGACCTTCGTGGCGGTGCGATTCATCCTCGACATTGAGACTCTGCGGCGCGAAAGCGGCGCTGAGCTTTTCTGCGATCCGGGCTTTGACCTGCATGGCCGTTTGCGTAAGCGACTACCGGGTTCCGGTCAACCAAAGGCGCGCGACATGTCATTCGATGCGCCGGCTGATCCGCCTTTCAGCACGTCTCTTGGAAAAATCTTCTGTCAAGACTTGAAGGTGAACGCCGCGCCTTCGCATAATGTTCGGTCATGAAATTCGATTCACCCTTGTTTGACCGCATCCGCGTCAAGCCGACCGAGGATCGGACGCGCAAGCCCGAAGAGCCGTGCTGTCAGTGGCAGGGCTGCGGCAACACCGCGACGCATCGCGCCCCGAAGGGCCGCACGCGCGAGAACGAGTACTGGCGTTTCTGCCTCGATCACGTGCGCGAGTACAATTCCTCCTACAATTATTTCTCCGGCATGAGCGAAGACGCCGTGCTGAAGTACCAGAAGGACGCGGTGACCGGGCATCGCCCGACCTGGAAGATGGGCACCGGCAACCCGCAGCCTGGCGGCAACGATTTCGGCCCGCACGCGCCGCATGATCCGTTCAACATGTTCCGCGAGTTTGGCGCCCGTGGCTCGGACACAAGGACGCGGACCGAGCCGCCACAGCAGCGCGCGGTGCGCAACGCCGAGCGCAAGGCGCTGCACGAGCTTGGGCTGGAAGAGGGCGCCGGCAAGGTCGAGATCAAGGCGCGCTTCAAGATTCTGGTGAAGCGGCACCATCCCGACGTCAACGGCGGCGACAAAGCCACCGAGGACAAGCTTCGCGAGATCATCCAGGCCTACAACTATCTGAAGTCGGTCGGCGCCTGCTGAGGCTCGCCAAGGTTCTCGGAACGCATCTCGTCGTCGGATCAGTTCAGCGGCGGCACCGTTCCCGGCGGATGCCGATGATGCGTGGCCTGCTCGTAGCTGTAGGCGATCTCGATCAACGCCGCGTCGCTCCACGGCCGGCCCACGACTTGCAATCCTGAAGGCAGGTCGTCGTGGCTGTAGCCCATGGGAACAATGATGGCTGGCCAATGCAGGCCTGAAGCGATCCAGGTCGTGCTCCCGGCTGGCGTCGTGTTGCGATCGCCGTTGAGCTTCGGCGGAAAGCTTGCGCACGGCATGACCAGGAAATCGACGCCCGCTCCCGTCATCGCGCGCTCATAGGCCTCGCGCATCCGGATTTCGTCCGCCTCGAGTTTCTTGACGGCAGGGTCTTCGTTCGGGTTCGGAGCGGTTGAGGCTGCGATCAAACCGGCCTCGTGCAGCGGATGGAATTTCTGCGACGCCATCACGTCGGCCACGGTCTTGGGGTACCCGGGTCCGGTCTTCGCCAGATATTTTTCGAGCGTGGCACGCACCTCGCTTTGAGGATGAGGCCGTGCGGGATGGTCGTCGAACTCCGGAACGACCAGAGGATCGACGATTTCGGCGCCGAGCGACCGCAGGTCGGCCACCGCCCGATCGAGCAGCGCCGTCACTGCCGGATCGGAGCCGCCGGGGGGAAACGCCTGACGCAGCACGCCGATGCGTTTGCGGTTTGCGCCGTTCGCCTTCAGGCAAGTCTTGAAGGTCGGCGGAATTTTCCCGGCCGCACCCGCGGTCGCCGGGTCCTCGGGATCGACGCCCGCGATGACGTCGAGCAACGCAACGAGATCGGCCACGGTCCGCGCCATCGGGCCGACCGTGTCCCGCGCATCGTAGAGTCCCATCATGCCGTGCCGCGAGACCAGGGCGCGGCTCGGGCGCAGACCGACGATGGCATTGTTCGACGAAGGATTGCGGATCGAGCCCCAGGTGTCGGAGCCAATGCCGATCGTCCCGAAATTGGCCGCAAGGGCTGCTCCGGTGCCACCGGACGATCCGCCCGTCGCATGCGCCGTGTTGTAGGGATTTCGCGCGAAACCCGGCAGGACGGAATTGATGTTGTCGATGCCGCCTCGGGCGAATTCCGACATCGTTGTCTTGGCGAGGATGATCGCGCCAGCGGCGCGAAGCTTTGTCACCAGCGTTGCGTCCCTGGGCGGCAGCCAGCCCGCGAGAGCGCGCGAGCCTCCGGTCGTTGGAAGACCCGCGACATCCACGTTGTCCTTGATGAGAGCCGGCACGCCATGAAGCGGTCCGCTCAGCTTTCCCGATGCTGCGAAGGCCCGATCGAGCGCTTCGGCTTCTTTCATCACGTCGGGATTGACGGCAATCAGGCTCCAAAGGGCCGGCCCACGCCGGTCGTAGGCTTCGATGCGATCGAGATACGCGCGAACGACCGATCGGACATCGGTCTCGCGTGCCTGGTAGGCGGCGAGCATCGAATCGACGCTCGCCTCCATGAGACCTTGCCAAACGCTGCCGCTCATCGCCAAAGCTCCGATCTCATCGCCGCGTCCCATCACCCGTATCGCCGGTCGATGTCACCGTTCAATCCCCACGCCGCCAAGGCCACCTGAAGGCTTCACGCTCGCTGCGGCGAGCGCCGCAGCGAAATCAGCACGACGGCCGCGATATCGAGCGCAATGCACATCGCAATCGGGGCGCCGTAGCCGCCGGTCAGATCGCGCAAGGCGCCCATCACGCCAGGGCCGAACGCGTAGGTGAACTGGGTGATCGCCCAGGACAGCCCGACCAGCATGCCGAACGAGGCCGCCTCGAACTCGCGCTGGATCACGAGCGACGGCAGCGTGATGACGTTGCCGGCCGACAAGCCAAACAGCGCGCAGGCGACCAGCAGTGCGGTCGTGTTCGAAAACCACATGATCGCGAACAGCGCCGCGGCCTGGCTCGCGAGCGACAATGCCGCGAAGCGGCGGATGTCGAGCCGGTCGGCGAACGCGCCGAGCGCGAGCCGCCCGCTGATTGCAGAAACGGTCAGGACGCCGACCGACAGGCCGGCCTGCGGCCGGCCGATGGTCGGCTGCAGGATCGCGATCTGATGCACCAGGAAGCCGACTTGCGCGGTCAGCGCCATCGCAAAGGTCGCGGCCACGTTCCAGAAGTGGCGGCTGCGGAGTGCCGCGCCGCGGGTCCATTGCGGCGCGGCCGATGCTGCGGCGCTTGCGCCGTGTGCGGCAGGCCGGTCGATCCAGAACGCAATGGCCGGAATGAGGATCACGGCCATGATCGCGGTCGCGCCGAGGATGGTGTGCGAGAAGCCGAAATGGGCGATCGCGAGCACCAGCGCCGGCGTCACCAGGATGCCGCCGGAGCTTGCGCCGTTCAGCGCCAGGCTGATGGCGAGCCCGCGTTTCTTGTCGAACCAGAGTCCGACCACGTTGCTGATCGCGCCGACATGCATCGTGGCCGCGCCGATCGCCATCAGCACATAGGCCGCATAGAACTGCCACAGCGCGTCGATGATGCCGAGCAACGCGACACCGCAGCCGAACGAGCACGCGCCGATCAGCATCACGCGCTTGGGCCCGAGTCGTGCCACCGCGTCGCTGATGAACACCACCACCGTCGCGGTCAGGAAATAGAAGCCGGTGACGCCGGCCGAAATCAGCGAGGTCGGCCAGCCGTGCAGCCGGTTGAGTTCGGTGAGGTAAACACCGTGGCCGTAAAGTCCGAAGCCCCAGCAGCACACTGCGGCGAGAAAGCAGGCCACCACCACGCGCCAGCCGGGATAGCGCCACGAAGTTTCATCGATCGCCGAAGGCGCCGCTGTCGCCATTCCCTGGTCCTGCGCTAGGCCACTTTGTGCTGACATCGTGTTCCGTCTCCGTCGCGCATGACAATGGCACATTGACAACCGTACACACTTTGGGAATCCTCGAACTATGAAAGAAGGCCCCGACATCTCCATTGTTGCGGCGCTGATCGGCAACCCGGCCTGCGCCAACATGCTGATGGCGCTGCTCGCCGGTCCCGCGTTGACCGCCACCGAGCTCGCCCAGGAGGCGGGTTTGAGCCCGTCCACCGTCAGCGGCCATCTCGACCGGCTGCTGAAGGCAAGCCTCGTTGCGGTCGAGCGGCAGGGCCGCCACCGCTATTTCCGCCTGGCCGACCCGGACGTCGCCATGGCGCTGGAGGCGCTGATGCCGGTTGCCACCCGCGCCGGCCATGTGCGCGTGCGCACCGGGCCACGCGATCCGGAATTGCGCCGCGCCCGCACCTGTTATGACCATCTCGCCGGCGATCTCGCGGTGAAGATGTTCGACCAGCTTGTAGCGCGCCGGTTGCTCACCCGGCGCGGCGACGAGTTGCGGCTGACACGCGAGGGCCGCGATTTCTTCGAATGCGCCGGCATCGACGTGGAAGCGCTGGACGGCAGCCGTCGCGCGCTCTGCCGTCCGTGCCTCGACTGGAGCGAGCGAAGAAGCCATCTCGGCGGCACTTTGGGCGCGGCCGTCCTCGACCATGTCGTGGCGCGCCGCTGGGCGGTGCTTGAACCGAAATCGCGGATCGTGCGCTTCTCGCCTTCCGGTGAGCAGAAGATGACAGCGTGGTTTTCGCGGTGAGACGAACGGTGCAACAGACGCTGTCACCCTCCCCTGGAGGGGGAGGGTGGGCGCTGCCGATGCTGCGAAAAGTGTGCTGGCTGATCACTTCACATAAGGCGGCGGCGTGTAGAGCCACGCCAGGCGGTCGTAGAATTCTTCTGCGGTGCGGCCCTCGAACAGCGAGTTGCGCACCTTCCGCTCCAGGCCCTTGGCATGGTTGATGCGATCCATCATCAGCGATGAGATCTGCACCCGTGCGGTGCGCACTGTCCGGACGTCCTGATAGCGCTGGAACGCTCTTGCGAAATCGCCGTCGCAGTCGGCGGCGAAATTCCCGAGGCAGATCGCATCCTCCAGCGCCATGGCGGCGCCTTGCGCAATGTACTGCACCATCGGATGCGCGGCGTCGCCGAGCAGCGTGGTGGTGCCCTGCGTCCAGTTCTCCACCGGCGCGCGGTGGCGGATCACATACCGGCGGAAGCGCTTCGGAATTCGCAGCACGCGCAATGGCGCCGCGCAGCTCCCGGCAAACAGCGGCATCACGTGATGCGGCGCCACCTCTTCGCCGTCATTGGGCGGTGTCTGATTGCTCACCGCCGTGCAGCCGAGATTGAACACGCTCCAGTCGCGCATCGGGTAGTAGATCATGTGCCAGCCGGGCCCGGCCCAGAATGTCGGGTAGGGCTGCTGCAGGTCCTTCGGCATCTCATCGACTGAAATCGTGGCGCGATAGATCACGGCGCCGGCCGGCGGCGGATCGCCGTCGCCGACGATCTTCTTGCGCACGATGGAATGCACGCCGTCGGCGCCGACGAGCGCCGCGGCCTCGATCCGCTCGCCGCTCTCCAGAAACACCGCGACGCCGTTGCCGGATTGCTGGAAATCCGCGACCCGGCTGCCGTTGCGAAGCTCGATCAGCGATTGGGCGCGGCAGCCGTCCAGCAGTGCGCCGTGGATGTCGGCGCGATGCGCCACCGCGTAGGGATTGCCGAAGCGCGCGCGAAAGCGCCCGTCGAGCGGCACGTTGGCGACTTCGGTGGCGGTCACCGCGTCCATCATCAGAAGCCGCTCGATCAGCAAGGCGTGCCGCTTCGCGGGCTCGCCGACGCCGAGTGCGTCGAGCACCGACAGTGCATTGGGCGCCATCTGGAGGCCAACGCCGGCTTCGCCGAATTCGGCGGCCTGCTCCAGCACCAGCGAGCGGAAGCCGTGGCGCGCCAGCGCCAACGCGCAGGCAAGCCCGCCGATGCCACCGCCTGCGATCGCGACCGGCGACATATTCTTGCGAAGAGCAACCGCCATCAGCTAGTCGGCAAGTCCCGCGGTGGCGCGATCGAGCCAGCTCTTGTCGCCGGTCAGCGTCTTGAGCTCGGCCAGCGCCTCGTCCTTGGTCTGCGTCACCTGCGGCACGATCAGCGGCTCGCCTTCGCCGTTCGAGGGCTGGCAGGAGAATTCGAGCCGGATGTCGTTCGGGTCGAACACATAGATCGAGAAGATGCCCGGCAGGATTTCCATCGGGCCGTCGAACGGCACCTTGGCGGCCTTCAGCCTTTCGCAGATGCGTTTCTGGCTTTCCGGCGACACGGCGAACGAGACGTGCTGCATGGCGCCGAGCGCATTGCGGTCGCCGGGCTGCTTCTTGCCCTTCGGCATCTCGAAGAACGCTAGAAGTCCGTCGCGGCCCATGTCGAAGAAGTAGTGGCGGATTTCCTCGAACGGTGGGTTGCCGCGGTTGCCCGGCCCGGTGCCGAGCCCCGGCGGCACCTTCATGGCATGGACCAGCCGCATGCCGAGCACGTCGACATAGAAATCCACCGTCATCTTCATGTCGTCGGTGTTGAGCGCCAGATGGTGCACGCCGTAGAAGCGCACCCGGTCGCCTGAATTGGTCTCTTTGCGATCTCTGGTCAGGACCTCTGACATGGACGTCTCCCTATGGATGCCGGCCGGTTGCGCTTCCCTGCGGCCAGGGCGGCGCCTATATCCGGTCTGTTGACGGGCGAGGCCCCCGCAGGCCTCACCCCGCCAATATGGTGTCCGGCAAGCCTACGCCATTGCGCGGGACAAGGGCATGCAATCGGCCCCCATCTCGGCGTAAAAATGACGCCCCGATTCGCTAGGTGCTTGTAATTCCAGCATTTTAGCTATGCAGCGGGCCGCTTTCACGCTGCACGGCTTGTCTGCTAAGTTGACCGTTATTCCAGAACGAATCCCGGCAAAAATCGCGGCCCCGCGCCGTTCCGGGGCCACGGAGTACCTATGGCAACCGCACAACAAAACACACCCGGCACACCCGACATGAAGGTGTCAGTCCGGCAGCTTTTCAGCATCGACAGCGACATGGAGGTCCCGGCCTATTCCAAGGGCGACGACCACGTGCCGGACGTCGATCCGGACTACCGTTTCGACCGCACCACGACGCTCGCGATCCTGGCCGGTTTCGCGCACAACCGTCGCGTCATCGTCTCGGGCTATCACGGCACCGGCAAGTCGACCCACATCGAGCAGGTCGCCGCGCGGCTCAACTGGCCCTGCGTGCGCGTCAACCTCGACAGCCACATCAGCCGTATCGATCTGATCGGCAAGGACGCCATCGTCATCAAAGAGGGCAAGCAGGTCACCGAATTCCGTGACGGCATCCTGCCCTGGGCCTACGCCAACAACATCGCGCTCTGCTTCGACGAGTATGACGCCGGCCGCCCGGACGTGATGTTCGTCATCCAGCGCGTGCTGGAATCATCGGGCCGTCTGACGCTGCTCGACCAGAGCCGCGTGATCAAGCCGCATCCGGCGTTCCGGCTGTTCGCCACTGCGAACACCATCGGCCTCGGCGACACCTCGGGCCTCTATCACGGCACGCAGCAGATCAACCAGGCGCAGATGGACCGCTGGTCGATCGTGACCACGCTGAACTATCTGCCGCATGACAACGAGGTCGAGATCGTGCTGGCGAAGGCCAAGCACTACCAGACCCAGGAAGGCCGCGACATCGTCAACAAGATGGTCCGCGTCGCCGACCTGACGCGCAACGCCTTCATCAACGGCGACCTGTCGACCGTGATGAGCCCGCGCACGGTGATCACCTGGGCCGAGAACGCCGACATCTTCAAGGATGTCGGCTTCGCGTTCCGGCTGACCTTCGTCAACAAGTGCGATGAGCTCGAGCGGCCGATCGTCGCCGAGTTCTATCAGCGCTGCTTCGGCCAGGAGCTCCCGGAGAGCTCGGTCAACGTGGCGCTGAGCTGAGCGTAGACGTCATTCCGGGGCGCGGGCGCAGCCCGCGAACCCGGAATCCAGTTCCGGACGCGAAGTGCGCGTCTGGATTCCGGGTTAGGCCATAGTGCGTGGAAGACGCGCGTAAACGCACTGGGGCGCGCCGCCCCGGAATGACATCCGAGAGATCGCGGTAGAACATAACCGATGTCCTCCAATCAGAAGCCCAAGACGCAGCAGAAGGAATCGCCGGCCGAGCCGTTCAAGCGGGCGGTCACCGGATGCCTGCGCGCGATCGCCAAAAAGTCCGATCTCGAAGTGTCGTTCGCGGCCGAGCGGCCCGGGCTCGTGGGCGGCAAGGTCCGCCTGCCTGAGCCCGCTCGCAAGCTCACCCGCGAGGAGGCCGCGATCGTGCGCGGCAACGCCGACGCGATTGCGCTGAAGCTCGCCTGCCACGATCCGGCGGTGCATCGCAGGCTTCTGCCCGGCGGCCAGCAGGCCCGCGCGGTGTTCGATGCCGTCGAGCAGGCCCGTGTCGAAGCGATCGGGGCGCGCCGGATGCTGGGAGTGAAGAACAATCTCGCAGCGATGATCGACGACCGCTTCCATCGCGGCAAGTTCGACGAGATCACCGACCGCGCCGACGCGCCGATCGAGGAAGCGCTGTCGATGATCGTGCGCGAGCGGCTGACCGGCCAGGCGCCGCCGCCGGCCGCGAAAAAGATCGTCGAGTTGTGGCGGCCGTTCATCGAGGAGCGCATCGGCAAGGGGCTCGATAAGCTCGAGAAGGTGGTCGAGAACCAGCGCCGCTTCGGCGACGCGGTGCACGATCTCCTCGATCAACTCGACATGGGCGAGGATCGCTCGACCTCCGACGAGGAGGAAGAGGGCGAGGAGGGCGAGCAGGAGCGCCGCAAGGACGAGACCGGCGAGCAAGGCGAGGCCGCCGACTCCGAAGAGATGGAAAAGATGAGCATGGAGGACGCCGAAGCGTCCGCCGATGCTTCCGAGACTGCCGAAGAAGCCGTCGACGCGCCCGCCGCCGACATGGCCGACGATTCCGAGATGGGCGAGTCCGAGACCGCGGCTGAGCCGTGGCGCCCGCGCAACCGGCCGAACGAGCCGCGCGGCCCGGACTACAAGCCTTTCACGATGCGCTTCGACGAGACCATCGCGGCGGAAGATCTCTGCGAGCCTGAAGAGCTCGACCGGTTGCGCGGCTATCTCGACAAGCAGCTTTCGCACCTCCAAGGCGTCGTTGCGCGGCTTGCCAACCGGCTGCAGCGCCGCTTGATGGCGCAGCAGAACCGCGCCTGGGACTTCGATCTCGAAGAGGGCCTGCTCGATCCGTCGCGGCTGCCGCGCATCATCATCGATCCGCTGCATGCGCTGTCGTTCAAGCAGGAAAAAGAGACGAACTTCCGCGACACCGTGGTGACGCTGCTGCTCGACAATTCAGGCTCGATGCGCGGCCGGCCGATCACGGTCGCTGCGACCTGCGCGGACATTCTGGCGCGCACATTGGAACGCTGCGGCGTCAAGGTCGAGATTCTCGGCTTCACGACGCGGGCCTGGAAGGGCGGACAGGCGCGCGAGTCCTGGCTCGCCGCCGGCAAGACCGCCAATCCGGGCCGCCTCAACGATCTGCGCCACATCATCTACAAGTCGGCCGACGCGCCGTGGCGGCGTGCGCGCAAGAACCTCGGCCTGATGATGCGCGAGGGTCTGCTGAAAGAGAACATCGATGGCGAGGCGCTGGACTGGGCGCACAAGCGCCTGCTGGCTCGCACCGAGCAGCGCAAGATCCTGATGATGATCTCCGACGGCGCGCCGGTTGACGATTCCACGCTGTCGGTCAATCCCGGCAACTATCTCGAGCGTCATCTGCGCTGGATCATCGAGGAGATCGAGACCCGCTCGCCGGTCGAGCTGATCGCCATCGGCATCGGGCACGACGTCACGCGCTACTACCGCCGCGCCGTGACCATCGTCGATGCCGAAGAATTGGGCGGCGCGATGACCGAAAAGCTGGCCGAGCTGTTCGAGGAGCACGCTGCCGAGGACGCGATGGCGCGCCCGACGCGCCGCGTCGCGCGTAAACTACATTCATGAATAAGCAGCCGCCCCCTCGGGGCGGCTGTGCCATGATTTGGTAAAATAGCCCCGCTAGCGCATGTCCCGGAAAAGTGGACACCGGTTTTCCGGAAAGGACATGCGCCACCCGATAACCGGAGCCCATCGCGTTTCCTTTGAAACGGGATGGGCTCTAAGGGGTTTAGCCTTGAAAACCGTCGTCTCCCGCATCGCAGCCTTTCTGGCGATCCTCGCGCTCGCGCTGATTCCGGCTGCGGCGCAGCCGCCGCACGAGTCAGGCCCGCATCGGATCGACATCAAGGCGCAGGCGATCGATGCCTTCGATGCCCGCAATCCGAAGCAGACGCGTTTTGGCGCGCTGGATTTCCGGGGCGGGCTGTTGCTGGAATCGCCCGCGAGAGACTTCGGCGGCATCTCGGCCATTCGTGTCGCGGCCGATGGGCAGAATTTTCTCGCGCTCACCGACAAGAGCAACTGGCTGCGCGGCCAGATCGTCTACCGCGGCATCGCGCCGATCGCGATCCGCGACGCCGAGATGGCGCCAATGCTGGGTCCCGATCGTCTGCCGCTCAAGCGACGCGGCTGGTACGACACCGAGTCGCTCGCCGAGGACGGCGGCACGGTCTATGTCGGCATCGAGCGCGTGCAACGGATCGTGCGGTTCGACTACGGCCGCGACGGGCTCACGGCGCGCGGTATTCCGATTCCGGTGCTGCCGGCGTTCAAGACGCTGCCGAAAAACGGCAGCCTCGAGTGCCTGGTGATGCCGCCGCACGGCGGGCCGCTGGCCGGGACCTTGATTGCGATCTCCGAGCAGGGCCTGGATGCCCGCGGCAACCGCTTGAGCTTCCTGATCGGAGGCGGCAACGACGGCACATTTGCGCTCAAGAATACCGATGATGATTTTGACATCAGCGATTGCGCGCTGACGCCCAATGGCAAGATGTTGGTCTTGGAGCGCCGCTTCTCCTGGACCAGCGGTTTTGCGATGCGCATCCGCTCCGTGCCGCTGGCGTCGATCAAGCCCGGCGCCACCGTTGACGGCCCGGTGCTGATCACCGCCGACATGGGCTCGCAGATCGACAACATGGAAGGCCTGTCGGTGCATCGCGCGGCCGACGGCACGCTGGTGCTGACGCTGATTTCCGACGACAACTTCTTCGCGCTGCAACGGACCGTGTTGCTGCAGTTCGGGCTGGTGGGGGAGTAAGCTCTCTCACCTGGTGATTCCGGGGCGCGAGCGTAGCGAGCGAACCCGGAATCCATAACCACGACTTTCGCGATGGCGTACTACGTCTATCTGCTTGCCAGCGGCAAACACGGCACGCTTTACGCAGGCGTATCGCGCGACTTGGTGCGCCGCGTCTATCAACACAAGACAAAGGAAACGCCGGGCTTCACGTCACGCTATGACGTAACTCGCCTTGTCTGGTTTGA
The DNA here is from genome assembly GCF_001579845.1 of Rhodoplanes sp. Z2-YC6860. Lineage (GTDB taxonomy): Bacteria > Pseudomonadota > Alphaproteobacteria > Rhizobiales > Xanthobacteraceae > Z2-YC6860. Next base: position 872,599 of record NZ_CP007440.1, read on the forward strand.
AGTCTATGACGATCCGATGTCAGCGATCGACCGCGAAAAAGAGATCAAGAAATGGCGGCGAGACTGGAAGGTCACGCTGATCGAAAATGAAAATCCCGACTGGGATGATCTCTACAACTCGATAACAAAATAGGGCGGCAGAGCCGCCCCATCGTCAAACCAATCGAGACTTGTGGTTATGGATTCCGGGTTCGCGCCTTCGGCGCGCCCCGGAATGACGCCGGAGAGACCGTCCGGCTCCGGAGCGAAATCGGCTATCAGCTCGCCTTCGCGAGCTTCTTCTCGATTTCCTTCTTCAGCGTGCGCAGCCGCGGCGCGAGCACCTCGCTCTTGGCAGCCAGAAGATAGGCGTCGAGGCCGCCGCGGTGGTCGACCGACTTCAGCGCGTTGGCCGAAATGCGGAGTTTGACCGAGCGAGCGAGCGCGTCGGAGATCACCGTGACGTTGAGGAGGTTCGGCAGGAACCGCCGCTTGGTCTTGCGGTTCGAGTGGCTCACCTTGTGGCCGACCAGGGCCGATTTGCCGGTCAGATCGCAGCGGCGCGACATGGTAGATACCCTTGAAAACATGCGGCGCCATCTTGGCGCCGGAAAACGACGTTTTTCGTGGACCGCGGACGTATAAAGACAGGGGCCTTGGGCGTCAACTGGCGTCAAGCCTGCGGCACCGCCCCGGATGCTCATCATATAAACGACTCATTCCGCTCCGAGACCGGGGATAAGCAGTCATCCCCCGCTCCATTGCCTTGATCGGGGCCGCCTTGCGCGGCAAAGCGGATACTCTAAAGCATTCGAGGAGAACGGAATCTTGGCCTCGGCGGCGGTTCGGTCGATGCTTGGGGTTGGGCTTGGGCTTACGGTGGCGGGCCTCGGGATTGTCGTGGCTGCACCGGCCTCGGCCCAGGGGCAGGCGCAGGCCCAGTCGGGCCGTCTCGACGCGCGCTATTCGGTGACGCTCGGCGGCGTGCCGATCGGCAAGGGCGCCTGGGTCATCGACATTACCGACACCCAGTACACCGCCGCGGCGAGTGGCGCGACCTCGGGCTTGCTGCGTGTGCTTTCGACCGGACAGGGGCAGGGTGCCTCCCGCGGCTATATCGTCGGCGGCAATCCGGTGCCGGCGAGCTTTGCGGCTAGCGTCACCACCGACAAGAAGACCGAAGAAATCCGCATGACGCTCGCCTCGGGTGACGTCAAACAGTTCTCCATCGTTCCGGAAGTCCCGCCGGATGACGACCGCATCCCGGTCACCGAGGCGCACAAGCGCGGTGTCAGCGACCCGATGACCGGCTCGCTGGTCCGGGTGCCGGGAACCGGCAATCCGGTCGGCCCCCAGGCCTGCCAGCGCACCAATCAGATCTTCGACGGCCGCATGCGTTACAATCTGCAATTCGCCTACAAGCGAATGGAGCAGGTGAAGGCCGAAAAGGGCTATGAGGGCCCGGCGGTGGTGTGTTCCGTCACCTTTGTGCCGTTGGCCGGCTATGTGCCGCATCGCGCGGCGATCAAATACCTGGTTGCGCAGCGCGACATCGAAATCTGGCTGGCCCCGATCGCTGCCACCCGCGTGCTGGTTCCCTTCCGGGTTTCGATCCCGACTCCGATCGGGACCGGCGTGATGCAGGCAACCCAGTTCGTTTCGATGCCGCCGCCGCCGCATGCGGCAGCCGTCGGTTCCAGAACACAGTAAGCGACCCAATCGCCGCGCTTGGCGCTTGCGCCGCGGTCCGTTCGACGACATTTATTCACAGGTTGCCCACAGGGTTGCGCTGCGGCAGGCGTTGACTCTTCGCGATTGGCGGTCGCGGACCCGTGTTAACGAATGGCCGGCCGTTTGCGCTGGATCGAATGAGGTTTCGTAGCCCGATGTTGTGGTTTTTCAATGCGATAGACCGAAATGTCGGGGAGAACGAAGGGCGATGGCGCGCGAGTCAGCGATTCGGGCGCGATTCGTTCCAGACTCGTTCGCTTGTTTAACGCCGGCGCCCTCTAGGCGTCGCATTGTGGTACAGAAAGGCGTGCCCGCGATGGTCCGGGCCACTCCCATCCTGGAAATCTGATGTCGCTTTCGTTCTCGTCGCCTGCCTCCCGCGACGCCCGCGCCCGTGGCGCTGGCGTCACCGCCGTCCTTGGCCCGACCAACACGGGCAAGACCCATCTCGCCATCGAGCGGATGCTGGCGCATTCGTCCGGCCTGATCGGCCTGCCGCTGCGGCTCTTGGCGCGTGAGGTCTACAACAAGGTGGTCGACCGGGTCGGCGCCGAGAACGTCGCGCTCGTCACCGGCGAGGAGAAGATCAAGCCGCGCAACCCGCGATTCTGGGTGTCGACGGTCGAAGCCATGCCGCGCGATCTCGATTGCGCCTTTGTCGCGATCGACGAGATCCAGCTCGGATCGGACTTGGACCGGGGCCACGTCTTCACCGACCGCATGCTCAACCGCCGCGGCCGCGAGGAAACCCTGGTGCTCGGCGCCGCGACCGTGCGGCCGATGGTCGAGCGGCTGCTGCCGGGCGCCAACATCGTGCAGCGCCCCAGGCTTTCGACCCTCATTCATTCGGGGGACCGCAAGATCACCCGGCTGCCGCGGCGAAGCGCAATCGTCGTCTTCTCGGCCGACGAGGTCTACGCCATCGCCGAGCTCATCCGCCGCCAGCGCGGCGGCGCCGCGGTCGTGCTGGGCGCACTGTCGCCGCGCACGCGAAACGCCCAGGTCGAACTCTATCAATCGGGCGATGTCGATTATCTGATCGCCACCGACGCGATCGGCATGGGATTGAACCTCGACGTCGATCACGTGGCCTTCGCATCCGACAGCAAATTCGACGGCTATCAGTTCCGCAGGCTCAATCCTTCCGAAATGGCACAGATCGCGGGCCGGGCCGGTCGTGCGCAGCGCGATGGCACGTTCGGCACCACCGGACGATGTCCGCCATTCGACAACGAACTGGTCCATCAGCTCGAAAGTCACGCTTTCGAGCCGATCAGAGTGCTGCAATGGCGCAACACCGATCTGGATTTTTCAACCATCGGCGCGTTGCAGGCGTCGCTTTCGCTGACACCGACCGAACAAGGTCTGACGCGCGCCCCGGTCGCGGAAGACATTCTGGTGCTCGAACATGCGGCGCGCGATGAAGAAATCCGCGGCATGGCGACCAGCAAGGCCGCAGTCCAGCGTTTGTGGGATGTGTGTCAGGTGCCGGACTACCGTAAAATTGCGCCGGCGTCGCACGCCGAACTTATCGTGACCCTCTATGGTTTCTTGATGCGAGAGGGTAAAATCCCGGCCGACTGGTTCTCCGCGCAAGTGGCACAGGCTGATCGGACCGATGGCGACATCGATACGCTTTCGAATCGAATTGCGCATGTCCGCACCTGGACCTTCGTGGCGAACCGTCCCGACTGGCTTGCCGATCCGGAGCATTGGCAGGCCGTTGCGCGGGGCGTGGAGGACAAGCTCTCGGATGCGTTGCATGAACGTCTCACCGAGCGGTTCGTCGACCGGCGCACCAGTGTGTTGATGCGGCGGTTGCGCGAGAACTCGACATTGGAAACTGAAATTAAAAAGACTGGCGAAGTGGTGGTTGAGGGGCACGAGATCGGGCGCCTCGACGGGTTCACCTTTGTTGCGGATGCATCCGCGGCGGGCTCCGAGGCGAAGGCCTTGCAAGCCGCGGCGCGGAGCGCGCTCTCGGGTGAGATCGATGCGCGGGCGACCAAGCTCACGCATGCGCCGGAGCGCGAATTCGTGCTCGATTCCGACGGCACCGTGCGCTGGATCGGCACGCCGGTCGGCAAGCTTCTGCCGGGCGAGGATGTGCTGCGGCCGCGCTTGCGTGTGATCGCCGACGAGCAGCTCAACGGCGCGTCGCGCGAGGCGGTGCAGACGCGGCTCGAGCTTTGGCTCAAGACCCATATCGAGCGGCTGCTTGGTCCGCTGTTCGCGCTCGCCGCCGCCGAAGACATCACCGGCATTGCCCGTGGCGTGGCCTATCAGCTCATCGAAGCGCTTGGCGTGCTCGAGCGGCAGAAGGTCGCCGAGGAGGTCAAAGGCCTCGATCAGGCCGCACGCGCCCTGCTGCGCAAATACGGCGTCCGCTTCGGCGCCTACCATCTCTATCTGCCGGCGTTGCTCAAGCCCGCGCCGCGCAGCCTCGCGGCGCAACTGTGGCTCCTGAAGAACGGCACGCCCGACGACAAGGGGCTCGCCGAACTGCAGCGGCTTGCGTCGAGCGGCCGCACCTCGATTCCGGTCGACAAGGACACGCCGAAGCCGCTCTACCGCACCATCGGTTATCGGGTGTGCGGCGAGCGCGCGATCCGCGTGGACATCCTGGAGCGGCTCGCCGATCTGATCCGTCCGGCGATGTCCTGGCGCGAAGGCTCGAGCGCGACGCGGCCGCCCGGTGCGTTCAACGGCTATGGCTTTACCGTTACCGGCGCGATGACGTCGCTCACCGGCGCGTCGGGCGAGGACTTCGCTTCGATCCTGCGCTCGCTCGGCTACCGCATGGAGAGGCGGCCGAAACCGCCGGAGGCTGAGAAGCCGGCTGAGGCCGAGAAGCAAGCGGATGCGGCCGCCGCTGCGACCGAAGCTGCGGCTTCCACGGAAACGGCCGCCGTACATGACGACGTGATGGCCGATGGCGAGATGCCGGAGGTCGAGCACGCGGAGCACAGCGAGCACGAAGCGGCCGAGCCCGCGTCAGACGAAGCCGATGCGCCCGTTGAGGCCGCGGCCGAAGCCCCTGCCGAGGCTGAGAAACATGTTGAGGCTGAGCCGGCGGCTGCTGAAGCCGTCGCCGCTGAGCCGGTTGCTGCAGAACCTGTTGCTGCTGAACCTGTCGCCGCAGAGACTGCGACCGAAGTTGTCGCTGCTGAAGCCGCGCCGGCCGAGGCCGCTACGACCGAAACTGCAACTCCTGCTGAAGCCGCTGCGCCTGCTGCACCTGCCGAGCCCGAGATGATCGAGGTGTGGCGGCCGGGCCGTCCGCTCGGCGAACGGCGGCCCCGCGACAACGAAGGCCGCAACCGCCGCCCCAGGCATCGCGGTCACAAACCGGGCCAGGCGGCAGCACAGCCGGCCGGCGACGGCGCTGCTGCTGCGGCGGCGCCCGACCAGGCCGCAGCATCCACCGACGCGACGCCTGCGGGCGAGAACGGCCGAGAGCATCATCAAGGCCGCCGCAAGTTTCATGGCCGCGATCGGGAGCAGGGCGAGCGTCGCGATGGCCAGGCGGAGCGTCACGGCAAGCGTGACGACAATCGCAAGGGCCGTCCCGAGCGTCGCGACCGCGAGGATGGCGGTGGTCGTCCGCCGCGGCGGGATCGCGATCGACGCGACCGTGATGACAACCGGCCGTCGCGCACCTGGAGTTCCAGCGAGCAGAAGCGCGGCGGCAAGGAACCCGATCCGAATTCGCCGTTTGCCAAGCTGCTCGCTCTGAAGGAGCAGCTCGAAGGCAACAAACGCTGAGCTTGATGCTCAGCCGAGGTGGTCGCGCCGTTGGACCGTCAGCGGGTCGATAAATGGCTCTGGCATGCTCGCGTGGTGCGCACCCGCTCTGCGGCCGCCGCGCTGGTGGATGGCGGCCTGGTCCGCATCAACAGCGAGCGTGTGGAACAGGTGAGCCGCCTGGTGCGGCCCGGTGACGTTCTCACCATTGCGTTGGACCGCAACGTTCGCATCTTGAAGGTGGCGGGCTTTGCCGAGCGCCGCGGCTCGGCCACGCTCGCCCGGGTCCTTTTTGAGGATCTGACTCCTGCCGTGGTTCCAACGCCCTCGGACCCGCCGTCCGCGATTCGCGAGGAGGGCGCCGGCCGTCCCACCAAGCGGGAGCGCCGAGACATCGACCGGCTGCTCGGCCGCGACGATTTCGGCGATTAACACCATTGCGGACAAGAGTTTTATGGCCGCAATCGCTTGCGGACCGGCGGTCCATGCGGTACGGACCGAGCCACGTTTGGAGCGGTGGTATGACCTACGTCGTCAACGATAACTGTATCAAGTGCAAGTACACGGACTGTGTCGAAGTCTGCCCGGTCGATTGCTTCTATGAAGGCGAGAACATGCTCGTCATTCATCCGGACGAATGCATCGATTGCGGCGTCTGCGAGCCCGAATGCCCGGCCGAGGCGATCAAGCCCGACACCGAACCCGGCCTCGAGAAGTGGCTGGGGCTGAACGCCGAATACGCCAAGACCTGGCCGAACATCACGGTGAAGAAGGAAGCGCCTGCCGACGCCAAGGATTGGGAAGGCGTGGCCGGCAAGTTCGAGAAATTCTTCTCTGCGGAACCGGGCCAGGGTGACTGATCCGTATTCTGGGTTGCAGCAAGACGGCATTTTAAGGCCTGCCGTCGTTAACCAATTTTAACGCCGCGATTGCTGGAAAATCGCGATTGTTGCCTTTTTGCAGTGCAACAACGCTTTGATTCTGACCGAAAATGTGTTATGCACATGACAACATGGATTTTGGCTCGAGGCTCCCGGTGGGAGCATTATTTTTCGGGTGTGGATCCCCATATAAACCCGAATAGGGGCGTGCCGTACGCACGCATAAGCTGTGGCAGGGAAGATGCGTCAGAAGTCCAAGAAGGGTGCGTCCGGCTCTAACAGCCGCCGTACCAAGAAATCATCCGCAGGCGCAGCCCGGCGGACATCGCAGGTTGCACGTGGCACGACGACCCCCCGCCGCGCGGCAGCCCCCGTGACCAAGACAGCAGCCGCCGGCCGCAAGCCGGTTGAGCAAGGAGCAGTTCCTGGAATGACAGCCGCCAAAAAGACCACCCAACGGCAGGGCTTCAAGACCAACGAATACATCGTCTATCCGGCGCATGGCGTTGGTCAGATCATGGCAATCGAGGAACAGGAGGTTGCGGGCGCGAAGCTCGAGCTGTTCGTCATCAATTTCGTCAAGGACAAGATGACGCTCCGGGTTCCGACGGCCAAGGTGGCCGCGGTCGGCATGCGCAAGCTCGCCGAAGGCGGTCTGGTCAAGCGCGCTCTTGAGACCCTCAAGGGCCGGGCCCGGATCAAGCGCACCATGTGGTCGCGCCGCGCCCAGGAGTACGAAGCCAAGATCAATTCGGGCGATATCGTCGCCATCGCCGAGGTCGTTCGCGACCTGTTCCGGTCGGAATCGCAGCCCGAGCAGTCCTACAGCGAGCGGCAGCTCTACGAAGCCGCGCTCGACCGGCTGTCGCGCGAGATCGCCGCGGTTCAGCACGTGACCGAGACCGAGGCCGTGAAGGAGATCGAGGGCGCGCTCGCCAAGGGCCCTCGCCGCGGTCCGAAGCCTGCCGGCGAAGCCGAGGCCAGCGATGCCGACGCCACCGCCGAAGAGGCGGTCGAGGAAGAAGCCGCGTAAGCTTCGACTTCGCAGCAAGAATCGAGAAAGGCCCGGTCGCAAGACCGGGCCTTTTGCTTTTTTGCGGCTTCTGGAGCCAAACCCCACTGTCGCCGCATCGAAGAGCGAGGGTGAGGAAAGGACTGCGAGGACCATCACGACGTGAACCGCTCCGAACACGACAAAATGCTGGCCGGCGAGCTCTATCGACCGAACGATCCGGAGATCCAGGCTGCACTCGCCGCAACGGCGCATTGGCTCGCGCGCTACAACGTCTCGCTCCCGCCGGACCGGCCGGCGCTCCTGCGGGAGCGGCTCGCGAGCGTCGGGCAGGGGGCTCAAATCCGTCCGCCGTTCTTTTGCGATTACGGCACCAACATCCGGCTCGGCAGCGGCGTGTTCCTCAACTTCAACTGCGTCATCCTCGACGTGGTCGAAGTGACGATCGGCGATGACACGCAGATCGGTCCGGCGGTGCAGATTTATGCCGCCGATCATCCACGCGACCCGGAGCAGCGCAGGTCGGGACTTGAGCTGGGCCGCCCTGTCCGTATCGGCCGCAACGTCTGGATCGGGGGCGGCGCGATCATCCTTCCCGGCATCACGGTGGGCGACGATGCGGTGATCGGCGCTGGCAGCGTCGTCACCAAGAACGTTGCAGCCGGCGCTATCGTGAAAGGCAACCCGGCGCGGTAGCTGGTGGCATGCACGGGGTGCCGACCTCATGGACCACGGCTTCGGATAGACTCCTTCGCAGCGCCGCGGCGCTCGGGAGGAAAACAAAATGAACGACGCCCTGTCCGGTCCGCCGATGTGCGCGGGGCCGCACCTCGACATCCGCAAGCCGAAGCTCAAGCTCCCGCCGAAGGCCGCCGACTGCCACTGCCATGTGTTCGGTCCGCGCGACCGCTACCCGTGGGCCGCGAACCGCCTCTACACGCCGCCGCAGGTTACGCTCGACCATTATCTCGCGATGCTCGACACCGTGGGTTTCGAGCGCGGCGTCATGGTGCAGACCGGGCTCTACGGCAACGACAACCGTTTCATCGTTGACGCCATCAAGGCGCATCCCAAGCGGTTGCGCGCCATAGCGTTGATCGGCGAGAGCATCACCGACCGAGAACTGGAGGATCTGGCGCGCGCGGGCGTGCGCGGCTTCCGCGTCAATCGCACCGCCAAGACCGGGCTCGCCTTCGATGTCGCGCGCAAGCTTGCCGAGCGCGTGAAGGGTTACGGCATGCACGTGCAGTTCCTGCTCGACATCGAGGATCATCCCGACATCGACACGTTCCTCGGCAGCTTCGCGACCGAGGTGGTGATCGACCATATGGGCCGGCCCGATCCGAAGCAGGGCGTCAACGCGCCGGGCTTCCGGGCGCTCATTCGCCTGCTCAAGTCCGGCCGCGGCTGGGCCAAGATGTCGGCGCCGTATCGCACGTCGTTGCAGCAGCCTCCTTACGACGACATCACGCCGTTCGCCCATGCATTGGTTGCCGCAGCGCCCGACCGCCTGGTCTGGGGCTCGGACTGGCCGCATGTGCTGCTGGAGACGACGATGCCGAACGACGGCGATTTGGTGGATCAGATTGCGGTCTGGGTGCCGGACGAGGCGACGCGCAAGCGCATCCTGGTCGACAACGCCGAACGGCTTTACGGATTCGAGCGGGCGTAGCGTTTTCTATAAAAGCCGCCAGGCTCACAGCCGTCATTCCGGGGCGCGCCGAAGGCGCGAACCCGGAATCCAGAAACGAGAGTGGAGTTTGCATCTGGATTCCGGGTTCACTCGCTGCGCTCGCGCCCCGGAATGACGGCGGAGCTAAACCGCCACCGCCGTCGCGTCATATGCGTACAGCCACTCCATCCGCTCGCGCACGCGCTCCTGCTGCCATTCGCGCGCCACTTCGACCGCCACCGCATTGGGGTCGCCCAGGGCCGGGCTGAAGGCCGAGCGGCGGTTTTCGTGCGACTTTCGCACCACGGCGGCGGTGCGCTCGCGCCGCTCGCTCTCGTAATGCGCGAACGCGGCTTCCGGATTGTCGAAATATTTGGCGATGCACTCGGCGACGATATAGCCGTCTTCGATCGCCATCACACCGCCCTGGCCGAGGAACGGCAGCGTCGGATGGCAGGCGTCGCCGAGGAGCGTGACACGGCCCTGGCTCCAGCGCGGCATCGCGTCACGCACCATCATGGCCCATTTGTAGGGCGTCTCGATGCGCCGGATGATCTCGTGCACATCCGTGTGCCAGCCGCGGAAGTCGTTGGCGAGTTCGTCCTTGGTGCCCTGCGTCACCCAAGATTCGATCTGCCAATCGTCGCGCTCGACGAAGCTGATGAAGTTCATGATCTCGCCGCGCCGCACCGGATAGTGCAGCACATGGCCGTGCGGGCCGAGCCAGTTGACGCCCTGCATCTGCTGCAGATGCGGCGGCAATTCCTTCATCGGCACAAGCCCGCGCCAGGCCACCGCGCCGGTGAAGACGGGCTTGTCGGCGCCGAACATCGCGGCGCGCGCTTTCGAGTGGATGCCATCGGCGCCAATCGCGTAGGCGGCCTGCATGGCGCCGCCGTCGTCGAATTGCACCACGGCGTTTTCGCCGGACGTGGCCACTGAGGCGCAGCGCCGGTTCAGCTTCACGGCGTCCGGCTTGATCGCCTTCACGGCGTCGGCCAGGAGTGCGTGCAGATCGCCCCGATGCAGCATGACGTGCGGCGTGCCGTAGCGCTGCGCCGTCACCGCGCCGAGATCGAACCAGTTCCAGGTCTCTCCGCTGCTCCAATGCCGGATCACGCGGCGGGACGGCAGCACCTGCACGCGCTTCAGCGCGTCTTCGAGGCCGAGCGCGTAGAGCACGCGGGTTCCGTTCGAGCTGATCTGGATGCCGGCGCCAACCTCCTTCAATTCGGGCGCCTGCTCGTAGATGTCCACGTCGATGCCGCGCTTGAGCAGCGACAGCGCCGCGGCCAGTCCCCCGATGCCGGCGCCGACGATGATGATTTTCTTCTCCACGCGATCCTCCAGCTACTGCGCCTTGACGCCTGTCTGTTTCACGATCTCGGTCCAGCGCGGCGTTTCTTCGGCGATGAATTTGGCGAAATCCTGCGGCGAGCCGATCTTGGCGTCAAAGCCGAGCTTGTTCATGGCAGCCTTCGTCTCGTCGGAGGCGAGCGTCTCGTTGATCGCAGCGTTGAGCTTGCCGATCACATCTTGTGGGGTACCGGCGGGCGCCAGCGCGCCGGCCCAGAACTCCAGCGTCAGCGACGACAGGCCCACCTCGCGCGCGGTCGGCACGTCCGGCAGATCGGCGACGCGCGCGGGACTCGTGATCATCAGCGCCCGCATCTTGCCCTCGCGAATGAGCGGCAGGCTCGTCGACGGAGTCGGATTCAGCACCTGGATGCGTCCGCCGAGAAAGTCAGGCAGGGCGGCGGCGCCGCCTTTGTAGGGCACGATCAGCATGTCGGCGGTGCTGAGCTGCTTGAAACGCTCCGCCACCAGCATCGCCGCCGTGCCCTGGGTCGCGGCGAAGTTCACCGTGCCGGGATGCGCCTTGGTGTAGGCCACGAACTCCGGCAAGGTCTTCACCTGCAGCGTTGGTGAGACCGTGATCAACCAGGACGTCGTGTTGGTGCTGGCGACCGGCGTGAACTCCTTGAACGGGTCGTAAGCCTGCCCCTTCATCGCCGGATCGATGATCAGCGCCGAACTGATGAAAAGCAGCGTATAGCCGTCCGGCTCCGCAGAGGCCGCGGCCTTCGTACCGATCGCGGTGCCGCCGCCCGGCTTGTTGTCGATGACGATCGCCTGCCCGAGCCGCGTCTGGAGGTGCTGCGTGAGCAGCCGCGCCATCACGTCGTTGGGCGAGCCTGCCGTGTATGGCACGACGAGCTTGATCACCCGCGACGGATAGTTGTCCGCGCGCGCCGTTTGCACGCATCCGCTGGCAATCGCAAACGCCGCGAGGGCCGCTGCGACTTGCCGGCGGGCGAGCATCGGTCAGTTCTTCGGCTTGAAGTTGATCGCCTTGACCACCGCAGCGATGTTCCTTCGCTGCTCGTCGATGGATTCGGCGAACTCCTTCGGACCGCCCACGTTGATCGTCTGTGCGGTGGATTTGAGCCGGTCGGCGATGCTGCCATCGGCGGCCGCCGCCCTGAAGTCGGCGGCGATTTTCTCCTTCAGCTCTTCCGACATGGTCTTGAGCCCGAACAGGCCGACGAGACCTTCCACTTCGAGCGACGGATAGCCGCTCTCCCGCGCGGTCGGGAGGTCCGGAAACGCCGGCGCGCGAGTCTTGTTGTTGACGATCAGCGGCCGGATTCGGCCGGCCAGGATCTGCGGCTGCACGATCGCATAGGACGACATCACCACCTGGATGCGGTCTTCGCCGAGATCGGTCGGCGCCACGTTGATGTCGCGGTAGGGCACTTGAGGGATGTCGAGCTTCTGTTCGTTGGTGTAGCCCCAGAAAGTGAATTCGGTGATGCCCTGCACCAGGCCGGCATTGAATTTGCCGGGCGCCTTGCGCGCTGCTTCGGTGAAGTCCTTCATGGTCTTGTAGGGAGCATCCTGCTTCACGGCGAGCGCCAGAATGGTGTTGGAGGCGCGCGCGATCGGAATGAGGTCGGCCGGATTGTAGGACAGCTTGCTGTAGTTGAACGGATGCACGGTGAAATTGCCGGCCGGTCCGAACAGCAGCACGTGGTCGTCGTTCGCGGACAGGAAGGCCTGGATGGCGACGATGCTGTCGCCGCCCGGTCGGTTCTCGACCACGACCGCTTGGCCCCACCTCTGCGAAAGCTTGTCGGCGAACAGCCGCGCGCCGATGTCGGCGCCGGCGCCCGGACCGAACGGCACGATGAACTTCACGGGCCGCGTCGGCCAGCTCTGTGCCTGCGCGGGCGCTTGCGCGAACAACGCCCCGGCGGCGACGACCGCGGCGAGCACAGACCTGATCAGCCACCCACTCAAGTTGGATTTGGTCACGTAAGACATCGGCGTTTCTCCCCACTGGCTTTTTGCCAATTGACGGAAACGCTAAGCATTTTTGCTGTGGAAGACAACGATTCTGCATGCACCGGCATGCGCGGGTTGTCGCGGTGGGCCATTTGCGCGACAATGATGTTTCACCCCGACACAGCGAGCGCTCATCATGGATGCGAAAACCGCCGAAGCCCGGACCCACGAGTTCGATGCGCAGGATGTCGAATACATTCGCCACGGCGACAAGCCGCTCTTGGCCAAGGTCTACAAGCCGCGCGGCGATGGGCCGTTTCCCGCGCTGGTCGATCTGCATGGCGGCGCCTGGTGCATCGCCGACCGCAACACCGACAAGGTGCGTCACGAGTTCCTCGCGAGTCACGGCTGCACCGTGGTCTCGATCGACTTTCGCATGGCGAAAGAGGGCGCCTATCCGATCGCGCTGCAGGACATCAATTACGCGGTGCGCTGGACCAAGCTTCACGCCAAGGAGCTGAAGACGAGGCCCGATCTCGTCGGCATCTCCGGCCAATCGAGCGGCGGGCACCTGGCGATGCTGGCCGCGATGCGGCCGCGCGATCCGCGCTACACGGCGATCCCGCTGCCGGCGGGCTCTCCCGCGCTCGATGCCACGGTGAAGTTCGCCGTGCTGTCATGGCCGGTGATCAATCCGCTGAGCCGCTATCGCCATGCCAAGCGGAACGCGGCGCTGCCCACTCCGCCGGAGTGGCCCAAGGGCATCATCGACAAGCATCATCAGTTCTGGGGCACCGAGGACAACATGGCCGAGGGCAACCCGATGCTGATGCTGGAGCGAGGCGAAAAAGCCGAGATGCCGCCGGCGATCTGGCACCAGGGCCGCGGCGATATCCTGCACGACTACAAGGACGAGGACTCGAGTTCGCCCGACACCGAAGCGCCGCGCTTCTGCAAGAACTACAAGAAGGCCGGTGGCGACATCGAGCTGTGTTATTTCGACAGCGACCGGAAGCCCGGCCATTCGCCGGACCTCACGAAGATCGGCGACACGTTCCAGCGCATGCTGGCGTTCATCGAAAAGCACGGGAAGTAAGCCGCTTGCTCAGCTTACCTCTCCCCGCTTGCGGGCAGAGGGGGTGCATCGCCACCGTTGCGGTAGAATCGTCAAATGAAGAAACTTCTATTCTGTGTGTCCGCTATTCTGCTCTTCACAGTAACAGCCCGCGCCGAACCGGTTCGCTGCAGCAACGAGCTCAAGGCCTGCATCGCCGCCTGCGGCTCGCTTCCAGCCGGCCAGCGCTCGTCGCCGTGCATCACCGCCTGCCAGATGCGAATGAACTCATGCCGGCAGAACGGCTGCTGGGACAACGGCGCGTCGCGTTATTGCGGGCTGCTGCGGCAGTAGCCGCTGGGCAGCGTCGGCGAGACTACCGGTTCCGGCGCCAGTAAACGCCCATGCCGTCGATCGGCAGAATCACCTCGGTGATCCCGTGCTTGGCACGGAATTCGTTGATCGCCTGGGCGCAGGGCGGCAGGAAATAGTCGTCAACGATCAGGAAGCCGCCGGGCGACAGTTTGCCATAGAGCGCATCCATCGCCTGGATGGTCGATTCGTACATGTCGCCGTCGACGCGGAGCACCGCGAGCTTCTCGATCGGCGCGACATGCAGCGTGTCCTTGAACCAGCCTTCGAGAAACATCACGCGCTCGTCGAGCAGCTGGTAGCTTCGGAAATTGTCCTCGACGTCCTGGCGTGACACCGCAAGCTGCTTGTGGGTGTGGTGCGTGTCGCCCTTGTCGGCTGCATATTTATCGGCGTCGGGCTCGGGCAATCCCATGAAGCTGTCGGCGACGAACACGCGGCGCTCGCGCTCGCCATAGGCTTCGATGATGCCCTTCATGAAGATGCAGGCGCCGCCGCGCCAGACGCCGGTCTCTATGAAGTCGCCCGGGATGCCGTCCAGGATCACGGTCTCGCAGGCGTTGCGCAGATTGCCCATGCGCGCGGTGCCGATCATGGTCTGCGCCAGCGCCGGCCAGTCACGGCCGAGCGCGCGGAGCAGTGGATTGTGGGTGGGACCGGCCCAAGGGTCCTGAGGAGGATCTTTGTAGAGCGTTCCGACCAGAGATGCTTCGAGCAGATTGAGGTACTTATTGATCAGCCGCATCTCATTCATGATCTTGGATCTGCTCGTGTTCTTTCGCTGGGCCGGTGCGCGTACTCCTGCTCACAATATTTCGTCGCCGAATCAGTGATAACATTTTACACGGATGCGGAGAAGCCGAGCGGTCTTCGCACGCGTTGTCGCGTCCCCTCACGCATCGAATATTCAAGGCTTTCGGCACATGAGCCGTTACTCGATATGGGTCGTGTCGCCGCCGAACTACATTCACAGTCAGGCCTTCGACGAAGTTGCGCTCGGTTTGAACGCCGCGTTCGGTGCGTTGGGCCTCGAATGCGAGATCGTCCGGGAACCGTCGCGGCTCGGCGACGTCACCATCGTGCTCGGCGGCAACCTGCTCTCGGCCGTGCCGGTGCCGCAAGGCAAGCGGCTGATCCTGTTCAATCTCGAACAGATCACGCCGGGCTCGCCGTGGCTGACCGATGCTTATCTCGCGCTGCTGCGCCGCTATCCGGTGTGGGACTACAGCGAGGGCAACATCGCCGAGCTCGCGCGCATGGGCATTGCGGCCACGCATTGCGGGATCGGCTATGTGCCGGAACTGACCCGCATTGCGCCCGCGCCGGAGGATATCGACGTGCTGTTCGTCGGCTCGGTGAACGACCGGCGGCTCGCGGTGCTGAAGCAGCTCGCCGCGCAGGGCGTCAACGTCGAGGCGCGGTTCAACGTCTACGGCGCGGAGCGCGACGCGTTCCTGGCGCGCAGCAAGATCATGCTCAACGTGCACTTCTACGACTCGCGGCTGTTCGAGATCGTCCGGGTCTCTTATCTGCTCGCCAACAGCAAATGTGTGGTGTCGGAGACCGGCGCCGACCGGGCGATCGAGCAGCAGTTCGAGCCCGGCATTGCATTTGCGCCGTACGAAAAGCTTGCCGAGACTTGCATCGCGTTGCTGCGAAATCCAAACGCGCGCCGTGAAACGGCCCAGGCGGGGTTCGCGCGCATCAAAGCCATGCCGCAGAGCGAATATCTGCGCCGGGCGCTTTCGAGCGTGCAGCCGTAAATCCGCTATTTCGGCTTTGTGGCGACGGCTTCCGCAACCGCGGCGACTTTCGCGCGCTGCTCTTCGATCGCGGCCGCGAATTCCGCGGCGTTGCCCGGCCGCATCGTCGAGCCGGTGGGCTTCAGCCGCTCGGCCACCGCAGGATCGTTTGCGATCTCACGCACGTCCGCGGCGATCCGCGCTTTCAGGCTCTCCGGCATGCCGCGCCAACCATAGATGCCGTTGACGCCGTTGAAGCTCAGCTCGGGGAAGCCGGCTTCGGCCGGCGTGGGAACTTCAGGGGCAAGCGGCGAGCGCGCACTGTTCGTCACCATCAGGAATTTGCCACGGCCCGATTGCACCTGCGGCAGCAACAGCGTGATGCCGGTGGCGAGAAGCTGCACGCGGCCGGTGGCAAAATCCTGAAACGCCGGGCTGAAGTCGCGATAGGCGATCTGCGTGATGTCGATGCCGGCGGACTTCTGCAGCGCCGCCACCACGTAGAGCGGCAGGCCGGTGGTCGCCGCCCAGTTGAGCTGGCCGGGCCGCTCCTTCGCCGCTTTGACGAAATCAGCGAGCGTGCCGAGCTTCAGCGTGTCCGACACGGTCAGCGCCAGTGTGGAATCGATGGCGCTCGCCACCGGCACCACGTCGCGCACGTCATAAGGCAGCTTGTCGCCGTGAATGAGCGGGTTGATTGAGAGCAGCCCCGCGAAGGCGAACATCAGCGAGTGATTGTCGCGATCGGAGAGGAACGACTGCACGGCCAGGATGCCGTCGGCGCCCTGCCGGTTCTCGACCACGACCGGCTGGCCCCATTTCGCCGACAGCCGCTCGGCAAACACGCGGGCAGAGGCATCCATGCCGCTGCCGGGCCCGAGCGGCGTGATCAGCCGCACGGTGTGCTGCGGCCAGACTGGCGATTGCGCCGATGCCGTCGCGGGCGCGAGCAAGATCGCCAAGCCGCAAATGAGCCACGGCACCCGCATGACATCCTCCCGCCGGCACATCGGCCGGCGGGAAAACTATAGCAGAGCGCGCCTGGCTCAAGAGTGGTTGGCGCGCTTACGCGATCGGCAGCGCCGGATGGTCGAACTCGTCGAGCTTGCCGCCCGTCATGCGCTGCTGCAGTTCGCGGCCACTGAGCATCCCGTGCGGGAAGGCGAGGGCGGGTGCGCTGGCCTTGTCGAGCCGCGCGATCTGCTCCGCCGTCAGCTTGAGGTCGGCCGCGCCGAGGTTGTCTTCGAGTTGTTCGAGGCTGCGTGGCCCGATGATCGGCAGGGAGCCTTTCGTAGCGACCCAGGCGACGGCGACCTGGCTCGGCGTCGCGCCGATGTCTTTCGCAACGGCCAGCAATTCATCGAGCACGGCCGTGCGTTGCGCGTTGTTCTCGGCCTGGAACACCCGGCCGCCAAGGCCTTCGGCCCGCCCCTGTTCGCCGCGCCGGTACTTGCCGGTGAGCATGCCGCCGCCGAGCGGCGACCAAGCGACAATACCAAGCCCCAGCGCCTGGCCCATCGGCAGCAGGTCCTGCTCGGTGCTGCGCTCGACCAGGCTGTGCTCGACCTGAAGGCCCGCGATCGGCGCGGAGCCGCGCAGCTCGGCGATCGTTGCGGCGCGCGCGACGCGCCAGGCCGGAAAGTCCGACAGTCCCGCATAGAGCACCTTGCCGGAGCGCACCAGATTGTCGAAGCCGCGCACGATCTCCTCGGCAGGCGTGACGCCATCGGGGAAATGCACCCAGTAGAGGTCGATGTGGTCGGTCTTCAGCCGCTTCAGGCTCGCCTCGACCGAAATGCTCATTGCCTTGCGGCTGTTGCCGGTGACCAAGATGCCGCCTTTGGGCGTGGGACTCTGCGTGAACTTCGTCGCCAGCACGAAATCGTCGCGGCGGCCTTGCAGGTACTCGCCGAGCAGCTCTTCGGATTCGCCGAACTGATAGGCGTCCGACGTGTCGATGAAATTGCCGCCGGCCTCGGCGTAGCGGTCGAAAATGCGCCGCCCCTCGTCGGGCTTCGCACCATGGCCCCAGCGGGTGCCGAAGTTGCCGGCCCCCAGCACCAGTTCCGAAACCCGCAGGCCGGTGTGCCGGCCGAACACCTTGTAACGCATTGGGAAACTCCTCACGAAGCCGCGTGTTTTTAAATGATGATCATCATCATTGTTGATTTTATATGTCGATCATCATATAACGGTCAAGCCTGGACGATTTTGGGAGCGCTTCACATGAAGGTGAGCCGCGAGGAGGCCGAGGCCAATCGCGAGCGGATCATCGAGGCGGCCAGCCGGTTATTCCGGGAAAAGGGCCTCGACGGCATCGGCGTCGCCGATCTGATGAAGGGCGCAGGCCTGACGCATGGCGGCTTCTACGGGCATTTCAAATCGAAGGACGATCTCGCGGCGCAGGCCGCAGGACGCGCGCTCCAACGCAGCAACGCGAAGTGGGTCGACCTGATCGAGAAATCCAAGGGCGATTCGTTCGCCTTGGTGGCGAAGGGCTATCTGTCGGAAGAGCATCGAGACAAGCTCGGCAGCGGTTGCGCATTCGCGGCGCTTGGCGCCGATGCCGCGCGGCAGGGCCGCTCGTTTCGCCAGGCGTTCACGGATGGTCTCAATGCGGCGATCGGCATCCTCGCCGGCATCGTGTCCGGGCGTTCCAAGGCCGACAAACGCAAGCACGCCCTCGCCGCCATGTCGCAGATGGTGGGAGCATTGGTGCTGTCGCGCGCGGTCGACGATCGCGATCTCTCCGGCGAAATTCTGCGTGCCGCGCTCGACGATATTATTGGACGGAACGCCACGGGATCGGACGTCCGATAGGCTTCGGGATTTGACCGCGCGTCAGCGCTGCAACACGCCGATCGCCCGGCTGGCAAAGCTCAGGCGTTCGGCCATCACGGCGATCACGTAGCTGAGCAGCGCCTGGCCGAGCGCCGGACGCTGCTCCTTGATGCGGCGGTAGTCGTCGGCGCTGAGCTCATACAGCACGCTGTCGATCTCGGCCTGGATTGCGGCGCTGCGCGGCCGTCCGGTGATCAATCCCATTTCGCCGATCGTGGTGTGGCGGCCGAGGCTGCGGACCCGCACGGTATGGCCTTCGCCGAGATCGACGATGACGCCGACGCGGCCTTCGAGGATGAAATGCATGGAGTCGGATGGCTCGCCCTGGCGGGCGATGGTCTCGCCGGCCGGGACCTCGAGCCGCCGGCAATGCTCGACCAACATGTCGGCGTGCTCCGAACTGCCGAGCGCTTCGGTGAGCCAGTCGTGCAGCGAACGCGCCTCGCCGCCGTCGGCCCGATGCACGTCGATCACCGCCTGCTCGCAGGATTCCAGCGCACGGTCGAGGTTCGGCGCGATGATCACGTCGTCGGTGATGAAGCGGGCGATGCGGAATGGCCTTTCCAGCTCGGCTGTCAGGTTCACCAGCACGAGCCTGGCGCCGCATTCGGCGGCCGCGTCCTTGATCTGGGAGAAGCTGTGCGTGGCCGACGAATCGATGCCAGTGACGAGCCGCAGGTCGAACAGCAGGAAGCGGCATTCGGAGCGCTGCGCGAGCAGCGACTTGACGTATTCGTAGAGCCGGTTGGCCGAGCCGAAGAACAGGTAGCTCTGCAGCGCCACGCCCTGGATCTCGCGGCCATGGCGCGCCAGCAGGGCAAGCTCAGTCGGGCTGCGGTCGAGCGAACTGCGGTATTCGGAGCCGTCGAAGCTGAACTTGATGGCGTTGACGCGGCTGACGCTCAACGCAAAGGTCGCGCAGCCGATCACGATGCCGATCATCACGCCCGCGATGAAGCCCCAGGAGACGATGATCAGCGCGATCGCGAGCAGCGACAGATATTCGAGCGGCTGCAGCTGCCGCACCGAATGGATCAGCCAGCGGTAGCAGAGATTCCAGCCTGCAAAGAACAGCAAGCCGCCGAGCGCGAATTTCGGCACATAGCCGAGAAAGTCCGGGTTGACCACCAGCATGGCGGCGCTGATCGCGGCGAGCGTGAGGCCCGACAGCCGGCCGGTCGCGCCGGCCGCGTTGTTCAGCGTGGTCCGGCTGAGCGACAGGCAGCTGACAAAGCCGCCCAGCGCCGAGCTGCACAGGCAAGCGATGCCGAGCGCGTTCAGCTCCCGCTCGATGTTGGCCTCGCGCTTGGTCGCGATCTCGACGCCGGTGGTGTTGAGGAGGAGGCTGATGGTCGTCACGAACATCACGGCGAGAAGGTCGCCGGCGAGCCAGGGCAGGGTGGCCCAGGGGAAGCTTCTGAGCGATTCGAGCTGCCATGGCGAATGCAGCGACGCGGCCGATTGCAGATGGAACGTCCAGCCGTTGGCCTTGGCTTCGGCGGGCGATGAGCCGGTCAGCAGGATCACCAGCTGCGTGACTGCGACAGCGGCGAGCAGCACGGCCGGCAGGATGTAGGGACTGCGCGATCGCCCGATGAAAAGCCTGAGCACGGCCGCGACCGCAATGCCGGCCATCACCTTGGCGGCCATCTGGCCATGCAGGAAGGTCTCGGCGCTCGCCAAGGTGAGCCGTTGGTCGGTGATCACCTGGATCGCGCCCATGATCATCAGCACGCCGGTCGCGCCGAGAAATCCGCCGATCACCGGATAGGGTACGAAGCGGATCGCGCGCCCCGCGCGGGTCATGCCGAGCACGCAAAGGACGATGCCGGTCACGGCGGTGCCGAGCGCCATCACGATCAGCGCCGGTTCCAACAGATGGCTGGTCCCTTCGCCCGAAAGCCGCGTCATCATCGCGGCGACCAGCGTGGCGGTCACCGCCGATGTCGAGGTGTCGGGTCCGGCGATGGCGAAAGGCAGCGAGCTGCGCCACGCGACAACGGCGGCAGCGATCGCGGCGGACAGGAACGTCACCGCGATGCCGTAGGACAGCCAGCGCGACAGCGGCCCGGAGAAGATGAGCGCCGCATAGGACAGGCAATAGGCGATCGACAGCACGCTGCAGATCGCGCCGGCGAGCATATCGCGCAGCGCACCGCGTAGCGGTTGGCTGGCCCCGGCGGAGTCGCCAACGGCGCTATCGATCGACATTGGACAACTCCCGCCCGCCGCAAACCGGCGGGCATGCCCCTGAACTATAAACGACAGAATTATGACAGTGGCTTGAAGGCCCAACGTATTGGAATCATGCAGAAAGGATTGCAACACCACGTCAGCCGATCAGCGGACGGCGGTAGCGTGATCTTTTTGATGGATGGCAGGCGTCCGGGTCGTGGCGGAAGATTACTCCACCACCACCTTCACGAGGTCGCCGGGGTTCAGGCGGTCCTTCTCGCCGAGCCCGTTGAGCACCCGGAACCGCTCGGCGGCGCGGTCGGCGACCGCCATGCGCTTGGCGAACTTCTCGACGGTGTCCCCGGGCCGCACATCGAACACCTTGAGCCGCAGCGGCCGCGCCGACTGCATCTCGGTGAGGCTCATGCGGCGGAAGGTGTTGATCGAGTCGCGGAAGGTGCGGTCCACCAGGTCGGTGCGATTCTTCGCCGCGAAGATCACGCGATAGACCTCGCTGCCGAAGCGCACGACGTAGAGCCGGAACGTCCACTGGTCGCCGTTGGCGGTCGCGGTCGCGGCCGGGAAGCCCCCGACGGTGAGTTCCTCGACGCTCTTGGTGTCGATGTTCTCGATCCAGCCGGACACCAGATACTCGGGCAGGGTCTGCTCGGACGGCACGCGCACCACGTCGAGGCGGAGCGCCTGCGCGCCGCCTTCCTTGACGCCGAACACCGCCTGCGCCGAGTTGTCGAGCGTGAAGCCTTCGGGAGCCGTGAACGTGAAGCCGAGCTTGGGATGCAGGAACCTGCGGCCGCGGACGAAACCCTCGCTCGGGTCCTCGCCGTAGACCAGGCCGTCGAGCATCGTGAGATATTCGTTCCTGGCGCGTTCGCCCGAACCCGGACCCGCGAACTGCCGCGCATTGGCGATGGCATTGGTGACGCGCTCGGGCGTCGCCGGATGCGACGACAGGAAGTCCGGCGCGCGCGGATCGATGGCGCGCTGGGTTTTGAGCTGCGCGTTGTGGCCCATCGAGGTCAGGAACCGTTCGGCGCCGTAGGGGTCGTAGCCCGCCTTCGCCGAGATGCCGACGCCGATGCCGTCGGCCTCGAACTCCTGGGCGCGCGAGAAGTTTGCGAGCGCGATCTTGGATTTGGCGAGCGCCAGCGCGCCGAGTTGCGGATCGCTGAGCAGGTCGGTCGCGACGCGGTTGACGAGGGCGGCCTGCCGCGCCTGGTCCTCGCGGATCGCGGCGTGGCGCGCGATGACGTGCGCCATCTCGTGCGCCATCACCGACGCCAGCTCGGAATTGTCGTTGGCGAGCGCGATCAGGCCGCGCGTCACATAGAGCTGGCCGTTGGGCAGCGCGAAGGCGTTGACGGCGGGCGAGTTGAGCATCGTCACCTGATACTTGAGGTCGGGCCGTTCGGACGCCGCGATCAGCTTCTCGACCGTGCGGTCGAGCATGACCTGAAGCTTTTCGTTGTCGTATTGCCCGCCATAGGCGGCGAGAATGCGCAGGTGCTCGCGCTCTTCGCCCGGCGCGAGCTCGGCCTGCCGGCGCGGCTGCGGCGGATTCGCCGTCGTCACCTTCTGCAAGGTCGCGCTGGTGCAGGCGCTGAGCAGGACCGCGAGCGCGGCGAAAGCGGCGAGCACGCGCGCGCCGGCGCGCGGCTTCCCGCGCCCGTCCGCTCCGCCTTCTGCCCTGGTCCGTCCGCCGCTCACGGCTGCTCCACAATCTCAATCTGGCCCGGATGGATCACCTCGATCCATGGGCCGCCTCGTTCCTCGACCGTGCCCCTG
This sequence comes from Rhodoplanes sp. Z2-YC6860, assembly GCF_001579845.1. GTDB lineage: Bacteria > Pseudomonadota > Alphaproteobacteria > Rhizobiales > Xanthobacteraceae > Z2-YC6860. Next base: position 894,890 of record NZ_CP007440.1, read on the forward strand.
ACCCGAATCCGCCGGCCCGCCAGCTTCTTGAGCGGCAGGCCCGCGGCCTCGAAAGTGCGCTCGTTGCGCTTCAAAGTCGTGACGGTGAAGTCCTCCGACCAGCGTCGCCCGAAATTGACGTAGACAACGCTGCCGCTCTCGCGGACCGACAGAACCTTGCCCTCGACCACTGCGAAGTGGCCCCGAAACGCCAGGACTCCCGACGGGTCCTCGGCATTGGTCTTGGCATAATATGCGGTCTTCCACAGTCCAAAACCAGCCACACGGGCGGCTTTTTCTGCATTCAAAAAAGCCACGCTGCAGCCAGTATTTGCGGCGGCCGATGCGGACAACGCCAGGCCGTCCGCCAGAAGCTCGAGTTGCACGGGCTTTTCGTTGTCGTCGAGGGTGAGGCCCGCGGTCAGCCGGCCGTAACGATCGCTGTCCGGCCCCATCTGCAGCAACAGAACCTCTTGGCCCGCCACGCGTTTTTCCAGCGCAGCACGGGCGGCCGCGGCGTTGCCGTCATTCTCGGGCACTTCGATGCCGGGCAGCCGCAACTCGCGGCCATCGTCGAGTGTGACAGTCCTGCCGTCGATGACCGATTGCACGGTCGCCGATCCGATCACATCCGGACTGCAAGCGGGCTTGTCGTCGGCCCGAGCCGCACCCGCGATCATGATCGCAAGCGCGCAGACGCCAACCATGCGGTGACGCACCAGCCAACCCTCCCCACGCCGCGGAGCAAACCGCGCGACCATGGCGGCGCTATGGCGGAACAAGGGAACCTGTTTGGACGAGTTTCAAGCTGGCCCGGCCACGCGCGCCGGACCACTCACGTTGTCGACATCAGGCCGATGATCGGCCGTAGAGAATTTCAGGTCTCGGCGAGCGACGGACTGTCCGTCGTCTGCGTCTCGCCTTCGAGCACCGCTTCAGCCGGCTTGATCTGATGTCCGGCCATGCAGTGCGGGCACCACACCCAGATGGTCAAATCCATCGCGCGCATTTTGACCAGGGTGTCATTGCCAGTTTCGATGGCCGTCGTGACCTCTTCGCCCGAGGTCGGGCACCGATAGCACACAACACTCATACGCAACCCCTCCGCCGCGTCTATTAAAATGCGGAGGTTGAACGATTGGGTCAAGAAAATTCTAAGGTTAACCAGAGCTTAACGCGCTGCGACGTCGCGGACTCACTTGCGCGATTTCGGTTTCGGGTTTTTCGGCGCGCTCTCGTCGACGCGGCGCACTTCGGTGTTCATGCCGATGTCGCTGCGACGGCGTTGCTCCAGCGAATCCGCATTGTCCATGTAATCGCCGCGTGTCGCGCGCTCCGCCAGGGCATCGAACTCCTGGCCCCATTCGCCGAGCGAGTAGCCGAACCACGGCGACTCCGGCTTGAGCTTGGGCAGGCCGAGTTCCTCCCAGATCTGCTTGGCGCGCTCCATGTATTCGCGCTTGGGCAGCGAGATCGGCGGGAAGTCCTCCTTCAGCGTGGCGTCGATCAGCACCGAGGCATCTTGGCCGCCGTTGCGCAGGCTCCGCGGGCCGTGGCCCGGGTCGCGGTGCGGCAGCACGTGGATGTCGAGGCTGGCATTGGCGCGATACGACATTGCCCAGAGCAACGCATCGGCGTTGGTCGGATCGATGTCGTCGTTGATGGCGATGACGAACTTGCCCGCGGCGCGATGCAGGACAGCTGCGCCGTACATCGCGCGCCACACTTCGGTGGCCGGCATGTCGCGCTCGCAGATCAGCGCGATCACCTTGCGGATGTTGGTCAGCGGCTCGTGCAGCGAGACGCGCTTGACGCCCTTGATGCCGAGCGTGTTGCGCAGGAAGTTGAGGAACAGCGGTTCCATGCCGATCAGTTTGATCAGGCTCGATTCCGACGGCGTCACCTGCGAGATGATCGAGGTCAGGATCGCGTCCTTCCGCCGGGTGATGGCGGTGACGTCCATGAAGGCGTTGAACTCCTGCAGGTTGACGTGGCCGTGCGACTCGCCGAACGGCGCCTCCGGTTCGAGATATTCGGTGTCGATGAATCCTTCGATCACGATCTCGGCTTCGGCCGGCACCAGCAGGTCGACGGTCTTGGCCTTCACCACATTGATCGGCGTGCCGACCAGCGCACCGGCGACATGCAGTTCGTCGAGCGTCTCGGGCAGTTTCTGCACGGACGCAAAGGTGACGACCGGCGGCGCACCGAGCACCACGGCGCAAGGCAGCTTCTTGAAGCCACGCGCGCGCAGCTTTTCCCAGTGGTTGTAGATGCCGGGGCGCAGTTCCAGCGACGGGTTCATACCGAGCCGCCGCCGCGCCTTCACCTGGCCGCGGTAGTTGCCCATGTTCTGGACGCCGGTGTCCGGGTCCTTGGTGATGTACTGCGACAGCGTCGCGTAGGGCGCGGAGTCCCAGCCCGGCGTCGAGATCGGCAGCGGGACGCCGTCGAGGCCTTTGCCGGGCTTGTCGAGCTCCTTGCCGGTGATGACGATCTCATGGCATGGCGCGTTCTCGACGATGTTCGGCGGCAACGGAGCCTGTGCGGCCTTCACCCAACGCGCATCGATCTCTTCAAACGGACAGTTGACGCCGATGCGATAGATCTCGCGGTTGGCGGCGAGGCCGCCGACCAGAACCGGAATGTCGTATTTGCGGCCCTTCGAGTCGGTGACGTTGGTGAACAGGAACGCCTTGCGGTCCTTCTCCTCGATGCCGCCGCGGAACTGCCAGCGCACCAGCGGGTGCATCTCGGTGTCCTTGTTGATCGGGCGGTCGACGCGAATGAGCTGGCCGGCTTTCTCCAGCGCAGCGACGTGATCGTGCAGGTCGGGGTAGGACGGCTTGGCGGACGACGACGCGGCGGGTTTGCGTTTTGATTTTGTCGTGGCGTCCATGATGAGATGTCCTGTCTTGAGCTCAGCGGACTTCTCTTACGCCTGTGCCATGACCCGCTCAATCCGGTTATCATCGCGCTGATGAATGGCTTTATGCGATGACAGCGTGCTCGCCAGCGGAACGGCTTGCCGCATTCTGCATGGCAGAACTGTCCCGGCAGAAATGGCTCAAGGCTTGCTCGAAGGGCGTGACGTCTTTGCTGCCGGCTCGATTCCGGCCGTGTTGATCGCGTCTTCATAGAAGGCCCGATCTCTCTTCAAGATATTGAAGAACTCCTCCTGTGTCGTGCCATCAGTGGCAACGCCCAAGGCGGCAAAACGCTGGATGATCATCGGGTCCTTGGAAACTTCGGCAGTCGCATCCACCATCGCATCGACGATGGATTTCGGCGTTCCAGGCGGTGCCATGAACGCTTCCCATGTGGAGACCTGGAATCCGGGATAGAACTCCGCCACCGCTGGCGTGTCCGGAAGCTTGGCCAGACGCTTGGCGCCCGACGTTGCCAGGATCCTGATCCTGTCGCTCGTCAGGTGCTGCATCATTTCCGGCGAGCCTGCGAAATACATGTCTACTTCGCCGGACAGCAATGCCGCGGTCGCGGGAGCCGCGCTCTTGTAGGGCACATGCACGGCGCTGAGCCCTGCTGTCTTGAGGAACAACACGGAGACGAGATAGCCGATGCCTCCGACGCCAGCGCTCGCGTAGTTCAGCTTGTCTGGATTGGCCTTGGCGTAAGCGATGAACTCCGGGAGTGATTTCGGCGGGAGCGATGACTTGATCCCGAGCAGGAAGGGCAGGTTGCCCAGCACGCTGATCGGAATGAGGCTGTCCGGGTCGTAGCTGACCTTTTGCAGCAGGGGTTGCGTCAAAATGGTCGAAGGCGACGTGAACAGGAACGTGTAGCCATCCGGTTGGGCAGTGGCCACCTGGGTGGCGCCGATGACACCGGCGCCGCCCGGACGATTCTCAACAATGAACGCTTGCCCGAACTTGCGCGTCAGATGATCCGCAGCCATCCGCGCCATGATGTCGGTGAAGCCGCCAGGCGCATTGGGAACAATGATCGTGACGGCTCGGGTGGGCCAGCTTGATTCCGCCTGAGCGCGCAACGGGGCCGCGATCGTCAAGGCGATGGCCAGCCACAGGCGCAGCCAGCTCAGAACACAGGGCCGCGATCGACCGGCCGCCGTCGAATCAGGGATGCTCGTCTTCCAGGAACCAATCGGTTGGAATCTCACGGCCGACTCCATTCTCGCTCGCTTTTGCATGAGCAAGCGCAGCGAGCGCAGCAAATTGCATACCAAGACCGATGACGTTGACGAAGCATGTCATGCCGCCGTGCGGCGGGGGCTGGACATGGCCTGCGACCAATTCGCCAAGATCGGGCCGCTCCGCCAAATCGGCACGGCTCTTGCGGGCGCCGCGCGTTGTTTGCAGGTTCTCCGCCAGAGCCTCCTTCGGGTCGTGGTCGTAGATCGGCTCCTCGCCCTTTCCGATGATGTAATTCGCCGGACGTCCGAGGCGCGTATGCACGATGACCTGGGCGCTCCGTTCAAGAATCCGGTCGTCGAGCTCCAGCTCTTTCACGCATGTGACGTGAGCTTGCGGGTCGAGCCAATCGACGTCGAGGACAGGTGTGAGGCTGTTGGTGGCGGTGCCGACGATATGCGCGCCGCGCACCGCGGTGCGTGCATCGTCCACCGCCCGCACGTCGATGCCGAGTTGCTCCTTAAGCTCCGCGGCAAGGCGTTCGCGCTTCTCGGGGTTGGGGCTGTAGATGCGGATTTCCTTGAGCTGCCTGACATTGGCCATGGCCACCGCCTGCGCGCCGGCCTGCCATCCGGAGCCAAGCAGGCCATAGACCGAGGCATTCTTGGGAGCCATGTATTTCGCAGCGATGGCGTTGGCGCAGGCCACGCGCAGACGCTGGATCACGCCGTCCGGCATGATCGCCAGAGGCTCGCCGTTGCGGGTGCTGAACAGCATGATGAGGCCAACGTATTTGTTGCCGGCCGCGGCGCGCTGCTTGTCTTTGCGGATTCCGCCCGGGCCCGCGCCCCATCGAATGACATCGGAATTGAGACGCACCGCAGCAGCTTCGAAGCGCGGCACCATGCCGTCCATGGTCTTGAAGACATAGCGGCCGTTGTCGTGAACCGGGCCGTAGATGTCGCTACGCGTGCGGTTGATTGCGCGCCCTTCACCGAGGTCCCGGTAGGCTTCGTCCAACTGGGCGAGACAATCCGCCATCGGCAGCAGGGCGGTGATCTCTTCATTGTTGAGGATCAGCGTCATATCTGGAAGCTCCTCCCGTGCGCCCAAGTGTAGCGCGGATGGAGGCAAGCGCCATTACGGTCTGACCTCGCGCTTTTGCATGAGCGTTCTGGAGTCGAGAACCCAATGGGTGCCCTGCATGCGGCCTTCGGTCAGCATCTCCACGCTGACCTGATGAGCCTTCGGCGTGTGGCCCACGATCTTGACGGACATCGGATAGAGGAACTGCCAGGCGTCGCGGTTACGCAGCTTCTGCTCCTGATAGGATGTCAGTGCAGCCGCATGGCCGCGCTTCCTGAGTTTTTGCCAATGCGTCAGCATGGCGATGTCTTGAAACCAGATGGAATTGGGCTTCACCGTCACGGTGTCGCCCACGCGGATTTCCGCCGCACCGACGCTGACGCTTCCGGCCAGCAGAACAAGCAACGCGAGATGCGCTTTGATCAATGCGGTCATTCGATTCATGCCAGCGTTGTCATGCCAGGCGTTGCCGCCATGCTACTCCGCGATCGGTGGCCGTGCATCCAGCACAAACAGTCAGGGCTATCGCATTTGGCGTCATTGGCGCAGTCTGGTCCCTCGCCCCGCGAAGCGGGGAGAGGGTCCCGAGCGAATGCGAGGGGGGAGAGGGGCGCTGCAACAGAAGAGCCCTCTCCCGGCTCGCCTTCGCTCGCCACCCTCTCCCGCAAGCGGGAGAGGGGACAAGAGCCGCATCAGTCGTCATGTGCGATTGCCCCGCACGAAAGATCAGGGCCGGGCTTGGCGAGCCCGGCCCCTTTACGATTCACAGTCTGCTGCTGCGTCAGTTGCTCGCGAAGCAATAGAGCAGGCCGTCTCCGCCCGTCCCGCGCAAATCCGCTTGGCTGCATCCGCCATCCGGGCCACGCGACGGGTGCGAAGAATTCCAAGACTTCGCGGGATCGTCGTCGCGCAGGCCTTTCCGGTCGATGTGGCCGAGCATCGCCGCGCCCTGGGTGCTGCTCGTCCAATTGCGGCACGTGCGGTCCTCGCCGGCCGGGAAGGCGCGGCCATCGGCGGTGGAGCCGGTCAGCACATCGTGCCGGTTCGGTGCGTATCCGACGCCCGGGATGAGAAAGCCGCGCTCGGAGATCGAGTTGTCGAAGCTCAGCTTGTTGTTGGCGCTGTGCAGATCGTCGACGCTGGTGGCGACGACGGTGCCTTTGAAGTTCTGCCACGGGCCATTGCCGATACGGTCGCGGGCGTTGATGGCGGGCTTGCCGTCAGCGGCCTGCGTGCTCAGGTAGGCGCGCCAGGTCTTGCCGCCGGCGCCGTGACGCGCGGCAAGCGTCTGGCAATGCTGATCGGCGCCCTCGATGCCGCCGAGATCGGCGCCCTTGCCGGGGCCCGCGCCGGTGACGAAGAACGTCATGTTCGGCGCCTGCGGCAGCTGCGGCGGAGCCGCCTGTTGCTGTTGTGCGTTGACGCCGGACGATACGCCCAGCGCCAATGCGGCCGCGAATAGAATGCTAGACTTACTCATGGATGTCGCCTCCCTTTGAACTCGCTCTTGGACCTTGAGTCTTGGACTTGGACCAAGCGAGCGGCCGGATGGTAGCCCATCGCCCGCCGCGTCAAATCCACGAAAGCGTGAACACCGGGCGCCGCTCATCCATCATGCTGCATAAAGCCGCATCCATTCCGCGAGGTCTTTCACCGCGGCTTGCAGCGGAAACTCCGGCTCCCAGCCGAGATGCCGCTTGGCCCGCGTCAGTTCGGCATGGTGATCGCGGTTCGACAGCGACACGCCGGTGCCGGCGGGGGCCTCGAACTTCACCTTCGCGCCGGGCGCGACGGCCTGGATCGCGCCGGCCATCTCGGCGGGGGTGGTCATCGCGCCCATGGTGATGTTGAACACGCGGCTGCCGAGGTCCTTGGTCTCCAGCGCCATCACCGTGCCGCGCGCCGCGTCCTTTGAGTACACCCACTCCATGGTGCCGGGCGGCACGGTTGCCTCCTTGCCGGCGAGAGCGTTGCGCATCGCCTCGCGGATCACATTCGACGGTCCGCCGCCGCCTGAGCCGCTCCACGGCCCGAACACCGCGCCATAGCGCAGGCCCGCGAATTCGATGCCGCACCACTTCGCATAGTTCAGGCCTAAGCTTTCGACCGCCTGCTTGGTCGCCGAGTAGAACGTGGTCGGCCGCGGGAATGCCTCCTCCTTGCCGAAGTCGCCGCGGTCCTCGCCGCCGTCGAGGTAATGGTTGAGCACGCTCGATGACGACACCACGACGCGCTTGAGCCCGGTCACGCGCGCGGCCTCCAGCACGTTCACAGTGCCCATGATGTTGAGATTGATCGCGGCATAGGGGTCGCGCTGCGCGCCGACTGTGAGCAGCGGATTGGCGGCGGTGTGGGCGATCCGCGTGATGCCGTGGGTGCGCAGCACGTCGACGATCGACAGCGGCCGCAGGATGTCGCCGCTCGTCAGCGTCACCTTGGATATGTCGACAATCTGGCCGATCGCTGCGGGTTGCGCCGCCACGTCCATCAGCACCGGCTTTTCGCCGCGCTCGACCAGGAGACGTGCGACCTGCGAGCCGATCAGCCCTGCGCCGATGACCAGTGTCGTCATTTGATCCTCCCTGTTGTTGGCCTTATTCTTGATCGAAACGGAGATAAAGGAGAAGCCCGATGGACATGAGCGTCGGCGTGCTCGATCACTACAACGTCTCGACCCGCAAGCTCCCGGAGACCATCAAGTTCTACGAGGAGGTGCTGGGCTTCAAGAACGGCCCGCGGCCGCCGTTCAACTTCCCCGGCGCCTGGCTCTACAGCTCGGGCCATCCGGTGCTGCACATCAACGACATCTCGCAGACCGACCGCGAGCAGCGGCCGGACTCCGGCGTCATCGATCATGTGGCGTTCGGCAGCCGCGGTTTCGAGGCGATGAAGAAGCACCTGGCCGGGAAGGGCATCGCGCACCGCGTCAATCAGGTGCCCAAGAGCACGCGCTGGCAGATCTTCCTCCGCGATCCGAACAACGTGGAGATCGAACTGAATTTCGAAACCAAGAACGAGATCGGAGCGTAGAACCATGGCGAAGTATCTTCTCGTCAGCTTCAAGACTTGCCCGTGGGTGCAGCGCGCCGCCATCGTGCTGCGCGAGAAGGGAGTCGACTTCGAATTCCGTCACATCGACCGCGACAACCGCCCCGACTGGTTCCTCGCCATCTCGCCGCACAAGAAGGTGCCGGTGCTGAGCGTCGACGGCAAGGTGTCGCTGTTCGAGTCGAACGCGATCGCCGAATACCTGGACGAGACGATCGCGCCGCGGCTGCATCCGGAGGACCCGGTGCAGCGCGCCGTCAACCGTGCCTGGACCGACTTTCTGCCGACCTTCGCCGACATGGTGACGGGGCAGGCCTATTCGGAGGACGAGGCGGAGTACAAAGCGGATATCGCGAAGATTCCGTTAGCGTTCGAGAAGCTCGAGGGCGCGCTGAAAACGCAAAGCGCCCAGGGTCCGTTCTTCAACGGCACGAAATACTCGCTGGTCGATGCGGCCTATGCGCCGTTTCTGCAGCGCTATGACTTTCTCGATCGCATCAAGCCGCTCGGCACGATCGAGAAGTTTCCGAGGGTGAAGGCGTGGGCCGAGACGCTGCTGAAGCGGCCGTCGACGCATTCATTCCCGGAGGCCGAGTTCGAGGGGCTGTACCGGTTGAACGTGAAGCTGCGAAAGAAATATCTGTCGCAGTTCATCGCCGACGCCGCGGTGGCGGCAGAGTAGGGCGGACGTACCGTGACCCAACGACTCGACTACGGGAAGATCGCGCCGAACGGCGTCAAGGCTCTTGGCGGCGTCTACGGCTATGTCATGCAGAGCGGTCTTCCCGCCGAGCTGGTGGATCTTGTCTATCTGCGTGTCTCGCAGATCAACAACTGCGCCTACTGCCTCGACATGCACACGCGCGACCTCCTCAAGAAAGGCGTGAAAATCGAGAAGCTCGCATTGGTGCAGGCCTGGGCCGAAGCCGGCCATCTCTTCAGTGAGCGTGAGCGCACAGCGCTCGCCTGGGCCGAGACGGTGACCCGCGTGTCGGAAACCGGCGTGCCGGATGAGGCGTTCGAGGCCGCGCGCGCGGTCTTCGAGGAAAAGGAACTGGTCGATCTCACGATCGCGATCGGTCTGATGAACGCCTACAACCGGATGGCCATCAGCTTCCGCAACACGCCGCAGGCGGTGCTCGCTTCGGCTTGATGCCGCTGTCTTGGTGCGCAAGCGGCAAAATATTCGGTTTGCATTTCCGCAAATCACGTGTAGACGCGAATTTGCCTCGTTCACTGAGGGCGTCATCTAGAGACGTCTATTTGGCGGAGCGGGGTGTGGCGCCTGCAGGCGTGGCTCGTGACCACGTCCCAGGGTGTGAGGTCATCGTCCGTCCCCGATGAGGGGGCCGCCTTCAGTGGCAGGACGCGATCGGGTGAAAGCGGGCGCAAATGCCCCCTGGAGCATGGTGGGTGAAAACCCAGCCGGTCCGATCGAATCTCGAACGGTGGCCTCGCAATAAATCGCCACAGTGGAGCGCCGGGAGGCGAGCGGGCCTGATCGCAAAGGTCCGCGGGCGCCCTCGCAAAGCGCCCAGATATCTGCGCCGTCTCGGCGCTCCGCTCCCTCTGTGAGGGGAAGGAAAAAGAGAGAGGCGCTGGCCCCGCGCCTGCTTTGAAGGGGCCGATGAATCACGTCTGGATGGATATTGAGGAGACGCGTTGAGGAACGCGGGCTGTTTGACAATTGAATCAGGATTTCACTGCTGCCAACCCAAAGGCGGTGTCATTGCCGGGCTTGACCCGGCAATCCATGAGCGCGTTCAGCAAAGCCAGTCGCAAGCGTGTGTTCTGTCGCGCCAGCGTATGGACCCCCGTGTCAAGCACGGGGGTGACGACCACCTTAGTTGATAGAGGCCCGGGACCATGCCGCAGCCGATGCGGCAACAGCGACTCTCGATTAAGCCGAAACCTTCTGCCGCCCGACCCAGTCCTCGCGCAGCTTGTCGCGCAGCACCTTGCCGCGATCGCTCTTCGGCAGGTCCGGCACAATCAGCACCTGCTTCGGCGTCTTGGCCGGCGGCAGGAATTTGCGGCTGTGCTCCAGCACGGCCGCTTCGGTCAGCGCCGCATCTTTCGGCACCACGTAGCAGATGACCTCTTCGCCGTAGATCTTGTCCGGCACGCCGACCGCGGCGGCTTCGGCCACGCCACTATGCTTCAACAGGATCTCGTCGATCTCCAGCGGCGCGATGTTGACGCCGCCGCGGATGATCAGGTCCTTGCTGCGGCCCGAGACGCGGACGAAGCCTTCGGTGTCCTTGATGCCGAGGTCGCCGGTCTTGATGCGCTTGCCCAGCACCGGGTCGATCGAGCCGTCGTCGAGCAGATAGCCGATCGCCATCTGCGGGCCGCCGACCGTGATCTCGCCTTCGACGCCGGGCGGGCATTCCTTGCCGTTGGCATCGGTGATGATCAGCTCCTGGTGCAGGGCCGGCAGGCCGACGGTGCCCATTTTCTTGGCGTAATGCCGGTTGCCGCAGACCCAGCCGGTCTCCGACATGCCGTACATCTGAAGGAGCGTGACGCCGTACATCTCCTCGAACTGCAGCCACTGCTGCGCGGTGAGCGGCGCGGTCGAGCAGCTCATCAGCCGCAAGGTCGGAATGTCCTTCGCCGTATAACCGAGCGGCTTATTGAGCAGCATGTTCAGCACGGTCGGCACGCCGGCCGAGAACGTGATGCCGTACTTCTGCACCCACTCGAAAAAGCGGCTGTGCGAAAAGCGCTTCGCCATGTGCACGGTGAGGCCCTTCTGCAGGAACGGCAGCAGCGTCAGCACCTGCGCCGAGTTCCAGCCGAACGAGCGGTATTCCAGCGTGCGGTCGTCTTCGGTGAGCCCGAGGAATTCCAGCGTGTCGAGGCCGTTCATCCAGTAGGCGGCGTGGTTGTAGATCACGATCTTCGGCCGGGCCGTGGTGCCCGAGGTGCAGAAGATGCAGGCCATGTCTTCGGCGTTGTTGCGTTCGGGCAGGCTCGCCGCGTTGCCGCGCGGCAGGTTTGCGAAGAACTCATCCTGCGGGTCTTTCGTGCCGCCCGACGACCACGCACCGAAGCGCACGCGCGGCGCCGGCGCATCGCCGACCAGAGCCTGAACGTTGATGTCCTTGTGGTAGAGGATCAACTCGGGCTTGAGAGCCGCGGTCAGATTGACCATCTGCTTCTCGTTGATCTCGAGATTGAACGGGCACATCACCGCGCCGAGGCGCCAGACGCCCATCCAGATCAGCAGCTTCTCGATGTATTCGTCGGACAGCACCAGCACGCGGCTGCCCTTCTTCAGGCCCTTGCTCTTCAGATAGGCCGCGATGTCGATCGCGACGCGCTCCAATTCGCCGAACGCGATCGACGTGCCGGACTCGAGGTCGACGATCGCGGTCTTGCCCGCGTCGCGCTTGGCGTATTTCGCCAGCAGGTCGGCGACGGGTTCGTAGGGAATCTTGAGCTGATGATCGCCGAACGGGCCTGCCATTGTTTCGCTCCTGTCATTCCGCCTCTGTCATTCCGGGGCGCGCCGAAGGCGCGAACCCGGAATCCAGTTACGGATAAAGTTCCTGCTGGTCTGGATTCCGGGTTCGCCACTTCGTGGCGCCCCGGAATGACAGCGGAGAGGTCTTTCGCCTCATTGGTTTCACACGAAATACGGCTCGACGCGCTTGTCTTTGGCACTGATCCGCCGGTAGCGAACCTGGGTTTCCGTCTCGATCATTTCCAGATGACCAAGCGCGACGAGATGATTGAGATGAGCGATCGCCTCGCCCATGGCGAAGCCGACCTGATGGCCGTCGAGGCCCGGCGTGAACATCACGTCGATCAGGGCACCGGCCGAGGACTCGGCGCCGACCGCGTCGAGCACCACGTTGAGCCGTTGCGCGTGATGCACCGCGAGCTGCCTGAGCCGGTGCTGCACGTTGTAGAACGGCTTGCGATGCGACGGCAGGATCAGCGTCTCGGGATGCAGGATGTCGAGGAACTTCTTGCAGCTCTTCAGAAACGCGCCGACCGCGTCGAATTCCGGCTCGATGTGCCAGGTGCTGACATTGGTGGTGATGCTCGGCAGGATCTGGTCGCCGGCGATCAGGATCTTCCGCTCCGCGCAGTAGAGCGACACGTGCTCCGGCGCGTGGCCCTCGCCGATGATGACGCGCCAGCGGTCGTTGCCGATGGTGATGAAATCGTCTTCGCGCAGGCGGCGGAAGCTCTTCGGCAAGGTCACGCCGTCGCTGTAGAGCACCACGCCTTTGAGGAAGCGCTCGACGCGCGCCTCGTCGAGGCCTTGGCGGCGATAGAAGATGCCGCGCGACTGCACGTGGTCGGTGTTGCGGTTGAGCACCGCGAGATTGGCGGTCAGCCACTCGCCGTGCGACATCCACGGACGCAGGCCCCATTTCTCGGAAATCCAGCCCGAGCCGCCGGCATGATCCGGATGGAAATGCGTGACGACGAGCTGCTTGATCGGCTTGCCGCCGAGGAGCTTGGCCCAGACGGCTTCGATCAGCTCGCGCTGCTGCTGGCCGCCGTAGCTGCAGTCGATCATGGCCCAGCCGTCGCCGTCGCGAAGCAGCCACAGGTTGACCTGCTTGAGGCCGACGAACGGCACCGGTGTCGACACCCAGAAGATGCTGTCGGCGACTTCGATGCTTTCGCCCGCTGCCGGAAAATCCGCGAACGGGAACATCAGCCCGTCGATCACGTCGCCGGGCTTCTGCTGCGGTCTCGGCTTGGCCTTGGTGCTGGCTTCGGTTTTGGCGTCCATCACGTCACCGGCCATTTCAGCTGCACCATCTGGTCGACCTTGAGGTGTTTGCTGAATCGCGACACCGCGACGGGGATTTCCTCGTACAGCTTGCTCTCGTCGATCTTGGTCAGCGTGCCGTCCGCGACCACGTGCTCGCCCGCCACGAACACGTCGCGCACCGAGTCGCCGGTGGCGCTGTACACGAGGTTGGCAACCGGGTTGATCAGCGGCTGCCATTCGGGGCGGCGCGTGTCGAACAGCACCACGTCGGCTTCCTTGCCAACCTCGATGGAGCCGATGCGTTGATCGAGCAGCGCCGCCTTCGCACCGTTGATGGTCGCCATTTCGATGCCGGTCTCGGGCGGCATGACCCGCGGATTGATCCGGGTTTCCTTGTAGCAGCAGCAGGCGAGCCGCATCTCTTGCGACATGTCGACGATACCGGAGGAGGCGTGGTCGGAGCCGACCGCCACGTTGACGCCGAGCGCGATCAGCTCCGGCAGCTTGCCGACGACGAAGTTACCGTAGCCGTTGTGCAGGCTCGACGAGGGCGCGCAGACCAGCGACGGCTTGCGCTTCGCCAGCATCGCGACCTCCTGCGGCTCGAGCCAGCCGGAGTGCACGATCAGCATCCGCTCATCGAGCACGCCGAGATGCTCCAGGCGTTCGATCTCGGCGAGTCCGCCGCGGGCGATGCTGGAGTCGTGCGTCGAATAGGAGAAGCAGGCGTGGGTCTGCAGCAGCGTGCTGTACTTCTTGGCGAGCTTGTCGAGGCCGGTGATGAGCTCGTCCGAGGCGTTGTTGAGCCCGCGGAACGAGGCGCTGGCGGTGAGCCGCGGATTGCCGGTCTTGCCGTATTTCTCCAGCACCGCCTCGGCGCGCTCCAGCGCGGTCGCGGTGTTCTCGATCATCCGCTCGGGCAGGAGGCCCAGCACCGACTTGGTGAGATCGAACGAGGAGCGCGACACCACCATGCGGATGCCGGTCGACATCACGCCCTCGACCGAAGCCTCCGGATGGTAGTTGCCGGGGTCGATGAAGCAGGTGACGCCGTGCTTGAGCAGCTCGGTCGCGGCAAGCGTCGCGGACACGCGGACGTCATCGCCGTCGAGGGCTGCCTCGTAGGGATACATGCGGTCGAACAGGAACGACTGCGCGTTGGCCTCGTCGGCAAGGCCGCGCGACAGCTGGAACGAGGAATGCAGATGGCAGTCGACGTAGCCCGGCGTCGCCACGGTGTTGCGGCCGTCGATGGTGTTCTTGCCGGTGTAATTCTTGGCAAGGTCGGCGGACTTGCCGACCGCCACGATTTTCCCGGCCTGCACCGCAATCGCCGCATCGCGGATGATGCGGCGCTGCGGGTCGACGGTGATCAGCCAGGCAATGTCTTTGATAACGAGGTCGACGGTCTGCACTTAAGTACTGTCCCAAAATTTGAACTGACGAATTCTCCGCAGTCATTCCGGGACGGCGCGAAGCGCCGGACCCGGAATCCAGACGCAAATTCGGCGCCCGGAACTGGATTCCGGGTTCGCGAGCTTCGCTCGCGCCCCGGAATGACAGCTGCCTCACTTCTTCTTGTCGTCTCCGACATAGGTCAGATCGTCGGCGATCTTTAGCTCGATCAGCACGTTGTCGTCGGTGGAATCCTCGCACAGCATCGAGCGGTGGCCGATGCCCTTCGGGATGAACAGCATGTCGCCGGGATGCATGATCTTGATGCCCATCTCGGTCTCCCACTTCAGCGCGCCCTTGACGCAGAAGATGATCTCGTGGGCGTCGACGTTGCGGTGCCAGAAGCCCATGTCGTGCTTGCGGCGCTTGGATACGTCGACCTTGACGCGGTCCGAGGTGTAAAGCCGCAGCGGCGTGCCGTCGGCCTTGTCGATGTTGGTCGGCGAGAACTTCTCGTCGAAAATGTTGAACATGCGGAAGATCTCGGCCATCTCCAGTACGCCGGCATTGACCACCGGCGGTTCGTTGTGGGCGAGCACGACGTTCTTGCCGCCGATGGTGACAAGCTCGCGATAGACCGGCTTGGCCTGCTGCGTCGCGCCTTTCTTGGTCTGTTCGTTCATCGTCAGCTCCTGTTGTTGTTTCTTCTTCAGGCTATTTCTTCAGCCAATTCCCGCGGCCTCTTTCAAGGCCGCCATGATTCCCGCATAGCCCGTACAGCGACAGATGTGGCCGCTGAGGACCTCGCGCAACTCGTCCTCGGTGGGTTTCGGGTTCCGCGAGAGATAGTCGGTGAACGACATCAGGATGCCCGGCGTGCAGAAGCCGCATTGCAGCGCGTGATGATTCTGGAACGCCTGCTGCAGCTTGTTGAGCCTGCCGTCGGGATCGGCCAGCGACTCGACCGTTCGCACCTCGCGGCCTTCGGCCTGCAGCGCGAGCGTCAGGCACGAGCGCACCGCCGCGCCGTCGATCTGCACGGTGCAGCAGCCGCAGACGCCGTGCTCGCAGCCCACGTGGGTGCCGGTTGCGCCGAGCGCATGCCGCAGAAAATCGCTGAGCAAGGTGCGCGGCTCGGTTTCGGCCGACAGCTTGCGGCCGTTGAGCGTGAGCGACACGCGCACCTTCTGGTCTTTGTTCACGCGGCGCATGCCAGCGCCTCCTCGATTACCACCGGAGCCAGATTGCGCAGGATGTCCCGGCGCAATTCGGCCGAGGCGTGCAGGTCCTCGTATCCTTCGAGCTCGTCGGCGAGTTCGCCGATCGCTTCCTTGGCGCCATCGAGCGGCACGCGCCGCACCACAGGCTTGCCGGCGATGCCGCCGATGCCGATGCGCGCGGTCTTGTCGTCCTCGATCACCGCGCCGACCGCGATGATGGCGAAGTCGCCGTGGCGGCGCGCCACTTCGCGAAATGCCGCCTTGCGGCTGGTCGCGATCGGAAACCGCACCGCGGTGATCAGCTCGTCCGGCTCCCGCGCCGTGGTCAGCATGTCGAGCTGGAAGCTCTTGGCGCCGACCGTGCGCGTGCCGCGCTTCGATCGCAGCACCACCTCGCCTTCGAGAAGCGCCAGCGACAGCGGCAACTCCGAGCTCGGATCGGCATGCGCGATCGAGCCGCAGACCGTGCCTTTGTTGCGGGTCTGGAAGTGGCCGACGTTGGGCAGCGCCACGGCGACCAGCGGCAGCTTGCCAGCGAGCTTCGGCCAGGAGAGCAGCTTGTTCTGCGTCACCGCGGCGCCAACCTCGATCCGGCTGCCGAGATCGCGGATCTGGTCGAGCTCGGGAATTCGCGCGATGTCGATCAGCACCGACGGATCGGCGAGGCGGAGATTCATCATCGCCATCAGCGACTGGCCGCCGGCTAGCACGCGCGCGTCGTCGCCATATTCGGCGAGCAGCGCGATGGCTTCCTCGGCGCTGTCGGGCCGCGCATAGTCGAATGGGCGCGGCTTCATTGCTTGGTTCCGTTCTGCGTCATCAGCGCATGGATGCGCCGTGGCGTCGCCGGCAGCTTGACGTCGTCAACGCCAAGCGCGTCGGCGATCGCATTGGCGATCGCAGCCGGCACGCTCATGCAGTTGCCTTCGGCGAGGCCCTTTGCGCCCAGCGGCGTCAGTGGCGTGGGCGACTCCATGTGGATCAGCTCGACCTTCGGCACCTCGCTCACGGTCGGCACCAGATAGTCGGCGAAGGTGCCGGTGAGGAACGCGCCCTCTTCGTTGGTGACGAATTCCTCGTAGAGGGCTGCGGCGATGCCTTGCGCGAACGCGCCGTAGATCTGGCCGTTGGCGATCAGCGGATTGAGGATTTTGCCCGCGTCATGCATCGAGACGTAGCGGTCGACCTTCACCTGATAGGTGATCGGATCGATCTCGATGCCGCACATGTCGAACACGAAGCCGTACGTCAGCGAGGTGTTGATGCGATCGTCGTGCGCCGGCGGCTCGAGCTCCGGCGGATTCCACACGCCGGTCTCGCTGAGCGCGGGCGCCATGCCGTCGGGCAGCATCACCGGCGACCAATGCGAGGTGCCGGCGACGCGGCCGAACGGCAGCGCGTTGTCCGGGTTGCTGATGCTGCGGATCTTGCCGCTGGCGAGCTCCACGTCCTCGGCCATCACGTTGAGCTGCTTGGCTCCGATCTTCTTCAGCTTGTCGGCCATCTGCCCCGCGGCCATCTTGGCCGCGACGGCGGTGCCCGGCGTGAAGCGGCACGAATAGGTGCCGGCCGCGATCGACCATTTGTCTTTAGCGGTGTCCATTTCGAGCGTGACGTCGACGTCCTCGGGCCGCAGCCCGAGCTCGCCCGCGACGATCTGCGACAGCACGGTCTCGTGGCCCTGGCCCTGCACGGTCACGTCGGCCGTTACCGACACCGCGCCGAGCGGATCGATGTTGACCGTCACCATCGAGGTCGCGCCGTTCTTCGGTCCGGCCTTGTCGCGGGCCTCGGGCGTCAAGAGCGTCGAGAGATAGCCCATGTTCGACATCGCGGGCTCGACCACGACGGCAAAGCCGATGCCGTATTTCTTGCCGGCCGCGCGCGCCGCGTCGCGGCGCTTTTTCAGGTCGTCGAGCCGGCCGCCGCCGGTCGCGATCTCGACGGCTTTTGGATAATCGCCGGAGTCGTAAAGCGCGCCGGCCGCGGCGCGATAAGGGAATTTCTCAGGCGGCACCAGATTGCGCTTGATGACGTCGAGATGATCGAGCCCGAGCTCGACCGAAATCTTGTGCACCAGCCGCTCCAGCGCGAGGTAGAGCTGCGGCCCGCCGAAGCCGCGAATGAGGCTCGCCGGCATCTTGTTGGTGAGCACGACGCGGTTGACGACGTCGCAGTTCGGGATGTCATAGCCGCCGGTCGCGGCGCCATGCATGCGGTAGAGCGGGCCCGGCATCGGCGCGCGCAGGAACGCGCCGTAGTCCTCAAGCTGATCCATCTTGAGCCCGAGGATCTTGCCATCGTTCGTCACCGCGGCTTCGATCTCGGTGACGCGGTTGGGGCCGGTGCTCGCCGCGACCAGATGCTCGGCGCGGTCCTCGACCCACTTCACCGGACGGCCGGTGATCTTCGCGGCCAATGCCGCGAGTACGACATAAGGAAACACCGAGAGCTTGATGCCGAAGCTGCCGCCGGAATCCGGCGGAATGCGAAGCCGCATCTTGGGGCCGGGCACGCGCAAGGCCTTCGCCATCACGGGGTGCGTGCTGAACGGTCCCTGGAAGTTGGCCATGCAGTCGTAGCTGCGGTCGGCCGGATTGTAGGTCGCGACGCAGACGTAGCATTCCATCGGCGTGAACGAGAGCCGGTGGAAGTCGACCGTCATCTTCACGACGCGGTCGGCCTGTTCGAACGCCGTCTTGGTGTCGCCGTAGTGGAACGCGCGCACCGAGACCTCGTTGGTCTTGGCCTCGGGATGCAGCAGCGTCGCGCCAGGCTTCTTCGCTTCGAGCGGATCGATCACCGCATCAAGCGGTTCGTATTCGATCTGCACCAGCTCGGCGGCGTCCTCGGCGATGTAGCGACTCTCGGCCACCACCAGCGCCACCGGCTCGCCGACAAAGCGCACCCGCTCGACCGCCAGCGACCATTGATGGATCGGGGCCTTCAGCGCCACCAGGAATGGATCGGAGATTTTCCGGATGTCCTCGCCGGTGATCACCGCCCAGACACCGTCCTTGGCCAAGGCTTCTGCGGCGTCGATGCTCTTGATCTCGGCGTGCGGATGGGGCGAGCGGACCACATGGGCGTGCAGCGTGCCGGGGGGCACCGGCAGGTCGTCGGCATAACGGCCGCGGCCCGACAGCAGCGCCGGATCTTCCTTGCGAACCACAGGTTTGCCGAGCCGCTCTGCCACCGCACTCACCTTGAAGGATACTCGGGACACAAAGCCCTGATTTCCGGCGGGAATCAAGCGTTGACCCGGTGGGCCGCCGTCCCCATAACGCATGGCGGTTTCTTGGTCGCATGCTGGCCGAACGTTCGGATTGCGAAAACGCGCCAGCGCGGAAACATTCTCTCGTGGAGTCTGCCGATGCAGTTTGAAATTCCCGTGCCCACCGAGACCTTCGAGGTCCCGTTGAGCGATGGCGCACGCATCCTGATGCGCCGGCACGGCAAGGCGGATGGGGTGCGGCTCCTGGTCACCCATGGCAACGGCTTCGCGGCCGACGCCTATTATCCGTACTGGCGGCAGCTCCTCGCGAAATTCGACGTGCTGGTATTCGATTTCCGCAACCACGGCCGCAACGTTCCGGTCGTGCCGTCGAACCACAATTACGGGCAGCTCGCCGACGACCTCGAACGCGTGGTGCAGGCGGTCAACGCCAAGCTCGGCGCCAAGAAGACCGCGGGCATCTTCCATTCGATGTCGGCGCGCACCGCGATGAAGCACGCGATCGAGATCGGCTGGCGTTGGGACGCGCTCATGCTGTTCGATCCCCCCGACGTGCCGCTCAAAGGCCATCCGCTCTACGAGGCGATGGAGATCTTCGAAAACAAACTGACCGAATGGGCGAAAGGCCGCCGGCGCAAGTTCAACTCGGTCGAGGAGTTGGTCGAGGAGTACCGGGCCTCGCGCGCGACGCGCAACTGGGTGCCCGGCATGCACGAGTTGATGGCGCAATCAGTGTTGCGCAAGTCGCCGGACGGCAACGGCTATGAGCTTGTCTGTGCGCCGGAGAACGAAGCCAACATCTATGCGCAGGCATTGACGCTCGACCTTTGGCCGAAAGCATCCGAATTCGGCGGGCCGGTGAAGCTCATCGGTTGCGACCCGAACTTCAAGGGCGCGCCCGCCACGGGCCCGGCCAACCAGGCGCTTGGCCGCGAAGGCGGCTACGACTACGACTTCGTCGAGGGCACCGGGCACCTGCTGCAGATCGAAAAGCCCGACGAGTGCGTCCGCCTGACGCTGGAGTTCTTGGGCAAGCACGGGCTCGCCTAGCCGGCGGCCCACTGGCGACGTTCATGTCTTGAGGAGACGCGATCCCGAATCTCGGCTGGGAGCAACGGGCTCCTGAAAGCCATATCAAGCGTATCAGGCGCACCACCATGCTTACCGCGGCTGCTGTTCTGATCACCTATTCGATAGCGATTGTTGCGGCTGGACACGGCGCGGTTCCGATGGCCCTCCTGCTCGTGATGGGCGGCGCCGACTCTTGGTGGCTCCCGGGCGAGATCATCGGCTGGGTCGGTGTCGCTGGCTTGGTCCTGGCCACCTTGCTGTTTCGCTCGGATGCCAAAAGACAGATCACCTTCCAGCTTCTGGCGTGTATCGTCCTGTACCTGTCCTGGCTGGTGGTTGCTTACATTGGCAATGGCGAAAGTGGCTCGCTCTGGAGCAGCTTTGTCCTGTCGGCTCCCTTCCATATCGCGCTTCTCGTCATTGCGTATCGAGCTGTGTTTCACCGGGTGCGCCGCTAGGCAGGTCGTGCGACCCGTGGTACACGCCGCTTTGCAGACAAGGCCCGGCGCCCGAGAGCCCGCGCTCCGAAAGCCCGCTTGAACGGTGTTTGGCTAAGCTGTTGTAATTGCCGGATGGTCCCGTAGCTCAGCTGGATAGAGCAGCGGTTTCCTAAACCGAAGGTCGCAAGTTCGAGTCTTGCCGGGATCACCAGGATTGTTTTCGCTAAACCGAAATCACATCAATAACTTAATCGGAGCGTTCTCCTCGGCTCCTTCAAATTGAGCGCGCGTTTGAGGCGCGCAAAGTCAATCAACGCGCTGGCAGTATGCACCGGAGAGAGAGCAAGGCGGCGATTTCGGCCGGCCCTGCTCCTTCTGGTGATCTTGAATCAGAGGTGACCCGATTGTCGCTGGTGGATCCCTCAGCCTTTTCCTGCGGTCTGTAGCTCGACAAGCTGCTTCCTGGCCTGTTGCGCCAGATAGCGGCGCAGCCGGATGACGCCGGCATCGTGCTGATACAGCATCTCGTGCTTCTCCAGTCCTGGTTTGACGCCAGCGAGGATTTCGCGATCCTGCTCGAGCACGTGCCAATGGCGCGGTTCGAGATTGGTCTTGTACAGGAAGCGCCACGTGTCGCGTTGCCAGCCGCTCACCTTGCGAACCCGCCAGAAGAACGCTGCGAGATTGTTCTCGTCCGCTGGTGTTGCGAATCCGACGATCCCGAAGTTGCCTCCCGGGCCCCCCGATTTCGGATACGGGATTTCCAGGCGCACATACAGCGCGTCGTGATCGACGAACTCGCTCCAGTCGAAGTTGACATCGCGCTGGCCATCCTTCTCGAAGAAGAAGCCGTGCGGCGTGTCGCGCGTCACGAAGTGCGCCTGAGTTTCGCCCTGGTACATGGTGTGCGAGTTGGCATGCAGGAACGTGCCGTGCATCGGATCCATCAAATTGTCGTAGGCGTAGCGCCAGGCCATCTCCCAGTCGGCATAGCAGAGGAATTGGGAATACTCCGGCGCCACGAGTTGCTCAGGCGGCTCGAAGTCCGGGGCATCTTCGTGCAGCGCATCGCCGAACCAGGTGAAGATCGCGCCTGCGATCTCGCGTGATGGATAGGTCTTCACGGCCTTCTTGCCCTCCAACGGGCAGCCCGGCTGGCCGGGCACCTTCAGCACGGTCCCGTCGGGGCCGACCTCGACGCCGTGATAATTGCAGCGAAGCCGGTCGCCCTCGTTGATGCCGCGCGACAGCGGCACCGCGCGGTGCGGACAGCGGTCGGTCTGGACATGCACGGCGCCGGCGGAATCGCGCCAGATCACCAGCGGCTCGCCCAGCCGCATGATGCCGAACGGCTTGGCGCCGGCCTCGATGAAACGCGATGGCAGGATCGGCCACCAGCGATTGCGGAGCCCGGTCCGCAGATAAGCTTGCACCTGCTGGTCGGTCGGCGCGGTGCTGGTGGCGCGGGTGCGGTCGATGGTTGTTGCGACGTTCATGGTCAGACTCCGAGCTCGTGCATCACGGCTTTGAAGTTTTCTGCGGTCCATTCGCCGCCGCTGGGCGGCCGCACGCGGGACTGATTGAGGCCCGCCACGACTTCGTCGAGCTCCTGGGCGCCTTTGGTGAACACGGCCTCGATCGCGTTGGCGAGTTCGAGTTGCCAGGCGTTCGGCTCGCCCGTCCGCGTTTGGCGCGGGCTGAGGTAGGGAAAATGATAATCCGACATCGGCGCCTCCTGCTTTTGCTGTCGGCCGGATCGCGCGACGCGCGACGTAGCCGCACGTGGTCCCTATCGGTTCCCGGGCCTCGCCGGCGATTCCGTGACGACGGGTTGATCGCCGATGGTGATCGTCATCAGATCGTGGCCGACCTGCAGCGGCCCATCGTATACCGAGCGGGTTCGCGCAACCAGATCCTCGACACGCGCGTCGCCGTTCAATCCGATGTGACTGTACACCGCGAGCCGGGGTCGCGCTTCGGCGAACACCTTCGCCGCATCCTCCGGCGATGACAGATGCTGATAGATGGCCTGATAGGCCGGGATGCGTTTCAAAAGGTCGTCCGGGATCACGGTGACGCAGTGGATGAGAAGGTCGGCGCCCTTGCCTTGCGCCGCCACCTCGGCGCTGTAGCGGGTGTCGCCCGACAGCACCACTTTGTGCCCGCTGTATTCGATGGTGTAGCCGTAGCTCGGTGTCACGAGCCGGCCATGATCGTTGGCGAACGCGGTCACCTTCACGCCGTCCACGTCATAGATGACGCCGGGCTGCACCTCGTGCGGATCGAACGCGATGCCCTCCGCGGGGTCATGCTCGTCTTCGCTGCGGATTTCGATGTCGCGGCTGAACGCCTCGGTCAGTCCCTTGGTCAGCTTGGCGACGCCCGGCGGACCATAGATCTCGAACGGCTTGTCGCGATGGCCGTAGGGTGGTCGCAGCCAGCCGGTCAGCCAGAGATCCGGCAGGCCCACCAGATGGTCCGAATGGAAGTGCGTCAGGAAATGCGCGTTGATTTTGCCGAATGGAATCTGAAGCTCCGCGAGGCGGATGGTCAGGCCGCGTCCGAAATCGAAGACGAGCTTCTGGCTGCCGGCTTCGACCAGCGTGCTATAGCCGAACCGCTCCGCCGACGGCACCGGCGTACCGGTGCCGAGCAATGTCACCCGGAATTCGCCCTGGGCAGCACTCGGCGCAGCGCTGGCGAGCGTGAGCGCGATCGCGGCGCAGGCCGTGCGCACAGCGGACCACAGTGTCCGACGTGGCGACGGCTGCGCCGAAACCTGGTCGATACGGGGTGGTTGCTTCACTGTCGTCACGGATCGCGATCCTTGTCTCAAACGTCCAGCACCAGCCGCGGGCCCTTGGAGCGGGACACGCACACCATCATCGTGGCGCTGGCGGCGCGCTCCGACGACGACAGAATGCTGTCGCGGTGATCGACCTCGCCGGAAATCACGCGCAATTCGCAGGTGCCGCACACGCCTTGCTCGCAGGAGCGCGGGACCTCGATGCCGTTCTCGCCCAGCACCTCCAGGATCGACTTGTCGGCCGGCACCGTCACGGTGATCCCCGACTGTTGGCACACGACCTCGAAGCTGCCGTCCGGCTGGTCGGACGCGCGGCTCCGCGGCGCGAACCATTCGAAGTGAACGGTGCCCTCGGGCCAGTCCTTGGTGGCTTCCTCGACCGCGGTCATCAGGCTTTCGGGGCCGCAGCAATAGACCACAGCGTCCTGCTCGACGGTGCTGAAGCGCTTGGCCACATCAAGCCGGGTGCCGGCCTCGGACGAATGCAGCGAAATCTCGCCGCCGATCGTCCTGATCTCGGCCAGGAACGGCGCGTCCTGGTTGCGCTTGTTGCAGTAGATCAGCGTCCATGGCCGGCCCTTGGCGCTCGCTTCGCGCATCATCGGGATGAACGGCGTGATGCCGATGCCGCCGGCGACGAAGATGTAGTGCTTGGAATCGACCAGCGGAAAATTGTTGCGCGGCGTGCTGACGGTCAGCAGTTCACCGGGACGCAGCGCCTTGTGCACGAAGGTCGACGACAGGCCGCCGGAAATGGCGCGGATGCCAAGCCGATAATGCGAGGTGTCGTTCGGATCGCCGCACAGCGAATACTGCCGCAGAGTGCCATTGGGCAGCTTCAGGTCGATGTGCGCACCCGGCTCGAAGGGCGGCAGCGGACCGCCGTCGGCCGCGGTCAGTTGCAGCGACAGCACGCCGGGCGCTTCCCAGATCAGCGCGCGCAGGCGAACCTGCAACGTCTGTTCCCCGGGGCGCGGTGCCGCCACGGTCGATGGCTTGTCTGCGTTGACCATCTCGCTCATCGCAGCCTCACAGCGATTTCTTCGCCCACGGGTGCGGCGCCTGGCTCAAGTCGCAATAGAGCGACTTCTGCGCCATCCAGGCGCGGATGCCGTCCCGCCCTTTTTCGCGCCCGAGCCCGCTGTCCTTGGTGCCGCCGAACGGCGTTGAGATCGAGAACTGCTTGTAGGTGTTGATCCAGACGGTGCCGGTGTCGATGGCCCGCGCCACCCGCCAAGCCTTCGGGAAGTCGCCGGTGTAGATGCCGCAGGCAAGGCCGTAGCTGTTGTCGTTGCACTGGCGGATCAGGTCGGCTTCGTCGTCGAACGGCAGAACCGCGAGCACCGGACCAAACACCTCATCGCGACACAGGCTGGCGGTGTTATCGAGCCCAGCGATGATGGTCGGCAGGTAGTAAGTGCCGCCGGCATAGTCAACGCCGGCAGGCCGTTCGCCACCGGTCAGGATCACGCCGCCGTCGTCACGGGCGCGTTTGACATGGCCTTCCACCTCGTCGCGGTGCTTCGGCCGGATCAGCGGGGCGACCTGAGTCGCGGCTTCGAATGGATGCCCGACATGCAACCGCTTGGTGGCAGCGACGAGCTTGGCGACGAAGGCGTCGTAGATGCTGCGCTCGACGAACAGCCGCGAGCCAGCGATGCAGGACTGGCCCGTGGACGAGAAGATGCCGAACATCACGCCGGCGCATGCGACATCGAGATCGGCGTCGGCAAAGACGATGGCCGGCGACTTGCCGCCGAGTTCGAGCGAAACCGGCATCAGCTTGTCGGCGGCCTTGCGGGCGATGTCGCGTCCGGTTTCGGTGCCGCCGGTGAACGACACCTTGCGGATGGCGGGATGCGTGACCAGCCGCTCGCCGACGATCGAGCCGGCGCCAGGCAAGGTCGAGAACAGCCCTTTCGGCAGGCCGGCGGCTTCGATCACCCGCGCCAGTTCGAGACAGACCAGCGGGCTCCACGACGACGGCTTGAGCAGGATCGCATTGCCGGCCGCGAGAGCCGGCGCCACCTTTTGCGCGTCCGATGCGATCGGCGAATTCCACGGCGTGATGCCGGCGGTGACGCCGAGCGGTTCGTACACCGACATGGTCAGGAAGTTGCCGCGCGACGGTGTCAGCGCATCTTCCATGGTCTCGAGCGTCGCCGCCATGTAGCGGAAGGTGCCGGCGGCGCTCATCGCGAGCGCGCGCGTCTCGGTCAGCGTCTTGCCGGTGTCGCGCGACTGGACCTGCGAGATGCGGTCGGCGCTTTGCGCGATGCCGTCTGCAATCCGATAGAGATAGGACGCGCGCTCGTGCGGCAGCAGGTGCCGCCATGCCGGATCGGCCGCGGCGTCCTGGGCGCGCTCGATGGCGAGGTCGACGTCCTCCAGCGACGCGCCGGGCAGGTGGGCGTTCAGCGAGCCGTCGGCGGGGAAGTTCGAGGTGATCTCGGCGCCGCGGCCGCGCCGCCATTCGCCGCCGATGTAGAGCTTGTCGTGCTGCAGGGTCGGTTGATCCATCGCGGCCTCCTAGATGACGACCGTGCCGACGCGGTTGAGCAGTTCCCGCGCCACGCTGTAACCCGCCATCAGCGATGTCTTCGGGTTGTCGGGGGACGGCCGGCCTTCGAGCTTGATGCTGAAATCGCCGCAACCCGACCGCACCGCGAATTCGTGCACGTTGCGGCTGACGCCCGGGTCGGCGACCAGCCGCACCCGCGTGGCCTCGAAGCCGATGCCGGCGAGCCCGAGCGTGGCGGCGACGTTGGCGTTGAACGGATACTCCTGCGCGGCGGCTCGCGCCGTGCCTTCGAAGAACGTCACCGGCTCTTTGAGGCCCGCCAGATCGACCAGCTTTTCGGCCGGCGTTCCGCGCCAGGCATTCGGCGGCTTGCGGCCGGTGTACACCACCGATTCCAGGCCGGACAGCCGCGCCGCAACCAGCGCGTCGATGCCGCCGATCGCGCCGGACACGAGCACGAGCCGGCTCTTGCCGTTCTTTGCTGCGCGTTCGAGCTTGTTGAAAAGCGCGTCGTCCGAGAGCGAGCCGATCGACACGACGATCAGGTCACATCCCGCGTCGAGGATCGGCGGTCCGAACTCCTGCACAGCCGTGTGCGAGGCGCATTCGGCAACCACCTGCGGCTTGTCGTCGAGGAATGCAGCGAGGTCGGTCCGAACCACGCGCGACTTCGCGAGGCCATCGCCCAAACTGTCCAGCAGCGCCGTTGCCTGCGACGCGAACGCAGGCGGCACCAGGATCGAGGTCAGCGCCAGAGGCGCCGCCTGGTCGCGCGCGAGCGTGGAGAGCGCCACCTTGGCGATACCGCCCGCTCCGATGATGCCGAGTCGTTGCAATGTCATGATGCTGGCTTTCCTGCGGCGCCGGCCGGCGGGCCGGCGAAACTCTGGCTGAACGGACCGATCGCCACCATGTCGATTTCGATCAGGCATGGGCCTGGCGTGTCGAGCGCGCGTTGCAGCGTCGCGCTGAAATCGCCGATGTGGCGCACCAGCATGTGAGGCAGACCGACCGCTTGGCAGACCAGCGCGAAATTCGGCGTCAGGATGTCGGCATAGACATGCCGGCCTCCGTACTGTGCGTCCTGGATGTTCCGGATCACACCGTAGCCGCGGTCGTTCATCAGGACGAAGACGAGATTGGCTTTCGACTCGACCGCTGTTGCAAGCTCGCCGATCATCAATTGCGAGCCGCCGTCACCGAGCAGCGTGATGGTCTTGGCCGGAACGCCGGCCAGCGCGGCGCCGATCCCCATGGCGATGCCCTGGCCGATGCCGCCGCCCAGCGCGTGCACGCCGAGATGCGGCGCCGCGAGGCGGACGTAACGGTTGCCGAACGTGCTGTTGGAGATGGTGACGTCGCGCACCCACGGGCGTGCCTCGTCATGGACGCGGCGGCTGAGCTCGTCGGCCAGCGGACCGTAGGGGCCAAGGCCGGCGCGAAGCGCGGTTTCGCCGTCGCGGCGCGCGGCGGCGAAGCTTTCGAGAAAGGCCGCATCGGTGTCGAGCCGCGCCGGCAGGCGGCTCAACAAGCCTTCGAGAGCAAGCCGCGCATCGCCGTTGATGAACATATCGACCGGGTAGTTGCGCGCGCCTTGTCCCGGCTCGGCATCGATCTGCACCAGCGGGGGCAACACCATGCGATTGTTTTTGGTCTCGTTGCCGCGCAGCCGCGAGCCGACCACGATCATCAGATCGGATTGGCGGTAGATGGCCTCAGCTGCTGGCGTCATGTTGAATGCGCCCAGGCTGTGGCCGTGACTTTCCGGCACCACGGCGCGGCCCTGTGTGCTGGTCACGATGCCGAAGCCGCGATCGGCCAACGCCTTCGCCGCTGCCGCCGCGCCCCGCGCGCCGCCGCCGAGCCAGAGCATCGGCCGCCGCGACTTCAGCACGCGCTGCGCCAGCGTATCGAGCTGCGCGCCGTCGGGCACCACCGCCGGGATGGCGGGCACCCCGGACAGGGTGCGTGACGGGATTTCGGTCCGTTGCACGTCGACCGGGATTTCCAGCGTGACCGGCCCGGTCGGGGCGGTGAGCGCGTGTCGCACGGCGGTCAGCAATGTCTCGATCGCCGCCGCGGGTTCCCAGATGCGCAGATACGACTTGCTGATCGCCTTCAGCATGTCGGGCTGGCGTGGCACGTCATGGATGGCGGCACGGTCGCGATCGACGAACTCGCGGTCGACCTGGGTGGTGATGTGCAGCACCGGCGAGCCTGCGGTCAGCGCCTCGACCTGGGACCCGGCTGCGTTGCCGGCCGCGGTGCCGGTGCTCGTGAAGCAGACGCCGATCGAGCGCGACACCCGGGCGTAGGCGTCGGCCATGTTCATGGCGCCGGCCTCGCCGCGCGCCGGCACGAAGCGGATGCGGCCCTGCCGTGCAATCGCGTCGAGGATCGGCATGTTGTGGATCGAGATGACGCCGAAGGCGGTGGTCACGCCCATATCGGCGAGCGCGCGCGCGATGGCGTCGCCAACGGACTCTTGCGCTGGGGCTTTCGAGACCGAGGTCGCGATCGGCGGTTTGGCTACGGAAACGTTCATGGCTTTGATCCGAAGTTAAATATGGCGGGACACGCCGCCCGAGATTTCAAGACTGGCCCCGGTGATGTAGCTCGCCGCAGGCGAACCGAGGAAAACGATAGCGCGAGCAGGCTCGTCGGGAACGCCGAGGCGCTGCATCGGGATTTCTTTCTCGCGCGCCAGCGCCGCAAACCATTGCTCGCGGCTCTGCGCCTTGTCCGCGCGAGCCTCGAAACGCCGCTGCCATTGGCCTGAATCCACCAGTCCGAGCAGCACAGAATTGACGCGAATGCGCGGCGCGAGTTCGATGGAGAGCGACTTCAGCAGGCTCTGCACGCCGGCGCGCGCCGCCGAGGTGCACACCATGTGAGCCTCGGGCTGGATTGAGAGCAGCGAATTGACGCCGACGATGGCCGGCGCATCGCTGGCCTCCAGCAGGGAACGGAACGCCCGGATCGGCAGGATCTGGCTGAAGAACTTCAGCTCCAGCTCCTCGCGCCATTGCGCGTCGGTGGTCGATGCGAATGTCGACATGCGCCCCTGACCGGCGTTGTTGACCAGGATATCGACGCGGCCGCCGCTCCATGCGCCGACCTCGCGGGCGAACGACGCCACCGCTGCGGCGTCGAGCACATCGCAGACGCTGGCCAACGTGCCGCCCGGCCGGACCGCATCGAGCTCGGTCTTCGCAGCGGCCAGCCGGTCCGCATTGCGACCACAGATCGCAACCTTGGCGCCGTCCGCGAGCAGCAGCTTTGCGGCGGCAAGCCCGATGCCGGAACTGCCGCCGGTCACCACTGCCACACGCTCGTTCAGTCCAAGATTCATGCTCTGCCTCTCATGCGCCGTGGCCGGCCGCAGCGGGACCACGCGAATCCGGCTCGGAGCCGAGCCAGCCGAGGCGCCGGGAAATCTGCGCCGTCGCAGAGCGGACCGCTGCTTCGATCTCGGCGCGACGCGCGGGGCCGGCAAAGTCATCGGAATGGCCGCTGACGTTGAGGGCAGCGACCGGTGCGCCCGTCACGTCGAACACGGCCGCCGCAACCGAACTGATGCCGGCTTCATAGTTGCCATCGCTCCAGGCCAGGCCACGGGCGCGATCCATCTCGAGCTGGGCGTGCAGCTTGGCAAGGGTGACGGCGGTGTGGGCGGTCACCGGCTTGAGGGTCGAGCCGGAATAGAGCCGGTCGACGCGGGCCGGCGGCAGGTTGGCCAGGATGATCCGGCCCATGTTCGCCGCGTGCGCGGGCAGCCGGCTGCCGACGCGGATGTTGCTCGCAAAGGCGTGGTTCGGCACGCGCCGCACCAGATAGACGATCTCGGTGCCGTCGAGGACGCCGAGATGGGCGGACAGGCCGAGCTTCTCGGCGAGCTCCGTCAGCACAGGCACCGAGGTCTGCACCAGATCCTCCGAGAAGAACGCCTGCGCGGCGAGGCCGATCAGGCCGACGCCGATCCGCCAGCCGGTCCCTTCGGGGCGCGGCTCGATGAAGCGCTCGGTGTGCAGCGTGTGCAGCAAGCGAAGCAGCGTGGTGCGGTTGATGCCGAGCTCACGTGCGGTCCGCGAGATGTTGGTCACCGCGTCGCCTTCGCCGATATGCCGCAGCAACCGTGCCGCACGCTGCACCGGCGGCGAGGCGTAAGTGTCGTCGGCCTGCTCAACCGGTGCATCGTTCATCGTGTCGTTCATGCGAGCTCCGACAGCAGGCGTGCCACGGCGTCCGGCTGCTCCTGTGGCACGGCGTGGCCGGCGCCGGAGACTTCATGGAAGGCCGCAGCTTTCGGGAACGCCGCACATGCGGTGCGCGCATTGTCGGGCGGAGTGATGACATCTTTGGAGCCGACCGCCACCAGGGCGGGAGCGGTGATGCGAGCGATGTCGGCCAGGAGATCGCCGGCGCCGAGTGCACGAACGGCCTGGGCATATCCGGCCGGGTTCACTGCGGACATCGCGCTGCGGACCGCTTCGACCACGCGCGGATGCCGTTCGGGCTCGCCGACCAGGCGCGCCGCCCGCTTGGCGGCGAATGCGGTCGGGCCGAGCGACTCGATCTCGTCGATCCGCGACTGCACCGTCGGCGGCAGTGGCGCGCCGGCGGCAACGCGATAGCCAAGCGCAGGCGAGAGCAGGGCAACCGCACGCACCCGCTCCGGGTAAGCGGCGGCGAAGCTTGCCGCGAACAGGCAGCCCAACGAATGACCGACCACCGTGGCCGACGCGATCGCAAGCTCGTCGAGCATCGCCTTCAGCGCCTCGGCATAGTGCCGGGGTGCCGGCGCGGGCGTTGCCAGGGCGCGCGAGCCGCCATAGCCGGGCGCGTTCCAAGCCAACAGCGGCCGGGAGGCGCCGAGCGCGGACATCAATGGCTCGAAGCTTTGGGCGTTGCTGCCGATGCCGTGGAGCAGCACCAAGGTGTGGGCGCTCGATCCCGGCTGGCGCAGGTATTCGATGCCGGCGGCTTCGCCGCGCTCGATCGCCGGGTTCTGCACGAGCAGAGTCATGATTGAACCTGTGGCGGCGCTTCAAGCGCGCGTGGCACGTAGTGCAGGACACGCGTCTCGATGCTGGTGACGGCCCAGTACATGACGATGCCGATCACCGTCAGCAGCAGGATGGCGTCGAACACCATCGCGGTGTTGGCTTGGCCCTGGCCGAAGCTGATCAGATAGCCGAGACCGATTTCGCCGCCGACCAGTTCGCCGACGGTGATGCCGATCACCGCAAGCGTTGCGCCGATCCGCAGGCCGGCCATGAGGTTCGGCATCGAGAACGGCACCATGACCTTCCAGAAGATCTTGGCGGGACTCATGTTGTAGGCGCGCGCCAGGTTGACGAGGTCGCGATCCATGATGCGCATCGCCTGCAGCACGTTGACCAGGATCGGGAAGAACACGACCAGGATGGTCACGATCAGTTTCGGCCACGCGTTGTAGCCGAACCACAGGATGAACAGTGGCGCGAACGCGACCTTGGGGGCGATCTGCAAGGCGAGGATGTAGGGGGACAGCACCCGTTCCCATGTAGGCAGCAGACCGAGCGCATAGCCGAATATGGCACCCAGCAAGCCGCCGAGCACGAAGCCGAGAATCGACATCGATGCGGTCGAGATGAAATGGGTGAGCAGGTTCTCCTGCTGCCACATCCGCACGCCCTCATCCCAAAGCTCGCTGACGCGCGGGATGATGAATTTCGGAATGCCGAGCGCCGGCGGCAAATACTGCCAGGCGATCAGCATCACGACCGCCAACGCCAGGCTGGCCATCGGCACGGCGGCGTTGCCGCCAAAAACACCCGCGCCACCTCCGCTGCGAGCGGCGGCCGGGGTTGCGCCGACGGTCTGGTTGGCTTGGTCGGTCATGGTCGGCGTCCCATCCGGTTAGCTGACGAACTCGTTGGTGTAGAGATCAGCGACCGGCACGGCGGTCTTGATGATGTTGTTTTCGACGTAGAACGACTGCACCGTCTTCAGCCGGGCCGGATCGAATTTGCCGAGGGCCGATGCCGGCTGGGTCGCGTAGACCTGCGTGACGTAGCGGCGCAGGATGCGCTCGATCTCGACCTCCTTGCCGGTGTGCTGCGGCGTGGCTGCGACGTAGTCGCGGGCGGCCGCGGCGGGATCGGCCATACAGTCGCGAAGCGACTGCATGACCGCCTTGACGAAACCGCGCACCACCGCCGGCCGTTCCTTGATGACCTTGTCGGACGCGAGGATCGCCTGCGCCATGGCCGGCAGGACCGGCTCGATCGGGAAGTAATCCAGCGCGATCCCGGCGGATTCGATGGTGTCGGCCCATTCCGGCACCGCGACGATGCCGTCGATGCTCTTGGCGATCATGAGCTGGGTGACGCCGGCGGGGCCGACCGCCTGAACTTCGAGGTCCGAACGCTTGAGATTGGCCGATGCCAGCACGGCGAGCAGCGCGTAATAGCCGGTGTCCTGATAGCCGATCACGCCGAGCTTCTTGCCGCGCAGATCGGCCAGGGTCTTGATACCGCTTTCCTTGCGGGTGACGAGCTGAAACAGCGGATGCGAACCGAGCAGCGCGACGCCGCGCACCGGCAGATCGTTCGGCCGCACGATCATCGAGGTTTCGCCAACGCCACCGCCCATGTCGACGTTGCCGGCGCCCACTTGCGTGGCGACGTCTGCGCCGCCGCGGCCGGTCCGATACGTGACCGCGAGGTTGTTGTCGGCGAAGTAGTTGCGCTTGACCGCGAGCTGGAACGGAATGAACGCGGGCAGGAAGGACGGTGCCGGGAACAGATACGTCACCGGCTCGGGTGCGGCCAGTGCCGGCCGGGCCACGGCCGCCGCCATCATGCCGCCGATCGCGGTCCGTCGGGTGATATGCATGGTGTCTCCTTGCGCTGAAGTGCGTTGATCTGGCGCGAGCGCGTTATGCGTCGAGCCGGTTGTCGATGTGCAATGCGTCGAACAAATGCGCGACGATCTCCGCCGCGCGCGGCTTGGCGGCTCGCGCGATCGGGTTGCTGCGGTCGGGCAAGCCGACGATGATTTCCTCGACGACGCGGCCGGGACCGTCGCTCATCACCAGGATGCGGTCGGACATCGCGACCGCCTCGGCAAGATCGTGGGTGATGAGAAGCGTGGTCAGGCCGGAGCCGGCGATGGTTTCGGCGAAGCTCTTCTGGATGATCAGCTTGGTCTGCGCGTCGAGGGCGGAAAACGGTTCGTCGAGCAGCACCACGGTTGGATCGATCGCCAACGTGCGCGCCAGCGCGGCGCGTTGCCGCTGACCGCCGGAGAGCTGGTAGGGGTAGCGATCGGCAAAATCGACAAGACGGCAGCGCTTCAATTCCCGCTCGGCACGGGCGCGCCGCTCGCTGGCGCTGATGTTGCTGGCCTCGAGTCCGAACTCGATGTTGTGCCGCACGGTGCGCCACGGCAGCAGCAGATCCTTCTGCAGCATGAAGCCGACGTGCGAACTGGGGCCGGTGACCTCGGTGCCGTTGAGCCGCACGGTGCCTTCGCTGGGACGGTCCAGCCCGGCGACGAGGTTGAGCAGCGTGCTCTTGCCGCAGCCTGACGGTCCGACGACCGAGACGAACTCGCCCTTGTCGACATGAAGGCTGAGGTTTCGGACGGCGGTGAAGGGCGGTGCGCCTCGCGCGCGCCCTGGAAAGCGCCGGGCCACGTTGTCGAGTGTGAGAACATTGGAAACGAATGCGTCCATCATTCGACCCGCGTCTGTTCAAATATGAACTATATGTTCACATTTTATACAGTCAACCAAATGTTCACCTCTGAGTCAATCCCAGCAAGGAAGCAACCTTGGCGGGCAAGAAGTCGCACCGGTTGGTCCATCGGGATGAACCGTGGAGCCGGATCGCGCCACTCGTGAAATTGGAGCTTGCCGACGTTTGTTTCTTATGCTATACGTTGTTTAGCTAATTAAACATGCGTTGTTTTCGTGGCCGAGCACCCTCAAGACGAACATCTCCAGGACGACGAGTCTCGTCCATCAGACGGAGCGCAAGCCGCGCCGGCCGGCGATGATTCGCGGCAATCGGCGCCCGGCTCTGGGCTGACGGTCGATAAAGCCGCGGATGAGCGCTACCTAGTGCCGGCGCTGACCCGCGGTCTCGAAATCCTGTCCATCCTGTCGGGCGAGAGGCGCAAGCTGACGCTGTCGGAGGTGGCGGCCACGCTCGGCGTGACCCGGTCGTCGGCGTACCGGCTGCTCTATACGCTGGGACATCTGGGCTTCGTCGATTACGACGCCGGCAGCAAGAGCTATCAGCTCGGGCCGCAGGTTCTGAACCTGGGGTTCGGCTATCTCGCCTCGCGTGATCTGGTCGAGGTGGCGATGCCGCATCTGCTTCGGCTGCGCGACCGCACCGGCTGGTCGGCGCACCTCGGCGAACTGCACGGCAGCGAGGTTGTCTATCTGGCGCGGGTGGCAACCCGCCGCGCGATTTCCAGCACCATACATGTCGGCACCCGGCTGCCGGCGCGTGCCACCACCATGGGCCGTGTCCTGCTGGCAGGATTGTCGGAGCGCGAGATCCGCGACCTTTATGATCGCGAGTCCGCCGTGCAGCCGCGCGGCGGCGGGATCGCTCAATTGATCGAGCAGCTGGCCGCCGATCGTGCACGCCGTTTCGTGGTCCAGAACTCGATCTACGAGCCTGGCGTTGCGAGCGTCGCGGCGCCGATCGTCGACGCCAACGACCGCACCATCGCTGCGGTCAATATCTCGGCGGTCGCGATGTTTACCGATGACGCCGAACTCAACGGACTTCTGAAGACCGAGGTCGTGGCGGCCGCCGAAGCGATCTCGCGCGAAATCGGCGGCGACAAGGCGCTTGCCGGACTTTCGGCGCGCTCGGACTTTCGCAAGAGCAACTGAACTCGAAACCAACGAAACGAACATCAACAGGAGAGACACATGGACGACGTCACCCGGACCAAGGGCCATTCCTGGGATCGGCCCAATGGTGCAAGCTTCGAGAAGTGGATGAACAGCCGCGTCGCGCGCGTGGCCGAGCGCAGCTATGACTGGAACGCGCTCAAGTTCCAGGCCGACTACGATCCCAAGTATCGCCGCGCGCAGAAGCGCTTCATCGGCACGGGCGGCACCGGCGTCGCCACCGATTCCAACGTTATCCCGGCCGAGAACTTCACGCTCTCCAACATGATCCTGCCGCCCGGCGCCGAAGGGCCGATGCATCTGCATGTCGATGCTGAGGAGGTGTTCTTCGTGCTGCGCGGCAAGGTCAAAGTGATGACCGAGAAGGACGGCGAGAAGTGGGAGGCCGTGCTTGGCGAGCGCGACTGCGTTTCGATCCCGCCCGGCGTCTATCGCGGCGAGATCAACGTCGGCGAGGAGGAAGCGGTCATGATGGTGATGATCGGGTCCCCGAAGCCAGTGACGCCGACCTATCCGCCGGAGCATCCGCTGGCCAAGGTCAAGCGCTAAGCCCGACCGGTCGACCGTCAACGAGTTTGCTGCCGCGTGGCGCGCGCCGGGACGTCCGGCGCCGCCGAGGATGAAGGGATTTGGTTGTCATGTCCGTGACCGGTATTGATGCCGTGGTGTTCGGCGTCGGCGATATGTCCGAGGCCAAGCGGTTTCTCGACGATTGGGGGGTGACGCCGGTCTCGGCCACCAGCGATCGCTTGGTCTACCGCACCCGAAACGGGGCGGAGGTCATCGTCCGTCCCAAGGATGCCGCGGACCTTCCGTCGGCCATCGAAAGCGGTAACACGGTGCGCGAGATCGTCTGGGGCGCGGCCGACGCCGCGGCTCTCGAAGAGACGCTGAAGCCGTTGCGGTCGTTGCCGAGCTTTCGCACCGGCGCGGATGGAATGGCGCGGGTCACCGATCCGAACGGTCTCTCGCTGGCGTTCCGCGTCACCAAGCGCTCGGAGGTCGACGTCAAGCCGACGCCGTCCAACGCACCGGGCTCGCATCAGCGGATCAATCAGCGCTCGCCGGTCCATCAGCGCGCCAATCCGATCAACATCGGACATGTGGTCGTGTTCGCGTCGGATTTTGCCGCGATGCGCGCGTTCTACACGGACACGCTGGGTTTCGCGATCAGCGACGAGTATCCGGGGCATGGTGTCTTCACGCGCTGCAAGCGGGTCGGCGAGCACCACAACCTGTTCATGCTCAACCGGCCCGGCAAGCCCGGCATCAACCATGTGGCATTCACGCTCGCCGACATCCACGAGGTGATCGGCGGTGGCATCGCGATGAGCAAGAAGGGCTGGAAGACCGAGATCGGTCCGGGCCGCCATCCGATTTCGTCGGCCTACTTCTGGTATTTCGAGAATCCGCTGTCCGCGCCGCTCGAATACTATGCGGATGAGGATTTCTGCACCGAGGAGTGGAAGCCCGGCTCGCACGAGCGCAAGCCCGAGTTGTTCGCCGAATGGGCCATCGTCGGCGGCATCGACGGGACCACGCGCCGCCAGGTTCGCTCGGTCGATCAAAGCGGGCGCGGTCATGCCTAGCGGAACGGGCCATGCGTCCTGAGATCCGGCGCATCATTGCGGTCGAGGCGCATCGGCGGCGCACCGGACAATGTCCGGTGCGCGTGCATTCCTTGGGCACCGGCGAAACCTTCGAAATCCGACCGACGGTGGATGGCTTCGTTGACGAGGCTTCGAACCTTGCCGTGCGCATTTCCAACGAGCGCATCCTGATTCCGGATGCGAACGCAGCCGTCGATTTGAAGCTGACTGGAGACATCGCCTTCGAGGGCTTCGACAACGACAGCCAGGAAACATTCACCGGACGCGCCGGCGGCGGCGCTTCAGTCACAATATACGACGCCGCCACCGTCGACTTCTTTCAGTACGCGGTCGCAACGCCGACCATGCAGGTTTAGAGCAGCAGGAAGGGGGGGCCGCGTGATCGTAGAGAGTCGATTTTCCGGCAAGCGCATCGTGGTCACCGGCGCGGGTCGGGGGCTCGGATTTGCGTTCGCCGAGCGGCTGGGCCGCGAGGGCGCGAGCATCATCATCGCTGAGATCGACGACGCGCTCGGCACCGATGCGGAGCGCAAGCTGAAGGGGCAGGGGATCGACGCCCGCTTCGTGCGAACCGATATCTCGTCCGAAACATCCGTTGAAGCAATGGCCAAGATCGCAAGTTGCGATTGCGATGGCATCCACGGCCTGGTGACGAACGCCGCCTGGGCCAACAATGTCGGCGGCAAGAGCTACACCGACATCCCGCCGGACGTTTTCGATCGCATGCTGGCGATCAACGTGCGCGGCACCTGGCTGACCATTCGGGCGATCGGGCCGCGGATGAAGGATGGCGGAGCCATCGTCACCGTGTCCTCCGACACGATCTACTGGGGCGCGCCGCGACTGCTGCATTACGTGACCAGCAAGTCGGCGATCGTTGGCATGACCCGGTCGCTGGCGCGCGAATTGGGTGACCGCATGGTGCGGGTCAACTGCCTGTTGCCGGGCCTCACCATGGGCGAGGCCACCAAGGACATTCCCGAGGACCGCTGGAACGACTACGCCGGACGGCAAATCCTCAAGCGAAAGCAGATGCCCGGCGACCTCGATGGGGTGGTCGCCTTCCTGCTCTCGGACGACGCCAAATTCATCACGGGGCAGACGCTCGCCGTCGACGGCGGCTTCTCGCTCCACTGAGCGGTGCAACGATGGGATTGAAAATCGGTATCAACGGCGGCGGTGTCGGCGGTATGGCTGCCGCCATCGCGCTTCGGCAGGCGGGTCATGACGTGCTGGTGTTCGAGCAGGCCAGTTCGTTCGCGCGCGTCGGCGCCGACATCAATCTCACGCCCAATTCGGTGCGGGCACTTGCCGGGCTTGGCGTGGTCGCGGCGTTGGAGCAAACGGCGGCGCGTCCGACCCATCGCATCAGCCGGATGTGGGACAGCGGTCAGGAGACCTCGCGGCTCGAGATGGCGGACACCGCGCAGCAGCGCTATGGCGCGCCGCAATTGACCATCCATCGGGCCGATCTGATTCATGCCCTGAAGGAGAAGCTTCCCGCCGACGTGATCCGGCTCGGCCGCCGCGTCGTCGCGATCGGCCTCGATCACGACAAGCCCTCGGTGTCGTTTGCCGACGGCAGCCGAGAAACGGTCGACGTG
Source organism: Rhodoplanes sp. Z2-YC6860 (assembly GCF_001579845.1). Classification (GTDB taxonomy): domain Bacteria; phylum Pseudomonadota; class Alphaproteobacteria; order Rhizobiales; family Xanthobacteraceae; genus Z2-YC6860. Next base: position 932,669 of record NZ_CP007440.1, read on the forward strand.
CTGGTCGGCGCCGACGGCATCCATTCGCCGACGCGAACCGCCCTGTTCGGGCCGGAGCATCCGCAGTTCACGGGGCTGGTCTCGTACCGCAGCGTGGTCGACAGCTCCCGTCTTTCGATCCCGAACATGGAGGCGTTCACCAAATGGTGGGGGCCCACGCCGGATCTGCAGATCGTGACGTTTCCGCTCAACCGGGGCCGCGAAACCTTCGTGTTCTCCACCACCCCGCAGAAAGACTGGCTCCACGAATCCTGGACCATGGCCGGTGACGTCAACGAACTGCGAGCGGCATATGTGAACTTCCATCCGGAAGCGCGCGCATTGCTGGATGCCTGCACCGAAGTCGTGAAGTCGGCGCTCTATGTGCGCGATCCGTTGCCGCGTTGGTCTAGCGGTTGCATCACCTTGCTGGGCGATGCCTGCCACCCGATGACTCCGTTCATGGCGCAGGGGGCGGCGATGGCCATTGAGGACGCTGTGGTGTTGGGCCGAGCGATGACGGGTGTCGGCTTCGACGGCGTGAAAGCGGCGTTGGCGCGGTACGAACATGCTCGGCGCGATCGGACGGCGCGCGTCCAGCTCGGTTCGCGCGGCAACGAATGGCTGAAAGAAGGCGGCAATGCCGACTGGGTTTACGCTTATGACGCGTGGTCGGAGCCGCTGGTCGCCTGACAGGGGCGCCTGCATGGCGCAAAGACGATGGAGCAGGTCATGCAAGTTCGCGGGTTGACGATTCTGGCTAGCGCGATGCTGGCGATTGCACTCACGGCGGCGCCAGCGGCGGCGCAGGATGTGCCCGCGGCATTTCCCAAGAAGCCGCTGACGCTGGTGGTGCCGTTCACGGCGGGAGGACCAGTCGATGTTCTGGGCCGTCTGCTGGCGCAGGCCTACCAGGAGCGCACCGGCCAGCCCGCCACCGTCGAGAACAAGACCGGCGGAGCGGGCAATATCGGGATTGATGCGGTCCGCAAGGGGCCGGCGGACGGCACCAACATGCTGCTGATTCCGGCCGGCAACCTGACCATCAATCCCACGTTGATGAAAAACCTGGCGTTCGACGTCGAGCGCGATTTCACCGCGGTGACGTTGCTCGCGACCGCACCCAACATCATCGTGGCCTCGCACAAGTCGGGCATCACCGATCTCGCTTCGCTGATCGCCAAGGGCAAGTCGAGGGAGGTGACCTACGGCTCGCCCGGCGTGGGCAGCCAGCTTCATCTGGCCATGGAGCTGCTGCGGGTGAAGACGGGCGCGAACCTCATCCATGTGCCTTACAAAGGCTCGTCGCAGGCGCTCAACGATGTGCTGGGCGACCATGTCGACCTGCTGGCGACGAACCTCACGGCGGCGCTCGCGGCGATCCAGGCCGGCACCGTTGTCCCCGTCGCGATGACCACCGCGCAACGCAGCGCGCTCGTCCCCCAGGTTCCGACGCTGGCGGAAGCCGGCGTGACCGGCATCGACGTCACATCGTGGTACGGCCTGCTGGTGCCCAAGGCGGTTCCTGAGGCTGTGACGCAGGCGATCTTCGACGTCACGCGCGAGACGATGGCGACTCCGGCTTTGCGCTCTAAGCTGGAGGCGCAGGGCCTTACGGTGATGACCGAACCGCCCGCGGTCTTCAGCGAGCGCATCCGCCGTGAAACGGCGTTGTGGGCTGACGTGATCAAACAGCGTAACATTCAGCTGCAATAGGTTGCCGGGCGCCGGGGCTTTGCCATGGACCGCCTCACGAGCATGCACGTGTTCGCGAAGATCGTCGCGAGCGGCAGCTTCGCGGCCGCGGCGCGCCAGGCGCAGTTGTCGCCGACCGTCGTCAGCAAGCACGTCCAGGCGCTCGAAAGCTGGCTCGGTGCGCGGCTCCTCAATCGATCGACGCGGCGCGTCGCCCTGACTGAAGCGGGCGAAGCCTTCTACGAGCGCTGCACGCGCATTCTCTCCGAGGTCGAGGATGCGACCGGAGCCGCCAGCGCTTTGCAGACCACGCTGCGCGGGCGGCTGCGGGTCAGTGCGCCGGGGCTGTTCGGGGTCGAGCAGGTCACGCCCGCGGCGGTTTCGTTCATGGCGAAGCACCCGGACGTCAGCGTCCGCCTCGATCTCAACGATCGCTACGTCGACGTGCTCGGCGAGGGCTATGACCTCGCGGTGATCGTCAGCCATCTGCCGGACTCGAGTCTCATCGCGCGCCGCCTGGCGCCGATCCGGTTCGTGACCTGCGCGGCGCCGTCCTACCTCGAGCGCCGTGGCACGCCGCAGCATCCCTCCGAGCTGCGCTTCCACGATTGCCTGCAATACAACGGCTTTCTCTGGCCCCGGAACGAATGGCGGTTCGTTGCGGCGAATGGCGATCCGGTGACGACGCAGCTTTCGCCGCGCTTCGCCTCGGCCACTTTGGCGTTGCGGATCGCGGTCCTTCAGGGTGCGGGCGTGCTGCTGTGTCCGACCTATGCGGTCGGTGCGGATCTCGCCGCCGGACGCCTCGTCCCGATCCTGACCGAGTTTTCGATTCCCGAACTGACCGCCTACGCGGTGCATGCGCAGGGCCGTCATCGTTCTGCCAAGCTGGGCAGCTTTATCGATCTGCTGGTGGCCCGCTTCGGACCGAACCCGCCGTGGGACCGGTGGCGCGACGCCTGATGGCGCCGCCCGAGGCGTCGGAGCGATTATCCACGATTTGGAAGCTCAGTCTGTCCGACTTGCCATATTGTTCGCGGCCCCGGCCCACCTGATCATCTGCCCCTGCAGTCAGCCGCGTCATCCGTGCGCGGCCATGACGATCAGGAGGGCGAATGCAATTCCATCTCAACGATCGGCCGGTCGATTTCGACGGCGATCCGCAGACCCCGCTGCTGTGGGTGATCCGCGACTGGGCGCAACTGACAGGAACCAAATACGGCTGCGGGATCGCCGCCTGCGGCGCCTGCACGGTGCATGTCGATGGCGCGCCGACCCGCTCCTGCATGCTGCCGGTCGGCAATATCGCCAACCGAAGGATCACGACCATCGAGGGGTTGTCGAAGGATCGGTCGCATCCGGTGCAGAAAGCCTGGATCGAGAAGGATGTGCCGCAGTGCGGCTACTGCCAGTCCGGCATGATCATGGCCGCGGCTGCGCTGCTGAAGGAGCATCCCAAGCCGACCGACGCCCAGATCGACGTGGCCATGACCAACCTCTGTCGCTGCGCCACCTACCATCGCATCAGGGAGGCGATCCATGCAGCCGCGAATGTTTGACCTCGGCGATCGCTCCGGGGCGGCCGGCGGCGGGACCAGCCGTCGCGGTTTCCTCAAGGGCGTGGCGCTTGCCACCGGTGCCCTCGTGATCCCGGTTTCGCTCGTGCAGCGCGCCGCCGCTGCGGCGCAGCCGAGCTATGAGATCACGGACTGGATTCGTCTCGAGCCGAGCGGCCGCACCATCATCGGGGTGTCGCAGTGCGAGGTGGGGCAGGGCGTCTACACCGGCCTGCCGCAGATCGTCGCCGACGAGCTCGACGCGGACTGGGCGTCGGTGAGCGTCGAATTCGTCACGGGGCGGGACGCGTACCGGACTGCCGCCGCCAACGAAGAGCTGCAGCAGTTCGTCGGCGCGTCGATGTCGGCGACCATGTTCCATGACCGGCTGCGGATCGCGGGCGCGCAAGCGCGCGAAGCGCTGGTGCAGGCTGCGGCCGCGCGGTTCAAGGCTCGCGTGACCCAGTGCGAGGCGAAACAGGGGCGTGTCACGCACCTGCCGACCGGCCGTTCGCTCGCCTATGGCGAGCTCGCCGCGGATGCCGCGAAGCTTCCGCTCAATCCGAAGCCGCAGCTCAAGGCACCGTCGCAGCGGCAGCTGATCGGGCAGAACCTGCGTCGCCTCGATACGCCGTCCAAGGTCGACGGCAGCGCCATCTTCGGCATCGATGTGCGCGTGCCCGACATGCTGTTCGGTGCGGTCCGCATGGCGCCGACCCAGACCGGCAAGGTCCTTGCGGTTAAAAACGAGGCCGCGATCCGCGCGCGGCCCGGCATCAAGGCCGTGGTCACGGCGCCGTTCTGGCCGCGGCCCGCCCACAACACGGTGATCGTCGTCGCCGACAGCTATTGGGCCGCCAAGCAGGCCGCAGATGCGCTGGAGATCGATTTCGACGAGGGCGCGTCCGCAGGCCTCGACAGCCGCAAGATCATGGATCAGCGCCTCGCCGCGCTTGATGACGACAAAGCGGTGGTGGCGACGCAGGTCGGCAATGCTGACGCGATGCTCGCCGCCGCCGGCGACAACATGATCGAGGCGCGCTACCACACGCCGTATCTGGTTCACGCCACCATGGAGCCGGTGGTCGCGACCGCGCATGTGCGCGACGGCGAGATCGAGGTCTGGGGCCCGATCCAGGGCCAGGACATGGTGCGCCGGACGCTCGGCCGATACTTCAACATGGCGCCCGACAAGGTGATCGTGAACACCACGTTCCTCGGCGGCAGCTTCGGCCGCAAATACGTGCCGGACTTCGTGCTGCATGCCGCCGTCGCCTCGAAGGCGGTCGGGCGTCCGGTCAAGGTGATCCGCTCGCGCGAGGACGACGTCCGTCACGGCTACTATCGCCCCTGCGCGTCGGCGCGGTTCCGCGCGGTGCTTGGGGCCGACGGATATCCCACAGCCCTGCACGCGCGCGTCGTCGGTGAATCGCTCTACGCCATGATCAAGCCGAAGGCGATGGAGGCCGCCGGCGGATGGGACGAGACGATGCTCGATTCGATCTACGATCTCGCCTATGCGGTGCCGAACCTGACCGTCGATAATGTCAACGTGAAGCAGCCGATCCCGGTCAGCTTCATGCGCAGCGTCGGCAGCACCTCCGCGGTGTTTTTTCTGGAGAGCTTCATCAACGAACTCGCCGACGCGGCGAACAGCGATCCGTATCTCTATCGGCGGCACCTGCTCGCTCACGATCCGTATGCGATCGCGGTGCTCGACCGGGTGGTGGAGGCGGCTGGATGGAGCAAGGCCGCGCCGGCGGGCATCCACCGCGGATTCGCGTTCAACCTCTACACCGGTCGCGGCGGCGCGTTCAAAACCTACGTGGCCCAGGTCGTCGAGGTCGAAATGGTCAAGGGGCGCGTTGCGGTGCGACGCGTCGTCTGTGCGGTCGATACCGGAACGGTGATCAATCCGGGGCTCGTCAAGGCCAACATCGAGGGCGGCATCGGCTTCGCGCTCACCAACACGCTCAAGAGTGAAATCACCTTCGCCAACGGGGCCGTGGAGCAGAGCAATTTCCACGACTATCCGCTGCTCGGCATTTCAGAGATGCCGCGCATCGAGGTGGTGCTCGTGAACAGCGATCGCCCGCCGCAAGGTTGTGGCGAAGTGGCGCTCGCGCCGGTCGCGCCGGCGGTCGCCCAGGCGGTTTATCGGGCAACCAAGACGCGGCTGCGCGCGATGCCGTTCACGCAGGACGTGAGGCCGGGCTGACCGCGCGGGGCCAGCGCGTCATCGGCACCGCCGGCAGGAAGTTGACTTTGGCAACTCCGGTTCAATAAGGTCGCGCCCGACCGCGTTGGCGGGCCTGCGCAGGCGGGCGCGCGGCTTCGCTGGGCCGCTGCGACGCGGCAGGGCATGGACCGATGACCAAATTGAATTTGTCCTTCTGTACGGGTCCGTACGATCGGATGGCGGCGCTGTTCGACGGCCGCGTTGCGATCGACGGCGTCGAGCTGACGACGATGCCGGTGCAGCACCCGATGGAGGTGTTTGCGCGGATGCTTCGCAATGACGAATTCGACATCTCGGAGATGTCGCTCTCGCATTGTTTTTTCCTGCGGCAGAGAGGCACCGCGCGGTTCGTGACCATTCCGGTCTTTCCGTCGAAGATGTTCCGGCATTCCTGCATCTTCGTGAACCGGAATGCCGTCAGGGCGCCGGGCGACCTGGAGGGGAAGCGCATCGGCGTACAGGGATTCCAGATGACGGCCGCCGTATGGATCCGCGGAATCCTGCGCGACGAATACGATGTACCGCTGTCGGACGTCGAATGGATCGAAGGCGGCGTGAACGAAAGAGGCGTGGCGGGCGGGGACGCGACGAGCTTGCATCCGCCTGGACTGAAGATCACGCATGCCGGTCACCAGACGACGCTGAGCGACATGCTGGCGCGGGGTGAAATAGACGCCCTCATCGGCGCGATCACGCCAGCCTCGCTGCGCACCAGTCCGGAGGTCGTGCGCCTGTTTCCGGACTACCATCGTGTCGAGCGCGCCTATTTCGAGAAAACCGGCATTTTCCCCATCATGCACGGTCTGGTGCTTCGCGAGGCGCTGTATCGGGAGCACCGTTGGCTCGCCAACAACATCTACAAGGCGTGTGAAGGGTCGAAGGCCATCGCGCTGGAGCAGGCGCGATTTTCAGGCGCCCTGCAGTTCATGCTGCCTTGGCTCGCCGAGCATCTGGAGGAAATCCAGGACGTGTTCGGAGGCGACCCATGGGCTTACGGAATCGAACCGAACCGGAAGGCACTTGAAGCGTTCGGCCGATATCTCGTTACCGACGGACTCCTCCAGAAGCCGATGTCGCCCGACGAGGTGTTCGTGCCGATCGACGGGCTGATGGCGAAGCCGAGCCGCTGAGGAACAGGTGGCGGCGCGGCCGGATCAGTGGGTTTCAGTCTTCAACTCCGCCTTCCAAGCGTCATAGCCGTAGACCCAGTCGGCGTTCGCGTCGGCCCGGAGCCAGTCATTATTGCTCGAAGCGTTTTGGATGAGGCTGGCTCGCGGTCTCCGCACGGCTTCGTACGCCAAAAATGCCGCTGGTACATCTGCGGCCTCCGCCAGGCAACGGGACAGGATCGCCGCGTCCTCAAGGGCCATGGCGCCGCCTTGGGCCATGAACGGCACCATCGGATGACACGCGTCGCCCAGCAGCGCGACCCGGCCGCGGACCCAACGGTCGAGCGGCGGCCGGACGTACAGGGCGGTCTTGAAGGGCGCATCGCACGCCGCGAAGACGGATTGCGCTTCGGCATGGTAGCCGGCGAAGGCCCTGCGCAGAGCATCGATGTCGCATTCGGCCGACCATGATTCGCGCGATGGTTCGGGCTCGCGAACGGTCGCGAACATGAACATCTCCCGCCCCTGGTTGACCGCCGCCGTCACGAGCTGGCTGCTGGTGTCCGGTCCCCACCATTTGACGAACGAATTCCACTCGTAAGTGCCGAGGCGCTCACGCGGAAAAATTGCGCGGTAAGCTGCCATCCCTGTATAGATCGACTCATCGTCACCGAACATGATGTGCCGAACGGTCGAATGGATGCCGTCCGCCGCGACGACCGCATCGAAGCTCGATCGCGATCCGTGTTGAAACTGCAGGTGAACCTGGTGCTCATCTTGATCAACGGACGTCAGCCTAGTGCCGAGCTGCACCGATGCCGGCGGCAATGCCGCCTCGAGCGCGGAAAGCAGATCCGCCCGGTGAACGATCAGCTGCGGCGAACCGTATTTCCGTTCGGCAAGAGGCCCCATCTCCATGCGAGAGGTGACGGCGCCGGTGTCCCACGACCGGCTGACCCGGTACTCCGGGCTGAACGCGCTGTTGCGGAGGGCTGCTCCGGGCCCGAGCCAGTCCAGAATCCTGACCGCGTTCGGCGTGAGGTTGATCGCCGCCCCGACGCGTTTGAATGCAGAAGCCTGTTCGAAGATCCGGACGCTCGCGCCGATCCGGTCGAGGGCGATCGCGGCCGCCATCCCGCCAATTCCGGCGCCGATGATCGCAATATTGGGCTGTTTCATGCGTCGTCCCGCTGCGTGGAAACATTGATGATCCCAATCAGTTGATAAAGTCAACCCGCTGCGGGGCTACCGCAAGTCAGCTCCGTGTCCCCCACCGCTTTCATCGACGGCCGCCATGTCTTCACGAACCATGTCTTCACGAGCCATATCTTCACGATCAGCATCCAGGACGAACAACCGTCCGGCAAAGGCCGCGCGGCACCAGCAAGCCGGCGCCGAGGTCGCCGGTCTTTCGCTTGGCGGCAAGCTCATGACGCTCGCCAACCTCATGAGGCGGATCACGGCCTCGCGCTTTCAGCGGCTCTTTGCGATCTCGCTTGTCGAAGGCTGGATCGTGTCCCACCTCGGTGTCGGAGGGCCGATGTCACTGGACGCGCTCGCAGCACGCTGCGGACTTGCCAAGAGCCAGATGAGCCGCGGTGTCAGCGATATGGTCAGACGCAAGCTCGTGCAGCGCAGACGCAACCCGGACAACCGGAACGAAGTGATTTTGACGCTGACGCCCGACGGACGAGAGATATTCACTCAGATCAAGAAGCTCTGGCCGCGGTACAACACCCTTCTCCTGGCCGGGCTGAGCGCGTCCGACACCGCAACGCTGGCCCGCATCGTCGATCCGATGATCGAAAACTCGCACCGCAACCTGGAGGCCGAGCGGTTGCTGGCAGGCGGGGAGGACGAGTCCTAGCCGCCGCTCCGAGAGCGACCGGAGGCGCGGCAGGGCGGGTTGCGTGTGGCAACGCGTGCAGGTCCGCGACAGCGTGTAGCGATTGACAAAGTCAACTCCAATGCTAACGCTATGCTCTTGAGGATACGGCTCGTTCATATGTGAACGGCAGGCGGCGCAGATGTTGGTTGGGGAGCCTGGTGTGTTGCGCGCAAGGTCTGCCTCCTGTTCCGGCAGTTGACGCCCTTCCAGATCGCACGAAACAAGAGGGTCGAATGAACAGGTGCATGCCATGGGTCTGCCTCGCGCTGCTGATGTCAGCGGTGGTCGCAGGCCCTGCAGTTGCGCAAAAATATCCGGACCAGAATGTCCGATTGATCGTGCCTTTTCCCGCGGGCGGCGGCGTTGACGTGGTGGCGCGGGTCCTCGCCACCAAGCTCACGGAACAGTTCAACCGGCCGGTGCTGGTCGAGAACCGCCCGGGTGCCGGCGGCAACGTCGGCGCCGCCGTGGTGGCGAGCGCGCCGCCGGACGGACACACGATCCTGATCACCGTGGGTGCCATCGCCAGCAGCGTGTCGCTGTACAAGAAGCTGAACTACGATCCCATCAGGGATCTCGCTCCGGTCATGCAATTGGCCGACACCCAGCTTCCGCTCGCGGGCTCGTACAAGTATCCGGCCGCCACGATTCAGGACGTGATCGCAGAAGCCAAAGCCCACCCCGGCGTTTTGAACTACGGCTCGAGCGGCGTCGGAGCGCCGCTGCACATCCTGGCGGAGACCTTCAAGCACGCGGCCGGAATAGAGATCGCGCACATCCCTTACCGCGGCGATGCGCCCATGCTGTCCGCATTGATCAGCGGCGATGTCCAGCTCGGGTTCATGCCGTTGAGCACCGGCGTGCCGCAGATCAAAGAAAAGATCATTCGCGGGCTCGCGATCACCGGTCGCAAGCGGCTTGCGTCGCTGCCTGAACTGCCGACGTTTCTTGAACTGGGGTTGACCGGTCTCGAAACCGGCTCGTGGTACGGGGTCTTCGTGCGCGCAGGCACGCCACCCGATGTCATCGACACCATCCAGCGGGCGGTGACGGCAGCGTTGGCCCTGCCCGACGTGCGTGATCGGATGTTGGCGGTGGGCCTGGAGCCGATCAGCACCACTCCCGCCGAATTTGACGCCTTCTTCAAATCCGAAATCGCACGCTTCGCCAAGCTGGTCGAGGCGGCAAAAATCCCAAAGTTGGACTAGGGCAAAGCGCTGCTGCAAAGACGTAAAACTGCTCGATGCGCTGTAGCGAATACATTCACCAAGTGACGATTTGTGAGGAAGCAGCTGACGTTTGCGCGTGCCTACGACGTCGATTTCGGCGACAGGATCGTACCCCGGGCGGGCATGGCGCCGCTGTAAGGCGCTGCCTTAGAGGCGCAAGATCTTGCGCATCAGACGGATCAATTCCTTCTGTTCCTGTGCTGTCAGGTCCTGCACCAGGAGCCGGCGCGCCTTGCGCGTCACGGCGCCGAGCTTGCGGTTGAGCAGTGTTCCGGGTTTGGTCAGGAAGAGAATGCGCGCGCGGCCGTCCGCGGGCGCGGTCGCGCGCTTGAGCAGTCCGCGCGTCTCCAGCCGGCCGACCACGTTGCCGGTCGTGGCACGATCGAGCGCAATGATTTCGGCCAGTGTCTTTTGATCGATACCCGGCTGGTTACCGACGACGAGCAGGACGCTCGCCTGCACCGGCGTGACTTCGTAGTCACTGGCCACGTCGGCGAACAATCGCCAGGCGCGTTGTTGGACCCGCCAGATCAAATGGCCCGGCCTCTGACCCATTTCTAGCGGGTCGGCGGGATTGGCATATTTGAGGCGCCCCCTCGGAGCACTGCTGGGTTTGCGGGGCAATCGGGCCTCTATTTCGATTTCAGATCCAGCGCCTTGACGATCGGCTCCAGGTCTTGGCCGAGCTTGCGCACGACAGCCAGCGCTTCCTGTGCGTCGATTGGCGAGGCGTCGAAGCCGAGCTCGTGCAGCCGCGCCCGGGTGGCGCCGTCGCCGACGATCTTCTTCAACTCCGTGGACAGCGTGGTGATCGTGTCCTTCGGCGTGTTGGCCGGTGCGAACAGCATGAAATGCGAGCTGCCGTCGAGCGCCGATAGACCCTGTTCAGCGCTGCTTGGGACATCGGGGGCGAGCGGCGACCGCTCGGCCTGCATCACGGCGAGGGCTTTCAGCTTGCCCTCACGAACGAGCGGCATCGAGTTGGCTGCGGCCGTGCTGCCGAACGTGACCCGGCCGGTCATCAGGTCGCCCATGAAGTCGGGCGCGCCGCGGTAAAACACCGAATCGAATTTGGCGCCGCTCACCCGGGCGAGCTCCACCACCGCCAGATGAGGCGACAGCCCGAGCCCTGCGGTCGCATATGACAGTCCGCCCTTTTCCTTGCTCAGCGCCACGAGGTCCTTGAGGTTCTTGAGCGGGCTCGAAGCCGACGTCAGGATCAGCGACGGCGATTTTCCGACTCCGCCGATCGGCACCAGATCTTTGTCCGGATCGTAGCCAAGGTCGCTGAAGATATACTTGTAGCTCAGGATCGCGGCGACGTTGACGCCGAGCGTGCAGCCGTCAGGTGCGGACTTCGCCACCACCGCGGTGCCGATGTTGCCGGTGGCGCCGACCTTGTTCTCGATCACGATGGTCTTCTTGAGCGCCTTGCCGAGCGGATCGGCGACCACGCGTGCGGTGAGGTCGGAGGCCCCGCCTGCCGAAAACGGCACGATGATCTTGATCTGCGGGCAGGGTGGCGCATCGGCGAAAGCGCCGGCGCTTCCCAAGCACACTCCCAGGAACACTTCCATGCACACTGCGGCGATGGCCGTACCGATCCGCATCATGATGTTCCCCCAGGATGAAGCCTGCGTACAGATAGTATGGATAGATATTACTTTCGATGGCAAGCCGGGTGACGCAGTGTCGCGCGCGGCTTGTTGGCGCCGTGGCCATATGATATGTATACATATTATCATCCGCGAGCGTTTCGAAATACGGGGCGCGTCATGGCTTCTCCCAGACAGATCAAGCTCGGAATGTTCCTGCGGCCCGCGGGCCATCACATCGCTGCCTGGCGACATCCAGAGTCTCAGGCCGACGCCGGCTGGAACTTCTCGCGTTATATGGAGCTTGCGCAGACCGCCGAGCGCGGCCTGTTCGACATGCTGTTTCTCGCCGACACGTCAGGCGTGCCGACCGACGACATGGAGAATGCGCGTCATCTCGCCTATGTCGCCTGGATCGAGCCGTTCACCACCATGGCGGCCCTGGCGACGGCCACCAAGCGGATCGGGCTGGTCTGCACCTCGTCGACGAGCTTCGAGACGCCGTTCGGCATCGCCCGCAAATTCGCTTCGCTTGATCTGGTCAGCCGCGGCCGGGCCGGCTGGAATCTCATCACGTCGGCCAATCCGCTGGAATGGCGCAACTTCGGCGCCGAGCCGCAGGGCGCTCCCGCCAAGCGTTATGCCCGGGCGCGGGAGTTCGCCGGCGTGGTCGAGGGACTGTGGGACAGCTGGGACGACGATGCGTTTCTCGTCGATCGGAAGTCCGGCGTCTTCTTCGATCCGGAGAAATTGCATGCGCTCGATCACAAGGGCGAGCACTTCCAGGTTCGCGGCCCGCTCAATGTTTCGCGTTCGCCGCAGGGCCGGCCCGTGCTGGTCCAGGCCGGCGCGTCCGATGAGGGCCGCAGCCTCGCGGCCGAGACCGCCGACGTGATCTTCGCGGCGGCCCCGACGCTCGAGGTCGGCCGCGAGTTCTACGCGGACGTGAAGGCCCGCGTCGCACGTTGCGGCCGCAATCCGGATCATGTGCTGATCATGCCCGGCTTCCAGGTCATGCTCGGCAGTAGTGAGCAGGAGGCGCGCGACCGGTTCGAGTTTCTGCAAAACCTGATCCCGGATGCGCTCGGTGTGCGGCACCTGTCGACCTACATCGGCGTCGAACTGTCCGGCTATCCGGTCGATGGGCCGCTGCCCGACCTGCCGCTGACCAACCTCAACGTCAGCCGCACCGAAATGCTATTCAAGCTGGCTCGCCGCGAGAACCTGACCATCCGGCAGCTCTATCAGCGGATCGCCGGCGGCCGCGGACACTTTCAGACCTTCGGCACCGCGAAGCAGGTCGCCGACATGATGGAGGAGTGGACGATGGCCGGCGCCGCCGACGGCTTCAACTACATGGCGCCGCTGTTCCCCGGCCAGCTCGAGGAGTTCATTGCGGGCGTGATCCCCGAATTGCAGCGTCGCGGGCTCTACCGCACGCGTTACGAGGCCGACACGCTGCGTGGCAATCTTGGCCTGCCGCGGCCCGCGAGCCGCCACACGCATTCGCCCGTTGCCGCCACCGCGTAGGCCCGGGCCTGGTATTGTTTCAGACTTGATGAATTGGCCACGGGAACCCCAGGTCCGTACTCAATAAGGATTCCGGCGCGGTCTGAGTTGTGATTCAAGGCTCCTGATTTGGAAGACGCCTTGATGAGGAAACGGCTCTATTGGCTGAGCGATGCCGAGTGGAAGCGTCTGTCGACCTCCTTGCAGAATGCACTGATGCATCGGCTGATGCTATAATGCGGTTGGCTTTCACGCGATCGTGTGACAGAGCCGTTCCATGTGTCGTGTGTGTCGTGTCAAAAGTGTTTCCGATTTTCGCTGCAATCGGCGGAGGGCCCGTGGCCGAAATTGAGCTCGACGAAACGCACGATCCGGCGCGCAGGAGCTGGGTCGAGACGGCCAACCGTCCGGATGGCGAATTTCCCATCCAGAACCTGCCGTACGGCGTGTTTCGCCGCAACGGCAGCGACCGCAAGCAGATCGGTGTGGCGATCGGCGAAGCGGTCCTGGACGTCGCCGGGCTTGCGTCACGACTCGGGGAGACCATCGCGGGTGCGGCCGATTTCCTTTCGGCGCCTTCGCTCGCGCCGCTCATGGCGCAGCCGTCGGCCACGTGGACTGCATTGCGTCAGACCCTCGGCAGGATGCTCGAAGCAGGATCTGGTTCGCGCGGCGCATGCGAGCCGTATCTGCTGCCGGCCAACGACGTGGAGCTTGCAATGCCGGTCCGGCCCGGCAGCTTCAGCGACTTCTTCGCCTCGATCCAGCACGCGACCAACGCCGGCAGCCTGTTTCGCCCGACGTCGCCGCTCATGCCGAACTACAAGCATGTCCCGATCGCCTATAACGGCCGGGCCTCGACGATCGGCGTCGGCGGGGACATCCGCCGTCCGAACGGGCAGCGCAAGCTTCCCGACCGCGATGCGCCGGACTTCGGCCCGAGCCGCCGCCTCGACTACGAGATGGAGCTCGGGATTTTTCTCGGCGGCAACACGCGCATCGGTCAGCCGGTCCCGATCGCGCAGGCGTGGCAGCACATCTTTGGCGTCTGCCTGCTCAACGACTGGTCCGCGCGCGACATTCAGGCCTGGGAGTATCAGCCGCTCGGACCCTTCCTGGGCAAGAGCTTCGCGACCAGCATCTCACCGTGGATCGTCACGGCCGACGCGTTGCGGCCGTTCCGGGTGCGGCCGCGGGCCCGCACGGCCGAAGACCCTGGCCTGCTGCCGTATCTGAACGATCCCGCCGACCGGGAGGCGGGCGCATTGGCGGTGGACGTCGAGACCTGGGTGCGGAGCGAAAGCATGGCGGCGCGCGGTCTGCCGCCGGTGAGATTTGGCGCGGCCTCGACCGCCGATCTGTTCTGGACGCCCGCGCAGATGGTCGCGCACCAGACCAGCAACGGCTGCAACATCGAGGCTGGCGACCTTTATGGCAGCGGCACTGTTTCAGGCAACAGCAGGGACAGCCTCGGCAGCCTGCTGGAGATCACGCGCGGCGGCAGCGAGCCGATCGCTTTGTCCGAGGGACTGACGCGGACATTCCTTGAAGACGGCGACGAGGTCATCATGACCGCGCATTGCCGCCGCACGGGATTTGCCTCGATCGGCTTCGGCCGATGCCGCGGTAAGGTGCTCGCATCCATCTAGGGATGAGCCCGCTCCCTGTCCCTTTTAAGGGTGACAGAAAGGGGGGCGGTGTTTCGGCTAACGTCCACAGATCAACGGAGACGATACGGTGGTGCAGATCCGGGCCGGGGGCCAAGGGCCATACATGCTGGAAGGCCGCGTGGCGGTCGTCACGGGCGGCAGCGGCGGCATCGGCGCAGCGACCGCGAAGCGTCTTGCTGCGGCCGGCGCCAGCGTTGTGGTCGGCTACAACAACGGCCGCGACCGGGCCGAGGCGCTCCTGAAGGAGCTTGGCGGGAAGGGGCATCTCGCGCTGCGTATCCCGATGGAGGACAGTTCCGCGATCGTCGCCGCGGCCGATGCGGTGCGGGACAAGTTCGGTCGCGCCGACGTGCTGATCAATTCCGCCGGTGTCACGCGGGCGGTGGCCCATGCCGATCTCGACGGTATGGACGATGCGACCTTCGACCGAATTCTGATCACCAATGTGCGCGGTCCGTTTTCGACGATCCGGTCGTTCGCAAAACTTCTCCGCGCAGGCGGCGACAGCATCGTGGTCAATCTGTCGTCGATCTCGGGAACCACCGGTCTCGGCAGCAGCATCGCTTATTGCGCGTCGAAAGCCGCATTGGACACGATGAGCCTTTCGCTCGCCCGGGTGCTTGGGCCTGAGGTGCGGGTTCTGACGGTTTCGCCTGCGGCCGTTGCCACCGACTTCGTGCCCGGCCGCGGACGCGAGGGTGTCGAAAAGCAGGCCGCGACGACGCCGCTCAAGATCGTCGCCGAGGCCGACGATGTCGCGCTGGCGATCATCGCGGGCATCACGCATCTGCGTCTCACGACCGGAAGCACGATCGTCGTCGACAGCGGCCGTCATCTCTGACGCCCTATCCAGAGGCCGAACGCATGATTGCGGACGAGTCGCAGGGCCGTCGTGTCGCTGCGACGGTGAAGGCGGCCGAGGAGCTGGATGTTGGTGCGCGGTCTCGACGCCGGCGATCGCGGCAAGCGCTCAGGTCGGATCGAACAATCTAAGTTCCTGAGCCGCGATCGAAGACTTTGGCGATGCTCTTGAAGTTCTTGATCGCCCGATCCATCCATCCGGAGCCGGCGGCAACCGTCGAGCTCGGCGGATTTTCCAAGCGCTCCACCACCACCAGGCGATCGATGTCGCCTTTCAGAAATGCACTGAGGAACGCAGGATAGTTGGCCAGCGACACGCATCCATTGGAGTCGCCGTTTGGACCGAGCAAGTAGTGGTGGGCAAGGATGCCATCACGTCCGAACATGTTCCCTTCGCCGACAGGGATCAGCCGGAGGGCCCGGACGCCATGAAAGAGGCTCTCACGTAACGTCAGCCGATAAGTGTTGGGTGGCGTTGGGCCTTGGTTCTTGATGCCCACATATTGTGGATCGTCGATGTAATCGCCGAGGCCGGAATGTGCTTCGAGTTTTTGTCCGTCGGGGAGATACACCACCTTCGCGCTGATATCGTAGATGGCCGTCCGGTTTTTATCGTCGGGCAACGAAGACAAAGAGGCCAGCCGGACTTTACCGTCACGAGCGGCATTGTTTGCGGTTGCGCTTGCGGGCAATCGTGGCGCTCGCGCCGCCGAAGCGCTTGAGCCACCGTTCGCCGGGCCAGCGATCGACGTCTCCGGAAGCGTCGAACGGGGCAGCTCAAATTCGGTAACCGCCCTGTTCTGGGACAGGTACAAGCCCGTCCTTACAGCATTGAGAGAGGCAAGCCGCAGCGCGCTGCCAAAGCGTTCCCCGAAAGAGGCTGAGGGTTCATGCGCCGAAAACCGCTCTGCAAAAATCGAAGACGGCGCTTCTTCTGATGCGGAGTCCGGGAGGATTTCAGGCGTCTCGATCGCCGTGAGCGAGGCGACATTCGTGGACCCTCGCAGCCCAAGGGTGTCCCGATAGGTCTGATTGTCGAAATACCGTTCTTCGATGATCGAGAGGTTCAACCGTTTCGGTTGCGGGCCGTTCTCGAGATGACCGGGGGCATAGACGGCGACGGATTTGACCACCAGCGCCAGTGTCAACGCCGTGACAGCAGCAGAAGCGGACCAAATTCCGGCGTGAAGCAAGACCGCCCCCCATGTCCCCGTCGACGCATGGATCGATGTTTGATCCCAGACAATAAAGAAAGCCGCAGAATGCGGCAACAATCGTTCCAAAGAAGAATTGTGGCGGCTGGCCGCAGAAATCGGGTGAAATCCCGCGTTACAGGCTGTTTTGGCCGCCTGCGAAGCACAAAACGGGCGAGCAGGACCCCGCCGTGAACGCGGCGGCGCTGCGGACGGTGCCCGCCAAATCGGCATTCTCAGCTCTCGTTCTGAGATGAAGTTCGGACGCTCGCCGGGATCAGTGCGCTGCGATACCGCCCGTCGCGTTAGGAGGTTTCGACGGACCGTTGGACTTGCCGCAGTTCGATTCACAGCGCGACGTGGTTAACGCTGGGATCGATGGAACCAGACGGTGATGCATCTTGAAGAGCGCGTCCTGTGCATTAACCACAGAAGCGCACGGAATCGCGTGAGCATTTGCAGCGCCGCGTGCCGTTAAGATTGCAGCAGCCATCTTTCTTCATCCGCCGGTCACGCAGTTTCGACAGCGATTTTTAACCGAGAAATTCGTCGGAATTCGTTAGCCATTTTTTTTAGGAGGGCATTACGGCCCGCCGCGGATGATCGCCCCCGACCCAGTAAGGGTCAGGGACCACACTGTGTGGGGACTAGTAGGAGCATTCCCAAATGAGTGATATCGTTCTTTCGGCTGGCGTTCGCGCGAACCTTCTGCAGCTGCAGAAGACGGCGGACCTGGTCACCTCGACCCAAAACAAGCTCGCCACCGGCAAGCGCGTCAACAGCGCTCTCGACAATCCGGTCAACTACTTCACAGCGCAGGGCCTGCAGAACCGCGCCGGCGACTTGAGCAACCTGCTCGACTCGATGTCCAGCGCCTTCAACACCATCCAGGCCGCCAACAACGGCATCACCTCGATCACCAAGCTGGTGCAGTCCGCTCAGGCGCTCGTGTCTCAGGCACAGCAGACCTCAGACACCACCGTGCGTGCGAACCTCGCCTCGCAGTTTGGCACGATCCAGAGCCAGATCGACCAGCTCGCGTCCGACTCGGGCTTCAACGGCATCAACCTGCTCAACAAAAACAGCAGCACGGACCTCACGGTCACGCTGAACGAGACCGGCACCTCGAGCGTCACGATCGCGGCCGTGGACTTCTCGTCGAACGGTCTGTCGATCAACAACGCGACCAACAACTGGAGCACCAGCGCCGACATCACGGCGGCTTCGACCGAGCTGACCAGCGCGCTGACCACGCTGCGTTCGCAGTCGCAGGCGTTCGGCTCGAACCTGTCGACCGTGCAGATCCGCCAGGACTTCACCAAGGCGATGGTCAACACGCTGCAGACCGGCGCCGACAGCCTGACGCTCGCCGACTCCAACGAAGAAGGTGCGAACCTTCTGGCGTTGCAGACTCGGCAGCAGCTGTCGACCACCGCTCTGTCGCTCGCCTCGCAGGCGAGCCAGGCCGTGCTCCGTCTGTTCGGCTAATAGAATCGCAGAGTTGGAGAACAGCGGCACGAAAGTGCCGCTGTTTTTCTTTGCGCGGATCAGTTTGCGGTCTTGCTCCCCGGCGCCGTGGCTGCCGAGGTCGAAGCGGCCGGCGGGTTGGCGGGCTTGAGCACGCCGGCCTGGGTCAGCGCCACACCGACCTGCTGCATGCGGTTGATGAGCTCGACGGCGGCGGCCGGCGTCAGCACCAGCCGCTCCGCCGGATAGCGCCGGCCCGTGACAGGCGTGTTCGGCTTCACTTCGTCCAGCCGGGTGATGCCGAATTCGATTCGCAGCGACTGGCCATCGAAATAGACGTTGTTGATGGAGTCCGCGAAGGTCTCGGCCATGTCCGGCTGATCGACGTAGCGGATCGTCGCCGTCTGGCTCTGTTTGGTGTCGCCCTGTTCCGCCATGCCGGTTCTCCTCTGATGAACTGCCGAGACTGCCCAAGGTCGGCGGAAATATAGACTATTCGCCTGCCAGGAGCGCTCCATTAAGGTTGGCACATGGCGCCAAACGGGGCGATGAGGAACGCAAATGAAAGCGATGGTGTTGAGCGGCCCGAACCTGCCGTTTGAGCGAGTCGAGCGGCCGGATCCGGCGCCGGGTCCCGGCGAGGCTGTGGCGAAGGTCATCACCTGCGGCTCAGGGCTCACCATTCAGCACGTCAGGGCCGGGCGGCGGAAGGTTCAGTTTCCGCGGATCATCGGCCACGAGATCACCGGCGAGATCGTCGCGACCGGGGCAGGCGTGCGCGGCCTCAAGGTCGGCGATCCAGTGACGACGTATTTCTATCTGAACTGCGGCCACTGCCGCTGGTGCCTGACCAATCTCGAGCCGCTGTGCGAGAACTCCGGCGGCCAGATCGGGATCGATTGCGACGGCGCTTACGCCGAATACGTCAAACTGCCGGCACAGAACTTCATCCGTCTGCCGGACGGCCTCGACTATAAGAAGCACCCTGCCGAGATCGGGGTGGTCACCGACGCGCTGGCCACGCCCTACAAGGTGCTGCGCCGTGCCCGCGTCGCGCCCGGTGAGACCGTGGCGGTGATCGGGGCCGGCGGTGGGCTCGGCATTCACCAGTTGATGATGGCGAAATGGGCACGCACCCGCGTGATCGCGGTCGACACCCGCGCGTCGAAGTTCGAGGCCTGCCGCAAGGCCGGTGCCGACGAGGTGGTCGATGCAAGCGCCGGTCGGATCACCGAGCAACTCCTTGAACTGACGAAGGGGCAGGGCGTCGACGTGGTGGTGGATTATGTCTCGGCCACGTCCACACTGGAGGCTGGCGCGCGGGCGCTCGGCCGCAGGGGCCGGCTCGTGACGCTCGGCGGCTCCGGCAAGCCGTTTACGGCGCTGGCCCATGACATGCTCAACAAGGAGCAGGATCTCCTTGGCAGCCGCTACGTGACGCGCAGCGAAGTGATCGAGTCGCTCGACCTTGTGGCTCGCGGCGAGGTGTTTCCGCTCGTCACCGTGGTGCGCCCGCTGGAGGAGGCCGAAGCGGTGCACGACCTCGTCGAGCGCGGCGAGATCACCGGCCGCGCCGTGCTGCGCGTGGCCTGACTCGCGGCTTGCGCCCTTCGCATTTGGCTTCGGCGCGTACTGGCATTGCCAACGATCGCGCACTAGGCTCGGGCGCTTCCCGATCAACCGAGTTCCCCCAACAAGATCATCATGAAAATTGTCATTCCCGATGACTACCAGGACATGGTGGATCAGCTCCCGTGTTATTCGCTGATCCGCCACCATGACGTGATGCGCTATCGCACGCCGGCGAAAGATATCGACGAACTCGTCGCGCGGCTGAAGGACGCCGACGTGGTGGTGTCGATCCGCGAACGCGTCGATTTTTCCCGCGCGCTGCTGGAACGTCTGCCCAAGCTCAAATTGCTGGCGCTGGTCGGCCGCAACTCGCACATGCTCGACTTCAACGCCGCGACCGATCTCGGCATCCCGGTCTCGACCGGCGTGAGCAACTCGCCGGTGGCGCCGGCCGAATTGACGCTCGCGCTGATCGTTGCATCCCGCCGCAACATCGCGCTCGAAGCCGAGCGCATGAAGCGCGGCGACTGGCCTTGCACGCTGTCGCACAGGCTGCGCGGCTCGACGCTCGGCATCTTCGGGCTCGGCGCGATCGGCACGCTGGTCGCCGAAGGCGGCAAGGGACTCGGCATGAAGGTGCTGGTGTGGGGCCAGAAGAACTCGCTGGAGAAGGCTGCCGCGGCCTGCTACGACACCGCCAAAAGCAAGGCCGAGCTGTTCGAGCGCTCGGACATTCTCTCCATCAGCATCCGGCTGCGGCCGGAGACCAGGGGCATCGTCGGCCTGGAGGATTTCGCGCGGATGAAGCCGACCGCGCTGTTCGTCAACGTGGCGCGCGCCGAGCTGGTGCAGCCCGGCGCGCTGCTCGAGGCGTTGAAGAAGGGCCGGCCCGGCTATGCGGCGGTCGACGTCTATGAGCAGGAGCCAATCATGGGCGGCAACCATCCGTTCCTGAAAATGCCGAACGTGCTGTGCACGCCGCATCTCGGCTGGGCCGAGTGGGACAATTTCGAGCTCTACTTCCGCGAATGCTTCGAGCAGATCATGAAGTTCGAGAAGGGCGAGCCGTTGCGGCTCGGCAATCCGAACGTTAAGCCGAGGGCGTAACGGCTCGCGTGTCCCGGGCGCAGCGCAGCACAAGCGAAGCGCAGTGATGCGCTGCAGACCCGGGACCCCAGTTTCTTTCTTTGTGTGAAGAGTAACCGGGGTCCCGGATCAGCGGTGCACCGCTAACGCACTGCACCGCGTCCGGGACACGCGACCGCTTTACTTCGCCGACGCCTCGACCAGCGGCGCGACATCGTCGGCCTTGTCGACCGTCCACAATCGCTCCGACAGCTCCTTCGCCTTGGCGGCTCCCAGCACCGGCTCGACGAGTCCCAAAAACTTGGCGATCAGCCCGTCATCATCCAGCGGCACCTGCCGCGAGCCCCAGGCCTCGTCGGCCTGACGGACGAACTTGCCCTTGCCGGTTGTCACCGTGACGCGGGCCGGGCGGAGCTTCGGATAAAGCTGATCGATTTCCGTGGGCGCCGACACGGTCAGCTTCTCGGCGAACGCGGCGAAGGCCGGGTCCTTCCTCGTCTTCTCGTCGAAGTGCTCGAACTTCACGCCGCGGTAGCGCGCCGCGAGCCCCATCAGATAGGGGAAGCTCAATTGCGCGCTGGCGAAGTCGTCCCACGGCACGTGGGCGTGTTCGGTCGCGATCTTGTAGGTCTCGACGTCGACCTTCTTGATCTCGTCGAAGCCGATCTTCTCGTCGGTGCACAGCCCGAACATCGCCTCGACCGCCGGCTGGATGTGGCGACAGCAGGCATAAGGCTTGATGTAGCAATCGGTGATGCCGTACTCGGCCGCAGGCGGCAGCTTGATCGGCCGCGCCTTGTCGATCCTGCCGAAAGCGAAGGCCTGCATGAAGCCGTCGCGCGCCTCGACCACGTTGGGCGGGCCTTCGACGCCTTGCTCGGCGAGCAGCGCCGCTTGCATGCCTTCACGCGAGGCGTGGCCGGCATGCAGCCGCTTGATGTCGCCGCCGCCGCCGACAAAGGCGAACAGGCCCGCGGCGCTCGAGGCGGCGATGCCCATGGCGTTGGCGAACTGCGGGGTCTTCATGCCGCGCAGCTTGCCGGTCGCCATGGCGGCGCCGAACGGCCCGACCGCAGGTGTCGGATGGAAGCCGCGCTGGCGGAGGTCCGGCGCGCAGGCGCGGGCGAGGCAGATGTTGGTCTCGTAGCCCGCGACGATGGCTTCGATCAGCGCCCGGCCGTTGACATGGCGGTCATAGCCCACGGCGAGCACGGTCGGAATGATGACGCAGCCGCAATGCGCCGAGCCGTGACGATAGCCGTCGTCGAGTTCGATGCCGTGCGCCGCGGTGCCCCCGAGAAAGGCCGCGTCGAGCAGGTCGGCGCGCCGTGCACGCCCGGGAACGGGGAGCTTGCCGTCGGGCCGCACCGCCTTGATGACCGTCTCGGCCTGGGTCGCGATGGTGCCGCCGGCGCCTGCGATCATCACGCCGACCGTGTCGAGCAGGTGCCGCCGCGCGTAGTGCCGCGCCTCCTCGGGCAGCGCGTCGTAGCGAAGCTCTGCCGTGAATTGCACGATCTCGTCGGTCGCGCCCGCGGCGGGCTGCAGCGTGTGAACGGCTTCGGCGTGGGACATGGTTTTCCTCCGGTCGCGCGAGCTTAGGCTTTTCCGCGAATCTTCTCCAGCACCGGCAGCAGGTACGAAATGAACCTGGGCGGGTCTTCGCTCATCGGGAAATGGCCGAGGCCTTTCATGATGACAGCCTCGGCGCCGGTGCGCTTCGCCACGTCCAACGTGCCCTCGGTGGTGCAGGAATAGTCGTATTCGCCGGTAAGCAGATAGAGCGGTGTGGTGCGGCCGTCGATCTGGTCGACGCGATCGCGGATGTCGCCGTCGACCTTGTAGAAATGCAGGTCGCCCTTGAACACGCCGGGCCCGCTTTGCAGATAGTGCCAGAGTGTCTCCCAGCGATGGTTGTCGGGCGCGGTCGGGGCGCACAGCCCCGACACCACGCCGGCCGAAACCTCGCCGCCATGCACATCGCCGCGGTGCAGCCAGCCGACGTCGTAATAAGGCGCGACATGCGCCGCGGTCTCGAGCCCGATGATGGCGCGGAAGCGCTTGCCATGCTGATGCGCGAGATAAAGCACGATGCGGCCGCCGATCGAGCAGCCCATCACCACCGGTTTATCGAGCTCCAGCGCATCGGCGATTTCGAGGATCATTTGAACGTAGTCGCGCGAGGTGAGCCGGTACTCCTCGTGCTGGAACCCCTCCGGCGGCGACGATTTGCCGTGCCAGGGCATGTCGAACACGATGACGCGGTAGTTCTCGGTGATGCGCGGATCGTTAAGCAGCCCGCGATACTGCCGGCCGTCGGAGCCCGCGGTGTGCAGGCAGAGCAGCGGAATGCCCTGGCCGGCTTCCTCGATGTAGAGTCGGTGTGGTCGGCCGAGCAGATCGAGATGGAGATAGCGGCCGACAACGGGCTCGAAGCTTGGCTTCTTTGGTGCGACCGCAGGCGCGCTTCGCTTCTCTGTCTTGCGCGGCGCGGCCAGCACGTCCTTGAAATACAGCAAATTCGCCATCAGCGGATGCAGGTCGCCTTCGATGACGAGCTTGCCGCGCTTGAACAGCGCGTAGATGTCGTGATGGCCGGGCGGCGGCAGCTTGGTCCAGAACAGTTCCCATTCGTCGCGCGGGGCGCGCAGCGCAAAGCTGTAATTCGGTGTGACGAACGGCCCGGGCGTGATCGAGACGATGCGGCCCTCGATGATCTTGATGAGATAGCCCTGCTCGCCGACTTCAAGCAGGAACGTGGTGCTGACGTGCCGCCCGCGCCGCACCAGCTCCTCATCGGCATTCACCAGATCGCGGATGCTTTCGATCATCGATCCTCTCAAGTCCTGGCTTGCTGCAGCAGATCGGGACGAATGACCTTCGCCCAATCCGGCATTTCGCGCAGCAGGTTCGCGGCTTTCATGCGTTCGGCTTCGGCTTTGATGTGCGTAATGATGTTCGGCGTCAGCTCGGGTTCGACCTTGATCTGACGGACGATGCTCTCGGCCATCGAGCGCGTGACACTCGCATAGCCCGCCGCGGCGTATTGCTGATAGATGGTCTCGGCGACGCGCGCCGGATTGCGTCGCCAGAATTCGACGCCGTCGAGCCACGATTTGAGAAACACCCGAACGGTGTCCGGCGATTTCTCGATCAGAGCGGGCGACAACACCAGGCAGGTCGGATTGGGGTCGATCTCGCCGAACCGCATCAGCACGGTGCCGATGCCTTCCTGTTCCGCCACGGTGAGGTATGGCTCAAACGAGGTGATGGCGTCGACCGAACCGGCCGACAGGGCGGCGACCTGATCCGGCGGACGCATGTTGACGAGCTGGTAGTCGCCGGGCTTCAGCCCGTGCGCCGGGCCAACGGTCTGGATGAAGATGTTGGCGGTGGTCGAGCCCGTCGAGACGCTGATCCGTTTGCCCTTGAGATCGGCGATGCTGCCGATGCCCGAGCCTTTTCGGACCATGACGCCGACGGTGTCGCCGCCGAGCGAGACGACGCCGACCAGCGTCAGTGAGGCAGCCACCGCACCGACGATGAACGGGGTGATGTTCATGGTGCCGGCGTTGAGAGCTCCGGAGACCATGCTGTCGCGCACGGAGCGGCCGTCGGCCATCTGTTTGCCCTCGACCGTCAGTCCGTGTTTCGCCGGTATCTTGTTGTCGACCCAGACTGTCGCCACCGCGCCGGTGAAGATCTGGATGCCCATCTGCACGGGAACGAGTGCGGGCTGCGTCGCCGCCGAGCGGATGGCCGACGGCACGAGCGACATAAAAGACGTGCCGAGCGCGAGCTTCAACGCCTCGCGGCGCGAGTGGCGGCGGATCATGGACATATCTCCCTGGCCGGCTTCCGTTTGTCGGCCGGAAGCCATCGTTGGCCGTGATACTAGACGAGCTTCACCAGCGCATCGACCGCCACGACGCCCTGGCCTTTGGGCCGCACGATCAGCGGATTGATTTCGGCTTCGGCCACGACCGGTCCATCGTGCACCGCGAGCCGCGACAGCGAAACGAGCGCGTGCGCCAGCCCGTCGAGGTCGCCGGGCTCCTTGCCGCGATAACCGGCCAAAGCCTTCAGCGCCATGACCTCGCCGATCATGGCTTTGGCTTCGGCGAGATCGACCGGCGCAAGCCGGATGCTGCGGTCGCGCAGGATTTCGGCGAGCACGCCGCCGGCCGCGAGCATCACGGTCGGGCCGACGTCGCGATCGATGCGATAGCCGATCAGTACCTCGCCCAATCCCGACACCATCGGCTGCACGAGCACGCGATCCACGTGGGTCGCTTCGCGGATTTTGGCGATGGCGGCGAGCAGAGACGTGTCGTCGCGAACGTTCAGCACCACACCGCCGACGTCGGACTTGTGCGCGATTTTCTCGGACAGCGCCTTGACCACGACGGGATAGGCGAATGGCAGGGCAGCGACCTTGGCGATCGAAGCATCCAGCGCGAGCGACGGAGCATGCGGCAGGCCGAGCTTGTCGAACAGGCCATAGGCCTCGAGCTCATCAAGCATCCGCCCGCTGCCAGACGGACGTCCTGGCCGCACCTCGGTCACCTGCGGCGCGCGGCGACGCAGTGCTGCCGTGACCGCGTCGGCGCAGGCCTCCGGCGTGTGGAAATTCGGAACCCCCGCGGCGGCGAGTCGCGCCAGCGCATCGGGCGCTTCGGGCACCAGAAACGCCGCGATCGGCTTCGCAGCACCGGCGCTGTCGATGATCGGCTTCACCGCGAGATCGGGATAGAACCGCGCCGACGAGCCGACGGTCACGACGATCAGATCGTACTCCGGCGCAGTGGTCAGTACGTCGAGCGCGCCCTTCATCACCTTGTATTGGGCGCCGGCGAGCGTCAGGTCGATCAGCCGCGCGGGAGCGACGTCGACGCCGGTGGCCTCTTTGAGGCGGGCCAGCGTCTGCGGCGTCGGTTGACGAACCTCGATGCCGCGTACGCTCAGCGGATCGATCACCATGGTGGCGCCGCCGGCGGTGGTCGTGACCACGGCGACGGCCGGAGGCCGCGCGCCGCGTGCGGGCGCCGGCACACGCGCCAGCAGCGGAAAGCCCTCGATCAGGCCCTCCAGCGTGTCGACGCGGGCGATGCCGCATTCGGCGAGGAACATCCCGGCAATATCGTCCTCGCCGGCGAGCGCGCCGGTGTGCGACACAGCCAATTCGCGCGCCGCGGCCGAACGGCCGAGCTTGTAGGCCAGCACCGACTTGCCGCGCTTCGCCGCTTCCAGCGCGAAGGCGCGCAAGGTCTCGGCCTTGCGCATGGTTTCGAGAAACAGCACGTAGCCGTCGATGCCGGGATCGTCGAGGGTTGCGGCGCAAATCTCGCCGATCGAAAGATCGACCTCGTTGCCGACCGAGACGAGACCTGCGAAGTGGATGCCGCGCGCCTTGCCGCGCGAGAGAAACGTGCCGATCATGCCGCCCGAATGAGAGGCGGCGAAGATGCGGCCGACCGGCAGATCGGGCTCGTCGAATGCCGCGTTGGCGGTCATGAACGCCTTGTGGCGCAGATCGACCACGCCAAGGCTCGAAGGCCCAACGAGACGCGTGCCGGTCTGCTGGATGATCGCCTTGATGCGCGCCTCGCGCGCGGTGCCTTCGGCGCCCGTCTCGCTGAAGCCGTTGGCGAGCGCGGTGACCACCGGCACGCCGAGCCTGGCGCATTCCTCGATCGCCTCCATCGTGGCGTCGGTCGAGGCGACGATGTAGGCGTGGTCGGGAAGCTCCGGCAGTTCAGCGAGTGACGGCCAGGCGCGTTCACCCAGCACCTCGTCGCGCCGCGGATTGATCGGATAGATGCGCCCCGCGTAGCCCGCCTGCCGCAGATATTTCAGCGGCCGGCCTGCTGTTTTGGTGGCGTCGTTCGACTGCCCGATGATCGCGACCGATTGCGGCGCGAGCAACACTTGCGCGAGCGGCTTGGTCACTCGGCGGCCTCGGAGGCTTTCGGCTTGGGCGGGCGCTGATCGAAGCGCCGGTCGAGCACGTGCTCGGCGATGCGGTTCTTCAGCATCTCGACCGAGCCTCCAGCGATCATCCAGCCACGACAACGGCGCATGCAGTATTCGACCAGCGAGGTCTTGCTGAAGCCCGCGGCGCCCATGATCTGCATCGACTCGTGCGCGCAATCCCAGCCGGCCTGATTGCATGCGGCCTTGGCGACCGCGGTCTCATAGGCCGACGGCAGGCCTTTGTCGGCGTTCACCGCGGCGCGATAGAGCAGGAGCTGCGCGCTTTCGAGCTTGATCGCCATGTCGGCGAACTTCCATTGCAGGCCCTGGAATTCGGCGAGCGGACGGCCGAACTGCTCCCTCACGCCGGCGTGCTCGCGCGCACGGTCGTAGCAGTAGCGGCCGAAGGCCAGCGAGCGCGCGGTGTTGCCGAGCCGCTCGACATTGAAGCTCGCCATCTGCTTCTTGAAGCCGCCCGGCCCGAGCAGCACGTTCTCGGCCGGAATGCGGCAATTGTCGAAGTGCAGCTCGCTCCAAAGCTCGCCACTCATGAACTCCTGCGGCGGGCCGATGGTGAAGCCCGGCATGCTGCGCTCGACCAGCACCGAGCCGATGCCGCCGACGCCTGGCCCGTAGCGCAGATAGACCAGGAATACCGAAGCCTCGGGACTGAAGGTCGAGAACACCTTGGTGCCGTTGACGATGTAGCCCGTGCCGTCCGGCTTCGCGGTGGTCTTGAGGTCGGTGACGGCGGAGCCCGCATCAGGCTCGCTCATGCCGAGGCTGATCACCATACGGCCGGCGAGGCATTCGGACAGCCACTTTTTCTTCTGATAGTCGGTGCCGTATTCCGAGAAGGTGCGGATCGGTCCGAAATTGCCGAACTGCACCACGTCGGCGCTGCGCGGACACACCGCGGCGGTCTGTTCGATGGCGATGATGGCGTCCATCAGCGAACCGCCCTGGCCGCCGTCGGCCTCGGGTATGGTGATGCCGAGCAGCCCCTGTTCGCTCATCAGCTTGGCGACATCGAAGGGAAATCGCGGATTGTGGGCGCGTGGGACCGCGTCCTTGGCGAGATGCGCCCGCGCAAAGCGGCGCACGGATTCGGCGAAGAGCTTTTGTTCGTCGGTGAAATCGAAGTTCATACGGTACTCACCACTCGGTCATTCCGGGGCGTCACGAGGTGGCTAACCCGGAATCCATAACCACCATCATATCGATCAACCACGACTATCGGAACACACCAAGAGTCGTGGTTATGGATTCCGGGTTCGCTCGCTTACGCTCGCGCCCCGGAATGACAAGCGGAGAGAGCTCACTCCGTCTTCATACCCGACCGGCGGATGATCTCCGACCATTTTGTCTCTTCGGCCGCGATGTCGGCCGCATATTCGTCCGGGCTCGTGGGCAGGGCTTCCGCGCCTTCGACCGCGAGCCGTTGTTTCACGTCATCGCTCGCCAGTGCCGTGTTCAACGCAGCATTGAGCCTGTCGACGATAGACCGCGGCGTGCCGGCCGCGGCGACGATGCCGTAGTGCAACACCGACTCGTAGCCCGGCAGGCCGCTTTCCGCGACGGTGGGCAGCTCGGGAAACAGCGCCGACCGCCTCAAGCCGGTCACCGCCAGCGCGCGCACCTTGGCTCCGTCCTTCACGAGGCCAGCCGAGCTCGCCATGGTGCCGAACATCATGGTGACGTGGCCGCCGACCAGATCGTTCAGCGCCGGGCCCGAGCCCTTGTAGGGCACGTGGTTGATCTTGATGCCGGCCATGCCTGCGAACAGCTCGGCCGCGAGATGCACGCTCGATCCGGTGCCGGTCGAAGCGAAGGTGAGCTCGCCGGGCTTCTGCTTGGCGAGTGCAATCAGTTCGGCCACGGAGCGCACCGGCACAACGTTGTTGACCAGCACCACATTGGCGCTCGATGCGATCAAGCCGATTGGCGAGAAGTCTTTGCGCGGGTCGTAGCCGACATTCGCATAGAGCGACGGATTGATCGCCAGCGAGCTGGTCGCGATCAACAGCGTGTAACCATCGGGCTCGGACTTTGCCACCTGCCGCGTCGCGATGGTGCCGCCCGCGCCGCCACGATTCTCGATCACGATCGACTGGCCGAGGTTTGCGCTCATCTTCTCGGCGACGATGCGCGCGATCACATCGTTGCCGCCGCCGGCCGCATAAGGCACGACCAGTGTGATTGGCCGGGTCGGGTAATCCGCCGCTCGCGCGGCGAGTGCGCCGAACGCCAGTGCTGCGGCGACGATGAAACGAAACGCCGCTTTCATTCCGCCTTGGCACCGGATTTTTTGACGATGGCGGACCATTTGGTCTCTTCCTTGTCGATGTCGGCGGCGTATTGCTCCGGCGTCGAGGCGAGCGGCTCGGTGCCGTCGGCGGCGAGCTTCTGCTTGAGTTCGTCCGACATCACGGCCTGCCGCAGTGCCGCGTTGAGCTTGGCGACGATCGGCTTGGGCGTGCCAGCCGGCGCGATGATTCCGTAATGCAGCACGGCCTCGTAGCCCGGCAGCGCGGCTTCGGCGATGGTCGGCAGATCAGGGAAGATCGGCGACCGCGTCAGCCCAGTGACGCCAAGCGCGCGAATTTTGCCTTCCTTCACGAGCTCGATCGCGGGCGGCATGGAGCTGAAATACATCGACACGTGACCGCCGATGAGATCGGTCAGCGCTGGGGCCGAGCCCTTGTAGGGCACATGCGTCATTTCGATGCCGGCCTGGAAGCGGAAGTACTCAGCCGCCAGATGAATGCCGCTGCCGACACCGGCCGAGGCGTAAGAGAGTTTGCCGGGATTCGCCTTGGCATAGGCGATCAGCTCCTTGACGCTGTGGGCCGGGATCGACGGATGGATCACCAGCACCAAGGCGCTGGTGCCGATCAATCCGATCGGCTCGAAGTCCTTGCGCGGGTCGTATCCGACGTTGCTGTAGAGCGTCGGATTGATCGCGAGCGTGCCGGTGCCGCCGAGTCCCAGCGTGTAACCATCAGGCGAGGCCTTCGCCACCTGACGCGTTGCGATCGAGCCGCCGGCGCCGCCGCGGTTCTCGATGACGATCTGCTGGCCGAGCGCCGGGCTCATCTTCTCGCCGGCAACGCGCGCCATGATGTCGTTGCCGCCACCGGCCGAGTAAGGCACCACCAAGGTGATCGGCCGGCTCGGATAGTCCTGCGCATTCGAGGTTGCCGCGAAAGCGGCGCAAGCAAGGACGGCAATCGTCAGTCGTTTCATCATCATGCTCAATCTGCCTTCGCGCCCGATTCCTTCACGACCTTGCCCCACTCGCGTTCTTCGCGATCGATGTCGGCGGCATATTCTGCCGGCGTGCTCGGAAGGGGCTCGGCGCCTTCCAGCGCCAGGCGCTTGCGGATCTCGTCGCTGGCGAGCGCTTCGTTGAGCGCCTTGTTGAGCCGCGCGACGATCGGAGCCGGCGTGCCGGCCGGCGCTACGATGCCGTAGCGCAGCACGGCCTCGAAGCCCGGCACGCCCTGCTCGGCGATGGTCGGGATCTCCGGCGCCAGCGTCGAGCGCTTGGCGCTGGTCACCGCGAGCATGCGCATATTGCCTTCCTTGGAGTTCGAATAGGTCGCGGGAATCGGCGCAAACGCCATCGGGATATGTCCGCCGATCAGATCGCCGATCAGATCGGAGAGGGCAGGGCCGGTGCCCTTGTAAGGCACATGCACGAGCTTGATGCCCGCCGCATTGGCGAAATACTCGCCGCAGATATGGCTTACCGTGCCGACGCCCGCCGAGCCGTAGTTCACCTTGCCGGGATTGGCCTTGGCGTAGGCGATGAGCTCCGCCACGTTCTTGGCCTGGAACGACGGATGCACCACCAGCGTGTTGGGTGCGGTGGCGATGCGGCCGATCGCAGCGAAGTCCTTGCGCGGATCGTAGCCGGGATTGGAATAGAGGTTCGGGCCGATGGCGAGCGTGCCGCTGTAGCCAAGGCCGATCGTGTAGCCATCCGGCTCGCTTCGCGCCAATGCCTTGGTGCCGACCGTGCCGCCAGCGCCCCCGCGGTTGTCGATGATGACCTGTTGGCCGAGCAGCTCGCCGAGCCGGTCGCTGACCGAGCGCACGACGATGGTGGTGCTGCCGCCCGGCGGGAACGGCACGATGAAGGTCACAGGCCGGCTTGGATAATCTTCCGCATGGGTTCTGCCGCCCGAGGCCAGCAGGGCCGCGGAGCCCGCGACGAATGCGCGCCGTCTGATGCTTTTCATGGTCTCGGCCTTCCCGGTTTCACTCCGCGGCGCCGGAGTCTTCGCCCCGGTCGAAGGCTTACTGTCGCGCATTCCGCCCGATAGATAAACCGCCTCTTTGCGGAAGGCGGCTGGCGCGGCGGACCAATCTGCGGCGCAGCTATTTCGCTGCAATCGCGGGAAAGAACGAGTTCCAGGCGCGGTCGAGTCGCTCCAGCGCCTTGTCGAGCGGCAGCACGGTGAGCTGATCGCCGTCTCGCGTCAGGATGCCGTGGCGCTCAAGTTCGCTCAGCGCGTCGTGGCCCTCGAAATCGACATCGACGCCAAAGGTCTTCTTGAGCCAAGTCTCGATATGGACATCAAGGTCGGCGTGCGTGCTGATGCCGTTTGGCTCCAGCAGGAAATAGTAAGCGAGGAAGGCTTCCTTGCTTTCCTGCTCTTCGGCCTCGCCGATCAGCGTGTCGAACACGCCGGCATTGTTGTTGACGTTGCGGTAGTAGATGTTGTCGGCGATCGTCTTCTGGTGAAGGAGCGTCTGACGCTGGAATTTCATCCACTGGGTCACCGCAAAACCACCGAGCGCGCCGAGGCCGCTCAGCGCCGCGAGCGCGCCGGCCCATTCCTCGTCGCGCACCGAGCTCGAGAAGCCGAGATAGAAGCCGGCGATCAAGAACAGCACCGTCACGGTGGATGCGAGCTTGAGCAGGATCGGCACGCCGCCGATGAGTGCCGGCACGCCGAGCATGAGCTGGTCGCGCCAGCCCATCACCACCTTGACGTCGGGGTACAGTGCGTTGAGATCGGCGCCGGCGATGTTGTGGAAGTATTTCAACAACACCGCGCCGGGACGCAGCTTCGATTTCTGCCGCTTCTTCTTGCCGTTCTCGGGTGCCGGCGCGCCTTCCTTGACGGTGACGATCATCATCACGTCGTCGTAGACCTTGAATTGCCGCTCGCGCTTGCGCAGCCCGTACCATGAGCTGACCAGCACGGTTTCCTGATGGTGGCCGCGGCGGAAGAATCGGACCTCGCGATAGTTGTCGAGCGGCGCCGTGATCTTGAGACGGACGATGGAGTCCTCGCGCTGCGCGCGCTCGATCTCCTCGCGCGGCACCTCTATGAAATTCGCGTCGTGCAGGACTTCGGTCAGGCCTTCGATCAGGTTCCGATAGGCGCGCTTGAGCGTGGCCACGCCGGCACGCGCGTGGGCGGTCGATTCGGGGGCGAAGTAGAAATAGTCGTTGTGCAGCCGGGCGAGCTGCACGTGATATTCGTAGTGCTCAATGGCGGCGAGCTGCTCGCAGAGCTGACGGAATTTATCGCGTTCGGCGCCGAGTGCGCCGTGGACGATCAGCGCCTCGATGATATCGATCTTGCGGACCGGGATGAAATGCTCGCGGTCTTTCCCGCCGCCCGTGTCCTGCGCTGATTGCTGATCCATCCGTCGACTCAAGCCAACGGCTTATTGTAGGCGACCAGGATTGGTAAGCGCCACAAGCGAGCTCGAGGCGCAACCGTTCAAAGCTGCGGAATGTTGGCGGCCTTGATCACCGCGCCCCAGCGCTCGGTGTCGCCCTTCATGACCTTCGCCATGTCCTCCGGCGTGCCGCCACGAACCTCGAGCCCGAGCTTCTTGTACTGTTCCTTCATCTCCGGCGTCTTCAGCGTCTCGTTCAGCGCGTTGTTCAGCTTGGCGATGATCGGCGCCGGGGTCTTGGGCGGCGCGGCCAACGCATTCCAGGTGTCGGAGACGAAATCGGGGAGCCCGAGTTCGATCATGGTCGGAATATCCGGCAACGATGCGATGCGCTTTTCGGTGGTGACGGCGAGGATGCGGGCTTTGCCGCCTTCGTGCAGCTTCAGGGCGGCTTCAAGCTGCATGAAGATCAGGTCGACGTGCCCCGCGACGATGTCGTTCAGCGCCGGGCCTGTGCCTTTGTATGGAACGTGCTGCAGATGCGCGCCGGTGAGCTTGTTGAACAGCTCGGCGGTCAGATGCGAGGTGGTGCCGGGTCCCTGCGACGCGTAGTTCAGCTTGCTGGGATTGGCCTTCACGTAATCCAGGAACTCCTTCGCGGTCTTGGCCGGAAAATCGCCGCGGACCAGCAGGACGTTCGGCGCCGACGACATGAGGCCGATCGGCGAAAACTGGGTGGGATCGAAGGTCAGGCTCTTATAGAGGACCACGTTGGTGGTGATCGGAGAGGGCTGTGTCGCCATCAGGGTGTAGCCGTCGGGCTCCTGCTGGTAGACGTAATCGGCCGCGATGTTGCCGCCGGCGCCGCCCCGGTTCTCGACCACGAAGGGCTGGCCGACAATGGTGCGCATCCGCTCGGTCACGAGCCGCGTGACGGTGTCAACGCCGCCTCCGGCCGGCACCGTGACGACCACCTTGATGGGCTTGTTCGGATAATCGTCCTGGGCCTGAGCCGGCGCCACGAACAGGACGACGCCCATGGCGAGTGACGTGAGGTAGCGATTCATGGCCCAATCCTTGAGTGCTGCGCGCGCCCGAAGGCGCTGATTTTTGCGGCACTCATTGCCGGGCGCTTTGGCAAAAGTCAATTTGCCGCAACGTCGCGTGGTTTCTGGCTTGCTCAGCCCAGGGCGCGCAGATGCCGGATTGGCCGGCCGGGCGCGATGGCCTCGGCCGCCGCGATGATCGCGTTGGCGTCGATGCCGTGGTGCCGGTAGAGGTCCGCGATCGTGCCGGTCTGGCCGAAATGTTCCACTCCGAGCGGCCGGGTGCGGTGGCCGTAGACCGAGCCGAGCCAGCCAAGCGTCGCCGGGTGGCCGTCGAGCACGGTCACCAGGGCGCAGTTCGGCGGCAGCGTCTCAAAGAGCCGCTCGATATGCGAGCGGGCGTGCACCAGGCCGCGCTCCCGCGCACGCAGCGCCGCGGTCCAGCCGGCGTTCAGCCGGTCGGCCGAGGTGACGGCGAGGAGGCCCACGTCGCGGCGGTCCTCGGCCATCAGGCCGGTCGCCTGGATCGCTTCCGGCGCGACCGTGCCGCTGTAGGCGACCACGACCTGGCAGTTCGGGCCGGGTTCGCGCAGCCAATAGGCGCCGTCGACGATGCCCTGGCGCAGCTCCGGCGTCATGGTGCGCTTGATCTGCTCGACCGGTCGCGTCGACAGCCGCAGATAGACCGAGCCGCCGGTCTCGTCGCGCAGCCAATTGCTCTCCGACGTTTCGCCGCTCTCTTTCTGGATGTAGGCGAATGCGAACGCCATGATTGCGGCGAGCTCATCGACGAAAGCCGGCTCGAACGAGGCGAGCCCGTCCTGCGCCATGCCGATCAAGGGCTGCGCGATCGACTGATGCGCGCCGCCTTCGGGTGCGAGCGTGATGCCCGATGGCGTCGCTGCGATGATGAAACGCGCCTCCTGATAGCAGGCATAGTTCAGCGCATCGAGACCGCGGGCGATGAAGGGGTCGTACAGTGTGCCGATCGGAATGAGCCGTTCGCCGTTGATCGAGTGCGACAGGCCGAGCGCCGACAGCGCGATGAACAGATTCATCTCGGCGATGCCGAGCTCGATGTGCTGGCCCTTCGGCGAGAACTCCCAATTGAACGTCGAGGGGATGCGCTCGCTCTTGAAGGTGTCGGCCATGCTTTCGCGGGCAAAGAGCCCGCGGCGGTTCACCCAGGGGCCGAGATTGGTCGACACGGTCACGTCGGGCGAGGTGGTGACGATGCGCTCGGCGAGCTTCGAGCCGCCGCGCGCCAGCTCGTTGAGGATCGCGCCGAAGCCGAATTGCGTCGACATCTCCGGCTGGATCGTGACGGCGAGCTCGTCCGGCACAGCGATCTGCGGCGCTTTCAGCCGCCGCGGCCCGCCTTGCGCGAACGGCACCTTGTCGAGGAATGCCTGGATTTGCGAGGGCGCCGCGCGCAGGCCCTCGAACGGCTCCCACTCCTGGCCTGTGCCGATGTTCATCGCCTGGCGAAAGGTTTCCATCTGCGCCGGGGTCATCAGGCCGGCGTGATTGTCCTTGTGGCCCGCGATCGGCAGGCCGAAGCCCTTCACCGTGTAGGCGATGAAGCAGGTCGGCCGGTCGTGATCGATCTTGTCGAACGCCTCAACGATCGACGGCAGGTCGTGGCCGCCGAGATTGTTCATCAGCCGCGCCAACTCGTCGTCGCTGCGGGATTCAATGAGCCGCGTCACGTCGCCCTGGTCGCCGATCTCATCGAGCAACCGCTTGCGCCACGCGGCGCCGCCCTGGAACACCAGCGCCGAGTAGAGCTGGTTCGGGCAGCGGTCGATCCACTGCCGCAGTGTCTCGCCGCCGGGCTCGCGGAATGCGGCCTGCTGCAGTGAGCCGTATTTCAGGATCACGACGTCCCAGCCGAAGTTCTTGAACAGCTGCTCGTAGCGTTCCCACAGGCCCTCGCGCACCACAGCATCGAGGCTCTGACGGTTGTAGTCCACGATCCACCAGCAATTGCGCAGGCCCTGCTTCCAGCCTTCGAGCAGCGCTTCGAAGATGTTGCCCTCGTCGAGCTCGGCGTCGCCGACCAGCGCGATCATGCGGCCTTCGGGCCGGTCCTTGCTCCAGCCATGGGCGCGGACGTAGTCCTGCACCAGCGACGAGAACAGCGTCTGCGCGACGCCGAGGCCGACCGAGCCGGTGGAGAAGTCGACGTCGTCGGCGTCCTTCGTGCGCGACGGATAGCTCTGCGCGCCCTTGTAGCCGCGGAAGTTCTCGAGTTTTTCGCGGGTCTGCTTGCCGAGCAGATACTGGATGGCATGGAAATTCGGCGAGGCGTGCGGCTTCACGGCGACGCGGTCCTGCGGCCGCAGCGTGTGGAAGTAGAGCGCCGTCATGATGCTGGCGAGCGAAGCCGACGAGGCCTGATGGCCGCCGACCTTCAGGCCGTCGGTGTTCTCGCGCAGATGGTTGGCGTGGTGGATGGTCCAGCTCGCAAGCCACAGCACCTTGCGTTCAAGTTCGGCCAGGATGGCGAGTTCGTCGCGGGAAATCGGGCTGGTCATGGTGGCCTCACGAATGGTTCGCCGGAGGGCAATTTCGGCCAGTTGCCCCAGCATTGGCTGCCAATTTGCACCACAGATATGCTATAGATTAGCAGATATCATCAAATCTGGCGCCAGAAAGAGTGTCTCATGCCAAAACGAACCTTGGATGACATCGACCGCAAGATCCTGGTCGAGCTTCAGGCCGACGGCCGCATGAGTCTGAACGACCTCGCCGCCAAAGTCGGGCTGTCGCCGTCGCCTTGCCTGCGGCGCGTGCGGATGCTGGAACGTGACGGCGTCATTTCGCGTTATGTCGCGGTGCTCGACCAGCGCGCCGTGGGCCTGCCGGTCAGCGTGTTCGTCTCGATCAAGCTCGACAAGCAGCGCCAGGAGTCGCTCGACCGTTTCGCCAAGGCGATCGAGCGCTGGCCGGAGGTGCTGGAGTGCTATCTGATGACCGGCCCGCGCGACTACTGGCTGCGCGTCGTGGTGCCCGACCTCGATGCTTATGAGCGCTTTGTGAAGCAGAAGCTCACGCGCGTCGAAGGCATCGCCTCGATCGAGTCGAGCTTTGCGCTGGAGCAGGTGAAGTACACCAACGTGCTGCCGGTGACCTGAGGCCGGACGTTGTAATCATATTGTCGTCGATCTGACACACTCTGTGCCGATGCGCTTCTTTCACACCTTTCAGCTTGCCGACTTTTTCGACACCGGCATCAGCCTGCTGGCGGCCTTCATTCTCGGCACGCTGATCGGCGCCGAGCGGCAGTATCGCCAGCGCACCGCGGGACTGCGGACCAACGTTCTGGTCGCGCTGGCTTCCGCGGCGTTCGTCGATCTCGGCATGCACATCGGCGGCGCAGACGGCGCGGTCCGCGTCGTCGCCTACGTGGTCGCCGGCATCGGCTTCCTTGGTGCCGGCGCCATCATGAAGGAAGGCGCCAACGTCTGGGGCCTCAACACTGCGGCGACGTTGTGGGGCTCGGCCGCGGTCGGCGCCTGCGCCGGCGCGGACATGATCGCGCAGGCGGTGCTGCTGGCTGCTTTTGTCCTCATGAGCAACACGCTGTTGCGGCCGCTGGTCAACGCCATCAACCGTCTGCCGATCGACGAGATCGCGTCGGAGGCCGCTTACGAGGTGCGGCTTACGACAGATAGCGCGGCCATGCCGCGGCTTCGCGAGCTGATGGTCGAAAAGCTCGAGGCGGCGCAGTATCCGGTCAGCGACACCGAGGTGATCGAGCGGCCCGATGATACGGCCGAGATCGTCGCGGTTCTGACCAGGACGTCCGTCAGCGCCAAGGAGCTCGACGCCGTGATTGCGGCTCTCGGCAGCCAACCCGGTGTGCGGCATGCGACCTGGGAAACCAAGACGATCGGGTAGGGCGCGAATCTTACGAAAGCACAGAGCGTCGTTATTGTGCCCTCTCCCAAGGGGAGAGGGCTTTGTTGAAGGATCAGCATAAAAGAATGGGTGGGGGGTAGGGTCTATCGATAGACCCTACCCCCTCACCCAACCGAACTCGTTGCACAGTCTGAGTAGCCCTCTCCCCATGGGAGAGGGCACAGCAACTGACGCCGCAACGCGCGGAAAAATTACTCCGCCTTGATGCCGGCTTCCCTGATGATCGCATGCCACTTGTCGATCTCGGTCTTGGTGAAGGCGGCGAGCGCGGCAGCGGTCTGCTGCTCGGGTGGCGGGATCTGCTGGCCCAAACTCAAGAGCTTCGCTCTCACGGTCGGATCGGCCAGCGCGGCGCGCGCGGCTTCGCCGAGCTTGTC
Source organism: Rhodoplanes sp. Z2-YC6860 (assembly GCF_001579845.1). Lineage (GTDB taxonomy): Bacteria > Pseudomonadota > Alphaproteobacteria > Rhizobiales > Xanthobacteraceae > Z2-YC6860. Next base: position 970,277 of record NZ_CP007440.1, read on the forward strand.
GATCGCCTCCTGTGGCGCGCCCTTCGGCAACCAGAGCCCGTACCAGGTCAGGATGTAGGTGCCCGGCGCGCCGGCCTCGTCGACGGTCGGGATCTCCGGCGCGGCGTCGAGCCGCTTGTCGGATGTCACCGCAAACGCTCTCACGTTGCCGCCCTTGATGTGCTGCAGCGAGGTGATCGCCTGATCGAACGTGAAGTCGATATGGCCTGCGACGATGTCGCGGATGATGTCGGATGAGCCCGCCTTGTACGGCACGAACTGGAACTTGGTGCCGGTGATCTTCTGGACGTAAACGCCGCTGATGTGCTGGCCGGAGCCCAGGCCCGCGGTGCCTTCGGTGGCCTTGTCCGGATTGGCCTTCATCCAGGCGATCAGTTCGGCAAAATTGTTCGCCGGGAAATCCTTGCGCACCACAGCGACATAAGGATTCTGCGACAAGCGCGCGACCGGAACGAGGTCTTTCTGGATGTCGTAGCTGAGGTTGTAGATCGCGCCGTTGGTGATGTGCGACGGCCAATTGCCGATGCTGACCGTATAGCCATCCGGCTCCGCGCGCACCGCGCGGCCGACGCCGATGGTGCCGTTGGCGCCGACCACGTTCTCGATGATGATCGGCTGGCCGAGCGCTGCGCGCATGCCTTCGCTCAGCGTGCGCGCCAGCACGTCGACGGGACCGCCTGCGCCATAGGGCACGATGAAGGTGACGGGGCGGTTCGGGTAGCCGTCCGCCATTGCCGCATTCGAAACCGTCAAGGTGGCGGCGAGGCCGAAGGCCGCCGCGGCGAAAAGACGTTTTTTCATTGTGAACCCCAAGGTTCGAAAAAAAACCGGCCGCGCACGATAGCGCGGCCGGATGGGGCTCGGAAGCGGTTGGATGCCGCGCCGTGACGGGGCGGCGCGCTATTCCTTGTACGGCCGCCCGACCGCGCGGCACCAGTTCTCCCAGGCGCGGTTGACGTTGGCCGGCGACGTGGTCTTGACGACCTCGTCGACCTCGCCATCGGTGAGGAAGCGCACGGTGTCGCTCATCGCCTCGGCTTGCATCTGCAGCTTGGCGTTCAGCTCCAGATAAACCGCCGTGTAGACGGTGCGGCGCATGTAGGGGCCAGCCACCAGGCAGCCGTGGCCGCGCATCAGGCAGGTGGCGCCCTTGCCCAGGCTCTTCGCTAGGTCATGGCCCTGGTCCATGGTGCGGACCAGCAGATCGGTGTCGCCGAACTTGTCGTGCTGATCCCAGATCGGCACCTCGTGGCCGATGGTGGCGCACATGTGCATCAGCGGCTTCAGCTTGTGGCCGGTGATGCCATAGGGAATGACGCCCGGGCTGTGATTGTGGATCACCGACATCACGTCGGGGCGCGCCTGATAGGCGCCGCCATGAATGGGACGCTCGGTGTAGAGCTGCTTGCCCTTGGCGTCGATCACGTTGCAATCGAGATCGAACTCGAGGATGTCGTCGCGGCTGACGCGCTCGGGCGCCCGCGAGCAAGACAGGAAGAACCGGTCCGGTTTGTCCGGATGGCGGATGCTGATGTGGCCGAACGAATCGACGATCCCGAGCTTGGCCAGCACGTGGTTCGCGGTCACGAGGTCTTCGAGCATGTCATCAAGCTTCGCCATCGGCGTCGTTCTCCCTTGGAATTGAAGCGCACTCTAGAATTGCTGCCCTGCCGTGATCAAGCGACGCGCCCAAGTGGGCGTACCAGGTGGGCATAGGCAGCGCGGCCGAAATGACAGATACTCGATTCAAACAAGAACACGCATGTCCCGGGAGGAATGCCGATATGTCGAGATCGCTGGCTGTTCTATTAGCGCACGCGCTCGTGGGCGCAGGAATCCTGGCGGCGGGCGCCGTGACGGCTTCGGCGCAAGGTTTCCCGAGCCGGGTCATCACCATCGTGTCGCCGGCGCCGGCCGGCGGCATCACCGACACCATCGGCCGTGCCCTGGCGCAGCGGTTTTCGGCGAAATGGGGCCAGCAGGCGGTCGTCGAGAACAAGCCGGGCGCCAACAATCAGATCGCTGCCGAATACGTCCTCAACCAGCCGGCCGATGGGCACACGCTGTTCATCGCGCCGGACTCGACCTTCGTCGCCAATCCGAGCCTCTATCCGAAGCTGCCGTACGATCCTTACAAGAGCTTCACGCCGATCAGCGGGCTTGTGATCATCAATCACGGCCTGATCGCGCATCCATCGTTTCCGCCGAACAACGTCAAGGAGTTCATCGAGTTCGCCAAGAGCAAGCCCGGCGAAATCAACTATGGCACTTATGGCATCGGCTCGAGCGGCCATCTCAACATGCTGCTGTTCGAGAGCATGACCGGCACCAAGCTCCAGCCGGTGCACTACAAGGGCGCGGCGCCCGCGACCAACGACGTGATCGCGGGTCATATCCCGATCATGTTCGTCAGCGCAGCGTCCGGCGCGCCACTGTATAAGGACGGCAAGCTCAAATATTTCGCGGTCGGCGGCAGCAAGCGCCTGCCGCAGTTGCCCGACATTCCGACGGTGGCCGAGACCGTGCCGGGCTACGAGGGCATCTCGTGGTTTGCGCTGGTCGGCCCGGCCGGCATTCCCGCCGAGACCGTCGCCAAGATCAACGGCGAGGTCCGCGCGATGTTCGCCGATCCGGAGATGCAGAAAAACTTCGTCGACCGCTTCATGTTGCAGCCGATGCTGATGTCGCCTGAGGAACTGATGGCCTTCATCCGCAAGGAGGAGCCGAAGTGGCGCAAGGTGATCACGGAAGCGAAACTCAAGGTGGAATGATGAGCGACAAGAAGAAGGAACTCGATCCGGAACTCCAGAAATTCAGCGACAGCTACGTCGAGATGTTCGGCCACTTGCCGCCGCTTCCGAGCGGGCGCTTTGCCTTCTCCGGCGAAATGAACCCGGAGTTTCTCCGCGACGCCGAGCGGCTGCGCGGCAAGGCGTTCTACAACAAGACCTTCGACATGAAGACCACGCAGCTCATCCTGTTCGGCATGCTGCTGGTCGAGCACAACCAGATCGCGGCACAGGCGCACGCCTCTGCGGCGCGCCGCGCCGGCGCGACGTGGGAGGAACTGCACACGGTGGTCGAACTCGCCACCGCCACCGGTGCGCTGGGGCCGTTCAACCAGGGCAGTGCGCTTCTTAATGGTATGCGCGACAAGGAGCAGGGAGGTTCGTGATGCCGACCGGCTTGGGTTGCGCCGCTGCCGGTGCGGTGTTGGGACTGATTCCGGTTTTGGCCTCTGCCGCGGATTATCCAGCGCCGAAGGACGGCACGTTCATCGCGCGCGATTTTCGCTTCCACAGCGGCGAGGTGATGCCCGAGCTGAAGCTGCACTACACCACCATCGGTGCGCCGAGCGGCGAGCCCGTGCTGATGCTGCATGGCACCGGAAGCTCAGCGACTGGCTTGCTCACGCCGGCCTTTGCCGGCGAATTGTTCGGGGTGGGCCAGCCGCTCGACGCCACGAAGTACTTCATCATTCTGCCGGACGCGATCGGCGCAGGACAATCGTCGAAGCCATCGGATGGGCTTCGGGCCAGGTTCCCGCGCTACAACTACGATGACATGGTCGCGGCGCAGCACCTTCTCGTGACGCAAGGCCTCGGCATCAAACACCTGCGCCTGGTCATCGGAAATTCGATGGGCGGAATGCATGTCTGGCTGTGGGGCTCAGCCTATCCGCAGTTCATGGATGCGCTGGTGCCGATGGCGTCGCAGCCGTCCGAGATGGCAAGCCGCAACTGGATGATGCGGCGGCTCCTCGTCGAAGCGGTGCGAAGCGACCCCGATTGGAACAACGGCGATTACACCACACAGCCGAAGGCGCTACGGCTTGCCAACGCGATGTTCCGCGTCGCGACCAGCGGCGGCACGCTGGGCTACCAGAAACTCGCGCCGACGCGCGAGCAGGCCGACAAGCTCGCCGAGGAGACGCTAGCGGCGCCGTTCACGGCCGACGCCAACGACTTCCTGTACCAATGGGACTCGTCGCGTGACTACAACGCCTCGCCTGGGCTTCCGAAGATCGAGGCGCCGCTGCTGGCGATCAACGCGGCCGACGATGAGCGCAATCCGCCCGAGACGGGGGTGATGGAGCGCGAAATGAAGCGCTTCAGGAACGGCCGGCTTTATCTGATCCCGGCGAGCGAAGACACCCGTGGCCACGGCACCACCGGCATGGCGAAGTTCTGGAAGCAGCAGCTTCAGGATTTCCTTCAGGCAGTGCCGCGCCGAGCGAAGTGAATGATCTGGGAGGGGTGCGTCGGATTGCGGTGGTCGGCGCCGGCCTCGGCGGGCTGGCGGCGGCCATCGCGCTTCGCCGTCAGGGCTTCGAGGTGCAGGTTTACTAGCAGGCCCCGGAGCTTGCGGAATTAGGCGCCGGCATGAATCTCAGTCCCAACTCCGTCAAGGTGTTTCGCGCTCTCGATCTGGCCGACAAGATGCCGGCCGCCTTTCCGCTGGCCAGCGAGAAGCTGCGCCGGATGATGGCGGAAGCGACCTCCTGCTCGAAATGGGGCTGGTTTTCCGGCGAGCACGCGCCGCAACGGACCAGGGACCGCGTGACGCTGCTCGGCGGCCGGCCATTTTCATCGGTATGAATACCGAAGGCCGGGTCAATGCTTTCATAACCATTTTCGTCCGCGCTCGGTGATTCGGTCGGCGGTTGCCGCCTTCCTCGCGTATCGGCCAAGGCATTCAATTTGAGGGCGTTGCGGGCCAGAATCTGTCAATTATCCAGTGACGCCTTGTTAAATCTTGAGGCGCAAGTTCCCGAAAGAGCGCCGAAAAACCCGCATCGCGGACCGGGCGCCCCGGAGGCGGCGATTTGACGACACCGTTCTGGCGAAGCGTGTTCCGGCCCGGCGCCGGCAGGCATCCCATGTCGGTGATGGTGTGCCTGGCGAGTGCCTTTCTGCTGGGGCTTTGCCTCGTCTGCATCAACGTGCTGGCTGAGATGCGGGCCACGGCGCGCGACAAGGCGCTGAACGTCGCAAATCGCCTGGTTGCTGCGATCGACAACGACATCCAGCGCAACATCGAGAGCATCGATCTGTCGCTGCAAGCGGTCGTCGACGGGTTGAAGCGGCCGGACATCTCAGGCGTCAGCGCCGAACTCCGTCAGGTCATCCTGTTCGACCGCTCCACCGCGGCGCGCCATCTGGGCGTGGTGCTGGTGACCGACGCCGACGGCATCGTGCGGCTCGACTCGCGCACCACGACGCCAGAACCGATCAGCGCCGCCGACCGCGACTATTTCCTCGTGCATCAGCACAATGACTATGCCGGCCTCTACATCGGCAGGCCGGTCGCCGGCCGCTTGACCGGTGCCGGGGCGATCGGCATCAGCCGGCGCGTCAACAATCCGGACGGCACGTTTGCCGGCGTCGCCGTCGCGAGCCTGCGGCTGGATTACTTCAAGACGCTGTTCAAGGACATTTCACTCAACGCCGGCAGCAGCATCGCCTTGACCACCGCAGACGGCGTGGTGCTGATGCGCTGGCCCTACGATCCGAAATACATCGGGCTCAGCCTGCGCAGTTCCAAGGTGTTCGACAATCTGGCGCGCGCGCCAGCAGGACATTTCGAGAGCAAGGCTTCGACCGACGGCGTGTGGCGCCTTCTGGTCTACAGCCAGATCGGACAACTGCCGCTGGTCATCAGTGTGGGGCAGTCGCTGGAAACGATCTATGCCCAATGGTGGCACTACGTCCTCATCCTCGCGACCCTGGGCGCGATCTTCACCGCGGTGGTCGCTTTCCTGCTTCTGTATATCGGCCGGCAGTTCAAGCTCCGCACGCGTTCCGAACTGAACCTGTCCACTGCGCTCACCAACATGACGCAGGGCCTCAGCATGTTCGATCGCGACGCCCGGCTGGTTCTGTACAACGAGCAATATCTCAGGATGTACGGCTGTTCGGCCGAGACGGTGAAGATCGGCACGACATTCCACGAGATCCTCAAGCTCCGCAAAGCTTTCGGTTCGTTCGACGGCGATCCGGAGAAATACGCGAGCGAGCTTGTGACGGCGTTGAAGCGCGACGGCACCGTCGCGATCCGGGCCGCCTGCCCAGATGGCCGGATGATTTCGGTCGTCAACCGCGCAATGCCCAATGGCGGCTGGGTTGCGACCCATGAGGATGTCTCGGAGCGAAGCCGCTACGAGAAACAGATCGCGCATCTGGCGCATCACGACGCCTTGACCGGGCTTGCCAACCGCATGCTGCTGCGCGAGCGAATGGAGCGTGCTCTATCCAACCTCCGGCGGAACAATGGCAGCTTTGCCGTGTTCCTGATCGACCTCGACCGCTTCAAGGCCGTTAACGACACGCTGGGTCATCCGATCGGCGACGCGCTGCTGAAAGAGGTGGCGGCACGTCTGCAGGCCTGCACGCGCGAGGTCGACACGGTCGCTCGCCTCGGCGGCGATGAATTCGCCGTCCTGCAGATCGTCCAGGACGACGTTGCTGACGGTGCCATCATCCTTGCGATGCGGCTTCTTGAGTCGATCTGTCTGCCTTACGAGATCGACGGCGACAGAATCACGATCGGCGCCAGCATCGGTATCGCGCTTGCCCCAGCCGACGGGCTCGATGTCGATCTCCTGATGCAATATGCCGACCTCGCGCTCTACAAGGTCAAGTCCGACGGACGGAATAACTTCCGCTTCTTTTCCGGCGAGCTAGCTGAGGACGCCATGGATCGGCGCGCCTTCGAAGCCGAGTTGCAGGACGCGCTGGCTCAGCGTCAGTTCGAACTGCTCTATCAGCCGGAGGTCGAGCTTTCGAGCGGGCGCGTGACCGGCGCCGAAGCGCTGCCGCGCTGGCGCCATCCGCAGCGCGGCCTCGTGCTGCCGGAGGCCTTCGTCCCGCTGATGGACGAAAGCGGATTGATCGCGGAGCTTGGCGAGTGGGTGCTGCGCGAAGCCTGCGCCGCCGCGGTCGCCTGGCCGACCGACGTCAAAGTGTCGGTCAATGTGTCGCCTGTGCAGTTCGGCCGCGGCAATCTGGTGGACGCCGTGATCCTCGCCCTGTCGGAATCCGGGCTTGCGCCGCAACGGTTGCGGCTCGAAATCACCGAGACCATCGCGCTCGATGAAAATTCTGAGAATCGTTCGATCCTGAACCAGCTTCGCAACGTCGGCGTCGGCATCGTGCTTGACGACTTCGGCACCGGGTTCTCGTCGCTCCGCACCGTTCAGATGTTTCCGTTCGACAAGATCAAGATCGACAAATCCTTCACGGCCGATCTGGCGACGAACCCGAACAGCGCCGCGATCGTGTGCGCGATGAACGGGCTCGCCCGGGGGCTGAAGATCGGTTCGCTCGCGGAAGGGATCGAAACGACGGATCAGTGCGAGCTGGCAAGGTTTGCGGGCTGCGAGGAGGGGCAGGGGCTGCTGTTCGGTCCGCCTGTGCCGGCGGGCGAGCTCACCTTCCAGTGCCCCGTCGCGACCGTCAGGGCGGCATGAGGAGATGATCGACATGAACACACTCGTCGCCGAACTCGACAGTGTGATCGCGCACGGCTCGCCGGACCGGCGAAGGAAGGCGCTCGACCATCTAACCACGATGTTTCTCGCCGTATCCGAGCACTTCGCGGCCGATCAGCTTGCCGTGGTCGACGACGTCTTCGTGCGGCTCAGCGCCGATATCGAAACGGCAACGCGCCGCATCCTGGCGATCAAGCTCGCGGACAACCCGCGCTCGCCCCCGCGGATCATCGAAATGCTCGCCTGCGACGATGCGATCGAGGTTGCGGAACCGGTTCTCACGCGCTCGCCGCGCCTCGACGACAGGACTCTGATCCGGATCATTTCGCAGAAGAGCCAGGAGTATCTCCTGGCCGTGTCCAAGCGTTCGACCATCAGCGCTTCAGTGACCGATGCCTTGATCAACCGCGGCGACCATGCGGTGTTGTGCAGCGTTGCCGGGAACGATGGTGCGACGTTTTCCGATCAGGGCTATCGCGCGCTGACGGAACGCGCGTATGGCGACGACGAGTTGTCCACCTGTGTGGGGCTTCGCAGAGACGTTCCGGCCTATCTGTTCGCCGAGATCGTGCGGCGGGCTTCCGAGGAGGTTAGGTTGAAGCTCGAAGCGTCGGAGCCGCATCGGGCGCAGGAAATCCGCCAGACGGTCGCCGAAGTGTCCGGGATGATCCGCGCGCGCGCGGCGCGCGACGATGACGCCGCCAAGGCCGAGATCGACAAGTTGCATCAGGCCAGACTGCTTTCGGCGGCCGAGGTCGAGCGTTACGCGCAAGGCGGGCGGACGGCCGAGACGATATTTGCGATCGCTGCGCTCGGCGACGTGCCTGTCGAGGTCGTTGAACGCGCCATGGCCCAGAAGCAGCCGGAACTGCTGGTGCTGATCGCGCGCGCCGTGGGATTGCCTTGGCCGGCGACCAAAGCCGTTCTGGTGCTGGCGAGAGGCGCAAACCTGCCGAGCCTGACGGCCGAACAGGCGCTTAGAAATTTCGAACGCATGAAGCCGTCCACGGCGCAGGTCGCGCTTCGATACTACACGCTGCAGCTGCGCAAGGGCGAACCGCAGGCACCAAGGAGGTAAACACACCATCGCCGACAACCTCCGCAAACACCGGCGCCGCACGCTCGACGTGCGCGCCTATGTCGAAACGCCGACGGCGTGCTCTCTTGCCGATGTGTCGGAGACCGGAGCAAAGCTGCTCGTGAAAGATGTTGCTTCGCTGCCGGACGAGTTCCTGCTCCGCCTGCAACCCGATCTCCGGAAGTGGTGCCGTGTCGTCTGGCGCGGCACGGAGCAGGTCGGCATCGAATTCATTTCGGCTCCCACGATCAAGCGCTAGAGCGGTTCACAATTTGACGGAAGCGTATCCGGCGTTTGCGAAGTAGTTGCTGCATTCGCGGGGGCCTATGGTTGTGACGAGGCTGCCGATTTGGCGCCAGACATCGTCGATGGTGCGCCTTTGAGCCATGCGCATCCAATGTTTGATCTTGGCGAAGGCCTGCTCGATCGGATTGAGGTCCGGCGAGTAGGGCGGCAGGTACCAGAGCCTGGCTCCGGCTGCTCTTATGATCTGTCGCAGCACGGCAGCCTTGTGGCTTCCGAGGTTGTCCATGACGACAATATCGCCGGCCTTCAGTGCGGGAACGAGTTGCTGCTGGACATAGGCTCGGAAGCACTCGCCGTTGATCGGGCCATCGAACACGCAAGGGGCTGTGAGGCCGTCGTGGCGGAGCGCGCCGAGGAAGGTCAGCGTCCGCCAATGACCATGCGGCGCGTAAGCTCGCAGGCGATCGCCCTTGCGTCCCCATCCGCGCAGCGGGGCCATGCTGGTCTTGATCCAGGTTTCGTCGATGAAGACCAAACGCCGTGGATCGAGACCGGCCTGCCAGGATCGCCAGCGCTTTCGTCTGCGGGCGATGTCGGCCCGGGCCTGTTCAAGCGCGAACAGTGTTTTTTTTGAACCGCAGGTCTTCGCGCCGCAGGAACAGCCACACGGCATTGTGCGAGACCTTTACCCCACGCGCGGCAAGTTCGTCCTTCAGCCCATGCAGGGTCAGATGCGGGGTCTGTCTGATGCGCTCCAGGATGAAGGCCCGATGCGGATCGAGCACCGGCTTGCGATATCCACCCATCTTGCTCGGCGACACTGAGCCAGTCGTCCGATAGCGCTGAGACCACTTCACCACCGACGACACCGCCACGCCGAACCGCGAAGCCACCGTCCGGCAGCTCTCACCGTTCCGCACCGCCGCAACGACACGCTCACGCAGATCATTGGACAGAGGTCGGGTCATGAGCTGCTGGCCTCCAACCCAGCCAGCAGCTTGAATCACAATTCGAAGCCCAGCGGAATCCCCAGCGATTCAGAAAAGAAGTGAACCGCTCTAGCTGGCTTTTTCGCCGAATGGGCCTTTCATCCCATCGGCCGGGCTAAGAGCCATAGTGCACTTGACGAATATATTTGTTCACGTTAAGTTCATATCGTTTGATTCGTCGAGGACATCGTCGATCGCGATGTCTGACAACGGAGCAGGATGCGGCCGCCGACAACGCGGACCGCGGATGGAGCGCCAGGAGGCGCCGGGCTCTTCGCACGGGCCCGCGTGCCACGGGACCCCCACCGCCCTCAAAGCACTGGCCCTCAAGGGCCATGGGTCCCGGAAGCTTGGCGCGCAGGCTGGCCCTTAGCAAAGGCCGGCCTAAAGGAGGTCTCGCAAACCTCCTGGCGCCTCCCGGCGCTCCATTCCTCTCTCCTATGGGAGAGGACAAGGAAAACAGGGAGACGGGCGCACCCGGCGTCCGAAAACAAAACCCCGGGACAGCGGAGCGTTGGCTGAAATGCCGCGACCCGAAGCCGGATCAGTGTGGCAGGTTCGGCAGGAGCTTCAGCGCATTGTCGCGCTCGATCGCCTGCAAATCCGCCACCGAGAGCTTCAGCCCGGCAAGGCCCTTCACCGTCACGTCCGGGTCCCAGAACGGAAAGTCCGACCCGTACAGTAGATGCGACATCGGCACGACGTCGAGCACGGCGCGCAGCGCCCCCGGCGAGGTGACGCCGACGACGTCGACATAGAGCCGGCTCAGCTCGTACATCACGCCGTTCGGCACGCGTGCGTTGAGCTCTGGCCGGTTCTTGGCGAGCCCCACAAGCCGATGCGCGATCATTCCCAGCGCGCCGCCGCCATGCGAGAAAATCCACTTGATGTTCGGGCAGCGGTGGAACGTGCCGCTGAACAGCAGGCTCGTGATCGCCCGCGTGGTGTCGAACGGAAATTCGATGGTGGGCGGCGGGATGTTCGGAATGACGTTGAAGGCAAAGCTCGCCGCGGTCGGGTGGAAATAGACCACGGCCTTGCGCCGGTCGAGCTCGTCGAACGCCGGCGCGAAGGCTTCGTCGCCGGGATATTTGTCGACATAGTTGGTCGTCAACGCGATGCCATCGGCTTTCAGTTCGTCAAAAGCATACTCGATCTCGCGGAGCGAGCCCTCGGTGTCGGGCAGAGGCAGGGACGCAAAGTGCCCGAATCGGCCCTTATGATTGCTCTGGATTTCAGCGAAGGCTTCATTGCATTCGCGAGCGAAGGTGCGCGACGCCTGCGCGCTGCCGAGCCAGACGCTCGGCGTCGACACCGACAGCACCGACACGGCGATCCCGCTTTTGTCCATGGCCTCGATCGCCTGGGCGGGCTTCCATTTGGTCAGCCGGTCGTAGAAGGCGTGGGTGGTGTGTTTGAGCAGTTCGCCGGTTTTGGAGATGTAGACCTGCGGATAGGGGTGATGGTGGGTGTCGATACGGTGGGCGGCCATTCTGAACTCACGGAAAATAGGGACCAGCGAACATTCGCAGGGATTGAGCAAACGCGGGGCGAAGCATATCAATTCCCTCAAGGAATGCAGCAGGCGGCCGTGGAATAGCGGCATGCCAAGCCGAGGAGAAATTCATGATCATCGAAGGTCCGGACCAGGTCACCCCCGCGGTGCTCGCTGAAATCGCGCGCGCGGAAAACCCGCGCTTCCGCGAGATCATGACGGCGCTGGTCAAGCACCTGCATGCCTTCGTCCGCGAAGCGAAGCTGACCGAGGAGGAATTCCACCAGGCCTGCGCCTATGTGAACGCCATCGGCCAGGCCTCGAACGCCTTCCACAACGAGGCGGTGCTGGCTTCGGGCTCCCTCGGCGTCTCGACGCTGGTGTGTCTGCTCAACAATGGTGCAGGCGGCGCAACGGAGACCACCGCCAATCTGCTGGGTCCGTTCTGGCGCACTGACTCGCCACGAACCGAAAATGGCGGTTCGATCGTGCGCTCGCCGACGCCGGGTCCGGAACTGTTCTGCAACATCGAGGTCAAGGATCGTGACGGCAAGCCCGTGGCCGACGCCGAGGTCGATGTCTGGCAATCGTCGACCGAAGGCCTCTACGAGAACCAGGACCCGACCCAGGCCGACATGAATCTGCGCGGCAAGTTCATGACCGACAAGAACGGCCGGTTCGCGTTCCGCAGCATCAAGCCTGCCGGCTACCCGATTCCGATCGACGGCCCGGTCGGCGACATGATCAAGGCGATGGGCCGGCACAACATGCGGCCCGCGCATCTGCACTTCCTGATCTACAAGCAGGGTTTCAAGACCCACATCTCGCAGGTCTATCTGCCCGACGATCCGAACATCGAGACCGATGTACAGCATGGAGTGACACGGAGGCTCCTCGGCAATTACGTGCGGCACGAAAACGAGACGCCGCCCGCGCCCGGCGTGAAGGATCCGTGGTTCTCGCTCGACTACACCTTCGTGATGGAACCGGGCGTTGCAAAGCTGCCGCGTGCGCCGATTCAGGACAAAGCCAAGAGCAGCCAGATGCTGCCTCAGGTGCTCAAGCCGACCCGCCGCGAGCCCGCGATGGCCAAATAATTCTGGCAGCGGTATCGACGTAGCTCTGCCTCGTGCCCAAAGTCTTTCGCGTTAACGAAAAATTCCGGCTGTGAAGGAGAACGCGGGTTGGCGCGACGCTTCGATCTTCGCGAACAAAGCGGGACGATTGCGCGAACCGGTGAACGAATCCGATTAAATGCTAACCTGCGATCTGAGTGATCGCATTAAGAAAGCATTTCTTCCGGTGAATCGGCGCGGCTTTCCGTGCCGATTCGTTTTTCATGAATCAAGCGTGGACAAGCGTTTCGACATTGCGCGCGATGGTATTGCGATGGCGTGGGCCGCGATCCGCCCGTCAGGTTCGAGGATTGCGCAACACGGCGCAGTCGCCGCCACTCTTGTGAATGCGAACGCAAAGCGAATTTGCATCCGCACGCGTTTCGGCCCCGACCCTGACTTGATAACGCGGCACCGGACCGCGGCCGCGCTCAAACAGGATCGGATCGCGTCCGGCTAATATTGCGGTGTAACGCCGCTGAAGCTCCGCGAATATGCTCAGGATGCGCGAACGCGACATATCGGCGCCGAGAATAACGCCCCATGGCTGCATCACGCCGGCGGCGATACGTTGCTCAAGCGCCGCAACAAACCGGTTGGGCGCGCGCTTGAGCAGTGCCATCAATTCGCCGCAGCCCAGCCCCTGCTGCTGCTTCCGGTCAACGTCGGGGCCTGCCTTGGACCACTGTTCGACAGGAGCGCCGGTAATGGCGAATACATAGTTGCGCGTCTCCGACGGCATTGTTCCCGAGCCGCTGATCCACTCGCGAATACGCCGTGGACCGGCGTTGTAGGCAGCGGCGGCAAGGCCAAGGTTGCCAAACTCGCTCCGCAATTCGCGCAGGAACTCCGCGGACTTTGGTAGCGCCTGAATGGGATCGAGCGGGTTGAGCAGCTTCCGATCTGCGGCCGTGCCCGGCATGAATTGTGCAATGCCGAGCGCGCGCTTGCCGGTGCGGGTGAGCGGACCGACGGCGTCGGAGCGAAACCGGCTCTCCTGCCAGATCACACGGGCAAAGAACTCCACCGGCAGGCCGTTGGCGCGCGCCGCCGACTCGAGCAGCAAGCACAGCGATTTCTGTGCGTCGCCGGTTTCGCTCAATTTGACCGGACTGGTCACCGCGGGATCTTCCCGAGGTGCGTCCTCAGCGATTGCCGACAACACCGATAGAGCGCCCAGAATCAATCCCAGCGCTGGCCGGGTTCCTATGAGCGCGCGGGCTTGCATTCAGGGCCGGTCCGATCTTCTCCGTCAGGTTCGGATCCGACGCGGAGCACGACCGCGCCCCGGCTACGGCTTCTTCCGCGCTTCGGCGTACGGATAGATCATCGTGCCGCTCGCCAATTCCGGCGGCCACAGGATCGGCTGCTTTGCGCCGCTCTTGAACTGCTCGACATTGTTGGGCTCGATGTTTTGGAACTGGGTCAGCACCATCCGGGGCTTCGCCCATTCGCCATCTGCGCCGAATGAAAGCTCGCCGACCACGGTCTTGAAGCTGTGGCTGTGGATGTATTTGGCGAGCACATCCTGGTCGAGGCTCTTGGTCGCGGTGACGGCCTGGTCGAGAATCTGGCCGTTGGTATAGCCGAACGGCACGAAGGCAAAGCCGATCTGATCGGTCTTCAGCTCGCCCGCCTTGGCCTGATAGCGCTTCATCAGGTCGTCGAGGCCGGGAAAATTGAGCTTGGGAGAGGGCACGAAGCTCTCCGCAATGACGAGCCCGTTCTGGACAGCGCCGAGCTGCGCCTTGATCGGCGTGACGAGCTGGCCGATCAGGGCGCCGCCGAACATCTTCGGATTGAGGCCGATTTCGTTCGCGGCGCGCACGAGGCCCACGCTGTCCGGCGGATAGGCGCCCGCATAGACGATGTCGGCATTGGCCGCCTGCACGGCGCGCATCACCGGCGTGAAGTCGGTGGTGTTCGGCGGATAGCTCTTGTCGAAGATCAGCTTGAAGCCGTGCTTCTTCAGTTCCTCGCGGGCGCCCTGCGCGGCACCTTGCGCGAATTCGGCGTCGGCCGCGATGATCGCGACAGTCTGCGGCTTGGGATTCTGCTTCGCTGCCATCTCGAAGAATCCCCTCGAGAAGCCATTCACGCCGTCGGAGCCGACCGGCACCATCGAGAAGTACTTGTCATATTTGTATTGGTCGTTGATGCCGATCGCGGTGTAGCTGATCAGCAATTTCTTGTTCTGGATGATGGTGGGCATCACCGGCGCGACGTAGTTCGTCCCGTACGGGCCGAGCAGCAGGTCGGCTTTGTCGACCGAAATCAGCTTGGTGTAGAGGTTCGGCACGTTGGCCGGGTTGCTCTGATCATCGTAGACGATGACTTCGACCGGCCGGCCGAGCATGCCGCCTTTGGCGTTGACGTCGTCGCGCCAGATTTCGATCGCAGCCTGGATCATCTTGCCGGCGGGGGCACCGGCGCCGGTCAGCGCCAGCGTCATGCCGACCTTGATCGGGTTGCCGCTTTGCGCGGCCGCGCCCGATATCCCGAGCAAGCTCGCAAGCGCGACCGCGCCGAGCGATCGCAACGCATTCCGACGTCCATTCATTGCTGCCCTCCCCATGGCGAGCGCTTGCGCTCGCGTTCGACGATGTGTGCGAGCACTCGCGCTCGCGTTCAGCTATTTCTTTCGTGCATCCCCGTACGGATAGATCAGCGTGCCGGTCTTCCAGTCCGGCGGCCACACCACCGGCAGCGCTTTGCCGTCGCGGAACTGATCGAGATTGTTGGGTTGCGCATTCTGCACCTGGGTCCAGACCGCACGCGCCTTCGACCACTCGCCGTTCTTGGCGAAGGAGACATCGCCGGCCACGGTCTTGAAGCTCGCCTGGTGCATGTATGCGGCGAGCTTGTCGTGATCGAGGCTCTTGGTCGCGGTGACGGCCTGTTCCAACGCCTGGCCGGCCGCGTAGGCGAACGGCCCCCAGGCGAAGCCCAGCGGATCGATGCCCGCGGCAGAGGCCTTGGCGTTGTAGCGCTTGAGGAACTCGGCCGCGCCCTCGATTTTCGGCACCATGGCGGCGGAAAAATTCTCGTTGATGACGAGTCCGTTAGCGATCGGCCCGAGCTGGACCTTGATGGGCGTCACCAGCATGCCGATCATCGCGCCGCCGAACAGTTTCGGTGACAGCCCGATCTCGTTGGCGGCACGGATGATGCCTACGTTATCGGGCGGATAGGCGCCGATGAAGACGATATCCGCATTCGCCGCCTGCACGGCGCGGACCACCGGCGCGAAGTCGGTGGTCGAGGGCGGATAGCTCTGGTCGTAGACCAGCTTGAAGCCGTGCTTCTTGATCTGCTCGCGTGCGCCCTGCGCGGCGCTTTGCGCGAACTCGGCGTCGGCCGCGAGGATCGCGACCGTCTGCGGCTTGGGATTCTGCTGGGCCGCGAGATCGAAGAAGCCGATCGAGAAGGCGTTCACGCCCTCAGGTCCGACCGAGACCATCGAGAAATACTTGTCGTAGTTGAACTTGTCGTTGATGCCGATCGCCGTGAAGCTGATCGTCATCTTCTTGTTCTGGATGATGGCCGGCATGGCCGGCGCGACGAAGTTGGTGCCGTAGGGGCCGAGCAGCAGGTCGACTTTGTCGACCGTGATCAGCTTGGTGTAGATGTTGGGCACGTTCGATGGCGTGCTCTGGTCGTCGAGAATGACGAGCTGCACCGGCCGGCCGAGGATGCCGCCCTTGGCGTTGACGTCGTCGCGCCAGATTTCGAGCGCGGTGTTGATGACCTTGCTGGGCGCAGCGCCGGCGCCGGTCAGAGCCAGGCTCATGCCGACCTTGATCGGCTCGCCGCTTTGCGCCGCGGCGTTTGCAATCGAGAGCAATCCAATCAGCAACGCCGCCGCGCCTGCGCGCAGCGCATTCCCAACGTTCCAGGACATGGTTTTCCTCCCTTGAGGCGGCACGTCATTGCGCGCCGCCCTTGTTGTCAGTCTCCTAGGTCATGGTGGCAGCATCTCTTCCAGCATCGGCAGTGCCCACCCTCGCCCTCCAGGGGAGGGTGAAGGCGGCTGTGGTTCTGCCGAGTCATCTTCACGCACCCTTGCTCCGCATCACTTGTGCATCTGGTCTTCCGGCATCACCGGCATGATGCCCCAGTAGTTCGCGGCGTTCGGGTCTTTGGACCAGACCTTCGGCGACTGCGGCCGGTCGCGATGCCACGGCCGCGGTTCGAAGTAGCCCATTTCCTCGTTCATCTGGTCGAGTTGGGCGAACAGCTCGGTGATCAGCCCGTTCGGCCCGCGGTGATAGGTGAAGAGATTGTGGCCGATGCCGTGCCGGCCGGGACCCCAGAGCAGCTTGTAGCCATTGAGGCTCAAGGTGTCGCACGCGGTCAGCATGTGGCCCCAGTCGCGTAATTCGAATGCGGTGTGGAAGTGCCGGTTCTCCGGATCCTGCATCAGGTTGATGGTGTGGTGGTCGACGCCGCAGCGCAGGAACGAGAACGTGTCGCCCATCCAGTCGGAGACGCGGAAGCCCAGCACATTGCAGTAGAAGTCGGTGACCTTCTTGACGTCTTTGACGAAGAACGCGACGTGGCCGAGCTTGTGCGGCACGATGCCCTTGGTCGCGAACTTCTGCGGCGGCACGTCGGCGCGCTTGAACACCTCCATCACCGTGCCCTTCGGGTCTTCGAAGGTCAGCATCTCGGCGATGGACGGTTCGGGGTCCTTCTTGCGCTCGGTCTTGATGCCCTGCGCCTTGGTCTGCTTCTCGAATTCGCCGAGGTCGTCGTCGAGGCCGACCTGGAAGCCGAGCCGCACGCACTGGCCCTTGTCGCCGCTGCCGCCCTTGCGCAGCACCACCGAATGATGGTCGAGCGTCGAGGCGAGGAACGCCGCGTCCTTCTCCTTGGCGGTCAGCGTCAGGCCGAGCACGTCGGTGTAATAGGCGATCTGCCCCTCGAGATCGGGCGTCTCGTAGGTGGCGTGGGAAATCTTTTTGACGCGGATGATGTCGCGAATGTCTCTCGGGAGGAGGGTCATGACTTCTTTCTCTGCATGGCATTGACCACGTCGACCAGGACGGCGACGTCGTGCGTGTCGCCCAGCCCCATGTCGACGCATTTCTGATAAACCTCGATCGCACGATCGAGCAGCGGTGTGGCTGTGCCGGTCGAGTCGGCCCAGTCACGGATCAGATCGAAATAGTGAAACAACTGGCTCGGCGCGCCCTGCACCGGCTGGAACTTGCGCTGCGCCATCCAGGGCGCGCGGATGCCGAATTGCGTCGAGCCGCCGCTGCCGCTCGCCACCGCCTTGATCATCAGGTCGACGTCGACGCCGGCCTTCAGACCGAGCGCCATCGCCTCGGCGGTCGCCGCGATGTTGATCGCGACCAGCAGATTGTTGACGAGCTTCACCTTGCTCGCAGCGCCGAACGGCCCGAAGTAGAGGCACATGTCGGCGAAGCCCTTGATCACCGGTTCGACGCGCTTGGCCGCATCGGCGTCGCCACCGAGATAGATCACGGCCTTGCGCGCCGACACCATGCCGGGCGTGCCGCTCACCTCGCCGTCGAGATAGGCCGCGCCTTTCGCCGCCAGCGGCGCGACTTGCTTCTCCTTGTCGGGCACGGCGTGTGAGCCGAGTTCGACGATGATCTGGCCTTTCCGTGCCGTGTGGATGAGACCTTTGGGTCCGTTCACCACCTCGTCCATGGCTTCCGCGGTGGGCACGCAGGACAGCACCACGTCGCATTGCGCCCCGATGTCCGCCGGCGATTTCGCCGGCACCCCGCCGATCTTCTCGAACTCGGCCAATGACCCACGGCGATAGCCGAGCACCTTGTGGCCACTCTTGATGAGATTCTCCGAAATTGGCAGGCCGATCTTGCCCACGCCGACGAAACCAACCGTTTGCATCCTCACTCCCTGGAATTGGTCTTCTTGGTTTTTTTACGCGAACTCTATCGTCTGGTCGGACAGGTTCACGGTCACGCCGATCGAGCCTTCCATCACGGTCCATTCGCGCACCTCGAAGGTGCGGAGGTTGTTGATCACGAACGGGTCTGCGAGCGCGATCTCGCGCGCCTCGTCGAGGTTCGCGGCGCGAAGGACCGTCAGCCCGTCACCGGCCGGCTGGCCGGGTGCGGTCGTGAGCGGGCCCGAGGCGAACAGCACGCCCGCCTTCTCCAGGCCGATCATGTACTCGAGATGCTTGGGCAGCACCGCGCCGAGCTGCTCGGCCGTTGCACCACCTTTGGAGAGGACCACGTAAAGCTTCTTGCGCAGCATTCGCTGCGTGAGCCGCTTGATCAACTCGTCCAATGACGCGTCCACCACGCCCGCCACCACTGCACCGGCTGTGTTCCCCAACCGCCGGTGTGCGCGAAGCCTATGATGCCTGCGCAACGCGGGCAACAGCAGGGCGCATGCGCTTCAACGCCGCTCCCTCGTCCGCTGGCCCAGCATGCGGGACACGCGCCACGGATCACGCCGGCGGCTTTGTGCTGTATCCGCACGGAGGTGTCACATTAAGGCTCGAACAACCATTCCTGCCTTATATGGCATCACTCTTCGCCAAAGATCGGTTCTCACCATGGCGCTGCCGCAGGTTTCACCGGAATTAGCCGCCCGGTTGGCGAACTACACCATCGACGATCGGGTCCGCGAAACTCTGCATCGGCTTGGGCCCGTGCTTGAGCCGCATGTCGGCGCGGCCGTCAACGAGGTGGTGGCTGGCGCGGAGCGTCTCGCCCAGGTCGCCGACACCTACCGCACCCACGGCAACGACTTTCAGCGCATCGAGTCGGCGCAGTTTTCCGAATTGCTGAAGGCCGAGTTCGGTGACGCTTATCTCGAGCGCTGCCGTTCGACGATCGAGCAGGAGGCGACGCTCGGCTTCGAAGGCCGCGCGCGCATGAACTCGGCGGCCGCGGTGCTGCGCACCTGGATCGTCGTGCTCAAGCGCAAGAATCGCTTCAACGCCGCGAAGTTCGCCGAAGAGATGCATGTGCTCTCGCAGGCGGTGTTCTTCGATCTTGCGACCACGTCGACGTTTTATTTGCAGCGCGTCCGCGCCGCGAATTCCGCCCGCCGCCAGGCCATCGACGATGCGATCGGCGATTTCGACAGCGCCATCGGCGGCGTCATCAGCGCACTGAAGGAGGCGACCGGCTCGCTCAGCACGACGTCATCGACGGTGCAGAGCGTCACGGAGGACACGCAGCGGCGCATGGCGTCGGCTTCGCACGCCTCCACCGAAACCAGCCAAAGCGTCGACCTGACGGTCGCGGCCACCGAAGAGCTGTCGAGCTCGATCGAGGAGATCGGTCAGCAGGCGGCGCGCGGACTCGAGATGGCACGTTCCGCCGTGGCGGACACCGAACGCACCAACAACGCCATCCGTTCGCTCGACGAAGCCGCCGAGCGCATCGGATCCGTGGTGGGGCTGATTTCCAAGATTGCGGCGCAGACCAATCTTCTGGCGCTCAACGCCACCATCGAGGCGGCGCGCGCCGGCGAGGCCGGCAAGGGCTTCGCGGTGGTCGCCGCCGAGGTGAAGGCGCTCGCCAACCAGACGTCGCGCGCCACCGAGGAGATCGCCCAGCAGGTCGCCGCGATCCAGGAGGCGACCAAGGGCGCGGTCGGCGAGATCGGCTCGATCGGCCGCACCATTCACGAGCTGACGTCGGTTTCGACCTCGATCGCCGCCGCCGTCGACGAGCAGGCCGCGACCACCCGCGAAATCGCAACGTCTATCCAGACCGCGGCCGGCAACACCGCGCGCGCCTCGGTCGAGATCAAGTCGGTCGAGCAGGCCGCCAATCACGCCGCTGCCGCGGTCAGCGAGATCGGCGGCTGGACGGCGCGGCTTTCGGCCCGCGCCCAGGATCTCGAGGCCAAGGTCGCGAATTTCTTCAGCCGCGTGCGGGCGGCTTAGCGCTTCGTCTCGAATCCAAGGCGCGACGTCAGCGCTGCGACTTGCGCGTCGCCAATTGCTCGCGCAATTTCTCCATCAGCGGCCGCACCTCGGCTTCCGATATGCGCTGGCCCGCCTCCTCGACACCGAGCCACTCCCGCCGCCGTTGATGTTGCTCCGGCCAAGTGTCGTGCTGCTCGGTCACCTCCAGGGCGAAAACCGCAACATCGCAAGACCGCGTCGCGTCGTTGGCGAGGCGCTTGTCATAGCTGTAGGTGCCGATGCTGTCGGTGCTGATGTTTCCGGTGACGCCGGCTTCTTCAAGCGCCTCACGAGCCGCGCTGTTGCTCGGTGACAATCCGGCGATCGGCCAGCCCTTGGGAATGATCCAGCGGCCGCTATCGCGTGAGGTGATCAACAGGATTTGCAGGCCGTCGCCGCTGACCCGATAGGGAAGGGCGCCATATTGCGTATTTCCCGTGCGAACGCTGGTCATCGCTACAGGCGGGTGAGCAGGTAGCAAAGCGAGCCGATCAGCGCCGAGGCCGGCATCGTGATCACCCACGCCACCACGATGTTGCTCGCCACATTCCAGCGCACAGCCGAGGCCCTACGCGCCGCACCAACACCGATCACCGCACCGGTGATGGTGTGCGTGGTCGACACCGGCACACCCAGCCAGGTTGCGGCAAAAAGTGTGATCGAGCCCGCGGTCTCGGCGCAGCATCCCTGCATCGGCGTGAGCCGCGTGATCTTGGAGCCCATGGTGTGCACGATCCGCCAGCCCCCCATCAGGGTGCCGAGCGCCATCGCGATCTGGCAGGACAGCACCACCCAGAAAGGCACATAGAACTCTGAGCCAAGCCGGCCTTGCGAGTAAAGCAAGACGGCGATGATCCCCATGGTTTTTTGTGCGTCGTTGCCGCCGTGGCCCAGCGAATAGAGAGAGGCCGAGACGAATTGCAGCGACCGGAACAGATGGTCCACCGCGCGTGGCGTGGAGCGGACGAACAACCACGACACCAAAAGCACAAGCAGGAGCGCCAGCACGAAGCCGCTGAGCGGCGACAGCACGATGGCCGCTGCGGTCTTGCCGACGCCCGACCACACAACGGCGCTTGAACCGGCCTTGGTGAAGCCTGCGCCGATCAGTCCGCCGATCAAAGCGTGCGAACTGCTCGACGGAATGCCGACCCACCAGGTGATCAGGTTCCAGACGATCGCGCCCATCAGCGCGCCGAAGATCACATGCGAATCGACGATCTGGGCGTCGATGATGCCGGTGCCGACGGTCTGGGCGACGTGCAGGCCGAAAAACAGGAAGGCAATGAAGTTGAAGAACGCCGCCCACATCACCGCATAGCGGGGCCGCAGCACCCGGGTCGAGACGATGGTGGCGATCGAGTTGGCTGCGTCATGCAGCCCGTTGAGGAAATCGAAGGCGAGCGCTGTGACGATCAGCGCAATCAGGATCGGCAGGCTGATGACCTGGTCCATGGGCCTGCTGCTTAAAGATGGTCGGTTACGATGGAGTTGATCTCGTTCGACACATCCTCGAAGCGGTCGACGACCTTTTCCAGGCTGCTGTAGAGCTCCGCGCCGACGATGAAATCCATCGCGCCGGCATTGCTTCCGCCATTGCCGCCATCTCGGATGCGCCGATACAGGTTGCGACGGCCTTCGTCGTTGAGCTGATCGGCCTGCTCTTCGATGCGGATCACCTCGGCGGTGAGTTCGTGGAGCCGGCCGGCGTTGGTGCCAATCGAGCTCAACAGCGGCACCGCCTGCTGGGTCAGATTGGCGGCCTGAAAGATGATTTCGCCCATCCGCTGCATCTCGGGCTCGAAGTTTTTGACCTCGAACAGCGTGATGGTCTTGGCGGTCTTGTTCATCTGGTCGATGGAATCGTCCATCGTGCTGATCAGGGTCTGGATGTCACTGCGGTCGAACGGCGTGATGAAGGTGCGGCGCACCGCGACCAGCACCTGCCGCGTGATCTCGTCCGCCTCGTTCTCGCGGGCGAAGATCTCCTCGCAGTATTTCTTTCCGCCCTGACCGTTGGTATCGAGTAGCTTGCGCAGCGCGTCCGCGCCCGCCACCACGACGGCGGCATGCCGTTCGAACAGCTCGAAGAACTTGTCCTCACGGGGCATCAGCCTTTGAAACCAGCCGAGCATGTGACCTCTTTCGCTCAGTTGTAGCCTTGGCCTGACCGATCGAGGCCGACGCGCCAGGCGCACCGCCGAGGCATCGGATGAGCAACAGACGGAGCTTCATCAGGGTCCAGACCAACGCTGCTATTGCACTGCAAAACAGCACGAGGACGGTTCCCGCCGTAACGTAATAGAGCAGCGGGGCCGCAAATGTGTGAAAACTCAAGCCAGGATTCCTTAAACTCGGCCGACCGTCATGAAACTGTCACATGCGGGGATGAGCCGCAATGTCGTCTTGCCTGACCGGCGGATTGACCCCTGGCGGCAAGGTCAAGATCGGGCGGAGCGGTATTTCCTGCAAGGCGACCCATATGTCGGTCTCCAGTGCGGTGCGCCCGACTTGCTGGTGCAGTCACGCCGGCGTTGATACCGGTCGGTCACGTGGTGCATGAGTGGATGACCTGGGCGGCAGGCGAGCAGGTTGGGGTCGGTGACGCGACGCCATGGAGCATGATCGTCGGAGATTGAGTGTCCGTGCCGGCTGCGGCGTCGGTGGCTGCACAAGGCGGCCTTCATGGACTAAGACGTTGGAAGCCAAGCCCGCAGGCTGAATTCATGGAACGCTCCGAGGCGATCTCCCTGATGCGCGCGATGCTGGATCGCGATTTGCCAACCCAGCAATTCGCATCCTTGGATGCGGCGCAACGTATGGCGCAAGCATTCACGATCGTGCTCGAAACGAAATACGTGGGCGTCAGGCGGGGATACACCTATCGCGTCGAGCCGGCGAGCGGACCCGTCAAACTTGTCGTGCGGAAGAAGTAGTTTCGCTTCGAGCTCGCTGCATGGTCTCCTAAGGGCACGGGCCTCTCTCGGGATCGGCGGCGTGCGGCGATGTTCCGCATTCCGGCACGGCGAAACAGGGGTTTGACGGCCGTTCCGCCCTATGGTCTTTTTCGGTCGCTTTTTGCCGCGTCCGCAAGCGTGCTCCTGTCCGGCGCTCGTATGGATAGCCGGCCGAACTTGGACGTGAGCACCATGGCACCGAAATCCACCACCGCCAAAGACCCGGACATCCATAAGGTCGAGCGGCTTCAAGTCCCCTACAGCACCAACGCGCCGGCCTTCGGCAGCGACGTGGTGGCCGAGACGCTTTCGGCGCTCGATATTCCGTATATCGCGCTCAATCCGGGCGCGAGCTATCGCGGCCTGCACGACTCCATCGTCAACTTCCTCGGCAACGAGCAGCCGCAGATGATCCTGTGCCTGCACGAGGAGGCTGCGGTCGCGATCGCGCACGGCTACGCCAAGGTCACCGGCAAGGCGATGGGTGCTGCAGTGCACTCCAACGTCGGCCTGTTCCACGCCACCATGGCGATCTTCAACGCCTGGTGCGATCGCATGCCGATTCTGATCCTCGGCGCCACGGGCCCGGTCGACGCGATGAAGCGCCGGCCGTGGATCGACTGGATCCACACCGCGGCCGACCAGGGCGCCATCATCCGCAACTTCTCCAAGTGGGACGACCAGCCGGCCTCGCCAGGCGCGGCCCGCGAGTCGGTGCTGCGCGCCTACTGGCTGGCCAACACCGCGCCGTGCGGTCCGACCTACATCAATCTCGACGCCGAAGTGCAGGAGGCGAAGCTTCCGGCGCCGCTGCCGCCGATCGACGCCAAGCGCTACATGCCGCCGGTGGTGCAGGGTCCTTCCGCTGACCTCGTGAAGAAGGCCGCCGACCTCCTGTTCAATGCCAAGAAGCCGCTGATCCTCGCCGGCCGTCTCTCCCGCAGTGAAGCCAATTGGAAGAAGCGGATCGAACTCGCGGAGGCGATCGACGCCAAGGTTGCGACCAACCTCAAGATCGGCGCGGCGTTCCCGACCGACCACCCGCTGCACCTCGGTCAGCCTGCAACCTTCGCGACCGATGACCTGATCAACGCGGTCAAGGATGCCGACGTGATCCTCAGCCTCGACTGGGTCGATCTCGGCGGCACCTTCAAGGCCGCGGGGTTCACCCCGTCGGCGACTGTGATCCAGGTGACGCTCGATCAGAACCTGCACAACGGCTGGAGCATGGACTACGAGGGACTGCCGCCCGTCGACCTGTTCATCCCGGCCGAAACCGATGCGACGGTCGAAGCGCTGGTGGCTGCCATCGGCTCCCGCGCCAAGCCGAAGAAGCCGCATGCCGCGCGTCCGCATCCGCTCAAGGAGAAGCCGGCGGCGGACAGCCAGATGGCCGCGGCCGACATGGCCAACGTGCTGCGTCATGCGATCGGCGACCGCACCGTGTGCCTCACCCACGTGTCGTTGTCCTGGCACGGCGAGTTCTGGCCGTTCCGTCATCCGCTTGACTACGTCGGTTCCGACGGCGGTGGCGGCGTGGGCGGCGGTCCGGGCATTTCGGTCGGCGCGGCGCTGGCGCTCAAGGGAACCGGCCGTATGGCGGTCGCGGTCTGCGGCGACGGCGACTTCATGATGGGCAACACCGCGGTGTGGACCGCGGTGCATTACCGCATTCCGATCCTGTTCGTGGTGGCCAACAATCGCTCGTTCTACAACGACGAGGTCCATCAGGAACGTGTGGCCGTTGCTCGTAATCGCCCGGTCGACAACAAGTGGATCGGCCAGCGCATCAGCGATCCGGATATCGACATCGCGACCGTCTCCCGCGGCCAGGGCGCCAAGGGCTTCGGGCCGTGCTGGAACGCCGGAGAGCTCGAGAAGGCGCTCGACGAGGCCATCAAGGTGGTCGAGGCCGGCGGCGTCGCCGTGGTCGATGCACGCATCCTCGGCGGCTACAGCCCCGCCACCGCCGCCGCAATGGCGCGCGGCAAGGCCGATCGCGGCTCCTAAGAAAGGTCGGCGGTGACCATGGCGGCTGCCGCCGATCCACTTCTCACGGTCGAGAACGTCGTCAAGCGTTTCGAAACGCCTGACGGCGTTCTCACAGCCGTCGACAATGTGTCGTTTACGGTTCAGCCGGGCGAATTCCTCTCGGTGATCGGGCCGTCGGGCTGCGGCAAGTCCACGCTGTTCAACATCATCGGCGGGCTCACCGACGGCTACGACGGCGCGGTCCGCGTCGGACGTGAGACCGTGCGCGGCCCGCACGCCTCGGTCGGCATGATCTTCCAGGAGGAGTCGACCTTCCCTTGGCGCACCGTGCTCGACAATGTGGCGTTTCCGCTGGAGGTCGCCGGCGTCGGCAAAACGGAGCGCTACGACAAGGCGCGGCATTTCGTCGAAATGGTCGGGCTCGGCGGCTTCGAGCGGCGCTATCCGTCGGAGCTGTCCGGCGGCATGCGGCAGCGCGTTTCGATGGCGCGCACGCTCGCCTCCGAGCCGAAGATCCTGCTGATGGACGAGCCGTTCGCGGCGCTCGACGAGCAGACGCGGCTCCTGTTGGGCGACAAGGTGCTGCAGATCCAGCAGCAACTGCAGCAGACCACGCTTCTGATCACGCACAACCTGACCGAAGCCGTGCAGCTCTCCGACCGCATCCTGGTGATGACCTATCGGCCGGGCCGGACCAAGCGCATCGTCGAGATCAAGCTGCCGCGGCCGAGGAGTTCCGAGATCGTCGGCAGCGATGACTTCGGCCGCTATGTGGCGCAGATCTGGAACGATCTGCGCGAGGAGGCCAGCAAGGGGCTGAAGGAAGACGAAGCGCGGCGCGCCCGCGCTTCGGGAGGCCAGGCAGGAGGCGGAGGGTGAGAGGTCGCGCCGCTGCCTATCAGCTCGTGCCCTTCGCCTTCGGCGTCGCCTGTCTTCTGGTTTTTCTGGCGTTGGTCGAATGGCTGATCGACCGAGGCTCCATCAACGCTTTCATCGTGCCCAAGCCGTCCGAAGTCGTGCTGAGCTTCGGCCGTATCTTCGACGACGAGCACGTGCTCCGGCGCTTCGCGCTGACGTTCGGTGAAGCCATGGCTGCGACCGTGATGCTGAGCGTCGCCGGCATCGCGCTCGGCGTGCTGCTGCACCGGGTGAAGATCGTGCGGCTTGCGACCGAGACCTGGGTGGCGGCCTTCGCATCGGCGCCGTTGGTTTTGATGTATCCGCTGTTCCTGGTGATATTCGGCCGGAGCGCCTGGACGATCATCATGATCGCCTTCGTCTCGGCGCTCCCGCCGGTGATTCTGAAAACACTCGAGGGGCTCACCGGCACGCGGCCGGTGCTGATCAATGTGGGGCGGAGCTTCAAGCTCACGCCCTCGCAGCTCTACTGGAAGATACTGTTTCCGGCCGCGCTGCCGACGATCTTCGTCGGCGTCCGCCTCGGCATGATCTTCGCGCTGATCAACATCGTCGGTGTCGAGTTCCTGATCAACTTCGGCGGACTCGGCCAGCTCGTCAACGAGCTCGCCGAGCGCTACGATCTGCCGGGCACTTACGCCGCGATCTGCTACGTGATCCTGGTCAGTGTCCTGTTCTTCATCGCAACCGAACGGCTCGAGCGATGGCTCAGACCGGGCACATGACCGACACGCGCACGGCGCCGCTGCTCAGCCCGGTGATGGTGCTGCGGATCGCGATCATTGTCGTGGCGGTCGTGCTGTGGGAGACCGCAGCTTACGTCGCCAGCATCCTCGGCCAGATCGATCCGTCGCTGGCCTCGCTCGGCACGATCATGAGCAAGGTCATGCCGTCGCTGCTGGTGATCGGCAAGGCACTGGGGCAGCTGCTCGTCTATCCGGATTTGAAATGGACCCTGGGCGGGTCCGAATTCTCAATCCCCGGATTCTACTGGCATCTCTATGTCACGCTCGCCGAGGTGATCATCGCGCTCGCCATCGGCGGGCTCGCTGGGCTTCTGGCAGGGCTTGCGCTCGGCGCCAACCCATTCGTCAGCAGCGCTTTCGAACGCTACCTCTATTATCTCGGTCCCACGCCCAAGATCGTGTTCTTCCCGATCATGATCATGTGGTTCGGTGTCGGCCCCGAGTCGAAGGTCGCGATGGGCACGATCTCGGCGTTCTTCCCGATCGCGCTCAGCGTCGCCGCCGGAATGCGCCAGATCGACCGTGTGCTGATCCGCGTTGGGCGCAGCTTCCGGCTCAACACCTGGCAGATGGTGACGAAGATCTATCTGCCGGCGATGCGCGAGCCGATCATCAACGGAGTCCGGCTCGGCATGGGCGTCGCCTTGATCGGCGTGCTGCTTGCGGAAACCAAGCTCTCCAACCGCGGCGTGGGCTTCATGATCATCGACGCCTACAACACGTTCGATATGCCGCGGATGTATGCCGTCCTCGCGGCACTCTTCGTGATCGCGATCGCGGCCAACGCGCTCATCGGCCGCCTCAGCCGGAGATAGTCCCGGAAAAGCTTCGGCCGCCGGCCTCGGATGAGGACGGCGGCCGTTTTCATTCAAGCGTGATTGTTGCGGTTACCACATTCCGCCGAAGCGGCTGCCGCCGAAGAAACCACCGCCGCCGCCCCAGCCGTTCTGCTGTTGCTGCCGCCACGGCGAACCGCCCCAGCCGTTGTCGTTCGATTCGTACGCCGAGGAGTACCGGCGATTGCCGCCGTTCGATGCCACCGGCTTGCTGCTGGAGTTGTAGTTCCGCGCAACCGGAACGTCGGCCTTGCCGCGCTCGCCGTGCAGAACGTTCTTGATGTCCTTGTCGAGACCGTAGACGTCGGCGCGCACCTGCTTGTGGCCGGCGTCGTCGGTGAACACGGTCTGATAGGTGATGTACACCGGGATCGGATGCTTGAAGTTAATGTTGCGCTCGTTTGAGCCGTACATCCCCTTGATGCGGGCCTGGGTGTAGCCCTCCTCGGGCTGCGACACGCCAAGGAGCTTCTCGGCATACATATCCGGATTCTGCACCCGCATGCAGCCGTGGCTGAAGGCGCGCACGGACTTGTCGAACAGGTGCTTGTCTGGGGTGTCGTGCTGATACACCAGGAAGCGGTTCGGGAAGTTGAAGCGGATGCGGCCGAGCGCATTCCTCTCGCCCGGCGGCTGGTAGATGCGGATCGAGCCATCCGCATTGTGCGTGACCTTGAGGCCGATGCGGTTCAGCGCATTCGGATCCTGCGCCAAGGCCGGCAGGTATTCGTTGCGGATGATCGACGGCGGCACATTCCACGTCGGGTTCACCGTGATGAACTTCATCGTCTCGGTGAGCAGCGGAGTGGCATGCTGGCCCGGCTTGCCGGCCACGATCTTGGTCTGCCAGACCACCTTGTCATCCTGCACCAGCCGCAGGGTGTAGTCGGGGATGTTGACCATCACGTAGGCGTTGCCGAGTTCATGCGGCATCCAGCGGAAGCGCTCCATGTTGGCGATGATGGTGTCGACCGTGGCGTTGGCGGGATGCGCGGCCTCTTCGACTTTTTTGCCCTTGGCCTTGGCGCTCTTGGCAGGCTCGGTGGCCTTCACCGGGCCGCGGTTGTTGTCGATCTCGGAGAATTGACCACCGCGCGCCGCCGCGAGTTCGGCTTTCAGCGCCTTGTAGTAGTGGTGCTGCGGCTCATACGAATCGAGCACCTTGCCGACGTTGTCGGTCTCGGAAAGCTTGGTCAGCACCGCTGCCGCATCCGGCGTCTGCGCCTTCTGGTCGTAATAGACCGCGCCGCTGACGCGGGAGAAGGCCACGCGGCCGAGCGAGGCATGGCGGGCGTAGTTCAAGATCGAATGGGTCAGGGCCAATTCGTTGGCTGCGGACTTCGCCGGGTCGGTGTTGCCGAATTGCGGCACCGGGTAGTCCTCGGGATTGAGGCCGTCAGCCGTCACCTTGCCCAGGAAATCGGCAACCTGTTGGGCGCGCGGCGTTTCCTTGCCGTCGGCAACCCAAAGCGGTGCGTAGTTGCGGGCCTTGTAGAACGCGGTCACGCCGACGCGGTCCTGCTCGCGGGGAATGTACTGGCTGAACTTGCCTTCGACGATGTCGCGGATCTGCTGGGCCACGGGCCCCAATTCGGGGGCAGCCGGTGCGGCGGCCTGCTCGGCCGGCTTGGTTTCGACAGGCTTGGCTTCGGTCGGCTTGATTTCGGCAGGTTTGGCATCGGCCGGGTTGGCCTCAGTCGCGGGCTTGGCCTCGATCGGTTTGGCCTCGCTCGCGTCCTTGTTGAACAGGAGGCCTTCGGGGGTCGCCGCCTTGGGCGGCGCAATCGTGGCGGTCGGCGGTTCATTCTCGGCAAAAACCCTGCCGGTCATTGTGAGCACCACTGCCGCAGCTGTGGTGGCGAGCAGGAATTTGCGCATAAAAACAGTTCCCCTGGATTGCCGTAAATAACGCGATAACCGTGCGAATCGTTCCGATCGCTCGACCGCGCACATTATGCCTTTGTGGTTACGACGTCGTTAGAGGTTCAACCCGAACACGAACATTTGCTCCGACGGATTTACCAATGTGGCGCGATCGGGGCGACGCCCAGCGGGGTCACCGAAGCGCTCATCGCAAAAAAGATGCCGGCTCCGGGAGAGTAATGCGGCTGGGCCGCCGAACGCTTCAGATGCGCCAGCCAGGGGGAGCGCGATCGATGAACCGGACGCCAAGCTCGTAGCCCAGCCGCCACACCACCTCGCATTGCCGGCGCAGTCCGCGCGCGTCGTTGTCAATCAGGAGATTGAATTGATCCGGGATGTCGATGCCCTCGGCAAACAGCCGTGCGCCGCTGTCGGAGATGTCGCTGATCATACAGTCGCGCGGCAGCGCGTAAGCGTCGGCCTGAAATTTCGCGATGCGGTTGATGGTGTAGCGTCGGCTGCCGCGACGGTCGCTGAGCATGGAAGGTGATACCCCAGGGATAATATGGGGATCAGTAGCCAGCGACTCAGCAATAACGCACTAAGCCGCTGGCTTTAGTTTCTCTCAAATTCGCTTTGATTTTTATCGAATTGCATGCACGCGCTGCGAACCGCGCGTTTTCAGCGTTTCTTGCGTCCCGCGACCTTCTTGCCGCGTGTCGTTGCGGAGGTGGCGCGGGCTTTCGGCGCACCCGCCGGGTACTCGCCGGCTTTGCGCAGCCGCGTCGACCAGTATTCCCAGGCTCGTGCCTGCGGTCGCGGCTGGAGATTACGCTCCCAGGCCATGCGGGCTTCGCCTTTAGTCAGCGGACTCAGCGCGTGGCCCTGTGCCTTGCACATCAACTGCAGCTCGGCGTTGCGGGTGCTGTAGATGGTGCGAAACACCAGCTCGGTGAGATTTTTGGCGGCGACAGTCGCGCCGTGCCGGCGCATCAGCACCAGCCAGTAGGGTCCGAGCGCCCTGGCGAGCGATTGGCCTTCCTCCGGCTTCAGCACCAGCAGATTGGTATCGCCGAATTCGTCGCGGCTATCCCAGAACGGCACTTGTTCGCCGATCTGCGCACCCATGTGATAGAGCGGCAGAAGTTCTTCGCCGGAGTTGCAGAACGGCAGGAATGCCATGCTGTGATGATGCGCGACTGCGTTGACGTCGGGGCGCGCCTTGTAGATCTCGCCGTGGATCACGAGCTCGCCATAGCCGCGGATGCCCGCGGGCAGCGGTGTCACCGGCTCGCTGTCGAGCGTGTATTCGTAAATGTCGGCAGCCTCTACGACCTCGGGCGAACGCGAGCGCGAGATCAGATAGCGGTCCGGCTTGGTCGGATGCCGCATGCTGACATGGCCGAAGGCGTCGATGATGCCCTCATAGGAAACGATGCGGTTGGCGACCGCGAGATTGTGGCGTGCCTCGGCGAGGTTGTCGGCCATGGTGGCTCCTCAAGAAAAAATGCGCCCCTCAGAATTCGAAACCCAGCAGCAGGTGGTCGAGCGAAATCGGCCCGCCGCCGTTGATGAGGAAATACAGGACACCGAGCGCCCACATGCCGGGATACTCGATGCCGAGCTTGTTCCAGAACCAGCCGTCGTATTTGGCGTGGTCGTAGGCCGAGAGCGCCAGCAGCGCGAACAGCGGCAGCGCCATCGGCCGCGTGAACAGGCCGAGCGCAACGCAGGGCGCGGCGACGAACTGGGTCAGCACGGTGCCGTAAGCCCAGAACCAGCCGGGACTGAAGCCCTTCTTGTCGTAGAGTGCAGCGACGCCCTTCACGGTGTTGATCGGTCCGCCCGTGCCGGGGAAGTAGCCGAGGCACATCCGCATGCCATGCGGCACCATGGCGGCGCCGACTGCAAAGCGCAGCAGCGCCTCGATCCACGGCGCCAACGCTGCGTAGACAGCGCCGAGGGCGGGGATGAGCAGTGGAGCGTTGCCATTCATGGTGCGGTATCTGCTCCGCCCTCATCCTGAGGAGCATCGCGAAGCGATGCGTCTCGAAGGATGTGGCGGCCACCGTGGCGGCCCCATGGTTCGAGACGCCGCGCTGCACGCGGCTCCTCACCATGAGGCCGGGAGAGGTTTGTCATTGCGGAGAAACCACCAAGTTCATTCCGCGGCTTCTTTGGCGCTGGCGGTGTAGCGGCTCGGTGGCCGGGGCAGCCCGAGATGATCGCGCAAGGTGCGGCCGGTGTATTCGGTGCGGAACAGGCCGCGGCGCTGCAGCTCCGGGATCACCAGTTCGACGAAGTCGTTGAACGAGCCTGGAAGATAGGGCGGCATGATGTTGAAGCCGTCGGCCGCCTCGTCGACGAACCAATGCTCCATGTGATCGGCGACCTGCGCCGGCGTGCCCTTGATCACCATCTTGGCGCGCGCGCCGGCCACCACCTGGGCGATCTGGCGCATCGAGAGCTTGTCTTTCCTGGCAAGCTCCGTGACGTACTTGAACGTGCTCTGGCTCGCGTTCGACATCGGCAGGTTCTCGGGAAGCGGCCCGTCGAAGTCGTAAGGCGTGAGGTCGACATTGCCGAGCACGGTCGAAAGGATCTCGCGCGCGACGACCGGATGCATCAGCGAGTTCTGGTAGTCGAACTTTTCGTTGGCCTCGGCCTCGGTGCGGGCGACATAGATGCTCAAGCCAGGCATCACCTTGAGATGGTCGGGATTTCTTCCGAACTTGTCCTGCGCCCGCGTCTTGACCTCCTTGAAATAGGTCTGCGACGCCTCCTTGGTCAGCGGCGCGCCGAAGATGACTTCGGCAAAGCGCGCCGCGACGTCCATGCCGTCGTCGGATGTTCCGGCCTGCACGATCACCGGATGGCCTTGCGGCGATCGGGGAATGTTGAGCGGCCCGCGCACCGAGAAGTGCTTGCCTTTGTGATTGAGCGTGTGGAGCTTCTCGGGATCGAAGAAATCGCCGCTCGCCTTGTCACGCATGAACGCGTCGTCGTCCCAGCTATCCCAAAGCGCGGTGACGATCTCGGCGAATTCGTTGGCGCGCTCGTAGCGCTCGGCATGGCCGAAATGGGCGTCGCGGTTGAAATTTCTGGCTTCTGCGGCCATGCCGGAGGTGACGAGATTCCAGCCGGCGCGTCCGCCGCTGATGTGGTCGAGCGAGGCGAACTTCCGCGCCACATGAAACGGCTCGTTGTAGCTCGTCGAAGCCGTGCAGGTCAGTCCGATGCGCTCGGTGACGCCGGCGAGCGCCGAGATCAGCGTGATCGGCTCGAAGTTGGCGATGTACTGCGCCGAGCGCGACAGCGCCTCCATGTTGGCCTCGCGGACGCAGATATTGTCGGCAAGGAAGATCATGTCGAACTTGGCGCGCTCGGCGGTCTGCGCGATCTCGACATAGTGTTTGAAGTTGATACCGGCGTCAGCCTGCGCGCCAGGATGCCGCCACGAGGCGACATGGTGGCCGGTCGGATTGAAGAAGGCGCCGAGCCGGAGCTGGCCTTTTGGTCTTGCCATGGTGCGTTTCCTCGCGGCGGAATTTACCGCTGCGCAGCAACTAGGCGCAAGCAGCGGTGGCTCAAGGCGCGGACTTGCTGATTGTTTCCGCCGCAATGAGCCCGATCACCGCCTTGATCAAGCCGCCGACGTAGCCGGAATGCGGACCGCCGTCGAGGCCGCCGACCGTCGAGCCCGCGGCGAACAGGCCAGGGATCGGCGAACCTTTCGTGTCGAGCACGCGCGCCTGTCCGTCGACCACGATGCCGCCCATGGTGTTGGTGATCGCCGTGCAGATCGGCATGGCATAGAACGGTGCGGTCTTGATCGGCCAGGCTTTCGCACCGCTCGGCCGGCGCGGCGGATCGAGCTTGTCGAGCGTGCCGGCCTCGATGGCTTTGTTGTAATCGGCGACCACGGCTTCGAGCCTCTCGGGCGCAAGTCCGATCAGGCCGGCGAGTTCGGCGAGCATGTTCGCCTTGTGCAGCGTGCCGCCTTCGTCCGGCACCAGTGGGTTCGGCGGCTGCACGTGGTTGCGGCCGGGGCCGTCCCAGACCGCTTGATCGAAGATGATGGTGGTGCCGAGCGGGTCGGGCAGGCGAGCGATGGCGTTCGACAGATAGATCCCGCCGAAGCCTTCGTCGGCGACGCGGCGGCCGCTCGCGTCGATTACGATCGAGGCCGCTGCCACGTCATCGGCTTGCGGGCGCGGCCACATGCGATTGCCGGCGGTCATGGCGTCGCGGCTGTGCAGATGGCCGTAGAAGCTGCCCATCTCGGTGCTGCGCGCCGCGCCAACGGCCTGTGCCATGCGCAAGCCGTCGCCGTTCGCGGCGCCGCCGTGACGCTGCAGGAGTTTCTCGGGCGTCCGCGACACGTGCTCGCGCACCAGTTCGGCATTGGCCGTGAAGCCGCCGTCGGCGATGACCACCGCCTTGGCCTTGAAGGTCTTGGCTGCGCCGGCCTGCTGGGCTTCGACCTCGATGTCATCCTTGGCAAGCTTCAGCGCCGTGGCCCGGGTGCCGCGCAGGAGCTGCCCGCCGCGCTTCTTGAGAGCCGCCTCCAGGCGCTGGAGCGCGATGTCACCGGCATAGTTCTCCCATTTCAGTCCGGAGCCGGTGCGCGCCACCGGCGACAAGACGTGAGTGTGGTACTGGCCGAGATCGGACAGATCGATGCCTTCATCTGTCAGCCACTGCATCAGCCGGCGGCTTTCCTTGGCGACCGCGCGGCCCAAATCCTTGCGGGCATGGCCTTCGGTGCAGGTGTCGATCTTGCGGACGAGTTCGTCTTCGCCTGTGAGCGGACTCGTGAAGTTGATGTGGAACGTGCCGTAGGTGATCCGCGAATTGCAGATGTATTTCTCTTCCGTGCTCTTCTCCAGCACGGCAACGCGCTTGCCGAGCTGGCCGGCGCGGTTGGCAGCCACCATTCCGGCGATGCCGCCGCCGATGACGATGACGTCAAACATCAATTCACTCTCGCTCATGCCTGCGCTCTCTCCACACGTGTCCCGGACGCGGCGCAGCATGAGCGCGAAGCGCCAAATGGTACGCTGCTGATCCGGGACCCAGCTTGCTTTCTAATATCAAGAAACCGGGGTCCCGGGTCTACAGTGCAGCACTGCGCTACGCTCCGTGCTGCACTGTGCCCGGGACACATGCTGCACCAGCGCGCTTCATTTCAATCGATCTTCGCGCCGACCTTCTTGATGATGGCTTCCCAATGCTTCGAGTCGTCCGCGATGAGCTGCACGAATTCCGGCGGCGTCAGCGTCACGCGCTCGAACGTGTTCTTCTCGAAGAATTCCTTCGACCGTTGCGAATCGAGCACCTTGCTGACGTCGGCGTGGATCTTCGCCGTCAGCTCCGGTGGCATGTTGGGCGGGCCGAACAGCCCGAACCACACCGACGTCTGAAAGCCCGGCACGCCCGATTCCGCGATGGTCGGCAGGTTGGGCCGCGTCGTGATGCGTTTGGCGCCCGCGGCCGCGAGGATGCGCACCTTTCCGCTCGGCTCGTGGCCGGCGATGCTGCTGAGGTTGAGCAGCAGCATGTTGACGTCGTCGGCCAGCAGCGCGTTCGCGGCCGGCGCCGCGCCGCGGAACGGGATGTGCACGATGTCGGTGCCGGTGCGAAGCTTGAAGTCCTCCATGCTGAGATGCGCATAGGTGCCGATGCCGTAGGAGCCGTAGTTCAGCGTGCCCGGCTTGGCTTTGGCCAGCGCGATCAGCTCCTGCGTGGACTTGGCTGGCACCGAAGAGTTCACCACCAGAACCGGCGTGCCGCGGCACAGCACGACGATCGGCGTGAAGGCCGACGCGTTGTACAGAAGCTTGTTCGACATGAACGGGTTGGCCGTGATGGTGGCGTCCGACGTGACCATCAACGTCAGCCCGTCGGCCGGCGAGCGCTCCACCGCCTGGGCGCCGACCCCGCCGTTGCCACCCGGACGGTTGTCGACGATTACGGTCTGGTTCAGGCTTTCGCCCAGCCCCTGCGCAACGATGCGCGCCATGGTGTCGGTGACGCCGCCGGGCTGCGTCGGCACGATGATGTGCACCTGGCCGTTGGGATAGCTTTGTGCGACGGCTGCACTCGCGAACAGCGCAAACAGGAGCGCGAGCGCGCCCGCGCGAAATCCGCCCGGTGCGTCCAGCATGGTTTCCTCCTTGCCGTTATTTTCGGCTTTTTATCGCGCGCTGTTCATGCCCATCACGGGCTTGCCGAGGCCGAGGGGCTTTGCATCCACCAGCACGAAGGCGACGCGGGCCAGCTTCGTGCCACGGTTGGCCCAGGCGTGGTTGGTGCCGCGCTGGATCATGACGTCGCCCGCCTTCAGCTTCACGGTCGAGTCGTCCATGTCCATGTCGATCTCGCCTTCGATGACGATCACATAATCGATCGTCTCGGTGCGGTGCATGTGCGCTGGGTTGCCGGGCGGGAAATCGATCACGCAGAAGCGCGTGCCGTTCGCGGGCGGCGGCGTGCCGACGATGCGAGCGCCCATGTCCTCGGCGTTCTCGCCGACGCTGATGTCTGCCGGATTCTGGTCGGTGATCCACATCAGCGTGGAGCGCGCCCCGGCGCCCTTATGGTTGGTGGCGCGGCCGTCGATCAGAACCTTGGCGACGTTGTTGTCGTCATGTCCGGTCACGACGCGGCGCACCGGCGGCGGCAGGTTCGGAAAATCGTTCATTGTGGTTCACTCCCTTTCGTATTCGCAGTTCTCACCGCCGTCATTCCGGGGACCGCGTGCCTCACGCCGCCGCCCTGGCGACGTTCATCATGCCCTTCAGGTCGCCTTTGAGGAAGCAGCGCATGTTGTGCTCGAGGATCGGCATTGCGAGGTCGACATAGGTGTCGCAAAAACCGCCCTGATGCGTGGTGATGATGACGTTCTTGAACGTCCACAGCGGACTGTCGGGCGGCAGCGGCTCCTGGTTGAACACGTCGAGCGCCGCGCCTGCGATCTTTTTCTGCCGCAGCGCCTCGATCAGCGCGTCCTCGTCGACCACCCCGCCGCGGGCAAGGTTGGTGAGGAAGGCCGTGGGCTTCATCGCGGCGAAGACCTCGGCGTTGATCATGTGATGCGTCGCGGCCGAGTAGGGCGTCAGCAGCACGAAGTGGTCGATCTCCGGCAATGTCTTGATCAGGTCGCTCGCCGGCAGCACCCGATCGAAGCCCGCGACCTGCCGCGGTGCGGATGTAAAGCCGACCACCTTCATCCCGAGCGCCTTGCACTTCGGCGCCAGCGCTTCGGCAATCACGCCGATGCCGAGGATGCCGCAAGTCTTGTCCTGCAGGAGCTTCGCGGGCCAGCGCTTCCAGGCATGCTCGTCCTGGGCGCGCACGAAGCCCGGCAGATCGCGTGACAGCGCCAGCATCGAGGCGAGCGCCGCCTCCGACACCGGCGCGCCATGCACGCCGTGCAGGCTCGTCACGGTGACTTGCGGCTTCAGCGCCGGCTGGTCGGTGATGCCGTCGAGCCCGGTGCCGAGCGCCTGCACCCATCGGAGCTTGGCGGCGCCTCCGAGCTCGAGCTTCAGGTTCTTCATCATCTGCCCGAAGGTGAGCAGCATATCGGCCTGCGGAAACGCTGCCGTGGCCTTGTCGGCGGTCGCCGCAACTTCGATTTCGATGTCCGGGAATTTCTGACTGAGCTGGACGCGGTATTGCTCGGTCACGTCGGGCGGGAACGTAAGAACAATCAGAAGGCGAGGCATGACAGATCGGTCCTGAACGCGACGAAATGGTTGCGATTTGTATCCGTTGGACGCGGCGGCGTCACGCGTTGCTGGCGCGAAGCGAGCGGATGCGCGGCCTTGCGATGTATCGCATGGCGGGACTCCAAGCCGGGGATCGAGGTCACGCTTTCGTGGCTGGTTGAGGTCGCAAGACAGGTCTAAAGCGACAAGACGCATCCGCGAACCGTCGAGGCCATCGACATGAGTGCCTGCTGCTCTTCCGGCGCACGCCAGACACACGCGGATTCCGACATCGTCACGCGATCGGTGATGACGTGCCCCCATTGCGGAACATCGAAGCCGGAAGAGATGCCGCGCGATGCCTGCCAGATCGTCTATCTGTGCACCGGCTGTGGCGCCACACTGCGGCCGACAGCCGGCGACTGCTGCGTGTTCTGCTCGTACGGCTCCGTCCCGTGTCCGCCGATCCAGGCTGATCGACTTACTTGACGCGTTTGGCCGCTTCTTCGACCAGGCTCAGATCCGCGTACTTGCTCACGTCCATCGGCGCTTTGATGAAGCCGAGCTCGTGCGTGAGGTTGATGTTGGACTGCAGCGCCTTGAGATCGGGGATCATGTCGGGGTTGCGATAATAATCGCGCTTGGTGAACAGCCAGTCCCAGCGCTCGGGCGGCGACTTCGTCACCTTCGCGGCGATCTTCATCACCTCCTCGTGGTTTTTCGGGTCGAGGAACCAGCGCTCGATGCGGAGCATGTCCTCCATGAAGTCGACCATCGCGGCGCGGTTCTTGTCGATGAAGGATTTGCGGGCCGCCCAGATGATGAACTGCGACACGCCGATCGCGTCCTTGCTGGAGAACAGCGGCCGCGCGATCTGCTGCAGCTGCGGATCGAACGAGAACGGCAATACGTACGGCGCAAGATCGACCTTCTTCTCCTGCAGCATCGCCTTCATGGTGGGGAACGGCGCTTCGATCACCGTGTAGTCGCGCTTGTCCTCGAGGCCGGCCTTGCGCAGCATCGCGCGCGCCGCGATATCGACGGCGCTGCCCACCGAGTTGGTGGCGATCACCTTGCCTTTGAGGTCCTTGATCTCCTTGATCGGGCTGTCCTTGGCCACGGCCCATTCGTTGGTCGCGTAGCCCGGGACGCCGTCCTGAAATTCGTCGGCGATGATACGCAGATCGTCGAGGTTGGCGTTCTGGACCGCGAGCGGGAAGGTCGAATAGGCGAGGTTGGCGATCTCGAGCTCGCCCGTCGCAATTGCCGTCATCATCGGCGGCGTGCCGGCATAGCGGACCGCTTCGAGCGTGTAGGACTTGCCGATGTGCTTGGCGAGGTCCTGCTTCTCGAGGATAATCGAGGCCCAGTTCGACACCGGCGCCACCCAGGCCATCCGGATTTTGACCGGCTCGGCGCGGGCCGCGCCAAGCGAAATGACGGCAGCGACAGCAGCCAGCGCGAGTTTCAGCGAGCGCATTGCATGTCCTCCCTGGGGACGATGTGTTGTTGGTGAAAACTAGAGCACCGCGACCATACCCGCGCAAGATGCGCCAATGACGCGGATCAAACGGTCGCCGGCTCGTTGGCCTCCGGGTGCCAGATCAGGAGCCGCCGCCGCAGCATGGCCATCAGCTTGATCAGCACATAACCCACGATGGCGATCTCGACGATGCCGGCGAACACACCGCGCGAATCGGCAAAGCGCGAGGCGGTCATCATGGCGCCGCCGAGCCCGTAACCGCCCATCAGCATCTCGGCCACCACGGCGACGATCATCGAGATGGGCAACGCGACCTGCAGCCCGGTGAGAATCTGCGGCAGGGCTGCGGGCAGCACGACCTGCGTCAGGACCTGGCGGTCGGTCGCGCCCATGTTTCGCGCCGACCAGATGAGTTCATGCTCGACGCCGCGGATCGCGAGCACGGTTGCGGCGATCACCGGAAAGATCGCGTCGATCACCACGATGGTGATCTTGGAGACGTCATAGACGCCGAGCCAGAGGATGACCACGGGTAGAAACGCGATCTTCGGCATCGGGAAGCCGACCGAGACGATCGGATCGAAGAACCAGTTGGCGATGACGTTGCGCGACATGGCCGCGCCGATCACGATGCCGCCGATCATCGAGATGAAAAAGCCGACCAGCGCCCGATACATCGTCAGGCCGATGTTGATGAAAAGCTCGCCGGACAGGGCGTCCGACCAGATGCGTTCGACCACCGAAGTGAGCGAAGGCAGCACGAAAGGCGTGAACGTGCCGCTTCGGGCCAGAACCTCCCAGCCGATCAGCAGCGCCAGCACCGAAGACATCCGCGCGATGCTCCAGAGCACCGTGCGCGCGAGCGACGGCGTGGGCGCGGCGAGCGCCGCTGCATCCGGAGCTAGTGCGTCTGTTCGCGCCATTGCAGCATCCGGTTCATGATGAGCTGAAATCCGCGGTCGGCGGCGAAGCCGAGCAGCGCCACGGTGAGCACCACCGCATACATCGAGTCATAGGCGCCGTTGGCGCCGAGGAACCCGATCAGGTAGCCGAAGCCCGCCCGCGCCACGATCAGCTCGGCCGAGACCAGCAGGATGAAGGACAGCGCCAGCGCTGTGCGGATGCCATTAAGCAATTCCGGCATGGCGCTTGGCAGCACCACATCCCACAGCATGCGCAGGCGCCCCGCGCCCATGCTACGCGCCGACCAGACCAGCGTCTGCTCGCTCGAGCGGGCGCCGTTGAAGGCGCCGATCGTCACGGGGATCATGCAGCCGAGAAAAATCAGCAGGATTTTCGAGCCGTCACCCAAGCCGAGCCAGATCACCGTCACCGGAATCAGCGCCGACTTCGGCAGCGGATAGAAGATCTCGACGATCGGCGCGACCACCACGTTGACCGGTTTCGACCATGCCATGCCGATGCCGAGCGCCGCTCCGATGACGATCGCAAGCGCGAGCCCCGCGGCGGCGCGATAGAGCGACGCGCCGGCATTGCTGACCAGCTCGCCGGTCTTGATGAGATCGATCCAGCTCGCGATCACGTCGCTGAGCGGCGGCAGCGCGGAGCTCGACACCAGGCCCAAACGCGAGACCGCTTCCCAGGCGATGGCCAGCAGGACCAGCGGCAGATAGCGGAGCCACACCGATTTCATGGTTTGCGGCGCTCCGCCTTGATGGCCTCGTCGCGGACCAGGTTCCAGAGCTCGTCGACCTTGTCGACAAAGCCCTTGGTCTTGAACACGCCTGGATCGTTCTTGTCGAACTTGGTGTCGACGATGGTCTTGATCCGGCCGGGACGCGCCGACATCACGGCGACGCGGTCGGCGAGATAGACAGCCTCCTGCACGTCGTGGGTGACGAAGATCACGGTCTTCGGCGTGCGCTGCCAGATGCCGAGGAGCTCCGACTGCATCAGGTGCCGGGTCTGCGCGTCGAGCGCGCCGAACGGCTCGTCCATCAGGAGGATGCTCGGATCGAAGGCGAGCGTCCTTGCGAGCGCGGTGCGTTGCTTCATGCCGCCGGAAAGCTGCGACGGGAAGCTGTCCTCGAAACCCGAAAGTCCGACGAGATCGATGAACTGCGCGGCCCGTGCGAGTCGTTCGGCCTTCGGCATGTTCTGCCGCTCGAGGCCGTACAGCACGTTCTCGCGCACGGTCTTCCAGGGGAACAGCGCGAAATGCTGGAACACGATGCCGCGGTCGGGTCCCGGCGCCTTCACCGGCGCACCGTTCACCGCGATCGCGCCCTTCTCGATCGGAAGAAAGCCGCCGATCAGGTAGAGCAGGGTGGATTTGCCGCAACCGGAAGGACCGAGCAGCGCTAGAAATTCGCGCGGCCGCACCTCCAGCGAAACATCGTCCAGCGCCAGCACCGGTTTGCCGCGCGGCGGACGATACACATGACAGACCTTGTCGACGGCGATCTGCGGCTCGGTCATCGGGCTTGCATCTTTCTGAGGATTATCGCGTGACCACCTTATCGAGAAAAGCGCTCGTGTAAGTTGCCGAAAGATCGATTGCGGCATCGCGGATGCCGGGGTCGAACTCGCGCAGCACCTTCAATGCGGTCTCGGCGCCTTCCACCGTGAAGCGGCCGTCGGGAGAATACATCGGCAGGCTTTTTGCGATCGCACGGGTAAACAGTTCCATGTCGCCGAGCGCATGTTCGGCCGGCATCACCTTGGCGATGTCCTCGGGCGAGTGGGTCGCTATCCATTTCAGCCCGCGGACAAAGGCGTTGGTCAGCGACTGCACCGTCCTGGGATTGTTCTGCGCATAGGCGGGCGGCAGATAAAGCACCGCCGCGGGATAGAGCCCACCGTAGACCAGCCGCGTGCCTTGCTCAGTGCGCGTGTCGGCGACGACGCGGATCGTCTTCTCGCTTTCAAGCTGGCTGATCACCGGGTCGACGTTGATCATGGCATCGATCTCGCCACGGCGCGCGGCCGCGACCGCGGTTGCGCCGGCGCCGGTGGCGATGAAGGAGGCATCGTCGGGCTTGAGGCCGGCCTGCGCCATCATGTGCAGCGCCATGAAATGCGTGCTCGAGCCCGGCGCCGTGATACCGATCTTCATGCCTTTGAGATCGGCCGGGCCGCGATAGGCCGGAGCCTTCGGTCCGACCAGCCCCAGCACGAAACCCGGAAAGCGGCCGAGCTGCACCACCGCCGTGATGGGCTGCTTTTTCGCCTGCATTTGGATGGTGTGGTCGAACGAGCCGGTGACCACATCGGCGCTGCCGCCCATCAGCGCCTGCAGTGCGCGGCCGCCGGCGGATGCGTCAATGATCGTGACGTCGAGTCCTTCGTCTTTGAAGTAGCCAAGCCGGTCGGTGACGTTGAGCGGCAGGTAGAACAGGGCTGGCTGGCCGCCGACCGCGAGCCGCACTTTTGTCTGCGCGAGGGATGACGCGGGCCACAGGACAATGGCTGCAAGCAGCCAAGTCGCGAGGCGGATCATGCCTTGCTCCGAAGCGGTGGCGCGTACTTGTCCTCGATCTGCGCCCAGTGCTCGTAGCCGGTGATATCCTTGAAGCCTGCGAAGTCGACGCTGTCGCCGCTCGTGCCCGGCCGCCCGGCTTTGATATCGGCCAGTGCTCTTTCGATGGTTCGCGCCACGCGGAAGATCACCGAAGTGGGATAGGCCACGATCGCAAATCCCATGGCCTTCAGTTCGGCCGGCGGCAGCATCGGAGTCTGGCCGCCCTCCAGCATATTGGCCATCTGCGGCGCACCCTGGAATGCGCGGCCAATGCGCCGAAGCTCTTCAATCGATTGCGGCGCCTCGATGAAGATGCCGTCGGCGCCGGCTTCGAGATATTGCTCGCCGCGGCGC
Organism: Rhodoplanes sp. Z2-YC6860; assembly: GCF_001579845.1. GTDB lineage: Bacteria > Pseudomonadota > Alphaproteobacteria > Rhizobiales > Xanthobacteraceae > Z2-YC6860. Next base: position 1,012,955 of record NZ_CP007440.1, read on the forward strand.
AATGCGTCGTCGAGACCGTGAACGGCCCGGGCGTCGGTGCGGGCAATGAGGAAGAAGTCCTTGCTGCGCCGCGCAGCCGCCGCGGCCTTGATCTTCCTCACCATGACGTCGGCGGGGATCACGTCCTTGCCGACCATATGGCCGCAGCGCTTCGGCGCCACCTGATCCTCGATGAAGATCGCGGATGCGCCGAGCGCTTCATAGCCTTCGACGGTGTGGGTGACATTCTTGACGTCACCGTAGCCGGTGTCGCCGTCGACCAGCACCGGAAGCCTGGTCGCGCCCATGATGTCGCGGATGCCCGCGCTGATCTCACTGAACGCCGCAAGTCCGATGTCCGGAATGCCATAACGCGAGCCGACCAGCGCGAAGCCGCCGATTGAATAAGCCGCGAAACCGGCGCGCTCGATGAGCCGCGCCGACAGCGCGTCATGGGCGCAGGGCAGCAGCAACGGCTGCTCGCGCCTGAGCAGATCCCTCCAGGTCGGTTGTTCGTTCATCGCATTCCCCGGCGTGAACGTAGCAAGCTTGTTTGCCGGGCGTCTACGCAGCGAGGTCCTTCATGATGCGATAAAGCGCCGCCTGACCCTCGAAGCCGATGCCGGGCCGGTCGGGCAACTTGAGGTAGCCGTTGTCGAGCTTCGCATCGTCGGCGAAGCCCGCGAATGCGCCGAACACGCCGGGATAGGATTCGGCGCCGCCCAACCCGAAGCCGCCGGCGATGTGCAGCGACATCTGGTTGCCGCCGTGCGGGAACAAGCCCGCGCGCGGCCAACCGTGGCTCGCAAGCATGTCGAGCGTGCGGGCGTATTGCACGATGCCATAGGCCTGCGGCGGATCGACCTGGATGATGTCGCCGCGGGAGGCCTTCAGGCCGCCGAAGCGGACCAGGTTTTCGACGTCTTGCGTGGAGAAGAGATTCTCGCCGGTCGATAGCGCGCCGTCATAGGCCTCCGAGACCTCGGCGAGCGTCGCATAGTCGAGCGGATCGCAGGGCTCCTCGAACCAGCGAAGCTTGTAGGGCGACAGCGCTTTGGCGTAGGTCAGCGCCTCGTCGCGGGTGAACTTGCAGTTGGCGTCGACCGCGAGCGTGCCGCGGTTGCCGACCACGGTCTGCACCGCCTCGACGCGGGCGCAGTCCTCGGCGACCGTCATGCCGCCGACCTTCATTTTCACCATGGTGTAGCCGGAATCGAGATGGCGCCGCATCTCGTCCTGCAAATCCCTGGTGGTCTTGCCCGGGGCGTACCAGCCGCCGCCGACGTAGCAGAATACCTTGTCCTGCACCTTGCCGCCGCTGAAGCGCTCGGCCAGCACGCGGTGCAGCGGCTTGCCTTCGATCTTGGCGACCGCGTCCCACACCGCCACCTCGATGGTGCCGATGCCGACCGAGCGTTCGCTGTGGCCGCCCGCCTTCTCGTTGCGCATCATCACGGCGAGGATCTTTTCCGGGTCGAGATTGTCGCCCGCTTCGTTGAGCAACGATTTCGGCTCGGCCTTGAGAATCCGCGGAATGAATCGCGCGCGCATCTGCGCGCCGCAGGCGTAGCGGCCGGTGGAGTTGAAGGCGAAGCCCGCCACCGGCCTGCCGTCGCGGATCACGTCGGTGATGACCGCGACCACCGAGGTGGTCATTTCGGAGAAGTCGAATCCGGAGTTGCGGAGATCGGACTTCAGCGGGATCGCGGTTTCGCGGATATCGACGATACGCATGGACGTTCCTCCGCCGGACGCGAGCTACTGCACCTTGATCCCGGCGTCGTGGATCACCTTGCCCCATTTGTCGATCTCAAACTTGATCTGGCGCGCGAACTCCTCCGGCGTGTTGCAGATGATCTCCAGTCCGAGCTGATCCATCTTGGCGGTGACCTCCGGCGACTTCGTCGCCTTCACCACCTCCTGGTAGATGAAGTTGGAGATATCCTTCGGCACGCCGGCCGGAACCAGAACGGCCTGGAATGTGTCGGCCTCCTGATCCGGAATGCCGGCCTCGGCGAGTGTCGGCACGTCCGGCAGCACCTTGACCCTTGTCTTGTTCGCAACCGCGAGCGCGCGAAGCGTGCCGTCTTTGATGAACGGCACCGCTGGCGGCAGCGACGTGAAGGCGAGCGGCGTGTGGCCCGCGACGATCGACTGGATCGCCGGCCCCGCGCCGCCAAACGGCACGTGAACCGTATCGAGCTTGTAGGTGAGCTTGAACAATTCGCCGGAGAGATGCGGCGTGGTGCCGGTTCCGGCTGACGCGAAGGTGTACTTGCCCGGATTGGCCTTGATGAGGTCGGCAAGCTCTTTCGGAGTGTTCACCGGCAGCACGGCCGGATTGACCAGCAGCACATTCGCCGCGGTGGCGGCGACCGTGAGCGGCGTGAAGTCCTTGTACGGGTCGTAGGGCACGCGGTCGTAGAGGCTTGGATTGACCACAAAGCTCGATGACACGAACAGGATGGTGTAGCCGTCGGGCGCTGCCTTCGCGGCGTTGCCCATACCGAGATTGCCGCCCGCGCCGGCCTGGTTCTCGATGTAGAACTGCTGCTTCAGATTCTCGGACATCTTCTGCGAGATCAGCCGCGCCGCGGTGTCGGTCGGACCGCCCGGCGCGAACGGCACGATGATTTTCACCGGCTTATTCGGCCAGCCACCAGGGCCGGCGCCTTGCGCAAAAGCCTGAGCAGCAAACAGCAGCGTGGCGCTGAACGCCAGCGCCCGGATAGCAAACTTCATTCCCATTCTCCCGATGGCGTTTCCAGTTTTCTTATTGTTCCAGGTAGACCCTAGATTTTCGGAACCTTCGCAGTCTCGATCACCCGTTTCCACTTGGCAATGTCGGCCTTCACGTAGGCCGCGAACTCGGCCGGCGTGTCGCCCTCCGGCACGATGCCGAACTCGAGGAGCCGGGCTTTGATGTCCGGCGACTTCACGACCGTGGCGATTTCCTTTTGCAGCAGGTTGACGATCTCCTTGGGCGTGCCGGCCGGCACGAACACGCCGGTGATGGTTTCCGCCTCCATGCCCTTGATGCCCATCTCGTCGAGCGTCGGCACATCGGGCAGCGTCTCGAGCCGCTTCTTGGCTGTGATCCCGAGCGCGCGAATTTTCCCTTCCTTGATCAGCGGCACTGAGTTGCCGATCGCGCCGCACGAGATCGGCACGTGGCCGCCGAGCAGCGATTGCGTCATCGGCCCGCCGCCTGCGAACGGCACTGTGACGAAGTTGACGTTGAGGTCGAACTTGAGCTGCTCGATCGACAGCGACGGCGTGGTGCCGGCGCCGGGTGAGCCGACGCTGTATTTGCCGGGCGCCTTCTTGAACAGCTCAACCAGCTCCTTCATGGACTTGGCCGGAAAATCGGGATTGACCAGCCATGAGTTTGGCGAGCCGCCCGCCTTGGTGACCGGGATCAGCTCCTTCTCCACATCGAACGGCATCTTGGCGTAGAGACTCGGATTGACCGTCACGCTCGACGACGACAGCAGCACCGTGTAGCCGTCGCCCGGCGAATGCGCGACTTTCTCCATGCCGAGATTGCCGCCGGCGCCGCCGACATTCTCGATGAAGAACTGCTGGCCGAGCCGTTCCGACAGCCGCTGCGCGATCAAGCGGCCGGCGATGTCGGTGACGCCGCCCGCCGGAAACGGGATGATGATCTTGACCGGCTTGTTCGGATAATTTTCGGCGAAGCCCGCGCTGGGAGCGGCCACGCAGGACGTTGCGACAACGAAGGCACCGAGCAGGAAAGCACGGCGTACTCCAAGAAAATCGGCCATGACGCTTCCTCTTGTTCGTGATTTCTTTGTTATTGGCGTTGTGAACGCGACCGGTCTCACGGCCGGGTTGAGCAGAGCCTGAGGGATAATCGTGCAGATTGCAAATTCCACATTGTCGCCGCGACGAATGATGCAAGGCGGCAATGCGCTGAAGATCGGATTGTTCGGCGCTAACTGCTCGTCGGGCCGCGCCGTCACCAAGGTGCCGGAGCGCTGGTCGGGCACCTGGACGGACAATCATCGCCTGGTGCAGATGGCCGACGACGCCGGCATCGATTTCATGCTGCCGATCGGCCGCTGGAAGGGTTACGGCGGCGACACCGGCTATCAGGAGGCGACGCTCGAAACCGTGACCTGGGCCTGCGGGCTTCTGGCCGCGACCAAGCGCATCACCGTGTTCGGCACCGTGCACGCGCCGCTGTTTCATCCGATCATCGCGGCGAAGCAGATGGCGACGGCCGATCACATCGGCGAAGGCCGCTTCGGGCTGAACATCGTGGTCGGCTGGAACGAAGGCGAGTTCGAGATGTTCGGCGTCGAGCAGCGCCAGCACGCCAGTCGCTACGAATATGCGCAAGAGTGGATCGACGCCATCAAACGGATGTGGTCGCCCGGCGACGATTTCGATTTCGACGGTGCCTTCATCAGGCTCAAGAAGGTGCGCGCTAAGCCGAAGCCCTATGGCGGGACGCAACCGGTGATCATGAATGCCGGCGCGTCGGCGGTCGGCCGCGCCTTTGCGGTGCGAAACTGCGACGCCTTCTTCATGCAGTCGTCGCGCACGTCGGTTTCCGAGACCGCCGAGCGTGTTGCATCCGTGAAGGCTGAGGCCGCGGCGCTCGGCCGCGAGATCGGCGTGTTCACGGTCGGCGTCATCACCTGCCGGGCGACCATGAAGGAGGCCGAGGAGTATCACCATCACGTGGTGGTCGATCAGGCCGATTGGGCGGCGGTCGATCAGCTTCTGGCACTGCGCAACATCACGCCCGCGACCACGCCGCATGACGAATTCATGCGGCAGCGCGCGCAATTCGCGCACGGCAACAGCGGCGTGCCGATCGTCGGCGATCCGGACCATATCGCCGGCAAGCTGATCGAGCTGAGCCGCGCCGGCTTGTCCGGCATCGCGGTGTCGCTGGTCAACTACGCCGACGAACTGCCGTTCTTCTGCGACGAGGTGATGCCGCGGCTGCAGCGCGCCGGCTTGCGCTTGGCGGCGTAGACGGTCCCACAGCTCTTCACCTCCCCCTGAAAGGGGGAGGTCGGGTGGGGGTCAATTTTGTGTGCGCGAACTGACCCACACCCCCAACCCTCCCCCTTTCAGGGGGAGGGAGTTCACCACCGATGTCGCTACTACCTCGCTCTCACTGCTGCGTGGTGAGCTTGTCGATGCCGACCGCCGCGACGAACGCGGTCCAGCGTTTGATGTCGTCCTCGACAAATGTCTTGAACGCCGCCGCGTCCATCGGCGGCGGCGTCTCCATGCCGGCGGCGATCAGGCGCTTTTGAGATTCCGGTTTGAGCACCGCGCGCTGGACCTCCCGGTTGATCTTGTCGACCACGTCCGCGGGCGTCCCCGCCGTCGCAAACAATCCGCCCCAGCCCGGCATGTTGAAGGTCGGATAGCCTGACTCCATCATGGTCGGCAGGTTCGGCAGCAGCACCGAACGCTGCGCCGTGCTGACCGCAAGCCCGCGCAGGGTCCCAGAATCGATCTGCGACTTGGCGCTGGTCGAGACACCGAAGAACATCTGGGTGATGTTTCCGACGGTCGCCATGGTGCCAGAATTCACGTCGCGATAAGGCACGTGCAGGATGTTGGTACCCGCGACCTTGTTGAGATATTCGCAGGCGAGATGCGGCACGGTGCCGATGCCGGCCGAAGCGCAGTTGAGCTTGCCGGGATTTTGCTTCGCATAGGCGACGAGCTCGGCGACGGTCTTTGCCGGCACGCTCGGATGGGCCACCAGCGCATAGGAAATCACGCCGATGTTGGCGACTGGCACGAGTTCCTTCATCAGATCGTAGGTTGCGGTCTTCATCGCCGTGTTGAGTGTGTAGGTCGGCGTCGCAAACAGCATGGTGTGGCCGTCGGGCGGCGCGCTTGACACCGCGCTGACCGCGAGCTTGCCGCCGGCGCCCGGCCGCGGTTCGACAATTACGGGCTGGCCCCAGACCTGCTGCAGATGCTCGGCAACGATGCGCGAGAAGATGTCCGGACTCGGACCGACGACGATCTTGACCGGATGGTTGGGGAAGTTCTGCGCCTGCGCGCCAGCGGATTGGACCGAACACAATGCCAGCGCCACGCCGCCGATGACGGCGGCCGCAGAACGTTTCCTCACGCGCGTTCTCCTTGGTCGAACAAGCCGGGGCGTTGCCGCTCTCTGTTGCGCGCATGATAGAGCACGCAAGGCGGCTGACAATGCGGGGCCAACTCGAATAGCTTCCTGTCGGGACGGAAACGCGAGACTTGCAAATGCTGACCAACGAACCGAAGCCGATCCGGCGTGTCGTCACGGGAAATGACGCGCAGGGCCGCTCCTGCGTGCTGTTCGACAGCGATGCGCCGAACGTCAATCCCGGCGCCATCAGCCGCGGCACCTGCATGACCGACATCTGGGTCTACAAAAATGCGCCCGCGATCATCTCGGGCGCGCGCGACGACGGCAATCTGCCGTTTCACTTCGAGCCGCCGCACGAAGGCGGGCACCTGCGCATCGTGCAGTCGACTGGCAAGCCCGCCGATTACGATCCGGCGAAAGACCCGACCTATAAACCGGTCGGGCCGACACGCTTGCGTCCCGACGGTGTGTGGGATCGCGCCGGGCAGAACCTGTTCAGCTCGCCGGTGCACAAGTCGGCCACGGTCGACTACGGCATTCTGCTGGAGGGCGAGCGCACGCTGCTGCTCGATCGCGGCAACGTGGTGATGAAGGCCGGCGACGTCGTGGTGCAGCTCGGCAACTGGCACGGCTGGACCAATGTGAACGGTCCGAGCCTGATGGCCTTCGTCATGATGGGCGCGGCCTTCGATCACGAGCCGAAGGTGTAGCGATGAGCACAGCATTGAAGCCGACCCGCCGCATCATCACCGTCGACGACGATGAAGGAAAATCCGTCGCCATCGCCGACGGCCCGACGCCAGATGTCCGCACCGATCCGGCGCGGCCCGGCTACACATCGGAGCGCATCTGGGTCGCGTCTTCATCGCCGCATCGCATCGGCGCGTTCCACGACACGGCCACGCAGCCGCACACCATCGAACCGCCGCGCGGCGGCTCGGTGTGCCGCATCGTGACGTTCCCGCCGGAGAACAGCTATCGCGGCAAGGTCGGCGCCGCCGAAGTGCAGGCGTTCTTCGCCGCGATGGGCTCGCCGCAGGCTTCGACCTATGCGCCGAACGCGCCACACCCGTACATGCAGAAGACCCGGACGCTCGATTTCTGCCTGGTTCTGGAAGGCGAGATCACGCTCGTGCTCGACACCGCCGAGGTGCATCTGAAGGCCGGCGACACCGTGGTCCAGCGCGGCACCAATCACGCCTGGAGCAACCGCTCCGACAGGCCGTGCCGTATTGCCTTTTCGCTGCATGACGGTGCACCGTAACGCGCTCGTTTGCCCGCCACTCACTCCCGTTCACTTCAATCCAGCCGAGGACATGTCATGGCCAAGAAGTACACCCGTCAGGACCTGCGCGATGCCGCCGAGAAGTACAAGAACTGGGGCAAGTGGGGTCCGAACGACGAGATCGGCACGCTGAACTACACCTCGGCGGAGGACATCATCGCGGCGACGCGGCTCGTCAAGAAGGGCAAGGTAATCTCGCTCGCGCTCAATTTCGACTACACCGGGCCGCAGGGCGCCAAGAGCAAGTATCCGGCCATGGGCCGCATCAATCCGGTGCACACCATGCTGCGCACCGGCACCGACGCTTATTCGGGCGTGCTCGACAAGCGCGGCATCCGCGCCGCCGACGATATGGTGGTGATGCCGCTGCAATGCGGCACGCAGTGGGACGGGCTCGGCCACATCTTCTATGAGAACAACATGTGGAATGGCTACGACTGCCGCGAGGTGACCAGCGCGGGCGCGCAGAAGTGCGGCATCGAGAAGACCAAGAACAAGATGGTCGGCCGCGGCGTGTTCCTCGACATCGCGCGGTGGAAGGGCGTCGAGTCGCTCGAGGACGGCTACGGCATCACCTGCAAGGACCTCGACGACTGCGCCAAAGCCCAGAAGGTCGAGGTCAAGCGCGGCGATTACGTCATCGTGCGCACCGGCCAGATGGAGAAGTGCCAGAAGATCGGAAGCTGGGACGGCTATCCGGGCGGCGACGCGCCGGGCTTCGCCTTCGAGACGCTGGAGTGGATCAAGCGCACTGAACTGGCGGCGCTCGCCAGCGACACCTGGGGCTGCGAGGTGCGGCCGAACGAGAGCGAAGAGGGCATCAACCAGCCCTGGCACTGGATCACCATCCCGATCATGGGCATGACCATGGGCGAGATCTTCGAGTTGAAGGAGCTCGGCGAGGACTGCGCCGGGGACAAGACCTACGAGTTCCTGTTCGTCGCGCCCGCGATTCCGATCACCGGCGGCGTCGGCTCGCCAGTCAATCCGCTGGCGATCAAGTAGGACGTAACGGTTGTTGCTGTCGCCCGCCACTTGCCCTGCTGTCATTCCGGACGCCGCGAAGCGGCGATCCGGAATCCAGTAACGGAGGCGGTCTTTCCTGCGCTGGATTCCGGGTTCGCGCCTCCGGCGCGCCCCGGAATGACGGCCGCGGTGGGTGTGATAGAGTCGTGGCCGATTTGGCAAACCTGAGGCCACTCCCATGAACCTCGTCCGCCATCACTCGCACTGGGGCGCGTTTCTGGCCGAGGTCGAAGACGGACGCATCGTCGGGGTGCGGCCGTTCGAACGCGATCCCGATCCATCGACGCTGATCGACGCGATTCCGCAATCGGTGCATTCAAAGTCCCGCATCGCGCAGCCGATGGTGCGGGAAGGCTGGCTCAAGCACGGCCGCGGCCACGGCGAAGGCCGCGGACGCGAGCCCTTCGTGCCGGTGACCTGGGACCGCGCGCTCGACCTTGTCGCCTCCGAGATCGATCGCGTGCGCCGCGAGCACGGCCATGCGGCCATCATGGGCGGCTCGCAAGGCTGGTCTTCCGCCGGCATCTTCCACGAAGCGCGCGTGCAACTGCATCGCTTCCTGGCGGCAGGCGGTGGCTACACCGATCAGGTGATGAACTACTCGTTCGGCGCGGCGCTGGCGTTCCTGCCGCATATTCTCGGCACGCCGCAAGCGGTGGTCGGCCCGCTGACCTCGTGGTCGTCGATCGCCCGGCACAGCAAGCTGCTGGTGCTGTTCGGCGGCGCCAATCCGAAAAACACGCAGGTCAGCAAAGGCGGCTGCGCGTCGCACTCGACGGGACCGTGGATCGACGAACTCGCCCGCGCCGGCGTCGAGGTCATCAACATCAGCCCCATTCGCGAGGACGGACCCGAGCCGGTGCGCCCGCAATGGCTGCCGATCCGCCCGAACACCGACACGGCGCTGCTCCTCGCGCTCACGCACACGCTGGTCAGCGAGGGCCTGCACGATCGCGCCTTCCTCGAACGGCACTGCGAGGGCTACGAGCGCGTGCGGCCGTATCTGATGGGTGAGAGCGACGGCACGCCGAAAAGCGCTGACTGGGCTGCGCCGATCACCGGCATTTCGGCCGATATCATCCGCGCGCTGGCGCGTCGCATGGCGAGCACGCGCACCATGCTGACTGCATCGTGGTCGCTACAGCGCGCCCATCACGGCGAGCAGCCGTATTGGGCCATGGTGCTCCTGGCATCCGCGATCGGCCAGATCGGATTGCCCGGCGGCGGCTTTGGCTTCGGCTATGGCTCGGGCGCCGGCATCGGCGATCCGCCGCTCGCCTTCGCTGCGCCCGCGATGGAAGGCATCAAGAACCCGATCAACGTCACGATTCCGGCGGCGCGCATTTCCGATTGCCTGCTCAATCCGGGCGCGCCGTTCGACTTCAACGGCAAGCGCAGCCAGTACCCGGACATCCGGCTGGTCTATTGGGCCGGCGGCAATCCGTTCCACCATCATCAGGACACCAACAAGCTGCGCCGCGCCTTTGCGCGGCCCGAGACCGTGGTGGTGCACGAGCCGTGGTGGACCGCCACGGCGCGGCACGCCGACATCGTGCTGCCGGCGACCACATCACTTGAACGAAACGACATCGGCGGCGCGCGCCGCGACAACTTCATCATCGCCATGCATCGCGCCATCGCGCCGGTCGGCGAGGCGCGCGACGACTTCGCGATCTTCACAGGGCTCGCCGAGCGGCTGGGCTTCGCGGATGTCTACACGAAAGGCCGCGACGAGGATGCATGGCTGCGGCATCTCTACGAGCAATGCCGCCACAGCGCCGGCGCCAATGCGGCTGCGGTGCCGGACTTCGACAGCTTCTGGAGCCAGGGTTATCTGGAGGTTCCCGCGGTCACCGACGAATACGTGCTGTTTGCCGATTTCCGCGCCGATCCCGACAAGCACAAGCTCAAGACGCCGTCCGGCAGGATCGAGCTCTATTCGGAAAAGATCGCGGGCTTCGGCTACGAGGATTGTCCGCCGCATCCAACCTGGATGGAGCCGTGGGAATGGCTCGGCGGTCCGGACGCGAAAAACTATCCGCTGCATCTCGTCTCCAGCCAGCCGCGCGACCGGCTGCACAGCCAGATGGATTGCGGACCGGTCAGCGCCGGCGGCAAGGTCGCGGACCGCGAAGCGATCACGCTCAATCCGGCGGATGCGAAAGCGCGCGGCATTGCCGATGGCGATATCGTGCGCGTGCACAACGCGCGCGGGTCATGCCTCGCGGGCGCGATCATCAGCGACGCGATCAGCGCGGGCGTGGTGAGGCTCTCCTGCGGGGCCTGGTTCGATCCGGCCGACGCCGACCCGACGATGTGCGTGCACGGCAATTCCAACGTGCTGACGCGCGATCAGGGCACGTCGAAGCTCGCGCAGGGCCCGAGTTCGGCCACGGCGCTGGTCGAAGTCGAGCGCTTCACCGGCACGGTCGAGCCGGTGCGCGCGTTCGTGCCGCCGCGTGTGGCGGTGGGCTGACGTGGAAATTATTCGCGTTGCGACAAGCAGGCGGTGAGCTACCTCTCCCCGCTTGCGGGGAGAGGTAAGCGCGGAGCGCGCTGAGCAAGCGGATCAATTGCAGTTCGGCATCATGCCGATCGGCGTGTAGGTCCAGCAGGGGCCGAAGCCGCCGCCGTTCCACTGGCCGCGGAAGTAGCCTGGACGGCCCCAGCCGTACTGCACATTGCCGTTGTAGAGGTTGATGTAGCGCGGCTCGCGGCGCGGAATGGGCGGACCGAACACCGGCGTGCCCTGGCTCTCGGCGAGTTGCGGGCGATAACCAGGCAAAAAGCCGTAGCCATGCCAGCGCCGCGGCTTGGGATGCACGACAATCCGCGAGCGCTGGACCGTCTGCCTGTGCGACTTCGCGGCAATTGCCGCGTCGGGCACGAGCAGAGCCGCGATGGCGATGGCAGCGAGCCAAATTCCAAAACGCTTCATCATGCGGCCTTCGAACCCCAGAGCCTGCCGCTTGCGATCGCGGCGCCTTCGCTCAGCGATTTCAGTTTCGCCCAGACGATGCTGTCGGCCACGATCGGATCGGTGCGCACCGCGGTGCCGAAGCCGCAATCGACGCCGGCGATCACCCGCTCGCGGCCGACAATATCAGCGTAACGCCCGATGCGCTGCGCCACGAGCTTCGGATGTTCGACGAAATTCGTGGTCGAGTCGATCACGCCGGGGATGAGCACCTTGTCGTCCGGCACCTTGATGGTCCTCAGGTCTTCCCACTCGTGATCGTGGCGCGGATTGGCGGCCTCGATGCTGATCGCCTGCACGCGCGCCTTGAACGCGATGTCGATGATCTTGAGAAGCGGCAGGTCGAAATTGTGCGGGCCTTCATAGTTGCCCCAGCAGATGTGCAGCCGGACCTTGTCGGCGGGAAGCCCTTCGAGCGCGCCGTTCAGCGCCTCGATGTTGCGTGCCGCGATCTTGCGGAACTGGTCGTCGGTCAGGTCGCGATACTGATTGTTGCGGCAGGAGCCGAGATCGGGCGCGTCGATCTGCAGCACGAAGCCCGCTTCGACGATGGCGCGATATTCGGTCTTCATCATGTCGGCGAGCGCCGCGACATAGGCGTCTTCGTTCGGGTAGTGCAGGTTGATGATGAAGCGTGTCAGGATGCCGGGCGAGGGCGCGGTCATGAACACGTCGGCCGGCTTGGACTTCGCCGCGGCGGCCTTCAGATGCGCAAGGTCGCGGTCGAGCGCGCTGCGGTCCTTGTACTTCAACGGGCCGACGCAGCCCGGAAACGGCGAGTCCGAAAAATTGCGGCGGCGGCCGGCGAAATCGGGATGCGCGAGCAGATCGTTGCCGATCATGATGTCGCGACCCTTCTCGGCCGCGCGCGGGTCCATCTGGATGCCGTCAACGCGGTGGCGGATGTAGGTCGTGTAGGACGGCTTGCTCATCTCGCCGTCGCTGACGACGTCGACGCCGCAGGCCACCTGCTGCGCCACAATTTCGTCGACCGCCTTGGCGGTCGCGGCCTCGAACGTGGCGGCGTCGATGTTCTCGCCCTTTTCGCGGCGCAGGATGATGTCCATCAGCGATTGCGGCCGCGGCAGGCTGCCGGTGTGGGTGGTGAGGATGCGGTCGGTGCTGGTCTTCATGGCTTGCTCCCGGCGTCACGCGTCTTGTTGGTGATCGTAGCCTGCACTTGCGCCTGATCCGAGTCATCTTTCAGTGAGACACCCGAGATGCGCCGCGCGCGCATGGCGCGCAGCAGATGGGCGAGCTTGAACTCGGCGTCGGCATAAGGAATGCCGTCGGGCCGGATGTTGGAGATGCAGTTGCGGTCGGCGTCGGTGGTGCCGGGATGCGGCTGCCACGTCAGATACGCGCCCATGCTGTCGGGCGCGGTTAATCCCGGCCGCTCGCCGATCAGCACCGCGACGCTGTCGCTGCCCAACAGCGACGCGATGGCGTCGCCCACCGCGACGCGGCCGTGGCGGACGATGACGAGCGGGCCGATGCGCCAGCCTTCGGCGCGGAGCGCCTTGATGGTTCCGGTCAGCACCGGCTGCGCGTGGCGCTGCACGGCGCGCGCCGAAAGTCCGTCGGCGATGACGAACACGGCGTCATGGCGGGCTGCGCGCGGCGCGAGCTTCGCTTCCCCGTCAGGCGCGAGTTTGCGGCCGAGATCGGGACGCATCAGATAGCGCTGGCGATCCTCCGCGGCGCTATCGATGGTGATGACATCGATGCCGAGCGGCGCGAGGTCTGTGGCAAGCTGCTTGGTATCCAGTTCGTCGTGCACCGCGTCGCGGGCGCGGGCATGGGCGAGCTTGAAATCGAGCAGCGGTCCGGTCGCCAGCGACGCGCCGGCGCGTGGCAATCCGATGCGCGCGCCGCTCAAGCGGCGCAGGTCGTCCCAAAGGCTGCGATCCTGCTTTGTGGGTTCGTCGGCCATGTTCGTTACGCCGGCAACAGCGCGCGGAAACGGCCCGGAATGCCGGGCGGCCGGATGCGTTGGACGTCGTCGACCAGCCCTTGCCGCGCCAGCCACGCTTCGAACTCGGGCGCGGGTTTTTTGCCAAGGAGATCGCGCATCGCCAGCGCGTCGTGGAACGACGTGCTCTGGTAGCCGAGCATGATGTCGTCGGCGCCCGGCACGCCCATCACGAAATTGACGCCGGCCGCGACCAGCAGCGTGAGCAGCGCATCCATGTCGTCCTGGTCGGCTTCGGCGTGGTTGGTGTAGCAGACGTCGACGCCCATCGGCACGCCCATCAGCTTGCCGCAGAAATGATCTTCCAAGCCGGCGCGCGTGATCTGCTTGCCGTCGAACAGGTATTCCGGGCCTATGAAGCCGACGACGGTGTTGACCAGCAGCGGCTTGAAATGCCGCGCCACCGCGTAGGCGCGCGCCTCCAAGGTCTGCTGGTCGACGCCATGATGAGCATTGGCCGAGAGCGCGCTGCCCTGACCGGTCTCGAAATACATCACGTTGTCGCCAATCGTGCCGCGCCGAAGCGCGAGCGCGGCGTCGCGGGCCTCAGTGAGCAACGCGAGGTCGATGCCGAAGCTTTTGTTGGCCGCTTCAGTGCCGGCGATGGATTGGAACACGAGATCGACCGGTGAGCCCGAACGGATCAGGCCGAGCGTGGTCGTCACATGAGCCAGCACGCATGCCTGCGTCGGGATTTCGAGCTTGGTTCGGATCTCATCGAGCATCGAGAGCAGTTGATGCGCGCGCTCCGGGCTGTCGGTGGCCGGATTGATGCCGATCACGGCGTCGCCCGATCCGAGCAGCAGCCCGTCAAGAATGCTCGCCGCAATCCCGCGCGCATCGTCGGTCGGATGGTTCGGCTGAAGCCTAACCGACAGCCGGCCGGGGAGGCCGACGGTCGAGCGGAAGCGCGTCACGACCGAGCACTTCGCCGCCATGACCATCAGGTCCTGCAGCCTGCTGATCTTGCTGACCGCTGCCGCCATCTCGGGCGTGACGCCGGGCGCCAGCGCCGCGAGCTTCGGAGTTGTGGCTTCGTCGGACAGCAGCCAGTCGCGAAAGCTGCCGACGGTCAGATGCGCGATCGGCGCAAATGCCTTCTTGTCGTGGCCGTCGATGATCAGGCGCGTCACCTCGTCCGTCTTATAAGGAACCAGTTCTTCTTGAAGGAACGTCGTGAGCGGCAAGTCGGCCAGCGCGTATTGCGCGGCGACGCGCTCCTCGCCGGTCTCGGCGGCGAGCCCCGCGAGCTGGTCGCCGCTGCGCAATGGTGTCGCCGTCGCCATCAGCGTCTTGAGATCGCTGAAGGTAAAACGGCGGCCGCCGATGGTCGCGCTGTACATGGCCGGGCCCCAAGGATTCGCCTTGGCCGATTATAGCGGATCGGGCCTTGCGCGCTCGGCTCAGCATGCCATTCTGCCGCGCCTTATAGGGAGAGCGTTGACATCATGATGCTGGGACATAACCGGAAGATGCTGGGCGCGGAGTGTATGGCCGACATGCTGGAGGCCTACGGCGTGACGCATGTGTTTCATGTGCCGGCGGTCTTGCGCAAAACCTTCGCAGTGATGGAGACGCGGACCAAGATCAAGCGGCTGCACGTGCACAGCGAGGCGACCGCGGCCTATATGGCCGACGGCTATGCCCGCGCCTCCGGCAAGCCCGGCATCTGCATGGCCCAGGTGATCGGCGCGCTGAATCTTGCGGCGGGCCTTCGCGACGCGTGGCTGGCGCACTCGCCGGTGATCGCGTTCACCGGCGGCCGCGAGCCGAAGACCAAGTTCCGGCAGGTCTATCAGGAGGTCGACGACGTGCCGGCCTTCGAGCCAGTGACCAAGTGGAATGCCACGGTCGACGACGTGAACCGCTTCCCCGACATGGTGCGCCAGGCGTTCCGCGTCGCCACCACCGGCCGGCCCGGGCCGGTGCATCTGCAATTCCGCGGCAACGAAGGTCAGGTCGACGGCGAAGAAGGCGAGATGGAGCCGCTGGTCGAGACCGAGTTCGGCATCGTGCCGCCGTTCCGGCCGGAGCCGGATCAGGGCAGCGTGCTGACGGCCTTGCAGGTTCTGCAATCGGCGGAGCGGCCGGTGATCGTTGCGGGCGGCGGCGTGCGCGCTTCGGGCGCGGCGCGCGAACTCGTGGCGTTGGCCGAGGCGTTGCAGATTCCCGTCGTCACCTCGCTGAACGGCAAGGATTCGATCGTCGGCAATCATCCGCTGTCGTGCGGCGTGGTCGGCACCTATTCGCGCGAGAGCGCCAACAAGGTGGTCAACGCGGCCGATCTGATCTGCTTCGTGGGCACGACCACCGGCGGCATGACCACGCACTTCTGGGCGGTGCCGAAGATCGGCACGCCGGCGATCCAGATCGACATCGATCCGGAGGCGCTCGGCATGAACTATCCGCTGCAGGCGCGGGTCAACGGCGACGCCAAGGTCACGCTCGCGAAGATGCTGGCGGCCTGTGACAAGAGCACGGCCGGAAAACGCAAGGCCTGGGTCGCGCAGGCGCAGAGCCTCGTGAAGGAGTGGTACGCCAAATACAAGAAGGACCTGGAATCGGACTCCATGCCGATCCATCCGGCCCGCATCTGCAACGAACTGTCCAAGCATGTGCCGGACGACGCCATCGTCTGCGTCGACACCGGACACGCCGGCATGTGGATGGGCGGCATGTACGACCTGCGCACCGACAAGCAGAGCTACATGCGCAGCGCCGGCCATCTCGGCTGGGCGTTCCCGGCAGGCCTAGGCGCCAAGTGTGGCGCGCCGGACCGTCCGGTGGTGACGTTCACCGGCGACGCCGGGCTCTGGTATCACATCGGCGATATCGAGACGGCGGTGCGCTGGAAGATCAACGCCGTGACGGTGGTCAACAACAACGGCGGCGGCAATCAGAGCAAGCGCGGCTTCGATCGCGTTTACGGTGGCACGCAGACCGAGCAGGCGCGCGAGCTGTGGACCTTCCGCAAGACCAACTTCGCCCGCATCGCCGAGGAAATGGGTGCGCTCGGCATTCGCGTGGAGGATCCCAAGGGTCTGCCTGCGGCGCTGGCGCAGGCGCTCGCCGCCAACCGCCCGGCGCTCATCGACGTCGTGACCGACATCGATGCGCTTGCGCCGACGGCGGTGGCTTGAGGTTGATCTGGACGGCGGGAGCAGTTCCTGACTGGCTCGCGTTGCAACAACGGCGGTGTCATCGCCGGGCTTGACCCGGCGATCCATGAGCGGCTGCGGCGAAGGAAGTCGTAAGAGCCTGCATCCGTTGAGCAACCGTATGGACCCCCGCGTTGAGCGCGGGGGTGACAGTGTGCCTGTGGCGCGAGCGTGCCTTGAATTTTTAGGTGGGAAGTTTTTTAGCGCAACACCGACGCGATCGCGTCGCGGAGCCGGTGTGCCGAAATCGGCTTCGCCAGCACCGGCGCGCCCGGCACCATCTGAGAGATATGGGCGCGCGTCTCCTGGTCGCCGTGGGCGGTGATGAAGATGATCGGCGTGTCGCGCTGCTCGCGGATGCGGCGCGCGGCCTCGATGCCGTCCATGCGTCCGGCGAGCCGGACATCCATCAGCACGAGATCGACGTCCAGGTCGGCCGCCTGCTCGACAGCGCCGTCGCCGTCCGGCACGAGGCCGCAGACCTCAAGGCTTTGCTCGCGGATGAGGGATTCTAGATGCCAGGCGACCAGAAGTTCGTCTTCGACGATCAACACGCGGGGGGAGCGATCGATCGAGCGCATCCGGTCCACCGTAGTCGCTTGCTGGAATTCCAATGTCATGACGCACGCACCGCTGTGAGTCGCCACATACTACCGCTTCGCAAGCGATGCGCCAGCCCCTCGATTCTCCCTCAACGGCTTGGCGTAAAGTCGGTACAGGACCACCGTCTTTGGTGTGGCTGGCCTCAGTGCTCCGGCACCAGCGGCGGCGGATAGGAATCGCGGGTCGAATCCCATCCCGGACGGAACAAGTCGTCCTCGGACTGTACGATCACGTCGGCCAGGCGGCCATTGCGGCCGTCGAGATGGGCCAACGCGACGGCGTCGCGGAACGCATCATTTCTGTACATGTAGGGCTCGGAGTTCTCGCCGTCGCATTGAATCATCCATGCGCCGTCGTCGTAGACTACGTAGTACCGGGACTTGGTTGGCGAACCGTCCATAGCGGGCTCCTGATCGCAGCCCCCGCAGATTGCGGGTACGGGTTATATGGGGCTGCAATGCGACAACGTCGTCTCAGTTCCTAAACAACCTCGGAATCACGGTTTAGCCTTGTGGATTACTGTGGACGGTGTGGGTAACTGTCAGCAGCTTGCCATGATCTCTTTGATTTTAGGCCAATTTTCCCGGCCTTGCCGTTTCATGAGCGTGAGATAGTCGGCGTTTTCCCAGCGCGTGATGCCCTCCTTGAAGCTCGGACGGGCCTGAATCCGCCGATACCAGTCGGCCACCCGCGGTGTCGGTTCCAGCATTCCCAGCACATCGAGATGGTCCAGGCGGACCACATAGGGCGTGAACGCCGCATCGGCGATGCTGTAGTCGGCGCCGGCCAGCCAGGCGTGTTTGGTCAGTGAGTCTTCCATGTCGCGATAAAGCGTGAGCAGCCGCGAGATCGCGATCTTGAAGAAGGCTGAGTCCAAGCCTTTCTCGATCACGTCGCGGCGACGCTCGCGCTTGATCGGATCGGGAATGCTTTCGAGCATTTCCTTCCCGGCTTCGCCCTTCGAGATGTACTGATGCCGGAATGCGACGCCGAAGCTCAGGATCGCGATGCCCGCGTCATGCACGCCTTCGTCGAGCTGCTTGGTCCAGAGCCGCATCTTGGCGCGTCCGAACGGATCGGCCGGCTTCAGCGGCGGATCGGGAAAGCGCTCGTCGAGATATTCATTGATGACGTTGGACTCAGGGACAACGATATCGCCATCGATCAATGTCGGCACCACGGCGCGCGGGTTAAGCTTGACGTACCAGTCCTGCTGATGCTCGCCGGCGCGCAGATTGAGATGCCGGCTTTCATACTGCAGGCCCTTCTCGGCCAGCATCAGCCGCACCTTCTGGGCGCAGCTCGACATATCATTGTGATAGAGCGCAAGCGTCATATCCGAAGCTCCACATTCACTTCCTTGGGAAACAGCTCTTCGATCGCGAGCTTTCGGCTCGTCACGCCTTGTTCGTGGCAGAACGCGAGAAACGGCTCCAGCGTGCTGCGGTTCTTGTCGATGCCGTAAGGCCAGGGGTCGCCGTCGCCAAACAACGCGCGATTGGTTTGCTCGAAGTGGTCATCACTCCACGCAGTGGGCAAAAACGAGATTTGTCCCTGATAGAGCGCCGGAAGACACGCGCGCTTGGCTCGCTCAAAAGCTTCCAGCAGGTTGCGCGCGATCCAACGGTTCTGCTCGAACACGGCACGGCGCATCACGAGGACATGCATGATCGGGAAGATGCCCGTCTTCCTGAAATATTGCAGCTCGTGCTCGCGATAGTCTGGAATGAGCCTTTTCACGTCATGTTTGCCATCGAGGAACACGTCGGGCGGACGCGCCGTGATCATGGCGTCGATCTCGCCGTCGAGCAGAAGCTCGTTGAGGCTCTTGTCCTGCCGGCTCGTGAGTTTGAAACCGGGCGGCAGCTCGAATTTCGCCATTTCTTTGCGGCCGCGATCGTTGACGCCCGCCTGGATCCAGTCGATGGAGGTGAGCGGAACGCCGACGTCGTGCTGCAGCCACCCGCGCACATAAGTCACGGCGGTCTGCGTCCATTGCGGGATGCCGATCCGTTTGCCCTTGAGGTCGGACGGCTTTCCGATCTTGGAGCCGCCTGCCACATAGATCGAACCGTGCCGAAACACCCGTGACGGAAAAATCGGTAGTCCAACCATCGGCGAATTGCCCGCCGCCGTAATGGTGCAATAGGTCGCGAGCGAGAATTCGGAGATTTCCCATTCTTCGGATGCCAGGAAACGATAGGCGATCTGTTCGAACGGATGGTTGAGCACGCGAAGGTCGATGCCTTCCGGTTTGATCCGGCCGCTGGCGAGCTCCCGTGTGTGCAGATAATCGCCGATGGCGAGCGTCAACGGCAGGTCGGACATCAGCGTCGCACTCCCAGAATTTTGCGGCATCAGAGCCCGATCGCGACCGCCTGGGCAAGGCCACTGTCACCATAGCCGCCCGAAGGGACGGCGTCGCTTCGCTCGCTTATGGGGGCAGCCATGCTTTCGCTCGCGAACGCACCTGTTAGACTGCCGTCTGTCTGCGGCCGGACAACGGTTGCGAAAAAGACTGCGCGCCAAGATGCACGAGGGGATGGAATGCCGAAACTGCCGCTCACCTTTGCCTGCGGGCTCTACGATCGCATGCAGGCGCTCTACACCGGCGAGGTGCAGGTCGAAGGCGTCGACCTCAACTTCCTGGTCGACGACAATCCGCGCAACATCTTCGACCGCATGGCCGCGGGGCAGGAGTTCGACGCCGCCGAGTTCTCCAGCTCCGAATACATCTCGCGCTTCGTCGCCAACCAGTGCCCGTTCGTCGCCATCCCGGTGTTCGCCTCGCGGGTGTTCCGGCACAGCTTCATCTTCATCAACAAGAAGCACATCAAGTCGCCGAAAGAGCTCGAGGGCAAGCGCATCGGCGTGCCGGTCTATACGATGACGGCCGCGATCTTCATCCGCGGGCTCTTGAGCGACGAGCACGGCATCGATTTCTCCAAGTGCGAATGGGTCGAGGGTGACATCAACAGCGCCAAGCCGCACGGCAATCCGACCATCCTGCCGACCGCGAAGAAGCTCTTCATCGCGGCCAACAAGTCCGGAAAGTCGCTGAGCAGGATGCTGGAAGACGGCGAGCTCCAGGCCATCATCGGCACCGGCGTGCCGGAGGCCTATGGCCGCAATCCCGATATCGTGCGGCTTTATCCGGACTATCGCGCGGCCGAGATGGACTACTACAAGCGCACCAGGATCTTCCCGATCATGCACACCGTGGTGATCCGCCGCGACGTGCATGAGAAGCATCCGTTCCTCGCGACCGCGCTCTATCACGCGCTCGATCGGTCGAAGAACCTCGCGCTGAAGAAGATGAACTACCGCGGCACGCTGCGTTACATGCTGCCGTGGATGACGGAGGAGCTCGACCAGATCGCCGACGTGTTCGGCGGCGATCCGTGGCCTTACGGCCTCGAACCGAATCGGCCGACGCTCAGTGCGCTGGTGCGCTACCTGGAAGAGCAGGGCGTGATCGCCAAGGCGCCCAAGGTCGACGATCTGTTCGTGCCGGTGCGGCAGATCCATCCGATGCAGCACTAGGGCCGTTCATGCGTTGGCGTGTCACCATCGACCGGCTGATCGTTCTCGTGATCCTGCTGGCGTTGTGGCAGGCCGGCAGCATGGCGTTCGGCGATTATTGGCTGAGCACGCCATGGGGGACCGTGACGCGGTTCTTTGCGTCGCTCGGCAACGGCGAGCTGTTCTTCCACGGCAGCTACACCATCAGCGAGGCGCTGGCCGGCTGCGTCATCGGCGGCGTGCCGGCGGTGCTGCTGCCGTTCTGGCTGCGGCGCTATCCGGTGATCGTCGCCATCCTCGATCCGTTCATGGTCGGCGGCTATGGCGCGCCGAAGCTCGCCTTTGCGCCGCTGTTCATCCTGTGGTTCGGCATCGGCATCGAGTCCAAGATCGCGCTGGTCGCGGTCGTGGTGTTCTTCATCGTCTATTTCTCGACGCTGTCCGGCGTCCGCGCGCTCGACACAAGGCTGGTGCGGATGGCGCAGCTCGTCGGCGCGAACGAGCGCCAGGTCGGCCGGCATATCGTGTTTCCCGGCGCGGTGCCCTCGATCTTCGCGGGCTTCCGCATCGCGGTGCCTTACGCGATCGGCGGCGCGGTGATCGCCGAGCTGATCTCATCGAACCGCGGGCTCGGCTATCTGGTGCAGACCGGAGCGATGAATTTCGACACCACGCAGGTGTTCGTCGCGATCCTCGCCGCAACCGTCATCGTCCACGCCTTCATCGCCATCGTCGACGTGGCCGAACGCTTCCTGTTGCGCTGGCGGCCGCGCGGCGGCGCGCTGGTCGTCGATCACGGGACCTGACGATGGCCGTGACGCCGATGCTCGACATCAAAGGTCTCGGCAAGCGCTTTCCGGCGCGGGAAGGCCGTGAGCCGCCGCCGTGGATCATCCAGGACCTGTCGTTCTCGGTCGGCGCCGGCGAGCTCCTGACCATCATCGGGCCTTCAGGGGCAGGCAAATCGACGCTGCTCAACATCATTGCGCAGATCGAAACCGCGAGCGCCGGCGAGGTCACGTTCGACGGTGAGCGCACCGTCTCGGCCGAGCAGAAGGTCTTGCATCCCGGGCTCAACCGCCGCGTCGGCTATGTGACGCAGGACGATAACCTTTTGCCCTGGCGCACCACGGTCGACAACGTGCTGTTTCCGCTCGAGGTGCAGGGCCGGCTCGACGACAGCGCGCGGGCGCGCGCCGCCGAGTTGATCGCGGCGGTCGGGCTCAACGGCTTCGAGCGGTATTACCCGCACGAACTCTCCGGCGGCATGCGCAAGCGCGCAGCGCTCATTCGCACGCTGGTCTATGACCCGCCGATGATCCTGATGGACGAACCGTTCGGCGCGGTCGATGCACAGACCCGCACGCAGCTTCAGAGCGATCTGCTGCGGCTGTGGAGCCTCAAGCGCAAGACCATCATCTTCGTCACCCATGACATCACCGAAGCGATTGCCTTGGGAGACCGTGCGCTCGTGCTGACGCGAAGGCCTGCAAAGATCGCGGCCGAACATCCGATCCCGATCCCGCGGCCGCGCGACGTGAAGAACATCTTCACGACACCGAGTTTTACCGCGATCTACGAGCGCATCCGGGCGGACGTGCAATGATTGGGCACGGGAATCCTCAGCGGTCATTCCGGGGCGCTCGCGTCAGCGAGCGAACCCGGAATCCAGTAGCGCTGGCGGTGTATTTGTCTGGATTCCGGGTTCCGGCCTTCGGCCGGCCCCGGAATGACGGTGTGGCATGAGCAGTGCCGACGTCGCCGACGAATTCTCCGAAGTCCGCGGCATCCCGCGGCAGTGGATCGTGATCGGCGGGCGCATCCTGCTGGGGCTCGCCTTGCTGGCTGCCTGGGAATGGGGCTCGCGCAGCTTCGGCCCGCTGTTTTTCGCGCCGCCGCTTGCCACGGCACAGCGCATCGTCGAAATGGCTGCGAGCGGCAAGCTTCTGACCGACGTAATCGCGACCTTGCGCGTCTCGGCACTGGGTTTCGTGATCGGCTGCGCCTGCGGCATCGGTCTGCCATTCTTGCTGCGGCGTTCGGAGCGCCTGACGCAGGCCATCGAGCCGTTCATTCTGGCCTCGATGGGCATTCCGAAATACGCGCTGACGCCGTGGCTCATTCTGTGGTTCGGCATCGGCGACCGGCCGAAGGTCATCGTCGTGACGCTGTTCGTGTTCTACATCGTGTTCATCACGGTGTTCGCCGGCATGCGGAGCGTCGATCCGCGGCTGATCAGTATGGCGCGCGTGGTCGGCGCGAGCGAGCGCGCCATCGCCCGCAAGGTGATCTGGGTGTCGCTGCTGCCGTTCTTCTTCACCGGCTTGAAGGTGGCGCTGCCGCGAGCGGTCAGCGCCGCGATCGTGGGTGAGTTCCTGGTCGCGACCGAAGGCATCGGATTTTCGATCGAACGCGCGCGGCAGTTGTCCGACACGACGGGCGTGTTTGCCGGCATCGTCATCGCGGTGGCGCTGGTGCTTCTGATCAACGGGATCGTCAACGTACTGGAGCGCCGCGCGCTGAAGTGGCGGCCGACCGACCGCGACATGCAGATATAAGGAGTCTCGGATGAAGCTCGCGAGTTATGTGGCCGGCGGTCAGGAATGCTACGGCGTCGTGACCGATGACGGCGTCATCACCATGCGCGGCCATGCCTCGCTGCGCGACGCGCTGGCGGCCGGCGCGCTGGAGGGCATGCGCAGTGCCGCCGCCATCGCCAAGCCCGACTTCAAGCTTGCGGATATCCACTTTCTGCCGGTCATTCCGAACCCGCATAAGATTCTCTGCGCCGGCGTGAACTACAAATCGCACGCCGCCGAGGTCGGCCGCGAGCTGCCGAAGCAGCCGAGCATGTTCATCCGCTTCACCGACACGCTGGTCGGTCATCAGGGCCAGATGATCCGGCCGAAGCTCTCGGACAATTTCGATTTCGAAGGCGAACTGACCATGGTGATCAGCAAGGGCGGGCGGCACATCCCGATCGACAAAGCGCTCGACCATGTGGCGGGCTACACCATCTTTGTCGACGGCAGCGTGCGCGACTACCAGAAGTTTTCCGTCACCTCGGGCAAGAACTGGCCCGGGACCGGTCCGCTCGGGCCGTGGATGGTCACCGCCGACGAAATCCCCGATCCAAGCAAACTCACGCTGACCACGCGGCTCAACGGCCAGCAGGTGCAGCATTCCGGAACCGACAAGCTGATCTATTCGTGCCAGCAGATCGTGAGCTTCTGCTCCGACTTCACCGAGCTGCATCCCGGCGACATCATCGCCACCGGCACGCCGGAGGGCGTCGGCCACAGCCGCAAGCCGCCGCTCTGGATGAAGCCCGGCGATTTGCTGGAGGTCGAGATTTCGAAGATCGGCGTGCTGCGCACCAAGATCGTCGACGAAAATTAGCCCTCGGTCATTCCGGGGCGCTCGCGAAGCGAGCGAACCCGGAATCCAGAAACATCGGGACTGCCTCCGGAACTGGATTCCGGGTTCGCCACTTCGTGGCGCCCCGGAATGACCGCGGAGTTTATTTCACATACTCATCCGTGAAGAGCCCGTCGTAGCTCTTGAGCTTGGCGTCTGCCTTCATCATGCCGGCCTCGACGTTGAAGTCGTCGGCATTCTCCAGCGCCTGTTTCGTGACCACAGGGACCTTCGGCGTCGATTTGAGAATCTCGTCATAAGCCGCGGCGATCAGCTTCGGCTCGAGATTGGGAAACTTCCTGCCGAGCAGTGCCACGACCTCGGCCGGATGGCTGTGCATGTAGGCGATCGCCTCCGTCACCACGCGGCCCATGGCGACACAGATTGGTTTGCGCTTCTCGCAGGTTTCGGGCTTCGCCAGGATCACGTTGTAGGCGAAGTTGATCGCGTTCGACGGGTCGCCATCGGGACCGCTTGCGATCACCACCGAAGCGCCGTCGACCACGGGCTTGAGCGGCCAGGGCGGGCTGTTCGACATGCCGTCGATCTGCTTGCTCTGGAACGCCGCCCACATGGCGTTGCCTTCCAGCGCGGTGACGCGCAGGCCGTCGGGCCCGATGCCGGCGCGTGACGCAATTGCAAGCAGGTAGGCATGCGGATTGGCGTTGATCGCGCCGACACCGAAACTCTTGCCGCGCAGCACCGCGGCGCGCTTTTCCAGCGGCGCCTTGGCGTCGAAGCCCGCGGCTTCGGCAACCTCCTTGCGCATGGTGATCATCACGATGTTGCGCTCGGCGGTGTTGGCGATGGCGAGAAGGCGCTGGCCGCGCGCCGCGGCCCGCGTCAAGGTCGAGCCGCCGGCTTGCACGAAATCGGCGCTGCCTGCGATCATCGCGTTGGTGGCGCCGACGCCCTGGATCTGCACGATCTTCACCTGCAGGCCGTATTTGGCCCAGAGCCCGAGCTCCTCGGCGACGAGATTGGGCGTCGACGTGAAGGTGAAATTCGGCATCGCGATGACGATGTTGTCGAGCGCCGCGGCGGGCCGTGTCGAAACGGGTAGTGCGAGCAGCATGGCGAGGGCAGGGAAAAAGCGCATGGCGCGCTCCGTCATTTGACGAACTCGTCGGTGAACAGGCCGTCGTAGGATTTCAATTTCTCGTCGGGCTTGAGCAGGCCGGCATCGACGTTGAAGATTTCCGAATTCTCGATCGAGGCCTTGAGCACCACCGGCGGCGACGGCGTGACCTTGCGCAGTTCGTCGAATGAGGCCTTCAGCAGCGGCTCGTCAAGCGTTGGAAAACGCTTCTTCAGGACCGCGAAGGCTTCGTCGGGCTTGTCCTTGATGAAGGCCGTAGCGTCCTTGATCGACTGGCCGACCGCTTGGCAAAGCGCCTTCTTCTGCACGCAGGTGTCCTGCCGGGCGACGATCAGGTTGTGGCCGAACGGGATCATGTCGCCCGGTTCGCCGTCGGGGCCGCTTGCGATCAGCAGCGCTTCGCCGTCCTGCACCGCCTTGAGCGGCCAGGGCAGCGACATCGCATAGCCATCGATCTGCTTGCTCTGGAACGCGGCGAGCATGCTGTTCGGCGCCATCGGCGCGATGCGGACCTCGTCCGGCTTGAAGCCAGCGCGCGCGGCGATCAGCCGCAGATAGGCATGGATCATCGAATTGATGGAATCTACCGCGATGGTGCGGCCCTTCAGCAGCGCGGCGCGCTTTTCCAGCGGCGCCTTGGCGTCGAAGCCGCCGGCCTGCGCGATCTCCTTGCGCAGCACCACCTGGGCGAACGGCCGGTCGATCGTGGTGGCGATCGCAATCAGCTTCTGGCCGCGTGCGCTGGCACGGCCGAACGAGCTCGCCGAAGCCTGGGCAAACTGTGCGCTGCCGGATATCACCGAATTGATTGCGGCGATGCCCGAAAGCTGCACGGTTTTCACCTTGATGCCGTGCTTCTGCCAGAGGTCGAGGTCGGTTGCGATATAGCCGGCGGCGAACGTCAGGCTGAAGGCCGGATCGGCCAGGACGATCTCTTCGTTGGATTGCGCCTTGAGCGGAGCCGACCCGCCGACTGCGGCGATGGCCGCAACAGCGGCGATAAAAAGCATCGGAACGCGCATTCGAGGTTCCTCCCGGCACGGAGACCTGAACGATTATGGAGAGCGTGCCGCAGCCGATCAATGCGACGACGGGCGTGCGCGGCGGCAATTGTGTCCGGCCGCGGTGCGGGGCAATATCCCGCCCAACAACGAAGCGCAAAGTGGGGCGCCAAAAAGTGGGAATTGAGGGAGGATTGGAATGAAGAAATGGATCGCCGCGGTCGCGGTATTGGTCGTTGCCGGCGCGAGCGCCGCGCAGGCCGCCGAGAAGCTCAAGGTCGCCATCCCGCAAAAGGGCTTCTGGGACAGCTCCTGGGTCGAGTTCGGTGAGGCTGCAGGCTTCTTCAAAGAGGCCGGCCTCGAAATCGAGGTGTTCTACACCGAGGGCGGCGCCCAAACGATCGCGACGGTTGCGTCCGGCAGCGTCGATATCGCGATGTCGAACGGCATCCTCGGCGCCATCGGCGCGTATGCCAAAGGCGGCGACGCCACGCCTTATCGCATCATCTCGGCGGAGATGACCGGCGCCCACGAGCTGTTCTGGTGGGTCAAGGCCGACAGCCCGATCAAGACGCTGAAGGACGCGGGCGAGGGCAAGACCGTGGCGTTCTCTTCACCGGGCTCGTCATCGAACCTGATCCTGCTGACGCTGTTGAAGCAGGCTGGTTCCAAAGCCAAGCCGACGCCGGTCGGCGGTGCGCCTGCGTCGTACACGCAGACCATGACCGGTCAGATCGATGTCGGCTGGTCGGTGGTGCCGTTCGCGCTGCAGGACGTCAATGACGGCAAGGCCCGCATCGTGGCGAAAGCGCGCGAGGCGACCGAGCTTCTCAACCAGACCATCCGGGCCAATCTCGCCAACGTCAATTCGCTGAAGACCAAGCGCGAGGCCATCACCAAGTTCATGCAGGTGATCCAGAAGTCGATCGACTGGGGCTACAGCAACCCTCAGGCGATCGAGATCTTCGCCCGCAACATGAAGGTGAGCAACGCGATCGCCAAGCAGGCGGTGGACGAGTTCTATCCCAAGTCGGCGATGCAGATTGGCGAGATCAAAGATCTCGACCGCTCGCTGAAGGATGCGCTGGATTACAAATTCCTGACAGCGCCGAAGACCGCGAAGGACATCGCCGGCCTCATCGACATCGTTTACAAGCCGTCGAAGTGAGTGCAGCGCAACCGGCTGACTCGAAACGACAATCCGGATCGTCACGGTGCGGTTTTCCTGCCGCACTGTGACATATCCACAGCACCTCCACAGCAATCCGGGCCTTCGAACGCTATTTCGATTGGGCCGCTACCCGATGGTTGCTAGGTTTCAAACGGGGACGGCGTGTTCCGGCCGTAGTTTGTCCGTAGCATCAGGTAGTTGAGCAGTCGGTATGCGTCCGTCAGTGTCGCAGCGTTCGTCTTTGTTGCGTCCTGTTCGGCGTATCGCCGCAACCGGAGCGATCATTGCTTTGGCGTTGCCGCTCGTCGGCTGCCTCTCCAACGAAATCATCCCCGCCGCCATCGATCCGCCGAACGCCTATCGCGCGGCCTCAGGCAAGCCCGACGCGGCCTTGCCGTCGGTGGTATGGTGGCGCGGCTTCCGCTCCAAGGAACTGACCGATCTGGTCGAGGAATCGCTCACGTCGAACTTCGACGTCGCCGCGGCGGTCGCGCGCATCGTGCAGGCGGATGCGACATCGCGCATCGCTGGCGCAGCACTCCTGCCGGCGCTGGATTTCAATGGCTCCGCCCAGCGCGCGGGATCGTCACAAACGACCGGCAACAGCGGCAACTTCGGCCGTGGCGCGCAGTCGACCTATGGCATCTCGCTCAGCGCCAGTTACGAGATCGACTTCTGGGGCAAGAACCGCGCGACGCTGCGTGCTGCCGAGGAACTCGCGGTCGCGAGCCGTTTCGATCGCGAGGTGGTGTCGCTGACCACGGTCACGACCGTCGCCAACACCTATTTCCTGGTGCTGCAGGCGAAGGACCGCCTCGACATCGCGCGCAAAAACATCGAAGCCGCCGATCGCGTCTACAAGCTCATTCTGCAGCGCTTCGACGTCGGCACGGCTTCCGCGCTCGACGTCGCTCAGCAGAAAAGCCTCGTGGATCAGCAGCGCGCCACCGTGCCGCCGCTGGAGCAGAGCTTGCGGCAGAACATCGCGACGCTCGCGGTGCTGATTGGCCGGCCGCCGGAATCGGTCCGCATCCGGGTAACCAGCATGAGCGTGCTGGCCATCCCGCCGGTGACGCCGGGCCTGCCGTCGGACCTGATCGGCCAGCGGCCGGACATCCGCGAGGCCGAGGCGAATTTGGCTTCGGCCAACGCCAACGTGCACAACGCGCGCGCGCAGTTCTTCCCCAGCATCACGCTGACCGCCGAAGGCGGCTATCAGACTGCTGTCCTGAAGAATCTGGTGCGGCCAGAGTCGACCTTCTTCAATCTGGCCGGGGGCCTGCTTCAGCCTGTGCTGGAGGGCGGCCGCATCCAGGGCAATTTCGACTTGCAAAAAGGCAAGCAGGACGAGTTGCTGCAGGTCTACCGCAAGTCGATCGTCAACGGGTTTGCGGACGTAGAACGAGCGCTGGTCGGGGTGCAGCAGGCCAAGCGGCTCGTGGAGCTTGACCAAGCCGTGGTCGAGAGCTCCCGGAAGGCGTTTGAATTGGCCGAAACGCGGCTGCGCGAAGGCACCGTCGACCTGGTCACCGTGCTCCAGACGCAAACCACGCTGTTTCAGGCCCAGGATGCTCTGGTGGTGGCTCAGTTCAATCGTTTGACGGCGGTTGTCACGCTGTTTCAGGCACTTGGCGGGGGGTGGCAGAAGCCCAAGCCCGACACGTCCAAGGTCGGTGAGGCGCCGCCGCGGATCGAGGAGGTCACCTTCCCGGGGGTGCAGCCGCCGCGTCCGGTCGGCCAGGGAAGGCATTAAGCCCGTATTTTCTCAGTCCGGGCAATTAATCCTGCCTCTTAAATGTCCGTAAGGTGCTGTGAAAGCATAGCCAGCCTGATTATTTTGGGTAACGGCGATTCTTGGCTGGCTGGAGAATGTCGAACAGACTGCGATCGATTGCGACGGCCGTGGCGGCCCTGATCCTCATCGGCGGCGCCGCAGCCTATTGGTGGCAGCCGGCTCGGCCGCAACAACAGCAGCAACGTTTCGGCCGCAATTTTCGCGGCGATGATGGGCCGGTTCCCGTCATCGCGGCGCAGAGCCGCCGTGCCGACGTGCCGGTCTATCTCGACGGCGTCGGCACCGTGAGGGCGCTCAACACCGTGACGGTGCGGTCGCAGGTCGACGGCAAGCTGCTCAGCGTCAACTACACCGAGGGCCAGGACGTCGAGGCCGGCTTCGTGCTCGCCAAGATCGATCCGGTCACCTACCAGGCCGCCTACGATCAGGCGGTGGCGAAGAAGGCCCAGGACGAAGCAACGCTGGGCAATGCGCGGCTCGATCTCGCGCGCTACGCCAAGCTGTCGGCGAGCAACGCGGTCGCGCAGCAGCAATACGACCTGCAGAAGGCGACGGTGGCGCAGCTCGAGGCGCAGGTGCGGCTCGATCAGGCGGCGATCGACAACGCCAAGGCGATTCTCGACTACACTGCGATCGTTGCACCGATCGCCGGCCGCACCGGTATCCGTCAGGTTGACCAGGGCAATATCGTCCACGCCTCCGACTCGACCGGCATCGTGGTGATCACGCAGCTTCAGCCGATTTCGCTGCTGTTCACGTTGCCGCAACAGATGCTCGGCGACGTCAACCGTGCGATGGGCCAGAGGCCATTGTCGGTGGACGCCTTCGGCCCCGACAACAAGACCGTGGTCGAAAGCGGCGTGCTCAAGGTGGTCGACAACCAGGTCGACCAGACCACCGGCACGATCAAGCTCAAGGCCGAGTTTCCCAACGCCAACCTGCAGCTTTGGCCGGGCGGTTTCGTCAACGTCCGCCTGCTGATCAACACGCTGAAGGATGTGGTGGTGGTGCCGACCGCGGCCGTGCAGCGCGGACCGCGCGGCGCTTTCGTCTATGTGGTCCAGCCCGAAAACAAGGTTTCGGTCCGGCAGGTGTCCGTCGGCCAGCAGGACGAAAACCAGGCTGTGCTCGATAAGGGCGTCGAGGCCGGCGAGCGCGTCGTCACCACCGGTTTCGCGCGCCTGACCAATGGCGCCGACGTGGCGGTGACCAACGCCGAACAAATGCCCGCGCCCGGTACGGAAGCAAGTCCGCCGCAAAGTGAACGGCGCCGCGGGCGCGGTCAGCGCCGTGAGCAGCGGTCTGAGGCGGAGGCCACTCCATCGACCAACGCCCAACAGAGCCCTGCGCCGGACGGGGAAGCTGGCCAGCCGCAGGCTGAACGGCGCCGCGGCAACGGCCAGCGCCGCGAACAACGATCGGAAGCGGAAGCCACGCCTCCGAGCCAGCAGCGATGAGCGTCTCGACGCCTTTCATCCAGCGGCCGATTGCGACCTCCCTGCTTGCCTTCGCCGTGATGCTCGGCGGCTGGCTCGGCTATTGGTCGTTGCCGGTGTCGTCGTTGCCGCAAGTCGATTTCCCGACCATTCAGGTTTCGACGCAGCTTCCCGGCGCAAGCCCCGACACCATGATCTCGCTGGTCACCGCGCCGCTCGAGCGGCAGTTCGGCCAGATTCCGGCGCTGTCGTTGATGACCTCGTCGAGCTCGTTCGGCATCAGTCAGATCACGCTGCAATTCGACCTGGGCCGTGACATCGACGGCGCAGCGCAAGACGTTCAGGCCGCGATCAACGCCGCCGCGTCGGTGCTTCCGCGAACGCTGCCGTATCCGCCGACCTACGCCAAGGTCAATCCGGCGAGCGCGCCGGTGATGACGCTCGCGCTGACGTCCGACACCTCGACGCTTCGCGAGATGAGCGACATCGCCGACTCCATCATGTCGAGCCGGCTGTCTGAGGTGGCCGGTGTCGGCCGCGTCTCGATCCAGGGCGGTATCCGGCCCGCGATCCGGATCCAGGCCGATCTGTCGCGGCTTGCCGCCTACGGCATCGGACTGGAAGATGTCCGCCAGGCCATCGTCGGCGCCAATGTGTCGGGTCCCAAAGGCTCGCTCAACGGCGTGCACCAGTCCTATACGATTGCTGCGAACGACCAGCTGATCGGCACCGATGCCTACAAGCAGCTGGTGGTGGCCTATCGCAGCGGTGCGCCGATACTCCTGACCGACGTGGCGTCGGTGATCAGCGGGCTGGAGAACGACAAGGTCGGCGCCTGGTATCAGGGCCACCCGGCCGTGGTGATCGACATCCAGCGCCAGCCCGGCGCCAACGTCATCGACACCGTCGAACGGATCAAGCGCGAGCTGCCGCGCCTGCAACGGGCCATGCCGGCCGGCGTGACGCTCACCACGGTGAGCGACCGCACCGATGTGATCCGCGCCTCGATCCATGACGTGCAGTTCACGCTGGTCCTGAGCGTCGGCCTCGTCGTGTTGGTGGTGCTGCTGTTTCTGCGCACCGTGCGCGCCACCATCATCGCCGGCGCGGCGCTGCCGCTGTCGCTGATCGCGACCTTCGGCGTGATGTGGTTCGCCGGCTTTTCGCTCGACAACCTGTCGCTGATGGCGCTGACCATCGGCACCGGCTTCGTGGTCGACGACGCCATCGTCATGATCGAGAACATCGTCCGCCACATGGAAAACGGCGAGACGCCGACCCAGGCGGCGTTGCGCGGCGCGAGCGAGATCGGCTTCACGGTGATCTCGCTGACGCTGTCGCTGATCGCGGTGTTCATTCCCCTTCTGTTTATGACAGGTCTGGTCGGCCGCATGTTCCGCGAATTCGCCCTGACCTTGACCATCGCGGTGGTGGTCTCGGCGATCATCTCACTGACGCTGACGCCGATGATGTGCAGCCGCATCCTGCGGCATCAGACAGCCCACCGAGCGAACGCGATCGGCGACTTCTTCAACCGCGCGGTCGACCGCACCGTGGAAGCCTATCACCGCAGTCTTCTGTGGGTGCTGCGCCATCAGGCGGCGACGCTGCTGGTCACGCTGCTGACGCTGGTCGCGACCGTCTGGCTTTATCTGATCATCCCGAAGGGCTTCCTGCCGTCGCAGGACACCGGCCTGATCACCGCCGTATCGGAGGCCGGCACCGAGGTGTCGTTCGAGCAGATGCAGCGGCTGCAACAGCAGGTCGAGGACGAGATCAAGAAGGACCACGACGTCGACGGCGTGGTGTCGATCCTCGGTGTCAGCCGGATGAATCCGACGCCCAATGCCGGGCGGCTTGCCATCACGCTCCGGCCGCGTGACGAGCGCGTCGCATCGGTCGACGACATCGTCGCGCGTTTGAAGCAGGCGGTGGCGCCGATCCCCGGCATCATGGTCTTCTTCCAGCCGGTTCAGGACATCCAGATCAGCACGCGGTCGAGCCGCGCGCTGTATCAGTACACGCTCGTCAGCAGCGATGCCGCCGAGGTCGCCGACTGGGCCGACAAGCTCGCCACCAGGATGCGCCGCGACCGGCGGCTTCTGGACGTCGCCTCGGAGGCGCAGGAGGGCGGGCTTCGCGTGCATGTCGAGGTCGACCGCGAGATGGCGGGCCGCCTCGGCGTGTCGATGCAGTCCGTCCAGGACACGCTGAGCGACGCCTTCGGCCAGCGCCAGGTCTCGACGATCTACACCCAATCCAACCAGTATCGCGTGATCCTGGAAGCCGAGCCGCGCTATCAGCGCGATCCAAGCGCGCTGTCGAAGGTTTACGTCACGGGCTCGAGCACCAACACCGGCACGGTGGCGACCGTCGGCAACACGGCTTCGGGCTCGATCAACACCAACACGTCGGCGACGCCCAACACCGTCACCGGCTCCAACCAGGTGCCGATCTCGACCTTTTCGCAGTTCGAGCACACGTCGGCGCCGCTCGCGATCGCGCACCAGGAGCAGTTCCCGTCGGTCACCATCAGCTTCAACCTGCCCTGGGGCTCGGCGCTGAGCGACGCGGTCGCCGCGATCAACGACGCCAAGCGCGACATCAACATGCCGGGCTCGGTGCTCGGCACCTATTCGGGCGATTCCGCCGAGTTCGACCGCTCGCTCGCCGGCCAGCCCTGGCTCATTCTCGCGGCCGCCATCACGATCTACATCGTGCTGGGCGTGCTGTACGAAAGCTTCATCCATCCGCTCACCATTCTTTCGACGCTGCCGTCGGCCGGCGTCGGCGCGCTGCTGGCGCTGATGCTGTTCGGCTATGATCTCTCGGTGATCGCGCTGATCGGCATCGTGCTGCTGATGGGCATCGTCAAGAAGAACGCCATCATGATGATCGACTTTGCGCTCGATGCCGAGCGCGAGCAGGGGATGTCGCCGCGCGAGTCCATCATCCAGGCTTCGCTGCTGCGGTTCCGGCCGATCATGATGACCACGCTCGCGGCGCTGTTCGGCGCCATTCCGCTGGCGATCGAAAGCGGCACCGGCGCGGAATTGCGCAATCCGCTCGGCATTACAATCGTCGGCGGTCTGCTGCTCAGCCAGTTGCTGACCCTTTATACGACGCCGGTGATCTACCTGCTGATGGAGCGGCTGAAGCAGCGCTTCAGTCCCGCCGCTGCGCCGGCGCATCCCGTGGCGCCACAGGCGCCTGCGGAGTAGGCGATGAACGTCTCCGCGCCCTTCATCCGTCGTCCGGTCGGTACCACGCTGCTGGCGATCGGTCTCCTGCTTATGGGCATCGTGGCCTACAACTTTCTGCCGGTTTCGAGCATGCCGACCATCGAATTCCCGACCATCCGGGTTTCGGCCGGCCGGCCGGGTGCCGATCCGGCCGTGATGGCGCAGACCATGGCGGCGCCGCTCGAACGCCGGCTCGGCGAAATCCCCGGCGTGACCGAGATCACGTCCAGGAGTTCGCTCGGCACGAGCAACATCACCATCCAGTTCGATCTCAACCGCAGCATCGACGGTGCGGCGCGCGACGTGCAGGCGGCGTTGAACGCCGCGCTGGCCGACCTTCCCGGCGATCTGCCGACGCTGCCGGCCATGCGCAAGGTCAATCCGTCGGCGGCGCCGGTGATGATCCTGGCGCTGACATCCTCGACGCTGCTGCCGAGCACGCTCTATGACATCGCCGATACGCTGATTGCCCAACGCATCGCGCAGGTCGAAGGCGTCGCCGAGGTGACGGTCAACGGCGCCGAGCAGCCCGCCATGCGCATCCGCGTCGATCCGGTCGCGGTGTCCTCGATGGGCGTCAGCCTGGAAGACGTCCGCGCCGCGATATCCAACGCCAATTCGATGTCTCCGCTCGGCACCTTCGAGGGCGGCGATCTCGCGCGCACGATCGGCACCAACGATCAGCTCCGCGCGGTCCGCGATTACCAGAACATCGTCGTGAAGGCCGCGAACGGCACCGTGGTGCGACTCGGCGGCATCGCCAAGGTCGAGCAGGGGGTGCGCAACAGTCTCTCGGCGGCGTGGTTCAACGCCCAGCCGTCGGTGCTGCTGGTCATCACCAAGCAGGCCGCCGCCAACGTGATCGAAACCGTGGATCGCGTCCGTGAGATGCTGCCGCAGCTGAAGCAGTGGATTCCGGCGGATGTCGAGATCTCCATTCTGTCCGACCGCACCACCACGATCCGGGCGAGTGTCCACGACATGCAGTGGACGCTCGTTGCCACCATCGCACTGGTCATGATGGTGGTGTTCCTGTTCCTGCGTAGGCTCGCCGCGACGGCAGCGGCCGGCGTCACCGTGCCGCTGGCGCTCGCCGGCACCAGCGCCGCGATGTGGGCCGCGGGCTTCTCGATCGACAACATCTCGCTGATGGCGCTCGCCATCTCGGTGGGCTTCGTGGTCGATGACGCGATCGTCGTGATCGAGAACATTTTCCGCAATCTCGAGAAAGGCATGACGCCGTTCAACGCGGCGCTCGAGGGCGCGCGCCAGATCGGCTTCACGGTGATCTCGATCAGCATTTCACTGGTCGCGGCGTTCATGCCGTTGTTGTTCGTGGGGGGGCTGGTCGGCCGCCTGTTTTACGAATTCTCGATGACGCTCACCTTCGCGATCGCGATCTCGACCGTGGTGTCGCTGACGCTGACGCCGATGGTCTGCGCGCATTTCGTCAAGGCGCCGCCGAGCCCTGACGGCACCTGGCTCGATCGGGCGGTCGAGCGCGTGCTGGATCGTTCGGTCAGGCTCTACGATTCGACGCTCAGCGTGGTGCTGCGGCATCGCTTGCTCACGCTGCTGGTGTTCGTCCTGACCATAGCGTTGACCTGCGTGCTGTACGTGAAGACGCCCAAGGGCTTCTTTCCGCAGGACGACACCGGGCTGATCTTCGGCGGCACCCGCGCCGCTCCGGACATCTCGTTCGAGGCCATGAAGGACCTGCAGCAGCGCGCCACCCAGATCGTGCTCTCCGATCCGGCGGTGGCCTATGTGGGCTCCTCGGTCGGCGCCTCGACCTTCAACGCCACGGTCAACAACGGCCAGCTGTTCATCTCGCTCAAACCGCCCGGCGAGCGCGGCCATGTCTCGTCACAGCAGGTGATCGACCGGCTGCGGCCGAAGCTGCTCGACGTCGGCGGCATGCGGGTTTTCATGTTCCCGGCGCAGGATATTCGCGCCGGCGGCCGGCAGTCGAGCTCGGCCTATCAGTTCACGCTTTGGGATCCCGATTTCGATGAGCTGGTCCGGCTGGTGCCGCAGGTCGTCGCGAAAGTGCAGAGCCTGCCGGAACTGGTCGACGTCACCACCGATCGCGAGCAGAACGGTCTGCAGACCAATGTGGTGATCGATCGTCTCGCGGCGTCCCGTCTCGGCGTGCGCATTCAGGACATCGACAACGCGCTCAACAATGCCTTCTCGCAGCGGCAGATCTCAACGATCTATTCGGACCGCAATCAGTATCGCGTCATTCTTGAAGTCGATCCGCTGTTCTCGCGCGATCCTTCGGACCTCAGCCAGGTCTATGTCGACAGCTCCGGCAGCTCCCAGGTGCCGCTGTCCGCCGTGGCGCGGTTTGAAAAGACGCTGGCGCCGCTCGTCATCAATCACCAGGGCCAATTCCCGGCCGTCACCATCACCTACAATCTCGCGCCGAACGTCACCATGGAGGCGGGATCGGCGGCGATCGAAAGGGCGGTGGCCGAGCTGCATCTGCCCGATACGTTGCGGACCGAGTTCGCCGGCGACGCCAAGGCCTACAAGCAGGCGGGTGGCATGATGCTGCTGGTGTGCGCCGCCGCGCTGCTGACGATCTATATCGTCCTCGGCGTGCTCTATGAGAGCCTCGCCCATCCGCTGACCATCATCTCGACATTGCCCTCGGCGGGCCTCGGCGCGCTGCTCGCGCTGCAGCTCTTCCACGCCGAGCTGACCGTGATCGCCTTCATCGGCATCATTCTCCTGATCGGCCTCGTCAAGAAGAACGGCATCATGATGGTGGACTTCGCGCTCGCCGCGGAGCGGCAGGAAGGACTTTCGCCCGCGCAGGCGATCCACGAAGCATGCCTGGCGCGCTTCCGGCCGATCATGATGACGACGATGGCCGCGATGCTTGGCGCGCTGCCGCTGATCATCGCGAGCGGACCGGGCTCGGAGCTGCGCCGGCCGCTTGGCATGACCATCGTCGGCGGTCTGATCGTGTCGCAGATCCTGACGCTGTACACGACGCCGGTGATCTACCTGTTATTGGATCGGCTGCATCACAGGCTCGGCGGCAGAGGGCCGGTGCAGATGCTGGACGAGCTGCGCGGGCAGACGCCCGCGACGACTTCGTAAGTCGGTCGCGATCGCTCTACGCGATTTTAATCCGGAGCGTTTTTCCGTTTCTTGGAAGTACGCTCGTGCAACACGGACGCTGTCACCCCCGCGCTTGACGCGGGGGTCCATGCAGTGGCGCAACGAAGAGCACTCTTACGGTCGCCGCTGCCGCACGCGCTCATGGATCGCCGGGTCAAGCCCGGCGATGACACCGCCGTTGTGGCGCGCGGCGCAGGGTAACCGGAAACGTCTCTGCAGCGTCAGTGCGTCCCCGCCTGGCCCGGCTTGTACGTCGAATAGATCGGCTCCGGCTGCGTGAAGAAGCTCAGCAGGATGTGATACGCGATCATGTAGTTTTTCTGCTGGAACGAGGCATGCGCGATGCCCGGCATCACGGCGAAGGTCTTGTCCGGGTTCGGCAGCTTCTCGAAGAACTTCAGCAGATCGTCGAAGCTCGCGATGCCGTCGTATTCGCCGCGCATGATGATGGTCGGCACGAAAATCTTGGTCGGATCGACCACCGGCAGGTGATTGCACATGTCAATGTAGGTGCCGTTCGGGATCGAGTCGTCGAGCTCGAGAATGTGCGTGGCGAAAGCCTCGATCACGTTGTCGTCGGCGGTGCCCGGGTGGTCGCGCTCGAAGATCGAGCGGACGAACTTGCGGTCGATCGGCCGGCGCTTGTTCTTGAGCAGCTCGGGGAGCTTCTTCTTGCGCTCGACCAGCGTGGGGCTGCCCTGGCCGGTCCAGACATGGGCGTCGAGCGCGAGCCGCTTCACCCGTTCCGGGTGACGTTGTGCAAACAGCGCGGCGCGCAGCGCGCCGGACGAGATGCCGTAGACCATCAGCGGCCCGCTGTTGCGGGTCTTCATGATGTATTCGCTCGCCGCCGCGCAGTCGTCGGCGCCTTCGGAGATCGTGGCGTCGAGGCCGCGGTCCTTGGTGGAGCGGCCGTAGCCCTCCATGTCGACCGACCAGGTGTCGAAGCCCTGGGACGCGAAATAATCCATGGTGCCCTGCCGGCCCGGCACCTGCAGGTCGAAGGTCGGTTGCGACGCCATCGAGGAGCCGTGCACGAACAGGATGGTGCCCTTCTTCGGCCCGCCCGGCGCGCGCTTTTCCCACATGAAGAGCCTGGCCGGGCCCTTGTTGGTCCAATGCTCCTGGCCCTTGATGGAAAGCTGGCCGCTGGCGTCATTCATGGCTTAACTCCTATGTGTCCTGAAGCCTTCCGGGCGGTTGGGACAGTGTGCTTTAACGTCCGGGAACTGACCGGTAGAAACCTAACGTGAACACCCGGGACCGCCGGATATTCCGGCAAGGGTTATACAAGGAGTGGTCGTGCCGAGCGAACGGAAACTCGATCTTGCGGCGGTGAAGAACCTCGTGGTGGCCGGTTGGACCGGCCGCAACGTCGCGGCGCTGGAGGCGCATATCAAGGAATTGGAAGCGATCGGCGTGAAGCGGCCGAAGACCGTGCCGATCTTCTACCGGACATCGCGCGCGCTGCTGACCACCGACGACTGGATCGAGGTGATGGCCGACAAGTCGAGCGGCGAGGTGGAGTTCGTGCTCTATCAGTTCGACGATGGGCTGTGGCTCGGCCTGGGCTCCGATCACACCGACCGCAAGGCCGAAACCATGGGCGTGACGCTGTCCAAGCAGCTCTGCGCCAAGCCGGTCAGTTCGCAGCTCTGGCGTTACGACGAGGTGAAGCCGCACTGGGACAAGCTCGTGCTGCGCTCCTTCGTGCCGGACGGCGGCAAGCGCAGGCTCTACCAGGAGGGGCCGGTGACCAACATGCGGTCGCCCGAGGAGCTGATCAAGCTCTACACCGGCGGCGACAAGTTGGCCTCCGGCACCGCGATGTTCTGTGGCACCTTCGCGGTGCATGGCGAGATTTCGTATTCCGGCACGTTCGACATGGAGCTGGAAGACCCGGTGCTGAAGCGCAAGATCAGCTACGGCTATCGCATCGTCTCGCTGCCGGACGAGGGGTAGCTCTATCAACTCGGTCATTCCGGGGCACGCCGAATGGCGCGAACCCGGAATCCATACTCCGCAGTGGTTATGGATTCCGGGTTCGCCGTTTCACGGCGCCCCGGAATGACGACAACAATGTTCACGCTTAGGAGTAGAAAATGAAAGTCGTCATTCCCGATCTCGTCTCCAACTCGTACTTCCCGGCGATCGCAGCGGTGGAAATGGGCTTCTTCAAGGAAGAAGGCCTCGATGCGGAGCTCGAACTGATCTACCCGGTGCAGAAATGTTACGAGGCGCTGCGCGACGGCAAGGCCGACTTTGTCGCCGGCTCGTCGCATTCGGCGCCGACTGCGTTTCCCGAGTGGAAGGGCGTCAAGTTCCTGGGCGCGCTGGCACAGAACACCTACTGGTTCCTGATCATGAGCGCCGCCCTGAAGGTGAAGCGCGGTGACATCCAGGCGGTCAAAGGCAAGAGGATCGGCGCCGCCCCGCTGATCGATATCGGCCTGATCGAGCTTCTCAAGGAGTGCGGCATCGATCCGAAGCGCGACAACGTGCAGATCGCGCCGCCGCCGATGCCTTCGAACCCGGCGGGCGTCTCGTTCGGCGTCAACGCGGCGCAGGCCATGGAGGAAGGCAAGATCGACGGCTTCTGGGCCAACGGCATGGGCTCCGAGGTGTCGGTGAAGCGCGGCATCGGCACCATGGTGCTCGATGCGCGTCGCGGCGACGGCCCGCCCGGACTCAAGGGCTACACCTTCGGTGTGCTGGCGACGCGCGCCGATCTGGTTGAGAAGGAGCCCGAGAAGGCCGCGGCCGCGGTGCGCGCGCTGATCAACACCCAGAAGGCGCTGAAGGCCGATCCGAAGCGCGCGACAAAGGTCGGCGAGAAGTGGTTCCCGCCTTTCGAGGCGAGCCTGATCGCGACGCTGATCGAGCGCGATCTGCCGTACTACGATCCGACGATTTCGAAGGGCACGTTCGACAGCATGTGCAAGTTCGTGCAGACCGTCGGCCTGACCAAGGGTCTCGGCAATTACGAAGACGTGGTGGCGACGCAGTTCGCCAGTCTGTGGAAGGCTTGATGCCAACGCGCTGGCGCACGCTGTCGGCCCACACTCCGCTATCGTCGCCGGGCTTGGCCCGGCGACCTTGATGCCGGTGCGATACCGCTCGGCAAATCGCCGAGTCGCGCTTTGAGGCGCGGCACCGCAAAATCGAGGAAAGCGCGCAGTTTGACCGGCATGAAGCGGTTGGGCGAGTAGACAAAGCTTACGGGCAGCGGTGGCGGCTGAAAATCCTGTAGCAACGGCATCAGCGTTCCGGACTTGACCGACTCCGCAACGTGGTACGAAAACGCCATGGTCACGCCGACACCGAAACGCGCGGCATCGCAGGCCGATTCGAGATTGCTGACGATGAGCCGCGACCGCACCGGCACGGCATAGTCGGTCTCGTCGCGCTTGAACCTCCACAGCGTGGGCGATTGCAGGGGCGCATAGCTGATGCAGTCATGAGCGGAGAGATCATCGGGTGTTTTCGGCGTGCCGCGCATCTTCAGATACTCGGGGCTTGCGCAAACCACCCGCCGAATTTCACCGATACGCACGGCGATCAGGCTGCTGTCGGATAGCGCACCGATGCGAAGCGCAACATCGATGTGCTCTTCCAGCAGATTGCTCGCTCGATCCGACAGGCCCAGTTGAACGTCAACTTCCGAATACGCTGTCAGAAACTCCGCCAATATCGGCTGCAGGTAGAGGCGGCCGAGCGCGACGGGCGCGGAAATGATCAAGTCGCCGCGCGGCTTCGTGTACTCGCCGGAGACGGTACGCTCGGCCTCGGCGACATCGCCAAGGATGCGCTTCGCCGCCGCAATGTAGGAGCGGCCCGCGTCGGTCGGCATCAGCGTGCGGCTGGAGCGATTGAACAGCTTGGCCTGAAGGTGCGCTTCGAG
Organism: Rhodoplanes sp. Z2-YC6860; assembly: GCF_001579845.1. Classification (GTDB taxonomy): domain Bacteria; phylum Pseudomonadota; class Alphaproteobacteria; order Rhizobiales; family Xanthobacteraceae; genus Z2-YC6860. Next base: position 1,053,801 of record NZ_CP007440.1, read on the forward strand.
TTCTGAGACGTTCCGGCTGACCGTCGCCAGCGGCATTTTTTGCCGGCGCGCCGCTTCCGACAGGCTGCCGGCCTCGGCCACCGCCAGAACAACCGACATCGCATCCAGACGATCCATGATCATTTCCATTTTTTGGAAGGAAATATCTCAAATATCGCAGATACCCGTCAATTTCGGAAGGGTCTAGATACGTGCTGCAAACAACGGCCGCGGCCGTTTCAAAGCTTCGAACGGACCTCAGGAGACAGAACATGACGTCAATCGAAACCAAGGGCATCGCCCTCATCACCGGCGCATCGTCAGGCATCGGCGCGGCCTATGCCGACCGTCTCGCCAAGCGCGGCTACGACCTGATCCTGGTCGCTCGCAACAGGGAACGCCTCGCTTCGCTGGCGCGTCGGCTCAGCAACGACACTGGCCGCAAGGTCGAGACTGTCCAAGCCGATCTGACCGTTCCGGCCGACCTGTATCGTGTCGAGGATATCTTGCGGACCAACGCCGGCATCACCGCGCTGGTCAACAATGCGGGGCTGGGCGCCGTCGCTCCGCTGGTCGACTCCGACGTCGACAAGATGGAAGACATGATCCGCCTCAACGTCACCGCGCTGACGCGCCTGATCTACGCGGCGGTCCCGGGCTTCGTGGCCCGCCGCAATGGTACGATCATCAACATCTCGTCGGTCGTTGCGATTGAGCCGGAGTTGTTGAACGGCGTGTACGGCGGCTCCAAGGCCTTCGTTCTCGCTTTCAATCAGACGCTCGTCCGAGAACTCGGCGACAAGGGAATCCGCGTGCAGGCGGTGCTACCGGGTGCCACGGCGACTGAATTCTGGGACGCCGCCGGCAAGCCGGTTCACCAGTTGCCGGCGCAGATCGTGATGTCGGTCGACGATCTCGTCGATGCAGCGCTCGCAGGGCTCGACCTCGGCGAGACCGTGACCATCCCCGCGCTGGAGAATAAGGCGGAATGGGAGCGTTACGAAACAGCGCGCCTCGCCATGTCCGGCAAGCTTTCGAACGCAATTCCGGCGCCTCGCTACAACATGCCCAAGCACCAGCGGCTCAGCGCCTGAACTCATCCAACTTGCAACCTGAGTACATCAAAGGAGAAAGACCATGACTGCACTTGCACAACGTGTCGCCAGTCCTACGGACAAGGTGATCTACACGGCGCAGACCCATACCACGGGCGGCCGCCAGGAGGGCGTGGCGCGCAGTTCCGACGGGCAGCTTGACATCAAGATCTCGCCTCCCGGCTCGAAACGGCCCGGCACCAACCCGGAGCAGCTGTTTGCCGCGGGCTGGTCGGCTTGCTTCGAAGGCGCCCTCGGCCTGGTGGCTCAGCGGAAGAAAGTGACGCTCCCGGCCGACCTGGCGATCGACGCCGAAATCGATCTTCATCTCGACAGCGGCGAGTTCTTCCTCGGTGCGCGCCTCAACGTCTCCATCCCAGGCGTCGAGCGGAGCGTCGCACAAGAACTCGTCAACGCGGCCTCGAAGGTATGCCCGTACTCGAAGGCCGTCAGCGGCAACGTCGAAGTCGAGTACAATGTCGTCTGAGACTGTCTCCGGCTGGCGTGCTTCCCGCGCCAGCCGGCCATCCATATCAACACGCGCGCCGGAAACTGATATTGGAGACACATCATGAGCGCCCCCATCGCCACCGAGAACATCGATCGCGGCCGCCGTTGGTTTTTCGGCGCTTCCGTAATGGCCGCTGCGGCCGCCCAACTCGGCTTTCTGAAGCCGGCTGCTGGTCAGTCACCGATCAAGAAGCCGGCCATCGTCAAGCCAGGCACGTACACGTCGCTCGGCCCGCTGAAACAGGTCAACGCCGGTGTTCTCAGCGTCGCCTATGCCGAAGCGGGGCCGGCCGATGGTCCGCCGGTTATCCTGCTGCACGGCTGGCCTTACGACATTCACAGCTTTGCCGATGTGACGCCGATGCTGGCGTCGGCCGGCTATCGCGTGCTCGTTCCGTATCTGCGCGGCTATGGCGCAACACGGTTCCTTTCAAACGACACCTTCCGCAACGGCCAGCCCGCTGCGCTCGCATCCGACGCGATCGCCTTCATGGACGCGCTGAAGATTGATCGGGCGCTGCTCGCTGGCTTCGACTGGGGCGCGCGCTCCGCCGACATCGTCGCAGCGCTTTGGCCGGAGCGCGTCAAGGGATTGGTCGCCGTCAGCGGCTATCTGATCGGCAGCCAGGAGGCCGGCCGGAATCCGCTGCCGCCCAAGGCTGAGTTCGAATGGTGGTACCAGTTCTATTTCGCCACCGAGCGCGGTCGCGCCGGCTACGAGAAGAACCGGAATGAGTTCAACCGGCTGATCTGGAAGATTGCCTCGCCCAAGTGGCAATTCGATGATGCCACCTTCGCCCGCAGCGCGGCGTCGTTCGACAACCCGGATCACGTCGACATCGTCGTCCATAACTATCGCTGGCGGATCGGCGCGGCGCCGGGCGAACCGAGATACGACGACCTCGAAAAACGGCTGGCCCAGTCTCCGTCGATCACGGTGCCCACCATCACGCTGGAGAGCGACGCCAACGGCGCACCGCATCCGGACCCGGCTTCCTATGCCAAGAAATTCGTTGGCCGTTACGAGCACCGTCAGGTCGAGGGCGGTATCGGCCACAATTTGCCTCAGGAGGATCCGAAGGCATTCGTCGACGCGATCATCGATGTCGGCTGATCACATCGTATGCGCCCCCGCGTCAAGCGCGGGGGACACTGAGCAAGGCAAGACGGTGTGCCTCACACGGTGAATGCCGCCGCTCAATCCAGCGAGACGCCTGTCAGCTTCACCGCGTCGCTCCAGAGCGCTCGCTCGGCCGACAGGAATTGCTCGGAGGATTCGGGCGGCACGCGCATCACCTCCATGAACTGCTTCTCGAGGGCTTGCGAGTAGCCTTCGCTCTTGATCACCGTGTCGAATTCGGCGCGGAGCCTCGAAACGACAGGCGCTGGCGTGCTGGCCCGCACCACCGCGCCAAACCACACCGGCGCGTTGAGCGTGGGAAACCCACTTTCGACCAGGGTCGGGACATTCGGGGCGAAGCGGCTCCGCTGGCCGGTGGTCACCGCCAGCGCGCGCAACTGCCCCGACTGCACCAGCGGCAGCGCGGCCGATGTCGCCGTGAACGCCATGCCGATCCGTCCGGCGATCAGGTCGGTCATCAGAGGGGCCGCGCCTTGATACGGCACATGAAGAAGCTGCACGCCGGCTTGATGCGCCAGGATCGCCGTCGTCAGATGGGTGAGGGAGCCTGCGCCGTTCGATCCGTAGGAGATCGCACCGGGCTTCTGTTTGGCCAGCGCAACCAGCTCGGCCATTGAGTTCACGGGGACTGCGGCCGGATTGACCAGCAGCACATTGGCGATCACGCCCAGCATGCCGACAAAGGCAAAGTCGGTGGCCGGATCGTAGTTGAGCTTCTTGTAGAGCGCTTTGTTGATGGCGAGGATCGCCTGGCCTGCGACCAGAAGCGTGTGGCCATCCGCCTCGCTGCGCGCGACGAACTCGCCGGCGAGATTGCCGCCGGCCCCGGTCCGGCTTTCGACGACGAGCGGCTGGCCGAGGGCCGGGCTCACCCGCTCGGCCGCGATCCTGGTCAGGACATCCGTTGGGCCGCCGGCCGCGAATGGAACGATCACGCGCAGATTGCGCGAGGGATAAGATTGCGCCCGCGCCGTGCCGATGAACGGCATCGCAAGCGCTGCGCCGAGCAACGCCCGGCGCGAATGCTGGAATTGTTCTGGCCGTTTCATCGTTGGAGTCCGATCACTCGAATTGAAGGTTCTGACTTCTCGGTTCTGGGTCCCCGCGGAAGCGGGGACCCAGGGCTACACATTCGATTCTAGCTAGTGATGCCAATCATATTCTAGCCGTCCAGAAGGCACCGTCGTGCGGGTTTGGTGCTGTCGCCATGGAGGATGAAGGACATGAGGGCCTTCGCCCGCTGCTGGCCCAACGCCGGTTCAGTATAGCGTCGGAACTTCGCGACAACCTGATCCATTCTCGTGGGATTTGACGCATCGCCCGGGATGTCGTCGATGCTTTCCGTGATGATCGTCCCGTCGAGATCGATCGAGAGCTGGGCGCTGCGCTGAATACGCATCGGGTTGGCTTCGACGGTCACGAGGCTTTCCAACCGCGTGATGGTCGGACTGCCGACGTCTGCGTAGGCTTCAGGGCCGAGGTCGCCTATCACCAGCGCGGCAGCGATCGCGTAGGACAGACTGAATTGCGCTTGGATTGCGGTGCGCGGCGCGCGGTTGCCGCAATACTGCACAGCCTCCGGATAGACATCGAGCTTGATCGCGTTGATTTTCCGGACGGAAAAATTGGGGCGTCTGCGAAGCCGCAGGGCCGCTTCGATGCCATAGTGCGTGTGTCGCACAGCGGCATAGAGCTTGAGATATCCATCGAGGATCGTCCACCGGCCGGCCAGTGTGACAGCCGCCGTGCTGGGCGCCTGCAGCACGCGGCGTCGCGCTTCCTCCAGCGCGCCGTGCGGCATTGCGAAGTCGGCGTTGGCCGCGGCCGCCGCCATGATGCCGAGCAGCACCGCGTGCGCCGGATAGGTGTTGCGCAGCACGGATCCGGCGGTGATCGGCAGATAAAGACTCGCCGGAATCTGGCAGGCCGCCGCTTCGATCGCGGGCCCGATACGAGCGGGGCCGCCCGTCATGCGCGCCACGGCGGCGGCGACGCCCAGCGAATGCCAGCTCCCGTCCACATGCCAGCCGGCCGGAATGCGCCACGCCTCGCCGGCGCGTGCGCCAATCTCGTAGCCGGTCGCTAACGCCAGCAGCAGATCGCTCAGCGTGATCTCATGGCTCGCGGCGAGCGCCAGCAGCGCAGGCACGACCGGCAGGCCCGGACGGCCGTGCGACGGCGCGTGGCCTTCGCAGGCTTCGTCCCAGCATGCAGCGGCAGCGCCGAGCGCCGCCATGCCCGACAGCCCCAGCTTGATGTCGGACCCAGGCCATGTGGTATCGCCCGGAAAGGCGAAACGCAGAGCCTGGCCGAATCGCCGGACTTCCGGATGACCGAGCCCTGCGACCAGACATCCGAAAGTGTCGAGCAGCAGAAGCCGCGCCTTGGTTTCGACGTCGTGAGGGAGCGCCTCGCAACGCGACAACCAGGAAACGGCTTCCGCCAGTGTCGGCCTCACATCGGAGCCATCCATGGGAAGTCCCCGATGGTGCTGTCGATGGTCAGGCCACCGTGCCGACCAGATCCGGCCGGCTCAACCCTTCGGCCGCGATCCAGCTCGCCACGCCGAACAGCGCCGCGTCGTCGTTGGCGCGGCCGAGCAGCTGCAAGCCGAGCGGCAGGCCTTCGTCGGCCAGCACCGGGATGGTCAGCGCCGGACAGCCGAGCAGCGACGCCGACACGTTCATCGCCGTGTTGCCGGTCGTGCCGAGGCCGACCGGAGCCGCACCGCAGGCGCCGAGCGTGATCAGCGCGTCGTATTTCGCTGCGGCCTTGGCCCAGGTTGCGCGCACCGCTTCGCGCCGCGCCAGCAATTCACCGAACTGCTTCTGCGTCATCTTCTCGGCGGCAAGCAGCCGGTCGCGTGCCGACTGGCTGAGCTTGGTCGGGTCCATGTCCGAATAGGTGTTGAGCGGCCAGCGGCCCTCCCACGCGTTGATCGACATGGTGAGGTCCATCGCCTCCGACAGCGACTGGTCGACCGCCTCGATGTCGGGATCGTCGGCGCGGCTGAGCAGTTCGATGCCGACCGTCTGCAGTCGCTGCTTCGCGGCGGCGAACGCCTTGCGTCCGCCTTCGCTGGTGTGCTTCCAGCCATACGTCTCGACAATGGCGAGCTTGCCGGGCCTGGTGCGCGTCTTGAAATCGACGTCGCCGGTGAGACCGACAAAGCCCGGATCGCCGCCGGCGCGGTCGGCGATCGCGCGCAGCACCGCCCAGGTGTCGGCCAGCGTCGCGCCGATGGCGCCCTGGCAGCTCTGGCTGAAGTGATCGTGCGAGCCGCTCCGGTTGATCGCGCCGACGCTCGGCTTGAAGCCGACCGCGCCGCAGAAGCTCGCGGGCCGCAGGATCGAGCCGACCACCTGCGTGCCGAGCCCAGCCGGCACCATGCCGGCGCCGACCGCCGCGGCCGAGCCGCTCGACGAGCCGCCCGGCGTGCGCTTCGGATCGTGCGGGTTCTGCGTCTTGTGCCACGGATGGCTCGAGGCGAACTCGGTGGTGGTGGTCTTGCCGATGATCACCGCGCCGGCTTCGCGCAGCGCATGCACGCTCGCGGAGTCGCGCTTCCAGTCGGTGCCCTCCCACATCGGGGAGCCCTGACCGGTCGGCATGTCGGCGGTCTCGATGATATCCTTGATCGCGACCGGCATCCCATCGATAGGCGACAGCGGCTTGCCGTTGGCCCAGCGCTTGGCCGAATCCTCGGCGGCCTGGCGGGCGCCGTCGCGGTTGACCGTGACGAAAGCGCCAATGCTCTTGTCGAGCTGCGTGATCTTGCTCAGCGTCTCTTCGAGATAGGTCTTGGGGCTGAGCTTGCCCGAGCGCAGGTCGGCGCCGTGCGAGACATAGCCCCGCAGCTTGTGGGAGCGCATGCTGAGATCGTTCATGGCCGCACCGCCGGGGTTTCGACCTTCATTCCGCGTGCTCGCCACATCAGATACAGCTCCATATTCACGTGTTCCGCCGAGCCGAACGCATAGGGTTCGGCGCGCATCCCAATCATGCAGTTCCTGAGCCGCCGCTGCAATGACCCGACACTTTGCCATTCCAGGCGGTAGATCGGATAGCCGGTCGGATGTGCCTGCGGCACTTTGTTGCCGGCGAGGCTCTTGCCCCAGTTGTCGTCGTGACACTGGGCGCAGGCGAGGTTGAGTTGCCCCTGGCGCTGGTTGTAGATCGCGCGGCCTTGCTCGATGAACGGCGCAAGCCGCGGATCGTTCGGCGGCGCGATCGGCTCGCCGCGCGATTGCAGGCCCAGATAGGTGGTGAGCGCCAGCATCTCCTTGCTCTCGAACGTGAACGGCGTCGCGTTCTGATGGCGCTCACGGCAGAGGTTGATGCGCTGCTCGAGGTCGACCGGACCGCCGAGCTTGTCGTCGAAGGCCGGATAGCGCGCCGCGACGCCCTTCATCTTCTCCGCCGCGTCGCCGTGGCAGTCGGCGCAGGATTTTCTGGCGCTGCCGGCTTTCGCCTGCCACAGCGCTTCGCCGTCGAGCACCGACAGCATGGCCGGATTGGCGGTGTCGTCGTCCTGCATCGCCTTGTTGTCGGCGCTCATATCCTCATAGCCCGAGCGTCGCTCGTTCAGCGGGATTTCAGCACGAGCTGTGACGAACGGGGCTGCCAGGATGGCGGCCAGCGCGAGCCGTCGCAGGACAGCGGCAGCGCTCATTCGACTGTGATGTTCGCGGAGGCGTCCGCCACGAAGCCGTTGTCGCCGGTCCACTTGAACGCGATGGTGCCGCTCTCGGTCGCGACCGTATAGAAGGTGATGAACGGGTTCGCCGAGATCGCCGGATAGAGCGTGGCGTTGAAAATCTCTTCGCCGTTGTAGGTGCACACCATCGAGGTGATGATGTCGCGCGGGATCGGCTTGCCGGTGTTGTCGTGGCGGAAGCCGTTTTCCATGATGTGCGAGATCAGCGACTTGATCGCGATCACCTCGCCGCGCTTGGCCTTGGCCGGAACGTTGATGAGGGTGCGGGCAGCCATCAGACCGGATCCTCCAGACAGGCGCTGATCGTCAGGATCACGTCGACCTTGTCGGACCAGAACGTGCCGTCGGACAGTTCGCAGATCGCGATCACCGACTGCGTGTCGGCGAGCCGGATGCGCGTCGAGATCTCGGCCTTGCCGGAGCGCGGCCCGAGCTTGGCGCTGATCACGTTCGACTGCGGGTTCTTCTCGGTGAGGACGTGGATCGATTTGACGTAATTGGTCGCGGTCATCGGGCTGTCGACCGAGACCGTGATGGCGACCGAGTTTCCGTTCTCGACCAGCGGCGGGATGTTGAGCTTGATCTTGCCGGGCTTCGCTTCGGCGTTCCCGGTGATCTCGCGGATCGCCGCGGCCATCGAGGCCGGTGTCGCAATCGCGGGCCGCACGATCAGCATGGCGCCGGCTCCGGCCAAAAACATGCGACGGCTTGCTCCCGCGGTCATTCCGGGGCGCGCCGAAGGCGCGAACCCGGAATCCAGACGCGAGTTCGGTGTCTGCGTCTGGATTCCGGGTTCGCTTGCTTCGCAAGCGCCCCGGAATGACTGCGGAGGGAGTTGAGCCATCATCCTAATCCTTCAGCGTCATCAGAAAGGCCACCACGTCCTCGATCTGCTCCGCGGTCAGCACCGGCTTGCCGCGGAAGTTCGCCGCCACGCGGGTCAGACCGTCGATCCGGTAGAACGACGGCATGATGGTCGCGGGGTTGAGCCGGGAGGCGTCGACCATGCGCAGCCGCAATTCGCCCTCCGACCAGCGCGACCCGGTGCCGCCCAAGCTGGGCGACAGATCGCCCTGGAAGCGTTGGTCTGGAAATGGGCCTGAATGGCACAGCAAACAAGTGTTCTCGCGCTTGACCACGATGGCCCGGCCGTTCGCCGGATCGCCGGGCTTGCCGGTCAGCGACTTCGGGATGGCGTCGCCCACCACGGCGTAAGGCACCAGCGCCGCAGCCGTGGAGTCCTGCGCGGCGCCGGGCGCGCAGGCCAGCACAACAAGGGCCATTGCAAGTGCGCCGCGGCCGGTCATCCGAAGGTCTCGCCGGTGATGGTGCGGAACCAGGCGTCGGCCTGATCGGCCTCGTCCTTGCGCAGCGAGCGCGGAGCATCCTGCGGGCTGATGATCACGCCGGGGCCGGATTCGGCATACAGGTCGTCGGCCGGGCGATAGGTCCCGCGCTGCGAGATCGCGTAGTCCGGCGCGATCAGGCTGTAGCACGAGCTGGTCAGCGTCGGCGCTTCGGGGCTTTTGCCTCCGAACAGCGCCGCAATCGCCGCGGCGCAAATCCGGCTCTGTGATTGCGCTGCCGACGCCGAGCGCGGCATCGCGCCCGCGATCGCGGCGTCGCCGATCACGTGGATGTTCTTTTGCAGCTTCGATTCGAATGTCAGCGGATCGACCGGACACCAGCCGGTGCGGTCGGCGACGTGGGCGAGGTCGGCGGCGCGTCCGGCCGTTTGCGTCGGGATGATGCTCGCGACCGCGGCCTGGTATTTGTCGAAGTCGGTCGAGATGGTCTTGCTCGAAGCCTCGATCTGGCTCAGCGCGCCGCCGTTCGACAGCCCGACCCACTCGATTAAGCCGGGATAGAGCTCCTGCCATGCCGCCTCGAACAGCTTCTGCATGGTGAAGTTTTCTTTCTGGTCGAGCACGATCACCTTGGAGCGCGGCTTCCGCGTCTTCAAATAGTGGGCAATAAGACTGGCGCGCTCGTAAGGCGCGGGCGGGCAGCGCGCCGGATTGACCGGCGAGGTGACGACGACGGTGCCGCCGTCCGCCATGGCTTCGAGCTGGCGGCGCAGCACCATGATCTCGGCGGCGTTGTTGAAGGCGGCCGGCATCGTCTCGGCGGCGGCGCGGTCGTAGCCCTGCACGAAGCCCGCGCGAAAATCGATGCCGGGCGAGACCACCAGGCGGTCGTAGGCGAGGAGCGTCGCGCCGTTTGCGAGAGTCACCGTCCGTTTTTCGGGGTCGACGGCAGTCGCCGCGGCATTGATCACGTCGATGCCGGCGGCCTTGACCTTGTCGTAGCCGAACTCCTGATGGCTGAGCTCCATCAGGCCCGCGATCACGGCGTTGCTCTGCGGCGGCGCCGTGTAGGTCGCATTGGTCTCGATGAGTGTGATGTTGATCTTCGGGTCGGCATTGCGCAGCGCGCGGGCGCATCCCGTCCCGCCAAAGCCACCGCCGATGATGACCACGCGCGGGCCTGCGCCTTGCGATAGCGCCGGCTTAAAGCACGCCGTCGCCGCACCAATCGCTGCAGCAGACTTCAAGAACTGTCGCCGAGTTCTCTGCACTCGATCCGTCATCCTGAGGTGCGAGTCAAACGAGCCTCGAAGGATGCGGCCCCGGGCCGTCGCCCTTCGAGGCTCGCCTGCGGCGGGCACCTCAGGGTGACGGGGATAGGGCCGGGCCCGTTCGCTCCAACCTTATCTTACTCTCTATTATTCGAAACATTACTCGAAACGCGGACGGCGGCCTTTTGGGCCGCCGCCCTGTCTTGTCAGTCAACCGTTATGCGAGCTGCAAGTTCTGGTTCTTCAGCGGGAAGGTGCGGAAGCGCGTGCCGGTCGCCGCGAAGATGGCGTTGAGCACGGCCGGCGCCGCCACGAAGATCGTCGGCTCGCCGACGCCGCCCCAGAAGTCGTTGCTCGGCATGATGACCGTCTCGACCTTCGGCATCTCCGACATGCGGAGCGAACCGAAGGTGTCGAAGTTGGTCTCGACCACCGCGCCATCCTTGATGGTGATGCCGCCGTGGAACAGCGCCGACAGCCCGTAGACGAACGAGCCGGCAATCTGCCGCTCGATCTGCGCTGGGTTGACGGCGTGGCCCGGATTGGTCGCCGCAACGATCCGGTGCAGCTTCACCTTGTTCCCGGTGACCGACACCTCGGCCGCCGCCGCGACATAGCTGCCGTAGCCCATATGCTGGCAGATGCCGCGGTGAATGCCTTGCGGCGCCGGCTTGTCCCAGCCGACCTTCTCGGCCACGGCGTTCAGCACGCCGAGGTGCTTCGGGAACTTCGCCATCATCTTGCGGCGGAACGCCAGCGGGTCCTGACCCGCGGCATGCGCCATCTCGTCGATGAAGCATTCCAGATAGATGGCGTTCTGGTTGTTGTTCACACCGCGCCAGAACCACGGCGGAACATGCGGGTTGCGCATGGAGTGGTCGATCAGCAGGTTCGGGATCTCGTAGCCGAACGCGCCCTCGGCGCCGCCCGGGTTGAGGCCCTGGAACACCGCCGGATCGGCACCCGCCTGCATCGCCTCCGGACGCGCATAGGCCAGGATCGACTGGCCGGAGATGCGCATGTGCAGCCCGGTGACGTTGCCGTCCTTGTCGAGCGCGCCGGTGAGCTTGCACTGCGTCACCGGATGATAGACGCCCTGCGTCATGTCCTCTTCGCGGGACTTGAGCAGCTTGATCGGCGTGCCGGGCATCTGCTTGGCGATCGACACGGCTTCCGTGACGTATTCGCTGCGCGTGCGACGGCCGAAGCCGGTGCCGAGCATCAGCCGATGCACATCGACCTTGTCGGCGGGCAGGCCCGATGCGGCGATCGCCGCGGCGTAGGCTGCTTCGCCATTCTGCGTGCCGGTCCACACCTCGCACTTGTCGGCGGTGACGAGCGCGGTGGCGTTCATCGGCTCCATGCAGGCGTGGCTCTGGTACGGATAGGCGTAGACGGCTTCCACCTTCTTCGCCGCACCCGCAATCGCGGCCTGCGCGTCGCCGGCCTTGTTGCCGACGAACTTGGTCTCGGCCGTCAGGCCTTCCTCGAGCCACTTCGCGATCGACTCGGACGAGACCTTGGCGCCTTCGCCCTTGTCCCATTCGATCGGCAGCGCATCGAGCGCGGTCTTGGCGTGCCACCAGGTGTCGGCAACCACGGCGACCGATTTGTCGTCGACCTGGACGACCTTCTTGACGCCCTTCATGCCGCTGACCTTGGCGGCATCAAAGCTCTTCACCTTGCCGCCGAACACCGGGCAATCCTTGATCGCGGCGTTCAGCATGCCGGGCAGCGTGAAGTCGACGCCGTACATCATCTTGCCGACGACCTTGTCGGCGGTGTCGAGCCGCTTCAGCGGCTTGCCGGCGATCTTCCATTCTTCCGGCTTCTTGAGCGCGGGCTTCTCCGGCACCGGCAGCTTCGAGGCGGCTTCCGCCACCTTGCCGTAGGTCGTGGTCTTGCCCGAGGCCTTGTGCGTGATCACGCCGGCCGATGCCGAGCACTCCGAGGCCGGCACCTTCCACTCGTTGGCCGCGGCCGCAATCAGCATCATGCGGGCGGCAGCGCCGCCCTCGCGCACATACTGGTTCGACTCGCGGATGGCGCGGCTGCCGCTGGAGTTGTAGTTGCCCCAGGCGCGCTTGCGCTTCACGTTGTCGGCCGGCGTCGGATATTCGACCGTGACCTTGGACCAGTCGCAGTCGAGCTCTTCGGCGACCAGCTGAGCGAGGCCGGTCTGCGAGCCCTGGCCCATCTCGGCGCGGACGATGCGGATGGCGACAGTGTCATCCGGCTTCACCGCAACCCAGATGCCGAGCTCGTTCGGCGTCAGGTTCTCGAGGAATTGCGCGCGATCGCCGGGGGCGGCGAGCGCAGCCTTGGGGCCGAACGCGAGCGCGAGACCGCCGGCGGCCGAGCCGATGACGAAAGCGCGACGATTCATTTTTGGAACGAAATTCATTGTCGCCCTCCTTACGCGTTCGCCGCGGCGTGGATCGCCGCGCGGATCTGCTGGAAGGTGCCGCACCGGCAGATGTTGGTCATCTCGCGGTCGATGTCGGCGTCGGTCGGCTTCGGCTTGTTCTTGAGGAGCTCCACCGCGGCCATGATCTGGCCGGACTGGCAGTAGCCGCACTGCGGCACGTCGTGCTCGATCCAGGCCTTCTGCACCTTGTGCAGGATGCCGTTCTGCGCGAGGCCTTCGATGGTGGTGATCTTGGTGTTGACCGCGCCGCTCACCGGGAACGAGCAGGAGCGGGTCGCGACGCCGTCGACGTGGACGGTGCAGGCGCCGCACTGCGCGATGCCGCAGCCGTATTTGGTGCCGGTGAGACCGACGTTCTCGCGGATCGCCCACAGCAGTGGCGTCTCCGGTTCGACGTCGATGTCGTAGTCTTTGCCGTTGATATTCAGGCGGACCATTCTCGAAACCTCCCAGGTGAGAACACCGGTCAGCACATCTGAAGACCGGCGGGTGAATCGTGGGCCAGACTGTAATTAGATTACTTCCAGGCAACAACCTCGCCGGGACGCGCAGCTGATCAAGCCAAATTGATTTGCGGCTATTTGGCTCATTCTCGGCGCGATCTTTGGCGCCTGTTGGATGGGCAGCTCACAAAAAGAGACGGCGGCCGTGCGGCCGCCGCCCCCTGTCCCTTGCGGTGCGACCCGTCAGGCGATCTGCACGTTGTGGTTCTTGAGCGGGAAGGTGCGCATGCGCTTACCGGTGGCCTTGAAGTAGGCGTTGAGCACCGCCGGCGCCGCCACGCAGATGGTCGGTTCGCCGACGCCGCCCCAGGCCCCCGTGCCGCCGCTCGGCATGATGATCGACTCGACCTTCGGCATCTCGGCAATTCGCATCGAATTGAAGGTGTCGAAGTTGGTCTCCTGGATCGCGCCGTCCTTGACGGTGTTTTCCTGGTAGAACAGCGCCGAGAGCCCGTAGACGAACGAGCCCGCGACCTGCTTGTCGATCTCGAGCGGGTTGACGGCGTAGGTTGGATCGGTGGCCGCGACGATGCGGTGGATCCTGATCTTGTTGCCGCCGCCTTCGACCGAGATCTCCGCGGCGCCCGCCACGTAGGCGTTGAACGCGTTCATGTGTGCGAGGCCGCGGAACACACCCGGCGCTGCAGGCTTGCCCCAGCCGATCTTCTCGGCCACCGCATTGAGCACCGCGAGATTGCGCGGATGCTTGGTCATCAGCTTCCTGCGGAACTCCAACTCATCCTGGCCGGCGGCCTGGGCGAGCTCGTCCATGAAGCACTCGAGGAAGATGCAGTTCTGGTTGATGTTCACGCCACGCCAGAAGCCCGGCAGGATGTGCGGGTTGCGCATGGAGTGGTCGATCATCAGGTTCGGGACCGAGTAGCCGAAGGCGTGCTCGGTGCCTTGCGGCATCAGACCCTGGAACGTCAGCGCGTCCTTGCCTTTGTCGAGCATGGTCGGGAAGACGGAGGCGACGATCGACTGGCCCGACAGCCGCAGATGCAGGCCGGTCAGGTTGTTGTCCTTGTCGAACGCGCCGACCATCTTGGCTTGCATCACCGGATGGTAGCGGCCGTGGGTCATGTCTTCTTCGCGGGACCACAGGAGCTTGACCGGCGTGCCGGGCATCTCCTTGGCGATCAGCACCGCCTGCGTGACGTAGTCGTGGAACGCGCCACGCCGGCCGAAGCCGCCGCCGACCTGCTGCTTGTAGACCTCGCACTTGTCGGCCGGCAGGCCCGACGCCGCGACCGCGGCGGCGAACGCCGCCTCGCCATTCTGCGACGACACCCACACCTCGCACTTGTCGGCGGTGACGAGCGCGGTTGCGTTCATCGGCTCCATCGGTGCGTGGTTTAGGTACGGATAGGCGTAGACCGCCTCGACCTTCTTCGCAGCGCCCGCGATCGCAGCCTTGACGTCGCCGTTGGCGTTGCCGACGAAGGCTTCCGGCGCGTCGAGGCCTTCCTTGAGCCACTGCGCGATGCTGGCGCTCGACACCTTGCCGCCTTCACCCGGATCCCACTCGATGTTGACGGCCTTCACGGCGGCGTTGGCGTGCCACCAGGTGTCGGCGACCACGGCGACGCCGGAATCACCGACCTGCAGCACCTTCTTGACGCCCGGCATCTTGGAAGCCTGGGCGGCGTCGAAGCTCTTCACCTTGCCGCCCTGCACCGGGCAGTCGCGGATCGAGGCGTTGAGCATTCCGGGCAGCTTGATGTCGACGCCGTAGATCTGCTTGCCGGTGACGCGATCCGGCGTGTCGAGACGCCGCAGCGGCTTGCCCGCGATCTTCCAGTCCTTCGGATCCTTCAGCGCCGGCTTCTCCGGCACCGGCAGCTTGGCTGCGGCTTCGGCGAGCTTGCCGTAGCTGAGCTTCTTTCCGGAGGGATTGTGCGTGACGACGCTCGACGCCGCGCTGCATTCGGCAACCGGCACCTTCCATTCGTTCGCCGCCGCCTGCACGAGCATCAGGCGCGCGGCTGCGCCGCCCTGCCGCACATATTCGTGCGACATGCGGATGCCGCGGCTGCCGCCGGTGGAGAAATCGCCCCACGCGCGTTTACGTGCGACGTTCTGGCCGGGCGTTGGGAATTCCCATGTCACCTTCGACCAGTCGCATTCCAGCTCCTCGGCGACGAGCTGGCACAGACCGGTGAGCGTGCCTTGCCCCATCTCGGAGCGCGCCACGCGGATGACGACCGTGTCGTCGGGCTTGATCACGACCCAGACGCCGATTTCCGGCGAGCCGTCAGCGGCGCGAGCCACCCGTGCGCCGCCCGGCAATTCGAGGCCGATCGAGAGGCCGCCGCCAACCGCGGCAGCACCGATGACGAAAGCGCGGCGATTCATTTTCGGAACGAAATTCATGCGCGCCTCCCTTTAAGCGTTGGCCGCGGCATGGATCGCCGCGCGGATCTGCTGGAAGGTGCCGCACCGGCAGATGTTGGTCATCTCGCGGTCGATGTCGGCGTCGGTCGGCTTCGGCTTGTTCTTGAGGAGCTCCACCGCGGCCATGATCTGGCCGGACTGGCAGTAGCCGCACTGCGGCACGTCGTGCTCGATCCAGGCCTTCTGCACCTTGTGCAGGATGCCGTTCTGCGCGAGGCCTTCGATGGTGGTGATCTTGGTGTTGACCGCGCCGCTCACCGGGAACGAGCAGGAGCGGGTCGCGACGCCGTCGACGTGGACGGTGCAGGCGCCGCACTGCGCGATGCCGCAGCCGTATTTGGTGCCGGTCAGGCCGACGTTCTCGCGGATCGCCCAGAGCAGTGGCGTCTCCGGTTCGACGTCGATGTCGTAGTCCTTGCCGTTGATGTTGAGACGAAGCATTCCCGAACCTCCCCAGGTTTGAGATTGCCGGCCGACACACCTGAAGGCCGGCAATATTTTCTTTGGAAGGCAAAAGTCTAATTGGACCAGTTCAAATCAACAATCGCGGGCGTTCACGATTCCGCGCGGAAACCAGCGGTATTGGCGATGTCGTGGGCCGGCACGCTTCGTAGTCTGGAATTCGAATTATAAAAACTCGTAACTATATGATATTGCTAAAGAATTTCTGATTCTCTAGGGTCGCCCCGGCATTATGGGATGGGGTGAGAAATGAGTGGGCAGAGGACCCGGGTATGGAATGCCCGGCAGGTAATTTGCGCAGCGGTGTCGATGATTTCCTACGCCGCGCTGACGACAAGCCTGGCGGCACAACAGCAAGCGAAAGTGAGTCCAGCGGCGCGCGATGCACGCGCGCAAGCGCAGTCGGATCAATCGGTGTCGCTGCCGCGCATCAATGTTCATCGCGCCAAACCGCAGCCGCGTCGTCGCGTTGCTGTTCGGCCTGCGCCGGCTCCGCCACCGGCTGCGCCGCGACCCGTGGTTCAAGGCGAGCGAGGCACTGGTCCCGTCAGCGGCTACACGGCAAGCCAGAGTGTCACGGCGACCAAGACCGACACGCCGGTTCTTGAAACACCGCAGTCGATCTCTGTCGTCACGAAAGATCAGGCCACCGCGCAGGGCGCGCAGACACTCACGCAGGCGCTGCACTACGTGCCGGGCGTGACGTTCGACACCTACAGTTCGAACACCTTCTTCGACGCCATCAAGGTGCGCGGCTTCGACGCTCCGCAATATCTCGATGGCCTGCGGCTGCCGAAAGATCCCGGCACGCAGTTCGCCATCCCGCGCATCGAGCCTTACGGGCTCGAGCGCTTCGAAGTGTTGAAGGGACCATCGTCCGGGCTCTACGGCCAGACCGAACCTGGCGGTCTGGTCAACATGGTGAGCAAGCGGCCGGTCTTCACGCCGTTCGTCGAAATGATCGGACAGACCGGTTCGTTCGATCGCCTGCAAGGCTCGTTCGATGCCGGCGGGCCGTTGGGCGGCAAGGATTCCAAGTTCGCTTATCGGATCACCGGTCTCGCGCGCGATTCCGGCACGCAATACGACTACCAGCAGGACAACAAGCTCTTCATCGCGCCGAGCCTGACGTATCAGCCGACGCCGGACACGTCATTCACGTTCCTCAGCCACTATCAGAAGATCGACAACAAGGGATTCCAACAGTACGTCCCCGGCGTGGGCTCGCTGTACGGCAATCCGAACGGCCGGATTCCTTCGAGCCGTTATATCGGCGAACCGAATGTCGACGGTTACCGGCTGGAGCAATACGGCATCGGCTACGCGTTCGAGCATCGCATCAACGAGATCTTCCAGTTCCGGCAGAATCTCCGTTTCCTTTCGAACGGGATGGACCTCGCCGCGACGCGGCCCGAGGGTCTCGCCGGCGATCTGCGGACCGTCAGCCGCTCGATGAACTACGTACAGGCCGACACGCGGGATTTCGCCATCGACAACCAGCTGCAGGCCGATTTCTTCACCGGGCCTTTCAAGCACAAGGTTCTGGCCGGCATCGATTACATCGACATCAAAAGCCAGTCGGACTATCGCTCAACGTTCATCTCGCCGATCAACATGTTCGCTCCGAACTACGGCGCCTTTGTGCCGTCGGCATCGTCACTGGCGCCGATCATCCTGCGCGATGACACGCAGAAGCAGACCGGCATCTATCTTCAGGACCAGATCAAGTTCGACCGCTTTACGCTGACGCTGACCGGCCGCCACGACGAAGCGAGCCAGGAGAGTGTGAGCAAGGGCAGCTTCCCGCCGCCCGGAGTGACCAGATCCGATGATCGGGCCGATACGGGGCGTGTGGGTCTCAATTACCTGTTCGACTTCGGCCTTGCGCCTTACGTCAGCTATTCGACGTCGTTCAATCCCGCGCTCGGCACCACGCTCTCCGGCAGTCCCTTCAAGCCGACCACGGGCACGGGCCAGGAGATCGGCGTGAAGTACAAGCCGCCGGGCTCGAACCTGCTGTTCACCGCTGCGGCATTCGACATCACGCAGCAGAACGTCCTCACGGCCGATCCAAGCAACGTCTTCTTCAGCGTGCAGACCGGCGAGGTCGAGGTGAAGGGCTTCGAGTTCGAAGTGCGCGGCAACGTCACGCGGAACCTGGAGATCGTCGGCGGCTACAGCCACCTCGATCCGAGGGTCACGCGCAGCAACGACGGCAACGTCGGCAACTTCATGGTCAATGTCCCGCGCGAGCAGGCGTCGCTGTGGGGCGTCTACACCTGGTACAACGGGCCGCTGGCAGGTTTCGGCATCGGCGCTGGCGTCCGCTATGTCGGCGAGGCTTATGCCGACAACGCCAACCAGGTTCGCATCCCGTCCTACACGCTGTACGACGCCGCGCTCTATTACGACTTCGCCTATTTGCGTCCGGACCTGAAGGGCTGGAAGGCGCAGCTCAACGCGCTGAACCTGTTCGATCACTATTACGTCGCATCCTGCGTGATCAACGTGAACTACTGCGGCATGGGCCAGGCGCGCACCGTTCTGCTCGCGTTGAAGTACAACTGGCAGCAGGAGGATAGCCCGCAGAGAGGCCTGATCACGAAATGAACACGCGGACGATCCGCCGATGGTCCTGGGTCCACAAATGGACCAGCTTGGTCTGCACGGCATTTCTCTTGATGCTGTGCATCACCGGGCTGCCGCTGATCTTCAAGGACGAGATCGACGAGCTGCTGCACGAGGAGGTCGCGGCGGCCGAGGTCCCGGCGGGCACGCCGAAGGCCGATCTCGACCGCGTGGTCGCGGCGGGCCTGGCGCAGCATCCGGGTCAGGTGGTGCAGTTCCTGATCTGGGACCGCGATGAGCCGGACAAGGTGACGTTGTCGGTCGGGAAATCCTACGATTCCGATCCGACCAAGAACGTCTTCGTTCATGTCGATGCGCACACCGGGACATACCTGGACTCGCCCGATGTCACACACCGTCTGACCTACATTCTGCTCAAGCTGCACACCGACATGTTTGCCGATCTGCCGGGCAAGCTGTTCCTCGGATTGATGGGGCTGCTGTTCGTCGTCGCCATTGTTTCGGGCGTGGTGGTCTATGCGCCGTCGATGCGGAAGCTCGAGTTCGGCACCGTGCGTCGTCACCGGCCGCGGCGGGTGCGCTGGCTCGATCTGCATAATCTTCTGGGCGTGGTCACGGTCGGCTGGGCGCTGGCGGTGGGCTTCACCGGCGTGGTCAACACCTGGGCCGACGTCATCCTGAAGATCTGGCAATTCGGCCAGCTCGCCGAGATGACCGGGCCGTTCAAGGGCATGCCGGTGCCGCAGAATCTGCACTCGATCGAGGCTGTGGTGCAGACCGCCAAGCGCGAGGTGCCGGGCATGATCCCGTTCTTCGTCGCCTATCCGGGCACGCCCTTCACCAGCACCGCGCATTTCGCGGTGTTCATGCGCGGCGACACGCCGTTGACCTCGCGGCTGCTCAAGCCGGCGCTCATCAATGCGGCGACCGGCGAGTTCACCGATTCGCGCGATCTGCCTTGGTACGTGACGGCGCTGCTGGTGTCGCAGCCGCTGCATTTCGGCGACTATGGCGGCATGCCGCTCAAGATCATCTGGGCGGTGCTCGACATCATCACGATCATGGTGCTCGGAAGCGGGCTTTATCTCTGGCTGTGGCGCGCGCCGCGCGTGCGTCGCGAGCCGGCCGCCGAGATCGCTGCGCCATCTTACGGACCATCGGCATGACATTCGAAGCGAAGACGCGGCGGCGCCGACAGAGTCTCGGCGCGATTTTCGTCGTGCCGGCCATTCTCGCCATGCTCAGTGGTATCGGACTGATCTCGGCGCTGCTCGGCGACGGCATGTGGGACGGTCTGTCGTGGCTGGCGCTGTCGGTGCCGATCGTCGTGGTGATCTGGTTCGCGCTCTTGCGGCGGCGACGCGGCTCGAGAAATGATTGATCATTGCATTGCATGAACGCGCTGCATAACGGATGATTGTTGCGGTCCGCCTCAGCAATCCTCGACCGACCCGTCGCGGTAGCAGGCGAGATCAGAATTGCAATTGATGCACTTGACGCGTTCGCGCGAACGACACCATCCTGACGCCTTACATGCTCTCATTATCGTTGACCCCGGTTCGGGGGGATGAAGACGCGCGATCCAAGCAATCCCTCAAGCGAGATGAAGCCAACCGGCATGATCAGGAAGCTCGTAACGAAATTCGTTTCTTCGGTGGGCAAGAGTCGGAGTCGGATCAAACGGGCGACTTTGTTGGCAGAGCAGAACGCCAAACAGATGGGTGCATTGATCCTGGAAGTCCAAGGCATTTCCACTCGCCTGGACGATATCCAGAAAACGTTGTCGCAGCTATCCGCCGAAACGCGCGCGCAATTTCAGGCGACACACAAAAGCATCGAAGAGCGGTTCGATGCCTTCGAAAGGCAAATAGCCGGAGACCGGACTACGTTCAGGATGTCGTCAAGTGCTGCCCAGGAGGACTCATCTGGTCAATAGCGATTGGACATCAATGGCTGTGCCATTCATCGACGGACGTTGACGCGAGCGGAAGGTTTATAGGGAGGCTCGTTGTGAATTTCCGCCGTATCGACGTTCAAGACCGAGCACGTACCGCCATTATCTGGCTGACGCATTTTCATGAAGATAAATCATTCGCCGCGTTTCAGCGTCTCTCCTCAGAAGTAGGGCAGCAATTCGATACTTACGCGGTGCTGAATGGAGGAGAAAATAGTGAACCGCATCCTTTGTATATAAACCTGACGCAGGACGACCTTAGAAAGGCATTGCCAACTCGGGCGTCAGGCGTTCTGGAATCGGGCGATCTGCTTGCAGGATATGGTGATTGCCTTCGGCTCGCTGCTATCGCCGCGATTCACCCTTATCGTTTCTATTGGTTTATCGAGTACGACGTCGATTTCTCGGGAGCGTGGCTCGATTTTTTTCAAGCATTCGAAGGCAATACGGCTGACTTGTTGGGAACCACTCTACATTCGCGTTCGGACGATCCCGATTGGTATCATTGGCGCACTTTTGGCGCGCCGCAGGACGTTTCAACCAATACCTATCACAAGGGGTTTTTTCCGATCTCTCGCATATCCGGCCGCTTAGCAAGGCAGTATCGGCTTGAAATTATCGGCGACTGGCAGGGCCATTTCGAGGCTTTGCTGCCAACCATCGCGATTTACCGCGGTTTAAGGGTAGAGGACATCGGCGGCAATGGACCATTTGCGCCCGCAGAGCGCGCTGGCCGGTTTTATTCCGACACTGGCTTACTCTATCCTGGCACCTTCCGTTATCGCCCCCCGGTGTCCAACTCCTATTTTTCAGAGAGCAATCCCGATTTTTCCGAACCTGGAAAATTATGGCACCCGATCAAGACCGACGATTTCCAAGCGCAGCATCGGTCGATTCGTTACCCCGCAGCACAGCCCAAGGAAATTGGTCCTCCGCACCTTTTCGATGGCGAGCACGGTTTTTTCGAATCCGTGCTGAGACGCGGTGTCGACAGATATCAGGAGTTCGGTGTCGGAGGATCGACCGTCGCCGTCATTCAAGCCGGCGCGACCGAAGTGGTGGTCGTGGACAGCGACCTGGCATGGGTTGAGGCCGCGAGGCACAATCACGCGATTCAACGGCATATCGAGGCCGGCTTGGCCACGATCTTACACGCGGACATCGGCCCCACTGGCGAGTGGGGATATCCCCTTAATATGAATATGAAGGCCTGGGCGGCTTACGTTTCCAAGCCCTGGGTCGAATGGGCACGGCGAGGCACTTTTCCGGACCTCGTATACGTCGATGGCCGCTTTCGTGTTGCTGCCGCTCTATCGGCTGTCATTGCCAGCCAGGACAGGACGGCGGGTGCGCTACGGGTTCTTGTCCACGATTTTGTCCCTGAGGAGAGGCCCACATACTCCAAGATGCTTGTTGCATTCGACACGATCGAGCAGGTCGGCACATTGCGATTGATGGTGCCAAAGCCCGAGCCTGATTGGTCCGCCGTCGTGTGCGCATTTCTGGAAGCGCTATCCACTCCGGAATGAAATTTCGAAGCGGCGGGCCAGGAGTTCGAATCTCTTCGAGCGCGCCACGTTGGCGCGCCCATTCAAAGTCTAGGCCGGATAGCTGCATCAATGTTGCACTTGCTTCAGAAGCACTTTGTCGAGTTCATCAAGCACCCCGGAATCGATGGTCATGTCGAATTTTCGAGCGAAGTGAGCTCGTGTCAAAGCCATCTTTGGCAAATCGCTCGTTGTAAGTGTGACCGGGTGAGCGGAATGAGCCGGCCATTCGACATAGCGCCAATTATCGTTTGAGCATTTTAAATTTGGGGCATTGCACAAAACGCTTTGGAAGTACGATTCGTCCGGGATCACGACGCCGAACCTTTCGAGATCCTTGAAATGAGCCAACAAGGCCGGCTTGGTTTGATAATAGTGAATGAGGTAGTCGACGGCCTTTTGATTGACGCAGAACCACTGCGCTCCTGCGAAACAATGAAAGTCTTTGCGAAACGGAATAAACGGATAGGTCAATACGGGGGAGGTCAATTTCAAGACCGGCAATGAAATGCCTATTCGTGCTTCGAGTTTTGGAAATCCGAACTTCTTGATGCAGTAGCGGCTTTCGTAGCAGAGTGCGTGCCACTCATTGTCATAGGGTTTGTAGGAAATTTTCTGGTGCGTGATGTGAGCATCGTATTCACTTGCACCAAAATCCCGCTGAATTGCCTCAGCAGGCTTCAGTGGGTAATCCGAACCGCTCAATACGATGAACCAATCCGGGCTCTCTTTTGCTCGACGCAACGTCGCCAACGCGCGTATTGTCGCTTCAACGAGCGAACACGTCCCCCATTTGGTTTTGACATGCGGGCTGACGAGTGAAATATTTTCCGTTAGGACAAAATCGGACGGTAGATCGCTCTGATAAAAATCGTGATGCCATCCAATCGGAGGGTGGTCAAACATACGATTAAGCGTGTTGACGAGCCGCACTGCCTGCGCAGTTTGATCATGAGTCAACAAGGCAAATCCGATCCTCTTTGGCATCGGTTTACAAGCTTGTTGGACCGGGCATGCGCATCGTCGTTGTTGATCCTATGGTGCGAGCCTGCGGTTGTCACGGTTGCCAGCGTTTGATCTCGCATAGCGCGGGTCAGTGAGCAAAACGTCCTGCGGCTCAGCCGGTTGAGATGGCGTGCCACGCCGCATTTTTCGGTTTGCATTCCCGCAAATCACGTATAGACGCGAATTTGCCTCGTTCACTGAGGGCGTCATCTAGAGACGTCTATTTGGCGGAGCGGGGTGTGGCGCCTGCAGGCGTGGTTCGTAGCCGCGTCCCAGGGTGCGATGCCATCGTCCGTCCCCGATGAGGGGGCCGCCTTCAGTGGCAGGGCGCGATCGGGTGAAAGCGGGCGCAAATGCCCCCTGGAGCATGGTGGGTGAAAACCCAGCCGGTCCGATCGAATCTCGAACGGTGGCCTCGCAATAAATCGCCACAAGTGGAGCGCCGGGAGGCGAGCGGGCCTGATCGCAAAGGCCCGCGGCACCTCTCGCAAAGGTGCCCCCAAGGTGCGCCGTCTCGGCGCTCCGCGCCCTCACTCATGTGAGGGGAAGGGAAAAGAGAGAGGCGCTGGCCCCGCGCCTGCTTTGAAGGGGCCGATGAATCACGCCTGTATGGATGTTGATGGGATGCGCTTAGGAGCGCGGGCTGTTTGACAATTGAATCGGAAAACTGGAGCCAAGCAATTTGGGTACGCGTCAACCCAAACAACCGGTGTCATTGCCGGGCTCGACCCGGCAATCCATGAGCGCGTTCAGCAAAGGCCGTCGTAAGAGCGTGCGTCGTTGCGTCACCGTATGGGCCCCCGGGTCAAGCCCGGGGGTGACGACCGCCTTGTTGACGAAGGTGGAAATCTTCGGTCGCGCGTCAGCGCTTTTCGTGATGGACCGGCCGCTTGCCGTCTTTCTCGCTCGGTGCTTCCGGCTTTGTCGCGGCCGGCTCCGCTCCGCCGCCAACGAAGAAGGGCGGATCGCTGGCCGGGAAGGTGTCCTCAAGAGCTTCGTCGACAAGACGGTCGGTGACCGGCTTTTCAGGACTGCCCTTCGGCTCGCTGGTCGCTCGTTTGGCTGTCATCACGCTGCTCCGCGCCCGAGTTCGACGTCACCTTCATCTAGGTGGTGTCGCCCGCCGGACAAGGACGACGGGGCGTCCTATTGCGCGGCCCGTCTAGTGTCCGCCTTTGCCGGGCTTGTCGGCGTCGCGCACCGGGGTTTCCGGCGTGAGCCCGCCGCGCTTCTGCGCGAACGTCTCCTTGCCGCTTTCCTCCCAGCCGCCGGAGACGGCGCGCTTGGCGTAGGTTTCCCAGGTGTCGCTCCAGTCGCCGAGCGTGTAGCCGTGCCACGGCGGCTGCGGCGACAGCGCCGGCAGGCCGAGTTCGTCCCAGATCTTCTTGGCGCGATCCATGTATTCGCGGGTCGGCAGCGCGAGCGGTGGGAACGGCGCCTTGAGCGTGGCGTCGATCAGCAGCGAGGAGTCGTTCGGCACCCGGCCGGACTTCGGGCCATGGCCGCTGGAGCGATGCGGCACCACATGCACGTCCTCGACCGGATTGGCGCGATAGGCCATCGACCAGAACACCGCGTTGGTGTTGGTCGGATCGATGTCGTCGCTGACCGCGACGACAATCTTGCCGCAGTCGGCACGCAGGCCCGATGCGCCCTGCAAGCCGCGCCACACCTCGGTGCGCGGCGCGCCCTGCGCGAACTTCAGGAAGATCACCGGCCGCACGTTGGACAGCGGCTCGTGCAGCGACACCCCGCGGATGCCCTTGATGCCGAGATGATCGCGCAGATGCGACAGGAACATCGGCTCATAGGCGACGCGCTTGATGACGCTCGATTCGGAGGGCGTCACCTGGCTGATCAGCGAGACGAACACCGGCTTCTTCTTGTGGGTGATCGCCGTCACCTGCATCGACATGTTGAAGTCTTCGAGCGCGATGTAGCCGTGGCTTTCGCCGAACGGGCCTTCCGGCTCGAGCAGCTCCGGATCAATCAGTCCCTCGATGACGAGCTCCGCGTCGGCCGGCACTTCGAGATCGACGGTGAGACATTTCACCGTGCGGATCGGCTCGCCGGCGAGCGCGCCGGCCACGCCCATCTCGTCCATGTCGATGGCGAGCTTCTGCGGTCCGGTGAAGGCGATGACGGGCGCGCAGCCGTTGACGATGGCGATCGGCAGCGGCGTCTTGAGCTTGCGGTGTTTCAGCCAGTGCTGATAGCCGCCGGCGCCGCCGATGCGCGAGGCCATGCGCACGCCGAGCCGGTCGGTGGCCTTGAGGCCGGCGCGATAGGTGCCCATGTTCTCGACGCCGGTCTCGGGATCCTTGGTGACGCAGAGCGTGGCGGTGAAGTAGGGCGCCGCGTCAAAGCCGGGCGTCGAGATCGGCACCGGCAGGAGCTTCAGGCCGCCGTCGGGCTTCCTCAGATCGTCGCCCTTGATGACGACCTCCTGGCACGGTGCCGGCGTGTTGATGCGCACCGGCTTGATCGGATGGCTTACGGCATCGATCCAGGCTTGGCCGATTTGATCGACCGGCCGGCCCATGCCGACGGCGTAGATGTCCGGGTTGGCGGACAGCGCGCCGACCACCACCGGCATGTCGTACTTCTTGCCGCTGGCGTCGACGACGTTGGTGAAGAGAAACGCGCGGCGTTTCTCTTCAGGCAGACCGCCGACGAACTGCCAGCGCATCAGCGTGTGCAGTTCCGAGTCCTTGTCGATCGGGCGGTCGATGCGCGTCACCAGCCCGGCCTTTTCCAGCGTCGCGAGATGCTGCTGGAAATCGAGCGCAGGCGCGTTCTTTTTGGCGGAACCGCTGCGCTGGTCGGGCTGGTCGAGCATGGGACGCTACTTTTTCGATTTCTGATACGCCTCAATAACCGGCTTGGCGTGGCGGAAGCAATCGACACCCGCCGGGATGCCGCAATAGACCGCGATCTGGATCAGCACGGCGCGGATTTCGTTCGGTGTCATGCCGTTGTTGAGCGCGCCGCGGACATGGGTCTGGAATTCCTCCATGCGGCCCAGGCAGGCGATCATGCCGAGGTTCAGGATCGAACGCTCGCGCGGCGGCAGCGTGTCGTCGCCCCAGGCCTCGCCCCAGCAGTATTGCGTGACGATGCGCTGGAAGTCGCGGTTGAAGTCGTCGAGGTTGGCCATCGCCTTGTCGACGTATTCGTCGCCCGCCACCTTGCGGCGCATCTTCATGCCGATGTCGTAGGTCTTCTGGTCCATGGTTGTTCCTCCTGTTTGAACTGCAAGCGCGAGCCACGCACTCCCTCACCCTCCCCTGGAGGGGGAGGGTCGACCGCCGGAGCGAAGCGCAGGCGGTCGGGGTGGGGTGAACTTTTTTGCGAAGAAGGTCACCCCACCCCGCTCGCTTCGCTCGCGACCCTCCCCCTCCAGGGGAGGGTGAATCGAGTTTGTTGTACTAGTCGAGCGTTGCGAAGACGCTCGCTATTCTTCCGCCGGGCCGCCTTCCCAGCGTTTGACGAGCTTGGTCTCGATGCCGAACAGATCGAGCAGGCGGCCGACCGTGTGGTTGATGATGTCGTCGACGGTTTTCGGCTTGTTGTAGAACGCCGGCATGATCGGCGCGATCACCGCCCCCATGTCCGACAAGGTCACGAGCGTACGCAGATGCCCGCCATGCAGCGGCGTCTCGCGCACGCCAAGCACCAGGCGGCGCTTCTCCTTCAGCACCACGTCGGCGGCGCGCGACACGAGCGAGCTCGTTACGCCGGTTGCGATCTCGCTCATGGTGCGGATCGAGCACGGCAGAATCACCATGCCCATGGTCGAAAACGAGCCGGACGAGATCGATGCGCCGATATCGGCCGCCGGATGCACCACCGAGGCCAGCGCCTTGATGTCCTTCGGCTTGTAGTCCGTCTCGTAGACCGCAGTCATCTCGGCCGACTTGCTCATCACGACATGCGTCTCGATGTCGGTCTTCTTCAGCATCTCCAGCATGCGAATGCCGTAGATGGCGCCGGACGCGCCGGACATGCCGATCACGAGCCGGCGCGGGGTCTTGGTGTTCATTCGTCGTTCTCTAAGGTGTTACAGGCAAAGGCCGCTATCCCTAGCGCATGCGGCCTAGGCTTTGAAGCTCGCAAAGGCGGACAGGATGGTCTGAAGCGGACCAGGCGGGAACGGGCCGATGACGCCTTGATACGAGTTGAAGCTGTCCTGCGCGGCCTGGTCCGGCGACGGCGACGGATGGCCCAGCGTGCCGGATGTTGCGACGCCGTAAAGCGCTTCCTGCTGCAGCCGCTCGGCCTCCAGCTCGGCCGATTTGATGCGGGTGCGGAAGCCTTCGGCGGCTTCGGGCGTCATGACGGACGGCGGCGACTTCAGGGCGCGGCGCATACTGCGGAGCGGAACAACGGTCATCTCGCGCCAGGGCCGGATTGCGTTCTCGACCTTGGTCACGTCATCGGCATTCAGCGCGCGGCGTTCCGTCGCGTTCCAGAGGAGAAAGAACAGCACGTTCACGTCGACGCCGGCCTGGTCCTGCAGCTCGATGCAGGCTGGCGCGACGCCTGCCACGCCGTAGAACTTGATCGAGAACCGCCAGAATGGCGATTTGCTGACCGGCTCGGGCTTGTCGTTGTCGTTCATGCCGACAGCTTTTCGTATGCGCCGGCGGCGCGCAGCGCTGTGACGATGCGCTCCGGCGTCAGAGGCATGTCGAGAAAGCGCACGCCGAACGGCGACAGCGCATCTTCGATTGCGGCAATGATGGCGGCCGGCGCCGGAATGGTGCCGCCTTCGCCTGCGCCCTTCACGCCGAGCGGGTTGAGCGGATTCGGTGTCTCGACATGCTCGACGCGCGCGCCGGGCACGTCGCACGACGCGGGGAGGAGATAATCCTGGAACGTCGTAGTCAGCGGATTGGCGTCGTCGTCGTACTTCATCCACTCGAACATCGCGTTGCCGATGCCGTGCGCGACGCCGCCTTGCACCTGGCCGTCGACGATCATCGGATTGATCACGTTGCCGCTGTCGTGCGCGATCGTGTAGTTGATCATCGCGACGCCGCCCGTCATCGGATCGACCTCGAGCTCGACCACATGCGTGCCGTTGCAATAGGACGCCTGTGGCGGTGTGAAGTAGGCGGTGTGTTCGAGACCTGGCGATTGCCCCGGCGCGAACGAGAAGCCCGGCATGCCTTGCGCCATGCGGG
This sequence comes from Rhodoplanes sp. Z2-YC6860, assembly GCF_001579845.1. Classification (GTDB taxonomy): domain Bacteria; phylum Pseudomonadota; class Alphaproteobacteria; order Rhizobiales; family Xanthobacteraceae; genus Z2-YC6860. The sequence goes on from NZ_CP007440.1 coordinate 1,081,888, forward strand.
CGAGCTCACCGAACGTCAGACTTGGCTTGTTGCCCGAGCGTGCCGTGGCCTTGCCGTCCTCGACGTCGATCTCGCTTTCCGGCACGCCGAGCGCGCGCGACGCCGCGGCCAGCACCTGCTTCTTCACGGCCTCGCCCGCGATCATCGCCGACGAGCCCGCGTTGATCGCCTGACGGCTGGCGAATGCGCCGACGCCTTGCGCGATCGCGCCGGTGTCGCCCGCGCTCATCACGATGTCTTCCAACCGGCAGCCGAGATGATCGGCGACGATCTGCGACAGGGTGGTGCGCGTGCCCTGGCCCTGCGTGGTCGCGCCGGTCGCGACCGCGACCTTGCCGTTCGGCATGACGCGGATGGAAACACCTTCGAACGGGCCGAGGCCGGTGCCTTCGACGTAGTTGCCGATGCCGATGCCGAGATAGCGGCCGTTGGCGCGGGCTTTCGCCTGCCGGGCGCGGAAGTCCTGGTATTGCGAGATTTCTACGGCCTTTCGCTGGCTCAGCGGAAAATCGCCGCTGACATAGACCAGCGGCTTGCCGTCGCGGAACGTCAAACCCGGCTCATAGGGCATCTGCTCCGGCTTGATCATATTGCGCGCGCGAACTTCGAAGCGGTCGAGCTTCAGCTCGGACGCGACGCGGTCCATCAGCCGTTCCATCGCGAACACCGCCTGCGGGCGTCCGGCGCCGCGCACGACGGTGGTCGGCACCCGGTTGGTCAGCGACACGGTGGTTTCGATCTTGTAGGCCGGGATCACATAAGGCCCCGGAAACGTGGTCGAGGCGATGAACGGCACGATGATGCCCCACGGCAGATACGCGCCGGTGTCGTGCAGCATCGTCGCGCGCACGCCGAGGATCTTGCCGTTGCCGTCGACCGCGATGGCGGCCTTCCAGTATTGATCGCGCTCCTGCGTCGACGACAGAAAGTGCTCGCGGCGGTCCTCCTGCCATTTCACCGGCCGGCCGAGCTTCATCGCGGCGGCCGGGATCACGGCCTCCTCCGGATAGAACGGCGCCTTGGTGCCGAAGCCGCCGCCGACCAGCGGCGCAATGACGCGGACCGATTCCAGATTGCGCTCGAACAGATCGGCGAGCGTGCCGCGGCACAGGTGCGGCGTTTGCGTCGCCGACCAGACATTGAGCATGTCGGAGGCGGCGTCGTAGTTCGCGAGCACCGCGCGGCCTTCGAGCGTCATCGCGGCGCCGCGATGCATGTCGAGCTCGATCTCGAACACATGCGGCGCGGTCTTGAACGCACCGTCGACGTCGCCGTAGCTCATCGGCACGTAGGCCGCGACGTTGGACTTGAGGTCGGCGTGCACGCCCGGTGCGCCGGGCTTCACGGCGTCGCGTGCATCGCTCACCGCCGGCAGCGTCTCGTAGTCGACCTCGACGGCGTTGGCGGCATCTTCGGCGAGATAGCGGCTGTCGGCGACCACGACCGCGATGGTCTGGCCGACGTAGCAGACCTCGTCGCGGGCGAGCGGAATCTGCGTGCGCGGCGTCTTGATCGCGGGGTTTGGCACCAGCATCGGAATCATGCCGGTGGCGATCCGGCCCGGCATGTCGTTTGCGGTCAGCACTGCGTGGACGCCGGCCATTGTCTTGGCGACCTTCGTCTCGATGCCCCTGATACGCGCATGAGCATGGGGGCTCCGCACGAAGGCTGCATGCAGCACGCCCGGCAAGGCGATGTCGTCAACGAAACGGCCCTGGCCGGTCAGCAGAGCCGGGTCCTCGAGGCGTGCGATTCGCGCGCCAAAATGCTTTGCGCCCATGCGTTTTAACGATCCGGCTTGAATTCATCCGCCCGCGGCACGGGCTGGGGTAGTATCGGTCGGCGGAAGCGGCGCGTGAAGAGCGGCTGCCGCAATGCCGCCCTGATAAGAATCTGAAATTGCGTGGGAAATGGCTCAGCGTGGTGAAAGTGCCACTGCCCCTTGCAAATCCGCCGGGCGCGGCCATTTGGAGCCGCTAACGGCATGTGAATTAACCAATTTTTCCTCTAGACACGGCCCAATAACGCCTGTGCCGATTCGGGACAGACGAATGAAAATGAAGGTGCGGACGACAGGAAGACGGGGCCTTGGCCGGACAGCCTTGCTGTCGGCGGCGCTGTTGTCTGCGGCCTTTTCCGCGCGCGCCATGGACGTGAAACCCGAAGCGCAGTCGGGTTCCCAATCCGCCTCCCAAGCTCCATCACATGCCCCGTCACAAGAACGCTCCCAGGACCGCTGGCATCTCAGCGTCCAAACGCCCTACGGATTTACCTCTGGCGGATCTCAGGGTTCCTACTATTTCCAAACCACGCCGGGGACGGCGTTCAGCGCCTACAACGGCACGCGCGGTTTTACCGATCTTTCGATCGCTCAGCCGCTCGGTTTCGTGCGCGAACTCGGCATCGGCAAGGTCGAGGCGACGTTCGGCGCGCGCGTCGCCGAGCCGCTGATCACGAACGGCTTCACGCCTTCGATCGATGCGCGCCGTTATTCCGGCATCGGGCCCCGCCTCGGCCTGCAAGGCAATGCGCCGGTCAACCCGGCCTGGACGGTGGAATGGCAGGTTGGCGCGTCCATGCTGTACGGCAGCAGCGCGAGCAACGTCAGTAACGCTAGCAATCCGCTTGCGCCTTATGCGTCGCAGAGTGGCTCGGTCGCCAACGTCGACGGTTTTCTGGGCCTTTCGCACTGGTTCGACGCGGCGTCGAAGCTGACGGTCGGCTACCGTGCCGACGCCCTTTTCAATGACACGACCAGCCTGGGGCTCGGCGGCACGCCGGCGCCACAGAATCCGGACCGTGTCGATCACGGCCCGGTCGTCCGCTTCACGATTCAGAAGTGACGATCGCCGCGCGCCAGCTGCGGCGCGTTTCCTTCGTCGTCATGCACAACGGTTGAAGGCGCCGGCGTCATGAGACTTCGCATCGTGCCCTTGCCCCAATGCAGGCCGAACTTGATCCAACGCCGCGCGATTCCGGCCGCGGAGGTGTCGAGCGTGAACGCGCGCAGGCCGAAAGCCTTCTCGGACGAGTAGTCGTCGCAGGCGCGCTTGACCGGATCGTCGTAGAACGCCGCGATCTTGCCCTCGCCCATGCCCGGCGTCTTGAGCCACTGCGGAATGTGCACGTTGCACAGACGCTCGACGTCGACCAGCGCCTTTCGCGCGCCGGTGCCGGCGGCGGGGCACGAGGTGGCAAACGCGTCACCGACCAGCACCACGCCTTGCTGCCGATAGCCGCCGGTGACGTAGAGATCGACCGGGCGAATCTTGACGAAGCCATCGACAGTGAAGTCGCCCATCAGCGCGCGCAGCCCGGGCCAGATGCCATAGAGCGTCTCACGCGGCGCCTCGCGCAATTTTTTCAGCCAGGGATCGTGCAGATGCCGATAGCCGAACAGGTTGGCGCGCATCATGCTCCCGACCGGGAACAATGTGATGTAGGCCATCTTGTCCGTGGGGCTTTCCGAGAAATAGGTCAGAGCCGGAAACGGAAAGCCGCGCGGATCGGCAGGCTTGGCGTTGAAGCCGATCGAAATCGAATGGCCGGCGCTGATGATGTCGCGCGTGATGTCGAGCTTCTCGCGGATGTTGGGATTGAGTCCGGTGGCGACGACGACGAGCCGCGCCGAGATCTCGTCGCCGTTCGACAGCTTGACGGTCTGACGCTCCGGTCCGGTCGCGATATCCATCACTTTGGCATGGATGAACGGCACGCTCGCCGGGATTTCCGCCCGTGCGGTGTTGACCAGCGTGTCATACATGATGCCCTGCTGGTCGCCGGGCCGCTTTTCCAAGACGTGGCCAAAGCGCGCCACCCAGCACTCGCGGTCCGCGGTTGACGCGCGCAGCACGGCGTCGGTGAGGCCGGTCAGGCCGATGGTGTGCATCTGCACGCCATCGAGCTTCTCGCAGCGAAAGTCTTCAGGATAGACCGTATGCGGGTCGACGATGGCAGCGCCGATGCCGGCGCGTCCGAGCATGGCGGCGGCAAACGATCCGGCAAGACCGCCGCCGGCTATGACAACGTCTGCTTCACGCAATGCCATGCTCCGCTATTTGCTTTTGCGCGATTTTTGCCACTGCAGATAAACGGCTTTCGCGGTCGCCCGTGCATCACGGTAGGTCTTCTGCAATCCGCTCAGCGCGCGGAATTCGAGCGAACCGCCGCGGCGCGCATCGATCCAGAGATCGGCGACCTCGCGCCGCTCCTGCCAGGCCGACATGTAACCGGTGTCGTCATAGGAGCACGAGTCGACGAGACCAATGCTCTTGTTGGCGAGAAACGCTGCCGTGTAGTCCTCGAGCAGCAGCATGCCCGGCGAGAAATCCTGGAACGCCTCGTCGTAAGCGGTCTTCCAGGTGAAGGCGGCGCCGCCGGCGCGTGCGACGAGCTGCATGCTCACCGGCTTGCCGTCGAGATGGATCGAATGAACGGCCGCGTTGTCCTGCTCGGCGAGCTTGGCCATCGCGCCACGCATAAAAGCCGCTTCGCCTTCGTTGCAGGCGAGTGCCGTGCCGTTGCTGCCTTTCCAGCCCGACATTTCCATCGCCAGAAACTCCTCGACGGCCCGCCGAACCGCTTCAGGTTCGGTCACCACCGTGGATACGAGCGTGCCCTTTTCGGAAAGCTTGCGGCGATGCTGGCGGAGCTTCTTGCGCGTCGAACTCGACAGCGCTTTTTCCAGATAGGCCTTGCCATCGAGCTCGGAGGCAAGCTTCGGCCGGCGCGTCTGATCGAACAGGCAAGGCGCGCTGCCACGGGACGTGAGCACCCGGAGCAATGCCTGATAGGTCGTATCGCCGGTATCCATCATGTCCAGCGTGATGATCTTCGGCAGTCCGCGCTCGAACGCGATGCTGTCCAGCATGGCGTCGAGCGTGTCGTCGAGACAATCGCGATCGATCACCGGCGTCGAGAGATAGCCATGCACATAGGCCGGAACGATAATCATCTGCGCCAGCAGCATCGACCGGCGCGGGCGGCCGACCGTAAAGCTCCAGACGCCGACCAGCATCTCGCGGCCATTGACGGTTTTCCAGGCGAGCAGGGCACGGTGCCTGGCGTCCGGCTCGATGCCGGCCGCGACACCGACCAGTGCCGGATCCATGAACACATTGGGGGTCGCGGCGCGGCCAAGCAGATCGGTCCACTGGGCGCGTAGAATGGCAAGCCGTGCCGCGTCGGCGATCTCCACCGACACACGACGCGGTTCGCCTGCCGCGGCAGTTGCCGCAACCTCCGATGATCGGTGTATCGCCAGGCTGCTCATGGCCGCGCGTCTTAGCGGAGTTCCATTCACAAGCCGTTACATGATCGGACGAAATGCCTCAGGCGGCGGGCATTCCAAAGTTAACGGCCGGGCGTGCTGTCAGTTTTCTGGGCGATTTCCCTGTAATTTCTGGGATAATTCAGCGCGCGTTTTTGCGTTAACGCTTCGTCCATCCAGAATCGCAAGTTTTCCATGATCCGGCGCGCCGCTTCACGGTTCCGACGCCATCATCCCGATATCGTCCGCACGTTTCTGAAACGGACGATTGGGAAGTCATGCCTCAGGCCACGCAAGCAGCATTTGACGCGCGGGTGGATGTCGACGACGAGTCGCTGGCTGGCGCGAAGCCTGCGCCGGCTGTGGTGTTGGACGATGTCCGCATCGCGACGCACGGCGATCTCGCATCGGTGGAGCGCGAATGGCGCGCCTTCGAGCAGGTTGCCGACTGCACGGTATTCCAGAGTTTCGACTGGGTTTCGATTTGGCAGCGCCACATCGGTGAGCGGAATGGCGTCGTGCCTGCGATCGTAACGGTCCGCGACACCCAAGGCCAATTGATGTGTCTGCTGCCGCTCGGCATCGAACCGGGCGTGGGGCGCCGGCTGACTTGGCTCGGCACCGTGCTGTGCGACTACAACGCTCCGCTGCTCGCGCCGAACTTCGGCCAGCGGATCGACGAGGCGCGCTTCAAGGATCTGTGGGCGAAGGTGTGCCGCACGCTGCAAGCCGATCCGAGATTCCGCTTCGATGTCGTCTATTTCGACAAGATGCAGAAGGTGGTCGGCAGTCAGGCCAACCCGTTCATGGTGCTCGGCGTCATGCCGCACGCCAACGGCGCCTATCTCACGGCGCTCGGCGCCGATTGGGAAAGCTTCTACGCCGGGAAGCGCTCCTCGGATACGCGCCGCCGCGACCGCACCAAGCGAAAGAAACTCAGCCAGTTCGGCGAACTCAGGTTCGTCACAGCGACCGGTACGGATATCGCCACGTCGCTCGCCACGCTGATGGAGCAGAAGTCGAAGGCGTTCGCCGCGATGGGCGTGACCAATATCTTCGCCCTGCCTGGCTATCGGGACTTCTACAACGCGCTGGCGCAGCGCTTCGCTCACGCCAGCCGGCTCGATGTCGGCGTTAAGCCCGCGGCGGTCAACCTCGGGCTGATCTTCCGCGGCTCCTACTATCATCTGCTCGCGAGCTACGACGGTGGCGAGCTGTCCAAATACGGCCCCGGCGCCGCGCATATGCACCACTTGCTGCAATACGCCATCGAGCAGCGCTGTCATACCTTCGATTTCACCATCGGTGACGAGCGCTACAAGCAGGAATGGAGCGACAGCCATATCGTGCTGTACGACCACATCGCGCCGGCCACGCTGCGCGGTGCGATCCTGGCCGCGCGGCTTTATGCCGTCGGCCGCGTCAAACATTTCATCAAGCAGAATCCGGCGCTGTGGGACAAGGCCTACAAGCTCCGAGCCGCACTCGGCGCGTTGAAGCGCCGCGGCTAGGGTAAGATCGTTTTATGTGAAGCGGACCGGCTCTCGATCCGTCACCCTGAGGTGCGAGCCCTAAGCGCGTCTACGCGCGTCTTCAACGCGCTATGGCGAGCCTCGAAGGGCGACGGCCCGGCTGATGCAGTGGGGCCGCATCCTTCGAGGCTCGTTCGCTGCGCTCACTCGCACCTCAGGATGACGGAGAGGGTCTGTTGAGTCGCTTCAATAATAAACTACAACGCCCTAAGCCGTCCCGCCCCAGAAGAACGAGTGCAGGCCCAGTCGCCGCTTGGCGACAACGAACAGCAGTGCTGACTCGATGACGATCGCGACCGACGTCGCGAAGGCCGCGCCGGTGCCGCCCGCAGACGGCGCCAGTGCCACGCAAAGGCTGGCGTTGACCGCGAACGCGGTCGCATAGATCGCGGCGCAGATGCGCTGCTGGTTGAGCATGTTGAGGAGACGCTCGGCGGGCCCGACAGCCGCGCGTGCGAGCAGGCCGACCGAAAGAATGAGCATGAAGTTATAGCCCGCGACGAAGTCCGGTCCGAACAGCCAGAGGATCGGCTTGCCGAGCGCGAGCATCATCAGGGTTGCGGCCAGCGATGGCCAGAAGGTCCAGCGCGCCGACTTCGCAACAAAGGCTTTGAGTTCGGCTTGCTCGCCCGCGACATGCAGCGCGGTGAAACGATGCGCCACCGCGGCCGACATCGAGAAGTGGATGAAGCCCACCAGCATCAGCGTCTTGACCGCCGCATAGTAGTGACCGACCTCCTGCGGCGGCCGGAACTGCTGCAGCACCAGCACGTCGGCATAACAAAGCATGGTGTAAAGCGACCAAACCAGGATGATCGGCAACGATGTGCCGAACCAACGCTTCACCTCGTAGACTCGCGGGCCGAGCGCCACCACGCTCTTGAGCCGGCGGTCCACCAGCCAGAGCTGCAACAGCGACGTGCTCCAGATCGCGAGCGTCAGCGCGATCATGGTGGTGGTGGCGTCGATCGGGAATCCCAACCCATAGGCCAGCGCCATCAGTGCGAACAGCACAACGGGGCGAAGCAGTGTGTGCGGCCCGAGCGCCAGTACGATCCAGTTATAGGAGCGCGCGAGGCCGTCGCACATCAGCGAGACGGTGAAAAACGGCAGCGACACGCAGGCGAGATAGAACGGCAGCACGGTGTGCGGATCGAGCCAGGGCGTCAGCGCGAAGATCGCGCCCGCGCCGATGAGCGCGAAGGCGGTCGCGAGGCCGAAGGTGATCCAGCGGCTGCCGATCAGGAAGCCGCGGAGCGCGTCGAGCTGATTGTGATGTGTGTATTGCGGAATGTAGCGCTGCGCGATCAGCGGGATCCCGAGATGCACGGTGTCGCCGGCCAGCAGCATCCAGGTCCAGACCGAGACATAGATGCCGAAGTCGTAGCCGCCCATCCAGCGGGCGAGTGCGATCTGCGACAGGAAGGTGACGCCGGCGCTGGCGACGCGGATCAGGAAGGCCATTGCGGCCATGCGCTGCGCTGCGCCTTGCTCGCTGCGGAGCCAGGCCTGCGCCTTGGCGCGCAGACGCGCGACGGCGCTACCCTGGACGCTGCCTTGAGCGCCCGGCGCAGCGATGGTCTCGGCGTCGGTCATGGCCATGACCGCGCCAGAAAGACGCCTAAAGCTTTAAGGCGCCGTTAAATTCGTGTTTTCCGTGTTGATCCGGCCCGCAGCTCAGCCTGCCACGGCGATCTGGAGCGGGAACCTGTCGACCACCTCGTGGCCGATGTCGGTGATGATGAAGGTGTGGCCGAGGAAGATGCCGAACATGCCGTCGGCGGTGATCGGGTTCGGCTCCGCCATGATGATCATGCCGGGCTTGAGGATCATGTCGGCTTCGGTGCCGCCGATATGGTCCGAGGTGATGTGCGGATTGTCGGTGACGATGTCGATGCCGTGACACTGTGTCGGCCGCGACTGCACGCCCTTGTCGCGGAAGAAGCGGCTCGCCTCCTGCATCGCCTTGGCGTTTTTTCCGGGCTTCATCTCGTCGACGATCTTGTTGTAGCCCGGCAGCGTGATCTCGTCCCAGAACTTCCGCACCATGTCGGTCGGGGGCCCAAGCGTGATGGGCGAGCCGATCTGGGCCGTGTAGCCGCGATAGCCTGCGGCGATCTCCATGTTGATCATGTCGCCCTTCTTCAGCACGCGGCCGGACGGCCGCGGGTTGCCGAAGATCAGCGCCGGATTGTCCATCGGCGTCGAGCCGATGATCAGGAAATCGATGTCGCCGCCGCCGTCCATGATGGCCGACGCTGCTGCGGCCTTGATCTCGTATTCCTTCACGCCGGGTTTGGCGCGCGCCACCATCGCCTCCATGGCGCGCTCGCAAAGTACGCCCGCCTTGCGCACGCAGTCGAGCTCCTCCTTGGAATGGATCACCACGAGTTCGTGCAGGAAGTTCTTGGTGAAGACGAGCTCCGCGTCCGGCAGCTCCTTGCGCAGCGTGTTGTACTGATTGACCGGCATGTAGTCGCCGTGGCGCGGGTCGATCTCCATCAGGCCGATGCGGCCTTTTTCGAGCCGCAGCTCGCGCAGGCGTTCCACCATCACCATGGCGTACTGGCCGTTGCGGCTGTGGCGCACATCCTTCACCGCGACTTCGACATGACGGCGCACCGCCTCGGCATGCGTGCCGCCCATCGAGTAGATCATGGTCGGCTCGCCATCGAGCGGCACCAGCACGTAGCAGCACAGCGCGTGCCACTCCCAATGGCCGGTCAGCCAGGTCATGCCGGCGCCGAAGCTCCAGTGGCTTGGCCCGCCCGGCACCACCACGGCGTCGAGCTTGTGCTCGCGCATCTTGGCGCGCAGCGAGTCGTAGCGGCGCTTGTATTCACCAGCCGAGAACTGCTCCCAGATGCAGTCGCGGTAATACGGCGTGTCGCGCATGTTGGCGAACGGCAGCGACTGGTCGAGCTTGTCGCGGACGACAGGCCAGGGCTGCGGCCCGAGCGGGCGACGCGGTTGTTCGTTCATGTGAGCATTTCCTCTCAATTGATTCTGTTTCTTGTGTCGGTGGGCACGACGCCGCAGGCGGCTTTGCCCACCTACGAGTCGTCATTCCGTGCAATTTCCGATCGTCACGCGTCCGCCGGCGAGCTCGACCGCTTCCTCGGCGAGCTTCATGTTCGCCACTTGCTCGACGGTTGGCTTCTTGCCGGCTTCGAGGTCGCCGTTCTCGACGCTGTTGTCGATCGACCATTGGGTGCGCTTTTCGGTGAAACCGGTGTTGACCGACCAGATGCAGTTCTTGGTCTCGACATCGACGGCGTATTCGACCGCCTCCTTGGGCTTCTTGGTCGCTTCGACCATGATCGGCACCACCTTCTCCTTGTCGCGATAGATGGTGCGGTTGGCTTCGATCATCGCTGCGACGGTGTCACGAAGCAGCGCGCGGTCTTTCGCGATCCAGTCGAGGGAGGCGCCGTAGGCGTTGAACATGTAGAGCGGCATCAGGTCGACGAGATTGACCAGCGGATGCAGGCTGTCCTTCTGCTTCCTGGCGAGGAAAACGTCCTCGGGGTGCAGCGCGACGCCGTCGATCTGGCCGGCGATCAGGCCGGGCAGACGGCCCGCGGTGGGCGAGGGGATGAACTGGGCGTCACCGACGTCGAGACCCGCCGACTTCAGCACCGCGCGGCCCATGCGCCAGTTGAAGCTGCCGACGCCGCCGCCGGTCGCCGACAGGCGTTTGCCCTTCAGGTCCGATGCGGCTTTGACCTCGCCCGGCACCATGTAGGCCTGCGGCATACGCGGCGCGAGGCCCCAGATCTGCTGCACCTTGAGGCCGCGGCCGATCGATACGTCGCTGACGGAGACGATCGCGCTGCCCTGCGCCGCTGCGACCGCCGAGGTCTGCGACTGGCCGCCCTCGAACTGCACGATGTTGGCGTCAATGCAGCGCTTCTCGAAGAAGCCGAGCGCCTTCGCGATGTAAGGCGAGGTGTGCACCACGTTCGGCGGCGCGACCGAGACGCCGATGTTGATCTTGCGCATCGTGGCGCAGGGTTGAGCCGTGGCCTCGCTGGTGCAGACAGCCGCGAGCACGGCGCCGCCAAGCACGATCGCCGACGCATTGATGAAGAGTGTTCTTGGCATGGTCCCATTCCTCCCGACGACGCGATGACCGGCCGTCCGGTCGTTGCAGTGTTTTGCGCAGCATAGGAAACCGCCGGTGCCCGGCACAAGGCTCACAGCAAGCACCCGGCGTCTGGTGCGACGCCGGGTCCGTTTGCAGAAAGCAGCGGAATTCGGGATGGATCAGAAGCGGTAACGGTTCTCGTCGAAGTCGCCGCCCCAAGGCCGCTGCCATTCGGAGCGTTGCCTGCGGCGGGCCACGCCATAGGCGTAGCCGTTTTCGAACGCCGGCGCGTCGTCTTGGGAAAAGTCGTTGTCGCGATTGGTGTAACGGCCGGCCCGTTCGTTCTTGCGTGCAAGCGATTTGTGGGTCTTACGCTTCGCGGTCCGGAGCGTTTGCCGTTGTACTGCCTTCGGCGCAACGGTGACGGCTTCGCGTCCGACGGTTTCGCTTTTGGCGGGTTCGGTCGCGGCGGTTTCGAGCGCGGCGGTCTCGATCTTTGCGGGTTCGGTTTTGGCAGGTTCGGTATTGGACGGTTCAGTTCTGGACGGTTCGGTTTTCGCCGATTCTGTAACGGGAACGTCGGGCTTGGCCGCTACAGTTTCGGCAGCTTCAGGTTTGGCAACTTCGATGGCGGCCGACGTCGCGAGCGGGGGCGCTTCAACGGCTTCGGCGATCTCCGCGATATGCGGAGCGGCCGGCTTGGCCGGTTCCCGCGATGCGGTTTGCACCGGAGCCGGAGCACGCGGCCGTGGCGCCTCGGGCGCGCGTTGAGCCTGCTGAGTCCGAGCGGGCTCGGAGCGCGGCAACCCTTCGGAATTGTTGGTGAATAGCGGCCCGCGCGGCTTCAGCGTCGCGTTGGCCACGAACAGCAGCGCCAACAGAATCGCGCCGGCCGCTGCGGCAAAGCGGATAATCGTCATGGCGTTATCCCACTTTCACAGGCATCCCCTGCCTGATGCGATAATAGCGCTTCCTTGTGAATATGTAGCGAAATGCCTGCCGCCGGCGTGTGTGCCAGGTCACAGCGCAGACGCGAGTTCCAGCCGGTGCGACCGTACCGTCAGTCTTCTTGTCCCACTCTGGTCCAAGGCGCGACCCATTGCTCCGCGAGCCGCAACAGTGCGGTCAACGTGACGCCCAGGAGACCCAGCGTCACGATCGGCACGAACATGCGGTCGACCTGAAACGTCGATGCGGTGCGGACGATCAGATAGCCGATGCCGGAGATTGCGGTGTAGAGATCGGCCAGCACCATGCCGATCATGCCACGGCCCACGGCGAGCCGGATGCCGGTGACGATGAAGGGCAGGGCGCCGGGCAGCACGATATTGGACCAGAGTTGCCTTTCAGAGCAGCGGAACGCGCGGCCGACTTCAAGGAGTTTGGGATCGACCGCCTTCACGCCCTGATAGGTGTTGATCACCATCGGGAAGAAGCCGAACAGGAACAGGATGATCACCTTGGCGGTGGTCTCGTAGCCGGCCCACAGCACGATCAGGGGCACCAGAGCCACCGAGGGGATCGAGTAGAGGAACGTGATGTAGACCGTGAGGCCGACGTCGAGCACGCGAAAGCGCGCGAGCGCGAGGCCCAATAGCGTGCCGAATGCAATCGCGAGCGACAGTCCCATCAGCAGCACGAGAAGGCTCGGCCACAACGACGCCCAAAGCTCGCCGGTGACGATCATGTCGACGGCCGCGACCGCGACCTTCCACGGCGTGGTGAACAGCACCGGATCGACGTTCATCGCCGCGACCTGCCAAAGCGAAAGAAAGATCGCGAGCGACACCATGCGGATGACGAAGTTCTGCAGCGCCGCGCGGCGCCGGCGCTCGGCTGCGGCGCGCTCCGCACGCTTCTGATCGCCGAGGATGTCGGCCTGCAGGTCGGTTGCGGCGCTGTGCTCGACGGTGGTCATGCGACCTCCCGCGGGGTGCGGGTCTGCTGCGGCCGCGTGTTGTGAAGCTGCGCCCAGATGTGGGCGCGCATCTCGCCGAAGCGGGGATCGCCGCGCAGCGCGTTGGCGTCGCGCGGATGCCCGAACGGCACGTCGAGCATTTCCTTGATGCGGCCGGGGCGGGCGCTCATCACGGCGATGCGATCGCCGAGCAAGAGCGCCTCATCGATCGAATGAGTGATGAACACCATGGTCTTGCGCTCTTCCGGGCGCTCCATGAGCTGCAGCAATTCCTCCTGCAGGATCTCGCGGGTCTGCGCGTCGAGCGCCGCGAAAGGCTCGTCCATCAACAGCACCGACGGGTTCATCGCCAGCGCGCGGACGAGGCCGACGCGCTGCTGCATGCCGCCGGACAGCTGATAGGGATAGTGCTTCTCGAAGCCGGCCAGCCCGACCAGGTCCAGATAGTGCGTCACGCGCTCCTTGATGGTCGTGGCCGATGCGCCGGCCATCGCCAAACCGAACGCGGCGTTGTCATAGACGGTCTTCCAGGGCAGCAGGCCGAAGTGCTGGAACACCATGGCGACGCCGTCGGGCGGGCCTTTGACTTCCTTGCCGTCGACCGTGAGCGTGCCGGTGCTGAGCTCGGTCAGGCCCGCGATGCAGCGCAGGAAGGTGGTCTTGCCGCAGCCGCTCGGGCCCACGATGCAGAGAATCTCGTCGCGCTTGATGTCGAGCGACAATTGACGGAACGCCACCACCGTCCCGTCGAGGAACAGCTTGCTGACGTTGTCAGCGACGATGACCGAACCCACTCCCACCGTTCCACTCCCGTTTGGTGCCGCCCTTGAAGCGGGCAGTTGTTGTTGTGACCCGCACGGTGTCGCGCGGGCCCGGCCCGAATGCAAGTCCAGCATTTGGGCGAACTAGCGCCCTGCGGCGTAACCTTGCATGCCGCGAGGATTGGCGGCGGCCTTCCGGCGCGGGCCGTCTTTCGAGGCAGCAGTGAGGCGGCCTTCCGACCATTCCGGCTCGACCTCGATGATGTGGCCGCGCCGGGACAGTTCGTCGCGGGTCTCCTTCGGCACGCGCTTCTCGACCTGCAGCACGCCGGGGCGCGCGGTGCGCGGCCAGAACGAGATCGGGAAGTGCTCGGAGTGCCAGGCCGGCGCGTCGATTGCCTCCTGGAGATTCATCTTGGCGTGGACGTGGCGCAGGAAAAACTGTGTGATCCACTGGTCCTGCTGGTCGCCGCCGGGCGAGCCCCAGGCGAGATACGCTTCGCCGTCGCGCAGCGCCATGGTCGGCGACAGCGTGGTGCGCGGCCGCTTGCCGGGCGCGAGCGAGGCCGGGTGGCCTTCCTCCAGCCAGAACATCTGGCCACGGGTGCCGAGGCAGAAGCCGAGCTCGGGAATCACCGGCGAGGATTGCAGCCATCCGCCCGACGGCGTTGCCGTCACCATGTTGCCGGCCTTGTCGACGATGTCGAAATGCACGGTGTCGCCGATCACCTCGCCCATGCGGCCCACGGTCGGTTCGCCCGCGCCCATGCCGGCGACGAGCTTGGCGCCGGTCTTGAGCTTGACCAGCGCGCCGAAGCCTTCGACCGAGCCCGGCCGCAATTCGAGCGAGGCCTTGTCGGTGACGAGCTTGCGCCGCTCGGCGTTGTAGGCGTCCGACAGCAGCGTCTCGAACGGCACCTCGACGAAGTTCGGATCGCCGTAGAACTTTTCGCGGTCGGCATAAGCGAGCTTCGAGCATTCCACGACCAGATGGATGAAGTCGGGTCCGACCACGTCCATGCCGTCGAGGTTGAAGCCCTTGAGCAGAGCGAGCTGCTGCAGCGTCACCGGCCCCTGGCTCCACGACGCCTTGCACACCGTGTAGCGGCCGTAATCGTAGGTCAGCGGCGTGTCGAGCGTCGCCTGCCATTTTGCCATGTCGTCGCCGGTCAGCACGCCCTTGTGCGCGCGGCCGCTGGTGTCCATCACATCCTGGGTGCGGCAGAACCTATCGATCGCTTCGGCGACGAAGCCTTGCGACCAGACTTTGCGGGCCTTCTCGATCTGCGCGACGCGGTCGCCGCCTGCGCTCTCGGCTTCCTTGAGAACGCGCGTGTAGGTCGCGGCCAGCGTCTTGTTGGTGAACAGCGTGCCGGCCTCCGGCACCTTGCCGTTCGGCAAATAGACCGTGGCCGATGTCGTCCAATGCTCGCGGAACAGCTTCTCGACCGTCTTGATGGTGGCCTCGGCGCGCTCGACCAGTGGGTGGCCGTTTTGCGCATAGGAAATGGCCGGCGTCAGCACTTCGGCAAGCTTCATGGTGCCGTAGTCGCGGAGCAGCATCATCCAGGAGTCGAACATGCCGGGGATGCAGGCCGCGAGCAGGCCGGTGCCCGGCACCATGTCGAGGCCTTCGCTCTTGTAATGCGCAATCGTCGCGCCGGCCGGCGCCGGGCCCTGGCCGCAAATGATCTCGGGCTTCGCCTTCTTCACGTCACAGAGGATGATCGGCACGTCGCCGCCCGGGCCGTTCAGATGCGGCTCGACGATCTGCAGCGTAAAGGCGGTCGCGACCGCGGCATCGAAGGCGTTGCCGCCTCGCTCGAGGATGCCCATGCCCACGGCGGTGGCGATCCAGTGCGTCGAGGTCACGACGCCGAAGGTGCCATCGATCTCGGGCCGGGTGGTGAAGGGGTTGGGATTGACGTTGGCTGCCATGATCCGCCTGGAGTGGGTTCCGATGTGTTGCCGCACCATAGCACGGGGCGTTGCCCGTGTAGTCCCGACCGCCGCGCAGGCGGGTCATAGCCGGGGAGCATTGTTTCAGGTCTGCCGGCCGCCCTATGCTCTCGCCAACACCGATGTAAGCGGCGACGGCCGCGCCTGGGAGGTCACAATGGACATCGTGCTCTATTACGGTCCGGTCACGTGCGCGCTAGCGCCCTACATCACGCTGACCGAGGCGGGTGCCAAATTCGAAGTGCGGCCGCTGAACTTCCGCAAGGATCAGCACCGCTCGCCCGACTTCATGAAGATCAATCCCAAGCACAAGGTTCCGGTTCTGTTGATCGACGGTCAGGTGTTGACCGAGAGCGTCGCGATCCAGATGTGGATCGCACGGAACTTTCCGCAGGCGAAGCTTCTGCCTGCCGATTCCTGGCAGGAGTTGAAGGCGATTTCGATCCTGTCGTGGTGCTCGTCAGGCATCCATCCGTTCCTGGCGCGCATCAATGCGCCGCCACGGGTCTGCGACCTGCCGGATGCCGGCCCGAGCGTGCGCAGGCTTGCGTCGGAGGTGCTGTTCGAGAATTTCCAGATCGCCGACGAACTGCTCGCCGGCCGTGAATTCTTCTTCGATCATTTCACGGCGGCCGATGCGCATTTCTTCTGGTGCTTCCGCCGCGCCACGCAGTTCGAGCTTGATCTCGGCAAATTCAAAAATTGCCTGGCGCACTTCGAGCGTATCGGCAGCCGGCCGAGCGCGCAGAAGGTTCTGGCCTACGAAAAATCGATTCAGGCCGAGTTCGCCAAGGCGGCCTAGAGCATTTTCCGGCAAAGTGTGAAGCGGTTCGCCGCAGAAAATGCGACCAAACCAAAGAAGCTAGAGCGTGTCCGTTTCCGAAGGAACGGAAACGGCTCTAGCCCCGGCGACGGTATGGTTAGTCGTTCGCGTCAGACGCGCGCTGCTTTCGCCTTTACCGCCCCGTCCTGGCCAGCGAATTCACCCAGCCGACCATGCGCGACTTGGCGTTGTCGATGTCCTTCTTGGAGAAGAAGTCCTCGGGCTTCACCTTCTCGATCGGATAGACCGGCCGCAGGAAGTCCTCCTCGTAGCCGAACGGCACCGTGGCATCGATGCCAAGCCCGCCCTCGAAGCGGGTGTTCGACGCGGTCCACTGCTGGCCGGCCGCAGTCATGCGCTCGGCCGGCATGAAGGTCTGGCCGCGGCCGCCCGGGATCGGGTTGAGCAGGTCGGTCTGCGGATTGACGCGCGTGGTCAGGCACCACATCACGTCGTCCATCGAATACGGATCGACGTCCTCCGACACCGCGATCGCGAGCCGCAGGCCTTGCGAGCACGACAGCACCGCGCCGAGGAAGTTGCGCTGCCAGCCCTCGTCGATCTGGTTGCGCTTCTTGACCTGCAGGATGCAGCCGCCCCAGTCGGTCATCGAATAGGGGATCACCACGTCCTGGATGATGCCGGGCTGCAGCCGGTTGCAAAGCTCGAAGATCGTGGCTTCGCGAATGGTGGTGTCGATGTTGTGCTCGTCGAGCATGTGAACGCCGAGCGCGAACACGATCGGCTTGCTCGCGGGCTTGCGCATCGTCACCGCGGTGACGTGGAAGGTCGGCGCCTTGTAGGCCTTGCCCATGTAGCCGGCCCATTCCGGATGGAAGTGGTGGCGGCCCTGGATGCCGGAGTCTTCCGACTCCTTGGTCTCGAAGCGGCGGTCGCGCGGATTGACATAACCCTCCAGCACGATCTCGGCATCGGCCAGCGCGTAGGCATCCACCGTGCGCGCTTTCACAATGCGGACCGGCGAGCCTTGCACCGCTCCGGCGATGCCGACCTCGTCGCAGCCCTGCGGCATGATGGCGTAGCCGAAGGCCGCGCCGGCGAGCAGGGTGCAGGCCGGCGGCACACCGAAGCACATGGTGATCGGCACCGGCTGGTCGTCCTTGTAGTGCTTGTTGACCACCTGCCACATGTGCGAGCCGGGCGAGATCTGGAACGTTCCGACATTGCCCCAGCGGAAGTTCATGCGGTTGTAGCCGAGGTCCGAGCCGCCCTCGAAATAGTCGCCGGTGACGCAGCGGATGCCGGAGCCGACGGTCGCTTCGGGCTCGTAGGTCGTGTGCCGGATCGGCACCATGAATTCGTTGACGTCCTTGGGGTCCTTGATCACGACCTCCTGGCAGGGCGCCACGCTCTGCAGGATCTCCTGCGGCTTGATCGGATGCGTGATCGCGTGCGCGAGCTTGCGGGTGCGGTCGGCGTCGTCCTTCCAGCCGAACATCTTGTTGATGACGTTCATGTCGCCGAACAGGTTGGTGACCAGCCGATGGTTCGGCTTGCCCTTCACCTTGTTGAACAGCATCGGGCAGGCGCCATCGAGATGCTTCTGCAGGCCGGTGACCTCGAGATGCGGGTTGACCGGCTTATCGGTCTCGATCAGGTCGCCTTCGGCCTTGAGCCATTCCAGCGTGTCGCGGAGCGTGGTGGGCCGCGTCACGACCTTCAACTCCTTCTTGCGGACGGCTTTTTGCATGGTCGTAGCGCTCCTCGAAGCCCGGTTCCGCAGGGCCAAAACCGGTGTCATTGGCTGAATTTGGCGCACTATTGGTAACGCGCCTGCGCCTGTCAACGCAGCCGGAACGCGCAGCCCCCGCTGCGGTATGCATGGCGCGAAGCGCGGTTGCCGGCTAGCGAATACGCTCGTCAGGAGCGAAGCCATACAGCTCCGCCGGATTATCGACCAGCACGCGGGAGCGCGTCCGCGCATCTGGAATCCAGCGTTCGACCAGATCGGCCAGCTCGCCGTCGTTGGCCATGCGCTTCTTCTTCATCACGTGAGGCCAGTCGGTGCCCCAGATCAGACGCTCAGGTGCGGCCTTCACCAACGCATGGGCCGCGGCATCGACATCCTCGTAGGGAACATCGGCGCTATCGGAAATCCGGTATGGCCCGGTGAGCTTGATCCAGCAGCGGCCCTTCGCGATCAGGCGCAGCATCTCGGCGAAGGCTGCGTGCTGGGTCCAATGCTGCGCGCCGGATTTCGGATAGCCGAGATGGCCGAGCACGATGGGCACCGGGATGTCCGCGACGGCATTCGCGATGTCCTTCGCTTCGTCGACGTTGACGAGCAACTCGATATGCCAGCCGAACGGCGCGATGCGCCTGGCGATGTCGCGCAACATCGCGGCCGGCACGACGTTCTTGTCCTCGCGGCGGTCGACGACGTTGAAACGCAGCCCACGCACGCCGGCGGCATGCAGCGCTTCGATTTCGTTCTCGGACAGGGACGGCTCGGCAACCGCAACGGCGCGGACACCCGGGCCGAAGCGCCGCATCGCGTCCAGCATCGCCGTGTTGTCGGCGCCATAGACGCTCGGCTGCACCAGCACGGCGCGCCCGACACCCAGCGCACTCAGCAGCCGGCGATAGTCGTCGTAAGTCGAGTCCGGCGGCGTGTAGATGCGCTCCTTCACATAAGGAAAGCGTGTCGCTGGGCCGACGATGTGGGCATGCGTGTCGCAGGAGAGGACGGGGAACGCCGTACGTGGCCCGCGCGGATTGCGGTCCGGTGCCGCGCACAGCGGCGCAAAATCGGGAGCGGCCTCCGCCATCAATCGATCTGCGCGCCCGAGGCCTTCACCACCGCGGTCCACTTCGGGATCTCGGATGTGATGTAGTCCTCGAATTCCTTGGGCGAACTGCCGACCACGTCGACGCCGAGATCGAGCAGCGCCTTCTGAGTCGCCGGGTCCTTCAGCGCTTCGGTGGTGGCGATGTTCAACGTCTCGATGATCTCTTTTGGAGTGCCGGCCGGAGCCACAAGTCCGTGCCAGGTGGTGGCATCGAAGCCCTTGAGTCCAAGCTCGTCGACGGTCGGCAGATCGGGCAACAACGCGGTGCGTTTCAGCGTGGTGACGGCGAGCGCGCGCACCTTCTCGTTCTTGATCAGGCCGATCACCGAAGCGGAGGTTGCAAACATCATCTGCACATGACCGGCAATGACGTCCTGCAGAGCCGGCGCCGCGCCTTTGTAGGCGACGTGCACGATGTTGATCTTGGCTTCGGTCTTGAACAGCTCGCCGGCGAGGTGCGCGGCGGCGCCATGGCCCGACGAGGCAAAGTTCAGCGAGCCTGGGCTCGCCTTGGCGAGCGCGATCAGCTCGGCCATGGAGTTGGCCGGCACGCCCGGATTGACCACCAGGATGTTCGGCTGCGTGCCCACGAGGCTGATCGGCGCGAAATCCTTCTGGGCGTCGTAGCTGAGCTTTTTGTAGAGCGCCGCGTTGGTGGCAAGAATGCTGTTGTTGCCCATCAGCAATGTGTAGCCGTCGGGATCGGCATTCTTGACCTGCTCGGCTGCGATGTTGCCGCCGGCGCCGGGGCGGTTTTCGACGATGAAGGGCTGATGCAGGATTTCCTGAAGCCGCTTGGCGATGAGGCGCGACAGAACGTCACTCGGACCGCCGGGCGTAAACGCGACCACGATGGTGACAGGGCGGCTCGGGTAATCGGCCGCAGGCGCAGCACTCGACAGGACAATGGCGGACGCAACAACGGCGACAACCGCCGTCAGGTTCTTGAGTACAAATCTTCGCAGCACCGGTTCCTCCAGTACGCGCCCCAAGCGACGCGGCCCCTTTTTGGACTGTCTTACACGAAACTACAGCCGCGCCGAAACGCCACCATCAACCGCCCAGGCGCTGCCGTTCACGAAGCTTGCCCGTTCCGAAGACAGAAACGCGACCACCGCGGCGATTTCCTCTGCAGTGCCCATCCGGCCCAGCGGGATCTTGGCGACACGGGGTTTCAGCACCTCGGCTTCGGACTGGCCGGTCTTGGCCATGGCGTCGCGGATGTTCTGGTCGTGGCGTTCGGTCCGCACCGCGGTGGGCACCACGGCATTGACCAGGATGCCGTCCTTGCCGAGTTCGTTGGCGAGCGCGACGGTCAAATTCTGCACGGCCGCATTGTTGATTCCGGTCGTGATGGCACCGAGCTGCGGCGTCCAGGCCGCGCCGCCGGAGATGTTGACGATACGGCCCCATCGGCGCTCGCGCATGGCGGGCACCGCGAGCCGGATGCAGCGCACCGTGCCGCGCAGCTTGTTGTCGAAGGCGCGGTCCCAGTGCTCCTCGGTCATGGCGAAAAAGCTGCCCTGGGAGATGTTGGTGGCGTTGTTGATCAGGATGTCGAGGCGGCCGAACTCCGCGAGCGTTTTTTTGAAAAGATTCTCAACTGCGTTCACGTCGTTGAGATCGGTGGGGACGCCAGTGACGCGGCCGTTCGATTGGCTCTTGAGTTTCGCGATGGCGTCTGCATTGCGCGTGGGGTCGAGGCTCGCCACGACGACATGCGCGCCTTCTTTCAACAGTTCGGAGGAGATCGCGTAGCCGATACCGCGATTGCCGCCGGTGACGATCGCGACGCGGTCTTTCAGGCCGAGGTCCATTTGTGTTTCCGTTATTTGGCCGCTTGCTCGATCACCCTCCCCTGGAGGGGGAGGGTCGGCGAGCGAAGCTCGCCGGGGTGGGGTGAGTTTTGTTGCGCGAAGGTTCACCCCACCCCGCTCGCCTTCGCTTCGCTACGGCAAGCGACCCTCCCCCTCCAGGGGAGGGTTCGCAAGCTGTAAACGGCCGAGTGAAAAGTATCAGCCGGTGTACTCGAGAATATGCATTCCGGCGCCGGCACGGTCGATCAGATACAACCGCCCGTGCTCGTCCGTGCCGATGTCGTTCGACTGCACCGCGGGCCGGTCGCCTTCCAGCGCCGGCACGAAACAACCGACCTCTTTCGGGTGGAACGGATCGCTGACATTCACCGCGCGAAGGCCCGCGTTGAAGTAGGTCAGGAACACGATGTCCTTCCACGGCCCGTCCGCCGGCATGTGCTCCAGCACGTTGTGCGCACCATAGCGGCCCGGCCGGTCGTAATACTTCTCGCGCTCCGGCATGAAGGTCGCGATCGGCACGAGCTTGTCTTCCTTGCGTGCGTCGATCACCCACATGAATTGCGCGTCCCAGTATTTCTGCTTCGCGCGCGCCTCGTCGGTGCAGATGAGATACGGCCGGTCGCCGAGCGGCCAGCAGGTGTGGTTCGAGCCGGGGAAGGGCGGCGCCCACGACAGATGTCCGACGAGCTTCATGTTGGCGAGGTCGGAGCAATCGATCACCGAGATGCCGCCGCCCCACCACGCGCAATACATGCGGTTGCCGCGGATGGTCGGCGGGCCGTGCAAGGTGACGGCCTCCTCATGCGGCGCCGCTGCACCGAAGTCGCCTTCGCCGTCGACAGCCTTCATCCACGGCAGGCCCCACTGGCTGACCACCTCGGGCTTCAGCGGATCGGAGATGTCGAGCGTCCAGATCACGCGGCCGTTCCAGCCCGGAGCGTTGTTCGGCAGCATCGCGAGCTTGCGCTTGTTGTCGACGCCGAAGCGGTGCGGGCCGGTGCCCGGCAGATCGTAGAAGCCGACCTGCTTCGGCTCGCCGCCTTTGCTGATGTCGAAGATGAACAGACCGGTGCGGGCGTTGCGTCCCGCTTCGCCGCCTAGCCGCTCGGAGTTCACATAAAGGAAATCGCCGTCGACCACGCGGAGCTTGTGAGAATGCACGCCGGGCGGCGATTTCACCTCGGCGACCTTGCGCGGCTTGCGCGGATCGCGCACGTCGTGGACCGTGAAGCCCTCGGGACCGTTGTAGCTCGCGCTGCCCACCGCGCCCACATAGGCGAAGCCCTTGTGGATCTCGACGATCGAGCCGCCGCCCCAGGCGGCCGACGCATCATGCCCGAGCAGCTTAAAATTCTTGGATTCTTCTGGAATCTTCACTGACATCCCTATCACTCCCTAGACCCATTCTTCGCCGTGCACTTTATGCCGAACGAGCGGCGTAAACACCGGCAAAGTTGTTATGGCTGATACCGCCCGCCGATCGCGACCTTGCTGACACCGAGGCCGGGCAGCTCCCAGACGCCGGCGCCGCCCGGGTTCTGGTCGGCGTTGATGTTGACGTCGATCAGGTACGGCTTGTTCGCCGCAATGCCCTTGCGGATCGCCTCGCCGATGTCGGCGGCGCGGTCGACGCGAACGCCCTCGACGCCGGCCGAACGCGCCATCGCGGCGAAGTCCGGATTGTATGGCTTGCCGGTGTGTGGGTCCTTGAAGTCGGTCGCCAATTCGCGCCCATCCAAGTACCCGCGTTGCAACCCGCGGATCGACGCGTAGGCGTAGTTATTCCACACCACCCAGACCACAGGCAGATTGTATTCGACCGCGGTGCCGAGCACGTTGGCGTGCATGAAGAACGCGCCGTCGCCACACACCGAGACGCAAGGCCGGTCGGGCGCCGCGAGTTTCGCGCCGAGCACGCCCGCGACGCCGAAGCCCATCGCGCCGAAGCCCATGGTGCCGACAAAGGAGTCCGGCCGCCTTGGCTTGCAGAATTGCAAGAGCCAGTTGTGATGCACGCCGATGTCGCTGACCATAATGGCGTCGGCGGGCAACGCCTTGTCGATCTCGGCTGCGGCGCGCTGCGGATGGATCGGCGTCGAGTCGTCGACGAAGCCCGGCGCGATGAACCTGTTCCACTCCTGGCGCATGCCGTCGATGGTGGCGAGCCACTTCTTGCGAGAGGCCGCGACGTCGGCGACGCCTTTGCGCGTTTCGAGCTCAGCCAGCACCTGCCGGAGGAACGTGCGCAGGTCGGCCATCAGGCCGAGCGCGACCGGATAATTGCGGCCGATCTCGTCGGGATCGATATCGACGTGAATGAGCTTGGTCGGCGGGATGGTGAACGAGTAGCCGGGAATCCACGAGCTCGAAGTGCGGTCGTCGAAGCGCGCGCCCAGCGACAGCAGAACATCCGCCTGCCGGGTCGCGCCGTTCGCCTGCAGTGCGCCGCCGCGCGACACCAGGCCGAGCGAGAGCGGATGATGCGTGTCGATCGCGCCGATGCCGTTCATCGAATGCCCGACCGGGATTTGCAGCTTCTCGGCGAGCGCCAGCAGTTCAGGTGCCGCGCCGCTCAGCTTCAAGGCCTGGCCGGCCAAGATCACCGGCCGCTCCGCCTTGAGCAGCATGTCGACGGCCTGCTTCACGCCGTCGGGATCGGCGCCGCAACGCGACGAGATGTTGGCGCTCCATTCCTCCGGCTTCGGCGTCTCTTCGGCCGCGGACTCGAGGAACACGTCGAAGGGAACGTCCAACACCACCGGCCCGGGCCGGCCGGTCACCATGGTCTTCCAGGCTTGCCGCACCGCCTGCGGCACCTGCTCGCCGCGCGTCGGCTGGAACACGCGCTTGCAGATGCTGCGCACCGTGGACGGGAAGTCTGCTGCGCCCTGGCGGTACATCTCCTGGAACGCGCCGCGGTTGAACTGCGAGGTCGGCACGTTGCCGGTGACGGCGAGGAAGGGAATGGAATCGAGATACGCTCCTGCGAGCGCGATCGGCAGGTTGGCCGAGCCCGGGCCGCACGATGTAAACGTCGCGACCGGCTGGCCCTTCACCCGGTAATAGGCGTCGGCCATGAAACCGCAGACGCTCTCGTGATGCACCGAGATGGTCTTGATGTCGCTCTGCCGCTCGTGCAGCGCATCGATAAACTGAATGTTGCCGTGGCCGCAGAGGCCGAAGGCGTAGGGCACCTTCTCTCGGATCAGATAGTCGACGATGACCTGCGCGCCATTGAGGCGGTTGTCGGACGAGCGTTTCAACATTGGACCGTTTCCAGAGTTTGTTATTGTGCGAGCCGCTTCAGGGCGCGGTCGTAATACGACAGATCGAGATATTTTGCAGGGTCCGGCGTGGGCCCGCCCTCGACCTCTTGCCTGAGCTTCAGCACGTTGTCGAAGCCCTCGGTGCTGAGCTTGGCATCTGGATTGAAGCCGAAGCCCGGCTCGATCATCAGGTCGTAGCTGCGCTCGGCGAGCGAGCGCGACAGATTGCGCTTGCTCATCAAAAGGGCAATCGCCTCCTCGCGGTGCGACTTGTCGAGCACCCAGCGCAGCGACGCGACGAAGCCCGCAAGATAGCGCTCCAGCACGTCCGGGTGCGCCTTGGCCCAGGAGCGCAGCACGAACGCGCCGCCGGCTTGGTAGGGGCCGAGCAGATCAACGGTGCGGCCGAGGCTCGTCATGCCGGCTTCGATGGCCTGCGCCGAGAACGGCAGGTTCATGATCGCCGCGGCGTTGTCGCCGCCCTCCAGCATGGCCTTCAGGCGGAAGGGCCCGGCGCCGACGGCGTTGAGGCGGTAGTCGACGCCATCTTTCAAACCATGCTTGAGGAGAATTTTCTTCGCCTGCAGCGCGTAGGCGGTGTTCGGCGCGTCGGTGACCAGAGCCTTGCCGCGGATATCGGCGTAGGACTTGAGCCCCTTGCCGACGATGAACTCGTTGGTGCCGCCGTCGCCGCCCGACACGATCACCACATCGACCTTGGCGACCTCGATCATCGCGAGCGCGTTGTCGACCGCGGAATGCACCACCTCGAACTTGCCGTTCGCGAGCCCCTCGCGTTGCGCCTTGGAACTCTCGGTGAACTCGAATTCCAGCTTGATGCCCTGCTTGGCGAAGAAGCCCTTCTCGACACCCACAAAAAATGGCAGCGAGCGGGCGGTCGGAAACGTGTTCAGCCGGATCAGGTCTTCGGCTTTGGCGGAGCCCGCCAACAAAGTCAGCGCGGCAGCGGTCGCAACGCGGGTCAATGACACGGGAATGGGCCCCTGGATGGCGGTGGGAATGGTTTCAGGATAAGACACCCAACGGAGAATTTGCCGGGGCCAACGCCCACCCTAGCGGACCCGGTTTGGAATATCGAGGGAGCGGAGATCGAGAATGAGACTGGGTTACTTCACGATGCCGGTGCACCCGATCAACCGCTCCTGGTCGGAGACCCTTCAGGAGGACCGCGAGGCGATCATCCTCGCCGACAAGCTCGGTTTCTACGACGCTTTCATGGGTGAGCATCTCACCGACAAGGCCGAGAACATCACCAACAGCATGATCTTCAATGCGTCGCTGATCTCGGACACCAAGCAGATCAAGCTCGCGACCGGCACCAGCAATCTCTCGCACATGCATCCGGTGCTGGTCGCCCAGCACGCCGCGATGTTCGACCATCTCTCCAAGGGTCGCTTCATCTTCGGCGTCAGCCCCGGCGCGCTGACCTCCGACGCCGAAGCGCTCGGCATCCTGGACCACGACCGCAACAAGATGTTCGCGGAAGCAATCGACGTGATCCTGGCGATCTGGGAGCGCGATCCGCCCTATGACATCGATTTCCCGGACAACCGCTTCAAGGTCTCGACCTCACGCACCCAGGCGCTGGAGATCGGCGTGGGTTTCCTCGGCAAGCCGTACCAGCAGCCGCGGCCGGAGATTGTCGGCACCGTGGTGGCGCCGTTCTCGCCGGGTGTGGTGCTGATGGGCAAGCGCGACTTCCATCCACTGTCGGCGAACTTCCTGCTCTCGAAGCACCTGAAGTCGCACTGGGAAAACTACACCAAGGGCAAGGCCGAGGTCGGCGCGAAGTCCGACGTCAAGGACTGGCGCGTGGCGCGCACCATCTTTGTCGCCGATGACGACAAGACCGCGGAGCGCTATGGCCGCAGCGGCGCCGGAAACCCTTATGAGTTCTACTGGTCGCAGATGCTGTACAAGATGAAGCGCGGCAAGCGCACCTATGTGTTCAAGAGCCACAAGGAGCAGCCCGACGACGAGATCACGCTCGACTACGTGCTCGACAACTGCGTGATCCACGGCAGCGTCAACAAGGTGGTCGATCAGCTTCTGGCGCTGCGGGAGGAGATCGGCGACTTCGGCGAGATCGTCTATGCCGGCATGGACTGGGCCGATCCCGCGTTGGCCAAGCGTTCGATGCAGCTGATGGCCGAGCAGGTGCTGCCGCGCGTCAACGCGGCGATCGGCAAATCGGCGGCAGCTTAAGGTGGCCCAGACTTAAGTCTAAGAAATCCGTACGTACACGTACAAACGCGGCCTAAATGGCCGCGTTTTCGTTTTGCATGCCATGAGCGATCGCGCTTGTTCGCGTCGCGGGCCTTGCAATGGAACTTGCCACGATTATGTCGCAGTTTGTGGGAAGGGCGACCCCACGCGAGAAAGCCCGCGTTCAGCGGGCCTACCGGCAACATGTGTGCCGGCTAAAGGCGACGCCAATGTTCAAACATCATCTCTGGCTGCTGCTGATTCCGTTCATCGGGCTCCTCTGGGTCCCGTTCTACAATTTCCACGATCCGGTCCTGTTCGGCTTTCCGTTCTTTTACTGGTACCAGCTCGCCTGGGTGCCGGTGACGGCGCTCCTCACTTTCATCGCGTATCGGAGCTTCCCCGATGAAGAGTGAGATCAACGTCACCGCATTGTCGGTGTTTGTGTTCTTCTTCGCCCTCGTCACCGTGATGGGCTTCGTCGCCGCCCGCTGGCGCAGGCCCAAGACGCTCGCGCATCTTGACGAGTGGGGGCTGGGCGGCCGCCAGTTCGGCACCTGGATCACGTGGTTTCTGGTCGGCGGTGATTTCTACACCGCCTACACGGTGATCGCCGTGCCGGCGCTCGTCTATTCGGTCGGCGCCTACGGCTTCTTCGCGCTGCCTTACACCATCATCGTCTATCCGTTCGTGTTCTGGGTGATGCCGAAGCTCTGGCGCGTCGCCAAGGACACCGGCGCCGTCACCGCGGCCGATGTGGTGCGCGGCCGCTACGGATCGCGCACGCTCGAGTCTGCCATCGCCGTCACCGGCGTGGTCGCGACCATGCCCTACATCGCGCTGCAACTGATCGGCATGGCGGCTGCCATCAAGGCGCTCGGCCTCACCGGCGAATTCCCGCTGATCGCGGCGTTCGTCGTGCTTGCGCTGTACACCTATTCGTCGGGCTTGCGCGCACCCGCGCTGATCGCTTTCGTCAAGGACATCATGATCTACATCGCGGTGATCGCCGCAGTCGGGCTCATCCCGAGCCAGCTCGGCGGATATGGCGCTGTGTTCGATGCGGCCGACGCGGCGTTCAAGGCCAAGGGCTCCGGCTCGATCCTGCTCGCGCCGAACCAGTACGTGGCTTACGCCTCGCTCGCGTTCGGCTCCGCACTCGCGGCCTTCATGTATCCCCACACGCTGACCGGCATCTTCGCGAGCCGCAGCGGTCGCACCATCCGCAAGAACGCCGTGCTGCTGCCGGCCTACACGCTGATGCTTGGGCTCCTCGCGCTGCTCGGCTACATGGGCCACGCCGCGCATCTGAAGCTTGGCAGCAACAACGACGTCGTGCCGGCGCTGTTTCAGACGCTGTTCCCGAGCTGGTTCGCAGGCTTTGCTTTCGCCGCGATCGCGATCGGCGCGCTGGTGCCGGCCGCGGTGATGAGCATTGGCGCTGCCAATCTGTTCACGCGCAATTTCTGGAAGGCCTATGTCAATCCGCAGGCCACCCATGAGGGAGAGGCGCAGGTCGCCAAGATTGCTTCGCTGGTGGTGAAGGTCGGCGCGTTGCTCGTCATCCTTTATCTGCCGACGCAGTTCGCGCTCGATCTGCAGCTCCTCGGCGGCTTGTGGATTCTGCAAACCCTGCCGGCGCTGGTCTTCGGCCTGTTCACCGGCTGGTTCACGGCGCCGGCGCTGCTGACGGGCTGGGCCGTGGGCCTGCTGGGCGGCACCTGGCTCGCCTGGTCCGACGGGTTGAAACCGCTCCACGCCCTTGCGCTCGGCGATCTGCATTTTACCGCCTATACCGGGCTGATCGCGCTCATTGCCAATATCGTGGTGGCGGTCGTGGTCAATGCCGCGGCGCGGCCCGCCATGCAGGTGAAATCCCCGGTGAATCCCTGACTATTCGTTCATGAAACCGATCCGTCCGGCTGCGAATTAATCCTCCATTGTGGGAGGTGCGTATGACCGACCCGGACCGAATCCCCGGCGACCACCGCCCCAGCAAAGCCTTGTGGGTCGCGCTGGGCCTGATGGCACTGATCGTGGTGGGCGGACTGGCCTATGGTCTGTCCTATCCGACGATTTACGCGTCGAATCCGCCACAAACCACGGGGACCGGGGGCGAGCATGCCCGCCCCAACCACCCGCTGTAACCCGATGGTGACGATACCGTGACATTGATTGGTCACGGGACTGCCCTACGATTGCCGTCCCAAGCGATGCAACGGGAGGGATGGCATGCGGTATGTCGCGATCGTGGCGAGTCTCATCGGCACGGTGCTGTTCGGCCTCCTGGTCCTCGCCAGCAAACTCTTCGTCATACCGTTCGCGGTTTGCGCCGTGCTCGTCATCATCGGCGTGATCGACATGATGCAGACCAAGCACAGCCTGCGCCGCAACTATCCGATCCTGGCCAATATTCGCTTCATTCTGGAGAAGGTCCGGCCGGAAATTCGCCAGTACTTTCTCGAAAGCGACACCGACGGCACGCCGTTCAACCGCAACAAGCGCGCCATCGTCTATCAGCGTGCGAAGGGCCAGCTCGACAAGCGGCCGTTCGGCACCCAGCAGGACGTCTACGGCGACCAGTTCGAGTGGATCAATCATTCGCTGGTGCCGATCCCGCCGACGCAGCACGACTTCCGCGTCACCGTCGGTGGCCCGGATTGCAAGCAGCCTTACTCGCTGTCGATGTTCAACGTCTCGGCGATGAGCTTCGGTGCGCTGAGCGCCAATGCCATTCGCGCGCTGAACAAGGGCGCCAGGCTCGGCAACTTCGCTCATGACACCGGCGAGGGCGGTTACAGCCGCTATCACCGCGAGTTTGGCGGCGACATCATCTGGGAGCTCGGCTCCGGCTATTTCGGCTGCCGCAACGCCGACGGCACGTTCTGCGCCGAGGACTTCGCCAAGCAGGCCGCCGATCCGCAAGTGAAGATGATCGAGATCAAGCTGTCGCAGGGCGCTAAGCCCGGCCATGGCGGCGTGCTGCCGGGTCCGAAGGTGACGCCGGAAATCTCCGACGCCCGCGGCGTGCCCGTTGGCGTGGACTGCGTCTCGCCGGCGCGGCATTCGGCGTTCTCGACGCCGCTCGAGATGGTGCACTTCATCGCGAAGCTGCGTGAGCTGTCGAACGGCAAGCCGGTCGGCTTCAAGCTCTGCATCGGCCATCCGTGGGAATTCATGGGCATCTGCAAGGCGATGCTGCAGACCGGCATCAAGCCGGACTTCATCGTCATCGACGGCAAGGAGGGCGGCACCGGCGCGGCGCCCTTGGAGTTCGTCGATCACATCGGCACGCCGATGCGCGACGGTCTGATGTTCGCGCACAATTGCCTGGTCGGAGCTGGCCTGCGCGACACCATCAAGCTTGGCGTTGCCGGCCGCATCGTCACCGGCTTCGACATGGCGCGCGTGCTGGCGCTTGGGGCCGACTGGTGCAACGCCGCGCGCGGCTTCATGTTCGCGCTGGGCTGCGTGCAGGCGCAGTCCTGCCACACCGACCACTGCCCGTCAGGCGTCGCAACGCAGAATCCGCTGCGTCAGAAGGCGCTGGTGGTTGAGGACAAGGCTGGGCGGGTGCGGCGCTTTCACGACAACACGCTGGAGGCGTTGTCGGAGCTCGTCGGCGCGGCGGGCCTCGCGCATCCCAAGGACCTCACGCCGATGCATCTTCTCAAGCGCGTATCGGCGCACGAGGTGAAGAGCTTCGCGGAGATCTACACGTTCTTGGCCGACCGCGAGCTCTTGGCCGGCAGCGCGCGCACGTTCTACGCCCACGCCTGGAACCTCGCGCATGTGAACAGCTTCACCCGGCTGCCGGAGGTGAAGGCCGCGGCCGAGGCGCAAGGGCAGGCGGCTTAACCGGTTTCTCCGTCTTTCCGGGGCGTGCCCGCCAGCGCGTCTACGCGCGTTTTCGACGCGCTATGGGCGCGAACCTGGAATCCAGTTCAGAAAAGAATCTTTATGCGTCTGGATTCCGGGTTCGCTCGCTTCGCGAGCGCCCCGGAATGACGGCGGAGTTAAATCGCCGTCAGGCCACCGTCGACCGGCAGGGTGTGCCCCGTCACCGATGCTGCGCCGGGGCTCGCGAGATACACCACCGCGGCCGCGATCTCCTCGGGCGTGGCGAAGCGTCCCGACGGGATTCGCGACAGCGCCGCGGCGCGCTTTGCCGGATCGGCCAGGAGCTGCTGCCGCGACTCGGTCATCACCGTGGTCGGCGCGATCGCGTTGACGCGGATGTTCTTGTCGGCCCATTCGATCGCCAGCATCCGCGTCATCTGAATCAGGCCCGCTTTCGAGATGCCGTAAACCGAACGGCCGGCGATACCGGTCAGGCCGTGGGTCGAGGCCATGCTGACGATCACGCCCGGTCGCTTTTTTGAGATGCAGGCGCGGCCGAACAGTTGAGACAGAAAGAACGCACCCTTGAGGTTGGTGTCGATGACGTCGTCCCATTCGGCTTCGGTGACGTCGACGGCCGGCTTGAGCAGCGCGCGCCCGGCGTTGTTGACCAGCAGATCGATATCGCCGAGCTGTTTCGTCGCCTGCTCGAACGCCGCCTTGATGCCGCCCTGCGAGCGCAGATCGAGCGCGATCGCGACAGTCTTTCGATTGGCGAGCGCCGAATCGGCCAGCGTGTCCTTCAGCGCGTCGGTGCTCAATTCGGTGAGCGCCAGGTCGTAGCCCTCACGCGCCAGCGCCACCGCGATGGCGCGGCCCAATCCCGCGGAAGTGCCTGTTACGAGAGCGCGGCGAGTCCCACCCATGTTCCATCCTTGACGCTGCGATAACAGGCTTCGGCGAACTGCACGTCGCGGATGCCCGCGGCAAAATCCGCCTGCATCGGCGCGCCGGTGACGAGATGGCGCAGGAAGTTTTCCCAGCCGATGCGATAGGGATTCTTGAATGGCCCAGGCTCGTCGACCTCCTGCCAGTTGGCGCGGTAATCGATGTTGAGGTCGGTGGCGATGGAGAAATGCGCGGTGCGCGGCGTCTGCGCATTGGTGACGGTCCAGCAGCGGTGCAGGCCCGCGACCGCCGATGCTTTCGTGCCGTCGATCTGGAAAGTCAGAAGATCGTCGCGCCGCACCCGCGTCGCCCAGGACGCGAGGATCGTGCCGGTTGCGCCGTTTTCCAGCTCGATGAGCGTCGCAGCCTGGTCCTCGACGTCGACGTCGTAACGCCTGCCCTGTTCGTCGATGCGCGCGGGAGTCGCCGTCGACAGCGAGGTGATGACACGGCGCATCGGGCCGAGCGTATTCTCGATCACGTAACGCCAGTGCGGATACATGTCGAGGATGAGCCCGCCGCCGCCGTTCTTTTTGTAATTCCAGCTCGGGCGCTGGCACGGCACTTCGGTGCCGTCGAACACCCACCAGCCGAAATCGATCTTGAATCCGGTCACGCGGCCGAAGAAATTGTTCGCAGCAAGCCGTGACAGCTTCTGCAGGCCTGGCAGGCCAAGCTTATCCTCGACCGCGCCATGCTTCACTCCGTGAGCCTTGATGGCACGCAGAAGCTCAAGCCCCTTGTCGACGGTGAGCGCCACGGGCTTTTCCGAATAGATGTTTTTGCCGGCCGCGATCGCCTTCTCCAGCACGCCCTGGCGCTGCGAGGTCGCTGCAGCATCGAAGAACACCGTGAAGGCCGGATCGGCCAGCGCCATGTCGAGATCGGTGGTCCATTCGGCGCCGTAGCGCTTGGCCACTTCGGCGAGCTTGTCGGCATTGCGGCCGGCGAGCATCAGCCGCGGCACGATGCGATCTTGGCTCTTGTCTTGGCCCACAGCCAAACCACCCTCGTCGCGGATCGGCGCCAGCGCATTGGCAACATGCTGGGTGGAGCAGATGCGCCCGGTCGCGCCGTTGAGGATGATGCCGATCGCATGTGTCGTCATGGTCGGTGTTATACTCGGTTCCCTTGTGCTCATGTCCAAGAGAAAATTCAGCAGTCATGCCCCGCCATATCGTCTGCCTCACCTTCGACTTCGACACCCAGTCCGGCTTCATCGCCCGCGGCATGACGACGCCGACGCCGCTGTCCCGCGGCGAGTTCGGCGCCATGGCGTCCGGCCGCATCCTGAAATTCCTGAAGGATCGCGACATCAAGGCGACCTGGTTCACGCCGGGCTTCACCATCGAGAGCTGGCCGAAGGAAAGCGCCGCGGTGGTGGAAGCCGGCCACGAGATCGGCCATCATTCATGGGCGCATATCCCGCCAGCCAATCAGACCCGCGAAGAGGAAGAAGCCGACCTCGTCCGGGCGAATGAGAACATCCGTGCGCTGACCGGTCGCACCGCACGCGGCTACCGCTCGCCGTCCTGGGATCTGAGCGAGCACACCATCGACCTGCTGATCAAGCACGGCTTTCTCTACGACACGAGCCTGATGGGGGCCGATTACGTTCCCTATCGCGCGCGGCGCGGCGACGAAGCCTTGCTCGGCAAGCCGTTCAAATTCGGTGAGTCCACGAACCTCATCGAGATGCCCATCTCGTGGTCGCTTGACGACTATCCGCATTTCGAGTTCGTGCGCACGCCGCAGACCGTGCTTGCGAGCATGCAGCCGCCGCGCGCGGTGATGCAGAGCTGGTACGACGAATTCCTCTACATGCGCCGCGTGGTCGACTGGGGCGTGCTGACCTTGACCATGCACCCGTTCGTCATCGGGCGCGGCCAGCGCATGGCTGCGCTGGAATGGCTCGTCGACAAGATGGCCGCGGACGGCGCGGTGTTCATGACCATGGAGCAGGCGGCCGAAGAGGCCAAGGCGAGGCTGTTTACCTAACTCACTGTCGCGCTATTTGGGTGTGTCGCGCGCCACCTGCTCCAGGATCGGCCGCCAGGTCTTCTGCTGATCTTGCACGAACTCGGTGACCTGCTCCGGCGTCATGTAGCGCAGGAACGCGCCATTGCCCTGATACTTGGCCTTCACTTCGGGATCGTTGAGCGCGGTCCAGAAATCCTTGTTCACCTTGCGGATGATCGGATCGGGCGTGCCTGTCGGCGCCACCAGCACGGCCCAGGCGCCGACGAAGAAGCCCGGGATGGTCTCCGCGATGGTCGGCAGGTTCTCGAAGCCGGGCAGCCTTTCGAGCGCGGTGTCGGCGAGACCTTTGATGAGATTGCCTCTGAGCGCTGGCGCAAGCCCGGCATACGCGTCGAGGATGAGGTGCACGCGTCCGCTGAGCAGGTCGCCCATCGCCTGCGCGGTGCCGCCGGTATAGGGGACCAACTGCAGCTTGACGCCGGTGCGCGCCTGGAACAACTCCATCGTCAGGTGCGTGAGCCGGCCGCGTCCGGTCGAGGCGTAGGTGATCTCGCCGGGCTTTTCTTTCGCCATGCGAATCACGTCGGCGATGCTGTTGATGCCGGACTGATGCGAGGCGCCGACGAATAGCGGCTGCTGCAGCATGAAACCGATCGGCGTGAAGTCCCGCGGCAGTTCGAGCGGCAAGTTCGGCGCGACGCCGGACGCGCCCGGAAGGGTGAGGAACGGCGAGGTGGCCGGGAGGTAAAGCGTGTAGCCGTCGTTTGGCGATTACGACGCGGCCTTGGCGGAAATGCCGCCGCCTGCGCCGGGCTGATTCACAGTGATGACCTGTTGGCCCCAGATCTGCGAGAGCTTGTCGGCGAGGATGCGTGCACTGGCATCGTTGGCGCTGCCCGCGGCCGAGTCGTTGATGATCCGCACCGGCTTGTTCGGATAGTCCGATTGCGCGTGCGCGCTTCCCGGTGCCGATATCGCGACGAACAACGCAGCGGCGAGCCAACGTGCTTTCAAGGCCGATGTCCTCCCTCGATCGTATGCAGTGCTCAGTTCGGCTTCGGTACCTGCTTCACATACCAATCGTAGATCTGCTGGCCGGTCCAGTGCACCACGCCTGGGTGCTTGTTGATGTAGGCGTAGAGCTGCTCGAAATACTTGATGCGGTGCGCCTGTCCGGTGACATAGGGGTGCACGCCGATTGCCAGAATCCGCGTTGATTCCTTGCTTTCCAGATACAGCCGGTCGAACGCGTCTTTGGTGCGGCCGAGCAGCACGTCGGACTCGTGATGGTGCGACACCATCATGGTGATGTCGTTGATCTCGGCGCTGTAGGGGATCGACAGCACCGGGCCGTGTGCGGTTTTCACCCAGATCGGCTGGTCGTCAAGCACCCAGTCGCCGAACCAGGTGAAGCCTGCTTTTGCCACGTGATCGAGCGTGTCGAACATCTGGCCGCGCCCGGGTCCGAGCCAGCCGCTCGGAAACTTGCCGGTGAACTTCTGCAGGATGTCGATCGACTGCTGCATGATCTCGGGCTGGCGGTCTGCAATCTGCTGGATCGGCATCTGCACATAGGAATGCGCCATGAATTCCCAGCCGGCGTCGCGCGCCGCCGCCGTCGCCTCCGGATAGGTCTCGCAGACCCTGGCGTTGAGCGACATGGTCGGCGTGACCTTGGCCTTCTTCAGTGCACGCATCAGCCGCCAGAAGCCGACCCGCATGCCGTACTCGTACCAGGTCCAGTTCGGCATATCGGGGATCGCGCTCTGGCCCTGCGGCGCGATTGAAAGCTGCCGCGCCATCGGCCGGGTGATCTCCCACTCCTCGATGTTGACCACCGACCACACGATCATGCGGCCCTTGCCGGGAAGCTTCAGCGGCGGGCGCGTGAACGGCGATGAATAGGAAAAGCGGTCGCGCGGATAAGTGGTCAACATGTCCTCCCGAATGATTTCGTTCAATTGTCCAGGATGGCCACGGCCCGTGTCCAGCCGGCCGATCCGCCTTTCACCTTCACCGGAAAGCACGCAATCGTGAATCCCGACGCCGGCAGTGCTTCGAGGTTGTGCAGCTTTTCCAGATGGCAGTAGCCGATGTCGCGGCCGGCCTTGTGGCCTTCCCAGATGATCTTCGGATCGTGGTCCTTCGCGTAGCGCTTCGCCGTGAAGCTGAACGGCGCGTCCCAGCTCCAGCCGTCGATCCCGGTGACGCGGACGCCGCGTTCGGTGAGATAGAGCGTCGCCTCGCGCCCCATGCCGCAGCCGGAATCGACATAGTCCGGCTGTCCGTATTTTGCGCCGGCGCTGGTGTTGACCAGCACGATCTCGAGCGGCTTGAGCGTGTGACCGATGCGTTTGAGCTCGGTCTCGACGTCGTTCGCGGTCGCGACGTAGCCATCGGGAAAACGCCGGAAGTCGAGCTTCACGCCGGGCTGGAAGCACCATTCCAGCGGGATCTGATCGATGGTCGCAGCAGGCTTCGGCGCGCCCAGCGCGTGGTCCATGGTCGGATGGAAGTGATACGGCGCGTCGAGATGCGTGCCGTTGTGCGTGGTGATGTCGACCTTCTCCAGCGCCCAGCCCGCGCCGTCGGGCAGATCGCTCTTCTGCAGGCCTGGGAAGAACGATGCGATACGCTCGAAAGTCTGGTCGTGGCGCAAGTACTGGATTTTCGGCAGCGCCAGCGGCGGATCGCTGGCAACGTCGCTCTCCAGTGGAATTGAGATGTCGACGAAGCGGCGCGGCATGGCGAGATCCCGGCGTTGAGACAGGCGGCATTGACGAGGATAGACCGCGCGCCTAGCGTTTTGAAACGCGTCAAAAGAATGCGGCTCAGGAGGTATGCGCATGGTTGCAAGGATCGGGGTGGGGTTGGCGCTTGCAATCGCGCTCTGCACGGGCGCAACCGCGCAGCAGAAATATCCCTCGCGCAACATCGATCTCATCATCCCATTTGCAGTCGGCGGCGGTGTCGACCTGATCGGCCGCGCGATCGGCGCATCGCTTGGGGAGCAGCTCGGGCAATCGGTGGTCACCGTCAATCGTGACGGCGCGGCCGGCACGCTCGGCTTCACCCAGCTCGCTGGCGCCGCGCCCGATGGCCACACCCTGGCGTTCAGCCCTTCGACGCCGATCGCCAATGCGCCTTATCTCGTGAAAGGCGTGCGCTACACGGCGGATTCGTTCGAATACATCTGCCAAGTGTTCGAGAATGTGTTCGCCATCGCGGTCGGACCCAATTCGAAATTCAAGACCGCGAAGGACCTGCTCGACGCCGCGAAGAGCAAGCCTGACGGTCTCACCTTCGGGCACGCCGGAATCGGCTCCATTCCGCATCTGTCGGTCGAGAACCTCGCCGATGCCCTGAAGTTCAAGGTTCAGCACCTGCCGTTCCGCGGCGACGGCGCGATGCTGCCGGTGCTGATCAAGGGCGACATCGATTTCGGCGCGATGGCCGTTTCCTCGATCCGCGGCAATGATGCCATCCGGCCGCTGGTGATCTTCGCCGACAAGCGTCATCCGGCTTATCCGGACGTGCCGACCGCCAAGGAGCTGGGTGTCGCAACCTCGGTGCCGCCGGGCCACAACGGCGTGTTCGCGCCCAAGGGCCTGCCCGGCAATGTAAAGTCGGCGCTCGAGCAGGGCTGCGCCAATGCGGTGAAGAGCGAGGCGGTGCTGCGCGTCATCGGCAACACCGGGCAGAGCATCACCTATCTCAATAGCGCGCAGTTCGAGGCGCAGACGCGCGCCGACTACACGTTCAAGGGCGAGCTGATCAAGCGGCTCGGGCTCGCGTCGCAGTAGCTATTCGGCGGCGGTGCGCGCGGGCTGCGGCAGCCGTGGCTGACTCTTCGGGTCGGCGCCGATGCAGGTGCCGGCCGCCTCGCAATAGACCTGCGCGATGCGCATGATCACCGGCTCGTCGAAGGCGCGGCCGGCGATCTGCATGGCGAGCGGCAAGCCGCTCGCCGCAAAGCCGGTCGGCACCGAGATCGCCGGCGTTCCGGTGACGTTGAACACGAGACGCGCCTGTTGGTCGTAGGTCTTGGCGATGGTTGCCGGATCGTCGATCCGGCAGGGCAGCAGCAGGCTCGACAGCGTGATCACCGCGTCAAGACCGCGCATCGCCTCTGCGAACTCGCGGCACAATGCGGCGCGAAGCTGCTGCGCCTTGATGTATTTTGCCGCCGACATGAAAGCGCCCGCGATGATGCGGTTGCGGGTCAGCGACGCGAAGTCCTCCGGCCGCGTCTGGATGTCGCGTTCGTGGATCGCATAGGCCTCGGCGTTGTGGATGGTGCGGTTGCAGTCGGTCCAGAGCGGCAGCGGCGACAGACGAATGGGTTGCACGGTCGCGCCGAGCTTGCGCAGCAGTTCGGTGGCCTGCTCGATGCCGCGCACCTGCTCGGGATCGGCCGGCGCATCCTCCGTGTAGAAGTGCTCGATCAGCCCGATGCGGAGCCCCTTCACGCCGGACTTCAGGTCCTTCAGCGTGTCGGCGGCGGCGCGGGTGGTGCTGGTCGGATCGGCCGGGTCGTGGCCCGCGATGGTGTGGAAGAGGATCGCATTGTCCTCGACCGTTCGGGTCATCGGCCCGACATGATCGAGCGAGTGCGTCAGCGGGAACACGCCGTTGAGGCTGACCGCACCATAGGTCGGTTTGAGGCCAACGATGCCGCAGCAGGTCGCGGGATTGCGCACCGAGCCGCCGGTGTCGGTGCCGAGCGCGGCCGGCGCAAGGCCCGCGGCGAGCGCCGCGCCGGAGCCGCTCGACGAGCCGCCGGGATGGTGGTCGCGATTCCAGGGGTTGCGCGCCGGCGGCCATGGCAGGTCGAAGGCTGGCCCTCCGGTCGCGAATTCGTGCAGCGCGAGCTTGCCGAGCAGCACGGCGCCGGCATCGTTGAGTTTCTTGACGACGAAAGCATCCGAAGCGGCGCGATGATCTTTGCGGATTTTCGAATGGCAGGTGGTCGCCATGCCTTCGATGTCGAAGATGTCCTTCGCGGCATACGGCACGCCGTGCATCGGCCCGCGGATCCGGCCCTTGGCGATCTCGGCCTCGGCGGCTTTGGCCTGGGCGAGCGCCTTGTCGGCGGTCACCGTGAGATAAGCATTGGTGTGCGAGTCGATCGCCGCAATCCGGTCGAGCAGCGCCCGTGTCCATTCGACCGGCGAGAGTTTCTTCGCACGCAGCAGCGCCGCGCCATCCGCGGCCGTGAGATAAGCCAGATCACTCATGGCAACGCCCCCTCGACACGCGCGGACTATTTCTCGCCTTCGAAAGCCCCGGGATTGAACACCGGCGCCGGCGAGGCGGTCGGCATGTGGCCCTTGGGCGGATCGCCGATCGGCTTCAGGCCGCGCTCGACCGCGTTCTTCACGCCCTCTGGGAAGAGCTTCAGCGCCTTGCCCAGGCCTGCCTGTTCGGCAAGGAGCCGCACTGTCTCTGAAACCTCCGGCGCGCTCATTGGACGGCTCCCGTCAGCTGACGACGCGCAGCGGCGTGGGCGCCGGCTTGTGCGCCTCGAAGATCCCGATCACGTCCTCGGCGATTGGCGAATAGGCCATGTGGGTGCGCATGATCCAGCTGCGCACGCCTTCGCTGTTGTGATGCTTCTTGCGTTCGTTCGGCAGATCGATGCGCTGGTTCTTTTCTGCGTCGCGGAACGTAAACATCGGGTCGAGGCCTTCCTCGACCTTCTTGATCTCGCGGCGCAGCACGCGGCGATAAAGCGCGATGCCGTTGTCGGAGGCGCCGAGATTTTCCTGGGTGCGGTCGACGACCTGGCCTTGCGTGACCCACACCGCCATGTCCTGGCCGTCGATGTTGTCCATGATGAACTGGCCGTCCGCGCCGTAGAGCGGCATCTCGTAGACGTGGACCTTGTCGAGCAGCTCTGGCGCGACCTGCTCGCCTTTCGGCGGCACGAAGGCCGTGAACCAGAGGTGCATGGTGTGGCCGTCGTCGACCGGCACGCGGATCTGGAACGCGTAATACCGCGACGCCTCGTCGCCGTTGCCGACCGAAAGAATATTCGGGAACACCACCGGATGGCCGATGCGCCAGTCGTCGGAGTCCTCCGAATGACCGGCGAGCAGGCGGTGCTTGGTGATGCCGTGTTCGAACTCGCGGAACGCGATCTTCTCGTGCCGCGTGCTGATTGCGACCTTGTGGCCCTTGCCCTGCTGTTCCTTGATGAACTCATAGGTGTGGCCATGGAGCCATTCGGTGTGAATGGGGTCCATGGAGTTTTCCATGATCTGCAGCCAGTTCACCGGAAGGATGGTGCGGCCGAGCATGCGAATGGTGCCTTCGGCAACGAAGCCGTCGATGCGCGGAAGCAGCGGTTTCGCCTCGGCCGGGCCCATGTAGGCCCAATAGAGGCCGCCCATCTCCTCGACCGAATAGGCCGGCGTTTTGATCTTGTGGCGGAACGAGCTCTTTTCCGGCTCGTTCGGCTGGCTGAGGCACTGGCCGCTGTGGCCGAACTCCCAGCCGTGGTAGGGACAACGGATGCCGTCCTCCGTCGGGATACCGAGCGCCAGCGAAGCGCGCCGGTGCGGGCAGGCCTCGGTGATGAGCCCCATGCGGCCCTGCTTGTCGCGGAACAGCACCAGGTCTTCGCCGAGCAGGCGGACGCGCCGGGTCCATTTGCCTTCGAGCTCGGAGACCGCCGCGATCGGGTGCCAGTAGCGCCGCATCAACTCGCCGCACGGCGTACCGGGGCCGATCCGCGTGAGCAACTCGTTTTGCACGGCTGTGAGCATCGCGACTTCTCCTGCTTCGCGGGCATAGTTTACTCTCGTGCAGGCGGAGTCGCCAGCAAAGGGTTAGCATCACTCGTATGACTGAGAAAATCCGTATTGGAATTGCCGGGATGGGGGCTGCGGCCCGCGCCTTTCTGCCGCCGCTTCGCGATCACGCCGAATTCGAACTGGTGGCTTTCGCCGAGCCGGTCGCGGAAACGCGGGAAACTGTTACCGCCGAAACCGGAGCCGCGGGTTTTGCCGACCTGCCGTCGATGCTGGGTCAGGCGAGCATCGACGCGGTCTATATCGCGACGCCGACTGAGCTTCATGCCGGGCATGCCAACCTGGTCTTTGCAGCGGGCAAGCACGTGCTGACCGAAAAGCCGATGGCGATCCGGCTTGAGGACGCGCAAGCGATGGTCGCGGCCGCGGAACGCGCAGGCGTCAAGCTCGTGGTCGGCCATGCTCATGGCTTCGACCGGCCGATCCAGGCGATACGTGAGATCGTCACAAGCGGCCGGCTCGGTCGGGTGCGCATGATCCACACCTGGAACTTCACCGATTGGATGTACCGGCCGCGGCGGCCCGACGAGCTCGAGATCGCGCTCGGCGGCGGCGTGACGTTCCGCCAAGGCTCGCATCAGTTCGACATCATCCGGCTCTTGGGCGGCGGACTGGTGAAGAGCATCCGCGCCAGCACATTCGATTGGGATCCGAATCGCCGCTCGATCGGCGCGCACACGGTGTTCATGCAGTTCGCCGACGGGATAACGGCGACTGCGGTCTACAACGGCTACGGCTATTTCTCGACCATGGAGCTGATTTCGGACGTCGCCGAATGGGGCTTCACCGAGCCGGTCGAGAAACGGCCGCCGGTGAAGCGAACATTTGGCGATACATCGGCCGCCGACGAACTCGAGGCCAAGCGCAGGCGCGCCAAGGATGCGATCCCGACCAGCGCGCCGCACCAGCCGCATTTCGGTCTGACCGTGGTGAGCTGCGAGCGCGGCGACATCCGGCAATCACCCGACGGTCTTTACATCTATTCGGAGCGGGGTCGCGAGGAGATCGCGGTGCCGAACGACAAGAGTCCGCGCGATCTGGTGCTCGACGAATTCGCCGCGGCAATCGCCGGGCGCGCGCAGCCGGTGCATGACGGGCGCTGGGGGCTCGCCAATCTCGAACTGTGTCTTGCTGCGATTGAATCGTCGAAACGCGGCGAGGAAATTCAATTGAAACACCAAGTCTCTGCTTAGATGTCGCGACTGTCACAACATAAAAACTGTCATCACCGGGCCGTCGCCATAAGCGCGTTTACGCGCGTCTTTGACGCGCTATGGCGGCGAGACCCGGTGATCTCGATGAGGAAGGCACAGTGCTCACCTCGCCAAGATCGCCGGGTCAAGCCCGGCGATGACAGCGGAGTAAGAGGATAAATCTGTGCAACCAATTAAACTCGATCCTTCAACCACGACACTCAATGTTTCGATCGACGGAGGCGTCGCGGAACTGTCCGCCGGCGATGTCGACGCGCTGATCCGCGATCTCGCGGCTGCGCGTGCGAAGATGACGCCGATCCATTCCGCAGAGCCGCCGGACGATCCTGAAAAGCTCCACCATAGCGACAACCTGCTTTGGTCCGTAAAAGCCGCGCCGCAGAAGTCGGCTATTCAGTTTGCGACGCAACATCCTGGGCTTGGCTGGATGTCGATGTGGCTGTCGCGAGCACAGGTGGAGGATTTGCAGACCAGCTTCGAATTTGAGTTGGTGAAACTGCCGCAGGCCCGC
Organism: Rhodoplanes sp. Z2-YC6860; assembly: GCF_001579845.1. Classification (GTDB taxonomy): domain Bacteria; phylum Pseudomonadota; class Alphaproteobacteria; order Rhizobiales; family Xanthobacteraceae; genus Z2-YC6860. The sequence continues at coordinate 1,123,661 of NZ_CP007440.1, forward strand.
TGAGGGGGATGCGAAACCGCAACGCTGCCCGGCAAGAAAAGACCGCAGGCGGGGCTCATATCGGGCTGATTTTTGAGCTATTCTAAGGCCCATGCAGAACACCGGATTTGAAGACGCTCTCACCGGCCGCATCGACGACATGCTCGACGCCTGCACGAAATGCGGCGCCTGCTTCAAAGCTTGTCCGATCGCGCCGGCTGCGGGTCTCGCCGACGCCGACCCCGTCGCAGTGGTGTCCGGCGTGCTCGACATCCTTCGCCTCGGCAAGGGCCCGGTCGAATCCGAGAAATGGGCCAAGGCCTGCATGGCGAGCGGCGAGTGCATCAAGGCTTGCGACTACGGTGTCAACCCGCGCTTCCTGCTGACCATGTCGCGGCTCGCGATGATCAAGCACGACAAGGATGTGACCGAGCGTCGCAAGGCCGCAGTCATGCAGTTCCGCAAGGTCGGCGAGGATTCGAGCGTGCTGTCACGCCTGCAGTTGTCCGAAGAGGCGCTGATCCGCCTCGGACAGCGCCCATCGAAGGAGCCGCCGCGGACCGATCTGCCCGACGTGGTGTTTTACACCGGCTGCAACGTGCTGAAGACGCCGCACATCGCGCTTCTGTGTCTCGACATCATGGACAAGATTGGAACCGATTATCAGGTCATGGGCGGACCGACGCATTGTTGCGGCACAGCGCAGCTTCGCGCCGGCGATATCGATACGCTCGGCCGCTTCGCCAACAACACGATCAACAAGCTGTCGCAGTCGAAGACTGGCGAGGTTCTTGCGTGGTGTCCGAGCTGCATGATGCAGTTCGGCGAGACCGTGCTGCCGACCATCGAGCGCGCCACCGGCTCGGCGCCGTTCGACATGACGCCGTTCATGCGCTTCCTGCACGCTCACCTCGATGAGCTTCGCCCGTTTCTCAATGAGCGCGTCGAGATGACCGTCGCGCTGCACCGGCATCCCGGCATCGCCGGCGTGATGGAGGCCGCGGAGGGGTTGCTCCGCGCGGTGCCGGGCGTTCGTATCGTCAAGCTCGATGTGCCGGCGGTTGGTCTGCAAAGCGTGAACCTCGCGACGCTGCCGAAGTTCAAGGCCGAGCTGCAGCTTCGCGAGCTCGAGGCCGCGCGGGCGGCTGGCGTTGACGCGCTGGTTGCAGTCTACCACTCCGACCATCGCGAGCTCTGCGCCCACGAGCGCGACTGGCCGTTCAAAATCATGAACATTCTCGAGGTGGTCGGCGCCAGCATGGGCCTGCACCAGGACGATCACTACAAGCATCTCAAGATCAAGCAGGACGTCGACGCCATCATCACCGACGCCGCGGATCTGATGAAACAGCACAAGGTCGATCTCGACACCGCGCGCAAGGTGATCGTCAACGGCATGCTCGGCGATCAGCCGTTACCACTGCAGGGTAAGCAGGCCGCGCTGTAGATCCGGGACATGCGCTAAAGCGCCTCGATCTCCGCGAACAGCTTTTCCGGGATCACAAGGCCTTCGGCCTTGGCCTTGGCGCGGAGCGCAAGCCTGCGCTCGCCGGGCAATCGCGCGCCTTGCTGGCTCTCGATCGCAACCGCCAGCACGTTGAATCGCGCTATGGCGTGAGTGCCGAATGCCTCCGGATCGAAGGCGATGATGAGCTGTCCGGTGCCGGATGGAGGCCCTCCGGCATCGAGATAGGACGACGCTTCCCTGGCGTAATTTGCGCCGATCATCCCGGCGGCCATGAGCTCGACCATCAGCGCCAGGGCGACGCCTTTGGCGTCGCCCATGGGCAGCATGGTGCCATGCAATGCCGCGTCGGGGTCGGTGGTCGCCTGGCCTTTATGATCGAGCGCCCAGCCCGGCGGAAGTTTCTCGCCGCGCTGCTTTGCCGTCACAACGTTGCCGCGCGCCACCTTGGACAGCGACAGATCCACGACCACGGGCGCGCGGCCCGGCAGCGGGCAGGCGAAGGCGATGGGGTTGGTCCCGAACAGCGCTTTGCTGCCGCCCCACGGCGCCATCGCAGCCGGCGTGTTGGCGAACATGATTGCGACAAGCCCCGCTTGCGCCAATCGCTCCACAGGCAGCCTCGCGGCGCCGCAGTGGCTCGATCGTTTGATCGCAGCGGCCGCGATGCCCTGCGCCGGCGCGGCCTCGCGCAGCACGGTTTCGGCGGCTTCGATGGCCGGAAACGCGAAGCCGTAACCGGCATCGACCGCTATGAGGCCCGGCCGCGGCCGCGTCACGAGTGGCATTGCCAGTCCGTCGACTTTGCGCACCTTGGCTTGCGCTGCGTAGCTTGGCACGCGCGACAAGCCATGACCTTGCAGGCCGTCGACTTCAGCGGCGACCAATGCGCGCGCCACGCTGCGCGCATTGTCGACGTCGGTGCGGCAGCGCGTGAGCGTGCGCACCACCAGTCCTTCGGCCTGGAGGAGGGTCAGCGTCGGCATGGCGTGCAATATCCCCCAACCGTCATTCCGGGACGGCGTGAAACGCCGGATCTGGAATCCAGAAAAAAATTCAATAACACATGTAGCTGGATTCCGGGTTCGCGGGCTTTCGCCCGCGCCCCGGGATGACAGCAAACAACTAGGCGCTCCGGTAAAGCTTCGTCATGACGAATTCGCGGTGGCCGAGCGCCTCCGCGGCGGTGAGGCGGCCGTTGGCGGTGCGGACGATCATGTCGATCAGTGCGTCGCCGGCGTCCGAGATGGTCATGTCGCGGCGCAGAATGCCGGACACGTCCACGTCGATATGCTCGCCCATGGTGCGGATGGTCTTCGGATTGCCGCTGATCTTGATCACCGGCACGATCGGATTGCCGATCACGTTGCCCTGCCCGGTCGGGAACGTGTGCACCACATAGCCGCCGGCCGCCATCAAGGTCACGCATTCGGCCGCGGCCGACGACGTGTCCATGTAATAGAGGCCCTTGCCCTTGCGCGGCGCCTCAGCCGGCAGCAGCACGTCGATGTACCGGCACTCGCGGCCGATCTTCTCGAGATTGCCGAGTGCTTTTTCTTCGATCGTGGTCAGGCCGCCCGCGATATTGCCCTTGGTCGGCTGCGAGTCGGAGAGGTCATCGACCTTGTGCGCCTCGATGACATCGTCCTGATACGCCTTCCACATCTTGTACCATCTCTCGCCGACCTTCTTGTCGATCGCGCGCTCTTTCGCGAGATGCTCAGCGCCGGTGATCTCCGAGGTTTCGCCGAACACGCCGTAAATGCCGTGCGGGATCAGCTTGTCGTACATGTTGCCCACGGTGGGGCAGGAGGCGAGGCCGGTGGTGGTGTCGCTCTCACCGCACTTGGTCGATATCCACAGCTCGGAGATGCTGCACTCCTCGCGCGGGAGCTCCGAGGCCCACTGCACGTATTCCTTGGCGACGTAGGACGCCTTCGCGACTGTCGCGATATCGCCATGGCCTTCGATGCCGAAGCCCGTCACCGGCTTGCCGGTCTTGGCGATGCCGTCGACCACGCGCTTGGTCCACTGGTCCTCGATGCCGATCACGACAACCGCGGCGACGTTCGGATTGGCGCCGGTGCCGATCAGCGTGCGGAAGTGCAGATCGAGGTCCTCGCCGAACTGCAGCCGGCCATAGGCATGCGGCAAAGCGAGCGTGCCCTTGATGTTGTTGGCGACCGCCTCGCAGGCCGCGTTCGACAGGTCGTCGAGCGGCAGGATGATGACGTGGTTGCGCACGCCGACGCGGCCGTTCTCGCGGCGCCAGCCCATGACGGTCAGATCGCCATAACCGTTCTTCTTCGCGACCGATTTGCCGTTCTTCTTCGACTTTTTCGCCATGATGCTCACCAGCGCTTGGTTTTGACGTTGTGCACGTGGACGTGCTCGCCCTTGCCGATCTTGGACTTGGCGACGCCGATGTCCTGGCCGTATTTCCAGATGGTGTCGCCCTTCTTGATGTCGACCAGCGCAACCTTGTGGCCGATCGGCACGTCCATCTTGGACTTCAGCTTGAACGACGAATTGTCATGGGTGACGACGCAGAGCATGTCGGTGCCTTTTTTCAGGCCTTCGATCACGACCACGCCGACCGTATCCTTCTTCTCGTGCACGAGCAGTTGCGGAATAGCCATCGTCCTCCCCGAGTTCCTTGAATTGGATTGTCTTATCTATAGGACCGGCAATGGCAGAGTCGAGCGGGTACAACGCCCGCAAGCCGGTGCCAGCCGCGCTGAAATCGCGTATGCTCCATTCCGGCATCCCAAGCCGGGACGGGGGCTCGCATGCGAACGATGGTTCGGCTGCTGGCAGGCTGTTCATCGCAACTCCGAGCAAGGCGCAAATGGCACCTCCACCGCTCGACTACACGGCCGTTCCCGAATCCTTCAAACTGCCGCCCGGGGCGAATTTCGGCGGTACTTCCGGCATCGCCTTCAACTCCAAGGGCAACATCTTCGTGCTGCATCGCGGCGTGATGCCGCTGATGGAGTTCGACGCCGACGGCAACTTCATCCGGGGCTTCGGCGACGGGCTGTTCGACCGGCCCCATGGGCTGCGGATCGACGCGCAGGACAACATCTGGGCAACCGACGTGGCAGGTCACGTGGTCTACAAATTCAACTCGGCCGGGCGGCTGGAGATGGTGCTCGGCGTCCGTGGCCGGCCCGGCGAATGGCACGAGTTCGGGCATCTGCGGCTGTTCAACGAACCGAACGAGGCGGTGATCGGGCCGAGCGGCGACCTGTTCGTGCTGCAGGGCCACGGCAAGGCCGAGTCGCTGGTGCTGAAGTTCGATAAGGATGGCAATTTTCTGAAAGTGCTCGGCAAGAAAGGCAAAGGCCCCGGCGAGTTCGACCTGCCGCATTCGCTCGTGTTCGACGCCGAGGGCCGGCTCTACATCGCCGACCGTAACAACGCGCGCATCCAGGTAATCGACGCCGACGGCAACTATATCCGCGAGTCGAAGCATCCCGGCACGCCGTGCGGGCTGTTTATGGCGGACGACCAGACCATTTGGCTCGCACACGGCCACACCGGGCAGGTGATGCAACTCGACCTCATGGGCAACGTGATTGGCACGATGACCGGCTCGGGCCAGGGCAAGACGCTCGGCAAGTATGGCGAGGCGCACTACGTCGCGGCCAGCAAGCGCGGCGAACTGTTCGTCGCCGACACGTTGAACTGGCGCGTGCAGAAGTACGTGAAGAACAAGTAGCGCGGTCATTCCGGGGCGCGTGCGAAGCACGCGAACCCGGAATCCAGTTCAGGAAAGACGGCCTGCGTTACTGGATTCCGGATCGCCGCTTCGCGGCGTCCGGAATGACGAGGGTGAGACCTCTAGTCCAAACAAAACCCTTCCTTGCGCACGAACGCGCCAAAGTCCGCACGTTGCGGCACGCCGTATTGCCGCGCCTTGTCTTCCGACCAGCCGTAGAACGGCACATCGCCCCAACGCGCGGGATCGCGCGGCTTGTAAGGATGGATCGCAGCGCGGCGGCGGTCATAAGCGTCAATGCGCGCGGCTAAATCGCCTTCGTCGTAATGCCCTTGATGCAGCGTGCTATCGAGCGACAGCCGCGGGCTGATGTGGCCTTGTTCGGACGGCCAGCCGACGCACATCCCGACGACCGGGATCACCCGCTGCGGCAGCTTCAGCATCTCGCTCACTTTTGCCGAGTGATCGCGGATCACGCTGATCGGGCAGGTGCCGAGCCCGACTGCGTCGGCAGCGCGAATGAACGCCGACAGCACGATTCCGGCATCGACCGCGGCGTTGAAGAATTGATCGAGATGATCGTTGGGAAACGGCTTGCCGCGCATCTTCGAGATTTCGGCAAGCCTGCGGCCGTTGGCGAGGAACACCAGGAACGCGGGCGCCGAGCGGATGAACGGCTGGTCCGGAATGAGGTCGGCGATGGCGGTCTGCTCGGGCTTCTGCAGGATCACGATGTCGGCTTGTTGCAAGTCGCTCTTGCTTGGCGCCGACAGCGCGCAGGCGCAGAGAAGCCGCAGCAGCGAGGCATCGACGGCGCGATCGGTGTAGCGGCGATGCACGCGTCGGCCCGCCATGCGCGCGAGCTCGTCGAGCCCGGACAGGTTTTCATCGACCGCGACGGATTCGCCGAAACGGCGTTGCAGGGCGTCGGTGATGGCTTTTCCGGATTGCGAAGCGGACATGCGGTGACCCCGTTTTTCGATAGCAAGGCGTGGCAGCAGTTGATGTTATCCTGCCGTTCCCGACAAGGCGCGAACTCATGACTGCTGCCGTGACAACAAACCATGCTGTCTGACCTGACGGTGCGGACCATCGGCTTGGTTGTGCTTGGCGGCTTTCTCGGTGGCATGGCGTCGGGCGCTGCGGGCTTTGCCTATGGCGTGGTCGCGACCTCGATCTGGCTGCACGCGATTTCGCCGTTGCATGCTGCGCTGCTCGTGGTAACCGGCGGTATGATCAATCAAGGTGCGCTGGTTTGGGTGACGCGCCGTTCGATCGAATTCGGAAGGCTGTGGCCGTTCCTCGTCGGCGGATTGTTCGGCGTTCCGCTGGGCGTGCTTCTGATCCTTGAAACCAAACCGCGCGCCATCCAGATCGCGCTCGCGGTGTTCATGATCCTCTATGGAATCTACGCATTCTTTGCACCAAAGTTGCCGCATGTGAGCTGGGGCGGACGGTTGGCCGACGCGGCCGTTGGGTTCTTCGGTGGCCTGTTCGGCGGCGTTGCGGGGTTATCGGGCATCTTCCCGGCGATCTGGACGCAGATACGCGGCTGGCCCAAGGAAGCCGCACGCGCCGTCTATCAGCCGTTCATCCTTTTTGCTCATGTGGTGACGATGCTGTCGATCGGCGCGGTGGCGCTCGATTGGGAGGGAGCGGTGCTGTTTCTGATCGCGATCCCGGCGGTCTTGCTGGGCTCATGGGTCGGATGGAAAATCTTCGGCCTGTTGAGCGAGCAGCGGTTCAGGCAGATGCTGTCTGTGCTGCTGATCGGGTCCGGCCTGATGCTGATCTTCTGAAATGGAGGCATGAACGTGTCTGTCCAGCTCTATCTCGCCTACGTCGCGGCTTGTCTCGTCATCACCATCATTCCCGGACCGACCGTGACGCTGATCGTCGCCAACAGTCTGACGCACGGCTCGCGCGCGGGACTGCTCAATGTGCTTGGCACACAGCTTGGCCTCGGCCTGATGATGGGTGTGCTCGCGATAGGCCTCACCTCGATTATCGCCACCATGGGCGTGTGGTTCGACTGGCTGCGGCTTCTTGGCGCGGCCTATCTCATCTGGCTCGGCTGGAAGCTCATGCGCTCCTCCGGCGGCATCGCGCAGCAGGCCGGTGCGCCGAAGCCGCGCGGCGGCTTCGTGCTGCAGGGCTTCCTGGTGCTGCTCGGCAATCCCAAGGCACTGCTCTGGTTCGGCGCGTTCATTCCGCAGTTCATCGATCCGACCGGTGACTATGTCCGGCAGGTCATTCTGCTGGGGCTCACCGCGATGATCTGCGCAGCGCTGTCGGATGGCGGCTATGCGGTGCTCGCGGGCGGCGCCGGCAGCCTGATGTCGAAGAGCCGTGTGCGGCTCGTCTCGCGCCTCGGCGGCGTCTGCCTGATGGGTGGCGGCGTGTGGCTCGCTCTGGCGCGGGCGCGATAAGGCATGATCCCGAAAAGCGGGTACCGGTTTTCGGACAAGATCATGCCTCGCTCGGAGGGCGTGTTGGACTTGCACCGCGCCGCCCGCGGTGGATACTGCGCAGCTTCCAACCGTGGAGTGTTCCCGTGGCCGATCCGTTGATTCCCAGCCAGCGCGCCGAATACTCGGCCATTGTCGACCGGCCGCCGCTGAAACTGCCCAACAATGCGCGGGTGATCTTCTGGACCATCGTCAATTACGAGGTCTGGGACATCTCGCGCCCGATGGCGCGACAGGTGATTCCGGCGCCGACCGGGCAGGTGCTTCTGCCCGACGTGCCGAACTGGAGCTGGCACGAATACGGCATGCGGGTCGGCGCCTGGCGCTTCTACGAGCTGTTCGCTCGCCTCGGCATCAAGCCGACGCTCGCCGCCAATGCCCGCATCTGCGAGGACTATCCGCGCGTCGCCGAGCAGGCAAAGAAGGACGGTTGGGAGTTCATGGGCCACGCCTATGACCAGCTGCCGATCCACAAGAATGAAGACCAGGCCGCGATGATCAACCGCTCGATGGAGGTCATTGAGAAGTTCACCGGCACGCGGCCGGTGGGCTGGCTCGGCCCGGGCCTGACGCAGACCTTGGAGACGCCGGAGCTGCTGAAGAAAGCTGGCGTGCAATACATCGGTGACTGGGTCTATGACGACGAGCCGACCGTCATCAAGACCAACGAGGGTCCGCTGGTGACGCTGCCCTACACAGTGGAGCTCAACGACATCCCGATGATGATCGTGCAGCACCACGAGAGCGATTACCTGGTGAAGCGCGCGATCGATCAGTTCGACCGGCTCTATCTCGAAGGCAAGGACCGCGCCAAGGTGATGGCGCTCGCGATCCATCCCTACATCAGCGGCCAGCCGCACCGGATCAAGTATCTCGAAGCGATCTACGATTACGTGAAGCGCTTCGACGGCGTGCTGTTCTGGAACGGTGTGCAGATCCTCGACTGGTACAAATCGGTCGCCGGCGACAAGCTCAAGTAAGAAAGCATCATGGCTCAGGAATCTCTCCGCATCGGCAAAGCCGAGCTGACGGACTTTGTCACGTCGATCTTCATGGCTGTCGGGCTCACGAAAGAGCACGCCGGCGAATGGGCCAAGATGCTGGTGTGGGCCAATCTGCGCGGCACCGACTCCCACGGCATCATTCGCATTCCGCGTTACATCGATCTGGTCAACGCGAAGTCGATCAATCCCGCGCCGAACATTCGCGTCGAGCGAAAGGATGGCGCCGCTGTGGTGCTTGAAGGCGACCGCGCGCCCTCGGCCGTCGCCATGACCATGGCGATGAACGAGGCGATGGATTGCGCCCGCAAGGTGCATGTCGGCATGTGCGCGGCGCGGCATATCACGCACACCGGCGCGATCGGCTATTTCGCGTTGCAGGCTGCCGAAGCAGGCTTCGTCGGCATCGTCATGAGCGCATCCGGCCCGATGATGGCCTATCCGGGCACGCGCGTTCCCGCGGTGTCGTCCAACCCGATTGCGTTCGCGGTGCCGCGCCGGAACGGCAGGCCTTATTTGCTCGACTTCTCGACCGGTGTGGTCGCCAACGGCAAGATCATGGGCGCGGCGGATCGCGGCGAAAAGATTCCGATCGGCTGGGGGCTCGATAAGGACGGCAAGGACACCACCGATCCCAAAGCAGTGGAAACGCTGCTGCCGCTCGGCGGCGCGAAGGGCGCGGGGCTCTCGTTCATGATCGAGTGCCTGACGAGCCTCCTTCTCAACGAGTCGCGCATCGCGCCGGATCTCGAGAGTTGGGCGATCGGCGACGATCCTTTCCTCAACGGCACCGTGATCGCGATCGACATCGGCGGCTTCGGCAATCCCGACAAGTTTGCCGCCGAAGCCGAACGGCTGGGCACCGCGATCGCCGGACTCGCTCGCGCTGAGGGCGTCGCGAAGATCATGCTGCCCGGCGAACGTGGCGATACCGTCCGCGCGGAGCGGGAGGCCAACGGCATTCCCATCCCTAAAGGTACGTGGCAACGTATCACCAAGGCCGCGCAGACGGTGGGTGTGACGCCTCCGATGTAAGGCGGCCCGGGAGGAGCCTATGAGGTGGCGGGCGCTGAGCGCGGGATTGTTGCTGGCTGTCACCACTTTGTGCGCGTTTCCCGTGCGGGCGGCCGACTGGCCGACAAAGCCCATTCACATCATTGTGCCGTTCGCGCCGGGTGGCGCGGCCGACATCTGGGCGCGGCTGCTCGCCGAGCCCTTGTCGGCGGAGCTGAAGCAGAGCGTCGTGGTCGAGAATCGCGGCGGCGGTGGCGGCATGCTGGCGGCGCAGCTGGTCGCTCGTGCCGAGCCCGATGGCTATACGATCCTGATCGGCGGGCTTGGGCCGCAGATCCTGGCGCCGGCCGTGGCCGACAATCCGGGCTTCGACGCGCTGCGCGATTTCACCCATATCGTCTATATCGGCGGCCCGCCGATCGTCTGGGTGGTGCCGCCGTCGAGCGAACTGCATTCGGTGAACGATCTGATCGCCGCAGCCAAAGCCAACAAGTTCTCGGGCTATGCCTCGTCCGGTGTCGGCACGGTCGGTCATCTCGTCGTGGAGTATGTCGCGGGCAAGAACGGGCTCAAGCTTACGCATATCCCGTACAACACCGCGGCCTTCACCGACATCATCGGCGGCCGTGTGCCGATGGGATCGTTTACCTGGGGCGCGGCGCTGGGACAGCTCCAGGGCGGTACGCTGCGTGCGCTCGCGGTGACAACTGAGGCGCGGCGGCCGGAACAGCCGAATGTGCCGACCTTCAAGGAACTCGGTTACGACCTGGTCGCCAGCACATGGTTCTCGTTCTCCGGTCCAAAGGGCATGCCGAAAGAGGTCGTGGATCGTCTCAATCAGGAGACACTGCGCATTCTTCAATTGCCCGATATCAAGAAGCGTCTAGAGCAGGACGCGTTCGATCCGAAGCCGCTCTTGCCTGATCAGGTCGGGGCTTTCTTCGCGGCCGAGGCCCAGCGCTGGGTTCCTGTGGCGCAAGCCGCGATGAAAAAGCAGTAGATCATCGATCGGTTTCTGCCGCTCTTGTGACGCGGTCGTCCAGCGAGCGGCGGGTTGCCTGGATTTCCTTGAGTCGACCCTGACGTACCTTCGCGGCTGCCCCGAGGCTCGTGGATAGAACGTCGATGACCTGGGTGCGGATGTAGGCGTTGAGCTCGCTTGCAACGCGTTCTGCCGCGACCGGGTCTGCCTTTGCGATCGCCGCAGCGAGCTGTTCGGAAATCCGAAACGTTCGCTGGAAGCGTCGCGCCAGTTCTTGTTCTGCATCCGACGACGCACGGGCGCCTTGCTGTGCAATGCGCAGCTTGTCCGTGAGCATTCTGCGATAAGCCTTTTCAAGGCTTCGGTTGTGACATGCTGCGGCGATGGCCGCATGAAGATTGAAATTGGCGACGATGATGGCTTCCGCACTCCTTTTCGTCATCGCCTGCCGGAATTCATCGACGCAGTTCTCGATGGCAGTGAGATCGTGCGGCGTCCGCCGGACCGCGGCGAAATGGCAGATGAGCGGCTGAAAGATGTCCATCGCTTCGTAGTGGTCGACCACATCGACGAACTGCAAGGTTGCGACCTTCGCACCGCGGTTGGGCTCGAGCTCGACCAGATCTTCCGACGCCAGACGGATCAAGGCTTCCCTTACGGGGGTGCGCGACACCTTGTAGGTCTTGCAGAGCTGCAACTCCTCGAGCGGTTCGCCGGGGGCGAGACGCACGCTGATGATGGCGCGGCGCAAAGCCTCGTAGACGATTTGCGCGCCGGTGGGCTTCGGCCCGCTGATGGTCCTGGACCGGTTATTCATGGGTCATTGCACCATGTATTTTTATAGAATACATTTTGGCGCGAGTAAACGAGCGGCCTGACATCGCGGTCGCAAAACAGTGCGGGCAGGGATGAAAGCGGAAAAGTCGCGTTCCAATGGGGCGGCTAACGTTCGCCTCGCGGCCGATATCGGCGGCACCTTCACCGACATTGCGGTGTTCGACGACAAAACCGGAAGGCTCACCTTCGGCAAGGCGCTGTCGACGCCCGATCGACTGGTCAACGGCATCAGCAACGGCGTGCACAAGGCCGGCAGCCAATACGCCTCGGCGAATCTGTTTCTGCACGGCTCGACGGTGGCCATCAACACCATGCTGGAGCGCACCGGCGCGAAGACCGCGCTGGTGACGACCGATGGCTTCCGCGACGTTTACGAGATCGGCCGCATCAACCGGCCCGACGCCTACAACCTCTATTTCCAGAAGCACAAGCCGCTCATCGAGCGCGCGTTGTGTTTCGAGGTGAAGGAACGCGTCCGCGCCGACGGCGAGGTGGTGATCCCGCTCGACGAAGAAGGACTCGCGGCGCTCGGCGACAAGTTCGAAAAGCTCGGCATCGAAGCCGTCGCCATCATGTTCATCAACTGTTACGCCAACAGCGCGCATGAGAAGCGCGCGAAGGAGATCCTGAGCAAGCGGCTGCCGGGCGTGTTTGTATCCGCCTCGCACGAATTGTCGCAGGAGTATCGCGAGTTCGAGCGCGTCTCGACCGTCGCGGCCAACGCCTTCATCGGTCCCAAGGTCCGGCGCTACATCGGCGAGATCGACCAGCACATCCGCAGCGACGACTTCAAAGGCTCGTTCCTCATCGTTCAGTCGACAGGCGGTCTGTACGAAAGCGAGCAGGCGCAGTCGCAATGCGTGCGCATGCTGGAGTCCGGCCCGGCAGCCGGCGTGATCGGCACGCAGGCGCTGTGTCATACGCTTGGGATCGAGAACGCCATCGCCTTCGATATGGGCGGCACCACGGCCAAGGCTGGCGTCATCTACAAGGGCGAGGCGCTGACCACTGGAGCGGCTCTGATCGGCGGTTACGACAAGGCTCTGCCGATCCAGATCGCCATGATGGACATTTTCGAGGTCGGCACCGGCGGCGGCTCGATCGCCAAGCTCGAGGACGAGGCATTGAGAGTGGGTCCGCAGAGCGCGGGCGCGCAGCCGGGTCCGGCCTGTTACGGTCTCGGCGGCACCGAGCCGACCGTGACCGACGCCAACCTGATGCTGGGACGGCTCGGCGCCGACCGCTTCCTGGGCGGCGAGATGAAGCTCGATACCGCGGCCGCGGAACGGGCCCTGGCCAAAATCGGCAAGCCGCTGGACATGAACGCGACTGAAGCCGCCGATGGTATCCTGCGCATTGCCGCGACCGCGATGTCCTACGCCGTGAAGGGCGTCACGACCGAACGCGGTCTCGACGCCGGCGATTTCGTGATGGTGGCCTATGGCGGCGCGGGCCCGCTGCACGCGGTCGCCGTGGCGCGCGAGATCGGCATCCGCAACGTGATCATTCCGGGCGCGCCTGGCGTGTTCTCAGCTTTCGGTATGCTGTTCTCCGACCTGCGCTACGACTATGTGCGCACGCATTTGATGCAGCTTGCCGATGCGCCGTTCGACGAGATCGAGGCGGTTTTCAAAGAGCTGGAGCAACAGGGCCGCGACGCCATTGCGTCGACGTCGGTCCGGCCGCACCAGGTCACGGCGAAGCGCGCGCTCGATATGCGTTACGTCGGGCAGGAACATCCGGTCACGGTCGAGTTGCCGCTGAACGTGTTTGCCAAGCAGGACCGCAAGGCGATCAAGAAGCACTTCGACGATGACCACCTGCAGCGCTACGGCACCTCGGCGCCGGATGAGCGCGCCGAGATCGTCAGCCTCCGCGTCACTGTCGCCGGCGTGATGAAGAAGCCGCCGCAGGAGAAGATCAAGAAGGGCGGCAGCGCGCCGACGAAGGCAGCCTTCACGGGTAAGCGCAAGGCATCGTTCGACGGCAAGTTCCGCGATACGCCGACCTATCGGCGCGCCGAACTGCTGGCCGGTAACAAGATTGCCGGGCCGGCGCTGATCGAGGAGCACGCCTCGACCACGGTGCTGATGCCGGGCGACAAGATGACGGTCGATGCTTACGGCAATCTCGTAATTGCCGTTGCGGGAGCGAAGTAGTCTCGGTGGTCATTCCGGGGCGCGCCGAAGGCGCGAACCCGGAATCCAGTCGAGGAAGCAGTGTGTGGTTCTGGATTCCGGGTTCGCCGCTTTGCGGCGCCCCGGAATGACGGGTGGATAGAGACATGGCAAAAAAAGCGAAAACGAAAGCGGGCAAAGCCCGCAAGGTCGATCCGGTGATTACCGAGATCGTGCGCAACGGCGTGCTCGCCGTGACTGAGGAAATGAAGACAAACCTCATGCGCACGGCCTACAACATGATCATCTACGAGGCACTGGACTTCACCACCGGCCTGTTCACGCCGGAGGGCGAGACCGTCTCGATCGGCATCGGCCTGCCGACCTTCATCCGCGGCATGGCCGAGACCGTGAAGGCGAAGATCAAGCACTTCGGCGGCATCAAGAACATGAAGCCGGGCGACATCTACGTCACCAACGATTCGTACACGACCGGCAGCCATCTCAACCATTTCACCTTCACGCTGCCGATCTTCCACAAGGGCAAGCTGGTCGGCTTTTCCTGCTGCATGGCGCACTGGCTCGATGTCGGTGGTGTGCTCGGCGGCATGACCACCGACATCTTCTCCGAGGGCCTCCAGATCCCGATCCTGAAGTATCAGGATCAGGGCAAGGTCAATCAGGACCTGCTCGACATCATCCGCATCAATGTGCGCCTGCCGCCGCGCGCCATGGGCGACCTGCGCGCGCAGGTGACCGCGGTGAAGACCGGCGAGCGCCGCTTCCTCGAACTGCTCGACCGCTACGGCCAGCAGGCGGTGATGGATTCGATCGCCGTGATCATGGACCGCGCCGAGGCCGCGGCGCGCGCCCGCACGAAGACCATCCCGGACGGCACCTACGAGGCGGAGTCCTTCCTCGACGACGACGGCATCGACATCGGCAAGCGCATCTCGGTGAAGGTCAAGGTCATCGTCAAAGGCGACGAGATGACCATCGACTTCACCGATGTGGCGAAGCAGGTGCGCGGCTTCTACAACTCGGCGATCACCACGGGCTACGGCTGCGCCCAGGTGGCCTATAAGTGCATCACCTCGCCGACCGACTATCCGATCAACGACGGCGCGTTCCGAAGCCTCAAGGTGATCATCCCGCTGGGCCGCATCATCAGCGCGACACGACCCGCGCCGATGCGGTGGTGGATGACGTTCCCGATGACCGTCATCGACACCATCTTCAAGGCGCTGAAGCCTGCGATCCCGGATCGCGTGATCGCCGGCCATCATGCCGACTTGGTGGCGCCGAGCTTCTACGGCTTCAATCCGAAGACGTCGGAGTTCTTCATCGGCACCTTCGGGCCGCTCGGCGGCGGCTGGGGCGCCAAGCGCACCGAAGACGGCGTGTCGGCAACGGTCTGCATGAACGACGGTGATACCCACAACGGTCCGAACGAGCAGGCCGAAGCGAAATTCCCGATTTTGGTGGAGCGCTTCGAACTCATTCCGGACTCGGGCGGCGCAGGCAAACACCGCGGCGGGCTCGGCATTGCGCGTACCACGCGCGCGCTCACTCCTGTGACGGTCAACACCCAGAGCGAGCGCTCGGCGCAACCGCCTTGGGGTCTCGACGGCGGCGGCGACGCCACCGGCAACAAGGTGGCATTCCGCGTCGGCGGCGAATGGAAGTCGGATTTCCCCAACGCCAAGGTGCTGGTGGCGCAGCTCAAGGCGGGCGATGCGTTCCGCATCAGCTCCGGCGGCGGCGGCGGTTACGGCACGGCCTTCGAGCGTCCGGCCGAGGACGTGCAGGAAGACGTCCGGCAGGGCTATGTGAGCGCGAAAGCCGCGGCGGACAAATATGGTGTGGTGATTGATCCAGAAACCTTTGCTATCGATCAGGCCGCAACCGAAAAGCTCCGCGCGAGCCAGTCATAAGGAATGAGTGTTATGGCCGACGTCGTTTCCAGCAATCCCCCGACCATGGCGGCGCCGGGCGGCCACTACAGCCACGCGGTGACGGCCGGCGGCTTCGTGTTCGTGTCGGGCCAACTGCCGATCGCGCCCGACGGCACCAAGCTCGCCGATGCGCCTTTCGAGAAGCAGGCGCAGCAGGTGCTCGACAATGTCGCCGCGGCGATCAAAGGCGCGGGCAGCTCGCTCGACAGGCTCACGCAGGTGCGGGTCTATGTCACCGACATCAACGACTGGCCGGCGTTCAACGCGCTGTATGCGAAATGGACGGGCGGCGCCAAGCCGGCACGCTGCGTGGTGCCGGTGCCGCAGCTCCACTACGGATTCAAGATCGAGGTGGAAGCCGTCGCGGTGAAATAGGGGTGGTGGCGGTGAAATAAGTTTGGGACCAAAAGCGCGCCCAAACTCCCGCCACAGACTCCGCTGTCATGCCGGGGCATCCATGAGCGCCCGCGGCTGGCATGCTCTTACATAAGACTTCCGCTATCGAACGAGGGTCATGGATCGCCGGGTCAAGCCCGGCGATGACACCGCCGTTGTGATGTGCGGAATACAGAAACAGCGAAAGCTACTTCGGCTTCCGGTTGACCTTCGCCGTGTAGTTCATCGCGCCGGCGCCGCAGCAGGGGCAGTTCATCGTCACGAGGATCGTCTGTTTGGCGTCCTCGTCGAGATCGGATTGATCCAGCATTTCCTGCACCTGCTTCTGGAACAGGTCGTGCAACGGCACATTACCGGTGAATATCTGGTCGTCCGCGCCCATCGCACCTTAGTCCCGGCTACGCCTTCAGTCCCAAAAGCCTCTCCGCGTTCTTATACGCGATATCGGCTCGCACATTCTCGTCGATCTTCTCCGTATCGAGCCAGTGTCCGGCCTCCTCGGCCCTCTCGAACGGATAGTCCGCGCCGAACATGATCCGGCCGGCGCCCAGCGCCGCGATGGCGCAATTCAGAGGCTCCGCCGAGCACATGCCCGATGTCGTGATCTCCAGATTGGTCTTGATGTAGTGCGAGACGGGCTTTTTCAAACCCACATTGTAGAAGTCCGGGCCGGTGCGGCTGTCGAAGCGCCAGAGCAGATACGGCAGCGTTTCGCCCATGTGGCCGAGGCCGACGCGCGCTTTGGGATACCGATCGAACACGCCGCCGAAAATCAGCCGCAGCGCATGCGAGCCGGTCTCGAAGGTCCATTCCCAAGTGGCGCGGCGCAGCCCGGGATGGCCCTGCAGCACCGGCGCGACCGACACCGGATCGGTCGGGTGGATATAGATCAGCGTGCCGAGCGCGTCGGCGCGCTCCCAGAACGGCGCGAGCGAAGGATGGTCGAGATACTGCCCGAGCGTGTGGCCGTTGATCATCGCGCCGCAGAACTTCAGGTCCTTGACGCAACGTTCAAGCTCATCGGCCGCGGCCTTGGCGTCCTGCATCGGCAGATGCCCGAAACCTGAATAGCGGTCCGGCCGCTTCTGAATCTCCTTGGCGAGGAAATCGTTGCCCGCCTTGGCGTTGCGCACGGCGGTGGCGGCATCGGGCTCGGCCTGCACGCCAGGGCCGGCAAGCGCCAGCACCGCGCGCGCGATGCCGGCTTTGTCCATCGAAGCGAGCCGCATCTCGCCGAAGTCGGTGTTGCGCTTCAAAAGGTTGTCGCGCTTCTCCGCCGGCATCTCTGCGACGGTGGGATTCCAATATTCGATGAAGCCCGGGCAGAGAAAATGTTCTTCGAGCGCGATCTTCTTGACCAAGGCGTCCTCCATCATGCTGCACGCTGCAATGCAGCATCTTTTATGCTTTCAGCTGTACCGGATATTGGGCTAGCCTGTACCGTGATGCAAGCAGCTTGGTTCTAGTGCGGTCGAGTTGAAGTCGTCATGCGCGCCCCATCCGACAAAAATCAGGTCCAGGTGATCGCCCGCGCTGCGCACATTCTGCGCGCGCTAGAAGGCGAGGATGCCGGCTTGAGCCTCGGACAGATAGCCGCACGGGTGGGTCTTGCGCGCTCGACCGTGCAGCGGATCGTCGCCTCTCTTGAGACCGAGAAACTGCTGATTGCGGCGTCGCCGAACGGCCGTGTGCGGCTTGGGCCTGCGATCTTGCGGCTGGCTTCCTCGGTGACTGGCGATTTCGTCGCCCGCGCCAGGCCGCATCTCATGCGCCTGTCCGAAGAACTGTGCGAGACCGTCGATCTTGCGACAGTGCGCCGCGATCATCTGATGTTCATCGATCAGGTGATCGGCTCGCATCGGCTGCGCACGGTGTCGGCGGTTGGCGAGACGTTTCCGCTCTACTGCACCGCCAATGGCAAGGCCTATCTCTCGAGCCTCGACGAGCTCGAGGTCGAGCAGTTGATCGGCAAGAGCTACGAGGCGCGCACGCCGAACACGCTGACCAAGCTGCCGGCGCTGCTCGCCGAGCTGCGCACGGTGCGCAAGAACGGCATTGCCTATGACCGCGAGGAGCACACGCTCGGCATCTGCGCGGTCGGCGTGGCGCTGCACGATCCGCTCGGCAACGCCGTGGCGATTTCCGTTCCGGTGCCGAGCCAGCGCTTCCGTGAGCAGCAGCGGCTGATCGCCGAGCGGCTGCTGGCAACCAAGCACGCCATGCAGGCCGACTGGAGCGCGGCCGCAGCCTAGCACTTCGAGCCGGCGTACCGCGTCGGGAAACAATCAAAGGCCGCCACTGGCGGCGAACAGGAGGAAAGACCTTGGCGAAAAGAATCCGCGGCGTGATGTTCGAAGAGAACCTCAAGAACGACATGGGGCTCGAGTTCTACAACCTGTCCCATCGTTTCGGTTATCAGTCGCCCAACTGGCCGTACTTCGAGGACGTCAAGATCGAGCGCATCCACTACATGGCGAAGTCGGGCGTGTTGTCGCAGCGCATCACCACCTCGATGCACAACACCACGCACATCGACGCGCCGGCGCACGTCGTGCAGGGCACTCCGTTCATCGACGAAGTGCCGCTTCCGCATTTCTTCGGCTCCGGCATCGTGATCTCGATCCCCAAAAAGCAGTGGGAGCCGATCACCTATGACGATCTCGAGAAGGCGGCCGGCAAGATCGTGCGCCCGCGCGACGTGGTGATCGTCAACACCGGCTGGCACCATCAGTACGAGGACAGCGAGGATTATTTCTGTCGCTCGCCGGGTTTTGTGAAGTCGGCGGGCGAGTGGTTCGTCGAGAAGAAGGTCAAGGTCGTCGGCCACGACACCCAGGCCAACGACCATCCGCTCGCGACCGCCATCGGCCCGCAGCGCAACGGACCGCTGCATCCGCATCTCGCCGAGGAGTATCGCGAGTGGTCCGGCGGCCGCGACTGGAAGGATGACTTCCCGGAGTGGGAGCCGGTGCATCGCATCCTGTTCACCAACGGCATCCTCGGCATCGAGAATGTCGGCGGCGACCTCGACAAGGTCACCGGGCGGCGTTGCACCTTCGCGTTCTTCCCGTGGAACTGGGATCGCGGCGACGGCTGTATCATCCGTCTGGTCGCCATCACCGATCCGAAGGGCAATTATCGCATCGAGAAAGGAGCGAAATTCAAATGATTGCGAAAAAGCTTTCCGAGGCGAAGGAATACGTCGCGCCGAACCACCGCGCTTGCACCACGCTGCGGCTGTTTGGTGCGGAAGCTGGCGTATCCAAGGCGATCGTCGCCGGTGTCTCGCACTTCCTTCCGGGTGGCGGCGCCGGTCCCGACGCCTCGCCGCCCGAAAAGGTCTATTACGTGCTCGAGGGCGAGCTCACGGTGATTGTCAATGGCAAGGAGACGGTCTTGAAGAAGAACGACTCCTGCTACATCGGCCCGAACGAAAGCCGCGAGATCATCAACCGCACCAACGAGGTGTGCACGATCTTCGTTGCGGTGGCGTCGCCGCCGGCGTGATCGCAGGTGAGGCAGCGCTCCCGCCACACGCTCCGTCGTCATGCCCGGGCTTGACCCGGGCATCCATACGCGGTCGCAACAGAGTACCGTCTTACGATTGAGATTGTTGCGCTCGCTCATGGATTGCCGGGTCAAGCCCGGCAATGACCGCGGATAGAGCAACCCTTGTTTGTGAGTTCAGTCATGTCCGAAGACTTCCTGAAAGACCCGCTGTCGCTGTTCAGCGTCAAAGGCAAAACCGCGATCGTCACCGGCGCGACCGGCGCGCTCGGGGCCATCGCTGCGAAAACTCTGGCCGCCGCCGGTGCCAACGTCGTCATCACCGCCAACAACGCCGAAGGCCTGAAGAAGATCGCGGCCGAATGTGTGAAGCTCGGCGGCAAGGTCGAAGTCGTGGCGAAGCGCCCAAGCTCCGAGGCCAATTGCGACGCGATCGTGCAGACCGCGGTCGACAAACTCGGCGGCGTCGACATCCTTGTCGTCGCGTCCGGCCAGAACAAGGTGTCGAAGATCACCGACCAGAAGCCTGAGGATTTCCTCGATGTCATGGACGCCAACGTCACGCAGTCCTGGCTGATGTCGCGTTCGGCGGCGCGCCAGATGATGAAGCAGGGCAAAGGCGGCAAGATCATCCTGACCTCGTCGGCGCGCGGCCTGCTTGGCCATCCGGCCGGCTATACGGCCTATTGTGCGTCGAAGTCTGCGGTCGACGGCATCACCAAGGCGCTGGGTTGCGAACTCGGCGCGACGGGCATCACGGTCAATGCACTGGGGCCGACGGTCTTCCGGTCGCCGCTCACCGAGTGGATGTACGCCGACGATGAGCGCGCGAAAGCCGTGCGTGCCGGCTTCCTGACGCGCGTTCCGAAAGGCCGCCTCGGCGAGCCGGAGGATTTGGCCGGCCCGATCCTGTTCCTCGCCTCCAAGGCGTCGGATTTCTACACCGGCCACATCCTTTATGCCGACGGCGGCTACACAGCGGGCTGATCCATGGCTGGAAAAGCGCGTATCGCGGTGATCGGCGCGGGCCTGATGGGCCATGGCATCGCGCAGGTGTTTGCACTCGCCGGCCACGAGGTGACGATCACCGACGCACACAAGCCGACGCTCGACAGCGCGCTGTCGCGGATATCGGCGAACCTCCGCGATCTCGGTGACGACGAGACGGCCGTCAATCGCGTCAAGCCTGTTGCCGACCTCCCCGATTGCGTGCGCGACGCCGACTACGTCGTCGAGGCCATCCTCGAAGACATGCCGTTGAAGCAGAAGACCTTCGCGGAGATCGAGCAGCACGTCCGGCCCGACACGATCCTGGCCAGCAACACCTCGGTGATGCCGATCACCGAGATCATGCAGGGACTGAAGCATCGCGAACGCGCGCTTGGGACCCACTGGTGGAATCCACCGTTCCTGGTGCCGCTCGTCGAGGTGATCGGCACGCGTTGGACCTCGCAGGAAGCGATCGACTTCACGATGAAGCTGCACGCCGATGCGGCCAAGCAGCCGGCGCACGTGAAGAAGGACGTGCCCGGCTTCATCGGCAATCGGCTGCAGCACGCGCTATGGCGTGAGGCCGTGTCGCTGGTCGAGCGCGGCATCTGCGACGCCGAAACCGTCGACAAGGTGATCAAGGCCGCGTTTGGCAGGCGCCTCGCTGTGCTGGGGCCGCTGGAGAACGCCGATCTGGTCGGCACCGACCTGACGCTCGCGATTCACAAGACCGTGCTGCCGGACATCGACCACCGTCCCGGGCCGTCGCCCTATTTGGAGCGGTTGGTTGCCGAAGGTAAGCTCGGTTTCAAGAGCGGCGAAGGCTTTCGCAAGTGGAGCGCCGAGGAACAAGCGGCGCTGCGCAGCAAGGTTTTGCAACATTTGAAAAAGGCGCGAGAGAACGACTCGAAGACTTAGTGCGGCACGAAACAGATTCGACCGGCCTCATGGTGAGGAGCGCGTAGTGCGGCTCGAACCATGGGGCCGCCCCATCCTTCGAGACGCGGGCTTCGCCCGCTCCTCAGGATGAGGACGGAGCAAACACAGGGAGGCGAACATGAAAGCTGGGAATCGCATCGACCGCCGGACGCTGATCAAGTCAGGCGCGGCCGTGATCGCAACGCCGGCTTTGCTCGGCGCGAATTCGGCGAGCGCCCAGGCCAAGGTCATCAAGATCGGCCATGTCAGCCCGCGCACCGGCCCGCTCGCGGGCTTCGGCGAGGCCGACGACTTCATCCTCAAGCAAGTGCGCGACGTCGTCGGCAAAGGCCTGCAGAGCGGCGGCAAGACCTATCAGGTTCAGATCGTCTCTAAGGACAGCCAGTCGAGCGGCAGCCGCGCCGCGGAGGTCGCCTCGGAGCTGATTCTGTCCGACAAGGTCGATCTGCTGGTCACGTCCGGCACGCCGGATACCACCAACCCGGTTTCCGACCAGGCCGAGGTCAACGAGGTGCCGTGCGTCGCCACCAACTGCCCGTGGCAGCCGTACTTCTTCGGCCGCAGAGGCGACCCCGCGAAGGGTTTCAACTGGACCTATCTGTTTTTCTGGGGTCTTGAGGACGTCATCGCCGCGTTCCTGGCGCTGTGGGATGGCGCACCGACCAACAAGGTGGTCGGTGGCCTGTTCCCCAACGACGCCGACGGCAACGCCTGGGGCGACAAGGAGCGCGGCTTGCCGCCGGCACTGGCGGCCGCGGGCTACAAGCTGCTCGATCCCGGCCGCTATCAGGTGATGAACAACGACTTCTCGTCGCAGATCGCGGCGTTCAAGTCTGCCGGCGCCGAGATCGTCACCGGCAACATGATCCCGCCTGACTTCGCCACGTTCTGGTCGCAGGCCGCACAGCAGGGCTTCAAGCCGAAGATCGTGACCATCGGCAAGGCGCTGCTGTTTCCCTCGGTGATCAATTCGCTCGGCGCGCGCGGCAACGGGCTCACCTCCGAAGTGTGGTGGACGCCGCATCATCCGTTCAAGTCCGGGCTCACCGGCCAAAGCTGCGCCGAACTTGCCAAGGCCTACGAGGACGCAACCAAGCGGCCGTGGTCGCAGCCGATCGGCTTCCAGCACGCGCTGTTCGAGGTGGCGATCGACGTGCTCAAGCGCGCCAAGTCGATCGAGCCCAAGGCGATCCTCGATTCGATCGTTGCCACCAACTACCAGTCCATCGTCGGCCCGGTGCAGTGGACCGGCAAGCCAGTGAAGAACGTCACCAAGACGCCGCTGGTCGCTGGCCAATGGCAGAAGAAGGGCGACAAATTCGAACTGGTGATCACGGCGAACAAGCCGGCGCCGAACATCCCCACGGGCGGGAAGCTCGAGCTCCTGAGCTAGTTTCGTCAATTTCCCATGGCTCCGATCCTCGCGCTCGAAAAGATCTCGAAGCGGTTCGGGGCCGTGGTGGTGGCGAGCGACATCGACCTTGCGCTCAGCCAAGGCGAAGCGCTTGGCATCATCGGGCCGAACGGCGCCGGCAAGACCACGCTGTTCGGCATGATCACCGGAACGGTCGCGCCAAACTCCGGCCGTGTGCTGTTCGAGGGCCGCGACATCACCAAAGACACGCCGGAGCGGCGCTGCCGCATGGGGATCGCCCGCTCGTTCCAGATTCCGCAGCCGTTCGGCGGCATGACGGTGTTCGAGAATCTCGTGGTCGCGGCGGCGTTCGGCGGCAACAAGCGCGAGCGCGATGTCTATCAAAGCTGCGCCGAATTGCTTGAACGCTGCGGGCTGGCCGACAAGGCCGACCGTCGCGCCGGAAGCCTAACATTGCTCGATCGAAAGCGCCTGGAACTCGCCCGCGCGCTCGCCACCGAGCCGCGTGTGCTGCTGCTCGACGAGGTGGCCGGTGGCCTGGTCGAGCACGAGACGGCCGCGTTGGTCGAGCTGGTCAAGCAGGTGAGCGCATCGGGCGTTTCAATCATTTGGATCGAGCATATCGTCCACGCGCTGGTCTCCGCCGTCGGTCGGCTCGTCGTGCTGCATGGCGGCGCGCTGATCGCCGAGGGCGCGCCTGCCGAAGTCATCCGCCGCCCGCAGGTTGCCGAGATCTACATGGGGATCGAGGCCGATGCCTGATCCGCTCCTCGAAGTGCGCGCGCTCGATGCACGCTACGGCGATTTCCAGGCCCTGTTCGGCGTATCGATCAGAGTCGCCGAAGGCGACGTGGTGGCGGTGATCGGCGCCAATGGCGCCGGCAAGTCGACGCTGCTGCGAAGTATTGCCGGTGCGTTGCCGTCGCGCCGCGATGCGATCGTCTTCGCGGGTGAGCCGGTGGGCGATCAGCCGGCCCACGCTGTGGTCGCGCGCGGCATCGCGCTGGTGCCGGAAGGCCGGCGGCTGTTTCCATCGCTGAGCGTCGAGGAGAATCTTTTGATCGGCGGCCAGCTCGGCCGGCCGGGGCCGTGGAGTCTCGATCGCGTCTACGGGTTGTTTCCTGTCCTTAAAGAACGCCGCTATCAGCCGGCGCCGTCGCTGTCGGGCGGTCAGCAGCAGATGGTCGCGATCGGCCGTGCGCTGATGTCCAATCCGAGGCTCTTGCTGTGCGACGAGATCAGCCTGGGTCTCGCGCCGATCGTCATTCGCGATATCTATTCGCGCATTCCGGCCATCGTCGCCGAAGGCCTGTCGCTGGTCATTGTCGAGCAAGACATCGTGCAGGCGTTGAAGTCGGCCAGACACGTCTATTGCCTGCAGGAGGGCCGCGTCGCGCTGGAGGGCGAAGCCAGGACGCTCACCCGCGAGAAAATCTCCGCGGCTTATTTCGGAGTGTGATGTGGAGTGGCTCAACACCATCCTGCAAGGCGTGCTGCTCGGCGGTCTTTACGCCATGTTTGCGGCCGGGCTGTCGCTGATCTTCGGCGTGATGCGGCTCGTCAATATCGCGCACGGCGACCTGATCGTGCTGGCGGCCTATGTCGCACTCGTCACGGTGCAGGCGCTGGGCGTCAATCCGCTGCTGTCGCTCGTGATCGTCGTGCCGCTGATGGCCGGGATCGGCTACATCCTGCAGCGAGGCTTGCTCAATCGCACGCTGGGGGACGACCTGCTGCCGCCGCTTCTCGTCACCTTCGGCCTGTCGGTGATCATCCAAAACGGGCTTCTGGAGCTGTTCACAGCCGACAGCGTCAAGCTCAACGCCGGAACGATCGAGGTCGCGAGCTTGCCGGTGGGCGGCGGGCTTGCGGTTGGCGTGCTGCCGCTCATTCAGTTCGCGCTCGCTGTCGCCGTGATCGCCGGATTGCAATGGCTGTTTTATCGCACCGCGCTCGGCCGCGCGTTCCGGGCCACGTCGGACGACCAGTCCGTCGCGCAGCTGATGGGCCTGAACAACGCCCATGTGTTCGGCCTCGCGATGGCGCTGTCGCTCGCCATCGTCGCCGTCGCTGGCGTGCTGCTTGCGGTGCGTGCCAACTTCGATCCGTCGATCGGCTCGGCACGGCTGATTTTCGGCTTCGAGGCCGTCATCATCGGCGGCCTCGGCAGCATGTGGGGCACGCTCGCCGGCGGCATCATTCTGGGCGTTGCCCAGGCAGTTGGCGCGCAGCTCGATCCCGGCTGGAATCTTTTGGCCGGCCACATCGCGTTCCTGATCGTGCTCGCCGTCCGGCCCGAAGGGCTGTTCCCCAAGGTGCAGGGATGAGCCGATGACAGTCCGCGTCGCCCACGCCAACACGTCGAGCCGCATCGGCATGGCCATCGTCCTGGCTGCGCTTGCAGCGCTGATCGCTGCGCCGTGGTGGGCGGACCGCGCCAGCCTCCGGTTGCTTGCGGAGATTTACGCCTATGTGGGGCTCGCAAGCTTATGGAATCTCCTCGCCGGCTATGCCGGCCTCGTCTCCGTGGGCCAGCAAGCTTATGTCGGGCTCGGCGCCTATGTGCTGTTCGCGCTGGCGATGCTGACAGGCGTGCACCCATTTGTTGCAATTCCGCTGGCGGGAGTTGCCGCCGCCGTCGTTGCGGTGCCGGTTGCGGCGCTGATGTTTCGCCTGCGCGGGCATTACTTTGCCATTGGCACCTGGGTGGTGGCCGAGGTGTTCCGGCTGCTCGCGTCGCAGGTCTCGGCGCTCGATGGCGGCTCCGGCACCAGCTTGCCGTCATCGGTGATCCTGTCCATCGCAGCGAGCCGGCAGATGCGCGAGTTCACGATCTATTGGATTGCGCTCGCACAAGTCGCGGTGATCCTCGCCGCGATCGTGCTGCTGCTGCGTTCGCGCTACGGTCTGGCGCTGACCGCGATCCGCGACAACGAACTCGGCGCGCGCTCCAACGGCATCGACGTCGCGCGCATCAAATACGCGGTCTATGTCGCGGTGGCGTTCGGCACCGCCATGGTCGGCGCGCTGATCTTCTTGCAGAAGATTCGTATCTCGCCGGATACGGCGTTTTCGGTGAACGACTGGACCGCCTTCGTCATCTTCATCACCGTGATCGGCGGCATCGGCCGGGTCGAAGGCCCGATCATCGGCACGGTGGTGTTTTTTCTGCTGCGGCAGACGCTGGCGGATTTGGGCGCCATTTACCTGCTGATCCTGGGTGTTGTCGCCATTGCGGTCATGCTCAGGGCCCCCAAAGGCCTGTGGGGCCTGATCGCCGACCGGTTGGGCTGGCAGGTCTTCCCACTGGAGCGGCGTCTCGTCATAGGTGGGCCATAAAAGCTGCAATTGCGCTCGGTCTGACGAGTGAATATTTTTGTCAGCAGACAAGCGCCCCCAGCGCACCACAATTCGAGGAAATGCGCCGATGACCCAGATCCGTTCCATGAGCCAGTCCACGCCGCGCCGCGCCGGCGAGCTTGGTGTGCATTCGCTCGATCACTTCAATTTTGTGGTCCCGGACGTGGCCAAGGCCGAGACGTTCTACAGTCAGTTCGGCCTCAACGCGAAGGAAGAGGACGGCAAGCTCGCGCTCTACACCCACGGTCACCCGCACCGTTGGGGTGTGGTGTCCGAAGGCCCGCGCAAGAAGTTCAGCTACGTCTCGTTCGGCGCTTACGAGGACGACCTGCCGCGTTTCCGCGAGCGGCTCGAACAGATGCGAATCCAGCGCCTCGATCCGCCCAAGGGCTTCGAGTCGAATGGCCTCTGGTTCCGTGATCCCGACGGCATCCTGATCGAAATCCGCGTCGCCGAGAAAAGCTCGCCCAACGAGAAGGCCACCTTCGAAATGAAGGGCGGCGACGTCGGCATGCAGAATGCAGCGAACCGCAGCAAGGTGCACAAGGTCGCGCCGCGGCGGCTCGCCCATGTGCTGCTGTTCGTCACCGACATCTCGCGCGCCATCAATTTCTATCGTGACGTGATGGGGCTGCGCCTCTCCGACCGCTCCGGCGATCTTGTCGCCTTCATGCATGGCATCCACGGCAGCGATCATCACCTGATCGCCTTCGTGAAGTCTGACGGTCCGGGCCTGCATCATCTCAGCTGGGACGTTGGCTCGATCAACGACATCGGCGTCGGCGCGAGCCACATGGCGGAGAAGGGCTTCGCCTATGGCTGGGGGCTCGGCCGTCACGTGCTCGGCTCGAACTACTTCCATTATGTGCGCGATCCGTGGGGCAGCTACGCCGAATACTCCTGCGACATCGACTACATCCCGCTGACCCAGGACTGGAAGGACGGCGACCATCCGCCGGAAGATTCGTTCTACCAGTGGGGGCCGAACCCGCCGGAAGACTTCGCGCACAACTACGAGGTCTCGAAAGAAGGCCTCAAGAGTTGAACGTCGCTGGCGTGATTCGCCGGCCTTGGTTTTGGTGAATAGCCGCGTAGGGAGGCTGCGATGAGCTACACGCTCAAGGAGTTCTGCGAAGACCATCACGAACTGCTGACTTCAGGCCTGCCGCTCAACCGGGCGCTGCCGCAGATCGCCGAGAAGCTTTCGGTGCTGCTGTGCAATCCGGATTTCGTCGCCGAGGCGTTCAAGGACGATACGCCGGTCGGGCGCCGGACGCTGGCCCACGATCCCGACACCGACGTCTATGTGCTGGCCCACGTCTATGAGGGGCCGAAGAAGGGCACGCCGCACAATCACGGCGCATCCTGGGCCGTGTACGGCACAGCGCGCGCCGTCACCAACATGACGGAATGGCGGCGCGTCAATTCAGCGAGCGAGGAGCAGGCCGTGCTCGAGCCGGTCGAGCACTATGCGCTCGGCCCAGGCCAGACCCGCGCCTACCGCCCCGGCGTGCTGCATTCGACCGAGCATCCAGGCAAGGCCTGGGTGATCCGCGTCACCGGCACCGACGTCGATGCCATCCCACGTTTCCGCTACAAGCCCGAGCGCGACCGGATCGTCGAGAAGGTCTGAGAATGGCGTTGAAGTTCCGCGTCGAACTCGTGTGGGAAGGAGACGATGCGCAGACCGCGTCATCGATCTATCTCACGGGTGACGGCCGCGTCATCCTGCAGGGCCGCGCCGTGTCCCAGGCTGAACGCGAAGCGATGTCGCTGCCGTCTGGCGGCGACATGATCAGCGTCGATCGGAACCTGATCCACGCGATCAAGGAGATGTTGTAAGCG
Source organism: Rhodoplanes sp. Z2-YC6860 (assembly GCF_001579845.1). Lineage (GTDB taxonomy): Bacteria > Pseudomonadota > Alphaproteobacteria > Rhizobiales > Xanthobacteraceae > Z2-YC6860. Next base: position 1,151,612 of record NZ_CP007440.1, read on the forward strand.
AGGAGGCACCTCATGTTCCTCAAGAATTACTGGTACGTCGCGGCGTCGAGCTCAGAGATCGGTCGCAAGCCGTTTCGCCGCGTGATCATGAACGAGCCGGTGGCCCTCTATCGCACGGAGAACGGCACGCCGATTGCGCTCGAAGACCGTTGCCCGCACCGCCGCCTGCCGCTGTCGATGGGCAAGCTCATCGGCGACGACGTGCTGCAATGCCACTATCACGGCTTGCGCTTTGACCGCACCGGCGCCTGCGTGCAGGTGCCTGGCCAGGACCTGATCCCGCCGACGGCGCGGATCAAAACCTATCCGCTGGTCGAGCGCTACAAATGGCTGTGGATCTGGATGGGCGATCCGGCGCTGGCCGATCCGGCAGCGATTCCGGATTATCACTGGTTCGACGACCCGAACTGGGGTGCGAAGTCGGATTATCTGCACGCCAAGTGCAACTGGCAGCTCATCAACGACAACCTGCTCGATCTGACGCATCTCGCGTTCGTGCACGAGACCACGATCGGCAACATGGCGCTGGTCGAGCACGCCGCGGTGCGCGTGCAAAGGACGCCCCAAGGCGTGCAGGTGACGCGCTGGATCATCGATCAGCCGGCCCCGCCCGCCTTCGTCAAGATCGGCGGCTTCACCGGCAATGTCGATCGCTGGCAGATCATCGATTACACGCCGCCGTCCTATATCCGGCTTGATGTCGGCGCCACGCCGACCGGCACAGGCGCGCCGGAAGGCCGCCGCGTGGGCGGCATCGAGATGCGCAACCTCAACGCCATGACGCCTGAAACCGAGACCACGACGCATTATTTCTGGGGCCAGGCGCACGACTTTGAGCCGCACAACAAGGACATGACTGAGCGCGTGTTCCAGCAGATCAAGACCGCGTTCCTGGAGGATGTGTCGGTGTTCAGCGCCCAGCAGGAGAATATCGATCTCGATCCTGGTGCGCCGCAGGTCGACATCAACGCGGACTCCGGCGGCATCCAGGCCCGCCGCATTGTCGCAAAGCTCTACGCCGACGAGCAGGCGGTGGTGGCCGCGAGCGTGACCGCCGCGGAGTAGATGTTCCTAACAGCCTTGCGTTGTCGGTCCTGAAAGCCAATCCTCGTCCGTGATCGAACGGGGATTGGACGATGCTTTTTCTGACCGAGCAGGACGTCAAAGACGCGCTCACGGGCGATGATGCCTATAAGGAAGCGGTCGCGGTGATCGAGCGCGTGCTGGCGCAGCAGTCGGCCGGGACCACACATCATCTCAAGCGCACCACGATGACGCATCCGCAGCATCCGGGACACCTCTGGCGCAATATTCGCATATTGCCCGGCATGGCGCCGGACCTCGGCGCTGCGGCGGTGCGTTTGTACTCAGGCTATCGGGGTACCAACCGCTCGGAGATCATCTGCCTGTTCGACTGGGACGATATGAGGATGTCGGCGATCATCTCGGATGTGTATTTGCACGCGATCCGCACCGCCGCACCCTATGGCGTTGCCGCGAAGTATCTCGCGCGCAAAGGCGCGCGCACGATCGGCATCATCGGCAGCGGCCGCTATGCGCGCGGCATGGCGCAGGCGGTCTGCGCGGTGTGCCCGATCGAGACGATTCAGGTCTACAGCCGCAACCCCGACAACGTGCAAAGCTTCTGCGACGAGATGCGCACGGCGCTCGGCATCGAGGTGATCGCCTGCGCGTCCGGCCGTGAGGCGATGCGCGGCGCCGACATCATGATCACCGCAACCTCGGGCAATCAGATCGTGTTCGAAGCCGACTGGCTCACGCCCGGCACGCTGCTGATGTCGCTAGCGCCCGGCGAATTCGGCGAGGACACCGTGCTGCGGTCGCGGGTGTATCTGTCGGCGCCTGAGCAGGTGCTCGGCGACGACCCGCCACGCAAGCCGTTCAACACGCTGATCACGAGCGGCAAATTTGGCCCAGGCGATGTGGTGGCCGACATCTGCGACGTCGTGACCGGCAAGAAGGCTGGTCGCGGATCAGATGATGAGATCATACTTTACGAATCGGCCGGCCTTGCCTTGCTCGATGTCGGCATCGGGCAGTGGATTTATCAGCGGGCCAGAAGCCGTGGGCTCGGCACCGAAATGCCGTTCGGTGAGCACTGAAGGCGTCGAATGGACAATAGATCGAGGAGCGTATGTTGAAGCGTCGTGACTTTTTGCAGTTGAGCGCCGGCGGCATCGCGGCGGCACTTGCCGCGCGGCCCGCCGCGGCGCAGGGCAATTACCCCGACCGCGCCATCAAGCTCGTCGTGCCGCGCGCCGCCGGCGGCGTCGTCGACATCATCGCGCGCGAATGGAGCGGCAAGGTCAAAGGGCTTGGCACCGTCTATATCGAGAATATGGGCGGTGGCGGTGGCGTCATCGGCGCGACGTTTGTGTCCCGGGCTCCGGCCGACGGCTACACCCTGCTGGTGGGCACCACAAGCGAGCTGGTCATCAGCCCGCTGCTCGGCAAGCAGCCCTACGATCCGGTCACAAGCTTCGAGCCGATCGCCATCATGTGCGACTCGCCAGCCGCTATCGTCGTGCATCCGAGCATCCCGGTGTCCAATCTCAAGGAGCTGGTCGCCTACGCCAAACAGCACAAGAACGGCTTGAGCTACGGCTCTGCCGGCGCCGGCACCGTATCGAATCTCGCGGGCGAGCTGTTCAAGGAGATTGCCGGTCTGCAGGACATCGTGCATGTGCCCTACAAGGGCGGCGCGCCCGCGGTCTCGGATGCAATCGCCGGCCAGATTCCGATTTCCACGCCGATGATGTCGGAGCAAATCTGGGAATTGCACCGGCAGGGCAAGCTCAAGGTCCTGGCGGTGGCATCCGAGAAGCGCCTGCGCGCGATTCCCGATCTACCGACGGCGGTGGAGCAAGGTTTTCCCGACCTCGTCGCGCGGCTGTTCTTCGGCCTGTTTGCGCCGGCCAAGACGCCGAAGGAGATCATCGGCAAGGTCGAGCAGGCCACCAAGGTCGCGATGCAGGACCCCGAGCTCAGAAAGAACTTCGAGGCGGGCGGCTTCGAGACGCTCGACACCACCGATGCAGCCGCGGCCGCGGATTACGTGGCGAAGGAAGTCACGCGCTGGAAGCCGATCCTCGCGCAGTTCAAGCCGCAGTAGCTCAGGGCGCTGGTATGAGGTGTCGTTCGCCACAAGGCGGTTCATGCCCGGGCTTGACCCGGGCATCCAGCAGGTAGAGCGACAGGTTACGGCTTTACGTAAGACTTTCATTGTCGCGCCATGGTCATGGATGGCCGGGTCAAGCCCGGCGATGACACCGCCTATGTGATGACGAAACTCTGTGTTGATACAGCGTGGAGAGACGGCGGGTTCTAACCCTTCGTCTTCCCATCCAAAAGCCAGCCGAATTTCTCCCGTGCCTTGCGCGTCGTCTCGGCGCTGGGCGTATTGGCCGGCGGAAACTTGTCGCGCCAGGACCACGGCCGGCAGGCGTCGATGATCGCGACTGAATGCGTCATATCGCCCTTGGCGCGCTTCTCCGGCGTCAACCGCGGGTCGGCCGGCGAATCCCATGAGCCTTCGATGAACTGGATCGATTCCTTCGGATCGGTGCGGGTCAGCATCGCCCAGAGGAGATGATCGAGATTGGTCACGTCGACATCGTCGTCGACCACCACGATGTATTTCGATGCGTAGGCTGACGCGCCGCATTGCGCAGCGATATGACCCGCCTGCACGGCGTGGCCCGGATAGCGTTGCTTGATCGAGATGCCGTGGAACATGCGTGCGCCGCCGATCTCGTGGCACCACACCTGCTGCACCTCGGGCACGCCTGCGTTGGTCATGTTCTGCTTGATGGTCGCCGAGCGCATCACCGCGCGATAGCGCGCCATCTCGTCCGGCCCGCCGCCCATCGGCGGCACGCCCAGGAGGATCGGATCGTTGCGATGATAGATCGCCTTGACGTCGAGCACCGTGCAGGGCTTGGCGCCGCCGGCGTAGTGCCCGGTCCATTCGCCGAACGGGCCTTCGACCACGCGCTTGTCCGGCGTGACATAGCCCTCCAGCACGATCTCGGCGTCGGCCGGAAACGGCAGCCCGGTGACCTTGCCCTTCACCATCTTCATCGGCTTGCCGCGCAGGCCGCCGACCACGTCGATCTCGAATACGCCGTAGGGCGCCTCAAGCCCGCCATAGAAGAAGCACAGCGGATCGCCGCCCAGCACCATCGCGACCGGCATCGGCTCGCCGCGTTTGAAGTATTTCTCGGCATGGAGCGCGGCGTGATGGCCCGCCGCCATCAGCATGCCGACCGAGGTCTTGTCGTGCACCATGGCCCGGTAGGCGCCGGCGTTGAGCCAGTTCTCCTCCGGATCGCGCGTGATGCTGTAGGTGCCGGTGCCGATATATCGGCCGCCATCGAGCTCGTGCCAGACCGGTGACGGAAACTTGGTGACGTCGATGGCGTCGCCGGTGACGATGTTCTCGAACACCGGTCCGTCCTCGACGATCTCGTGCGGGATCGGCTTGTTGTCCTTGAGATACGCCTCGCGAAAGGCGTCGCTCAGCTCCCATTTTGAGAGATGATCGGGAAATCCCAGCGTCATGTTGCGCCGGACGCCGGCGAACATGTTGAGCAGCACGCGGAAGCCCTTGGGGCTGCCGGGAACCTCGTCGAACACCACGCACGGCCCGTTCTCGGCGCGAAGAATGGCCTCGGCGGCGAGCCCGATGTCCTCCTGCCAGCTTGCACCTTTGACGTTACGCACCTCGCCGAGCAGCTCGGCCCGCGCCAGCCATTCGCGCAGATCGTCGTAAGCGATCCGGGCTTCTACGTTTCGTCGTTCCGGCATTCGGAATTCCATCAGTTCTGCGCGGCGATGCGACTCGCCGTCGGCGTCCAGAGTTTCACCTGGCTTTGCATATAAGCCGTGATTTCCTCCGGCGTCATCGCCTTGGTCTGCACCATCTCGGTTTCAAGATGCTTTTGCACCTCGGGAAGCTCCATCGCCTTGTTCACCGCCGCGTTCAGCTTCGTCACGATGTCTCGCGGCAATCCGGCGGGGCCGGACAGCGAATACCACGTCGTCACCACAAGCTCGGGATAGCCAAGCTCGCTCAAAGTCGGAACGTCGGGAAACTCCGGCAGCCGCTTTTCGCTTGAGACCGCCAGCGCCTTCAGTTTCCCGGCCAGGATATGCGGCCGCGTCGTAGAGAGCGTCATGCTGCCGACCTTCACGTGGCCCGCGACAAGGTCCTGGATCGCCGAACCGCCGCCGCGATAGGCGATGTGCACGAGCTTGACCTTCTCCTTGTCGGCGACGTACTCGGCCACCATGTTACCGACCGCGCCGACGTTGGGCGAAACATACTGCACCCCGTCTTTCTCGCGTTTCATCAGCGCCAGCAGCTCCTTGAAGCTGTTCACGCCAAGCGACTCGTGCACGACGAACACGTTGGGCGGGCCGCCGAGATAGGCGATGTGGGTAAAGTCCTTGATCGGGTCGATGCTCGTGCTTTTCGTCATGACCGGCCCGAGCACGAGCGACGGCATGCCGGAAACCTCCAGCGTGTAGCCGTCCGGTGCGGCGCGCGCCGCGGCCTCATTGGCGATCATGCCGCCGCCGCCCGTCTTGTTTTCGACGAAGAATGTCTGCCCGAAGGTCTTGCTGAGCTGATCGGCAAACACGCGGCCGAGCAGATCGTTCGCGCCGCCCGCCGAGTAGGGCACAAGCAAGCGCACCGGCTTGTCGGGCCATTCGGCAAGCGCCGGCCCGGCGAACCCAATTGTGACGGCGAAAGCAGCGATGATGGCGAAGACTGCGCGGCGCACGTTCCACTCCCGAATGTATTTTTGTTGTCGTCCCGAAGCATCATAGCGCAATCCGTCTCGGGACAGCGCCACAAGACGGAATGGATGCTCCTACTGTGCCGCAGCTTTCAGACCCAAAACCTTGGCAATTCCGGCGAGCTGGTCGTCAAGCTCTTTGATGCCGGCGGCGAACTCGGCCGGTCCGCGAAGGTCGACGGCTTGCCCGGTGGCTCCGAGTTTTGAGGCAATATCGGCGTCGCCCGCGACTGCGGCCCGCACGTCGGCGGCGATCTTCTCGCGCAGGGCAAGCGGCATCCCGCGCGGGCCGAAAATGCCGCCGATGCTTTCCATCTCCAGCGCCGGAAATCCAGCCTCGCGCACGGTCGGCACGTCCGGCGCGCTCGGCGAGCGCGTGCGGCCGGTCACCGCCAGCACCTTGACCTTGCCGGCCTGCATCAGCGGTGTGACGATCGCAAGCGATGACGACAACAGCTGGATGCGATTCTCGGCGAGATCGTTCGGCGCCTGCAGGATGTCTCGATAGGGAGTCTTGGCGACCTGCAGATTGTTGTTCTTGAGGAAGCCGGACATCAGGAAGTCGGCGTTGCCGTTGGCGGCGGCCCAGTTGTACTTGTCCGGGTTGGAGCGCAGCAGTTCGACGAGCTCGCGCAGCGAGCTGACGTTCAACGCGTTCGACACCGTGATGGCAAGAAACAGCGAACTGACACCGGCGATCGGCACGAGATCGCGTTCCGCGTTGTAGGGTAGCTTGTCTTTTTCATAAGGATGGACCGCGAAGGTGCCGACCGGCACCCATAGCAGCGTGTGATCGTCGTTGGCGGCGACGAACGCATTGATCGCGACGAGGCCGTCGCCGCCGGGACGGTTCTCGATGATGGCAGCCTTGCCCCAGCGCTGGGCGAGGCGGTCGGCGACGAGGCGTGCGGTGATGTCTGTTCCGCTGGCCGGTCCGAATGGCAGGATGAATTTCACCGCCCGCTGCGGGTAGGTCTGCGCCGAGGCAGCATCGGCGGCGTAAAAGCCCGTGGCCCACGCCGCAACCAACACGATCACCATTCGCAGCATCGCAGCTCTCCACCCCTTCGTTTGTTTTGTGTATTGTGCCTCGACGGAGTCGATCTGCACAGGGCGGCGCGAGCTACCTTCCGTCGCGGATTGCCTTGAGCAGCCGCTCCGGAGTTAGCGGCAGATCGCGGATCCGCACGCCGAATGGCCGCAGCGCGTCCTCGACTGCTGAGATGATTGCGGCCGGAGCCGATATGGTGCCGCTTTCTGCTGCGCCTTTCACGCCGAGCGGATTGAGCGGCGTCGGCGTCTCCATATGCACCACCTCGATCCGCGGCACGGTGTCGGTGCTGGGCAGAAGGTAATCGCCATAAGTCACGGTCTGCGGTTGGCCCTCGCCATCGAAGCGCATCCATTCGTAGAGCGTCGCGCCAATGCCATGCGCGACAGCGCCGATCACCTGGCCGTCGACAATCATCGGATTGATGATCCGTCCGCTGTCATGCACCACGACATAGTTGCGAAGGGCGACAGCGCCGGTCTCCGGGTCCACCTCCGCTTCGCAGACATGGCTGCCATTGCAATAGGTCAGTGCGGGTGCTGGAAAATCCACAGCCGAGGCAAGGCCCGGCGTGATGCCGTTCGGCAGGCCGAAACCCGGCACGCCGCCGATGGCATGCGCGATCTCGGCGAGCGTCTTGCGCAGCTGCGGCACGCCTTTGACCTGCACAGCGCCGTCTTTGAGTTCCAGATCGTCCGCCGAAGCTTCGAGCATTTCGGCCGCTGCCTTTAAGGCTTTCTCGCGCACCTCGACGGCGGCGCGATGCACGGCATTGCCGGCGGTCACGGCCTGGCGGCTCGCGAAAGCGCCGAAGCCCATCGCGGTGCCGGCCGTGTCCCCCGCGACAACTGTGATGCTGTCGGGCGCAACGTTCAGCACATCGCCGACGAGCTGCGCCAGCATCGATTTGGTGCCCTGGCCCTGCGCGCTCGCGCCGCTCGTGACGACGATTTTTCCCGACGCGCCGACGCGCAGCGTCGCACTTTCGAACGGTCCGCGGCCGGTTGCTTCCACGTAGTTTGCAAGACCGAGCCCGATGTAGCGGCCCTCTCGCCGCGCGGCGGCCTGCCGCGCCGGAAAGTCGGCCCAACCGGCGGCGTCAAGCGCGCGGCGCTGACACTCCGGGTAGTCACCGCTGTCGTAGGTCATGGTCGAGCCGTCACGCTGCTTGATCGGCGTCGGATAGGGCATCTGCGACGGCTGGATCATGTTCCGCCGCCGGATCTCGTCCCGCGGCAGATCGAGCTTATGCGCGATCGCGTCGAGCATCCGCTCCATCACGAACATGCCTTGCGGCCGGCCGGCGCCGCGGGTCGGCGCGGACGGCACGAAATTGGTCAGGCACCAGTTGATGTCGAGCCGATAGGCCGGCAGCACGTAGGGACCGATCACGTTGGTCCCGGCGTTGTAGGCCATGGCGACGCCGTAGGGCGTGCAGGAGCCGTGGTCATGGCAAAGCCGGCCGCGCAGCGCGAGCAGGCGGCCGTCAGCGTCGAAGGCGGCGTCCATGTCCCAGTCCTGGTCGCGCTCACCGACAGCGGCGACGAAGTTCTCGCGGCGATCCTCCATCCACTTGAGCGGCTTGCCGAGCAGCATCGCTGCGGCCGGCAATGCGAGTTCTTCCGGATGGAACGCGGCTTTGGGGCCGAAGCCGCCGCCGCTGTCCGGCGCGACGACGCGAATGCGGCTTTCCGGCACGCCGAGCGCCGCGACCAGAATCTGTTTGGCCCGATGCGGCATCTGGGTGTTGGCGTAGATCGTCAGCGTATCGTCGATCGGATCGGGCCGTACCGCGATGCCACGCGTCTCGATCGAATGGCCGCCGCCTTTGTGCAGCCGGAAGCGATCCTTGACCCGATGTGCCGCCTTGGCGAAGGCGGCGTCAATATCGCCATAGTCGATGCTTTGCCGCGCCACGAGATTGTCCGGGCAGTCGAGCCGCGCTTTCGGCGCGCCGGGTTCAAGCCCGTCGACCGGATCGGTGACCGCGGGCAGCGGCTCGATGTCGAACGCGACCGAGGTCAGTGCATCCTCGGCGAGGCGCCGCGATTGCGCGACCACCATGGCGATCGGCTCGCCAACGTAAGTGACCTCGTCCTTCACCAGCGCCTGCGGGTCGACATGGAAACGGATCGCGCCCGACGGCAGCGACTGCGGTATGCGATCCGAAGTCAGCAACGGCCGCAGATCCGCAAAGGTCAGCACTGCGTGAACACCGGGCTGCGTCTTCGTGGCGCTGTCATCGACGCTTTTCAGCCGTCCATGCGCCACGGGGCTGCGCAGGAACGCAACATGCAGCGCATCTGGCATGGGCAGATCGTCGACGAAGCGGCCCTGGCCGCGCAACAGCGGGCCGTCCTCGACCCGCACCATGCGCCGGCCGATCAATTGCGAATGCTCTGCCATCGCTTCGGTTCAGTCTCCAGCAGCCTTGCTCACGTGCACCGAAAGGCGCACGCTCAAGTTTAGAACGCCCTCAATCTGGTGAATACAAACCGGCGGGCAGGCTAGGGAGGTTAGCATGAGCGACCAGGACTCTGGACCGCAAGGTTTCGCACGTCGCGATTTCCTGAAAGGTGCGGTGGTTGGCGGCGCCGCGGCCGCGACTGGAACGGTCTCGCCGGCCGTCGCGGCGGAAACGCAGCTGCAGGCCGCGGCACCCGCGTCGCAACTTGGCTATGCGTTCCTCAATATCGAAGAGGCGGCTTTCGTCGAGGCGCTGGTCGATCACATGATCCCGGCCGACGATCTGTCGCCGAAGGGCACCGACATCGGCCTCAACATCTATATCGATCGGGCACTGGCCGGCGGGTGGGGCAAGGGCGAGCGGCTCTACATGCAGGGGCCGTGGAAGCGCGGCACGCCGAACCAGGGCTATCAGCTGCCGCTCACGCCCGCGCAGCTCTATCGCGCCGGCATCGAAGCAACCAATGCCCATTGCCGTAAGACCTATGGCAAGCCGTTCGATCGGATCGACGTCAAGCAGCGCGAAGAGGTGCTGGTTGGATTGTCCGGCGGCAAGATCACCTTCGAGAACGGCCCGCCGGCGCGGATGTTCTGGGGCACGGTCTATCAGACCGTCATGGAGGGCATGTTCTCCGACCCGATCTATGGCGGCAACCGCGACAAGGCCGGCTGGAAGCTGATCGGCTTCCCGGGAGCTGTCGCGGTGCATCGCGAGCACGTCGCGCAGTATCGCGACAAGCCCTACACCGCCGACATCCTCGGCATTGCGGATCTCAGTTGAGGGGAGGGGCGAGATGGCGACCAAGCTGAAAGACGTCGATGTCGTCGTCGTGGGTCTCGGTTGGACCGGCGGCATTCTGTCTAAAGAGCTGACAGAGGCGGGATTGAAGGTCGTCGCGCTGGAGCGTGGCAATCCGTTCAATCCGGCCAACGACTTTGCACTCCCCAATCTTCGCGACGAGCTTCGCTACGTGGTGCGCCACGAGCTGATGCAGAACACCGCGCGCGACACGCTCACCATCCGCAACAACATCTCGCAGGAGGCGCTGCCGATGCGACGCCTCGGCTCGTTCCTGCCGGGCGAGGGCGTCGGCGGCTCGGCGACGCATTGGAGCGGTCACACGTGGCGCTGGACCGACATGGAGTTCAAGGTGCGCTCCATGTACGAGGAGCGTTACGGCAAGAGCTTCATTCCGGACGACATGACGATCCAGGATTGGGGCATCACCTACAACGAACTCGAGCCCTATTACGACCGGTTCGAATACACCGCGGCGGTTTCCGGCAAGGCCGGCAATATCAAGGGGCAGATCGTCGCCGGCGGTAATCCGTTCGAAGCGCCGCGCGCCCGGGATTACGCGCTGCCGCCGCTCACCCCGATCAATTCCAGCGTGCTGTTCACCGAGGCCGCGAAGAACCTCGGCTATCATCCGTTCCCGCGGCCTTCAGCCAACGCGTCGCAGCCCTACACGAACCCCGACGGTTCGCAGTACGGCGCTTGTCAGTATTGCGGCTATTGTCAGCGCTTCGGGTGCGAGGCCAACGCCAAAGGCAGTCCGCTGGTCTCGGTGATTCCCATTGCCATGCGGAATCCCAATTTCGAGCTGCGCGCGCATTCGTGGGTCACGAAGGTCATCAAGGACTCCGATGGCAAGAAAGTGACCGGCGTCGCCTACACGAACGTCCTGACCGGCGAGGAATTCGAGCAGCCGGCCAATATCGTGCTGCTCTGCGCCTATGCGATCAACAACGTGCACCTGATGCTGTTGTCCGGCACCGGGCAGCCCTACGACCCCGCGGCGCAGACCGGCGTGGTCGGCAAGAACTACTGCTATCAGAACGGCGTCAGCGCGACGTTGTTCTTCGAAGGCAAGTACTTCAACCCATTCATCAGCGCTGGCGGCTCCAACGCCACCATCGACGACTTCAACATCAATTGGGCCTTCGATCGTGGCCCTCATAACTTCATCGGCGGCTACAACGTGGCCGGCGGCTTCAACACCGCGCTGCCGATCGGCTTCCGGCCGGTACCGCGCGGCACGCCGCAATGGGGCACCGCCTGGAAGGCCGCGACGAAGAAGTGGTACCAGCACGGCATGACCATCAACGCAGCCGGCAGCGTGATGGCCAACCGCAACAACTACTTTGACCTCGATCCCACCTACCGGAACGCCTTCGGCCAGCCGCTGATGCGCATGACCTTCGATTACAAGGACAACGAGAAGAAAATGGGCAAGCACTCGGCGGATCTGGTCAACAGCATCGCCAAGTCGATGAACCCGACACATGTCAATCAAGCGTCATCGCGCGACAGTTGGACCGTTGTGCCGTACCAGTCGACGCACAACACCGGCGGCACCATCATGGGCACCAATCCGAAGAACAGCGTCGTCAACAAGTATTTGCAGAGTTGGGACTGTCACAACCTGTTCACGGTCGGCGCCAACGTGTTCCCGCACAATTCGTCGTACAACCCGACCGGGCCGGTCGGCGCGCTGGCCTATTGGACCGCGGACGCGATCAAGAACCGGTATCTCAAGAGCCCGGGTCCCCTGGTGCAGGCCTGACGGGATAGCCATTCCGCCCGCGATGACCCCCATGCCGTGAACCGGCCGTTCGCCCGGTTCACGCGTGTCGTGGTCCTGTTGTATGACTGGGACGAGATAGGCGAGACAGCCAGGACCAAGGGAGGATTTCATGGAGCGCATCCCGCAACCGATCATGGACAAGCGGGGCGAGCCCCATATGAAGCGCTTCGAGGATCAGCGCTGGGTGCTCGACAATATCGTCCGCGCCAACGGTATCGATTGGGATCAGCCGCGCTCGATCTACATCTCCGGCCCCTGTGGCATGGAGGGCCAGGCGGATATTCATGGTATCCGCGAGCGGGTGAAGAAGATGGCCGACATCGCGCCGGCCTTCGAGGCGGTCGCGGTGCGCCGCGAAGCCAAGGCCAAGGCGGCCGAAGAAGCGGGCAGCATGGTCACAGCGCGCGACAACTATTTCATGTCGGCCGTCTATTGGGGCGCGGCGCAATGGCCCTACGACCAGAATGACGAAGAAAATGTCCGCTGCCATCTGAAGAAGCGCGAGAACTACACCAAGTATGCAGGCCTCGCCGACCACAAGGTGGAGGCGGCATGGATTCCGTTCAAGGACACGGCGCTGCCGGCCTGGCTGCATCTGCCGCCGAACTACAACGGCGGCAAGCTGCCGGTGATCATCAATGTGCCCGGCATGGACAGCTACAAGGAAATCCAGACCGCGCTTTACGGCGACCGCTTCCTCAATCGTGGCTTTGCGGTGCTCAACATCGACGGCCCAGGCCAGTACGAGTCGCCGATGCTCGGCATCTACTTCTCGGTCGACAACTGGGTCGCGACCGGCAAGGCCGTGTGCGACTGGCTTGCCAAGCGGCCCGAGATCGACATGAGCAGGGTCGTGCTGTCGGGCACGAGCTTCGGCACCTTCTTCGGCACGATTGCCACCGCGCACGAGCCGCGCATCTCGGCATGCGCCGTGATCTCGGTGTGCCATGAGCCCGGCTGCCACACGATCTTCCAGGAGGCATCACCGACCTTCAAGAAACGCTTCATGTACATGTCGGGCATCACCGATGAGGCCGAGTTCGACAAGATGCGCCAGGGCATGACGTGGGAAGGCCATGCCGACAAGATCAAGGCGCCGTATCTCTGCGTCGCCGGCGAGTTCGACGAGCTGTCGCCGATCGAGCACTCCAAGCGACTGGTGGCTGCGGTGAAAGGTCCGAAGCGGATGGTGGTCTATCAGGAGTCACGCCACTCGGTCGGCAACGTGCCGGCCGCCAACCTCGGGCCGTTCCCGCCCATCCTGGTGGCGGATTGGCTCGCGGACCGCGTCGCCGGAAAGCCGTTCCCGAACGAGCAATGGTACGTGCGGGGCAACGGTGTGATCGACAAGAAGCCTTTCTGAGGGTCACACTGTTTTGCATCCGGCGCAGTGCTAAGGTCTGCGCCGGGGGTATCTTCAATGTTCAACGAAGGATGTTGCCATGACGATCAAGATGCTTTTTGCGACCGCTGCCACCCTCGCGTTGCTCGGCACCAGCGCCGGCTACGCCCAGACGCCGGCTCCCTCCACGGATAAGCCCGCGGCGGCTGCGACCGACAAGGCGGCCGCGGCGGCGAAGGCGAAGCCCGCGCGCACCGCGAAATCGCTTGAGTGTTCGAAGCAGGCCGACGAGAAGCAGCTCCACGGCAAGCCGCGCAAGAAGTTCATGAGCGAGTGCAAGAAGGCCTAAAGCGCCGCTTCGCTTAGTGGCCTGTGGCCGCTGCGGCGAGCCGAACCGGATCGTCTGGCGGTGAATTACCCCGCCAGACCACATGCAGGTCCGGCCGGACCAGCACGAGGTCGCGCCCGTAGATCGTGCGCGCCTCGTCGCCCGGCAGATCGAGCACCGTGAACGGCGCGCCGAATTTTCCGAACGCCGTCTTAAGCGCTGACCCATCCGCTTTGCTGCCGCCGAGCCGGATGAGCGTATAGCCGTCGCCGATGCAGTCGGCTGCGGCGCGGCCGTCCGGCAGCCAGGCGTGGGGCAGCCGCACGCCTGGCCAAGTGCTCGGCGTGTATTCGACATAATCGTAGGGCGGCCCGTCGCCGTTTTCCGTCGCCACCAGCGGCGAGCCGAAATAGTGATAGCCGAGCTCGGCGCCGATCATCTCATTGGTCTTGCGCTGCTCGACGTCGGCCACGGCCGCGAGATGCGCCCGAGCCGCGGCGCCCGCCGGCGTGCTGTCGCGCATCTCGGGCTTCCACTGCGCCCGCCATTTGCGCCGGCCGAGCGAGGCGTAGCGCGACGCGCCGACGTTGTTCTCGCCAACGCGCCGCCGTTCGGTCTCGTAGGAGGCGAGCAGCCCTGGACCGCCCCAGCCTTGCAGCGTGCCGGCCAGCTTCCAGCCGAGATCGATGGCGTCACCGACGCCGGTGTTCATGCCGAGCCCGCCGGTCGGTATCACGAGATGCACGGCATCGCCCGCAAGCAGCACGCGGCCGTGGCCGTAGCTCTCGGCCAGCAAAAGATTCTGCCGCCACTCGCCGACATAGAGCATCTCGTATTTGACCGGCATGGCGACGGTCGCTTCGAACTTCGTCGCCATGTCCTGATCTGTCGCGACGACGGAATGCAACGTGAAATGCTTCGTGCTGTCCTGAACGATGAGCTGTGTCGATTGGTTGTCGGCGACGTGGTAATGCCGGCCCTTGCCAATGGCGATGCGCTCGAACAGGTCGTCGCAACGATAGAGCGCCTGGCGAAGCTGCAGAATGTTGCCTTCGCCGGCGAGCTTGATGTCGAGCTGCTTGCGCACGTTGCTGGCGCCGCCGTCGCAGCCGACCATGTATTTCGCTGTGATCAGCGATGTGTTGCCACCCTCGGCCACCTCGGCAGTCACGGAGTTCGCATCCTGCTTGAACGAAACGAACTCGCAGCCGTAGCGCACGGTGACGCTCGGCAATGTCTCGACCACGGATTTGAGCAGCGGCTCCAGCGTGTATTGCGAGATGAGCTGATAGGGCTCGAGCGGCAGCGTGCCGTCATGGCTCGCGGCGATTTCCTTCTTGGCGTCGGCAACCGACGGATAAGGCAGATGCAACAGCGGCGGCTCGATCAGCGAGGTGACGATGTAGACGTCCATCGGCACCCATGACGGCAGGCCTGCACCTCGGATTTTCTCTGCAAGCCCGAGTCGCCGGTAGAGTTCCATGGAGCGGGCGTTGCACCGCTCCATCTTGGGCCACATGTGCGGCGCGTTTTTCTGTTCGATCAGCGTGCAGCGGATGCTGCGGCGGCCGAGATCGAGCGCCAGCGTCAGACCCACGGGGCCCGCACCGATGATCAGAACGTCAGTGTCCATACGAATTCATATCAAGTGCGGCACGCGGCCGGCTATTTTTCGGTCCACTCGATATGGGCGCGGATCGCCTTCTTGGCATCGTCGACCCAGCCATGCGGCCTCGCCTTCTCGATCATCGCGCCGAGATTGCTCTGCCATGTGGCGTCGCCCTCGACCTCGGGCCGCTTGCGCAGCGCCTGCTCGTAGATCCAGGCGTGGCCCTGGTCCTGCACGTCTGCGGTGCCGTTGAGCGCGCGCCGCACCTGCTCGAGTCGCGCAGGGCTGCCTTCGACCACGATCTTGAAGGCGCGAAAGTTGTCTTTGTCTTCCAATACGACGCTGCCGTCGGCGGCGACTTTGACGTACATCAAAGCACTCCTAAAACTGGATGTTCCTTCGATCAGAACGGTGTTTCGCCGCCGATGCGGGGCGGCACGTCGAAGCCGTTGAGCACGGTCGAGACCATGCTGTAAAGCCCGGCGATCGAGAAGATCTCGATGGTCACATCGAGGCCGAACTGTTTCAGCATCCGGTCGTAAGTCGCCTGGCTGAGCGGCTTTCGCTCCAGAAGCTCGGTCACGGCCTCGTAGACCAGCCGCTCGTCGTCTTTCTTGAGGTCCGGCTTGCGCTGATGGCGGATCGCTTCGATGGTTTCTGGCGAAATCCCGGCCGCGGCTGCGGCTCCCTCATGAGAGGACCAAGCGTAGCGCGCCGACCAGTATCTGGTGACGATGAGCACGATCAGTTCATAAAGCCGTTTCTCCACCTTGCCGCTCTCGCGCAGCGCCAAGGTCAGCTTGTTGGCGGCATCGGCAACCGGCGGATTGCGCAGCCAGATCGCGAACGGACCGCTCACGCGCCCCTTCCGCGTGCCGCCGAGCACCGCATGCAACGCCTTCTGCTCGGGCGAAAGCTCCTCCATCGGCAGCGGATCGAGACGGGCCACGGCTTCCTCCAGCGATGTTGTTCTGGTTTGGTCAGACGTTGAGCGGCGCGAGCGTCGGCCGGCCGCGGATCATATCGGCGGTCTTCTCGGCAATCATGATCACCGGCGCGTTGATGTTGCCGCTGATCAGGTCCGGCATCACGGAGGCGTCGATCACGCGCAGGCTTTCGACGCCGCGCACTCGCAGATGCGGATCGACAACCGCGGTTTCGTCGTTGTCGCGGCCCATCTTGCAGGTGCCGAGCGGGTGATGCAGCGTGATCGCGGTGTTGCGGATGTGCTCGTCAAGCTCGGCGTCGGTGCGGGCCGGCGTGAGCTCGCCGGCCATATAGGGCGCCATTTGCGGCTGATGCATGATGTCCTGCATCAACCGGAGCCCGCCGCGCAGCGTCTTCCATTCGCGCTCGGTCGACATGAAGTTCTGCTTGATGCGGATCGGCGCCGCCGGATCCGCCGACGACAGCGTGAGCGAGCCGCGGCTTTCCGGATGCAGCATCACCACGCGTCCGCCGTATCCGTCCTGGTAGGGCTGGCGGAACGGCTTGAGATAAGGATGCGCGGTCATCGGCGCGCCGGCGAGCAGCAATTGCACGTCGGGCACATTGGAATCCGGCATCATGCGGGCGAACGATGCGAAGCCGCCAGGGATGTCGCTCGCGACGCTGGTGCCGCCCAGCAGATAGGTGTCGGCAAGCGCGACGGCGATGCGGTCAAGCCGCATCGAGTCGTGGATCGTACCGGGCGAGGCTCGGCGATAGGACAGCATTGCGGTGGCGTGGTCCTGCAGGTTCTGTCCGACGCCGCGCAGCGCCACCTGCGGTTTGATACCGACCGCGCGCAGCGCGTCCGGATCGCCGATGCCCGAAAGCATCAGCACCTGCGGCGAGTTGATGACGCCGCCGGCCAGCAGCACCTCGCGCCGGGCGTGGACCGTGCGGGTTGCGCTGCCCTGCCGGTATTCGACGCCGATGGCGCGGTTGCCGTCCAGTAGGATGCGCGTGACCAGCGCGCCGGTCTCGATGGCAAGATTGCTGCGCCCCATCGCGGGCCTGAGGTAGGCCACCGCGGTGCTGCAGCGCCGGCCGTCGCGGATGGTGTTCTGGTTGCGGCCGACGCCGTCATTGCGGCCGCTATTGAGATCTTCGTTCCACTTCAGGCCGGAGGCTTGATTCGCCTGGGCATAAGCGTCGGCCAGTGGGTCCTGGAAGGTCGACCAGCAGGTGCCAAGGGGGCCGTCACCGCCGCGATGGGCGCTCGGGCCGTCCTCCCAGGTCTCCTGCCTTTTGAAATACGGCAACGCATGCGCATAGGACCAGTGCGGCAGGCCGTTCGCGGCCCAGCGGTCATAATCCGAGCGGTGGCCACGCGAATACGTCATGGCGTTGATCGACGATGAGCCGCCAACCACCTTGCCGCGGGCGCATTCGATCTTGCGGCCCTTGAACTGCGGCTCGGGCTCGGTGAAGTACATCCAGTCGTGCAGGCGGTTGGTGAGGATCTTGCCCCACGCGAGCGGGATGTGAATCCACGGATCGCGGTCCCAACTGCCGGCCTCCAGCACCAGAACGTGGGTGTCGCGATCCTCGCTGAGCCGGTTCGCGAGCACGCAGCCCGCCGATCCCGCACCGACGATGACGTAGTCGTAGTCTTTGACTGAGGCCATTCCCGCACGCCTTATTACCGGGCAAGCTTGGCGCAACCCGGACGGCAATGCTAGGCCTTGACGGTTGCAAGGGTCTTCGAGGGTAAAGCAGTCATGAGCAGTTCGGGTGGGGCGGTCGATCGGTCCGTGCTTGAGGACCTCGCGGCGGCAAGCCGGATTCTCGCCGATCAAGGTGTATTCGACGCCGCCGGACACGTGTCGATGCGGCATCCCGGCCATGCCGAGCGCTTTCTGATGTCGCGTTCGCTGGCGCCGCAGATGATCACCGCCGACGACATCATGGAGTTCGATCTCGACTGCAACGCCATCGATCCGCGCGGCCGCAACGGCTTCATCGAACGCTATCTGCACGGCGAAATCTTCAAGGCGCGGCCGGACGTGATGGCGATCGCGCACAGCCATTCGCCCTCGACCATTGCGTTCGGGCTGTCCAATGTGCCGATGCGCGCGATGTATCACAACGCGGCGTTTCTGGCGGCCGGCGTGCCGGTGTTCGACATCCGTGACAAGTTCGGCACGACCGACATCGTCATCAGTTCGGCCGAGAAGGGCGCGGCGCTGGCCGCAGTGCTCGGCGACAAGCCGGTGGGGCTCCTTCGCGCCCACGGCATGGTCGCGGTCGGACCGTCGCTGCCGGTCGCCGTGTTCCGCGCGATCTTCACGGTCACCAGCGCCAACATTCAGCATCAGGTGCTGGCGCTCGGCGGCCCGGTCGCAGCGCTCGACGCGGAGGAGGGGCGGATTGCCGACGTGGTCAATGTGCAGACCGTCGGCCGTTCATGGGATTTGTGGAAGAAGCGGGTGATGCCGTAATCTTCGCGTTCGAAGATCGGGTACGTGAGAGTGTAGGTGGAGTGAACGTCATGCAGGAGTCGTCGCAGCAGCAGATCAAGCAGGAGCTCGTCGATGCGATCCGCATGCTCGAGCATGCGGAATACATCGATCACAACGGTCATTGCAGCGTGCGGCGCGACGCCAATTCGTTCTACATCAATTCCGGCGCTTCGATGCGCTCATGCCTTACGGTCGAGGACATCGTCGCGGTCGATCTCGAGGGCCGGCCGGTCGATGGCTCGAACGTCAAGCCGCCGCTGGAGTTTCCGATCCACGCTGAGGTCTATCGCGCGCGGCCCAAGATCGGAGCGGTGTTTCACACCCATCCGCAGTGGTCGACCTATCTCACGATGACCGGCGTGCCGCAGAAGGTGGTCTACGCGCAGGCCTCGCTGCTTGGCGACTTGCCGGTGATGAATTCGCCGATGTCCGTCAACACCCGCGAGATGGGTGAGAAGATGGTCGGTGTGATGGGCGACAACCCGGTGGTGATGTTGAAGGCTCACGGCGTGGTTGCTGCTGCAGAGAGTGTGCTCGAGTGCTTCGCTTATGCAGCTTATGTCGAGGAGAACGCGCGACGGCAGTACATGGCGATGCAGATCGGCGAGCCGTACGTGTTCAGCGACGAAGAGCAGGCCGCATGCCGGCAGAAATTGCGCTCGCCTTCTCTCTTCAAGAAGACCTGGGACCACTACCGTTCGAAAATTTCCTGAAGCGGATCACGTCACGAATTGCGGCGCGATTCGGACCATTGCGCGGCGCTGATTCGGCCGCGCGACCGATCGTTGCTGCCTGCGAGCGCCGTTTGAAACATCGTGCTGGTATTTTCAAAAGTTATTGCGCTTTGTTGCGATAACTGACCCCGCATCCCGCGCTCAGGTCAAAATATGTTTCGCACTGTTGCCGAACTGCACCGTGTGGAACCTTGATCGGAGAAAACCGCACCAAATCGACGTCTTTTCGCATCGTTTTCGCCGATCGTCGCTTTTCATAGCGGCAATTCATATGGTCCCGGATGGAACCAGATGTTCCACGAGGTTGTTTCCGGGCATGTCTTTGGCGTACACACCCCGGGCTCAAATTGCGGTTACGAATCGTTCGGGCGATCATGCACGCTTCGACGATCGGACGTTTGGGCAGGGACAACAGGGAGCGGGCCGCCAAGTCAAAGGCACCTGCAGGTGGGGAGTGACAATCGGAAAACAGCTTTCCATCGCCGTTGCGATGCTGGGTGCATCCGCATCGACGGTATGGGCTACCACCGACTCGCCATCACCGGCCAAGACTTCGTTTGCCTATTCGACCAGCCATACCGTCAAGCCACTGCCTGCTTCGGTGATCGAGAAGATCGCCGAGCCTTATGGCGATTCGATCGAGAGCGACGCTGCTTCCGAATACGTCGAGCCGCGCGCCAAGCCGGTTGAGGTCGTGGTCAGTCCGCGCCGTCAGCCGTCGCGCGATCTCGTCTGCAGTGCTGTTGCTTCGGTGGCGCAAGCCAACAATTTGCCGGTCCCATTCTTTGCCAACCTCATCTGGCAGGAGAGCAGCTTCGACAGCCGCACCATCAGCCGCGCCGGCGCGCAGGGCATCGCGCAGTTCATGCCGCAAACCGCTGTCGAGGTCGGCCTGATCAATCCGTTCGAGCCGATCCACGCGTTGAATGCGGCAGGCAAGTTCGTCGGCGATCTGCGCAAGCAATTCGGCAATCTCGGCCTTGCGGCCGCGGCCTATAACGCCGGCCCGCGGCGCATCGCCGACTGGCTTGCCAAGCGCGGCGACCTGCCGGGCGAAACGCGCAATTACGTGGTCCGCGTCACAGGCAAGCAGGCCGAGGACTGGATCGGCGCGAAGAATGATCCCGAGATGCTGTTGATGCCGGCCAAGGCGCCGTGCGCCGAAGTGGTCGAGGCCGTGCAGGCGCAAGCCAAGACGGTGAAGACAGCGAAACTCATTTCGGAACTCGCTTCGACCGCGAGCCAGATGCGCGACAAGCCCGAGCCGGCGGTGCCGGCTGAGATCATGGCGGAAAGCACCGAGCGCGGCTGGCGCGCGCGTGTCGCCGCGATGGTCCTTGAGGTGCTGCGGCGCCTGGAAGATCGGCAACTCGCGGCGAGGACCGCCGCCGCCAAAGCCGCGAGGCACGTTGGCGCTCAGGCCATGAAGACCGCGCAGCGCGACAAAGCGGATGAGCGGGCGATGGCCAAGGCGGTGCGCCGTCCCGAGATCAAGACGTTCATTCCGCTTGGCAACAGGAACGCGCCCAAGTCGACCGACCGTGATCTCGAGCGTTCGGCACTGCTGGTCGCGAGCCGGGACGATTCGATGGATGCGGCCGGCCGCGATGTCAACGGTCTCGGCAAGATCGACCTGTCCAAGACCGAGCCGGCGGGGCCGGAAGTCACCAAGTCCGAGATGGTCGGGCTCGGCGGCGGCAGGGCCGACGAGGCCAAGCCCGATAAGCCCGGCGCGAAAGAGTCGGCCAGGCGTGCTCAGCCGCGCCGCGCTGCGCACTCTCTCCGTTTCAGTTATTCCGACAGCCTGAGGCCGTACTGACCGCGACGCCGGGAGGCAGGGCGACGCTATAGGGCCGCCTCGGTCCAAGCGCGGCGTTACAGTATCGCTTCGATCCAAGCGCGACGCTACAGCGTCGCTTCGATCAACGCGCGCAGTTCTGGTGTCACCTTGGGCGAGAGGCCGAACCAGGCCTGCCAAGCCGGGATGCCCTGGTGCAGCAGCATGCCGAGCCCGGTCACGGTGCGGTTGCCTCTCATCCGCGCAGCGACGATCAGTGGCGTCTCGCGCGGGTTGTATATGATGTCATTGACCAGCGCCGTCACCGGCAGCTTGTCGAGGCGCAGATCGAGCGCTGCCTGACCGATCATGCCCTGATTGGTGGCGTTCACCAGCATCGCCGCGCCTTCGACCGCGTCGTGGCGCTGCTCCCACGGCACCACCGTGATCGGACCGGCGAATTCTTTCGCCAGCGTCTGCGCGCGGGCGAGCGTCCTGTTGCACAGCCGGATCTCGCGCGCACCGCGCTCCATCAATCCGTAGACCACGGCGCGGGCGCCGCCGCCCGCACCCATCACGGCGACCGGCCCCGCATCCGCGCGCCAGTCGGGCACGAATTCCAGGATGTTGTGCGTGAAGCCGAACCAGTCGTTGTTGGAGCCGGCAAGCGAGCCGTCCGGCCGCACCACGACGCAAGACATCGCGCCGATTTTCTTGGCCGTGATGTCGACCTCGTCGACGATCTTCATGGCGTCCTGCTTCAGCGGAATGGTGAGATTGCAGCCCGCGAAGTTGAGCGCGGGCAGCGCACGAAGGGCTGCTTCGAGCTGCTCGGGCGATATGGCCAGCGGCACGTAGCTGCCTTGGAGCCCGTGCTGGGCAAACCAGAAGTTATGCAGCGCCGGCGAGCGCGATTGATGGATCGGCCAGCCCATCACGGCGGCGAGGAGAAAGCGGTCTTTGGCGGCCATCGGACATCCGGATCGAGACACACAGACACTCAAGCGGCCAGCAGCAAGCACACCGTGGCGGCGTCTCGTCAAGCGTACTAATCTCGTCTTCTTTCAAAGAGAGCGCCGTACCTATGTCGCCACGCCCCTTCCGCCGCGTCGTCACCGGCCACAACGCCCAGGGCCGCTCGATCTTCGTCTCCGACGGCCCGGCGCCAGCGGTGTTCGACCGGGGCCCTGGCGCGACAGCGGTCACCGAGTTCTGGGAGACCAGCGCGACGCCCGCCAGCAATGCCGGCAACGAGGATGCGACTGCGGGCCAGCCGCAGCGGTTGCCGCCGCCCAAGCACGGCTCGAAATTCCGCGTCGTCGAGTATCCGCCGGATTCTCAGCGCGTGGCGAGCCTGCGCTCGCCCGGCTCCTCACACAACGCCACGTCGGAGGGCTATTCCCGCGACCTCGGCAACACCCGCCATCCGGGCTTCCACAAGACCAGCACGATCGACTACGCGATCGTGCTTTCGGGCGAGATCTACGCGCTGATGGACGAGGGCGAGGTGCTGCTCAAGGCCGGCGACGTGCTGATCCAGCGCGGCACGAGCCACGCCTGGAGCAACCGCACCGAGGAGCCGTGCTGTATCGCCTTCGTGCTGATCGACGCCGAGCCGGTGTAAGGCTTACGCCGCCTTGGCGCTCGTCGCCGGCAGGAGCTTGGCCTCGACCAGCGCCTTGCGGATGCGCTCGATCTCGGCGCGCTCGATCTTGACGAGCGGCGGCCGCACCACGGCGCGCGGCAGCTTGCCCATCAGCACCAGCGCTTCCTTCATGCGGTTGTGCATGTCGACCCAAGGCTGGGCGTAGAACACGGTGGCCAGCGGATAGATTCGGTCGTTGAGTGCCCGCGCGGTGGCCAGGTCGTTGGCCTGCACGGCGCGGAACAGCTGCGCCTGAAGGTCCGCGATCACGCTGCCGCTGCCGGAGAGCAAGCCCTTGCAGCCGAGCGTGAGCGACGCCATCAGCCACGAGCTCTGCGTCGACAGCACGTTGAACGGCCGGGACAGGTTCTGCAGCGTGCGGACATGCCATTCGTGCTGCTGCACGGTGCCGGCCCAGTCCTTGATCGCCTTCAGCGTCGGGATTTCCTCGATCATCCGCAGGATGGTTTCGTTCGGATAGCCCTGACCGGTGGCGAGCGGATACTGGAACGCGATCAGCGGCAGGTCGGTGGCATCCGCAATGCGCCGGAAGTGCTCGACGGCCATGCCGGCGTGCTGGCCAAGCGTGAACGGCGCCGGCGGAAACACCAGGAGCGCCGATGCGCCGCCGGCGGTCGCCATCTTGGCGAGGCGGGCGGCCTCGACACTGCCGTCGGCCCAGATGCCGTTGACGATCGGAGTCTTGCTGCCGACCTCTTCGCCCGCGATCTCCAGGACGCTGCGCTGCTCGTCGAAGGTGCACGACGCAACCTCGGTCGAATGTGCATTGATGGTGATGGCAGACAGCCCCTCAACAGCGGTCACGTCGCGCAGGTGTTTGCGGAAGCTCGCCTCGTCGATGGAGAGGTCGTCAAAGAACGGCAGCAGAACGGCCGGGATGACACCGTGGGGGACATAGGCGGAGTGACGGGGCATTTGCGGTCTCCATCGGACGGGCATGAAATTGTCCGGGCCGCGCCGCGAACCCGGACGCCGGCATTATGCACGAAAACGCCTCGGTAAGGAACGCCGGCATGGATCGAATGCGAATAGCGTTTACGTGCGCTTTTGGGCCCAGAATTGATACATTCCCGCGAAGGTCTTCGGATGCCGCTGTTCGAAGGCATGCCAGCCATCGAGATCGCGCATTGCCCGGTCAGCGGGATGTGCCGCGGCATACCGGCCGCGCGTGGCGGGATCGATCTCGAAGCCGAGAAACTCCAGATCATGCCGGGCCAGCATCGCCTTGATGGTGGGCAGGCTCATCCGGTGCTCCTGAACGTGAAACAGCAAATCGCGGCATTCGCTGGTGCTGTAAAAATCCGGCACCGTTGCAATGGCCTTCAACGGCGATCCGTCATCGAGGTCCATGATGTCTTGGCGGAAGCGGCGGATGTCGTGGGCCGTGGCCGTGAAACCGCGTTCGGCGGCGTAGCGCTGAGTGGCGACGACATCCTGCCGCGCCAACTCGCTATAGAAGCCCAGCAGCAGGATCCCGTCGCTGCGCAGACGGGACAGCAGCACCGCAA
The DNA here is from genome assembly GCF_001579845.1 of Rhodoplanes sp. Z2-YC6860. Lineage (GTDB taxonomy): Bacteria > Pseudomonadota > Alphaproteobacteria > Rhizobiales > Xanthobacteraceae > Z2-YC6860. Next base: position 1,175,949 of record NZ_CP007440.1, read on the forward strand.
GGCCGGCCTCCGGGTCCGCCATATGGTGCAGCACGCCTGTGGAGACGATGAGGTCGAAGCTTCGGTCGAGCGCGCCCAGCTGAAGGATGTCCGCCTGTGCGTACTCGACGTTGCGCAGGCCGAGAGCTTCGGTCTGGCGCTTCGCGTAGCAGAGGCTCGCGAGGCTGAGATCGACCGCCAGCACGGACGCGCCCGCGTATTGCTCCGCGATTTCGACCGCTTGCTGTCCGGTGCCGCAGCCCGCGATCAGGATGTCGGTGCGACTGTTGTCCTTCCGGGCCCGGATCGGTGCATGCGGAAACTTTGCGGCGAGCTCGGCTTCCAGTGTCGAGCGCTTCTGCGGTTGCGGCACTCCCACCCAGACCGGATACGGATTTTCCTCATATTGATTTCGCACCGCGCGCGACACGCTGTCTTCGATCGCGGTCAATGCCGGAATCGTGGCCGCGAGGCGGCGTTCTTCAATCGGTTCGAGGATCTGACGATCCAGCAGCAAGGCGACCGGCTTTGGCCACGAGCGTCGAAGCAGCGCTTCCGCTCCCGCGATCCGATGGAGCGGCATATAGGCCGCAACCGCGACGAGCCGTAGCAGCGGGATGGGATCGTCCGTCTCCAAACCGGAGTCGAGGGAGGCACGCAGTGCATCGATTTGATCGCGTTCGTTCTCCGTCGTGCCGAACACATAGCCATTGATGAAGCACTGTTCGGCAAGCGCACTGTAGAATGCCAGCAGATCGGGATCGGAAACGTGATTGTCGTGAATCGCTGCCTGCAGCAGACGCGAGCGTGCTGCTGTCAGCAGCCGCTCCATCGCCATCCCGGTCACGCGCGACGAACGCAACAGGCAGCGAAAGAGCGTGTCGCCGGTCAACGCGGCAAGGCTTGCCGGATCAAGAATGTCTTTTGCGTTCGGCGACTTCAACGATATCCGCGCCGCTCGAACGAGCGCATCACGAACATGGTCGTTTTCCGCCACGACGCGAGAAATCGCGCCGACCAGCATCGCCGGACGGGTCCAACGCTCGGCCAGCGCCCGTTGCAAAAAACCGCGCAGCTTGCCGGTGTCGAGCATGGCTCAGGACCGCAGCAACGCTTCCACAAACAGCGCCTTGGTTTCCGGCGTCTCGCGAATGGTCAGGGCCGCCATGGCGGCTTCGACCGCATCGTCGCGGTACCGCCCGGCGAGCAGCGTGCGAACCAGTCCTCTATGCGCATCGAGAGAATCCGGCCGCAGCGCCAATGCCCGCTCGAACGCCGGCTGCGCATCGGTGGTGCGCCCGAGCCCAAGCAGAGCCCAGCCCAGATTGACGTGAGCTTCAGCGAGGCTCGGCTTCAGCATCAGTGCCAGCTTGTGGCATTCGGCAGCGTCTTGCGGCTGGCCCATCGCCATCAGGGCAATGCCCAACCCGTTGTGGGCTTCGGCGAAAGCAGGCTGCAGATTTATCGCGCGCCGGTAATGGGCCACGGCGTTGTCGAAGTCGCCGCTTTGGGCAAGCACATTGGCGAGATTGGTGTGCAACTCGGCGGCATCGGGCCGCAAACGCAACGCTGCCTCGTAGTGCTGCGCCGCCTCGCGCAACTGGCCGGTCTCCTTGAGCACGTTGCCGATATTGGTGTAGGCTTCGGCATATTTCGGCTCAAGCCGCAAAGCTTCGGCGTAATGCGCGGCCGCTTCATGGAAACGTCCGCGCCATTGTTCGGCGAGGCCGAGATGGTAGTGCCATTCGGCGTTGTGCCCGTCCCTAGCGATCGCGCGTGTCAGCATCTCTGCCGCAAGATCGAGACGCCGGGTCTGCAATCCGATGATGCCGAGGTTGTAGAGAGCCTGACCGTGGTGCGGTCTGGTGCCGAGGATGTTTCGATAGATGGCTTCAGCCGTTGCGAACTCACCGTTCTGATGGTGAGACAATGCCGCGCGAAGCATCGATTCCGCTGGCGAGTCGCCAGCAGCGGAGACGCTCCGACCGCCGGAGCGCCGCACGTTCTTGCCCATTCCAATTCCCAGCAGTTCAGCAAACGTTTTTATTTTGGCCCGCAGGATTGGGAATAAGTCCGAACCTTGCGAGGCTGCGCTGAGATTGAATGGCCGGGCGGCGACGCGCTAGCAGGCGGGTGGGATGACTGCCCCGCGTCGAAGGCATGATGCGCGGTTGAACTGTCGTAAAGGTGTTACGTCACCGTTCCAGGCAATGGACACAAGCGATTCTGCGGCTCGTCCCGATTGGAACGAGCGAAAAGCGCGGGCCGTCGTCGGCGGTCAATTTGTTTTGAACGTGTCGAGAGGTGCCGGTTTCAGACCCGGATGCTGGTCATGATGCCCTTCGGGAAGATTTCCTCGGGCTTGGCGCGGCGGTGCGCGATGCCCTGCTCAAAGGTGTAGCGCAGGAATTGCTCGAAGGTCGGCCGGTTCTCTTCGATGCCGAACGGGAAGGTGTCGTTGCCGAACCGGTCTGCCGTCTTGCGCATATAGGTCGGCAGCGAAGCCACCGGGTAGCGCGACACCGCCGGGTCCATCAGCCGCTCGATGCTGCGATTCTTCGAGAGCAGGAACGCGTTGAAGAGATTGCGCGCCACCCACGGGTTCGCATCGAGCACATGCTTTTGCAGCGCGATGATGTGCATGATCGGCCACACTTTGGTGGCTGCGTAATACTTGTCTTCCATCTCGGTGAAATCGGGGAACAGCCGGACGATGTCCGGATGGCCCTGCCGGAAGCAGTCCGGCGGCCGCGCGATCAGCGCGCAGTCGATCTCGCCCGAGGCCAACATCTCGCTCAAGGACTTGTCCTTGACGCGGGTGAGCTTGACGCCCTTGGGCAGGCTCAATTCGACCTTCTCGATCCGGCCGGCCTCGTTGGCGCCGGCCTGATACCAATGCACGTCCTTCAACGCCACACCGTGCTCGTCGTTGAGCCAGCCGCGCATGTAGACCGCCGCGGTGTGCGCCCACTCGGGCGAGCCGATGGTCTTGCCCTTGAGGTCCTTCGCGGTCCTGATCTTGCTCTTCTTGTTGACGTAGAAGGACGAGAAGCGGAACAGCCGCGAGCACACCACCGGCAGCCCGATGATGTCGGAGTCCTTCCGCGTCACCTGGGCGGTGAACTTGGCGAACGACAATTCGGCGGCGTCCCATTCACGGTCGAACGTGAAGCGCGCGAAGATCTCGTGATGGCCGAGCATCGACCAGATGGTTTCGATGCCTTCGGCCTGCACGGTGCCGAGACGGAAATCGCGGAAATGGTCGTAGTCAGTGGTCGCCAGCGAAAGCTTGAGCTTGGCCATCATGCCCCCCGGCAAATGATGTTGATGTGGTTGGTGGAGATGTCGATGGGATCAGAAGCCGCCGGTTCGTCCGCCGCCGAAGAAGCCGCCGAATGGGCCGCGTCCTCCGTCCGGTTCATATTGTTGCTGCGGGAAAGCGCCGCGAGGCGGACGCCGGCCGAAACCTGAATCGGATTCGCGGGCCCGGTATGACGGCTGCGATTGGCTTTCGAAGCGGCGCGAGAAGAACGGCGGAAAAAAGAAGCCGCCGCCGCCGGAACTGCTGCTGCGGCCGTCGTCGTAGTCGTCGTCGCTGCCCACGGAATAATCGTGGTTGCGCGACACCAGGCGGTATTGCGACTCGTCAAGCCGCCCGCTCTCGTCCAGCCGGAAGTATTCCATGAACGCCGAGCGGCTGCGGGTTTCGATCCGCGCACCCGAGTGCAGATCGATCGGCAGCGCGATCAGGCGGCGATCAGCCTCCGGTGACGGGCCAGGCAGCGGCTGCTGCGGCGCATAGTCGGCCCAGACCGACTTCATGATCGATTGGAAGATCGGCAACGCGACCCGCGAACCTTGCTGGCCTTGGCCAAGAGTCCTCTTGCCCTTGGCGTTGTCATAACCGACCCAGACGCCGATCGTGACATCCTTGCTGAAGCCCATGAACCAGGCATCGTTGAAGTCGTCGCTGGTGCCGGTCTTGCCGCCGACAAAGCTGGACAGCGAACTCATGCGCGCGGCGGTGCCGCGGGCGACGACGCCTTGCAGCAGCGTGCGAAGCTGGAACACCGCCGCGGGATCGACCGGAAGCGGTTTCAGCGACTCGTCGGCCTTGTAGAGCACCTTGCCGTCGAGCGAGATCTGCTCGATCACATGCGGGGTCGGCCGCTTGCCCTCGTTGGCGATGGCGCCATAGAAGCCCGCAAGATCGATCGGCCGCACCGGCTGGGCGCCGAGCACGAACGGATAGAATCGCACGCATTGCGGATAGATCTGCGCCTTCACGGCAAGCGCGCAGATCGTGTCGAGGCTTTCCTGGGGCGTGTCGCCAATGCCACCGTCAAGCAGGCGCGCGGTGACGAGATTTTTCGACTGCTCCAGCCCCCGGCGCAATGTCGTGGTGCCCGAACCGCCGCCCTCGTAGTTGCGCGGCGACCAGTAGTCGGTGGAGCGGGTGTAGCGGTTGACGCCATTGATCGGCGGATAGGTGATCGACGCATCCAGAACCAGCGTGTTCGGCTGCAGGCCGTGTGCCAGTGCCGCGAGATAGGTCAAAGGCTTGAGCGACGAGCCGGGCTGACGGCGTGACTGTGTCACGCGGTTGAGCTGGCTCATCGGATAGGAGAAGCCGCCGACCATCGCCAGGATGCGGCCGGTCTTGTTCTCCATCACCAGCGTCATGCCCTGCACATGGGGCCGCACGCGAAGCTCGACGCGGACTCCCACGTTGGATTTCTGGTTGTTCAGATTGGCGTTCGTGTTCTCGATGACTTTGACATAAAGCACATCGAACAGGTTGATACGCGAACGCGTTCGCGCGCCCCATGTCGACAGCGGCAAGATACGGCCGTCCGGCAGGCCGACCCGGATCGACTCGCCGCGCCGCTCGACCACCACGGCTGGCGTCCAGTGCACGTCGTAGAGCGGCAACCGCACCTGATCGAGTGCGACCTGCCAGCTCGGCTTGTCCTGGTTGGCCTTGCGGTCGAGGTCGAGCTTCTTGATCGCATCGCCGACGTTGGCTTCCGCGCCCCGGAATTCGACGCGGCCGGCGCCTTGTTCATATTGCGCAAGCCCTTCCTGAAGCGCGGCTTCTGCGGCGCGCTGGATTGCCGGCTGGATGGTGGACTTCACTTGGTAGGAATTGCCGGTCAGCCGGCTGATGTTGGCAACGCTCCGTGCCTCGCGTCCGATCTCGTCGACCAGATGGAAACCGGTGTCGCGGCGCACCCGGTTGACCGGAACGAACGTGAGCTTCGTCGCTTCCGCCTCGCTGTACTGATCGGCGTTGATGACGCCGTCGTCCTTCAGGCGGCTCAGCACATAGGCGAGGCGCTCCTGGGCGCGGCCGTAATACTTGTCCGGATTGAAATAGGCCGGGCCTTTGGTGAGGCCCGCGAGGAATGCCGCCTCGGTGGTGTTCACGTCCTTCACCGGCTTGCCGAAGTAGGCGCGGGAGGCGAGGTCGACGCCCCAGGCCGAGCGGCCGAGATAGATCGAGTTCAGATAGATCTCGAGGATTTCCTGCTTGCTCAGCACCTTCTCCAGGCGGGTGGCGACCAGCACCTCGCGGATCTTGCGCTCGAAGGTGACGCTGTCGCCGACGAGAAGGTTCTTCGCGACCTGCTGAGTGATGGTCGAGCCGCCCTGGCGCTTGTCGCCGCCCAGGGTGTTCATGAAGGCGCGCGTGACGCTGCGGATATCGACACCGGGATGCTCGTAGAAGCGCTTGTCCTCGGCCGCGATGAACGCCTTCTGCACGATCTCGGGGATTTGCGAGAGCGGCACCCATTGCCGGCGGCCGTCGGGCTCGAACAGCTCGGCGAACTTGGCGCCGGAGCCGTCGTAGACCGTGGTCATTTCGGGAAGCTTCAGACCCTTGAGGCGGTTGTGGTCAGGCAGGTCGGCGGCGGCGCGGTTGTAGAACTCGATCACCTCGCCGATGTCGACGACCTCTTTGTCGATCTTCTCGTGTTTGCAGAACTGCTTGTAGGCGAGAAACAGGTCGTTGAAGTTGATGCCCTTGAAGCCGGCGACTTCGCCAGCCGTGGCCTGCTTGTCGGTCATCACCGTCTCGATCAATCCGTCGAGATCGATGTTCTCGATATTGAAGGCCTTCCGCATGCTGTCGCAGCCGTCCCCCAGGATCTTGAGGACTTGAGCCTTGTCTTGGACGGGATCGAATTGGGTTTTGACCGTATCCGGCCGGGTCATGACCAGGCTCAGCGCCAGGGCCGTGGCAAACACCTTAACGAGAATGGCTTCCATGTATCAGCATGCTCTGGGAGGGCTCCGCAGCGTGTTAATTATACAAGAAGGCCATTTGACGGTTATGGTTTCCTGACCGCTGCTGGAAAATATTTCGTGACCTGTGCGGCTGCCAACTGCCGTTGGCGAAATCGTGCGGCGAGAACCACGGAATTTACCTTGCATCGTCAATGCGTTAAAGCGTTAATGCCGCAATCAGAGAAGCCCGGGAGGTAACGATGGCTGGCAACGGTTTGAGCGAGCGACTGCAGACGCCGATTTCGACTGCAGAACTCGAGCGCCGCTGGGGTCTGACCCGCGCGGCGATGAAGCGCGAAGGCATCGACGTTCTGCTGATGCAGAACAACAACGATCACATGGGCGGCTACGTCAAATGGTTCACCGACATGCCGGCGACCAACGGCTATCCGCAAACGGTCGTCTTCCCGGCTGACGACGAGATGACGGTGGTTTGCCAGGGCCCGTTCAACGGCGATGGCCGGCCGCCGGGCGACACCTGGCGCGGCGTGAAGCGGATGCTGACCACGCCGAGCTACGAGTCGGCGCATTATACCCAGAGTTACGACCCGGAACTCGCCGCCAAGGCGCTGCAGCCTTACGCGCGCGCCACCATCGGCTTTGTCGGCATCTATCAGATGTCGTTCGCCATGGGCGACTTCATCATGAAGAAGTTCTCGTCGGCGCGTTATGCCGACGCGAGCGAAATGGTCGATCGCATCAAAGTGATCAAGAGCGCCGAGGAACTCGAGCTCGTTCGTCGCGCCGCGATCATGCAGGACGGCGCCATGAAGGCGGCCTTCGCGGCGATCAAGCCCGGCATGCGTGACACGGAGGTCGCCGCCGTCGCGGTGCATTACAGCCAGGTCCACGGCAGCGAGAACGGCATCTATCTCTGCGCTTCGGCACCGCCCGGCACGGCGGCCAAGTTCGGTCAGCGCCACGTGCAGAACCGCACCATCAAGAAGGGCGACGCTTTTGCGCTGCTGGTCGAGGATTCCGGCCCCGGCGGCATGTACACCGAGCTTGGCCGGAGCTGCGTGCTCGGCAAGGTGCCGCAGCAGATGAAAGATGAGCTCGAGATGGTGAAGGAGGGGCGCAAGCTCACCCTCGACATGCTCGTGCCCGGCACGCCCTGCAAGGACATCTGGGAGGCGTTTAACGCCTTCATGCGCAAGCACGGCCGGCCCGAAGAGGCTCGGCTTTATTGCCACGGCCAGGGCTACGACCTGGTCGAACGGCCGCTCATCCGAAACGACGAGCCCTGGACCATCCAGAAAGACATGAACATCGTCGTGCACCCCACCTACGCTCACGGCGGCTATCTCAACTGGCTGTGCGATAACTACATCATCGGTGGCAACGGGCCGGGCGACCGCATCCATCAGTTCCCGGAAGAGATCATCGAGATCGACGTCTGATTTTTGCCGATATCTCGACACGGCTGCGACATTCCGCCGCCAGCGATGGTTGCAAATCGGGCGCCCAGTTCAGCGAATGCGTGCCCGTTTTTCTGCTGAGGGTCGCAACCTGAATTTATTTTAATTATTTCCCCGCCGGCTTCTCTGGTACCCAAATTTGATGAGCGGTGTTGAGCGCTACGGCTCTTGCACCGCTTCGCGCTGTGTTTCGCGTCGAGACAATGGCGTGTGGGGCGAAGGCGCAAGAACAACAACATCGCACCGGAGAGGTCCGGGCGGGAGGTAGCGTTTTGGCCTTAGAACGCGTACGGCGCGAAGCGAGTTTCTTTGCGCATATGTTCAAGCACCGCCGTGATTTCTGCGCGGGCGGCCTCATGATTTTGTTCGGCCTTATCCCTGCGGTGAACGGCCCGAACTATCACATCGGAACACTGACGCGCATGGGCCCAGGCTTCATGCCGACCGTGCTGGGCGTCATTCTCATTATCCTTGGCGTGATGATCGCGGCCACCGCAACCGTCGAAGCGGCGGTGGAAGGCGAGACGCACGGCGAGGCCAGCGACGACAACCTGTTGCCTCCGCATCCGCAGTGGCTCGCCTGGCTCTGTATCCTGTCAGGGCCGTTCCTGTTCATTGTGTTCGGCACCATCGGTGGTATGGCACCGGGGACCTTCGCCTGCGTCTTTGTTTCCGGGTTGGGCGACAAAGACATGAACTGGAAAAGGGCGCTCATCCTCGCCTCGGTGGTGACGATATTCGGCGTCGCCCTGTTCCACTATCTGCTTCAGATTCCGATGCCGGTCCTCGAGTGGAAGTCGCCACTCCAAGTGTGGTGGCGTTAAATGGAAACCGCTCTCACTGATCTCTGGTACGGGTTTACGGTCGCGATTGAGCCGCACAACCTGATGTACTGCTTCCTCGGCGTGCTGATCGGCAACATGGTCGGCGTGTTGCCGGGCATGGGCCCGCTCGCGACCATCTCGATCCTGTTGCCGCTGACCTTCGGCATCAAGCCGGTTGGCGCCATCCTGATGCTGTCTGGCATCTTCTACGGCTCGCAGTATGGCGGCGCGATCTGCTCCATTCTGCTCAACCTGCCGTGTCATCCGCCGCATGCCGTGACATGTCTCGATGGCTTCCCGATGACGAAGCAGGGGCGCGGCGGTGTCGCGCTCGGCATCACGGTGATCGGGTCGTTCATCGGCGCATCCTGGGGCATCACCGAGATGATGTTCCTTGCGCCGCTTCTGGTCACCGTGGCCTTGAAGTTTGGCCCGGCCGAAGTGTGCTCGCTGATGCTTCTGGGTCTGCTGGCCGGCTCAACGCTCGCACGTGGTTCGCCTCTCAAGGGTGTCGCCATGACGGTGCTCGGACTGGTCTTCGGTCTGGTCGGCTCCGATCTTGAGACGGGCGCCGAACGTCTGACCTTCGGCTTTACCGAGTTGTCCGACGGCATCGAGCTTGTGGCGCTCGCGCTCGGCCTGTTCGGCATCGCCGAGTTCATGAACAGCGTCAATCAGGCGAGCGCGATCAACACCACTTATTCCAACGTCAAGCTCAAGGACATGCGGCCGAGCTGGGCCGAGTTCAAATGGGCGTTCCCGGCCATGATCCGTGGCACCATCGTCGGCAGCCTTTGCTCTCTGATCCCGGGCACCGGTCCGACGATTGCGTCCTTCGTGGCTTACGCGACCGAAAAGAAGGTCGCGAAAAATCCGCAGGACTTCGGCAAGGGCGAGATCCGCGGTGTGGCCGCACCTGAGGCCTCGACGCACTCCTCGGTGCAGGGCGACTTTATTCCCACCATGAGCCTTGGCATCCCGGGCGATGCCGTAATGGCGCTGCTGCTCGGCGCGCTGATGATCCAAGGCATCGTGCCCGGCCCGCAGCTCATCAAAGAGCATCCGGATATCTTCTGGGGCCTGATCGCGAGCTTCTGGATCGGCAACATCCTTCTCGTGCTGCTCAACGTGCCGTTGATCAGCATCTGGGTGAAGATGCTGATGATCCCATACAAGTATCTCTATCCGAGCGCGCTGTTCTTCGTCTGTATCGGTGTCTATGCCGCGAACAACGACTTCTTCCAGGTCGGCGAGGTCATCGTGATCGGCATCCTCGGCTATGTGCTGATGCGGCTCGGCTTCCAGCCGGCGCCGATCCTGCTGGGCTTCGTGCTTGGTCCGAGATTTGAGGAGAACTTCCGGCGCGCCATGCTGATCTCGCGCGGCGACCTGATGACCTTCATCGAGAAGCCGATCAGCGCGTTCTTCCTGGCGCTGTGCGTGATCCTGATCGGCGCGCAGATCTTCTTCCGGTTGCGCGGGTCTAAAAAGGACACGGCCGCTGCCGAGGCCGTGGTCGATCAGTCACTGTCGTCGCCCCAGCTCCAGCGGGTCAACGCCAAGTAGTCTGCGGTCACGCGTCACCATCATCGCCATGGCGATGATGGTGATTGCCGTCGCCGTGGTGATGCCGGCGCGGACCGGATCCATGGTGGTGATGATGGCCGTGGCCGTGGCCGTGCCCTTCGTGCCTGGCCTGCTGCTGTTGCTGCTCTTGCATCTGCCGGTGATGCGGCGAACGCTTGTAGTGCTGGCGTAAGAGATCGAAGCCGTAATCGTTGCCGTTCGGCGTGCGCACGATGGTGTGGACGTGGAATTTGGCCGGCTCCGCATTGGTCAAGAACACGCCGGCGTGGTGGTCGAACTCGATGAAGGTCACTGGGCTTTGCACCCGGTAATAGAACGGGCTCTCTTCGCTGAAGCCGCCGATCCAGCAGAAGTGCGTGTCGTCGAGATGCCGCTCCACCTCGGCGAGGCGCGCCCGCCGCGGGCCGTCGGGCAGCGACATCAGGTATTTGTCGACGAGGTCCATCAGGTCGCGCTTCTGCAACGCGGTGAGTTCGCTGCCCTTGAGCCCCTCATAGGGCACGATGCGATTGTCCTGGAACGCGCCGCCGAGATGCAGGTTGTCGGCGAAGTGCCGCCGGCCCTCGGGCAGATCGCCGCCCATCATCGAATGCGCGACGATGGCGCGCTTCTGCTGATCGGCCGAGAGCGAGCGCATCAGGCTGAGGCCTGCGCGTTCCTCGTCCTGGAAGATGCGAATGCCCTTGAACGGTCCGTGGTCGGCGTAAGACGGCTCGGCGCCCCAGAACGCCGGCGTCAACACCATCTGCCGGCCGAGCACGAAGCAGTTCAGCACCAGATGGTGGCCGAACAGCTGCCAGCCCCAAGGCTCGGCCATCGAAGGCGTGCCGAACAGGCAGAAGATGTAGCTCCATTCGCCCATCACCGCAGGCCCGCCGACGAGATCGCCGAGGAAGCGGTTGAGCTTCATCACGTCGCGCGACAGCTCGTAGCCGTGCTGGCTCATGCTGGCGCGAAGCACCGCCATGACGGCGTCGCGCAACGGCTCGTTCAGCTCGTCGAGGCGAAGCCCATAATCCTCGACATAGAGCTCGGTGTTCTGCCAGTGTCGCCATTGCGGTGAATCGACCGGGAAGCATGACGCTTTCTTCTGCTCGGGCGACAGGCGCGCGAGCAGCGCGTTGACGGCTCCGATCATCGCTTCGACCGGTGCGCCTTCCGGCGCAACCGCGAACAGCCCGGGAATGGCTTGCCCCGCCGTGGTGATCCCCCGGAACGGCTCGTTGAACATCTCCTGCCATTTGCCGAACAGTCCCTGCGCGCGCGGATTCTTCATGCGCGTTTGAGCATGCTCGCGTGCGGTCGGGCCCGCGATCTTGGATTCGTGGGGCTTGGGCACAAACGGATGGTAGTCGTCGGCGCTCATGTTCGATTCACTCCCGGCATGACGCTACCGCACGTGGCGGAGGCCGCCCAGCCCCACTAACATGCAGGGCGCAGGGTTTCGGCAGGAAAGGAACGTCGTCATGGCGAAGCGGATCGCCGCCGACCGATGTTGCGGCGCCATCATCGACGTGCAGGAATTCTTCCTGATGCAGCTCGAAGCGCGGCAGCGCAGCGCAATCGAGGCCAACACGGTGAATCTCGTCCGGCTGCTCGGCTATTTCCGGATTCCGATGATCGCCACTTTGGAACGGCCGCTTGAGATGAAAGGCTCGTTGCCGGAGCCGGTCGAGGAAACCCTTCGGGATATGCCGTCCAGCCTTGCCGCGCGCTTCGAGAAGGATTTCTTCGATCTCACCAAGGAGCCGAAGATCAAAAGTCATCTCGCCAAGCTCAAGAAGAAGCAGGCGATCGTTGCGGGCTGCGAGACCGACGTCTGCGTCCTGCAATCCTGCCTCGGCCTGATCGGTCTCGGCTATGAGGTCTTCGCGGTCGAGGAAACGCTGTTCTCCTCGGCGCGCGATGTCGAGGCCGCCAAGACGCGGCTGCGCGCCGAGGGCGTGGTGTTCCTGTCCTACAAGACGCTGTATTTCGAGCTGCTCGAAGCGGTCGGCGCGAGCCGCCACGCCGACAAGATCATCAAGGCCTTCGGGCCGTTCCCGGACGACCTGCCGGAAGCAGCGGTCGACTGACTATCCCGGTTTCATGCCCGTCGCTTTGATCACCTTCGCCCAGCGCGCGACGTCGTCGGAGACGAACTTCGCGAAATCCGCCGGCGACATCGGCGGCAGCGGGTCGGCGCCGAGATCGCCCAGGCGCTTCTTGATGGTGTCGTCGCTGAGCGAAGCCGTGATCTGCTTGTTGAGCAGAGCCACGATTTCGGCAGGCGTCCCGCGCGGCGCGCCGATGCCGACCCACGCGCTGGCCTCGTAGCCCTTCACGGTTTCGGCGATCGGCGGCACATCCGGCAGCGCTGCAATGCGCGTCGGCGTCGACACGCCGAGCGCGCGCAGCTTGCCGTTCTTGATCTGCGGCACGGAGGTCGGCGTGACGTCGAACATGACCTGCACCTGGCCTCCGAGCAGGTCGGTCACGGCAGGTGTCGACCCGCGATAGGGCACGTGCACCATGTCAACGCCGGCGAGGTACTTGAACATCTCGCCGGCGGCATGCTGCGGTCCGCCGATGCCGGCCGAGGCCATGTTGACCTTGCCGGGATTGGCTTTGGCATAAGCGATGAACTCGGCCACGGTCTTGGCCGGGAATGACGGATTGACCTCCATCACCAGCGTGACGCGGTCGACGCCTGCGACGGGAACGATGTCGCGTTGGAAGTCGAAGCTGGGCTTCTCGTAGAGCGTGGCGTTGATGGTGTTCTGCGCATTCAGCAGCAGCAACGTGTAGCCGTCACCGGGCGCGTGAGCGACGAAGTCGGTCGCGATATTGCCGGTGGCGCCTGGCCGCACCTCGACGATGAATTGTCCGTTGAGCTTTTCGGACAGCCATTGGCCTATCAACCGCGCCGTGATGTCGGATGAACTGCCGGCCGCCTGGCCGACGATGATCCGCACCGGGTGGTTGGGATAGCCACCCTGCGCGCGGGCCACGTAAGGCGCAGCGGGCACGAGTGCTGCCGACGAAGCCAGTTGCAGGAACCTGCGGCGCGTTGATTTCATCACAATCCTCCTCGGGTTTCGGCCGTCCGTCGTTCGTTGCGGACGTGTCCGGATAACACTTCTATCGCATGCTTATTCCGCGGCGACCGCGACGCTTTCGCGCAGGCCCGGCATCACGTGGCGCTGGAACAGTTCGAGCGAGCGGAGCGATTCGGCAAGCGATAGATCGCCGAACGCGAAGCGGCAGACCAGATAATTCGCGCCGGACTCGGCCAATTGCGCGCGCAGCAATTCCAGCGCCTTGGCCGGTGTGCCGACGATGGCGCGGCCATCGGCGATCTGGCCGTCGATCTCCGGCGGGTAGTTCACATTGGTCGGCGGAATGCCGTGCTTGTGCCACAGCGCCATGAAGCTCGACCACCAGCGCTTGTAAGCGCGGCGGCCGATCTCCAGCGCTTTGTCCTCGGTCTCAGCCAGAACCATATAGCGGTTCATGCCGAACTTCGGCGCTTCGGTGCCGGGCTTGGCCTGATACGCCGCGCTGTAGCGCGCGACCTTGGCCTTCACCAGCCCGGCCGTGGAATTGCTGATGATGTTCATGCCGGCCTTGGCAGCGCGCTCGGCGCTGTCCGGATTGACCACGCCATACCACAGCGGCGGATGCGGCTTGCGGTAGGGCTCGAGCTCCATCGGCACATTCTTGAAGCGGAAGAACTCGCCCCCGAAATCGACGGTCTTCTGCGTGAGCGCCTGCTTGATGATCGCGAAAGATTCGCCGAACATCTTGTCGGCGTTCTTGTAGTCGATGCCGTAGTAGCCCACTTCAATGGGCGAGATGCCCTTGCCGATGCCGAGCAGGAAGCGGCCTCGGCTCATCTGGTCGAGCATGCAGATTTCTTCCGCAAGCCGCAGCGGATGGTAGAGCGCAAGCGTATAGACCAGCGGGCCGAAGTTGAGCCGCTTGGTGCGTTGGGCGATGGCCGCGAGATAGACGCTGGGCGAGGGGGCCATGCCGAGCGGCGTCGAATGATGCTCGGCGCAGTGATAGCCGTAGATGCCGGCGCGGTCGTAGGCCTCGATCAGTTTCAGCCGGTCTTCGTAGAAGTCCTGCAGCGGCAGGTCGTGCCGGTCGACGTGGTCGAAAATTCCGAACTCCAAGGCCATCCATTCCGCTCCCGGCATTTTGCCGGGGGCACTCTAGCGGCCTCGTGCACCGCTGTCATTCCGGGCTGTATCAGCCCCGGCCCCGGAAAATCTCCCGCGCCAGCACCATGCGCATCACCTCGACCGGGCCCTCGGTGATCATGAAGCTGCGTGCATCGCGCCACATCTTGGAGATCGGCATCTCGGTCGCAAGCCCCATACCGCCGTGGATCTGCATGCAGCGGTCGGCGACGCGGAAGCCCAGCTCGGTGCCGGCGATCTTCGCCATGTAGCTTTCGTGCCGCGCCGCGACGCCTGCGTCGGTGCGCGCCGCGAGCTGATAGACCATCAGCTGTGTCATATGATGCTCGGTGTAGCTGTCGGCGATCATGAACTGCACGGCCTGCCGCTCGGCGAGCGGCGCGCCGAACGTCACGCGCTGCTGCGCGTAGCTGATCATCAGCTCGAGCGCACGCTGCGCCACGCCGAGCCCGCGGCAGGCCTGATAAAGCCTGCCGGCCGTGATCCACTTCTGCGCCGACTTCATGCCGTCGCCTTCGGCGCCGATCATGTTCTCGACCGGCACCTTCACGTCGTCGAGCGCGAGCTCGCAGGGCTCGTCTCCCATCATGGTCGGCGTCTTGCGGACGATCTGGAAACCGGGCGCGTCGGCGTCGACCAGAAACATCGACAGCCCGCCGCGGCTGCCTTTGCTGCGATCGGTCGCGGCGACGAGTTGGAAAAAATCCGCGCTGGCCGCGCCGGTGATCCAGCGCTTGTAACCGTTGATGACGTAGTGGTCGCCCTTGCGCACCGCGGTGGTGCGCATCGCACCGGGGTCGGAGCCAGCATCGGGCTCCGACTGCGCGAAGGCGGTCTTCTTCTCACCGCGCAGCACCGGGAACAGATACTTCTCCTTCTGCGCGTCATTCAGCGTGAACAGCACGTGCCGGATATCGGGGCCGAACACGCTTGGCCCGCGCGGCGGCATTGCGATGGTGCGAGCGATCTCCTCCCAGACCACGACCATGCCGAGGAGATCGAGGCCCTGGCCACCATGCTCCTGCGGCACGTCGAGATGCCACAGCCCGAGCTTCTTGGCCTTCTCTTCGAGCGGCGCGCGGATCTCCGGCCGCATGTCGGCGCCGGCCATCGACGTCATCTCGATCGGGATCAGCTCGCGATCGACAAAGTTGCGCACGGTTTCTTTGAGAAGGCGCAGCTCCTCGGGCAGTTCGATATGCATCTCACGCGTCTCCTCGCGACGTTGCGGCATGTTGTACCAGCAATCCGGACGTGTCACGGTGCCGCCGCCGGTGATACCGCGGATCGATTGGAGAGCTCTTGATATGCGTGGCCTGATTGCGTCGCTTGTTGCCGGCGTATTTGCTTTGCTGTCCGCTCCGCAAGTTCACGCGCAGGACTGGCCGGCCAAGCCGATTTCCATCGTGGTGCCGTTCGGTGCCGGTGGCTCTGCCGATCTGCTAGCGCGAATCCTCGCCACGCACATGCAAGCGAAGCTCGGCCAGAGCGTCGTCGTCGACAATCGCCCCGGCGCAGGCGGCAGCATTGGCACCGGCTACGTCGTGAAGGCCGCGCCGGATGGCTATACGCTGCTGCTTGGCACGGTCAGCTCGATCGCGGTCAACGCGGCGCTCTATCCGAAGCTTCCGTTCGATGTCGACAAGGACCTTCAGCCGGTCACGCAGCTTGTGAGCTTCCCCAATCTGCTGATCGTCAATCCCAAGCTGCCGGTCAAGAACGTGCAGGAGCTGATCGACTACCTGAAAAAGAACGAAGGCAAGGTGAACTACGCTTCGTCCGGCGTGGGCACTTCGGGGCATCTCTCGGTGGTGATGTTCGAGCAGGCGATCGGCACGAGCATGGTTCATATCCCGTACAAATCGACCGGCGACGTGGTCAACAGCATGCTGAGCGGCAGCGTCGATCTCGCAATCGACAGCATGACCACGGTGTGGCCGCACGCAAAGCAGGGAACGGTGCGCGCGCTCGGCGTGACGACGCCGCAGCGGAACGCCTCGGCGCCGGACGTACCGGCCATCGCCGAGACGGTTAAGGGTTTCGAGGCCACCGCCTGGCAGGGTCTGTTCGCACCGGCCGGCACCCCGAAGCCGATTGTCGACAAGGTTGCCGCCGAAGCGCGCCGCATCTGGGCGCTGCCTGATGTTCAGGAGCAGCTCAAGAATGCCGGCGCCGACTCGGCGCTGTCCGAAAGCCCGGAGGCGTTCGCCGCCTTCACCCGCGCCGAGCGCGTGAAGTGGGGCGAGGTCGTCAAGGCATCCGGGGTCAAGATCCAGTAGAGCGGCGGCGCCGGGCGTTCCGCCAATCCGAAAAGCGATGGAATCCGGCCGCGGCGTTTCCTGAAGCGGAACGCCGGCGCTGAACGCACTTGTCCCGGCCGTGCACGCCGCTACTGTCGCGCGGGCGATCACGTCGATATCAGCTTTGCCGGAACCAAAACAAAATGGACCACGCGCGCACCTCGAACCGTCCCATCGGCAGCCCCGTCGAACGGCTTGAGGACCTGCGATTCCTGCGCGGGCGCGGTCAGTATGTCGACGACGTGCCGAGCGAAGGCGCGCTGCACGCGGTGATCTTGCGAAGCTCGGTGGCGCACGGCCGTATCAGATCAATCGATGCATCGGCTGCGTTGCGGCTGCGCGGCGTCCATGCCGTCATCACGGCCAATGACATTGGCGACGTTCCGGTCATCACCATGCGGCAGGAGCTGCTGCCTGAGTTCAAGCCGTTCCAGCAGCCGGTCATTGCCAAAGACAAAGTCCGCTACGTCGGCGAGCCGATCGCCGTGGTGGTCGCCGACAACGCGCGCATCGCCGAGGACGCGCTCGAGCTGATCGAGGTCGACATCGAATCCCTCCAGCCGGTCTCGGGCCGCGCCGTGGCGCGTGAGGGTAAAAGCCTCCTGTTCGAGGAGAGTGGCCGCAATCACGTCATCACGCTGTCGGCCACCAAAGGCGATGCCGAAGCCGCGTTTCGCGACGCACCCTATACCCGGCGCGAACGCTTCGAGGTGCAGCGCTTCACCGCGATGACCATGGAAACCCGTGGGCTCCTCGCCGAATGGGACGACGCCAAGGGCCATCTGACGGTCTCGGGCGTGACCAAGGTGCCGTTCCACAACCGCACCATCCTCGCCAGGCAAATGGGGATGCCCGAGGACGCGATCACCATGATCGAGCCCGATGTTGGTGGCGGCTTCGGTGTGCGCGGCGAGTTCTATCCCGAAGACTTCCTGATCCCGTTTGCGGCGTACAGACTCAAGCGCGTGGTGAAATGGGTGGAGGACCGCCGCGAGCATTTCATCGCAAGCAATCATGCCCGCGACGGCGAATGTGAGCTCGAAATCGCCTGCGAACGCGACGGCACCATCCGTGGACTGCGAGGCCTCGGCGCCGTCGATCTCGGCGCTTACATCCGCACGAATGGCGTCACCGCGCCGCGCAACACCGCGCAGGTCCTGACCGGTCCCTATCGTGTGCCGAACGTGCACTTCGACATTGATCTCCTCCTCACCAACAAGACGCCTTCGGGCACTTACCGTGGCCCCGGCCGCTTCGAGGCGGATTTCTACCGCGAACGGCTGTTCGACATGGCGGCGAATGACCTGGGCATCGACCGTGTCGAATTCCGCCGGCGCAACCTTGTCGGCGAGCACGAGATGCCATGGCCCATGCCGGTGGTGAAACCGCTCGACATGGGCAGCGAGACCGACTCGGGCGACTACCGCATGACGCTCGACCGCTGCATCAAGGACTTCGGCTGGGACGAAAAGTCGAAGCTGCAAGGCAAGCTCATCGATGGTCGCCGCCATGGCATCGCGGTCGGCTGTTATCTCGAGGGCGGCGGCTCCGGTCCGCGCGAGAACGTGCGCATGGTGCTGGAGCGCGACGGCTCAATCTCGCTCTATGTCGGTTCGTCGTCGGTCGGGCAGGGTGTCGAGACTGTGTTCGCACAGATCGCTGCCGACGCGCTCGATATGCCGATGGAGCGGATCAATCGCGTGCAGCACGGCTCCACGATCTATGTGAAGCGAGGTTATGGCTCTTATTCTTCACGTTCCATCGTGATGGGCGGCTCGGCCATCGTGCAGGCGTCAGGCTTTCTCAAGGACGCGATCCGTGCCGCGGCGGCCAAGCGCCTTGGCTGCGAGCCGGGCGAGGTGACGATCGATGGCCACAATGCAGTGGGGCCGAACCGTGCTTCCGTGCCGCTCGCGACGCTCGCCGAGGACGGCATCACCTCCGAAGGCACCTACGCCAGCAGCAAGCGCACCTACAGCTATGGCGCTCACGCGGCCCACGTGGCCGTCGATCCCGGCACCGGCCATGTCGCGCTGATCGACTACATGGCGGTCGAGGACGTCGGCCGCATCATCAATCCGTTGACGCTGCACGGCCAGACTGTCGGCGCGATCGTGCAGGGACTCGGCGGCGCGCTCTTGGAAAATCTGGTCTATGACGCCGACGCCCAATTCCTGGCGGGGTCTTTCGCCGACTATCTTTTGCCGACGGCCAGCGATTTCCCGGTGATCCGCGCCCACGCTATGGAGGAAAAGGTCGCACCGCACAATCCGCTCGGCGCCAAG
This sequence comes from Rhodoplanes sp. Z2-YC6860, assembly GCF_001579845.1. Classification (GTDB taxonomy): domain Bacteria; phylum Pseudomonadota; class Alphaproteobacteria; order Rhizobiales; family Xanthobacteraceae; genus Z2-YC6860. The sequence goes on from NZ_CP007440.1 coordinate 1,194,814, forward strand.
GGCGCGGGTGAGGGCGGCATCATTCCGGTCGGCGGCGTGATCGCCAATGCGGTGGCCAATGCGCTGGGCGTCGAGCCGTGTGTGCTGCCGCTGTCGCCGCCGCGGGTCTGGGAACTGGTGCAGGAGGCCCGCACCAAACGGTGACGTCGGGGTGCCGCCATGGCATGCTGGCGGCATGAACGTCGCCGCCCGTCCCACTGACACTCGCAACGCCGAAACCCTGATCGAGCGGGCGCGCTCGCTCGTGCCGGCCTTGCGCCAGCGCTCTGCGCAGACTCAAGGCTTGCGCAAGCTGCCCGACGAGACCGTCGCGGACTACAAGCGGCTCGAATTGTTGCGCTGCCTGCAGCCCGCGATGTTCGGCGGCTACGGCTCGGATTATCGGGTGTTCTCCAAGATGGTGCGCGCGCTGGCCCACGGCTGCGGCTCGTCGGCTTGGGTTGCCTGTGTTCATGGCGAGCATAGCTGGGTGATCGGCAACTTCTCGAAAGAGGCCCAGCAAAGCGTCTGGGACAAGAATCCGTTCGCCGTGGCGTCGGCGAGCGTCGCGCCGAACGGCACCGTTGAGCCGGTCAGCGGCGGTTATCGGCTGAATGGCCGTTGGGGCTTTGCCAGCGGCTGCGATCATGCGCAATGGATCTTGCTCGGTGCGATGAGCAAGGCCGGCGGCAAGCCTGACCCGGTGATGTGCCTCCTGCCGATGAGCGATGTCGAGGTGATCGACGACTGGCACGTGATCGGGCTCGCTGGCACTGGCAGCAAATCGATCGCCGTGAAGGACGTCTTCGTGCCCGAGACACATGTCGTCAGGATGCACGACCTCAAGCGCGGCACCGCGCCGGGCGCGGCGGTTCATCCCAACAATCCGATGTTTCGCGCGCCGCGCAACATGCTCGCGGTGTTTTCGCTGAGCTCCGTGGTGGTCGGCCTTGCCGAGCGCGCGGTGGCCGAACTCGTCGACCACACCCGCGAACGCCGCTCGCGCGGCTTGCGCGTTGCCGATTTCGAGTCGCAGCAGCTCATGGTCGCCGAAGCTGCGGCCCAGGCCGAGACCGCGGCGCTTGTCGGCGAACAAACCATCGAGCGCAACCTGCGACTTCTCGAAGAGCGAACCGAGCTCACGCCGGAACACGTGGCCTGGGCGCGCCGCAACTCGTCCTATTCGGCGCAGCTCGCCCTCTCGGCCGTCAAGCTGATCCTCGAGGCGGCCGGCGGCACCGCGCTCTACCTGAACAATCCGCTGCAGGAAATCTTCCGCGACGCGACCGCGGGCGCTTCGCATCTGTCGCTGACCTGGCATCGCTCGGCGGCGTTTTATGGGCAGAGCCGTCTGGGCCTGCCTGTCGATTTCGACGCGCTCTGACGGCGGGACCGAGACTGCCGCATGAGCTGGCTTGCCTTCGCGCTATGCGGTCCGATCCTCTGGGCGATCTCGACGCATTTGGACAAGTACCTGGTCGAGCGTTATTTCAAAGACGCCGACGTCGCGGTGCTGATGCTGTTCACCGCGCTGATGGGACTCGCGCTGATGCCGATCATTGCGGCGTTCGATCCGGCGGTGTTCCAGCGCAGCCTTCAAAGCACGCTGCTGATGACCCTGTCGGGCTTTCTCTACATGCTCGGCATGACGTTCTATCTGCGCGCTCTGCAAGGCAATGATGCCGCGGTGGTCGCGCCGTTCTTTCAGGCCTCGCCGCTGTTCGGCTACGCGCTGGCCTACCTGGTGCTCGGCGAGACGCTGTCGCTCAAACAGATATTCGGCGTCGCGCTGATTCTTGGTGGTGTGCTGTCGGTCTCGATTGCCGGAGGGAAAGCGCGGCGTCACTTCCGATGGAAGCTCGCGGCGCTGATGCTCACCTGCGGTTTCATCATGTCGCTCTCGACGCTGATCTTCAAAGCTTTCGCCGTCAAGGACGAGTTCTGGGCGACGACATTCTGGATGTTTGCAGGCGAGGCGGTCTACGGCGTGTTGTTTCTCTGCATTCCGTTCTACCGCGCACAATTCAAGCAGCTGCTGCGCAGCAACGGCGGCGCGCTGCTTGCGATCAATGCGTCGAACGAGCTGATCAACCTCGGCGGCGGGCTTTCCAGCCGTTATGCGCTGATCTTTGCACCGCTGCCGATCGTCCAGGCGATCGGCTCGACCACGACATTGTTCGTGTTCCTGATCGGCGTGCTGCTGACGACCCTGTTTCCCGCCGTCAGCCGCGAAAACCTGTCCACGCGAGAATGCGTATCGAAGGGGCTCGCGGCCGTGCTGGTCGCGGCCGGCATCACGCTGGTGAGCCGCTGATCATGCAGATTCGCCCGGCGACGCCGAAAGACCATCCCGCGATCTGGCGGATCATCGAGCCGGTGATCCGCGCCGGCGAGACCTACACGCTGCCGCGCGACATGAGCGAGGCCGATGCGATGGCCTATTGGACCGGACCGGATCGCGAGACATTCGTCGCCGAAGAGAACGGACAGATCATCGGCACCCACTATCTGCGCGCCAATCAGCAGGGCGGCGGCCGTCATGTCTGCAATTGCGGCTACATGACCGCCGCCGGCTCCACGGGAAAAGGCGTGGCGCGGCAGATGTGCGAGCATTCGCTCGATCACGCGCGCGGGCGCGGCTTCAAGGCGATGCAGTTCAACTTCGTGGTCTCGACTAACGAGCGCGCCGTGCGGCTGTGGGAGAGCCTCGGCTTCGACATCGTCGGCCGCCTGCCGCGGGCGTTCGAGCACCCGCGGCTTGGCTTGGTCGATGCGCTGGTGATGTTCCGGGCGCTTTAGAACGCTTCCCGCCTGAACTGAGGGGACGCCCATGCAACTAGCAAGCTGTCACCCGCGGGCTTGACCCGCGGGTCCATGACCAAGGTTCAACAACAGAAGTCTTACGTAAGGCTGCTCGACCTGCACGCGCTCATGGATTGCCGGGTCGCGGCGCTTACGCGCCGGCCCGGCAATGACACCGCCGTCGTGGCCCGTGACGCATGTTAGCTGAGAACTGATTTAGATTTTCGACAGCTCGTAGGTCGGCTTGGCGAACATCTCCTCGAACGCCACCTGTCGCACTGAAAGGCCCTGCTCGAACGAGTAGCGCGCCAGTGTTTCGAGCGGCAGCTGGTTTTCATGAGCGCCATAAGGCCAATAATCCTCGCCCATCACCTTGCGGGCATGATCGTAGGCAGCGATCGGCCACGGCAAGGTCGCATGCAGATGGCCGATCTGGCCGAGCTCGTGCATGCACAACGCCTTGGCCTTGAGGTACGCCTTGAAGATGTTCACCGCGACCCACGGGTGCTTCTCGACGATGGATTTGCGGATGCCGATCGCATGCATGATTGGAAACAACTTGGTCTTCGAGAAGTAGGCCTCCTCGACGGCCGGATAGTCCGGGAACAGCCGGCCGACATTCGGCGCGCCCTGCAGGAAACAAGACGGCGCGCGCGCGCTGAGCAGGCCGTCGATCTCTCCCTTGGCCAGCATGTCGGAGATCGTTCGGTCAGCCGGAACGGCCTTGATGTCGATGTCCGGCGGCAACGTGATCTTGGCGCGCTCCTCGCGGCCCGGTTCTTCAAGCCCGCCGCGGCGCCATTTGATGTCGCTGGGCTTCACGCCGTATTCCTCTTGCAGGATGCCACGCACCCAGACGTTTGCGGTCATCTGGTACTCGGGCAGGCCCATCGTTTTGCCCTTGAGATCGGCCGGAGTTTTGATGCGGTCGGTGCGGACGTAAATGCTGGAATGCCGGAACAACCGCGACACGAAGGCCGGGATCGCGACGTAATGGTTATCGCCGCGTGACAGCGTCACGAGGTAGCTGCTCATCGACATTTCGGTGACGTCGAATTCCTGGAATTTGAAGGCGCGGTGAAACGACTCCTCCGGCTCCAGCGCCACTGCGGTCACGTCACAGCCTTCGATCGGCGCACGGCCATCGAACAATGCCGCAGTGCGGTCGTAGTTGCAGACGGACATACTCAATTCGACGGCCATTTCTTCTTCTCCAGACAGGCGGTAGGGGACGCGCGGCACCATACCGCAAACGCATGTCCCTTTGCGTTGACCCGATTGGGCGGGGTGATAGTAGACTGTGATCCTTCTAAGGAAAGTGCCGTCAACACAATGCCAAAGCTCGAAGCCCAGCCATGAAACTTCCGCCCTTCGAGTACGCTTGCCCGACCACCGTGAACGAGGCCGTGGCGCTGCTTGCCTCCCATCAAGGGGAGGCCAAGGCTCTGGCCGGCGGCCAAAGCCTGATGCCGATGATGGCGTTCCGCGTGGCGCAACCCACGCTGCTGGTCGACCTCCGCAAGCTCTCCGACCTGCGCGGCATCAGGATCGGCGCCGACGGCGTTCGCCTCGGCGCGCTGGTGCGCTGGCGCGACATCCTCGACGACAAGCGGCTGGAAACCGCACACCCGCTGCTCAAGGCCGCGATCTCGCACGTGGCGCACTATCAGATCCGCAATCGCGGCACCGTCGGCGGCAGCATCGCGCATGCCGATCCTGCGGCCGAGATGCCCGGCATCTGCCAGACCTGCGACGCCGTGATCTCGGTGATGGGCAAGGCCGGCGCGCGTCAGATCAAGGCCAAGGATTTCTTTCAGGGTGCGCTGACCACGGCGCTCGAGTCGGACGAGATCATCACCGAAATTCATCTGCCGGCGTGGCCGGCGACGCGGCGTTACGACTTCCAGGAGTTCGCGCGCCGCCGCGGCGACTTCGCGATGTCCGGCATCGCGCTGTACTACGACATCGAAGGCGGCAAGGCCGCAAACGCCCATATCGGTGTGATCGGTGTCGGCGATCACGCGCGGCGGCTCGGCAAGGCCGAGGCCGTGGTGAACGGCAACGCGGTCAACGAAGCCCTCGCCGTGAAGGCCGGCGAGGCGGCGTCCGCCGAAGTCGAGCCGCAAGATGACATTCACGCCAGCGCCGCCTACCGGCGGTCGCTGACCGGAACACTGGTCGAGCGTGCGCTGCTCGCCGCCATGGCGAGGTGAGCACGATGGCCACGACGTTCGAAGTCAACGGCAAGCAGGTGACGGTCGATGTCGAGCCGCGCATGACGCTCGCCGATTGCCTGCGTCACGAGTTGCGGCTCACCGGAACTCACATCGGTTGCGAGCATGGCGTCTGCGGCGCTTGCACGGTGCTGGTCAACGGCGAGGCGGTGCGCTCGTGCCTCACGCTTGCGGTGCAAGCGGAAGGCTCGCAGGTCACGACGGTCGAAGGCCTGTCGAACGACGCCGACCTCACGCCGCTGCAGAAGTCGTTCCGCAAGCATCATGCGCTGCAGTGCGGCTTCTGCACGCCGGGCTTCATCACCACGGCGCATGCACTGCTGACCGAGGAGCCCGATTGCGACGCCGACCGCGTGCGCGAGGTGCTGTCGGGCAACATCTGCCGCTGCACCGGCTACATCGGCATCGTCGAGGCTGTGCTCGACGCGCGGCAAGCCTACAAGAAATAGCGCCATGAAGAACACGTTCATCGGCACACCGATGGAGCGCCGCGAGGATCTGCGGTTTCTCCGCGGCCGCGGCGAATATGTCGACGACGTCGCCATGCCGGGCCTGCTCTATGCGGTGATCCTGCGCAGCTCCATCGCGCATGGGCGGCTGGTCTCAATCGACGCCTCGGCTGCACTGAAGCGCCCCGGCGTGTACGCGGTGATCACCGGGCGCGATATGCCGCCCGCGCCGCCGATCGTGCCGATGCGGCTGCAGCCGCTGCCGGAGTTCAAGCCGTTCGAGCAGCCAGTGATCGCCCACGACAAGGTGCGCTACGTCGGCGAGCCGATCGCAATGGTGCTCGCCGAGAGCGTCGCGATCGGCGAAGATGCGCTCGACGCCATCGATGTGACGATCGACGAACTGCCCGCGGTCGCGGATTGGACCGTGGCGGCGGAAAATAAGAGCGTTCTGTTCGAGAAGCCTGGAACCAACCGTTCGCTGGTGTTCGAATCGCGCAAGGGCGACGCCGACGCGGCCTTTGCCAAGGCGCCGTACGTGCGGCGCGAGCGGCTGCGCACCGGCCGCCACTACGGTCTCACCATGGAGCCGCGCGGCGTGCTCGCGACGTGGGACGATGCCAACGGCAAGCTCACGGTCTATGGCGCAGCAAAAGTGCCGTTCTTCAACCGGCGCATCCTTGCGGCACAGATCAATCTGCCGGTCGAGCAGATCGAGATGATCGAGAACGACGTCGGCGGCGGCTACGGCGCGCGCGGCGAGTTCTATCCGGAGGATTTCCTGATCCCGTTCGCGGCTCGTCACGTCAAACGGCCGGTGAAGTGGATCGAGGATCGCCGCGAAAACCTGATGGCGATGAATCACGCCCGCGAAGAAGAGGCGATCCTCGAAGTCGCCTGCGAGCGCGACGGCACGTTGATCGCCATCCGCGGCGAGGTGCACACCGATATGGGCGCCTACATGCGCACCAACGGCGCAGTCGGTGCGCGCAATGTCTGCCAGTTCCTGCCGGGCCCTTATCGCATTCCGCATGTGAAGATCGATTCGTGCCTCTGGATGACCAACAAGACGCCGGTCGGCACCTATCGTGGGCCGGGGCGCTTCGAGGCGAACTTCTTCCTCGAGCGCATGATCGACATGATGGCCGAAGAACTCGGCATCGATCGCGTCGAATTCCGCCGCAAGAACTTGATCACCGCGAAGGAGCAGCCCTATCCGGTCGCGACCGTGCAGCCAACCAATGCGGTCGATGCCTACGACAGCGGCGACTATCCCACGACGCTGGAGCGTGCGCTCAAAGAGGCGAACTGGTCCGAGATTTCGAAGCTGCAAGGCAAGCTGATCGACGGCAAGTATCACGGCTTGGGCGTTGTCTGCTTTGTCGAAGGCGGCGCGGCCGGCCCGAAAGAGACCGCTCGGATCGAGGCCAACGACGACGACACGTTCTCGGTCTTTCTCGGCACCACGTCGGTCGGGCAGGGCGTCGAGACCGTGTTCGCGCAGATCGCCGCCGACGCGCTCGAAGTGCCGATCGAGCGCATCCGCCACGTCTATCACGGCTCGACGGCCTATGTGAGCGACGGCTACGGCGCTTATCACTCGCGCTCGACCGTCATGGGTGGCTCGGCGGTGCTCGATGCCACCAACAATTTCATGGCGGTGCTGCGCCAGGCCGCCGGCAAGAAGCTCGGCTGCGCCGAATCTAATGTCACCTTCGACGTCGACAAAGTGGTCGGCGGCGACGGCCGCTCGCTGCCGCTGAAGGCCTTCGCCGGCCTCACGGCCGAAGGCGAATTCAAGAACCACAAGCACACCTACAGCTACGGCGCGCACATCGCGCATATCACCGTCGATGCGCGGATCGGCCGCATCGAGATCGTCGACTATGTCGTCGTGCAGGACGTCGGCCGCGCCGTGAACCCGCTGACTCTGAAGGGCCAGGTGATCGGCTCGCTGGTGCAGGGACTTGGCGGCGCGGTGCTGGAGGACCTGAAATATGACGAGAACGGCCAGCTTCTCACCGGCTCGCTCGCCGATTATCTCCTGCCGACCGCAACCGATTTTCCCAACCTCCGCTGTTTTGTGACAGACGATCATCCGTCGCCGATCAATCCGCTCGGCGCCAAGGGCGCGGGCGAAGGAGGCATCATCGCGGCCGGCGGCTGCATGGCCAACGCCGTGGCCAACGCCTTGCAATCGTTCGGCGTGCAGCCGCGGCAACTGCCGCTGTCGCCGACCTATATCTGGGATTTGGTGCAGGCCGGCCAGCGCAAAGCCGCCGAATAAGTGCCGTGCGCGAGGCGCAGCCGCCTTTCATTGACGGCGCGCCAAGCGCGGGCCTAGAGTCCCCGCAACATTCCCTATTGGACAGGAGCATCCCATGAGCGTCGCCCGTCATTCGCGTTCGAAGGAACTGGAAGGCGTTCCGCTCGAAGAGATCATGAAGAAGTACGTCGGCCGCTTCCGTGAGAAGAAGGGCGACTGGGCGGCGTTCGAGGACGCCAAGATCGAAGGCTTCAAGCGCGCACAGCACCGCTTCATCGGCGCCGGCGGCTCAGGCAAGCACGGCGATTCGAGCGCGATCCCGCCCGGCAATTTCACGCTGTCGATCATGTATGTGCCGGTCGGCCAGGGTAACGCCGCGCACACCCATGAAGTCGAGGAATGCTTCTTCGTGCTGCAAGGCTACGTCGATGTGTTCATCGAGGACGAGACCGGCAAGCGCCTCACCACGCGGCTCGGTCCGTGGGATTGCATTTCGTGCCCGGCCGGCGTGATCCACGGCTATCAGAACGACGGCCTCGAGCCGGTCTACATGCAAGTGATGCTCGGCCGCGGCAAGCCGGAAACCATGGGCTATGCCGACGAGGAGCTCTTCAAGCGCCGCGACGCGCACCTGAAGGCGGTCTGAGAGCCCACCTTCGGCTGATTTGGGGCCCTCGTACGCAACGCGTGCGAGGGCTCTTTCTTTTTCGGAAAGGCCTCTGTTGCGCGTCTGACATGCGTCAGGCTCATTCAGTTCGATCCGGCGATGCCCCATGCTGAGCTCCTTCTCAACTCAAGGGGGTTACCGATGTTCAAGACGATCGCAGGCTTGTCTTTCGCCGCACTGATGATGCTTCACGCCGCGCCGTCGCAGGCGCAGGAGGCGATGGAGAAGAAGTCCTACAACTACGCGGCCTGGACGCCGGGCATCTTTTCCGAAGCCGTCACCATCACCAACATGGGCAAGGGCAAGTTCATCTTCCTCGCCGGCGTCGGCGCCGAGGACGAGAACGGCCCGCGCGGCGCGATCCGCCACAAGGGCGACTTCCTCGCGCAATGCGCCTACGCCTACGACAAGATCAAGCGGGCGCTCGCGGCCAACGGTTCGAGCCTGAAGGACGCCGTGAAGATGACGGTCTACGTCACCGACATGCGCTCGCGGCTCGACTGGGCGAAATGCTCGCAGGAGGCGTTCGCCGGCGAGCGCGTGCCGGCGCAGACCCTGCTCGGCATCAGCTCGCTGGCGTTCCCCGAGATGATGGTCGAGATCGACGTCACCGCCGTCGCGCACGAGTAGTGGGGTCCGGCGCGCCAAGGCCGTCAGTCTACTTTGGCGCCCGACGCCTTCACGACGTCGGCCCATTTCTTGGTTTCCGAGGCGAGGAACGCGCGCACCGTGCTTTCGTCCGCGGTGCCAGGCTCTGAACCGAGCTCGTCGAGCCGTTTGACGATGTCGGGCGAGGCCATCGCCTTGGCGACCTCGGAGCGCAATGTGGCCAGCACCGGCGCCGGAGTCTTCGCCGGCGCGACGAGCGCAACCCAGGACGAGGCGTCGAAGCCTGGCAGGCCCTGCTCGGCGACGGTCGGCAGGTCCTTCAGCGTCTTGGCGCGCGTTGCGCCGGCATTGGCCAACGCTCTCACATTGCCGCCGCGGATCTGCTGCAGGCTTGTCGGCAGCAGGTCGAACATCATCTGGATATGGCCCGCGACGAGGTCGCTCATGGACGGCGCCGTTCCGCGATACGGCACGTGCGTAAGCTCGACCTTGGCCATGGTCTTCATCAGCTCGCCGGAGAGGTGCGGCGTCGAGCCCATCCCGGCCGAACCGAAGTTGATCTTGCCCGGATTGGCCCTCGCGTAGTCCAGCAGTTCCTTGACGTCTTTGACCGGCAACTGCGGATTGACCATCAGCACGATCGGCGTTTTCGCGAAGATCGCGATCGGTGCGAAGTCGGTCTCCGGATCGAACGGCAGGGGCGTCCGGTACAGCGTCTTATTGACGGCGAGCGGACCAGGCGCGGTGAAGAGCAGCGTGTAGCCGTCCGGATCGGACTTCGCGACCGAATCGGCGCCCACATTGCCGCCGGCGCCGCTGCGCGTTTCGACGATGTACTGGTGGCCGCTTTCGCTGAGCTTTTGCGCCAGAAGGCGTGCCGTGACGTCGACCGATCCGCCAGGCGGAAACGGGTTGATGATCTTCACCACGCGATCGGGGTAGGTCTCGGCCAGGGCCTTGCTTGCAGGCAAGCCGCCGTTCGCAACGGCGATCACGAGAGCGGCGACGACAGCAACGGAACGAACGGCAGACAGCATTCTCAAGGGCTCCCCCGGTGATGGCCGACTTAAGGGCTCCCCCAGGTCCGGCCGAACATCAGCAGCGTGTCCAGATATGGGCCGCATTGCAAGCCTGCACCTTGACACAGCGAGGCCCCGCCGACACGGTCGCGCCGCTGTTTTCACCGCTCGCACCAAGAAGAGTCAGTCATGGCCGATCTGCGTTTGAACTTCGCCTGCGGACCTTACGATCGCACCCAGTCGCTGCGCGACGGAACGATCAAGCCCGATGGCATCGATCTCACGTATCTCACGATGCAGCCCGCCGAGATCTTCTGGCGCATGCTGCAGTACAACGAATTCCACGCCTGCGAGATGTCGCTGTCGAACACCACGACGGTGATGAGCGGGCCGAACCCGCAGTTCATCGCCATCCCGGTGTTTCCGTCGCGCGTGTTTCGCCACGGCTACTTCTTCGTCAACACCAAGTCGGGCATCGAGAAGGGCAGCGATCTCAAGGGCAAGCGCGGCGGCGTGCCGGAATATTCGATGACCGCCGCGGTGTTCATGCGCGGCCTGATGCAGCACGAGTTCGGCGTGAAGCCCTCCGACGTCGAATGGGTGCAGGGCCGTCATGACCGGCTCGGCCGCAAGCTCCCCGCCGACATCAAGCTGACGCAGGCGCCGGAGGGTGCCGAGCTCGGCGACATGCTGGAGCGCGGCGAGATCGACTTCATGATGACGGCGAACAATCCGCTGTCGTTCCGCCGCGGCTCGAAGAACGTGCGCCGGCTGTTCCCGAACTACGCCGAGCTGGAGAAGGACTACTACAAGCGCACCAAGATCTACCCGATCATGCACACCGTGGTGATCCGCCGCGACGTGTACGAGCACGATCCATGGGTGGCGATGAATCTCTATCAGGCGCTCTGCCGCTCCAAGGAGGCGTGCTACCGCAGCGTGATGGACGCGGGCTCGCCCAAGGCGTCGTTCGCGTGGCTGCAGCCGCTGATCGAGGAAGAGAAGAGCATCATCGGCGACGACTGGTATCCCTACGGCGTCGAGAAGAATCGCCCGACGCTCGAAGCGTTGCTGCAGTACACGCACGAGCACGGGCTCACCGACCGGCGCATGAAGATCGAGGACCTGTTCGCGCCGGCGACGCTGCGCGACATTCCGCTGAGCGAAGGCCAGCACGTTTAGAGCGTGAGCTTTTGAGCTTCCACGAAATCCATTTGGCTGTCGTGGGCGCGCACAAACGCGCAAACGGTTTGCACCTCTATCAGTAACGGTGGTCGTCGCTCTCCGACGCGTGCGGCGTATGGTAGTTCGATCAACAAAGGTGGTCGTCACCCCCGCGCTCGACGCGGGGGTCCATACGGTGACGCAACGACGCACACTCTTACGACTGCCTTTGCTGCGGCCGCTCATGGATTGCCGGGTCAAGCCCGGCAATGACACCGCCTTGGGGTTGGCGGCGCTTATTACGGATTCAATTGTCAAACAGCCTGCGCTCCTAAACGCGTCATCCAAATATCCATATAGGCGTGATTCATCGGCCCCTTCAGATCAGGCGCGGGGCCAGCGCCTCTATTCTTCCTGGTCCCTCACATGCGTGAGGGCGCGGAGCGCCGAGACGGCGCACCTTGGGGGCACCTTTGCGAGAGGTGCCGCGGACCTTTGCGATCAGGTCCGCTCGCCTCCCGGCGCTCCACTGTGGCGATTTGTTGCGAGGCCACCGTTCGAGATTCGATCGGACCGGCTGGGTTTTCACCCACCATGCTCCAGGGGGCATTTGCGCCCGCTTTCACCCGACCGCGCCCCGCCACTGAAGGCGGCCCCCTCATCGGGGACGGACGATGACCTCACACCCTGGGACGTGGTCACGAGCCACGCCTGCAGGCGCCACACCCCGCTCCGCCAAATAGACGTCCCTAGTCGACGCCCTCAACGAGCAAGGCAGAATCGCGTCTACACGTGATTTGCGAAAACGCAAACTGAAAATTCGGCGCGCTCTCTTTCGACATCACCGCAACGGGTCATCATCAGGCGCAGACACGGATACGGTCGCGGTGTTGATCGGCCGCAGGAACCAGTCGCCTCTCGCGAGGTTTGCAAAATCGGGGGCGGCGGCGGTGAGCGAATGACCATGTTCCGGACCTCCCTGACGATTCTCGCGGCATTTGGCTGCGGCGCCGTGGCCGCGGCGGTGTTCGTCTCGCGGCCCGTTCCGGCGCCCGATGATCCGCAGCCGGCCGCTGCGCCCGCTCCGGTCGCTGCCGCTCCTCCGATATCGCTTGCGCCGCCTCCGGCCGAAGAGTGGACGTCCGCGCCCGACCGGCCGCAGCCGCGTGTCATCCCGCTCGATCAATCCTCGGCTCAGTCGTCAACACAGCCTCCAGCGCAGGCGCGGCAGACGACGGGCGCGGGCAGTTCCGAGAGTGCGGCCGGTTTGGGGCAGGGTGCTGCCAGCGCTTCCAATGGCGCCGCAAACTCCTGCAATCAGAATGCCTGTGCGCGAGCTTATCACTCGTTCGACAGCGCCAGTTGCACCTACCAGCCTTCGAGGGGCGGCCCGCGACGCCAGTGTGAAAAGTAGCTCTTTGCGCGAGGCGAGGTGTTTTCAAGCTCTGCCGACTTCGGTACTTTCGATTCGGCCGTCGGCTTGCGAGCTGCTCATCCTTCGTGGTGAGAGTGGGTCCTTCGGTGACGATGGACTGGCGGCGGCCACCTTCTTCCCTATTGAAATTCTGTTGCTTCGCGGCGGGCGAATTCGTGAGGTACGCCGCGAAGCCTTTCATTTGGCCGGCACGTCTCGACCGAGCCTTGCGCTCGCGTTACCCGAGCCCAAGGCCTCTATCAAAGCGCACGCGCAAAACGTTAGTATTCGCCTATTGCACTTTGAAACGGGGGCCGCATATGCGACGCATTTTGGCGATTGCTCTCCTGCTGTTGTCTGGAACTGGCTTCGGTCATGCGCAGACTTATCCTTCAAGACCGGTTGTCGTGGTGCTGCCGTTTGCGGCCGGAGGGCCTACTGACACGCTCACCCGTGTTCTGGCGGAGCGCATGCGAGCTTCGCTCGGCCAGCCTGTCATAGTTGAGAATTCTCCGGGAGCCGCTGGGACGCTGAGTATCGCCCGCGTCGTGCGCTCGAATCCTGACGGGTACACCTTGAGTCTCGGCCCGTGGAATTCGCATGTGGTCACGGGCGCCATGTATCCGCTCCAGTTCGACCTTCTGAAGGACCTGGAGCCTGTTGCTCTGATCGCCAGCAATCCGTCGGTGGTGGTGTCCAAGAATGCGGTGCCGGCGAAAACGTTTCAGGAGTTCATCGCCTGGACGAAAGCCAATTCAGGCAAAGTCGTTGCTGGAACGGCAGGTGTCGGCGCCGGCACGCATGTGGCCGGTCTCTTGTTTCAGAATATGACCGGCGCGCGCCTTCAATTTGTGCCGTACAGAGGTGCGGGACCGGCCATGCAGGATCTCGTGGCCGGGCAGATCGATCTGATGTTCGACCAGCTTTCGAACTCCATCCAGCAAATTCGCGGAGGTACGATCCGGCCCTACGCCATCATGGCGAGCACGCGAGCGGCAGCGGCGCCCGACATTCCAACGGTCGATGAAGCAGGCCTTCCCGGCTTTTATCTCCCGATCTGGCATGGATTGTGGGCGCCGAAAAACACGCCGCAAGAGATCATCGAAAAGTTGAACAAGGCGGTGGTTGAAAGCCTTGCCGACGCGACGGTGCGCCAGCGGCTCGCCGACATCGGGCAGGAAATCCCTCCGGCTGCTCAACAAACGCCCGCCGCGCTTGGGGCATTCCACAAGGCAGAAATTGAAAAATGGTGGCCCATCGTCAAGGCGGCAAATATCAAACCCGAATAGAACTATAGGGTGTTTTGACCGACGATCAGCGGCGCTCCGCCAATCCACGGCGCTTGGTCGATCGTTAGCTCGACAGAGAAAACCAGAAATTGTCCGCTCAACGGAGTCATGTTTGCGGACGTCCGCGACGATGCGATGACCGACAACGGATAGCTGCCGGTGCAACTTTCGGCCATCCACGAGTCCAGCGTCGCGCCAGGCAAGCCTTTGAGCTTTTCTGCAAGCTGAGCCGCAATTGGCTTGCCCGGTTCGATCGATTGGATGGTGTTCTTGAACCATGCATCGGCCTGCGCGGCGCTGCCGTCTTTCGCAAATGTCCGTGTGCGGCGGACCCAGCAGCCCTTGTAGGCAATCGACGCGCGCACTGCGAAACGGTCGGCGAGGGGCGTGGGTTTTGACGTGCGATTAAGCCGGCGGTCGGCGTCGAGATCGGGTGCCACCGCGATATAGGCCTCCTCGGCACCGGCGAGCCGCGCACTTTGCTCGATCAGGCCCGCGAGCGTGCCGGCGTCATGGGCCTTGCCGCTTTCGGCTTCACACAGTGCGGCAACCGCAATGGCATCGGCGCGAGCCAGCAGCCCGCGCTCGGTGCTGTCGATCTCGCGGCGCAAGCCCGCGAACAGGGCGGTGCCGTCGATCCATTCGACCGCGGGGGCAGCGGACGTCAGATCGTCGGCGAGGCCGGCGGGGAGAGTGTCGTACTCCAGCACGCCGACGCGGCGGATCAGCGGATCGGTCTTCAACCGCTCGCCGATCAGCGCGCCGGGCTTCGGCGTGTTGACGATCTCGCTCACCGGATCGGTGGTGCGGATCCATTCCGACACGCGCTTGGACAACGCGGTGGCAAAAGCGGGTGCGCCGGTCTGCTGCACGAGCAGCAGCGCGTCGGACCAGTAAGGCGTGAAGCCGGTCAGCCATGTAACCGCGCTCGGCCGCACATTGTTGGTGTAGACCACGAACGCGTCGAGGCCCGCCGCGTCCATCTCGGTGCGAAGCTTCGCCAGCCGCGCCTCGATCGCCGCGACCGGCAACTCCGCTTCGTTTCGTCCCATCAATCCGCGACGCATTTCTTGGCCCTCACACCGCGACGCTGAACAGTTCGCGCGGCGTCCGCGTCAGCACCTCGCAGCCGTCGTCCTCCACGGCGACGCCGTCGCCCAGCACCATGTAGCCGACCACCGGATGATAGGTGTTGGGATGCACGATCAGCGCCATGCCGGTCTCGATCCTGGTGGTGACGTCCTCCAGGATGTGCGGCTTGGAGTCGGCAAAGAGCCCCATGCCGTGGCCGCGCACGCGGGTGAACTCGCTGGTGCAGTACTTGCCCATGCCGTATTTGCGGAACACGTCGTTCTCGGCCTTGGCGATGTCCGCGGCCGTCACGCCGTCGCGCACGATCGCGATGCCGGCCTCCATGGATTCGCGCCACAGCGCATGCGCGGCCTTCTGCTCGGCATTGGCCTCGCCGACGACGAGCGTGCGGCAGATCTGCGCGTAGTAGCCGTCGACGCAGGGCGTCAGCTCGGTCGTCACCATGTCGCCGCGCTTCAATCGCTTGCCGCTCGGCGGCGCCATGCCCTTCACCTCGACGCCGCCGACACCGATGATCTGGAAATTGTCGTCGACGCCGTTGGCGCGGAAGAACGCTTCGGCCTCGGCGATCAGCTCGTAGTCGGCCCGTCCCGGCCGCACCGCCTGCATGAACACCTTGTAGCCCTCGTCAGCGAGACGCGCGGCCTTGCGGATGGCGTCGATTTCGCCGGAGAGCTTCGCCATGAGGAGATGATCGACGAAGGCGGTCTGGTCGGTGAGGTTGAGGTCTTTTGCACGTGATGCGATCCGTCGCGGCAGGAGACGCTGCGGCGCCGCGCCGATCTTCTGGTTGCTCATGCGGTTGAGCGCCGCATCGACCTCGCCGGTGAGGTCTTGCGCCAGCACCACCTCGACACCGGGGCAGTCGAGCGCGGCGCGGTCGGCCTCCAGCGGGCTGTCGACATAGAGCGTGATGTGGCCGTCGCCGCGGACAATCGCGAGGCCCTGGCCTTCGATGATGCCGAAGTCGGTGGCATAGCGCAGGTAATCGCCCTGCCAGTTATTGCCGTAGACCAGGAGCGCGTCGAGGCCTTCGTCCTTCATCGCGTCGATCAGACGGACGAGCCGCTCTCCCGCGATCATGATCCGCTCCGCTTGGTGACGACGCCCGCCGCGATGTCGTGGTCCTTGGCGTCGGCCGTGCGCTGACGCGGATCGCCATAGCCGCCGCCGCCCGCCGTGAGGAAGACGACGCTGTCGCCCGCCGCGATCTCCACTTCGGTGGCTTTCTTCACGTCGGCCTCAGTGCCGTCGGCACGGCGGATGATGCACGCGTTCACGGCGCCGGGCTCGCCGCCATGCAGGCCCCAGGGCGGATCGCGGGTGCGGTCGAGATTGATGTTGGCCTTGCACTTCTGCAGCAGCTTATAAGTGAGCTCGATGCCGAGCCCGCCGCGATATTGGCCGTCGCCGCCGGAGTTGGGCCGCAGCGCGTGGGTCTCGACCAGCACCGGATATTTGATCTCCTGCAGTTCGACCGGCGTGTTGCGCACGTCGCCCTGACACACCGAGACAGCGGCGTCCTCGCCGTCCTCGTTCGGGCGGCCGCCCCAGCCGCCGCCGAAGATGTTCATCAGGATGAAGCGAGAGCCGTCGTCGCGGAAGCCGAAGAACGAGCAGCCGCCCATGTCGCCCTTGTGCGCGGCCGGCACGAGATGCGGCACGGCCGGTGCGAGCGCCTTGAGGATGGTGTCGATCACGGTCGGCAGCGCGATGCTCCAGAGCCCGAGCGCCGCCGGCGGCTTGGCCGACAGCATGGTGCCCTCGGGCAGCACCACTTCGAGCGGGCGGAAGCAGCCTTCGTTGACGTCGAGATCGGGCGACGTGAGCGCCTTGAAGGCGACGCGGGCACCGGCGATGCCGCCGCCGCGCCCGGAGTTGAGCGGGCCCGGCGTCTGCGGGTTCATCTCGGAAAAATCGACCGTCATCTGCGAGCCGCGGATGCGGACCTTGACTTTGACGCGCACCGGCTTGTCGAGGCTGCGGCCGTCATTGTCGAGGAAGCTCTCGGCCTCGTAGTCGCCATCCGGAATTTTCTCGACCACGGCGCGAGCCGAGGCCTCGGCCTGGTCCCAGACTTTTGAGATGCAGGCCTCGACGGTCTCGCGGCCGTAGCGCGCGATCAGTTCGCCGTAGCGCCGCGCGCCGAGCTGGCACGAGGCGATCTGCGCGCGCAGGTCGCCGAGCGCAGAATCTGGATAGCGCGTGTTGTCGCGGATGATCTGCCACAGCGTCTCGTTGCGCTTGCCGGCTTCGTAGATCTTCAGCGAGCGCATCTGGATGCCTTCGGCATAGATGTCGCTCGAGCCGTAGGACCCAAAGCCCTGGCGCACGCCGCCGATGTCGACCCAATGCGCGCGGTTGGCCGCGAAGCCCACAAGCTGGCCGTTGTGGAAGCAGGGCGAGTAGACCACGACGTTGTTGAGGTGCTGGCCGCAGATCTCGCCCTGGTTCATGACGATGACATCGCCGGGCGCAAAGCCGTCGAGGCCATAGCGCGCGATGCCGTCGGCGACGGCGACGCCCAGGTCGGCAAGGAAGATCGGCAGGCCGCCGCGGTTCTGCGAGATCATCCGCGCTTTCGTGTCGATCAGCCCGCAGCAGTAATCGCGGACCTCGTAGATCATCATGTTGTAGGCGGCTTTGGACAGCGCGTTCGCCATCTCGTCGGCGTAGGCGACGATGGCGTTGCGCACGACCTCGACGGTGATCGGATTGGCTTCGTTGCGGGTTGTGCTGTTGGTCATGGGCAAACTCCCGCAACTCGTGTCCCGGGCGCAGCGCAGCACGAAGTGATGCGCTGCAGACCCGGGACCCCGGTTGGACTGCGGTGAAAAAGAAAGAAACCGGGGTCCCGGGTCTGCGTCGCATCATTCCGCGCAAGCGCGCTCCATGCTGCGTCGCGCCCGGGACACGTGGGGAGAGGGCGGGGGCTCATGACAGTTTCACATCGATTACGAGATGCCCCGCGTCGGACACCGTCGCCACATCGCCCGCATGAATGAGCGTCGTGGCGTTCGGCTCCTCGATCATTGCGGGTCCTTCGACCCGGGCGCCGACCGCGAGCGACGGCCGCCAAACGATACGGGTACGCAAAGGCTTCGCCGCGTCGGTGTAAATCACCTCGCGCCATTGATCCTCGACCGGTGCCTCCGGCTTCCACGGCTCCGACAGCCATTGCTCGGCGAGCGTATCGGCCCGCGCCGCGGTGACGACGAGGCGCACTTTGACGATCTCGAGCCGCTCTTCCGTGGCGGCCTGGCCGTAGCGCTGGTCGTGCTCGGTGTCGAAGGCCGCGCGCAAGGACGAGAAGTCGCCGGTGAGCAGCGAAGCGTCCTTCACCGGAATCGCGATGGTGTGCTCCTGGCCGACATAACGCAGGTCGGCCAGATAGGCGAAATCCGCGGTGTCGGGCGCAATGCCGTCGCGCAGCGCCTGCGCGCGGCCGGCTTCGGCCAGTTCGGCGAACACGGCCTCGACCCCTCTCGCGTCGAGCGAACCGAGCAGGCCATAAAGCGTGCGCACGAAATCCTGCCGCCACGACGCCATCAGCATGCCGAGCGCCGAGAACGTGCCCGGCACCTTGGGCACGATCACCTTCGGAATGAAAATCTCGCGCGCGATCGCGACCGCGTGCAACGGCCCCGCGCCGCCGAACGCGATCATCGCGGTGTCGCGCGGATCGACGCCCTTCTTCACCGACACGGCGCGGACCGCGAGCGACATGGCGGCATCGGCGATCTGCACGATGCCGAGCGCCGCCTCCTTGATGCCGAGCCGCGTTGGGCCGCAAAGTTTCTGTTCCATCGCGCGCTCGGACGCTCTTACGTCGAGCTTCATCGCGCCGTTGAGGAAGCGCCCGGCGTTGATGCGGCCGAGCACCAGGTTGGCATCGGTCACCACCGGATCTGTCGAGCCTTTTCCATAAGCGGCAGGGCCGGGATCGGCGCCCGCGCTTTTCGGACCGACGTGGATGCCGCCGGTCGGATCGCACCAGGCGATCGAGCCGCCGCCTGCGCCGATCTCGACGATGTCGACGACGGGAAGCTGCATCGGCTGGCCGCTCGCTTCGCCGCCGATGGTGTAGCCATCTTCAATGGCGGGAACGCCCCTGGTGATGAGGCTCGCTTTGGCCGTGGTGCCGCCCATGTCGAAGCCGATGCAGCGCTCGATGCCCATCAGCGCGGCGAGCCGGCCCGCGCCGATGATGCCGGCGACCGGACCGGATTCCATCATCGACACCGGCTGCTCCTGGGCGAGCCGCACCGACATCACGCCGCCGTTGGAGCGCATGATGTTGAGCTTGCCGGGAAACACGCCGTCGCGGAGGTGGCTTTCGAGCCGGCCGAGATAGGCCTGCACGGTCGGGCCGACGAAGGCGTTGAGGGCAGTGGTCGAGGTGCGTTCGTATTCGCGGTATTCGCGGACGATCTCGTGCGACAGCGTGACGAACAGCTTCGGATTGGCGGCGCGGAGCATGTCGCCGACGCGGCGCTCGTGGATCGGATTGGCGTAGGCGTGCAGGAAGCACACCGCGACCGACTCGATGCCTTCTTTCGCCAGCGTCGTCGCCAGCGCCTGCACCTCAGCGTCCTCGAGTGCGGTCAACACCTCGCCCTTGGCGTTCATCCGCTCGGTGATCTCGAAGGTGAGCTCGCGCGGGATCAGCGGCTTGGGCCGGTGAAAGAACAGATTGAACGCCTCGATGCGGTTGCCGCGGCCGATCGCGTAAGTGTCGCGGAAACCGCGCGTGGTGATCAGCGCGGTGCGCGCGCCCTTGCGCTCCAGCACCGTGTTGATGGCGATGGTCGAGCCATGCAGGAGCTCCGACAAGGCCCGCACGTCGCAATCGGCGAGCCTGAGGCTCTCGGCGATGCCACGGGTCGGATCGGCCGGAACCGTGGAGGTTTTCGAGGTGACGATCCGGCCGTCGACGCAGCCGACCAGGTCGGTGAAGGTGCCGCCGATATCAACGCCAACAATGTTCATGCAGACCCGACTGACTTTGAGGGCTGCCAGAATCCATAAAGCCGCGCCGGGTTGTCAACCGGTGCCTCAAGTCGGTGATTTTGCGTAAACGCGCGAGAATATTGGCCCCCGAGGACTGTTTTCGCCCTCGCGATCGGGGCATCATCCTTCAAAACCAAGCCGGGAGGGAAGCATGATGCCAAGATCGCTCGCTGCCTGCGCGGTGATGATCGCGGCTTTGACCTCGGCGGTCGATGGGCAAGCCCACGCGCAAGGCTTCCCCGACCGGCTGATCCGCATCATCATTCCATTCACGCCGGGCGGCTCCAACGACATCGTGGGGCGCGAGCTTGCCAACGGTTTCCAGGAGCGCTTCAAGCAAAACGCAGTGGTCGAAAACCGCCCGGGTGGCGGCGGTGTCATCGCCTATGCCGGGGTCGCCAAGTCGCCGCCCGACGGCTACACGCTTCTGATCGCGCCAGTGTCCTTCACCATCACGCCGCATCTCACCCGCACGCCGACGTTCGATCCGGTTCACGATTTCGCGCCGATCAACCTCGTGGCCGACGTGCCTTTCGTCATGGTCGTGCCGTCCTCGCTGCCGGTGCACACCGTCAAGGAGTTCGTCGAGCTCGCGAAGAGTTCACCGAGTAAGCTGAGCTATGCCTCGGTCGGTGCTGGCACGCCACAGCATCTCGGCCCTGAGCTGTTCAAGCTGAAAGCCGGCATCGACATGGTGCACGTGCCGTTCCGCGGCGCCATCGCCGCCATTCCCGATCTGCTGGCCGGCCGTGTCCACGTCTTCATCGGCGCGATCAACTCGCTGTTGCCGCTGATCCGTGAGGGCAAGCTGCGTGCGCTCGCCTCGGCGGGCACGTCCCGTATTGCAGCGCTCCCGGACGTGCCGACCATGGCCGAGGCGGGTTTCCCCGGCGTCGAAGTCGGCTCCGGCGTGGGCCTTGTGGCGCCGGCCGGTACGCCGCCCGATGTCATCGAGACGCTGCATCGCGCCACTGCCGACATCATCGCCACGCCCGGATATCAGGAGCGCATGACAGCGATCGGCGTCGTCACGGTCGGCACCACGCCGCAGGAATACGGAAGGATCATCAGCGAGGAATATGTCAAGTGGGGCAAGGTCGTGGCCGCCGCCGGCATCACGCCGGAGTGAATAACGCGGGACACACGCCCGGCGCTGGCTTCCAGCCTTGATGCTGCGATAGAAGTACCTTTCCGCACGGCTTTTTTTAAGGACTGAACTTCATGGCTCAACAGCGTCTCGGCATCATCATGAACGGCGTCACCGGACGCATGGGCATGAACCAGCATCTGATCCGGTCCATCGTGGCGATCCGCGAGCAGGGCGGCGTTCAACTCAAGAACGGCGACCGGGTGATGCCCGATCCGATCCTGGTGGGCCGCAATGCGGAGCGGGTGCAGAAGCTCGCCAAGGCGCACGGCATCTCACGCTGGACCACCGATCTCGACGCCGCGCTGAAGGACAAGAAGGACACGCTGTTCTTCGACGCCGCGACCACGCAGCTCCGCGCCGAGCTCTTGAAGAAGGCGATGAAGGCCGGCAAGGACATCTATTGCGAGAAGCCGGTGTCGGAGACGCTGAAGGACGCGCTCGATCTGGTGCGCGTGGCCAAGAAGGCCGGCATCAAGCACGGCGTCGTGCAGGACAAGCTGTTCCTGCCGGGCTTGCTCAAGCTCAAGCTGCTCATCGATTCCGGGTTCTTCGGCCGCATCCTCTCGGTGCGCGGCGAGTTCGGCTACTGGGTGTTCGAGGGCGATTGGGCGCCGGCACAGCGGCCGTCGTGGAACTACAAGAAGGCCGAGGGCGGCGGCATCATCCTCGACATGGTCTGTCACTGGCGCTACGTGCTCGACAACCTGTTCGGTGATGTCGAGAGCGTCACGTGTCTCGGCGCGACGCATATCCCCAAGCGCGTCGATGAGAACGGCAAGACCTACACCAACGACGTCGACGATGCGGCTTACGCCACCTTCCAGCTCAAGGGCGGCGCCATCGCGCACATCAACATGTCCTGGTGCACGCGGGTGCGCCGCGACGACCTCGTGACCTTCCATGTCGACGGCACGCTCGGCTCGGCGGTGGCGGGCCTGCAAAAATGCTGGAGCCAGGCGCGGGTCAACACGCCGCGGCCGGTGTGGAACCCGGACATCCCGCAGCCGATCCAGTTCTTCGACACCTGGCAGGAGGTGCCTGGCCTCGGCGTCTACGACAACGGCTTCAAGACCGAGTGGGAGATGTTCATCCGGCATCTCTACGAGGACGCGCCGTTCAAATGGACGCTGCTCGAGGGCGCCAAGGGTCTGCAACTGGTCGAGGCCGCGCACAAGAGCTGGAAAGAGCGGCGCTGGGTCGACATTCCGGCGCTGAAAGTCTGATATACCGACGCTCTCTCCCCGCCTCATCCTGAGGAGCGCCCGAAGGGCGCGTCTCGAAGGATGGGGCGGCCCTGAGTTTGTGAGGTTCGTAAAGTGCCGACGTTAAATCTCCCCACCGCCGGCGGCCGCGTGACGGCCTATCTGATGCAGCCGGCGCGGAGCTTCCGCAAGGCCGAGCCGCCGTTCAACCGTATCGCCTATGCGGCCGCGCATGTGGTCGCCGATCCGCTGGCCGACCGCGAGCCGTGGCTCGACGCCGCGATCGATTGGGAAACCACCATCGCGTTCCGCCGGCACCTGTGGTCGCTGGGCCTGGGCGTCGCCGAGGCCATGGACACCGCGCAGCGCGGCATGGGCATGAACTGGGCGAATTCGCTGGAGCTCATCCGCCGGAGTCTCGACGCCGCGAAGGACTTTCCCGGCGCGCTGATCGGCTGCGGCGTCGGCACCGATCATCTCGAAGCGGGCCCCGGCACGACCGTCGACGACGTGATCCGCGCCTATGAGGAACAGTGCGAGGCGGTCGAGAAGCTCGGCGGGCAGATTATTCTCATGGCGAGCCGTGCGCTGGTGAAGGCCGCGCGCTCGCCGGACGACTACATTACGGTCTACGAGCACATCCTCAACCAGGTGCACGAGCCGGTGATCATCCACTGGCTCGGCGAGATGTTCGATCCCGCACTCGACGGCTATTGGGGCTACAAGGACCACATGACCGCGATGGATGTCGCGATCGACGTGATCGCCGCCAACCCGGACAAGGTCGAAGGCGTAAAGATCTCGCTGCTCGACAAGAACAAGGAAATCACGATGCGGCGGCGGCTGCCGCAGGGCGTCAAGATGTTCACCGGCGACGATTTCAATTACGCGGAGTTGATCGCCGGCGACGAGCAGGGCTATTCCGATGCGCTGCTCGGCATCTTCGATGCGATCGCGCCGGCGGCCTCCGCCGCGCTCGACGCCTTCACGCACGGCAACGCCGCGCTGTTCCACGACATCCTGGCGCCGACCGTGCCGCTGTCGCGTCACATCTTCAAAGCGCCGACGCGCTTCTACAAGACCGGCGTGGTGTTCATGGCTTATCTCAACGGCCTGCAGAACCATTTCTCTATGATCGGCGGCCAGGAAAGCGCGCGCTCGACCTTGCATCTGGCCGAGCTGTTCCGGCTGGCCGACGCCGCGGGCCTGCTGCTCGACCCGGAGCTCGCGGCATCGCGCATGCGTGCCACCATGGCGGTGCGCGGGGTCGACGCCTGATGCGCGATCTGTCCCGCGACAAAAGCCTGCTGGCGATCAACTCGGCGACCGTGAAGCCGTGGACGCTGGAGCAGCTCGTCAAGGGTTGCAAGCGCGCCGGCATCACCGCGATCGCGCCCTGGCGCGACATCGTGCAGGCGGTGGGCATCGACAAGGCCGGCGCCATGATCCGCGGCGCGGGGCTGACCGTGAGCTGCCTCTGCCGCGCCGGCCTGTTTCCGGCGGCCGACGAGGCCGGACGCAGAGCCGCGCTCGACGACAACCGCCGCGCCGTCGACGAGGCCGCCGCCATTGGCGCAGGTTCTCTCGTTCTGATCGCGGGCGGCTTGCCGAAGGGCTCCAAGGACCTTGCCGGCGCGCACGAGCAGGTGCGCGACGGGCTCGCAGCACTGCTGCCGCACGCACGCGATGCCGGCGTGCCGCTTGCGATCGAGCCGCTCCATCCGATGTATGCGGCGGACCGCGCCTGCGTGAACACGCTCGCGCATGCCAACGACCTTTGCGACGAGCTCGGCGAGGGCGTCGGCGTCGCGGTCGACGTCTATCACGTCTGGTGGGACCCCGATCTGCCGCGCCAGATCAAGCGCGCAGGCAAGCGCATCCTCACCTATCACGTCTGCGACTGGCTGGTGCCCACCAAAGACCTGCTGCTCGACCGCGGCATGCCGGGCGACGGCGTGATCGATCTGCGCGCCATCCGCCGCATGGTCGAGGCGACCGGCTACGACGGGATTATCGACGTCGAGATTTTCTCGGCGCAGGACTGGTGGAAGCGCGAGCCGAACCAGGTGCTGCGCATCTGTCTCGAGCGGCACCAGACGGTAGTCTAGAAGCCCCGGCTGCTTACCGGTGCCTGCGGTGCGATCCGCCGGGCGAATCCGAACCGGTATAGAAGTTGTTCGGTGTGCAGAACGCGCCGGTGCCGGACGCTGCGGCCTGGCACTGCTCCAGCGTCACGAAATAGCAGTTCGACGAGCCGGACTGGGCGACGCCCTCTGCGCACCAGCGGTAGGGGTCGGCCTTGGCGCCGGTCATTGAGGCTCCGGCGAGGGCGAAGACAATGGCGGTCGCGGCAATATGGAAGCGCATCGGAATCTCCATGGAAGATCGAGCAATAATCCAATCATAGCGCCCGCGGCTGTGACGGGCCTCACACGATTGGATGATGTCGGCCGCCCCGGAGCCAGACGGTACTAGGGGACGATCGCGAAGGCCCGCGCCGGGAAACCGAGGCCTTTCCGGACCTTCGGCCAGGTCACCACGATGACGGCTCCCTTCGGCGGCACCTGATCGAGGTTCGCCATCACCTCGATTTGATAATGCCCGTGCTGCAGGAGCCAGGTTTCCGAATCCATCTTGTCGGTCGTGTCGGTGTCCATCGCCTCGTGTCCGGTCGCTGTGACGCCGCGCTGCTCATAGAGGAACTTGATGGTCTCGAAGGCCCAGGCCGGGAACGGCGCCCGCTTGAAGCGCTCCGGGTCCTTGTCCCAGTCCTTGTACATGTCGGTGCGCAGCGCAACGAACGAGCC
Source organism: Rhodoplanes sp. Z2-YC6860 (assembly GCF_001579845.1). Classification (GTDB taxonomy): domain Bacteria; phylum Pseudomonadota; class Alphaproteobacteria; order Rhizobiales; family Xanthobacteraceae; genus Z2-YC6860. The sequence goes on from NZ_CP007440.1 coordinate 1,219,967, forward strand.
GCGCGGCACGCGTCCGTGTTTTTTCTCCCAGGCCTTGAGGTCTTCGACCGAGAAGGCGTGGTTCGGGTCCTTGGCGAGATAGGGCGTGCTGTCGAGCACGATCAGCGGCAGGATCATCTGCTTGAGCGGGATCTCGTCCATCGTGATCCCTTTGTCGTCGAAGTGCGCCGGCGGATCGACATGCGTGCCGTACTGCCCGGCCATCTCGTAATACGTCGTGCGAAAGCCGTCCTTCGCGATCGTGTAAGGCTCGTGCGTTTTCGGATCGGCCGCCGGCGAGAACTTCGCCTGCCCGAAGCCCGACCACACCGGCGTCTGCGGCCCGAAGCTATGCGTCAGGTCGACGAATTTCTTCGACTGGATGATCTTGTACGCCCGCGCGAGATCGGATTGCGCGTGGGCCGGTGGCGCGAACGCCAGTGCGATCACGAAGGCCACAAGCGATTTGGAAAGGCTTGATGTGAAACCCGGCATGAACGGCTCCCCATAAATCCGCGCGTCGAACAGCGCGATCAGCGTGTCGCGCACAATTGTCCACGCCCGCTCACCTTCTGCAACTGCAAGCTTGAGGAACTTAACGCCACACGGCGGCGTTCAAACCTGCGTATCCCCACGAGAGTTTGGCAGGTCAAAGCCATGGAACACATCCACTATCCCAATGAGACCGCGGAATATCGTGCCGCCCGCAATGCGCTTCTCGACGAAGAGATCGCTCTTCGGGCGCAGATCGAGGCGGTGGCCGCGAAGCGCCGTGCGCTGCCGCCCGGCGGCGAAGTCCGCGAGGACTACGTCTTCGAGCGGATCGGCAAGACCAGCATGCCGGAAAAGGTGAGGATGTCCGAACTGTTCGGACCGCACGACACGCTCATCCTGTACAGCTTCATGTACGGACCCGAGCGGGAACTGCCGTGTCCCGGCTGCACTCATTTGCTTGACGGCATCGATGGCGCCGCACGACATGTGGGCAAGCGCGCTGCGCTCCATGTCGTCGCGAAATCTCCGATTGCGCGCCTCGCCGCCTGGGCACACCAGCGTGGTTGGGAGCATCTTTCCCTGTTGTCCACCGCGGGCAACAGCTATGACGCCGACTATTTCGGCGACACGTCAAAATTTTCCAAGGAGATGCGCGCCCAGCACCAGGTGCGGGACGGTCAGAACTGGGACGAGACGATCTTCAACGTCTTCCGCCGGCATGGCGGTGCGATCAGGCACTTCTGGGGCTCGGAGATGAGCTTTGCGCCGCCCGCTCCCAAACAGCACCATCGCGCCGGCGATCTTGTCGATCCGCTCTGGGGGTTGCTCGATATGACTCCTGAAGGCCGCGGCGATTTCTTTCCAAAAGTGAATTACGATTGAGCCCGTGCGACGCGGCCCATGGAGCAATGGCGATCAGCCAGAACCAAAGCCGCAAAAGGCAAGGAAGCGCAAAGGCGCAAAATGACGCCTTCGTCTCGCTCGATGTCAATGTTCGATTGCCCGTGTTTGCCAATCTGCCATCAGCTGGGCCAATTCCTCAGACCTGTAAGCGTAGTTATCCGGAAGCCAAACGTCTCGGCCGCCTAAGAAGCGTAAATTCAGCAGCGCATCAGCATCGTTTTTTGGCGGCCCCACCCGAAACCCGACCGGTACAGACCCTCGGCCTAGCGCTGGACGAAAGTCACCCACTTCGCGCCAAAGATAGCGCTCACGACGGCAACCAGCCAATTCAAAGCCAATTTCGTCCAGCCGAAGCGATCCCGATCTAAGCTGGATGACTGCGCGTCTCAGCATGGCCAGGCATAAAGCTGCGACTGAAAACATCACCACGGCTACCGCGATATCCGGTTCGGGATGGCCCGTGCTCAAGCCGCGACCCATTATGCCGGCATAAACCAATGCCGCGGCGCCAATTGCCGAGAGCAGAGCCAAGGTCTTCATTCGAAGGGAAGAAGACGAGGTAAGTGTAACAGGACCGGGAAATTGTGAGAGTACGTCTTCGCTTGGGGCGGGTGGGGACATTGGTCGTCTCAATCTCTAGCGCAGCTATGCTGCTAATTTTCAGTCCATCGCTTCGCGATCCTTGCATTCGGACTTCTTCTTTTCAGCGCGGGCTCTAGTTGGCGCCGACGCGCACCTCGTCGAACAGCACGGTCCATTGCGCGTCATTCTCGATCTTCCACGCCCGGTCGAGCACCTTCTGCAATTGCGCAGGCGCAAGTCTCCGGCCCGCCAGGCCTTTGAATTTGTCGATCAGTTGCGCGTCGCTCATCGGGCGGTCGTGATGCCCGATGGGATTTGAGAGCTCCGCGGTTCTGGTTTCGCCGTTCTTCAGCGTGATGCACATCCGGCACGGCAGGCTTCCCGGATAGCGGCGGTTGAAGTCGGCGTCCTCGGTGATGGTGATCTTTTTCATCAGCTCCAGCGTGCGCGGGTCGTTGAACCGCGCCGGCTCGAAGATCGCATCGGTGTAGGCGCCGTCGATCAGCACCGCGCCGACCACGTAGGGCATGCTGTGGTCCGCGGTCTCGCGCGTCGCAGGCTTCCATTTCTCCTCGCCGCTGCCGATCTCGAACCAGGCGAAGTGATAGGTGAACACTTCGATCTTCTCGATGTCATCGAGCTTGATCTGCGGGCGCAATTCGAGCGCCAGGAACGCCGGACCCTGGGCGTGGAATTCGCTCAGGAAAAACTTGTAGTCCGCCTTCGGCAGGCTGAAGCCCAGCGGATCGATCGGGAACGGACAGATCTCCTCGGCGCCGATCACGGCGGTGAGCCCGTCCTCGAACGGCGTCGGCGGCCCCGCCATGCCGGCCTGTGCCATGATGGCGGCCGTGACGCCGTTGCGCGCCGCATTCGCGGCGGCGCAGCCCTTCCACATGGTGAGATGGCCGCGGCGGCTGATGTCGGTGCCGAGATTGGGCACCGCGGCGAGCGCAATGGCGTGGGCGGTCTGTTCGAGCGAGAGCCCCAGCACCTTGCTGGCGCCGACCGCGCTCGACACCGCGTTGTACAGCACATAATCCAGCGCGTGCTTTCGCATCGGAAAGGCGCGGAACAGGTAGCGATGTGCCTCGTAGCCCAGCACGATGCCGGTGATGGCCGCCTTCATGTTCGCGCCCGAGGCCTGTGCCACCGCCAGGATCGGCAACAGGCAATCGCTCGGATGTCCGCCGCCGCCCGGGTAGGTGTCGTTGCCCTCGATGTAGCGGCTCGCCACCGCATTGGCGAAGGCTGCGAGCTCGGGCAGCGTGCGATGCGCGGTGCCGATCACGGCGGCGCCGTTGGCCACCGATGCCCGCGTGGCGACCGCGCGCGCGATGCGCGCCGGTTCCGCGTCAAAGGCCGCGATCGCGCAGCCGATGGTGTCGATGATGCGGCGCTTGCAGTCGTGCACCACCTCAGGGGGAAGATCTTCGAACGTCAGACGTGTTGCGAACTCGGCGATGCTTTGGGTGCTGTGGTCCATGGCGGCGACTGTAGCGGCTGGGGTGAGGGCGGCCAAGACGCTCGGACCAGAAGACGCCTGCACAAGAAGACGTTCGCCCGACAACGAATCGCGGCACAAACGAAAGACGCCGGAGCGGGCTCCGGCGTCTCGACGCTCGATTGATGCTCCGAAGTTTACCAGCGGTCGACCTCGGCGCCGGTCGGGGTCTGGAATGCGCGCTTCTCGGCTGCGGTGAACGGCTCACGCGCGCCGTAAGTCCATTCGGTTGACGTGCTGGTCGCTGCGGACGCGCGCGCGTTGTAGGCATTTTCCTGCTGGGCGCGTGTCTGCTGGCGGGTGTGCTTGACGTTGTCGGCAAACGCGGATGAAGCCGACACCGAGAATGCGAATGCGGCGATCATGAGGGAGACGGTGTTCTTCGACATGGCTCTGCTCTCTGCTGTTCGATGTCACGGCGACATCCATGGTCGTTAAATAGATCGGCTGGCCTTTTGTGCATGTGCGAAATCGCACAAGACGGATGTGCTTGCGGTCCGCCGGCCCGATGACCGCAAACGAAAAGAGGCGGGACATGATCCCGCCTCTTTCCAACGCGAAGCCACCATCAGTACTCGAGAAGCTTCCGGTTGTAGCCGACGCTGCCGCCACCGGTCGCTTGCGGGCTGTTGCGATCGGCGAAGCCGCCGCCGCTGCTCTCAACCGCCATCCCGAACGCTTCGCGGCCGCGATTGTGCGTGGCGGTGCGGTCGTGATGGCGGGCCGGCGTATAGCCCGACTGGGCGTAAACCGGGGCGGTGCTGGAGAGCGCGATGAACGAAGCCGTGAATGCGGCGGCGGCGAGAGTCTTGGCCCGAAAAGTCTTGGCACGGTTTGAAATCAACATGGGATGTTCCTTCGATCTTCGATGCCGGATGGCATCCGATGATTGGAAGGTAGGAGACCGGCGTTCGCAGCCCGGTGCGAAATCGCACATTGCCATCATGGGGGCGATCAAGCCGCGAGCGTCGGGCTGAGAATTGTTTCGAGATCGCCGCGGCGGCGAATGAGAGCGACACGCATCGGTTCGGGCCGGCCCGCGATCCTGACGGCGGATTTTTCGAGCAACGTCATGTCGAGGGATGCTGACGCAATGGCTTCTGCGGAAGCCACCACGGTGCATCCGAATTCCTTCGAAGTGCCTTCGAGCTTGGCCGCGACGTTGCCGGTGTCGCCGAGAAACTGCAGCGATTGGGAGCCGCCATCGGAAATCCAGCCCACCACCGAGGGGCCGACATGGATGCCGATGCCGATCCGCAGCGGACGCGGCAGCTCGCTTGCGAGCTCGGCGTTGAGGGCGTCGAGGCCCTGCCACACCGCCAAGGCGGCATGCAGCGCCTGCCGCGCGCTGGCGCCTTGGTCGGCGCGGAACACGCTCATGACGCCGTCGCCGGCGATGCTGGTGACATGGCCGCCGTGCTTGCGAATGCCGGACGTGACGGCCTGAATGAACCGATCGAGGATGAACAGGACATCGAACGGCAACCGTCCTGCGGCGAGTTCGGTCGAGCCGCGGAGGTCGACGAACATCGCCGCGATGTCGATCTCGCGGCCGCCGATTTCGGCAGCCTCGAAGCGCAAGGCTTGCGCATGCTCGGCAAGGCGCGGCCGCACCAGCAATTCGACCGCGAGATCGGCAACCGGCCTGGTCTGGCAGGCGAGCCGCACATCGGGCGGCGCCTGGATCCGGCGCAGCGTGCGTTGTTCCAGTTCGTCAGGCGGTGGCAGCGCATTCGCGCCCTTCATCACGCGGATGCGGCAAGTCGAGCAGCGTCCCCGCCCGCCGCACGTCGATTCATGCGCGATGCCGGCCCAGCGGCTGACCTCGAGCACCGACAGACCAGGCGGCACCGAAACCGTGTTGCCGCCCGGATAATGAATGCGGACGCCGCTAAATTGCTTGGCGTGCCAGTCGCGCAGCCAGCGCAGCGCGAACACCGCGGCGATCAGCGCCGCATAGGCGGCCAGAAGGCCATTGACCACGAGATTCAAAGTTTCGGCATTCGGCACGGGAGGCCGCGCCGTCGCAACGGCGCCAGCTTGTGCGATTTCGCGCAGGTCGAGGCCTGCCTCGACGATACCAAGAATGGCCAGCACCGGAATGAGCGTTGCGACCGATGCCAGCGCCGGCGCGGCCTTGCGATACCAGGCCGTGCTTCGAAGCCAGGAATGAAGCCCGATGCAGCCGTGAAACCAGACGAACAGCAGCAAGGCGAATTGGCGTGGCAGCACAGATTCCGGCGATGAAACCCACATCTGCTGCAGGATTTTCGCGTAGCTGGATTCGATTCCGAACAGCGAGAAGCCGAGCCGGACGCCCGCAGCATGCGGGATCAGCAGGAACGGAATGCTCAAGCCCAATGCGAGCTGCCAGGCCTCCACGGCCGGCATGCGCAGATGGCGCCGCCGGTAGAGCGCCGACAATCCCAGGGTGCCATGAACGAGAAACGAGCCGTACAGCGCGGTCAGTCCCGCGAAGGTTTGCCATGGATCGATCAAGATCAAACGCGCGGCATTCATCGCCGCAACGGAGCGAATGCCGAATGAATGGCTGATGAAATGCGATGTGGCGTAGCCCAACAGGATGAGACCTGTTGCAAGCCGCATCGACCGAACGGTGTATTGAACGCGATCCATCATCATTTGCATCGCGGGTTTACCGATTCCGCTATTCCAATCGTCAATCGATCGGCGTAGATCGATGTTACGTTGAGTGCTTCATGTTTCCACACGAAGCGCTTTGCACGCGACACACAATGAATTCATGAAGTTTCGGGAATTTTTCGCCCGCACCAGTTTTTCCCAGAGCGAATCGATGCAATGTTCTGGACGTGTTCAGGTGTTTGATGGCCCGATTGTTCGGGCAGGATTGCAAACAAAGATGGAATTTTTCGGCGATATCCTCTGGGCTTAACACCGCGTGATCGGCTGCCGCACAAAAGCTTTGTTGTTCGCAAGCTGTTTCAAAACGCTAGCGCCACCGAAAAATTTATTCCCGTTTCGACTTCACATCTGACGCAGAACATCGTCAGCGCGCACGCGTGTCTGAACGAATCCTCGTGATTCGAAATCGCTCTCGCAAGCCTTCAGGTTCGCTTCGCGGACGGGACGCATATCCCGAAACGAGGGCGAGCGGAGACGGCGCTTCCGGAAATCCGGGTGCTGCTCCTCAGAAACTCCTGGAGGATCGAAATGAACCACGTGAAAAGCGCATTGGTTGCGGGTGCAGCCAGTATCGCCGTCGTGACGACGGCGCCGGCGGCCGATCTACCGGTCAAGGCCAAGCCGATCGAATACGTCAAGGTGTGCTCGCTCTATGGCGCGGGCTACTACTACATCCCCGGCACCGACATCTGCATGAAGGTCGGCGGCTATCTGCGCGCCGAGGTCGACATGAACGCCGCCGGCACATTGACGCCTGCGGTCGGTCCGGGCTCGACCAACAACCGCGACAACGTCAACAACCGCGAATCGCAATCCTTCGTCCAGCGCGCGCGCTTCCTGTGGTCGTTCGATACGCGCCAGCAGACCGAATACGGTCTGCTCCGCTCGTACGCCCGCACCGGCATCCAATGGAGCACGGGCGACAGCGTCAACTCCGGCAGCAACGCGGTCGCCTATATCGACCGGGCTTTCCTTCAGTTCGGTGGCCTGACCGCCGGCCGCGCGGTGTCGTTCTTCGACGTCTACAGCTTCAGCCTTCACTCCTTTCAGACCAACATCATCGGCAGCGATTCCGGCGGCACCGGCATCAACCTGCTGGCCTACACGGCCGATCTCGGCAACGGCCTGTCGGCGACCCTGTCGGCCGAAGAGCACGACTCTCGCAGCAAGCCGGTCGTCAACACCATCGGCACGGCGGGCTTCCTCAATCTCAACAACAATGCCGGCGGCGCACCGGGCAATCTCGGCACCGGAACGTTCTCGTCGCAGGCCGGACAGACGCTGCCCAATCTCGTCGGCGCCGTCAGGCTCGACCAGCCCTGGGGCCTCGTGCAGGGTTCGGTCGCGCTGGCCAAGGTGTCGTCGGCCTACTACTCGACCGGCACGGCGGCGGCTGCCGGCGGCGGCGCGCTGGCGATCGGCGGCGGTGCCGGCGGCCTCGAGAGGCTCGGACATCCCGACGACAAGCTCGGCTATGCGGCGGGCTTCGGCACGGTGCTGAATCTGCCGACCGCCAAGGGCGACACCTTCGGGGCGCAGTTCACCTATTCGAAGGGCGCTTCGGCTTACGCCGGCCAGGGCCAAGGCACGTTCAACATCCGCCGCGGCAACGAGCTCGGCATCGGTTTCGTGACGGACGCCGTCTACGGCGGCGTCGGCAGCCCGCTTTCGCTGACCGATGCGTGGAGCGTGACCGCGGGCGTCGAGCATTACTGGAATCCGAAATGGCGCACGTCGCTCTATGGCGGCTACGAACGAGTCTCCTACAACGACGCGGCGACATCGGCGCTTTGTTCGGGCCTTGCGACCGGCGGCGCCGGCTCGGCGGCGACCGGGGGAGGTTTCACGCCGACCAACTGCTCGCCTGACTTCAGCTTCTGGCAGGTCGGTTCGCGCACGGTGTGGTCGCCGGTGTCGAGCCTCGATATCGGTCTCGACATTCTCTACAACCACGTCAACACGGCCTTTGCCGGCGCGGCGGCGGTATCGGCGAACGGCTCCGTTCCCTCCGGATTGTTCACCGTCGCGAGCCAGGGCGTCCTCTCCGGCGCGCTCCGCATTCAACGAAACTTCGTGCCTTGAGCGGCTGGCTCCTCCGTCGCCAGCCGAACGGTCCCCCTCAGCACGAAGTGGAAGGCCCGGGGGAAAGCAACGCCACAGCTTTCCCCCGGTGACCTCCAACCCTCAGAAAACCAGCACAAAGGAATCCCTGATGCACAAACTCATCGTCCTCGGACTGTCGGTCTGGGCTGTCGCCGCGAGCGCGGGACAAAGCCAGGCCTACGACGACGCTCCGTGGTGCGCCCGCTCGTGGGGCGGCAGCGACTATTTCGAGAACTGCAACATGCAAAGCTTTGCGATGTGTCTCGCCGAGATCCGCGGAACCGGCGGCAGCGCGGTCTGCTCGCCCAATCCGCTGCAGCGCCAGGCTGCTCCGGTGCGGCACCAGACGCACTCCGGCAGAGGATAGATCGGATGGCACGTCAGATCGAAACGCTGGCCAGAATCGGACTGTTTCGTTCGTTGATTCAGCCGGTGATCCAGAAGCTGGACACGCAGTGCATCTGGCGGCGTGTGCCGGCCAAGGAATGGATCATCGATTACCACGACGAAAGCAACGACGTGTTCTTCGTGGTCAGCGGCGCCGCGCGGGTCAAGATCCAGGCGCTGTCGGGCCGCGAGGCGCTGCTGCGCGAGATCAATGCCGGCGAGTATTTCGGCGAGCTCGCGGCGATCGATGGGCAGCCTCGCTCGTCGGGCATCGTGGCGGTCACCGACGTGACCGTGGCGCAGATGCCCGCGGCGGTGTTTCGCGAAGTGCTGCACGAGCATCCGGACATCTGCGACCAGGTGATGACCCTGATGGCGCAGCAGATCCGAAATTTGGTCACGCGCGTCCATGAGTTCACGAGTCTCGACGCGAAATACCGGATCTATGCAGAGCTGCTCCGGCTTTCCAAACCGGTCGCCGGACACCCGGATCGCGCGCTGGTGTCGCCGCCTCCGGCGCACACCGAACTCGCGGCCCGTGTCAGCATCCGGCGCGAAGCCGTGGCCCGCGAGATCAAGGCGCTGGAGCGGGCCGGGATCATCGGGCGGCGCCCAGGGGCGCTGGTGCTCGTCGATACCAGCCGGCTGCGCCAGATGATCGCGGAGGCGTCGGAAGCCGACTGATGCGGAGGCGCTCGAGTCTGATTCATCGAGGTAGAATCGACTCGCTCCGCTTGCGCTCCTCACCTCTCCCATGGGGAGAGGTCGGATCGCGATAGCGATCCGGGTGAGGGGGTACGGTCTATCGATAGAGTGAGGCCCCCTCACCCCGACCCTCTCCCCGCTGGGGAGAGGGGGCCGACCTCCGATGCGGCCGATGGCCCTACGCGGCCTCGCGTCGGCTGCTCGCGACTTCGGCGAGCCGCCGGTCCTGGAATTGCGGCTCGATCACGAGGCTGCGCGCCGGCAGCTTCACCACGGGCTTCTCGGCTGGCGCCGGCGCGGCGGCTTCGGCCGCGTTTGTGTGATCGGTCCGGGTCGTCACGATGCTCGCGAACAGCGCGCGCGTGGATGACCAGGCCGATGCCTCGACCTCCACGGTGTCGAGACCCGCGGTGAACAGCTTGCGAATGAGCAGGTCGCGTTCCAGCGATGGCGGAAGGTCGAACTGCACCGCCACCGCCTGCTGCGAACTGCGCACGACGGCGCCGGCAACGAACCCAACCTCCTTGACGAAGACCCGAACGGCATCACCGGCACGCACGGACAGGCGGCTGGCGGCGCCGGTGCGGATGCCGACGCCGGAGATCGAAAGATCGATGCTTTCGCATTCGGCGATCATGCCGGCCGGGCTGACGATCCAGATCGGCTCGCGGATTTCGATGCGCTCCTCGCCGCGCCGCATCGGTGCCTGCAGCGCCACCATGCACACCAGGAACAGCACGACCATGTTGATCGCCGACCAGAAGGCGACGACCGGCAGTACGTCCACGTCGTCCACGACGCGCCATTCCGGCGCCATGTTGGCGAGGATGCCGAGAAACGTCGCGGCCATCAGACCCGCGGCGACCCAGAAGATGCCGCGCGAATAATCCGACTTCTGGCTGGCGCCGCCCTTCGGCGTCACCTTGAACGGGTGACCAAACGGCTTGATCAGGGTGGCCAGTACGACCGGCAGCACCCGGAAGCTCAGCAGCGTGCCCTGCACCAGCGAAACCAAAGGCAGATGCTGGCTTGGCGCGAACACCCACATGCCGCCAGCCGTCGCCAGGATCAGCGGCAGATAATAATGCACGACATCCGGCGCGCTGACATCGAAGACGGGGGAGATGCCGGCCCACAGGAACACCAGCGGCGCCATCAGCGCAACGAAGGTGCGCAGGCCTAACGTCAGCCAATGGCTCGGCAGGAACAGCAGCCGCTGCATCAAGGTGAGCCCGGGGCCGAACGGACCCTTCGACAGAAAGAAGATCTGGATGGCGCCGCGCGCCCAGCGCTCGCGCTGCACGAAGAACGCCTCGACCGATTCCGGGGCCAGCCCATACGCCAGGTGCTCGCTGAGGTAGCGGGTGACATAGCCTTTGCGCAGCAGTGTCATGCTGAGCAGCATGTCTTCGGTGATCGAGTCGGTCGGCAGGCCGCCGCCGACCTCCTGCAGAGCGCTTCGCCGCGTCACCGAGTTCGAGCCGCAGCAGAACGCCGCGTCCCACGCGTCGCGGCATGGCATGATCACGTCGAAGAAGAACCGCTGCTCGTCGGGCAGCGACTTGCGCAGCGCGAGGTTCGCCTGCATCGGATCGGGATTGTAGAAGGCGTGCGGCACCTGGACGATGCCGATCTTGGGATCGGCGAAGAAGCCCACGGTCCGCATCAGGAAATTGCGCTGCGGCACGAAGTCGGCGTCGAAGATCGCGACGAACTCGCTGTCGGTCTTGGTCAGCGCGTGGTTGATGTTGCCGGCCTTGGCGTGGGCGTTGTCCGGCCGGTTGAGATAGCCGACGCCCTTGCTTTCGCAGAAATCCTTCAGCCATTCGCGGCGGCCGTCGTCCAGCACCCAGACCTTGGCGTTGGGATAGTCGAGACAGAGCGCGCCGGTGATGGTTTTTTCGAGCACCTCGACCGGCTCGTTGTAGGTCGGAATGAAAATATCGACGCTCGGGAGCTGCTCCGGAGGCAGCGCGCGCAGCCGCGCCTCGTGCCGGTCGGCCGCCGCGCTGTGGTTCGTCGTGCGCAGGAACGAGATGTAGAGAATGAGCTGGTCGAAGATCGCGAGGACTTCGACGATGAAGCAGAACCACAGCCACGCGATCTCGTACCAGGCGCCGTCCGCCGGCAGCACCGTGACGGTGAGCCGCCATTGCAGGTACCAGGCGACGACGCCCCAGACGAGGCAGAACAGCGCCCGGCGCGTCCAGGGGTTCTCGATCGGCATGCTGTTGCGCAGGAAGTAGATCGCGCCCAGCACAAAGGCGGTCGGCGCCAGCAATTCGAGAAGCGTCATCGAAGACGGCACGTCGGTTGTCCTTGTCGCGTCGCTGGCCGCTTATTTCGCGGCGACCGCCTGGTGGTGATCGTCGGGCCGGTCGTAGCCGACCAGCCGACTCAGAGCCTGAGTCATGCTCGCGACGAATGCGAAGGGCGAGCGCTGGAAGCGCACCTCGGCAAGCCGGCCGATGTTGCAGAAGCTGTTGTGGTTGGCTGCATCGTCGGGCAGACCGATCTCGACCGTGATGCTGTTGGCGTCCGGCCGTTTCACCTGCGCGGCGAGCAAGCGGTCGTCGGTGCGCGCCGCAGAGCCGCGAACCTGCCGGATGCGGCCCTCCGTCCACTCGTCGCTGCCGACGAGACGCACGTAGGCCGGTGCGCCGGTGCGGAAGCGCTCGAAATCGCGCTCCGGAAGCTCGACAGTCACGAAGCGATCCTGGCATCCGGCGAGATCGAACACGGTCTGTCCCTCCGCCACGGCCGAGCCGGGGCTTGCCGCCACCGACCAGACCACGTGCCGGCCCGGCAGCGAGATGTCGGAACGGCTGAGCCGCGCCAGGCGGCTGCGCTCCTGGGCGAGCTCGGCCGCGATCTGCGCCGACTGCGCGGATTCCTCCAGCGCGCGGACCTCGAGATCCTGACGGCGCAGCATCAGCCGGTCGTGCTGCTGCTGCGAGTACGGCGCATCGTTGATGCCGTCGCGCAGGAACACGCCGTCCTGCGCGGATTTCAGCTCGACCTCGAGCCGCTTCACCTTGGAATCGCCGACCTCGCAGCGCGCCGAGGTGGCTTCCAGCGTGGCCGATGCCTCCGCGCTCTTGATGGCCGTGACGGTTCCGCTCTTCACCAACTGCTCAAGCCGGCCGCTGACGTCGCGCCGCAGCGCAAGCTCCGCAGTGCAGCCGGCCTTTTCGGCGCGCGCCTCGTCGAGCTCGTAGTTCAGCCGCGTGATCACGCCGTTGCGATGGATGGCGGTGCGAGCCATCAACTCCTTGTCGGCGGTCTCGATCTCGGAAAGCTGCTGGCGCGCGAGGTCGGCCCGTTCCTTGGTGACGGCTTGCTGGCTCTCGAGGTGGACCAGATGCCGCTGGTCGGGCGCCCGCGCTTCGATGAGCGGCAGGGCCATCGGCTGGTCGAGGAAATCGCCTTTGCGCGGAAGATCAACGGTCAACTGGCCGGCGATCGGCGCGGCCACGCGCACCAGTTCGGCGTTGACGAAGGCCGAGCTCGCGATGCGATAGTTGAGATAGGGAAGAAACGCCCAGGCGCTGGTGGCGATCAGTCCACCGGCCAAGACGAGCCGGACGGAGCGGCGGCGGACAAGCTGCTGAAGGCGGTCGGGGCTGGACATTGGCGGCCTCTCATGTCGACGCGGGCGCAAATCTCGGTTGCCTTGCCGTCGATGATGTTAGCGATCGGCCGTATATGAACTGGGATCAGTTCGACGCGCTGTACGTACAATTCCGATGAATGAAAGAGATGGTTGCCCAATTGCTAACGATTCATCGGGCTTTTGACTGGTCCGACACCTCGGCTCGGATTTGCCCCCGCTGTCTGTGAATTGAGCAGGCCGCATGCCGGTCTGAATTTTTGCCGACATTGCCGGCTCCGGTTGGGGCTTCCGGACGAAAAAAGGGTATGGCTTTCAACCTGTTCGATGTGCAACGATTTGCTTCTGTTGAGAGCTGCCGCATCCCGCAAGGGGATGGTTGTGCCACCGCTGAAGCGGCGGTAATCGACAGTCCGGGGGGAACAGAGGAGCGGGCTGAGGAGGCCAACGGAATGCAAGCTTCAGGCCCGTCGGGAGAGATTTTCATCGTCGATGACGACCCGGCCGTGCGTGAAACCTTGTCCCTGCTGTTTTCAAACGCCGGCTACAACGTCGTCCGCTTCGCCGAAGGCGCCGCGTTTCTGAAGGTTGCCAAAGAGCGCAACCCGACCTGCATCATTCTAGACGTCCACATCCCGGGCAAGACCGGCATCGACATCCTCAAGGAATTGAACGCCCAGGATTATCCGGCGCCGATCTTCATCATGTCGGGCCAGGGCGACATCGCCATGGCGGTCGACGCCATCAAGAACGGCGCGCTGGACTTCATCGAGAAGCCGTTTCGCGGCAGCGAGGTGGTCACGCGGGTTCGCGAAGCGGTCGAGGCCAACGCCCGGCAAAAGAGCGCCGTTGCCGTCAACGGCGCCAAGAGGGCATTCAACTTCCCGGGCCGCGAGCCGCTGACGAGCCGCGAGCAGGACGTTCTGGATTGCATCGTGAAAGGCGAGTCGAACAAGGAGGCGGCGCGGCGGCTCGGCATCAGCCCGCGCACCATCGAGGTGCACCGCTCGCGCATCATGGAAAAGCTCGAAGCCAAGAATGCCGCTGATCTGATCCGCATCGTCATGAGCGAAGGCCGGGCGCATCCCTGAGGCGTGTCCGGCTTCGGATGGGCCTCAGGCGCGCTCCGGCACGGCCTTCCGGATCATGCGGGCCAGATCGGCCTTGCGATACGGCTTGGCCAGCAGCAGCACGCCGGGGTCGAGCCGGCCGTGATGCACGATGGCATTCTCGCTGTATCCCGACGTGTACAGGATCCCGATGTTCGGTCGCAGCAGTTTGACCTGATCGGCGAGCTGGCGGCCGTTCATGCCCGGCATGATCACGTCGGTGAACAGCACGTCGATGTTTTTGCCGGTCTTGATCACTTCCAGAGCCTCGGCCGCATTGGTCGCAGTCGTCACGTCGTAGCCGAGGCTCAGAAGCTGCGTCACGACGTAGGAGAGCACGAGCGCATCGTCCTCGACCACGAGGATCGCCTCCGAGCCGCCCTGGACATCCGGAGCGGCCGACGTGTCGCGCGCCTCCGCCTTGCCGAGCGAGGGCGGCAGATAGAGCTTGATCGTCGTGCCCTGGCCTTCCTCGCTGTAGATCTTGATGTGCCCGCCGGTCTGCTTGACGAAGCCATAGACCATGCTCAGCCCAAGCCCGGTGCCCCGGCCCACCGCCTTGGTGGTGAAGAACGGCTCGAACACCTTCTCCTGGATGTTTTTCGGAATGCCCGCGCCGGTGTCGCTCACGGCGAGCATCACGTATCGGCCGGGCTTCACCTCCCGGTTTTCTTTTGCATAGGATTCGTCGAGGAACGCCGGGCTGGTTTCGATCAGCAGCCGGCCGCCATGGGGCATGGCGTCGCGCGAGTTCAGCGAAAGATTGAGCAGCGCGGTCGTGAGCTGGCTCGGATCGACCAGTGCCGGCGGCAGGCCATCCTTCAGCAGAGCCTCGACTTCGATGTGCTCGCCGAGCGTCGGCTTCAACAGCTTCACGGTGTCGACGACCAGGTCGTTGAGATCGACCTCGCGCGGCTGCAGCGGTTGCCGCCGGGCGAAGGCCAGCAGGCGCTGGGTGAGGTCGGCGCCGCGGCCGGCCGCTTCGTCGATCATCTTGGCGATCGCCGCAAGGCTCGGCTTGTCGGCGACCGCGTCGGCGAGAATCTCGATCGTGCCGGTGATGACGGTGAGGATGTTGTTGAAGTCGTGCGCGACGCCGCCGGTGAGTTCGCCCACGGCTTCCATCTTCTGGGCCTGGCGAAGCTGCCGTTCCGTCTCCTTGATCTGCGTGATGTCGTGATAAACCACGACGCCGCCGGTGATGCGGCCGTTCCGATCGCGGATCGGTCCGCCGTTGGTGACCACGTTGTGGATTTTATCGGCGGTTTTGTGATGAATGACGATCTCGAAGTTCGAGAGCGTTTCGCCGCGCACCGCCCGCATCAGCGGCCGCCCGTTGATCGGAACGAGCTCGTTGCTGTCCGGCAGCCGCACTTCGTTCGGCACCGACCACTCCGCGGGCGTCTGCCCGGTGATGATGCTCATCAGCTTCTCGGCTGCCGGATTCGAATAGATGACGGAGCCCTTGTCGTCCGCAACGAGCACGGCGTCGGTCATGCTGCCGATCGTGTTGCTCAGGATGTCGACGAGCTTCTGACGCTCCTCCATCTCGTGCTTGAGGTCTTCGGCAGCGCGCTTCCGCGACGTAATGTCGTGGGCGACCGCTGCGGCGCCGATGATCTCGCCGGATGGAGATCTGACCGGAGAAACCGACAGCGAGACGTCGATCTGTCTGCCATCCTTTGCGATCCGCACCGTTTCAAAATGCTCGAATTGTGCACCGTCGCCGAGTTGCACAAGCATCTTGCGATGATCGTCACGACGGTCTTCCGGTACGATCATTCCGATGTTCTTGCCGATGGCCTCTGCTGCCGCGTAGCCGAACAATGCCTCCGCGGAGTGATTCCAGCCCGTGATGGTGCCGGCGAGTGTGTTGGTGATAATGGCGTCCTGGGAGGACTCGACGGCGGCGATGTATTGCTGCTCACGTTCGGCGTAATCGCGAAGCTTCGTCTCCGCGACCTTGCGTGCCGTCACGTCACGGCCGATGAAATAGTGCTGTTGATCCTCCTCAGACCAGACCCCGGTCCACTCCAGCGGGACCACGTGGCGGTCTTTGCGGACATAGCGGCATTCGAAGTTTCGCATCACCCGGCCGCGCCGGGCGGCGCGCATCTCTGTGCGGGTGATGTCGATATCGTCCGGGTAAACGAGTTCGACGGCATTGCGCCCGACCAGTTCATCCGGCTGATAGCCGAGAATCGCGAAGCTGCTCGGGCTGACCTGGACGAACGTGCCCTTGCGATCGACCACAAGAATGAGATCCAACGATCGGTCGAAGATCCGCTGGCGCTGCGCAACCTCACGGCTGAGTGCCGCGGTTTTCTCCCTGGCATCCGTGGCCATGCGGTTGAAAGCGTTGGCAAGCACGCCGATTTCGCCGCTGGCGCCGACTGGCAAAGCAAGCGGCTGGCCCGTTGAGAAGCCGTTGACCGCTCGGGTCATCTGCACGACGGGCTTGGCGAGCGAACGCGCGAGGAAGGCTGCGAACAGCGCCGCGGCCAGCACAGCGATGGCGCCTGCGACGAAGACCGACTGCCGCAGGCTTGCGGCGGGCGCCAGAATGACCGAGCGCGGTGTCGTCTCGATCACCGCCACGCGTGGGCCTCCGGCCGGACGGGCGTAGATCAGCGCCGCCGCTCCCGATTCGCCGCCGACATTTTCTATGGGCATCGATATGCCGCTATCGGGGATCGAGGCTTTGGCGAGGTCGGGAAAATCATCCTGCCAGCGCGCGCGTTTTCCGAATTCGAAAGCGAAGCCTTTTCCAGCATCAGGGGTCAATAGATAGTCCCCCTGTTCATTAACCAGATAGACTTGGCCACCTGGGCGGATCAGGCTCTGCAGCCGGTCGAAAATCGGCCGCATGTCCAGATTGATGACGACGATCCCGAACGGCGCTCCGTCCGGCTTGTGGATGGGTGTCGCCACCCTCATCGTGGGCACATGCGGAACCGCGATGGCATCGCGGTCGCGAAGAAGATCGATCGGCGAGACGTAGATTTTTCCCGGAGGCAGTGCGATCGCGGCCTTGAAGAACTCCCGGTCGGCTCTGGATTGCAACTCTGAACCATGGGCGACATGGGGCGTGCGGTTCGGCCCGGACCGGTCGACCCGCACGATTTCCGCTCCAGAGGCATCGATGATGCGGAACTGATTGAACGAACTTTTCGATTCCAACTCGGCGCGGTAGCGTGCCGCCATTCGCTCGTGCCACTTCTCCTCCGTCGTTGCGTCGAGAGGGTCCATCCCGCCTGCCATATGGGCGCGAACGATGCCTTCCAGCGCCACCGCAGAGCGGAACCCCAGGATGTCGTCGCGGGCGCCGCGGGCGTAACCCTCGAGCTCGGAGGCGAGCAGCCGGGCATGACCGTCGATGCGCTCCAAGGCCCGCGGCCAGGTCGCCGTCTCGAGATTGCGGTAACTCAGGAAGCTGACCGCGCCGACCGTCAGCAGGACGAGCGAGATCATGGCGATGGCGAGACGGAGCGAAAGACGCATTACTCAGCCTCGCCACATCGTGCGCTGTGAGCCATTCTGCGATCAGCCTCCGCCGGCAAGACAGCGGTCGACGGCTTCCACCAAGGTGGCCGGCCTGAAGGGCTTGCGAAGGCTTTCGACGGCACCGAGCTTCGTTCCAAACGACAGGTAGTCGGGCGTGCTGGTCTGATCGGCCGTGGCGCCGGACATGACGATGATTGGAAGCTCTGGCTTCGATCCGCGCAAGACCCGAACGGTCTCGAGCCCGTCCATTTCCGGCATGAAAATGTCGATGAGAAGCAGATCGAACCGGTCCGCTTCGAGAAGCTTCAGGCCGCTGCGGCCGTTTTGCGCCGTGACGACCTGGTGCCCGGCGCGCTCGAGAATCGCGCTGACGGTTGCGCACACGGCGCCATCATCGTCGATCGCAAGGACACGGGCCATTCTGGAACCATACGGGTTCGATTGAATCACCTTAGCGTACAACTTAGCAAAGTTCTTTGCGATTTCAGCGGGACTTGGCCTGTGGACGGCGGCAAGCGACCCGGTTTTGGTTATCGGCTGCTTAATCACGCAGGGGCCGGCTTGAACCGGTCTCGGCAGTTCTTCGCGCCCATAACCAAAAAAGCAGTCTCGCCCATAGGGCATGCCGTCAACGCAGCGACGCCTCCGATGTTTCAGCGTCTGCCTGGCCTGACGAAGACGCAGGAGCTCGCAGAGGCCGCTGGATATTCGATGAGCCCACATCGTGCGTAGTTGTACGGATATTCGCGCGACACACGCGATGCTACGAAAACATAATGGTTTACAGCAGCCGCGACTTTCAGTTTTACGCACATTGGTGCGCCCGCCTCGCAGATCAATGCAAGGATCCGGCGATCGCAACCGATCTGCGCACGATCAGCCGAGAGCTGATCATGAAAGCGCAGGATGAAGCCCGTTTGAAAAATAACGCTGCCTGAAGAAGCGCGTTTGTTGACTCGACTTGAGGCCCTGCTTCCGGGGGGGAGCAGGGCCTTTCTTTACGGGGAAAAGCCCGACAACTTGAATCGATCTCCCCGACAGTTCCGTGCAACTACGGATGGACCCGTTAGCTCCAAAGTAACGACCGCAGCCCGATTCTTCCGGCAACAATAGAACGGAAGTCGGCAGGGAAAGTCAGGGTGCCATGGCACGGGATCAGCGTCACTCGCGTCGCACACGCCTGGACCGGCGCTGCTGGGTGGACACGGGCGGCAACCGGCCCCGTCATGAATGCCTGATCGAGAACGTTTCAGAGACAGGCGCGCGGATCACGCTGCCGGCTGGAGCCACACTGCCCGAGACGGTCGATCTGCATCTGACCGGCGTCGTTGCTGTGATTCGTAAATCCGAGGTTGTCTGGCAAACCGCGACCGAAGCCGGACTTCACTTCCTCGATCGGCCACGGATGCCGGGATCGCCACGCCTCGTGCCGCAAGTCACCGTCTGACCGTTATGACAACGACGACGGACACAGCCCCGGTATCCGGAAAGAAGCGCAGGGATTGGCGGGCCTTTCGGCCGAGGCCAACGCCGTCGCGAGTCTGGTTCGTCACGGCTGCAGGCCTTGCGGTCATGCTGGCCTTCTTCGTTGTCATCGGCCGAGACTTTTATCGCAGCACGCTGGAATTCACCGAACAGCAGGCTCGGAACATCGCCACGCTGGCCGAGCAGGGGATCGCGCGCGACATCGAACTCTATCATCTGTCGCTGCAAGCGGTGCTCGACGGCATCGCCGATCCCGACGTGATGGCGCAGCCGCCGCGGCTGCGCCAGATCACATTGTTCGATCGTTCGACCACGGCGCAGGGCCTCGGTGCGCTGGTTGTGCTCGACGCCGACGGCTCGATTGTTCTCGATTCGCTTAGCTTTCCGGTGCGCCGGGGCAATTTCGTGGATCGCGAATATTTCCAGATGCACCGCGACGCCGGACGCGACATCGGGCTCTACATCAGCAGGCCATTCAAGGCGCGGCTGCAAGGCAGCATCTGGAGCCTGTCGCTGAGCCGGCGGGTGACGCGCCCCGACGGCAGCTTCGGCGGCATCGTTTCGGGAACCGTCAAGCTCGACTACATCCGCCAGCGTTTCGAGACCGTGCATCTCGGCACGGAGGGCGTCATCACGCTGTTCCGCGACGATGGCATCGTCCTGGCGCGCAATCTCGGTGGCGACGACCTGATTGGCCGGGACTTGAGCAGCGCACCGCTGTTTCAGCACAGCAAGGACGGCCCCGGCGGCTCGTTCTGGGCTACCGCCCAGTCGGACGGCATCTCCCGCTTCTACGCCTTCAGAAGGGTCGCCAATCTCCCCCTGATGGTCACGGTTGGCCTTTCCGAGACCGAAGTGTTCACCGCGTGGTGGACCAAGATCAAGATGCTGTCGATCGTCTATGTCGTAATGGCCGGCAGTATTCTTGCGCTCGTCGCGCTGTTCGTTTCCGAACTGCGGCGTAGAGAAACCGCCGAAGCCGCCCAAGCCGCTCTGGCGCGCCAGGACAACCTGACTGGCCTCGCCAACCGGCGCGGCTTCAACGAGACGCTCGAGCGTGAATGGCAGCGTGCCATACGCGAGCGCAAGCCGCTGTCGCTGGTGATGATCGACATCGATAATTTCAAACGCTTCAACGATAGCCTCGGCCACCTGGAGGGCGACCGGGTGCTCGCGGCCGTGGCTGCCGCGATGCGCCGTGCCGTCCAGCGCCCCGCTGATCTCGCTGCGCGTTATGGCGGCGAAGAACTGGCTGTCCTCTTGCCTGACACCGACGCCAAGGGTGCGCGTCGCATCGCCGAAACGGTGCTGATGAACGTGCGGCGGCTCGATGAGCCGCATCCGTCGAGCGAGTACGGCATCGTCACGGTCAGTGTCGGCGTCGCGACCACATTGCCGGCGCTAGGCGCCGAATCAGCTTCGCTCATCACATTGGCGGATGCGGCGCTCTATGACGCCAAGCAATCCGGCCGCAACCAGATTCGCGAGAGCAACGTCTCGGCGCCCGATTTTGGCCGCCAGGTGGTGCGGATCGGCGCTTGATTGCCGACATCCGAGTCTGGCTTTCCTCACAAGGCAAGACGTCACGCGATGGCGTCTGCTCCTCAAGCAGAGCCCGACGTTGCGCGCAGCGTTGCACGGCGGCCACATGCCAAAATCATCGGTGTGTCTGCCGCCGCCGCCGCTGGATTCGCGCGTCATCGCGTTGCTAGTCTGCCATGGGGTGGGTGGGCCATGTACGCGTTGGACACGGCGGATTTGATTCCGCTGATCGGCAAAACTGTTCGCATCCGAAATGGGAAGCAGACCTTCGTCGGTCTGCTCGTCGGCCCCAGTCAGAAAAAGTTCACGCGCGACAACGGGTGGCTCTATTACGGCTTCACCCTGGAGGGCGAAGGCTTCGAGATGGAGTTCGCCTGGTGGGACTGGTTTGTCGAAGCGATCGAAGAGCCGGCCTGGTAGCCCTAAGCCCTCCGCACACGGCGCGTAAAATCAAGAGCGTCTCGGCTGAGCGTCGCGGCCTGTTGATTGAGATCCGCTGCCGCAGCAAGCACCTGCTCGGCACCCCGGCCGGTTTGTCCGACGCGGCTGCTCACGTCGGCGATGTTCTCGAGCACACGGCGGGTGCGTTCCGCGGTGGCATCGATGCTTTCTGCAATCTGGCGCGCGGCCTGGTCCTGCTGCTGAACCGAATAGGAAATCGCGCCGGAGATGCTCTCGACTTGCTCCATGACTTGGGAAACCGCCTGATTGGCAGCCTTGACGGTTTCGATCACCTGACAAATGGATTGGGTTTTGGATCTGATTTCCGCAAGTGCCTTGGTAGACTGTGCGGCCAGCGCCTTGACCTCTTGCGCAACCACCACGAAACCGCGTCCGGCATCGCCGGCCCGAGCGGCCTCGATCGTGGCGTTCAGCGCCAGCAGGTTCGTCTGGCTGGCGATGTTGGTGATCATGCCGGCGAATTCGTCGATGTCTCGGACGCTCTGCGCCAGCTCCGCGGTGTTCTGTAGAGCGCTGTCTGTCCGGCGCATCGCTTCGGCAATGACATCGGATGCCCGGCGCGCTTGATCGCTGACCTCTCCGATCGAGGCGGACAGTTCTTCCACGGCGGTCGCGACGCCGGTGGCGCTCTCCGAGGTGTCGCCGGCTGCCGACGCCGCCATTTTGGCGTGCTGCAGCGATTCGTCGGACACCTCATTCATGCTTCGGGCAAAGGTTTCGAGCTCGGTCGCCGAATGCTCTACAGCCGTGGCGATCGACAAGATGCCGGACTCGAACGTCGCTGCGACCGCTTCGAGCGCGGCTGCCTTGTCCTTCTCGGCCTGTTCGCGCTCGCTGACGCGTTTCTTCTCGGCCTCGCGCAGGGCGAGAGCGTTGTCGCGAAACACCTCGACGGCGCGGGCCATGGCGCCGATTTCGCCGGAGCGGCCAGCTCCTTGGATGGGCAGGTCGATCTGGCCAGCCGCCATCCGCGTCATGGTGAAGGCCATCCGTTGCAGCGGGCGTGCCACGAAGAATTGACTCAGAAGAAAAGCGATGACGAGTGACGTGGCTGTCCCCACCGTCGCGATACCGATGGTCATGCGGTAGATGAAGGCGCCGCGCTCGACCGTCTCGGCCTCGGCTGCCTGGGCCTGACCGCCCAGGATATTGATGAGCCGGTTCACTTGAGCGCCGACGTCGTCGCGGGCCACGTCGAATGTGAGATCGACGATGCGCTGTGCCTCCGGCCGGTTGCCGGACTTCAGATGACCGATCATTTCGGTCGCAAGCGCGTGGGCCTTTTCAAGTCGCGCCAGGATATTCCCAACGTCCTCGGCTGCCGCCGGATAGGAGGCTGTCACATTGTTCAAGGAATTCTTCGCGGCGCTGTATTCATCGTTGATGAACGATGCGGATTCGCGGAAGACGTCTGGATCGATTGTTGCGTAGCTTTTGTAAGTGGCGACGGCAAACGACTCGACTGCGGTCTTGCCCTGGGCGAGCGCCAATCGGGCTGGCGCAATGTGCTGGGTCAGATTTTCGTTGAGCTCGCTCAGCTCGTTGAGGCGCTGCAGGCAGAACCAATTGGTGGCAATAAACATCAATCCCAACGCTGCAATCAGGATTACAGCTTTGACGGCGGTGGACATGCGTGCCGGTCGGGGACTTTGTAAATGGATCGATCTTTTGAATATTTCAGTTTCGTTGTTGCATCGTTAATGCTGCTGTCGCGGCAATGAAATGACAGCATCCGTGTCACAGCTTCTACTTGGCCTGTTCTATTTGGCCAGACCGATCACGGTCAGCGCCTTGGCCCATTGAACGGTTTCGTCGCGCAGCATGGCGGAGTACTCGCCTGGCGAATTGGCCACGGCGATGGAGCCGATTTCGGCCATTCGCTTCCGATGCGTTTCGTCCTTGGACATTTCGCTCATGACACGGGCGAGCTTGTCGAGGATCGCCGGCGGCGTGCCGGCCGGCGCGAACAGGCCGTTCCAGGACTCGACCGGATAGTCGACGAGGCCAAGCTCCATCAGGGTCGGGATTTCCGGCGTTTGCGGATTGCGTTTGGCGGTGGTGATCGCGAGCGGACGCACCGACCCGGCCGCCATCTGCGCCATCGCGTCCGACATGTTCGAGAAGGCGAGTTGCACCTCGCCCGACACGACCGCGGCCGTCGCCAGCGCACCGCCGCGATAGGGCACGGCGGTGAAGTTCGATCCGGTCTTGACCCGGAAAATCTCGGCGGCGAACTGCATCAGCCCGCCGGCACCCACCGTGCCGTAGCTCAAGCCGCCTGGTCGGTGCTTGCTGAGCGCCGCGACCTCCGCGGCGGTTTTTGCGTCGAGCGCCGGGTTGACGACCAGGATCAACGGATTGGTGTTGATCAGGCTGACGGGCGCGAGGTCCTTCAGGGGATCGTAAGGCAGCTTTTCGGTTGCCGGCGAAACCGTGATTGGGCCGATGCCGCAGACGCAGAGCGTGTAACCGTCCGGCGGCGACTTCGCGACCACGTCGGTGCCGTTGATGCCGCCGGCGCCGGCGCGGTTCTCGACCACGACGCCGACGTTGAGCATTTTCTGCATGTAGGCGGCGGTGAGCCGCCCGACCACGTCGGTGTTGCCGCCTGCAGCGAATGGCACGATGAGCTTGATGGCCCGGTTGGGATAGCTCTCCTGAGCCGTGGAAATCTGCGTTGCCGCCAATGACAGAAGCACCGCTGCGCCAAGAATAGCCAACCGCATCCCAGCCCCCGAATTTGTGATCGTCCGGCGCTCGATCCTAAGGGCTCACAGCGCCTTCATGCCAGCAGCTTGGATCACCGGCACGAGACGCTTGCGTTCGGTCTCAAGGAACGCCTGCGCGGCCGCGGCGGATGCGTCCTGCCGTGTTTCCAGGCCGGCCGCCTCGAGTGCGCGAATGAACGCGGGGTCCTTCACGGCTTCGGCCGTCGCATTCGAGATCTGCAGCACGATCGGTTGCGGCGTTCCGGCGGGCGCGAACACGCCGGCCGAAAGCTGCACCACCATGCCGGGCAGGCTTTCCACGGCCGCCGGAATGTCCGGCGCGGCCTTCAGGCGGGTCGGTCCGCACACCGCAAGGAGGCGCACCTTGCCGGCGCGGTGCGATTCCAGCACCTGGCCGGTGACGTTCGGCGTCGCGAACGGCGTGGTGCCGGCAAGCAGATCCGCGAAAGCCGGGCCCGCGCCGCGGTACGGGATGTGGGTGATGCCCGGCGCCTTGATGGTCTGCTTGAACAGCTCGCCCGCAAGGTTGCCGACGGTGCCGGGGCCGGCCGATCCGTAGGACAGCTTGTCGGCGTTCGCCTGCGCGTACTTGATGAACTCGGCGAGGTCTTTCACCGGCACGCTGGGATGCACGACGATGCCGGGCGTCGAGGTGGCGATGATGGAGATGGCCGCGAAGCTCGTGACCGGATCGTAGGGCGGCGAGGCCATCAGCGAGGGTGTGATGATCTGTGAGCTGGTGTCGCCGAACAGCAGCGTGTAGCCGTCCGGCGTTGCGCGCGCGACGTTGCTGGCGCCGAGCGTGCCGCCACCGCCGCCCTGGTTCTCGATGACCACGGAACCGAGCACGGACTTCATCCGCTCGCCCCAGTGACGGGCCATGACGTCGACCACGCCACCCGGCGCATAGGGCACAATGACGCGGATCGGCCGGTCGGGATATTTCGACTGCGCCAAGGCGGGCCAAAAAGGCATGGAGGAGGGCAAGGCCGCAGCCACCATGGTTGCGCCCATTGCCTTCATGCAGTCACGCCGATTCATGCCCATCCTCCCGAACCATTGTTTTTGAAGCCATAAGCTTGGCCCCAGGTTCGCATGCGGCGGAACCCGGGGGTAGCCCCTGAGCCTCAATTGGGATGGTTCGTGGCGTCGCGGACGATCAGGCGGCGTTCGGGAAGCGCTCGCGCAGCAGCTCTCTCAAAGCCGCCTTACCGGCTTTCGTCGCATCGGACATGGTGGCGAAATGCTGCCGTGACTGGTCGATGGCCTTGGTCTTGCCGGCCGCCCAGATCTCCCACCGCCAGGGCGTTTCCGAGTGCTCGCGGCGCCTCACGGCGAGGTGATAGTCGCGGGGTTCCAGTTCGATATGATCGTCTGACATAGCCGAAACGCGCTGCTCCGCGCAGGTTCAAGTGTTCGTATTGGGGAAGCCGCGCCGATGGCACGCAACGAAGATATAGGCGGATTTGTGTAGTTCTCAAGCCTTAAGCAGCGGTTGACGCAGATCAATCGGATCAGGGTGAATGGGGAGGCCTGAAGACCTGGGCCCAGAACAGGGGGCGCCGGTAGCTCAGCACGACCGATCGCGCGCCCTGCGGAACCTCGAGCAGCATGTGGATGAGGTTTGCCGAACGGACCGGGACCTTTTCGCCCGTGTCGGTGACGGCGCTCCACCACGGCAGCCAGGTCTGGTTGACCAGGACAGGACCGCCGACACCCCCGGTTGCAATCTCGATCGTCGACCCGCTTCGTTTGGCGCTGAGAGGAGCGACACCGCTCAATTCGGATCGCGTCTGCGGCTCGCCTGAATGAACGATCGCCTGCCCCTGCAGGGCCTGAGTCTCCAGCGCGCTAAAGAGCGCCGTGTCGTCGGCCGTCTCAGGCAGGACGGTAACCGCGGTGGCGCGCCATGCGACGGGCAGCGGGGCTGCCAGCTTGTAGACGAACACCGGCTGCGGAGCAGCGAGAAGAAAGCGCAACGTGTGCGTGGACTCCTGCTCGGCGGGCCCGGAGACCTGCGTGAGCTCGGCCGATTGGAGCTTCCGGTAGCTCAGCAGATAGCCGACGCCGGCCAGACGAAGCAGCTTGAGATCGGCGAGCCGGTCGATGTCGAGCGGCTGACAGCATTGGATGAAGTCGCTGTTCAACCCGAAGCCGAGCATCTCGCGGGTGGGCAGGTTCGCGCCGCGCATGACGCCTGTGGACCAAAACCGGTGGATGTTGCGATCCATCAAGGTCGCCGCGCCATCGAAGGTCGACAGGCCGTAGTTCACCATCGCGTTGGGGTCGAGCTGCGTCGGCAAGCTGACCACCCGGGCCGCCGGATCGGTGCGCCAATCCGTTTGCTTGAGATTGGGGATCTCGGTGAGCGATGCGAATGTGCCGCGTGTCAGGGTCTGCAGCCCGGAATGAACCTTGACGCTGAAAAGCATTCCGGCAGCGATCCCCAAGGCGAGCGATGTTGCCCATCGCGTCACGCGCCACTCGTGATTCCGGCCGACAAAGGCGGCCACGCCCGCAGCGCCGGCCAAGAGACCCATGCTGAACGCGCCGTATTGGAGATACCATCGATAGGTCGCGAGGAACGGCAGTCCGAGAGCGGACCAGGGCATGGCCTGCAGCGGGACGGTGGCCACCGCGAGAGCCAAGGCGGTTCCGGCCGCGACGGCGACGCGCCAGGATCGGACGGCGATGCTCGCGATCAGCGCAAAGATCAGCGGCAAGCCGAACGGCCATCCCGCATAGTTGAAGCTCAGCACCGGTCGCAGCATGTAGTCGAGCTGCGCGACAAGGTTTGCGATCAGGTCCGGCGCCTGCTCCGGTCCACCCGATGCGCGCTCGGACCACGGCAGAAACTGGAAAAAGGCGAACAGAGTCTCGGCATAGTTGGCGAGCCACAGCACGGTCAGGACAAGCAGTCCGCCAACGGCCAACACCGCGGACTGAGGCCCGATCCACAGCCAGAGGCAGACGACGCAGGCCCAGAGCAGCGGCAACCAGTAGATCGGATCGGTGGTGCCGATGTAGAACGCGCCAAGGACGCCGAGCCCCAGCCACCCGCGCACATCGTTGCGGAACGCGAACAGCGCGAACAGCAGAAGCGGCAGTCCGGCGATCGAAAAGCCGTAGAGAAACGTCAGGCCCACTGTGAACTCGTAGGCGGTCGCATAGAGCATGCCGAAGGCAAGCGCCACGCCGCGCGGACAGCGAAGGAGCCGGTGCGCGAAAAGATAGATCCCGGCGATGCCGGACAGGGTGACGGTGACGCGGCTGACCACCGTCACGGCCCAGAGCGGCAGAACCTGGAGCAGCAGCAATCGGATCGAGAAGAATTCGCCGCCGATCCGGCCGAAGGCGTATCGGTCGGCTCCGCCCGCAAGCTCCGGCAGGAACGGCGCGTTGCCTTGCTTTGCCAGCCAGCCGAAATACGCGATGAACAGCCGGTCGCCGTCGCCCCATTCGAGCCGCGACAATGGTCCGGGGAAGATGCCTTCAGCCTGCACCAGAGCGACCCAGACCAGCGAGAGCACCACGACCTGGGTGCCGCTCAAGGTCCACCTTCGGCCGGCCAGCAGGTAACACAGCGCCGCGCCCGCGATGGCGGCGACCCAGGGTCCGAATGTTTCGACGATGGACAGCATCAGCCCGATGCGGTCCCTTTGAACAGCTCCTGCTGCGCCTGGCTCAATCGGACGTTCAGATCGAGCGCTCCCGCCGAGCGCGGATCGTCCAGCCGCTGCGCATTGGCGATTTCCACATCCTTCGGGGTGTCGATGGCGAACCAGTAGCCCTCGATGGGGTGATGACGCGCTTGTCCTTGGGTGATGAGCTTGCCGTAAAGCTCGGATTCGAAATTCTTGGTGCTTGCAAGGTCGACAGCGTCGAGCGCGTTTGGCCGCAGCAAAGCGATACCGGAGTTGACGTACGCGCGATGGAGCGCGCCGGTCCCGTTGGGATCGAGGACCTGAAAGCTCCGGACCAGCGAGTCTCGGGTGAAATCGATCACCTTGTCGCCATCCATGACCAGCAATCCGAATTGCGACACCACAGGGCACGACATCAGCGTGACGGCCATGCCGCTCGCCTCGTGCTCCGACATGACGTTCGCGACCGGGAAATCGAAAAGCGTGTCGCCGTTGATCAGCAGGAAGCTCGTTTGCGGCAGCAGATGCCGGACGCGCTGCAGGCGCAAACCCACTTCGGTGCTCTCACCGGTCGGGATGGCGTCGATCCGAACATCCCACTCCGTGAGATTGCGGTCGATGAATCCCTGGATCTGATCGCCGCGGTATCCGAGCGGCAGAATGAAATGCCGGAAACCCTCGAGATAGAGCCGGGCCACGATGTACCAGAGGATCGGACGGCCGCGCACCTCGATCAGTGCTTTCGGCAACTGGTCGCCCAACGAGCCAAGCCGCTGGCCCCGGCCTCCGCAAAGTATGACGGCCGTATGCTCCCGCATGCATTCAATCCGAAAGTAATGCCGCCATGAAGGTCATGATCTTGTTGACGTAGGCTGCCTCGCCCGAGATCGGCCGGCCGGCGCGCGCGGCCGACAAGGCGCGCTGCAGCGAGGCGGCCATCGGGTTGGGCACCTCGATGCGTTTGCCCGAGAACGCCAGATAGACACGGAAGCTGTTGCCGACGGCTTCCTGCTCGCGGTCCACCTGCTGGCCGTTGACAACGAAAGACAGCGTGGACCCTGGTTGAGTGGAATCCTGTTCGAGCTCGAACCTGCATCGCGTCTGGCCGGCCGTGAATTCGAAATGCCAGGCGTTGTCTTCCTCGCGTCGCGAAATTTGGACCGGCAGATCGATCGGAGAGTTCGACGCCTCCGCCAGCGTGAGCAACGCCGACAACGCATGCGGCAGCAGATCGACCGCGATCATGCGGCCGCGGTAGCGTCCGCGGGTACGATACCTGAAGCTGAAATCGCGCAAAGGCGGCAAGGGCCCCGCGGCTTGCGCATAGGCGTCGGCCAGCAGTCCGGTCGGATGATTGACTGCCAGCCGGCCGCCGGCTGCCTCGAACAGTTCGTCTGTGATCTTCCGCACAGCGGACTGTGACGCGCGATCGACCCAGAAAAACGGCTTCTCCACCAGGATGAAGGCGCCGGTCGGCAGCAACTGGCGGCAGTGCTCGACATGAAGCTCGGTCGGCGTGCAGATGCTGATGAAGTCGACGTCGCGTTCCAACAAGTCCGGCAGGCCGTTCACGGCTTGCACCGGGCGTCCGAGCTGATCCGAAAGCCTGCCGGCGGTCGCCGCCGCCGAAGCCGAACTTCGCCCTGCGACCAGGAGCGCATCACATCCGCCGGCCGCGAGCTCGCGCATATGAGCCGCGCCGATCCCAGCTGCTCCTACCACCGCCGCGGAGAACAGCGGCGCGACACTGACCGGCATCGCTTCCTCTGCTACCCCGTACGAAACGCATCTTGAAAGACGCGATTCACGGTGTGCTCTTTCCGATCGCAACGGCAATCGTTCTTGGTCATCTTTTGATGCTGACTGTCGAGGAACGACCAGAAGTCAGTCGTGTCGTAGTCGTAGTAGGCATCCCAGAAATCGCGCGTCTGCAGATTGCCGAGCGCCATGTCCCGGAAATGCAGCGCCGCGGATTGGGAGCAATTCGCCAGCCAGCCATCGTAGCCGATGGTCGGGTAGATGAAGCGTGCGAAGCACGGCAAGGTCCGGCGCTCGGAAATCTGCTGGTCGCTGTCGTAGTCCAGCAGCAGCACCTTCGTGCGCTCGCCGGAAAACTGCGCCACGACCGGCTTGAGCCGTGCGTGAACCTGATCGATCTCCTGCCGGGTCATGATGATCGAGCCGTCTTCCTTTTCCATGCCGCGCGGCAGTTGCGGATAGGAAAAGCGGACCGAGTCCGCACCGGCTGCGATCAGATCGCGAATTCCCTTTTCCACCACGGCGGGATCGCTGTTCTCCCGGGTGAGGAGATAGTTTGTCGCGATATCGAGAACAGCGCCGCGCTCCCGGCGGCTCTTGTTCAAGCGCGCGATGTTGTCGACGACCTTGCTGTAGAGATCGGCTTTGGTCGTGACGCTGTGCGTGCGGTTGTAAGACTCCGGCGTTCCGGCATCGACACTGACCGTGATGTAATTGGTGTCGCGATTGGACGCCCGTGTCATCAGATCGACGAAGCGCGCACTGGCCCGCAGCAGTTTGGAATGTACGCCGATGACCTGGTTCAGTTCCTGCGACACGCCGATCAGATCGTCGATGTGCTCGTAGTTCAGCGGGTCGGTGGCGTAGCCCGCATAGATGATCTTGTCGACGCGGCCGTGCGGCCCGTTTGCAGTCTGCTTGATGAGATCGACGTAGCGCTCAGGCTTGAGGCGTTCGCCGGTGTTCTCGGAGGAGCCGCCGTAGCAGTACGAGCAGGGCATCCAGCAGATTTCGCGGCCCTTGATGCGGCCCGGCTGCACCTCGACCTGGTACGGCACCACGGTCTTGGCCAGGATTTGCTCGACCAGCACGTGCGCGTCGTCGAAATAGCGTGTGCGGTAGGCAATCCGCTCTGCGAGCCCCGAGGCGCGGCCTGCGCTTTGCACTGGTTCCAACACGCTCATTCGGACAGGATCCGCAACTCCGGCAGCGGCAGTACGAACTTGGACTTGAGCCCCCGCTTGCGAAGATCGGCGCTGATCGGCTGCCAATAATGCCACGCCAGCAGGACAGTATAATCGGGCTGTTCCTTAAACAAGATCGAGTTTTCGACGACCGGAATATGCTTTCCGGGCAAATGCAACCCGAGTTTGAGGGATGTCGGCTGCTCGGCGATATAGGGCATCAATTCCCGGTCGATACCGACATAGTTCAGCAACGTTGCACAACGACCGGGGCAGGAATTTCCGACGAAGCGCTGTTGTTTGGCCTCGGCTTCGACAGCCAGGTTGTAGAGGCTGCGTTTGGTCTGGAGCACCTTGGCACGGAACTGGTCGTAGATGGCGCTGTCGTAGAGACCCGCCTGGTGCTCTTCGGCGATGAGGTTGCTCAGCCCCGCCGACGCCGGCCGGTTCCGGCCCTTGGCCACGAACACACGAATCGAGCCGCCGTAGCTTGCGACGCGATAGGCGTCGACGACCGACAGATCGTAGTAGCTGAACAGCTGCAGCAGCGGCTTCATCGCATACGAGCGCAGATGCTCGTGGTAGATGGAATCGTATTGCAGTTGCTCGATGATGTTCAGCAGGTAATGGTTCTCGATCACGAAGACGCCGTCGTCATCGAGCAGGCGTTCGACGCCGCGAATGACCGAACCCAGCGACGCCATGTGCGCGAACATGTTCGTCGCGGTGATCAGCTTGGCCTTGCCGTGCTGACGCAGGATTTCATCGGCGAGCTTGTCGGTGAAGAACGACTGGATCGTGTCGATACCGTCTTCGACCGCAAACTTGGCCACGTTGGTCGGCTCGATTCCAAGCACCCGCATGCCTTGGCGTTTGAAGCCCTTCAGCAGCGTTCCGTCGTTGCTGCCGATGTCGATCACCAGCGAGTCTAACGGGATGTTGCAGCGCTTGACGAGATCGATGCTGAGCCGGTGATGATGATCGGCCAGCTCCTTGGTGATGCCTGAACGATAAGGATATTCCCGGTGGTACACCTTGCTCCCGTCGACGACGTAGTCGATCTGCACCAGGCCGCAATCACGACACCGCACCATGCGCAGAGGATAGGTCTCTTCCGGTTCGTTCAACTGCGCGGCCGTCAGCAAGCTGTCGCAGGGGGCCTGGTGGCCCAGATCAAGAACCAGCTCGAGCTGCTTCGAATTGCAGACCTGGCAGAATGGCAGATGGCCTGGCTCAAAATCGTGAACTGGCGTCTTCATCGTTGAATCTCGCTACACTTCCTGCGACGGCACGTCCAAGCGGCCTTTCAACTAGCCGACCGGCGGGCCAGCAGCAATGGCTCCATCAGCCGCTGCACGCGGAGTGCGTCCGCGAACGACGGCCGCGCTTCGCTGCCCGCCTGGATGGCCGCAACAAAGCGCTCGGCGATCCGGGCGGCCGGCGCGATGCGCGGATCCTCGCCCGGCTGCAACGCCGGCAAATCGGCGGGAACAGATGGAGTCGAGGGCGATGACTCGCCCCGGCGTTGGACCTGGAGCGTAAATTTGACCGGATTTGCAGTGGAATTGGCCAACGTCAGGGTTCCTTCGTCGCCGAGGAACTTGAGATGATGGCCGCCGCCGTTGAAAGCCACGTCACAGAGGACGACGGCGCCGGTGGCGCCGCCCGCGAATCTCATCTGCAAGCCCGCCAACGTGTCACCGCCGCTTTGACCGGGCGCCAGCGAGAGTTGACCAGACAACGCTTCGATCGTTCCGCAGAACCATTCGAGATAGTGCAGCGTGTGCGAACCAAAGTATTGCAGGACGCCGCCGCCACGGCCGCTGACCGTTTTCCAACTGCCGGTGTTGCGTGCGTGGTCATAGCTTTCAAACAGCCACGTCACGACGACGTGCCTCAGAGGGCCGATGGCGCCTTGCTCCAGCAATGCCTTGGCGACGCGCCACGCAGCGAGCTCGGGGAAAATGAAATCGACGACCGCGGGCACGCCGGCCTGGGCGGCCAACGAGGTCAATCGCTCTGCTTCTGCAACTGAGGTCGCCAAGGGCTTTTCGGCAAACACCGGGAGGCGGCGTTCGAGTGCGAATTGAGCGACCGTCGCCTGCTGGTCGGGCGGCACCGCAATTGCGACCGCGTCGACATGCGTTCTAGCGAGCAGCGCTTCCAGACTGGGTGCGACGTCCTTGATGCCAAACGCTGCCGCAACCTTATCGCGGCGCGCAGCGCTCGGTGCACAGAGGCCTGCGATCTCGACATCGCGGCAGCGCCGGAATGCTGGGGCGAGGACGTATCCGCCATACCCCGCGCCGACGATCGCGACCCGTGTCATCGCTCAGCCGGCTTTCGGCTTGGAGGGTTCGGGCGGAAAGTTGATTCGTTCCGACTCGATGACCTTCGAGCCGAATCTCACCTGCTGATGGATCGCCGCGATGTATTCGCCGAGAATTCCAAGGAAGAAGAGTTGAATGCCGGAGAAGAAAAACAGCGCGACGATCAATGTCGGAATGCCTGACTGGATCGATGACGTGCCGTGCACGACAAGAAAGATCAGATTGGCAATTGCGTAAATGACGCTCGCGGCCGCCAGCAGCAGGCCGGTGGCTGTCAGGATACGAATCGGCGCCTTGGTAAAGCCAAGCATGCCGTTGAGGCCGATATCGATCAGGGCCAACAGCCGGTTCTTGGAGACGCCGCGCCGGCGTGCGCGCCAGACATACGGAATCGAGTAGGGCCGGAAACCCGTATAGGCGATGAGACCGCGAATGTACGGGTTGTGGTCGTCGAAACCTGTCACGGCGTCGCTGACCTGGCGATCGATCAGCTGGAATTCGCCGACGTCGGTGGGGATATCGATATTGGCGAGGCGCTTGACCGCCCGATAATAGAGCCAGCGGGTGGTGCTCATGACGGTGCCTTCATCGCGCTGGGTGCGCACGCCCTGAACGACCTTGTGTCCTTCTTCCCAGCGCTTGACGAATTCGACGATGAGCTCCGGCGGGTCCTGCAGATCGACCGCCATCATCACCACGGT
Organism: Rhodoplanes sp. Z2-YC6860; assembly: GCF_001579845.1. Lineage (GTDB taxonomy): Bacteria > Pseudomonadota > Alphaproteobacteria > Rhizobiales > Xanthobacteraceae > Z2-YC6860. The sequence goes on from NZ_CP007440.1 coordinate 1,253,347, forward strand.
GGCATCGCCGCTCGATGCCTTCAGGGCGTTGAAGGTCGATCGAAGCGGGCCGACGTTGCGGGCGTTGACGATGATCTTGACGCACGGATCGTCCTTGGCGATCTCGCGGAGGATATCGACGGTGTTGTCGGTCGACGAGTTGTCGGCGAAAATATGCTCGCGCTCGTAGCCTGCGAGCGGTCCGGCAAACAGATCGCGTATCGCTTCGTAGCAGCTACGAACGTTGTTCGCCTCGTTGTAGCAAGGCGAAATGATCGTAATGCGCTTCATGTCGAGGCCCTGGTCGCTTCATCCGCCCGAGCGGCTGAGATACCCGCGATACCACTTCACCGTTTCGGCGAGCGCAAGATCGAAATCGTGGCGCGGGCGCCAATCCAGGGTCGTTCGGGCCTTGTCGCAGTTCACCTGCATGAACCGGATTTCCGCCTTGGCGGTCTCGTTGATCTGCGGCTCGGTCTTCGAGTCCATCAGTGTCAGGATACGCCTGACGATATCGATGACCTCGATGTTGATCTCCTGCGAAAAATTGAACGGCTCGCCGCGGAGCTTGGGATCGCGCGCGACGGCCTGCGCCAGCAGCAACTGGGTGTCGACCGCATCCTCGATATACAGGAAGTCCCGCGTGAACTTTCCGTCGGAGCGCAACACCACGGGCTCTCCGCGCGCGACCGATCGTATGGTTCCCGGGATGATCCGGTGCCAGTTGAAATCCCAGCCGCCGAAGTAGTTGGCGCATCGGGTCACGGCGACGGGAAGGCCGTACACCTTGCCATAGCTCTGCGCGAGCAGGTCTTGCGATGCCTTGGCGACCTCGTAGGGATGCCGCGGGGCGAGGTTTTGCGATTCGCGATATGGCACCGCCTGTGGCCCGTAGGCCTTGTCCGAGGACGAGACCACCGCGGCGCACTCCGGCGCGCGATGGCGAACGGCCTCGAGCAATTGCAGCGTGCCGTCGGTGGCGCTGCGGAAGCTTTCGGCCGGCCGGCGGTAAAAATCCTCAACGTCAGAATTGGCCGCGAGGTGAAAGAGTGCATCGATGGGGCCAGCATCGAACGCCGCCTTGACGACATCCGGGGAGGCCATGTCGCCTGGGATGACGCGGCATTGAGCGGCAAGGTTTTCGACGGCGAACCGGCTTTGCGGCCGGTCGTTCCGCACGATCGCCAGCACGTCGGATTTGTATTCGAGCAGGCGGGCGACCAGCGATCCGCCCAGGAAGCCCGTCGCGCCCGTCACCAGGACACGTTTGCCTCGCCAGAATGACGGCTCCGGACCGGCGTCAGGCACGAGCGCCGGTCCAGCGGAAATCCGCGTCGATCTGATTGCCGGCGCGCAGGTCCTGAATCCGCTTCAGCCGGATGAACTTGGCTCCGAGAAGTCTCTCTGGATCAGGTTCGTGCAGTTGCAGCCAGTCGCGCAGCTCGACGGCGCCTTTTTCCAGGTTCCATTGCGGGGCGAAGCCGGGAAGCTCCGTCAGCACGCGCGTGAAGTTGACGCGATAGCTCCGCGGATCGTTGCCGTTTTCGCCGGTGATTTCGATCTTGCAGTTCGGCAGCGTCGCAGCCGCGACCTCGGCGATCTGCCGCACCGAGTAATTGCAATCGATGCCACCGACATTGAACACCGTGTGGCGAAGGCTGCCGACCGGCGCCTGCGCGGCCGCAAGCGCGGCGCGGGAAATATCCTCGATGTGAACCATCGGCCGCCATGGCGTGCCGTCCGATAGCACGCGAATGACTCCGGTGGTGTAGCCATAGGCCATCAGATTGTTCAGCACGAGATCAAGGCGCGTGCGCGGGCTGACGCCATAGGCCGTCGCGTTGCGCAGCATGATCGGCTCGAACGTCGCGTCGGCCAAGGCCTGCAACGCGGCTTCGCCGCTGACCTTCGACTTGGCATATGCGGAGACCGGTGCGAACGGCGCGCTCTCGTCAAGATCGCCGGCCGCCGCGCCGGACGCACCGTAAAGGGAGCACGAGGACGCCATGACAAAGCGGCGCACGCCCGCGCGCTTGGCCATCTGGCCGCAGCGGGCGGTGCCGCCGCCGTTGATGGCTTCCGTCTTGGCCGCAACGATGTCGCCGATCGGATCGTTCGAAAGCGCCGCCAGATGCACGACGGCGTCGATGCCGCGAAACGCCGATTCGTCGATGTCGCGGATGTCGCCTTTCAATTCGTGGTTCGGATAGCACTCCGCAGGAGCATCCTCGATCTGCTCCCGGAAGTATCCCGTGTCGTAACCGGTGACTTCATGCCCGGCTTTCCGGAACACCCGCGTCATGACCGGACCGATGTAGCCGCAATGCCCCGTGATCAGTACTCGCATCTGTTGCGAACTCTCTTCCCGACGATGTCTGCTGCGGGAGGTGTGTAGCGTATAAGTGGAGCGGCTTGAAGCCGCGTCACATGATCTGTTGAGGGGGCAGGAGAGGCCGGCTGGCGGCGATTTGACTGGCGGAGAGAGTGGGATTCGAACCCACGATACGGTTTCCCGTATACACGCTTTCCAAGCGTGCGCCTTAAGCCACTCGGCCATCTCTCCGGCGCCCGTGTCATGAAGGCCCGGACGACTTTTTTCAAGTCCTGAGCGCCGGCATGCGCCCGTGTTTCCTAAGGAAGTCCCACCAAGGCGGATTTTATGGCTGAACACCTCTGTTCCGGGTCATATCCAATGAGATACAACGGGCTCTCCGGGAGTGTCCGATGCGGATTATCTTCTCTTCTGGCTTGTTCTCTCTGAGCTTGGCGCTTTGCATGACGATCACCACGGTCCGGGCGGCCAACGACACTGTGCAGCTTTACGCCGCCGGCAGCCTGCGCAGCGCGCTGACCGATGTCGGCCGCGCGTTCAAGGCCGCGACCGGCACGACGGTGGAGGCCAAGTTCGGGCCGTCCGGATTGCTCAAGGACGAGATCGCAGGCGGCGCCAAGGCCGAGGTCTTTGCCGCCGCCAACATGGAGCATCCGCAGGCGCTCGCCACGGCAAAGCGGGGCGGGCCGGTGGTGCTGTTTGCGCGCAACGAGTTGTGCGCGCTGGTCAGCCCCACGCTCGCGGTGACGTCCGAGACGCTGCTCGACGCGATGCTCGATCCCAAGGTCAAGCTCGGCACCTCGACGCCGCGCTCGGATCCTTCCGGCGACTACACGTTCGAGATGTTCCGCAAAGCCGAAGCGCTCAAGCCCGGCGCGCAGGCCACGCTGGAGAAGAAGGCGCTGCAATTGATGGGCGGTGCATCGAGCGTGACGCCGCCGCCCGGGCGGCTCGTCTACAGCTGGCATATCGAGGAGGGCCGCGCCGACATGTTCCTCGCGTATTGCACGGCGACCCGCGAGGCGCAGAGGCACAGTCCGGATATGAAGGTCGTGGCGCTGCCCCATGCGCTCGCCGTCGGCGCCGACTACGGGCTGACCGTGATCGAGGGCGCGTCATCCGCGGCCTATCGTTTCGCGATGTTCATTCTGTCGGTCGAAGGGCAGCGGATTCTCGCGGGCTACGGTTTCGGCGCGCCCGGTCTGCCGCAATAGAGAGGTATCCGGAGCGCGGCCACCATGACGCTTTCGGGGCTTGTTTCTCTTCGGAAGAGCGTGTCATAGTCGCTATATCTTGTCAGATATAGCGAGCGTATCGGCATGGGGACCCATTTGCAGCTTTGGCGCGGCGGCCATTCCGAGGTGCCCCCGAATCTGCGCCTGCCGCAGCCGCCTGCGGACCTTCCCAATCTGCCAGGATTGACTGTGCCGGCACTGACGGCGCCCGTACCGGTTCCGGCCAGTCCGGCCGCGCTGAAGCCCCATGCGCTCAAGCGCCGGGTGCGGATCTGGGAGATCAACACCAACCTGCATTGTTCGGTGATCGGCACCTGCCTGTCGGCCGCCGAATTGCGGCGTGTCCTGGTGAAGCTGAAGATCGCCGGCATCGAGACCGCGGACGAGCACGAGTTGCACATGCTCGGCGTGCTGCTCGCCAACCGGCCGCAGGAGGGCGGCAAGCTCCTGCAAAAGACGCTCGACCGGCGCCACGAGGTCACGCTCAACCAGTTCGCCAAGGCCAGAGACGACGCGGCGATCGGAACGCTGTGGAAGAAGGCCGTCAGCAGCGGTGACATTCCAGGCGCCTATTGGGCGGTGCTCACTCATCCCGACGCCTCCGACAAGATGGTGCAGAAAGCGTTCGGCGACGTGCACATGCTGTCGCATCTGATGGGCGCGACGAACTGCGCCGATCTGCAGCGCATGCACCAGCTCGAGGACGAGCTTGCGACGCTGGAAGCCAAGCTCGAGCGGCAACAGCGCCAGCTGCGCGATGGCTTCATCGAACGCGACGGCAAAATCGCGCGGCTGAGCGCGATGCTGGCCGAGAAGGTCCAAGGCGACGTGGCCCGCCGTCCGGAGGACGAAGCCGCCGAGGCCGCCGCGCTGAAGGACACGATCGCGGACTTGAACGACCGCCTGTCGCGGGAAACCGCGCGCCGCGAGCGGCTCGAGCAGCGGCTTGCCAATTTTGAAAGCAGCGACGCCGCGCGCCGCCGCGCCGAGACCGAGCGTGATTCGATCCGCGAGGAGCTGGAGGCGATGGAGCGGCAGGTCGCGGTCCTGTTCGACGGAGACAATCGCGAAGCGGTGCCCCAGGTCGATCTCGGCGGCGCGACCATTCTCTATGTCGGCGGCCGCGCCAATCAGTTGCCGCGGTTCAAGACGCTGGTGGAGCAGGCCGGCGGCGCGTTCATCCACCATGATGGCGGTGTCGAGGACGCCGCCGCGCTGCTGCCGGGGTTCGTCGGCCGCGCCGACGTGACGCTGTTTCCCGTCGACTGCATCAGCCACAACGCGATGAACCAGGCCAAGCGCGTTTGCCAGCAGCTCAACAAGCCGTTCGTGCCGCTGCGGACCTCAAGTCTCGCCTGTCTTCTGTCGGTGCTGCCGTCGCTGTCGCGCGCGGCCGAGGTGCTCGAAGCCGGCTGAGCCGCAGAGCCGAAAGGCAGCTTTCTGACCCGCGGAATTCCGGTATATCCTGTTGCTTCGGCGCGGGACCGGTCACGTATGGGCGACACCAGATTGACATTGCGGGTGGATTTTGGCGGCAACCGCTCGATCGGTCCGGGCAAGGTGAGGCTTCTGGAAGCCGTCGGCCGCACCGGGTCGATCTCCCAGGCCGGCCGCGAACTCGGCATGTCGTACCGGCGGGCCTGGCTCCTCATCAACGATCTGAATCTCTGCTTCCAGCAACCGGTGGTGTCGGCGCATCCCGGCGGCTCGCAGGGCGGCGGCGCCGAACTCACGAAGTTCGGGCAGAAGCTGGTCGCCGATTACCGCTCGATCGAGAGCGATGCGTTCTCGGCGACGAAGTCACATCTGCGCGATCTTGAATCGTCGCTGCGGCCTCCGGACCGTGCCTCGGTCGAAAAGCAGAAAAAGACCTCGATCAAGTCGCGCACGCGCTCCTAAGCGGCGCTTCCTTTTGCCGGGAAAACGCTGTAACCGTCCGCATACAGCGGTCGGCCGCCACGCCGGCCGTGTCTGGCACCCAGGAGACCGCGATGCTGTTCGACCGCCGTGCGCTGCTCAGCGGAGCGGCAGCAACACTGCTGGCGCCGCGCGTCGCGCGCGCTGCGGCAGTCTCCGACGATGCCGGCCGCACGATTCAGATTCCCGCGAAGGTCGAACGGGTGTTCACGGCAGGACCGCCCGCCGCGATCCTGCTTTATACCTTTGCGCCGGAGCTCCTGATCGGCTGGCCCAATCCGCGCCGTCCGGAGGAGTGCGAACTCATGGCGGCGGACGCCTGCTCGAAGCCGCAGGTCGGACGGATCACCGGCCGTGGCAACACCGCCAATCTCGAGGTGGTGCTGCAACTCAAGCCGGATCTCATTCTCGACGTCGGCTATATCTCGGACACCTACATATCGCTTGCAAACCGCGTCCAAGAGCAGACCGGCATTCCCTACGCGCTGCTCGACGGCAAGTTCGACGCGATGGTTTCGACCTATCGCAAACTCGGCGCGCTGACCGGGCGGCCGGATCAGGCCGAAGGCTTTGCTCGCTATGCCGAGCAGACCATGACGACGATCAAGCAGCGTATCGCCAAGATCCCTGAGAGCGAGCGTCCGCGGGTCTATTACGGCCGCGGCCCCCGAGGGCTCGAAACCGGGCTCGGCGGCTCGATCAACATGGAAACCATCGAGTTTCTCGGCGCGCACAACGTCGCCGCCGAGCGCAAGGGCGGGATCGTCAACGTTTCGGTCGAGCAGGTGCTCGCCTGGAATCCGGACGTCATCATCACCATCGACGGCGGTTTTGCCGCGAGCGTGCGCAACGATCCGTTGTGGGCGCCGATCAAGGCGGTGCAGAGCGGCCGCGTACACCTGTCGCCGCATCTGCCGTTCGGCTGGGTCGATTTCCCGCCGTCGGTCAACCGGCTGATCGGGTTGTGGTGGCTGGCCAAGGTGCTCTACCCGGAGCAATTCCCCGAGGACCTCAAGCCGCTGACGCGTGATTTCTATACGCAGTTCTATCACAAGACGCTGACCGATGCGCAGATCGAGAGTGTTCTGTCAGGCCGCGGCTGATACTTTGCGGACATGACTCGCTCCGCCGCGCCCGGCCTGCTGATCGCCTGCGCGATCCTCATTGTCGGCCTCCTCGTCGCTTTCACGGTCGGCCGTTATCCGATCGGGCTCGCCGATCTCATGAGCGTTGTCGCTGGCAAGCTCACCGGCCGCGAGGCCGACGTGCCGGCGGCCGTGCAGAACGTCATCTGGCAGGTGCGAGGCCCGCGCATCCTCTCCGCTGCGCTGGTCGGTGGGGCGCTGGCGGTTGCAGGCACCGCCTTCCAGGGTCTGTTCCGCAATCCACTGGTGTCGCCGGATATTCTTGGCGCGTCGTCGGGCGCTGCGCTTGGCGCGGTGCTCGGTATTTTCTTCTCGCTCGGCGTATTCGCAATTCAGGCTTTGGCTTTCGCCGGCGGGCTGATCGCGGTCGCGGCGGTGTACATGATCGGCACCGCGGTGCGGGCACGCGATCCGATCCTGGTGCTGGTGCTAACCGGCGTGGTGGTCGGCGCGCTGCTCGGCGCGGGCGTCGGCCTCGTGAAGTATCTCGCCGATCCGTACAACCAGCTTCCGGCCATGACGTTCTGGCTGCTGGGCAGTCTCTCCTCGGTCGCCGTTCCCGATCTCATTCCACTGTTCGGTCCGGTCGCGATCGGCACCGCGGTGCTGCTGGCGCTGCGCTGGCGCATGAACGTGATGTCGCTGCCCGAGGAGGAGGCCCGCGCGCTCGGCGTGCCGACCGGGCCGTTGCGCATCGCCATTGTCGCCGCAGCAACGCTCGTTACCTCGGCAAGCGTTGCGACCGCCGGCGTGATCGGCTGGGTCGGTCTCGTGGTGCCGCATCTCGCCCGCACACTCGTGGGACCGGACTTCGCGCGGCTCATTCCGGCGGCAGCCTTGCTCGGCGGCGGATTTCTCCTGGTGATCGACACGCTCGCCCGCACCATGGCTCCGATCGAGATTCCGCTTGGCATTCTCACCGCGGTGGTCGGCACGCCGTTCTTCATCTGGCTGCTCACCAGCGTCTCCAAAACCTGGTCGTGACGATGAAATTGTCCGGGCACGATCTCACCATCGGCTACAGCGAACGGGTGGTCGGCCGCAATCTCGACGTCGCGCTTGCGACCGGCGAGGTGCTGGCGCTGCTCGGGCCGAATGGCGGCGGCAAGACCACGCTGTTGAAGACGTTGCTGGGCCTGCTGGCGCCGCACAGCGGCGAAGTTCGGCTCGGCGACAAGCCGCTCGCGGGCTATGCCAGCCGCGATCGTGCACGGCTGATCGCTTACGTTCCGCAAACGCACGCCGCGACCTTCGCCTTCACGGTCGAGGCCGTGGTGCTGATGGGCCGCACCGCCCACGGCAACTTGTTCAGCCGGCCGAGCGCCGCCGATCGCGCCGTCGCCGCCCGCGTGCTCGAACGCTTCGGCATCGCGCATCTGGCTGCGCGGCCCTACACCGAGATTTCCGGCGGCGAGCGGCAGCTTGCGCTGTTGGCACGTGCGCTCGCGCAGGAACCGCAGTTCATCGTGCTCGACGAGCCGACCGCAAGCCTCGACTTCGGCAATCAGGGCAAGGTGATGCGCGAGATCCGCGCCTTGGCGGCCTCCGGCCTCGGCGTTCTTTTCACCACCCACGATCCGAACCACGCGATGCGCGCGGCCGATCGCGCCTACCTGCTGAAGCAGGGCACCCGCCTGGCGGAAGGCGTGACTGTTTCGGTGCTCAACCGGCTGCAATTGGAAGCGCTCTACGGCGCGCCGGTCGAGGTCCTGACCGACACCGGGTCCGGGGCCAGCGCCTTTCTGCCGGGCTAGGGAATAAACCGAGGGATCTGCGTGTTGTTGGTGATGTCCTTGCCATTGAGATGCCCGCCGGGCATCGGCTGAGGGAAGGAATACCCCCATGAAGATTCATATTCTCGTGACGGCTCTCATTGCCTCGGTCGCGCTTGCGTCGCCCGCCGATGCGGCGTCCAAGAAAAAGAAAAAAGGGGTGCATCGCGCCCCGATCGGGGCCGTATACTCGAACCGGGACGCCTTTTCGTCGTATGACGTCTACGTCAGCGGCGAATTGATCGGCCGCGATCCCGATCCGTCGATCCGCGCTTTCATGATACGCAATCCCCACATCTGGGACGCCCCGAACTGAAGAGTGAGTTGACCGCGCCGCATGACAAAAATCCGGGTGATGAGTGCAGGCGCGGTCGAAGGTCCGGTGGCGGAGCTTGCGCCGAAATTCACGCAAGCCAAAGGCATCGAGGTCGATCTGGCCTTCAACACCGTCGGCGCGCTGAAGCAGCGTTTCACCGGCGGCGAGAAGGCCGACGCGATCATCCTGTCGTTTCCGGCCATCGAGGCACTGGAGGCCGAAGGCCGCATTGCACCAGGAAGCCGCACCGATCTCGGCCTTGCGACCTGTGGCGTCGCGGTGCGTGACGGCATGATGATGCCGAACATCGCGACGCTCGACGGCTTCAAGCGGATGCTGAACTTTGCCGTATCGATCGCCGCCAACGATCCGGCCCATGGCGGCTCGTCCGGCATCTACCTCGCCGATCTGTTGAAGCGGATGGGTCTTTACGAGCAGATCGCGCCAAAGATGAAGCTCTACAAGACCGGCCGCGAATGCGCGCTGGCGCTGGTGCGCGGCGAGGCCGAGATCGGCATCACCTTCACCAGCGAGTTCATCGCGGTGCCGGGCACCCGGGTGGTGGGCGTGCTGCCGGGTGAAATCGCCTATGTGAACGGCTATGCGGGGGCCATCGCCAAAGACGGCGCGACCGAGCCGGCGCGGGCTTTCCTCAAGTTCCTGACCGAGCCGGAGTCGAAGGCGTGCTTCGCGCGCTTCGGCCTCGGCTAACCCTTTCGCATAACAGTCCGCGCCCCTCTCTAGGGCTACGCCGCGCGTCCCTATATAAAGAGACGATGCGCAAGCCGAAGGACTATCTGATCAAGCCGGACCCGCTCGACCCGCGGCTGACCGAGCGCGTCACCGGCGTCGATCAGACCGGCGCCAGGATCGAAACCGCGGTGACGGTCGAGCGCGCGCTGACGATCTTCCTCAATTCGCAGGAGATCGTCACCGCGATGACGATCGGCGACTACCCGGAATATCTCGCAATCGGCTACCTGCTCAATCAGAACATGCTGCGGCCGGACGACACCATCACGGCCGTCGACTACGACGAAGACTTGGCGGTGGTCGTGGTGCGCACCAAGCGCAAGACCAATTACGAGAAGAAGCTGAAGAAGAAGGTGCAGACCTCGGGCTGCGCCCAGGGCACCGTGTTCGGTGATCTCATGGAGGCGCTCGAAGACATCAAGCTGCCGGATGCAGAGCTCCGCACCTCTTGGCTTTATGCGCTGACCAACAAGATCAACACCACGCCGTCGCTCTATCTCGAAGCCGGTGCGATTCACGGCTGCGTGCTCGCGGTGGGAGAGCAGCCGCTGGTCTACATGGAGGACGTCGGCCGCCACAACGCCGTCGACAAGATCGCTGGCTGGATGTTCAAGCACCGCGTACGGCCCGACGACAAGATTTTCTACACCACCGGCCGGCTCACCTCGGAGATGGTGATCAAGACGGTGCGCATGGGCATCCCGATCCTGGTGTCGCGTTCGGGCTTCACGGCCTGGGGTGTCGAGCTCGCCCGCAAGGCCAACCTCACGCTGGTCGGCCGTGCTCGCGGCAAGCGCTTCATGGCGCTCGCCGGCGAAAGCCGCATCGTGTTCGATCAGGACTTGGCCTACGTCGAGGAGGAAAGCTCCAAGCACCGGCGGAAAGCCGCGGCGCATGACGACTGACGGTGGGACGCTGGGGCTGGTCCTCGCCGGCGGACTGGCACGGCGGATGGGTGGCGGCGACAAGCCGCGCACCATGATCGGCGGCGAGACCATTCTGTCGCGCGTCATCGAGCGGTTCGCGCCGCAATGCACGCGGCTCATTCTCAACGCCAATGGCGATCCGGCGCGTTTTGCCGACACCCGACTGCCGGTGATCCCCGACGACGTGCCGGATTTCGCGGGACCTTTGGCCGGCGTGCTGGCCGGGCTCGACTGGGCGGCGGCGCATGCGCCGGGCGTCGAATACGTTGCGAGCGTGCCGGGCGATTGCCCCTTCCTGCCGCGCGATCTCGTGACACGGCTGCATCAGGCGCGACTCGCTGAGAACAAACAGCTCGCCTGTGCGCGTTCCGGCGAGTGGCGGCACCCGGTGGTGGCGCTATGGACCGTTTCCCTGCGCGATGACCTGCGCCAGGCGTTGGTCCGAGAGGGTTTGCGCAAGATCGAGATCTGGACCGCACGTCACGGCATCGCGCTGGCGGACTGGCCGCTTGAGCCGGTCGATCCGTTCTTCAACGTCAACACGCCCGAGGATGCCGCGGCCGCGGAACGCCTGGCGGCGCAATATCCAAACGCGTAAGCGAACTCAGCCCATCAGCGTCGCGTAAGACAGAAAGCCAACCGTCGCGCCGGGCTCGAGCGTCGTCGTGTCTTCGGCAAGCTCGGCAAGGCCGTCGGTCTCCGTGAGCGACGTGATGACGCCCGCGCCTTCCTGCGGGTGCTTCACCGCTTCGATCGTGCCGTCTGTGCCAGGCCGCAACGCCACGCGGACATACTCGCGGCGGCCGCTCTTCTTCCTGTAGCGAAACGCGAGCCGCACCGGCAACGCGGTGAGCGGCTCGGCATTGGCTCCGGCGAGCCGCAGAAACAGCGGCCGCACCACGCGCACGAACGTGACGAAGGCCGCGACCGGATTGCCCGGCAAGCCAAGGAAGGCCGCGGCCGTGCCTGGATTTCCTGCGGGTACGACGCCCATCGCCACCGGCCGGCCCGGCTTGATCGCGACGCGCCAGAACACGAGCTTGCCGATTTTCTCGACGGCGTCGCGCACGTGATCGGCTTCGCCGGTCGAGACGCCGCCTGAGGTCAGCACCAGATCGTGATCGCGTGCGGCCTTGGCGATGCCCGCTTCCAACGCTGCCGGGTCGTCCTTGAGGATGCCGAGATCGGTCACCTCGGCGCCCAGCCGATCCAGCATGCCGTCCAGGAGAAAGCGGTTGGCGTCGTACAAGGCCGCGGCAGGCCGTGGCTTGCCGGGTTCGACGATCTCGTCGCCGGTCGAGAACAACGCGACGCGAACCCGCCGACGCACCTTGAGTTCGGTCAGTCCAACGGCTGCGGCGAGGGCCACATCTTGCACCGCGAGCCGCCGTCCTGCCGGCAGCAGCAGCGAGCCTTTTTTCACATCCTCGCCCGCGAGCCTGCGATTGGCGCCAGGCTTCAGCCCGGCCGGTACGATGACGGCGTCGTCCTCGGTGCGCACATCCTCCTGCATGAACACCGTGTCGGCATCGGCCGGCATCGGCGCGCCGGTGAAGATGCGAGTCGCCTGGCCTGTGCCAAGCGACGCGTCCGCGGCGCGGCCTGCAGTCAGCCGCCCGGTGATCGATAGCTTCGTCTCGCCATTCGGATCGAGATCGCGATGCCGCACCGCATAGCCATCGACCGCAGAATTGTCGAACGGCGGCAGATCGAGCGGCGCGATCACGTTATCGGCGAGCACGCGGCCGCGCGCCGCTGCGAGCTTCACGGTCTCGGTTTCGCTCACCGGCTGCACGCGCTCGGCGATCAGCCGCTCCATCTCTGCGATCGGCATCAACGGGCCGGAAAACGCAAAGCAGTCGTCGCTGAGTTGCGCCATCACGCACCTCGCATGGCGGCCACCGCACTCTGCAGGGGCGCAGCGTGCCGCAGCAGCATATCGGCAATCGTCTCGATGTCGTCGAGATCGATCACCGGCACATTGGCCTGCGGCAATGGCGTATCCGAGGCGATGGCGACGATATGCGGATCATCCGGATGGATGAGCGGCTTGCCGTTGGCCGCGCGGTGAATCTCAAGCTTGGGAAATGCGTCGCGTTTGAAGCCTTCGACCAGCACCAGATCGACCGATGCAAACTTGCCCAAAAGATCGGCGAGGTCCCATTCCGGTTCGTCACGCAACTCGTGCAGCACCGCAAAGCGCTTCGCCGAGCTGATCACAACTTCGGTTGCGCCCGCGCTGCGGTGCATGAACGAATCCTTGCCCGGCTGATCGAGGTCGAACCCGTGATGCGCGTGCTTCAGCGTCGACACGCGCTGACCGCGCGCGATCAGGCGCGGTAACACCTTGGTGATCAGCGTGGTCTTGCCCGAGCCGCTCCAGCCGGCGAGTCCGATGATGCGCATTGACCTTTGCATGCAGCCCTTATAGCAAAACGCCGATATTGGAGCGCCCTTGACGTGGCTGCCGGGCCGTTCGGGCGCTCCTTGCGGCATTCCAACCACGGGATGCTGTTTTCGTTCTTGCCGCTTTTGAATGCTGTGGCCGCTGGCCCGCAGTGTGACATTGCGCACTCACCGCTTCCTGGGTGGGTTTGCTATTGGAATGCCCATGCTTCGTGAACTTGCGCATCTGCTTGAGATCCAGAAAGACATTCGGGCCAAAGCGAAGGTGCTGGCCACCGTGGCTGAAAAGCAGGCTGGCTCGGCCGTGGCCGACCGATGCGAAAGGCTGTCGCTGGAGTGCAAGCAACTCGACAGCGCCATCGAGGCGTTCGTCAGCAGCACGCTCGCCAGCCAGCCGTCGCAGGGCACCGCTTAACGCCGAGCGACTTAGCATCTGAATTGTTTTTGTGCGGGCCCGGCTGCGAAAGGCCGGTGCTCGCGTTATATCGCCGCATCGATCGCGCTGCCGCACGCGTTCATCGCGCCCGATGTCTGCACGGGAGAGCATTTTCATCCGCATTTTGAAAGCGCTAGGGCGCGCCGCACGATTGAGATGGCGCTGCGCAGTCTGGAATTATTCTACCTCTAAAATGTTGTTTTTGCTCGCCTTTTCATTGACGTGGAATTCGCCGTCCGGCTTGGTCGCGATACGACGCGCTGTCGATCGTGGCGGCGCGCGGGGCGCAATAATGACAAGGAGTGGATCATGAAAACGCTGTTCGGTGCGTTGCTGGGCTTCGGCCTGTCGCTCGCGCTGATCGGGCCGTCGCCGGCATTGGCCGACGGCTTCACGAATTGCACGAAGGCCGCGAAGGCTTCCTGGAAGCCGGCCAGCGAAGCCGAGGCTGCGGCCAAGGCCGCGGGCTACGAGGTGCGTCGCTCGAAGATCGAAGGCTCCTGCTACGAAGTTTATGGCGTGAAAGACGGCAAGCTGTTCGAGCTGTTCTACAGCCCGGAGGATCTCACGCTGAAACACACCAAGGCCAAGTGACCGTGTGGTTGACCCGCAGCAAGTGACGCGTCGTTCGCCTTGAACAGCTTGGACAAAAACCCGCCGGCGCAAAGCTTCGCGCCGGCGGTCGTGGTTTGGGATTGGCCGTTGCGGCTGATCCATTGGACGCTCGCGGCGTCGACGCTGATTGCCTGGTTCACCGCCAACATTTTCGACACGGTTCACGAGATCGCCGGCTACACGGTGATCGTTCTGCTCGTGCTTCGTATGGTCTGGGCTTTCGCGGGCAATCGTTACGCGCGGTTGCATGGTGCGATCCGGCCGCTGCGGATCACGTTGCAATATTTGCGGCAACTGACGCGTGGCGAGACCGGACGCTATCTCGGATTGAATCCGGCCGGCGCCGCCATGGCCGTTGTGCTCATCCTGTCGCTCGCCGTGTCGTCGATCAGCGGCTGGATGCAAATCACGGAACGGTATTTCGGAGACGAGTGGGTCGAGCGCGTGCACACCTGGTCGTCGAACCTGGTACTGGGCCTCGCGATCGTTCACGTGCTCGGCGTGCTGCTGGTGTGCGGGCTTCAGAAAGAGAATCTGGTGCGCGCGATGATCACCGGAAAAAAGCGGCCGCGTTAAAGCTCGGCCGGCTGCATGCCGAGAGCGGCGATGCGCTCGCGCGTTCGCGGGTCGCGCAAGGCCGCCAGGAATGCTCGCACGGCCGGCCGGTCGCGGCGGCTTTCGACCAGGAGGAAATCGTAGTGCTCCGGCGTGAGCGGCAGGAATGCGAGCCCGTACATGCGCGCCACCGGGTCGATGGCCACGCCCCAGTCGGCGCGTCCCTGCGCCACCGCGGCGGCGACGGCGTTGTGCGAGCGCGGCTGATTGGCGTAGCCCGGCGGTCTTGTGCCTCCCAGCAGTTTGTCGATCAGAATGCGGGTGCCCGCGCCGGCATTGCGGTTGACCATCAGGCAGTCGTGATCGTTGCGCACGGCATGCACTGCATCTTCGGCGTTCTTGCCTTCGAAGCGCGCATCACCGGGCCGGAACAGCACGCCTTGCATGCGCTGCCAGCCTTTGACGAGCGAAATCTCCGGCGCCAGGAGATGCTCGTTGTAGATGCCGGTCGTCGGATCGACGAGATGCACCGGCGCGAGGTCGCACTGGCCGCGCATCGCGGCCGAGACACCGCCCTGGCTGCCGACCGCGATGGTGCGGGCGCTGAAGCCGCGCTCGGCGAGCGCGCCGACCACGACATCGAGGGCGACATCATGACTGCCCATGATCACGACGTCGGGTGCGCGGGCGCTGTCGCCGATCAGCGTGACGTGGCTTTGCGTGTCGGCATCGAGGACTGCCGCCAATGCATCGACCTCGATGAAGCCGTCGGCCTGCGAGAAGCTCGTCACCGCGCCCGAGCCCTTGGCGGTCGGAAATGCCACGGCGCCGTGCTGATCGGCGACCAGTGACACCAGCACGAACTCCTTGCGGCCGAGCTCGGACGTGATGCGGAGCGGCACGCGCGCCTCCAGGATCTGCGCCGCTTCGGGTTTGAGGCCTGCGCGGGCGCGAATTACCGGCGCGACGAAGGCGTGGAACGTGAAGATCGCCGATGTGGGAAAGCCCGGCAGCACGGCGATCGGCTTGCCGTCCGCGACCGCGAGACAGAGCGGCTTGCCGGGCTTGAGCGCCACGCCGTGCACCAGGATGCCGGGCTTGCCGAGCTGCGAGACGACGCGATGCGAGAGGTCACCCGCGCCCTTCGAGGTGCCGCCGGACAGCACCACCATGTCGCATTCGGTAAGCGCGCGGCGCACCGCGTGTTCCAGCGCAGGCGGATCGTCAGGAAACGCACCGTAGGTCACCGGCTCGCCGCCGGCCTCGGCGACAGCCGCGGCGACAATCGCGCCGTTGGAATCGTAGACCCCGCCGGGCCGCAGCGTCTCGCCGGGCGGCACCAGCTCGTCGCCGGTCGAGAGCACCGCGACCTTCGGCTTCCGCACCACCTCGACGTCTGCCAACCCGCAAGCCGCCAGCACGCCGATCTCACGCGAGCCGATCAGCTGACCCTTGCGCATCAGGGTCTCGCCGCGCGCAATGTCGGAGCCAGCGTAGGAGATGAACTGTCCCGGCGTTACGGTGCGGCGCAGCTCGATGGCGGGCAACCGCTCGATCAGCTCGGTGTGCTCGATCATGATCACCGCGTCGGCGCCGCGCGGGATGACACCGCCGGTCGCGATCGTGGTCGCAGTGCTGGGCTGCACTTCGACCTGCGGCGCGTGTCCGCAGGCGATCACCTCGGCGTTGAGCGCGATCTGCTTCGGGGTTCGCTCGTTGGCGCCCGCGGTGTCGGCAGCGCGGAGCGCGAAGCCGTCGACATTGGCGCGGTCGAACGGCGGCACGTCGATCGGCGCCGTGAGATCATGGGCCAGCACGCGGCCAAGCGCGGCCGCAAGCGTCACGCGTTCGGCGGGGAGCGGCGAAAGATCGAGATGAGCTTCGAAGCGCTTCTTGGCCTCCTCGGCCGACACGACTTCGAGGAACTGTTCCTGGCGCGCCGCGGCGCGGACCTGAGCCAGCAGGTCGCTCTCGTCGCGCGATGTCGAAGCGCCCATCATGGCCACGGCCGCACAATGACGCGTGCGCCTTGCTGATGGCCTTCGCTGTCGGCCGGTATCAGAATCCAGCCTTCCGCCTTGATCAACGATTGCAGTGACAGGTAGCCCGCTGCGACCGGCTCGACGCGGGCGAGCCGCCGCCGCACCGGCACGACTTCCGCCAGGCCCAGCGGCGAGGTGATCTTCCGGCCGAGTTCGGCCGCGAACGGCTGGTCCTCGATCAGCCGGAACGCGAGCCGCGCCAGCATGCGGCGGCCGATCGTCAGCCAGCCGGCGAGCGCCGCGTCGACGCGCCCGGGAAGCAGCAGCACCGGCCGCGATTTGACCGAGCCGATCGCCGTGGTCTCGCCGGGCGCGATGGCGACGCCGTGGAAGGCGACCTTGCCGAGACGCGCAAGCGTGCGGACGCTCTTGTCGTTGCGGCCGCTGCCGGTGCCTCCGATCGCGACCACTGCATCGGTGGTTTCGTCACCCAGCGCGGCTTCAAGCGTGGCCCCTTGCGTGATCGCCAGACCGCTTTCCGCGTTGATCGCACTCGCAATCAGCGCAGCCGCGCTTGCTGCAATCGCACCGTCATTCTCACAAACCACACGGACGCGCGGCTGACGCACCATGACGCGTTCAACGCCCAACGCCGCGAGCAGCGCCACGTCGATCCGCCGCAGCGCGGCGCCGCCGAGCCGGAGTTTCAGTCCTGCGGCGGCGTCGATGTCCGGCAGCAGCACGCCTTCGTCGGGCGCGACGGTCGACAGCGCTTCGGCTGTGGCGCCGCGCATCTGCACGGCATCGATCGGCGCCACCGCGTCGACGCCTTCAGGCAAGGACGCGCCGGCATCGACGCGGGCAGGCTTGGTTGCCAGCGCAGCCGGCGCATAGGAGCTCGCGTCGAGAGTCTCTTCCGAGCGCACCGCAAATCCGTCGCGCAACGCCAGCGCGGATCGCGGATGGCCCGTTTGGGCGATCACGTCCGCGGCAAGCGCGAGACCTGTCGCCCTGCTGAGCGCCTCCTCGCGCGGGACGACCGGCATGATCGCGAGATCGAAGCTTGCGAGCACGTCGGCAAGCGGGGTCAGCCGCGCGATCCGCTGGATGTCGGAATCCTCAAGCATGAGGGGAACTTGACGCGATGCAGCCGAGGTGTCCAGTGTGGCACCAACGCACGCAAGAGATTGATCGGATGGCGGAATCCAGGGCCAAGGAAGCCAAAACGGCGCCGGCTGCCGTCAACATGCGCGGGCTCAAGTGTCCGCTGCCGGTTCTCAAGACCCGCAAGCTTCTTTCAAAGATGACGCCGGGCGAGGTGCTGGTAATCGAATGCACCGATCCACTGACGACGCTCGACATTCCGAATCTGCTGCGCGAGACCGGCGACATGCTGGTGAGCGACAGCAAGAAGGGCCGCGTGCTGACTTTCCGGATCAGGAAGGCTTAGGTTTTTCTCCGACCTCATCCTGAGGAGCATCGCGAAAGCGATGCGTCTCGAAGGATGGGCGGCCCGGTCGGTGGCGGCCCCATGGTTCGAGACGCTTGCCTACGCTTCACTTCGGCAAGCTCCTCACCATGAGGCCGATAGAGAGCTTCACTGTTTGCCAAGGAGGCCGGTGCGTTCCATCACCGGCTTCCAGGTCGCGACCTCGGCATCGATGTACCTGTTGAACTGCTCGAAGCTCATCGGATCGGCGATCAGACCATCCCGGCGCAACCGCGCCTCGGTCTCGGGCAGTTGCATGCCGCGGTTGATCTCGGCGTTCATCTTCTCGGTGATCGCTTTCGGCAGGTTCGCCGGCCCCGAAAGGGCGAACCATAGCGTGACCACCATGTCGTAGCCCTGCTCCTTGAAGGTCGGGATGTCCGGAAAATCCGGCAGCCGTGCCTTGCCGGTGTGCGCCAGCGCACGCAGCGTGCCGCTTCGCACCAGCGCCGCCGCCGATGACACGGTCTGTACCGAGAAGGCGATGTGGCCGCCGGCCAAATCCGTCAGGCCCTGGGCAGCGCCCTTGTAAGGGACATGTTCGAATTTCACCTTGGCGAGGTCCGCCAGATACTCGCCGAACAGATGGCCCGAGCTGCCGACGCCTGACGACGAATAAGTGAGCGGCTTGGCGCTGGTCCGCGCCTGCTCGATGAACTCCTTCAGGGTCTTCGCCGGATTGTTGGCGTTCACCACAACGATCAGCGGCGAGCCCGCGATCATCGCGATGTTGGTCAGATCGCGCTTGGGATCGTAGGTGAGCTTGGGGTTGCCGAGCGGATGCAGCACCAGCAGCGATGCATTGGTGAGCACGAAGTTGTAGCCGTCTGGCGAGGAGTCGGCGACCGACTTCACACCGATTACGCCACCGGCGCCGGCCCGCGTTTCCACGTAGAACTGTTGATTGAGCACCGACGACAGGTGATCGGCAACGAGCCTCGTCAGCACGTCGGCGGTGCCACCGGCCGCGAAGGTGTTGACCATCCGCACCGGCCGCGACGGCCAGTCATCGGCCAGAGCCGGCGTGGCGAGCATTGTGGCAACGGCCAAAGCCAGCGCTGCGCGAAGCGGCCTCATGGCACGGTCCTCCCGAAGTGTTCTCGTTTTTCGAAAGTGTAAGGGAACCGAAACTGCGTCAGCAACTGTGCCGAAGCCGCAGGGCGGGCAATGGGCCGTAGACAAGCTTCCGGATATCGGGGAATGTCGCGCCGGATCCATAACCTCGCCGGTGCTGCTAAAAATGGCTATTCCGAAGGCATCTCAAGCCCTGTCGCGTTTTACCGTTCTTGATCTGACCCGCGTGCGGTCCGGCCCGACCTGCGTGCGCCAGCTCGCCGACTGGGGGGCCAACGTCATCAAGATCGAGCAACCGCCGGACGAGAGCGGCGGCGAGTCCATGGGCGGTCCGCGCGAGAATCCCGACTTCCAGAATTTGCACCGCAACAAGCGGAGTATGACCCTCAACCTGAAGTCCAAGGAAGGCCGCGCGGCGTTCCTGAAGATGGTCAAGAAGGCCGACGTTGTGGTCGAGAATTTCCGGCCTGACGTGAAGCGGCGGCTGAAGATCGACTACAAGGACCTCAAGAAGATCAATCCGCGGATCGTCTACGGCAGCATCTCCGGTTTCGGCCAGGATGGCCCCTACGAAAGCCGTCCCGGCTTCGACCAGATCGCTCAGGGCATGGGCGGACTGATGTCGATCACCGGACTGCCGGGTCAGGGGCCGGTGCGCGTCGGTATCCCGGTCGCCGACCTGACGGCCGGTTTGTTCTGCGCGATGGGCATCCTCACGGCACTGCTCGAGCGCGAGAAGTCTAAGAAGGGCCAGCACATCTCAACCTCGCTGCTGCAGGCGCAGATTTTCATGCTCGACTTCCAGGCGGCGCGCTGGCTGATCGGCAAGGACGTGCCCAAGCAGGCCGGCAACGACCACCCGACCTCGATCCCGACGGGCGTGTTCAAGACCACCGACGGCTACATCAACATCGCCACCACCGGCGGCGCGATCTGGGAGCGCTTTGCCAAGGCGCTCGGCGCGGAGGCGATGCTGAACAATCCGGACTATGCCACCGCCAAGTCGCGGTCGGCCAACCGCAAGGCGCTCAACGAGGAGATCGGCACCTACACGCCACACAAGTCGAGCGCCGAGTGGATCGAGATCATGAACAACGCCGGCGTGCCGTGCGGCCCGATCTACAACATCGACCAGGTGTTCGCCGACCCGCAGGTCAAGCATCTCGGTATCGCCCAGAGCGTCAAGAAGCGCGACAAGTCGACCATGCAGGTCGTTGGCCAGCCGATCATCATGTCGAGGACCAAGAGCAAGATCGCTGCGCCGCCGCCGGAGATGGGGCAGCACACCAACGAAGTGCTCAAGGAGTTCGGATTCAGCGCCAAGGAAATCGCCGCGCTGCATAAAGCCAAGGCCGTCTGAGGCCGGCGCGCGCAAGCGAAACATTCAGGAGAACAAGAATGAACCAGAGTGCACCGATCACCGACAAGATGCTGTCCAAGAAGGAGGGCAGCGTCGGCTACGTCATCTTCAACAATCCGGAGCGGCACAACGCCGTGTCGCTCGATATGTGGATGGCGGCGGGCAAGATGCTCGACGAGTTCCGCAACGACAACAACATCAAGGCCGTGGTCGTGACCGGCGCGGGCGGCAAGGCCTTCGTGTCGGGCGCCGATATCTCTCGCTTCGAGAAGGAGCGTTCCTCGGAAGACGCGATCGTGCGTTACAACCAGGTGGTGGAGCAGAGCTACGCGGCGTTCCACGAGTTTCCGAAGCCGACGATCGCGATGATCCGCGGCTATTGCATCGGCGGCGGCATGGGCCTTGCCACCTGCTGCGACATCCGCATCGCGACCGAAGGCTCGAAGTTCGCGGTCCCGGCCGCCAAGCTCGGGCTGGGCTACGCCTATCCGGGCCTGAAGCGTCTGGTCGACGTCGTGGGTCCGTCCTATGCGATGGAGATATTCTACACGGCGCGGCAATTCACCGCAGCCGAGGCCTACGACATGGGCCTCGTCAACCGCGTGCTGCCCGACGGCGAGCTCGAAAGCTACGTGAAGAATTATGCCGATATGATCGCGGGAAATGCGCCGCTGACGATCCGCGCCGTGAAGGCCGTGGTCAGCGAGATGATCAAGGACGAGAGCAAGCGCGACCTGAAGCGTGCCCAAGACGCCGTGGACGCCTGCTTCAAGAGCCGCGATTATGAAGAGGGCCGCAAGGCCTTCATGGAAAAGCGCAAGCCGGTGTTCACCGGGTCCTGACGGAAGATTTGCACCATTCGTGGTGTTGTTCTGCTGCCCATCAGAGGCATGAGCGGGGGGATTCACCTTGGCGTCCGTCGAACTGCGTGGTCTGACCAAGAAGTACGGCCCACTGGCCGTTGTCGATGACGTCTCGCTGTTGATCGAGCATGGCACGCTGGTGTGCCTGCTCGGGCCATCCGGCTGCGGCAAGACCACGACGCTGCGTCTCGTCGCGGGTTTCGTCGAGCCGACCGAGGGCGAGATTCGCGTCGGCGAGCGCGTCGTGTCGTCGCCGCAGAAGACACTGCCGCCCGAGCGGCGCAACATGTCGATGATCTTCCAGAGCTACGCGCTCTGGCCGCATATGACGGTGGCGGAGAACATCGTCTATGGGCTCAAGCTGCGGAAGGTCGACAGCGACACCATCAGGAAGAAGCTCGACGACATTCTCGCCACCACCAAGCTCGCGCCGCTGGCGCAGCGTTATCCGGGCGAACTTTCGGGCGGTCAGCAGCAGCGCGTGGCGCTGGCCCGCGCGCTGGTCGTGGGGCCGGAGACGCTTCTGCTCGATGAGCCGTTGTCGAACCTCGATGCGAACCTCCGCGAGGAGATGCGCTTCGAGGTGCGGCGTCTGCACGACGCCTTCCGCTACACGACGATCTACGTCACCCACGACCAGTCCGAAGCGATGACCACCGCCGACCTGATCTGCGTGATGAACGCCGGAAAGATCGAGCAGGCGGCCTCGCCGCAGGAAGTCTACGACCGTCCGGCGTCGGAATTCGTTGCGCGCTTCATCGGCATGAGCAACGTCTTCAAGGGCAAGACGCTCGATGGGAATACCGTTTCGCTGGCAGGAACGCCGCTGCGCGTCAGTGGCGAGACGCTGAAGGGCGCCGACACGCCGGTGTCGATCCGTCAGCATCAGATCGAGCTGCTGGCCAAGGAGCCCGCCGACAAGGCCAACATCATTCCGGCCAAGGTGATGCGGCAGGTCTTTCTCGGCTCGAGCCGCGACTATATGGTCGAGGTCGGGGACGGCACTCAACTTCGACTGATCACAGCGGCGAGCGAAAGCGTCGCGCCAGGCGCAGGCGTCTGGCTGAGACTGCCGCCAGAGAACTGCCGAGCGCTGGCCCGCTAACCCGGGTCAACGACAAAAATAAGAAAAGCAAGGCAGAGGAGAACCAAGGAGGATGCAAGGATGGGTCAAAAGTTCACGAGACGCCGCGTTCTGAAGGGCGCCGGCGCAACGGCGCTCACGGTTTTTGCTTCGCCGATCCGGGCCGCCGCTCCGCCCGCCGAGGCGGTCACGCCGGAGCTGATCGCCGCAGCCAAGAAGGAAGGCAAGGTCGTCCACTACACCTCGGTCGATCTGCCGCTCGCCGAAAAAGTCTCCAAGGCGTTCGAGGCCAAATATCCGGGCATCTCGGTGCGCGTCGAGCGCACCGGTGCCGAACGCGTCTTCACCCGTATCGCCCAGGAGCAGTCGAGCCACGTCTTTGCCTGCGACGTCGTGCAGTCGTCCGACGCGGCGCATTTCGTGGTGTGGAAGCGCGACGGCCTGCTGGCGCCCTATGTGCCCGAAGAGGTCGCCAAGCATTATCCGCCCCAGCACAAGGATCCCGACGGTCTGTTTGCGAGCTACCGCGTCTATCTCTGCGTAATGGCGCGCAACACGGACCTCGTGAAGGCCGAGAACGCGCCGAAAAGCTTCCGCGATCTGCTCGATCCGAAATGGGCCGGCAAGATCGTCAAGGCGCATCCGGGCTATAGCGGCACGATCCTCACCGCGACCTACCAGACCGCGCGCGATGTGGGCTGGGACTATTACGAGAAGCTCGCCAAGCAGCGCGTCATGCAGGTGCAGTCGGCGTCCGATCCGCCGAAGAAGCTCGCGCTCGGCGAGCGCGCCATCATGGCCGACGGCATCGAATACGGCATCCTTCAGCTCAAGGAAGATGGCAAGCCGGTCGATCCGATCTATCCGGAGGAAGGATCGCCGCTGATCATCGGACCGAACGGCGTGCTGAAAAGCGCGCCGAATCCGAACGCCGCGCGGCTGTTGCAGAGTTTCATGCTGTCGGCGGAGTGCCAGCAGTTCAATGTCGATCTCGGCGGGCTTCGCACCGCCCATGACCTGGTTAAGGACAAGCCGGGCCGCAAGCCTTTCAACGAGATCAAGGTGATGAAGGACGATGCTGCCGCAGTCGAACGCGACAGCGAAGAGATCAAGAAGCGATACACGCAGTACTTCAAAGTCTGAGGTGCACCATGCGCAAGACTATTTCCCGCCGTGATGTTCTGGCCGGCACGGGCGCGGTGGCGCTCGGGCTTGCCTCCTCCCGCGTGCTCTCGGCCGCGCCCGCAGCCTCGCCCGTGACCCCCGAACTGATCGAGGCGGCCAAGAAAGAGGGCAAGGTCGTCTACTACACGTCGGTCGATCTTCCGCTCGCCGAGAAGATCGGCAAGGCCTTCGAGGCCAAGTATCCAGGCGTTGCAGTGCGCGTCGAGCGCTCCGGAGCCGAGCGCGTGTTCCAGCGCATCGGCCAGGAGTACGCGAGCCGCATCTATGCGGCCGACGTGGTGAACTCGTCGGATGCAGCCCATTTCATTGTCTGGAAACGCGACGGCATCCTCGCGCCTTACGTTCCGGAGGATGTCGCGAAATATTATCCGCCCGAGCATCAGGATGCCGACGGGCTCTATGCGAGCTTCCGCGTCGGGCTCAGCGTCATCGCCTACAACACCAATCTGGTGAAGCCCGAGGAGGCGCCGAAGAGCTTTGCCGACCTGCTCGATCCGAAATGGGCCGGCAAAATCTGCAAGGCGCATCCGGGCTACAGCGGCACCATCATGACTGCGACGTTCCAGATCGCGCGCGATCTCGGCTGGGAGTATCTGGAGAAGCTCGCCAGGCAGCGCGTCATGCAGCTGCAGTCGTCGACCGATCCGCCGAAGAAGCTTGCGCTCGGCGAGCGAGCGATCGAGGCCGACGGCAACGAGTACAACGTCTTCCAGATCAAGGAGAGCGGTGGGCCGGTTGAGCCGGTCTACGCCACCGAGGGCACCCCGCTCGTGGTCGGTCCGAACGCGGTGTTCAAGAACGCGCCCAACCCGAACGCGGCACGGCTGTTCCAGAGCTTCTGCTTCACGGCCGAATGCCAGCAGTTGATCTCCGACGTCGGCGGTCAGCGCTCGATCCATCCGGCAGTCAAGGAGAAGGCCGGCCGCAAGCCCTTCAAGGAGGTGAAGACCATGAAGGAGGATGCCGCCGGCGTCGAGAAAACGGCGGACGAGATCAAGACGCGCTACAGCCGCCTCTTCAAGGTGTGAGGATCAACCCATGCTCAAATCTCATTTGACGCGGCGAGATATCCTGCAGGGCACCACGGCGCTGGCTGTCAGTGCGGTGTTCGCCGAGCCGGTGCGGGCTGCGCCGCCGCCCGCGGAAGCGATCACGCCGGCGCTGATCGAGGCCGCGAAGAAAGAAGGCAAGTGCTCCTTCTACACGGCGATGGACCTGCAATTCGCTGAAACGCTCGGCAAGGAGTTCGAGAAGAAGTATCCGGGCATCGCGGTGCGCGTCGAGCGGTCCGGTGCCGAGCGGGTGTTCACCCGCATCGGCCAGGAATATTCCAGCAATGTGCATGCGGTGGACGTGGCCAACACGGCCGACCAGTCGCATTGCATCGTCTGGAAAAGGAACGGCTGGCTCGCGCAGTATCTGCCCGAGGAGGTCGTGCAGAACTACGACAAGACCTACTACGACCCCGAAGGCTTTGAGGTGGTGACGCGCGTGCTGGTCTCGCCGTTCGGCATCAACACCGACCTGGTGAAGATGGCGGACGCGCCGAAGAGCTTCGCCGACCTGCTCGATCCGAAGTGGGCCGGCAAGATGGTGAAGGCGCATCCCGCCTATAGCGGCACCATCATGAATTCGACGTTCCAGGTGGCGCGCGATCTCGGCTGGGACTATCTGGAAAAGCTCGCAAAGCAGCGCGTGCTGCAAGTGCAGTCGGCGACCGATACGCCGAAGAAGATCGCGCTCGGCGAGCGTGCCGTCATGATCGACGGCGCCGGTTATCTCGTGATCCGCGACAAGGAAGCCGGCAAGCCGGTCGACGTGATCTATCCGTCGGAGGGCACGCCGGTGGCGACCAGCCCCAGCGTCGTCTTCAAGGCTGCGCCCAATCCCAATGCAGGGCGGCTGTTCTTCAGCTGGATGCACGGCCGCGAGGGTCAGCAGATCCTGATCGACTACGCGCGGCAGTATTCGGCGCACAAGCAGGCGGTCGAGAAGCCCGGCGTGCGCAAGCTCGCTGACATCAAGCTGATGAAAGAGGATCCCGAAGGGGTCGAGAAGGGCGCCGAAGAGATCAAGAAGCGCTACGCGCAGATTTTCAAAGTGTGAGCATTCGCCACGATGACCATCGCAGCCACTGAATCACCGGCCGGAGTCCAGCACGGCTTCGACTACACGAAGATCGTGCTCTACGTCTTCGCCGCCGTGCTGGTGATGCTGATCCTGCTGCCGATGTCGTGGCTGGTCTATTACAGCTTCGTCAACAAGGACGGCGCCTTCACGCTCAGCAACTTCGCGACGTTGTTCAGCGACCCGACGTTGATCGAGCCGTTCGTGACCACCTTGATCCTCGCCACCTCGGTGAGTGTGATCTGCTGCGCGGTGGCGGCGCCGATGGGCTGGCTGGTGGCGCGCACCGACATGCCGCTCCGCCGAACGGTGCGGGTGATGGTCACCGCGTCCTTCGTGACGCCGCCGTTCCTCGGAGCCATCGCCTGGGAGCTGCTGGCCGCGCCGAACAGCGGCCTCCTCAACAAGCTTTTTCGTACGCTCACCGGCGCCGAGCCCGACGACGTCCTGTTCAACATCTATTCGTTCCCCGGCCTGATTTTCGTGATCGCCTGCTACACGTTTCCCTACGTGTTCGTGCTGGTGGCCAATGCGCTCGACCGGACACCTGGCGAGCTGGAAGACGCCTCGGCGGTGCTCGGCGGCGGCACCTGGGTGACGGCGCGGCGGGTCACCATTCCGCTCGCGCTGCCGGCGCTGCTCGCCGGCGCGCTGGTCGCATTCCTTCAGGCCATGACGCTGTTCGGCTCTCCTGCGATTCTCGCGCTGCCGGCGGGGTTCCACACCATGACCACCAAGATCTGGAGCCTGTTCCAGTATCCGCCGAAACCGGAGCTTGCCGCCGCGGCCTCGCTGCCGCTGCTCATTCTCACGGTGCTGCTGCTCCGGGCCGAGAACATGATCCTCGGCCGGCGGTCCTATGCGGTGCTGGGCGGCAAGAACAGCGAGCCGCGCCTCGTCCGGCTCGGCAAGCTGAAATGGGTGGCGCTGGCCTTCTGCTTCATCGTGCTGCTGAACCCGGTGTTCCTGCCTTACGGCGCGCTGCTGAACGCCGCCTTCTCCAAGGTCGCTTCGCAGTTCGTGTCGTTCAGCAACTTCACGTTCCACAACATCTATTTCGTGTTCTATGAGCTGTCGGCGACGAAACTCGCGCTCTACAACACCTTCGTCCTCGGCATCGCCACTGCGACCATCGGCACCGTGCTGGCGGTGGTGATCTCCTATCTGACCACACGCGAGGCAGTGACCGGGCATAAGGCGCTGGGCTTCCTTGCCACCGCGCCGGTCGCCATTCCGGGCATCGTGCTCGGCGTCGGCCTGTTCCTGAGCTACACCCGGCCGCCCTTCGTGCTCTACGGCACGCTGTGGATCCTGCTGCTGGCGTTCCTGACACTGTCGATGCCCGCCGCCTACCAGCAGATGCAATCGGCCTTCAAGGCGATCCATCCGGAGCTGGAGGACGCAAGCCGCATCCTGGGCGCGACGCGGCTTCGCGCGCTGGCGCAAATCACCGCACCGCTGCTGCGAACGTCCGTGATCGCGACCTGGTGCTTTGTATTCGTCGGCACCATCCGCGAATTGTCGGCTGCCGTGATGCTGTTCACGTCCGAGACCAAGGTCGTCTCGGTGCTCATCTTCGATCTCAACGAGAGCGGCGATCTTGCGGCCATTGCGGTGCTTGGCCTGATCATGCTGATCGTCACCTCGGCCATCGTCGCTTTGGCCAACCGCCTGCGGCTCGGCGCTGGAAACGTCAGATTGCGGGACAACTGATCACCCTTTATTTCAGCATGCGCCGTTCTCTCCCCGTCATCCTGAGGTGCTCGGCCGCAGGTCGAGCCTCGAAGGATCGACAGCCTCGAAATCCCGGTCCGTCTCCTTCGAGGCTCGTTCGCCATAGCGCGTCGAAGACGCGCGTGAACGCGCTTATGGCTCGCTCGCACCTCAGGATGACGGGGATGGTATTGGTCGTGTTAAGAGATTGATCATGGACGCAAAACTTCCCGACATTGCCATTGCCGAACTGCTTGCCGAACGCATCGTGGCGGTCGATGCCGCTAAGCTGCCCGACGCCGCGCGATCCAAATATGAAGAGACCTTGATCGACGTCGCCGGTCTCTGTCTCGCCGCGCGGAACGAGGACTACGTCAAGGCCGCGATCGACGGCTGGGACGAGGACGGACCTTGCACGGCGATCGGCCATAAACGAGCGCTGAGCGCAGCGGGCGCGGCCTTCGTCAACGGCACCGCGGCGCACGGCGAGGACTTCGACGACACCTTCGAAGGCGGCCCGGTGCATGCCGGCGCGGTGATCATCCCGGCGGTGCTCGCCACGGCCGAACGACACGGCATCGGCGGCAAAGCCGCGCTGGAAGGCATCGCGGTCGGTATCGAGATCATGTGCCGGCTCGGCCTCGTTGCGCCGAAGATGGTGCACAAGGCGGGCTTTCATCCAACCGCGGTGTTCGGTGCGATGGGCGCCACGGCCGCCGTCGGCAAGGCGCTTGGACTGAACAAGAAGCAGATCGTCGATGCCTTCGGCGTCGTCGGCTCGATGGCATCGGGCATC
Organism: Rhodoplanes sp. Z2-YC6860; assembly: GCF_001579845.1. Taxonomy (GTDB): domain Bacteria; phylum Pseudomonadota; class Alphaproteobacteria; order Rhizobiales; family Xanthobacteraceae; genus Z2-YC6860. The sequence continues at coordinate 1,281,407 of NZ_CP007440.1, forward strand.
ATCGAATATCTCGCCGAAGGCACCTGGACCAAGCGGATGCATGCCGGCTGGGCTGCGCAGTCGGGCATGCGCGCGGCGTTGTTTGCGCGCGCGGGTTTTTCCGGGCCACGCACGGTGTTCGAGGGTTCGCACGGCTTCTTCCATGGCTTCGCCAACACCACGACAGGCGACTTCGACGCTGTGACCGGCGATTTCGGCTCGCGCTGGATCGGGCAGACGCTGGCCTTCAAGCTCTATCCCTGCGGGACCATGACCCATCCTTACATCGACTGCGCGCGACGGCTCGGCGCCAGGGGCATCAAGCCCGACGACGTGGTCGAGATGGTCTGCGATGTGGGCGAGGGCACGGTGCACCGGCTCTGGGAGCCGCTCGCCGCGAAGCAGACCCCGAAGAACGGTTATGCCGGCAAGTTCTCGCAGCCCTACTGCATTGCTGCGGGCTTCATCCGCGGCAACGTAGGCCTGAGCGATTTCTCCGACGCCGCGGTGGGCGAGCCCGCCGTGGTCGCGCTCGCCCAGAAGGTCCGTTACCGGATCGATCCGGACAATCCCTACCCGAACAACTTCACCGGCCACATCCGCGCGACCTTGCGCGACGGCAGCGTCATCGAGGAGCGCCAGCCGCACATGCGCGGCGGCGCTCATGAGCCGCTGAGCCGGAAGGATATCGAGGACAAGTTTCTGCTCAATGCGCGCCATGGCGGCTACGACGCGACGCGTGCGCAGGCGGCGTTGAAAATCGCGTCGAACGTGTTCGGCGGACGGATCGATCTGTCTGCTTTGAGAGCGTAACTCTCTCCGTCATTCCGGGACGCTCGAGAAGCGAGCGAGCCCGGAATCCAGAGGCAGTTACTGACCGTGGTTCTGGATTCCGGGTTCGGCGCTATCGCGCCGCCCCGGAACGACGTGGAGAGAGTGGAGTCAATGTCAGATCAAGAACTCAAAGGCCGCGTGGCCATCATCACCGGTTCGGGCCGCAGCATCGGCCGTTCCATGGCGCTCGAACTCGCCGCCGGCGGCGCGGCCGTGGTCGTCAATGTGCGGAGCAATCGTGCCGAAGGCGAGGCCGTGGTCAAGGAGATCGAAGCCAAAGGCGGCCGCGCCATGGTCGCGGTCGCCGACGTTGTCGACGCGCCCGCGGTGGAGGCCATGGCGCAGGGCGCGTTGAAAAAATTCGGCCGCATCGACTACCTCATCAACAACGCGGCGCTGCGCCAGGAGAAGGCCATCGACCACATGAGCTTCGAAGACTGGCGCTCGATCATCGGCGTCACCCTCGATGGCGCGTTCCACTGCGTGAAAGCCTGCCTCGAATCGATCAAGAAGAGCGACGCCGGTTCGATCATCAATATCGGCGGTCTGACGGGCGCAATGGGCGCGCCGGATCGCGCCCATGTCGTCACCGCCAAGGCCGGCATCGCGGGCTTCACGCGGGCGCTCGCGATGGAACTTGCCCCGCACAAGATCACCGTGAACACGATCGTACCGTCGATGCAGGCCAAGCCGGATAAGCCCAACGACATCCCGGCCCACCCGATCTACCGACCGCTGTTGGGCCGCGCCGGATGGCCGACCGACGCGGCACCGCTTGCACGGCTCTTGCTTGGACCCGGCGGACGTTACATTACGGGTCAGCTCATCAACGTGAACGGCGGCACCTACTTCAACGTGTGAGCGCCGTACCAAGCAGATAGCGAGACACAGCGAGCGATGACGCGATCACCCCCGAGCTGGACTGTGGTGATCGCGGTCATCCTGGCGTTGCAGACCGTCTCGGCGACGCTCGGCCGGCTCGTACCGGTCGCGGGCCCGGCGTTCACGCTCGAGTTCGGCTGGGATCAGGCTTGGGTCGGTTATCTCGCAGCGGCCAGCATTGTCGGCGCCTTGTTCGTGCTGACCTCCGGCATCGGCCTGATGCACCGGCTCGGCGGCGTGCGCGCGCTGCAATTGAGTCTGCTGGTCGGCTCCGCAAGCCTTTCACTCTATCTGGTGCCCTCGATCACGATGGCGTTGATCGCGAGCATCTGTGTGGGCTTGAGCAGCGGCACCGCCAACCCGGCGGGCAGCGAGGTGCTGACGCGCTACACGCCGCGTGAGCATCGCAATCTCGTCTTCTCCATCAAGCAGGCCGGCGTGCCCCTCGGCGGCATTGTCGGCGGCGTTGCGATCCCGCCGCTGATCGATTGGCTCGGCTGGCGGTTCGCTTCGGTCGTGATTGCCGCGGTCTGCATCGTCGCGGTGCTCGCCACCTGGCCGTTTCAGAAGAGCATCGATCCGCTGCCCGAGGAGCGGGCGCATTATCGGCTCCTCAGCTTCCGGCTCACCGACATCCTCGTGCCGATGCGTTCGCTGTCGCGCGGCGATCGGCTGTGGCGGGCATCCTGGGTCGGCGGCCTGCTGGCGATCCCGCAGGCCGGCTGGATCACCTTCCTGGTGACCTATCTGGTCGTCGCGCTCGGCCAGTCGCTCAACACGGCAGGCTTCGTGTTCGCCGTGATGCAGACCAGCAGCATGTTCGGCCGCGTGATCCTGGGCTGGGTCGCCGATCGCGTCGGCTCGGGCCCGGGCACATTGATGATGGCCTCGATCGGCTCGGCGATCTCGACAATCCTGTTGGGCTTGAGCACGCCGGCATGGCCGCTTTGGGCGTTCCTGCTGCTCGCGGCGTTCGCCGGTATCGCGGTCTCGGGCTGGAACGGCGTTCAGATCGCGGAGGTGGCCCGGCGTTCGCCACCCGAGCTGATCGGGGAGACCGCTGCCGGCTCCGTCATCATGATCTTTCTCTCGAACATGCTCACGCCGGTAGCTTTTGCGGTCTTCATCGCAGCGACCAACCGGTACGATCTGGCTTTTCTGATTTCCGGCGTATTCAGCCTGATCTGCGTGCCCATTCTCTACGGGATTGATCGTCGCCCAACCCCGGATGCCGCGTGATCGGCACTGCCTATGTCACGATTACAGAAGCTTAATTTGGCCAAGGGGCTGGTCGCCCCTAGGCTCACAAGAACGTGACACAATGTCGCGCTAAACCAGCGTAGTGTGGCCCAGTATGTCAGGGTTTTCCTGACAAATTGGAATGGGACTGCCATGCTGGGAATGCCTTCGCTGTCGGCCGCTGGGGCCGAACTCATTGAAAAACAAGTATTTATGCTCTTCCCGACGCCGATGTTCACGGGAAAGGTCCCGGACATCTCGCTCTGCGACCGGGTCGAGAAATACCTCCGCGAACTTCGCAAATCAGGTGAGGGGAGGTCCTCACCCAAGGGCGCTAGCCCGGCCTACATCACGCCGGACAATCTCCACACCAGACCGCAGATGGCGGAACTGGTCGGCGTGGTGATGAGCGAAACCAGCAAGGTTCTGGACGCCTACGCGATCAAGCGGGATTCGCACTACATCACCGGCATGTGGGCGAACATCACGCACCCGAACAATCGGCAGAACGTCCACGTTCACCCGAACTGTCTGCTCAGCGGCCTCATCTACATCAAGGCTCCGCCGAATTGCGGGCCGACCATGTTTCTCTCGCCGCGCAAGCTTTCGAAGAATTTTGAGCCGCAATACAAGACAAAGAACGACATCAATTCAGACTTCATGGTCGTGCCACCCGAGAAGGGCCGCATGCTCATTTGGCCGAGCCACATCCCGCACGTGGTCGATTCCGGCACCGCCGATGAGTCCGAGGAGCGCATCGTTGTCGCCTTCAACGTGATGATCCGGGGCCGCGTCGATCTGTTCACGGCGAGCCTGGATCTCGGCTGACGCCTCCGTCACTCCCGTCCATCTGCCGATAGCGCGGCCGGAGGCATCCGGATGCCGCGGTCGCCGCTCGGGCGGCGATCCGGGAGTGTGGCCGCGCCCGGCCGGAAATGCTAAATCCTCGCCCGAGGGAACCAGCCAGAAAAAAGCGAGGGTGTCATGTACGGCGAGCTAGGCCTTTTCATCGACGGCACTTGGCGGAAGAACGGCAGCGGCAACAAGGGCGAGGACGTCATCAATCCGGCGACCGAGAAGCCGTTGGCGCATCTGCCCCATGCCAGCACCGCCGATCTCGACGAGGCGCTGGAATCCGCCAGGAAGGGCTTCGCCGTCTGGCGCGCCACCTCGGCCTATGACCGCTGCAAGATCATGCACAAGGCCGCCGACCTGATGCGCGAGCGCCACGACGCGATCGCCAAGATCATGGTGCTGGAGCAGGGCAAGCCCTATCCCGAGGCGCGCGGCGAGGTGATCGTCTCGGCCGACATCATCGACTGGTATGCGGAAGAAGGCCGCCGGAGCTACGGCCGCATCGTGCCGGGTCGCGGCAAGGGCGTGCGCCAGCTCGTGGTGCAGGAGCCGATCGGCGTGGTTGCGGCGTTCACGCCGTGGAATTTCCCGGTGCTGACGCCGGCCCGCAAGATCGGTGGTGCGCTCGCGGCCGGCTGCTCGCTTATCCTCAAGGCGTCGGAAGAGACACCCGGCGCCTGCGTCGAGATGGTGAAGTGCTTCGTCGATGCGGGCATGCCCAAGGGCGTGCTGCAGCTGGTGTTCGGCGTGCCGGCGCAGGTGTCCGAGCACCTGATGGCGAAGGATGCCATCCGGAAAATTTCGTTCACGGGCTCGATCCCGGTCGGTAAGCATCTTGCGGCGCTCGCAGCGAAGGGCATGAAGCGCACCACCATGGAGCTTGGCGGTCATTCGCCGGTCGTGGTGTTCGCCGATGCCGATCCAGAGAAGGCCGCCGACACGATCGCGGCGTTCAAGTATCGCAACGCCGGGCAGGTCTGCATCTCGCCGACGCGCTTCTATGTGCAGGAAGACGTTTATCCGCGCTTCCTGAAGCGCTTCACCGAGTATGCCAACGGCGTCAAGCTCGGTGACGGCCTCGACAAGTCCACCACCATGGGCCCGATGGCCAACGCGCGGCGGATCGAGGCGATGGAAAGCTTCGTCAACGACGCCAAGAGCCGGGGCGGCAAGATCCAGACTGGCGGGGAGCGCGGCGGCAACCAGGGCTATTTCTACAAGCCGACCGTGATCACCGACATTCCGGACGACTCCAAGATCATGACCCAGGAGCCGTTCGGGCCGCTCGCGCCGATCGTCACCTTCAAGTCGTTCGACGAGGTCGTGCAGCGCGCCAACTCGCTGGAGTTCGGCCTTGCGGCCTACGCGTTCACCACGTCGAACGCGACGGCTGCGGCGATCGGCGATGCGCTGGAGAGCGGCATGGTCGGCGTGAACTCCGTGGCGATCTCGACGCCGGAAACGCCGTTCGGCGGCGTCAAGGAATCCGGCCACGGCAGCGAAGGCGGCATCGAGGGCTTGGGCGCCTATCTCGTCACCAAGTTCATCTCGCAGGGCTGAACAGCAAGCTAAACTCCATCCCCGCCTCATCCTGAGGAGCGGCCGGAGGCCGCGTCTCGAAGGATGGGGTGGCCCGCCGATCTCGGGTTTACCCGGGATCGGACTCTTGGGTGCCCAAGTCGGGTAAACCCGACTTGGGACGTTCGAGACGCGTTGCTTCGCAACGCTCCTCACCATGAGGCCGGGAGAGGACCTAACTAGAGCAAACAAGAGAACCATGGCTGATCTGACAAAACTCTGCGCCACCTCCGACATCGCGGAAGGCACCGTCAAAAGCTTCGAAGTCGGAAGCAACGTGCTGGCGGTCTATAACGTCGGAGGGGAATATTTCGTCACCGACAACGAATGCACCCACGGCGCGGCGAGCCTCGCCGAGGGTATTCTCGAGGACGACGTCATCGAGTGCACGCTGCACTTCGGCGCCTTCAACGTGAAGACCGGCAAGGCCGTGCAGGCGCCGTGCTTCACGGCGCTGCGGACCTACAAGGTGGTGCTGCAGGATGGCCAGGTGATGGTCGACCTCGACAAGGAAGCGGGGGAATAGCCTCTCGCCAGGCGCGGCAGCTCGGAACCATGGCCGGATATGTCGCTCTTCTGCGTGCCGTAAACGCGGGCGGCACAGGCAAGCTCCCCATGGCGGAACTGAAGGCCATGTGCATCGATGCCGGATTTACCGACGTCGAAACCTACATCGCCAGCGGCAATGTCGTGTTTGAAAGCAAGGCTGCCACTGCGAAAGTGAAGGCAGAGCTGGAGAAACGGTTGCGTGACTACAGCGGAAAATCGGTTGGTGTCGCGGTCCGCACCGCAGCCGAAATGCAAGCCGTCTTGAAAGGGAATCCGTTTCCCAAGGCTGCCCCGAACTTCACGACGGTCATTTTTCTCGACGAGCCGCCGCCAGCGGATGCCCTGAAGCATGCGACCGGGCTGAACGACGAGACAATGCGGCTGGGGTCGCGTGAGATCTACGTCCACTATCCCAGCGGCATGGGCCGGTCCAAATTGAAGATACCGGCCGCCAAGCTCGGCACAGCGCGCAACGTCAACACCGTCACCAAGCTGACGGAAATGGTGTTGAAGCTTTAAGCGCTCTCACGCGGTCGCTCAGCCGATTTTCGTTCCAGGCCGCCGCGGCGGGATTGTTATCCCGCCGTCATGTCCTGGCACGCGCGCCAGACCTTCTCCGGCGTCGCCGGCATCTGGAGCTTATGGCCCGAACCCGGAATCGCGTCCGAGAACGCGTTCATGACCGCCGCGATCGCCGCCGTGGTGCCGGCTTCACCGGCACCCTTGACGCCAAGCGGATTGGTGGTCGCCGGCACGATCACGACATCGTCCTTGAAGCTCGGCAGATCGTCGGCGCGCGGCATGGCGTAGTCCATGAATGACGCACTGACGAGCTGGCCGCCGTCGTCATAGACGGTCTGCTCCATCATCGCCTGGCCGACGCCCATGGCCACGGAGCCGTGCACCTGGCCCGCCACGATGGTGTGATCGAGGATGTTGCCGCTGTCGTCGACCGCCGTGTAGGACGCAAGCCGCGAGAGGCCGGTGGCCGGATCGACCTCGACCTCGGCGATGTGGCAGCCGTTGGGGAAGGTGAGCGGCGTATCGGTGACCACCTTGGTGTCGAGGTCCTCGGCGATCTCGCCCTTCTGCTTCATCTCCTTGGCACGCGCCGCCACGTCGAACAGCGACATGCGGCGGTCGGTGCCGACCACGTTGAAGGCGCCGTTCTTGAATTCGATGTCGCCTTCGCCGGCCTCGAGCGCCGCTGCCGCGACCTTGGTGCCCTTGGCGAGCATCGCTTCCAGCGTCTTCACCATGGCATGGCCTGCCGTCATCGCGGTGCGCGAGCCGACCGAGGCATAGCCCGCGATCTCGTGGGCGCTGTCGCCATGAGCGTGACCGACCTGGTCAGCCTTGATGCCGAGCCGTTCGGCGACCATGCGCGGGAAGATCGTGGCGTGGCTCTGGCCGGTCGACTGCACGTTCATCACGAACGTCATCTTGTCGCCACCCGGGAAAACCACCTGCGTGCCTTCGGTCGGTGAGCCGCCGGCATGTTCCAGCACGAAGCAGACACCGAGCCCGCGGAGCAGGCCCTTCTTCTTCGATTCCTTCTTGCGCGCCTTGAAGCCCGCATAGTCGGCAAGCTTCAGCCCGGCGTCGACGACGGTTGCGAAATCGCCGCTGTCGTAGGTGGTGCCGATCGCCGTCTTGTACGGCATCGCCTTCTTGGAGATCAGGTTCTTCTTGCGCAGCTTGACCGGATCGATGCCGGTGACGCGTGCGGCTTCATCGACCACGCGCTCCAGGCAGTAGCTCGCCTCGGGGCGGCCGGCGCCGCGATAGGGCGCGGTCGGCGTGGTGTTGGTGAACACGCACTTCGCCTGCACGTCCATCAGCTTGATGTCGTACATGCCGGGCAGGCAGCGGGTGAAGTTGGCGGTGTGGATGTTGGCGCCGACCGCGCCCACATAAGCGCCGAGGCTGCCGTCATGGCGCAGCCGCAGCGCCAGGAACTTGCCGCTGGCGTCGAGCGCGAGTTCGACCTCGCTGTAGGCGTCGCGGGCGTGGTTGTCGCTGACGAAGGACTCGTTGCGGCCCGACATCCAGTGCACCGGCCGGCCGATCTTCTTGGAGCCGACCAGCATCGCGACGTATTCCGGATAGGGGCCGGTCTTGAGCCCGAAGGCGCCGCCAACCTCCTCGGTGGTGACGCGGATCTTGGTCGGCGGAATGCCCATCACGCCGGCCATGGCGTCGCGCATGGCGCGTGCGCCCTGCGAGCAGACGCGCAGCAGATAGCTGTCGTTCGCCTTGTCGTAGCTCGCGGTGCCGCCGCGCGGCTCCATCGAGGCGACGTTGATGCGCTGATGAACGAGCGACACCCGCGCCACATGCGCGGCCGACTTGATCGCCTCGTCGACCTTCTTGGCCATCTCGTCCGGATTGGCGGCGAGCCCCATCCAGTCGACTGCGACGTTGCCGGGCGCCTCGGCCCAGACTTGCGGCGCGCCGGGCTTCAGCGCCTCGCGGATGTCGGTCACCGCCTCAAGCGGCTCGTATTCGACCTCGACCACCTCGGCGCCGTCCTGCGCGGCCGCGGCGGTCTCGCCGAGGACCATCGCGACGGCCTCGCCGATGTGACGCACCCGTTCGCCAGCCAGCGCGGGCCGCACCGGCATGGCGAGCTTGCCGCCATTGCGCCCCGCCACGGGCGGATGCTGCGACAGGTTTTTGACACCGGCAGCCGTGATGTCCGCCATGGTGATCACCGCGACGACCCCCTTGATCGCCAGGGCGGCATCCACCTTGACCGATTTCACGTCGGCGTGGCCGTGGGGCGAGCGGACGAACGCCGCGTAGGTCTGCCCGGGCAACGGCGCGTCGGCCATGTAGCGGCCGGTGCCGCGCAGCAGATAGTCGTCCTCGACGCGCTTCGTGGCGGGATGGGAGGTCGTGGTGTCCATGTCGGCTAGGGCTTTCCGGAGAGGGCAGATAAGCTATGGAGGAACCACAGAAATAACGGCCGGAAAAGCCCCGCGCAATGACTGAAAATGACGCGAATTCAGCCACGATCGGCCTGGGGGTCGTGGGCCTTGGCATGGCAGGCGCCGTCATGGTCCACGCCGCGGCGGCGCATAGCGGTTATGTGCTCAAGGCCGCCGCCGATCCGCATTCCGGGCCGCGCGAGGCCTTCGCCCGCGACCACAATGCCCGGGCCTATGCCGATGTCCGCGAGCTCGTGGCGGATCCCGAGGTCGATGCGGTCTACATCGCCACACCGCACCAGTTCCACGCGCCGCATGCGGTGCTCGCCGCCGAGCACGGCAAGCACATTATCCTGGAAAAGCCGATGGCGCTCACGCTCGAGGACTGCGACATCATCATTGCCGCGGTCGAGCGCCACAAGGTGCATCTCGTGGTTGGCCACACCCACGCCTTCGATCCGAACGTGCGGCTGATGTGCGACATCATCGCGCGCGGCGAATTGGGGAAGCTCGGGCTGATCAACAGCTTCAACTACACGAATTTCCTCTATCGCCCGCGCCGCCCTGAGGAACTCGATACGTCAAAGGGCGGCGGCATCCTGTTCAACCAGGTGCCGCATCAGATCGACACCGCGCGATTGCTCGCGGGCGGCATCGTCAGGAGCGTGCGCGCGCAAGCGAGTGTGCTCGACCCATCGCGGCCGACCGAGGGAAGCTGCGCGGCGCTTCTGCAATTCGACAATGGTGCGGCCGCCTCGCTGGTCTACAGCGGCTACGACCATTTCGATTCCGACGAATGGCACTTCGGTCTCAGCGAGCGCGGCGCGCCGAAACCGATTGCGCATGGGGCTGCGCGCCGTGCGCTCGCGAAAGCGGCGGACGAGACAAAAGCGCGCACTGAAACCTTCGCTTATGGGAACACCGCCAGCGCGCTGCCGCCGCACCAGCCGCATTTCGGCATCACCATCGTGACCTGTTCCGGGGGCGACATGCGCGCCTCGGCCGACGGCGTTACGATCTACGGCCGCGACGGCGTCCGGGAAATCCCTATCCCGCGTGGCACCAGCATGCCGGGGCGGCGTGAGGTGCTGGACGATCTCGCGACCGCTATCCGGACCAACCGCAAGCCCGTGCACGACGGCCGTTGGGGCAAGGCCACTGTCGAGGTCGCGCTGGCGATCCTTCGTTCATCGCAACAGAACATGGAAATCCGGCTGGAACACCAGGTGGCGGTGGACGGCCCACCGCGCTAAATATAGACAAACTGCAAATCCCGGCGCTGCGACGCGTCACTCTTTCGCTGGAGCTCGACCCATGCTCGATCAGCCCCACAAAAACGGCCGCCCGAACGGCAAGCTCATCGTCGAAGACCTCGAGAACCTGACGTTCCAGGTCCATCGCAGCGTGTTCGTCTCGCCGGAGATTCTGGAGGACGAGAACCGCGCCATCTTCGACAAGTGCTGGGTCTATGTCGGCCACGCCTCGGAGATCAAAAATCCCGGCGACTTCGTCACCCGCCACGTCGCCGGCCGCCCGGTGATCTTCTGCCGCGACCGGCAGGGCAATGTCCGCGCGCTGTTCAACGTCTGCCGCCACCGCGGCGCCATCGTCTGCCGCGAGCGCGAGGGCAACACCCGGCAGTTCTACTGCATCTATCACGGCTGGGCTTACAACACCGACGGTTCGATCAAGGGCATCCCGGGCGACGAGGCCTACGCGCCGACCTTCGACAAGAAGGGCAAGGGCCTGGTGCCGGTGCCGCGGCTCGAGCACTACAAGGATTTCTATTTCGCCAATCTCGATCCGGATGCGGTCGATCTTCCGACCTATCTGGCCGGCGCGAAGGATTACATCGACCTCGTGGTCGATCAGTCGCCGTCCGGCAAGATGGAGATCATCTCCGGCGTACAGGAATACGACATCAAGGCGAACTGGAAGCTGCTCGTCGAGAACAGCGTCGACGATTACCACCTCGTCACCACGCACTCGACATGGCTGAACTACATGCGCAACTCCGGCGTCAACGTGACTCCGGCCAAGGGCCACATGCTGCCGACCAAGGGCTTCGGCCTCGATCTCGGCAACGGCCATCTCACCACCGACAACCCGAACTATCGCGGCCGTCCGGTGGCGAAGTGGATCTCGGTCTATGGCGAGGAGGCCAAGGCCGACATCGACGCGATCCGCAAGGAGCTGGTCGGGCGGCTGGGCGAGGAGCGGGCGGCGCGCGTCGCCGACACCAACCGCAACCTCTGCATCTTCCCGAACCTCGTGATCAACGACGGTTCGTCGGTGACGGTGCGGCACTTCACGCCGGTCGGACCGGACCTGATGAAGGTCACGGCCTGGGCGCTTGGGCCGGTCGAGGAGACCGAGGCCCAGCGCGCGCGGCGGTTGCACGCCTTCCTCACCTTTTACGGTCCGGGCGGCTTCGCGACGCCCGACGACGTCGCGGCGCTGGAGCTCGCGCAGCAGGGCTATGCGGCGTGGCGCGAGGTGCCGTGGACCGATCTGTCGCGCGGCATGGGCAACAGCCAGGAGCAGCTTGCGACCGACGAAGGCCATCTGCGGGTGTTCTGGCGCAAGTGGAACGAGATGATGGAGGCGCGGGCATGAACAAGCCGCTCGATCATGCCGCGACGGTGACGCGCGCCGAGGTGGAGGATTTCCTCTACCTTGAGGCTGACCTGCTCGATGCCTGGCGGCTCGACGACTGGCTCGGGTTGCTCACCGAAGACGCCACCTATTACGTGCCGCCGAACGACAAGCCGGACGGCGACCATCGCTTCACGCTGTTCACCGTGGCCGACGACATCGTGCGGCTCCGCGAGCGCATCATCCGGTTGAAGGACCCGAACTGTCACGCCGAGTATCCGCCATCGCATACGCGGCGGATGATCAGCAACGTGCGGATCACCGGGACCGAGGGCGACCTGATCCTGGTTGCGGCGAACTTCGCGATCTATCGCCATCGCAGGCACGAGCAGGCGCCGCGGCAATTCATCGGCCGCTACCGTCATAAGCTCAAGCAGACCGATGCCGGGCTGAAGATTTACGAGCGCCGCGCCATCCTCGACGCCGAGGAGTTGGGCCCGATGGGCGCGGTGAGTTTCCTGCTCTGACGGCGACGCCTGGACCGGCCTTGTGCCTGCCCAGCGCAGCTTGCTTTAATCAACATTGACAAGACCAATGGCCGGGAACCAGCCCGGCCATCGCTTTAGAAGGGGAAGGACATGCCGAATCCGCTCGCGATCGATGCCCACGCGCATATCTGCACCGAGGAGACCATGAACCTCCTCAACAAGGAGGTGCCCAAGGTCGCGTCCAGTCTCAAGGAATACGAGAAGGATGTGTTCGAGTGGACGGTGGCCGGCGTGCCGTACCGGCCGCTGCCGCGCGGCGGCTTCGACATCGAGCAGCGGCTGAAGGACATGAAGGCGTCCGACGTCGACATGCAGGTGCTGTCGAACACGCCGCAGACGTTCATGTACAACCAGGATGCCGGCATGACGGCGGCGGCCTGTGTCATCCAGAACGATCAGATCGCCAAGCACGTCCGCGACTATCCGAAGAGCTTCTACGGCATCGCGACGTTGCCGATGCAGGATCCGAAGGCCGCGGCCGACGAGCTTGAGCGCGCGATCTCGAAGCTCGGGCTCAAGGGCATGCAGATCGGCTCCAACATCAACGGCAAGAACCTCGACGAGCCGGAGTTCGAGCCGGTCTGGCAGGTGGCCAACCAGCACCACGCCTTCTGCATGATTCATCCCAACAATGTCGCTGGCATGGACCGGCTGCGGAAATATTATCTCAACAACCTGATCGGCAATCCGCTCGACACCACCATCGCCGCGGCTTCGCTGGTGTTCGGCGGCGTGATCGAGCGCTTCCCCAACATCCGCTTTTACATGGTGCATGGCGGAGGTTTCACGCCGTATCAGGCGGGGCGCTGGCAGCACGGCTGGCATGTGCGGCCCGAGCCGAAGGTCAATCTCAAATATCCGCCGGCCGAGACCATCCGCACTTTCTATTGGGACACAATTCTGCACTCGAAGCCGCAGCTCGAGTTCCTGGTGCAGGAATGGGGCGCCGCCAAGGTCATCCTCGGCAGCGACTATCCCTACGACATGGGCACCTTCGAATGCGCACGCCAAGTCAAGGCGCTGTCCTGCGGCGAGCTCGACAAGGTGACGATGCTGAACGGCCTCGTTCAGAAGCTGCTGGCGGACGTGCGGTAAGGGTGACGTGATGGCGGAAGCGAAGGGCGCGCCGGTCGCAGCGTCTGCGATCGCGGCATTCATCAAAGACGCCATGATGGCGGTCGGCATGCCGGATGCCGACGCGGCAAAGGTCGCCGAGCTGATGCTCGAAGCCGATCTCGCCGGTGCCGACGCGCATGGCGTGTTCCGGTTGCCGCAGTACGTCCGGCGCATCAAAGCGGGCGGCGTCAACCCGAAGGCCACCATCAAGGTGGAGAAGACGGCGCCCGCGACCGCCGTCGTCGACGGCGACAACGGCATGGGACATCTGGTGATGCAGCGTGCCGCCGACACCGCGATTGCGCTCGCGAAAGACACCGGCGTCGCCTGGGTCGGCGCGCGGCGCTCAAACCACGCGGGCGCGGCTGGCACTTACGCCGCGATGGCGCTGCCGCACAACATGGTCGGCATCTATTCGGCGGTGGCCAACGCCAACCACATGCCGGCCTGGGGTGCGGCTGAAAGCCTGCTCAGCACCAATCCCATTGCGGTCGCTGTGCCGGCTGGGGAGGAAGCCCCGGTGGTGCTCGACATCGCCACGACGGTCGTCTCCTACGGCACCGTGAAGGCCTACAAGCTTCAGGGCAAGGAGATGCCGGAAGGCTGGATGGTCAGCGCGAAGGACGGCAAGCCGATCACCGATTCGGGCAAGATCGCCGAGGGCTTGCTGATGCCGATCGGCGGCCACAAGGGCTCGGGTCTTGCCTTGGTGCTGGGGCTGCTCGCCGGTGTGCTGAACGGCGCGGCCTTCGGGCGCGAGGTGGTCGATTTCAACGCCGACGACGAGAGCGAGTGCAACACCGGCCACTTCATCATCGCGTTGGATATCTCGCGCTTCATCCCGCTCGATGTGTTCAAGGCGCAGATGGACCGGCAGCTGCGCGATCTCAAAGCCTCGAAGGTGCTGCCAGGCTTCGACGCGATCCGCCTGCCGGGCGAGCAGCGCCGCACCCGCCGCGCCGAGCGGCTGTCGAAGGGCGTGCCGGTGTTTCCGGAGGTCGTGGCGCAGCTCGACAAGCTTGCGGGCGAGCTGAAGATCAAGCCGCTCGAGCGCTAACTGCGTTTCTCTGTACTCTCCCCACGGTCATTCCGGGGCACGCGCGAAGCGCGTGAACCCGGAATCCAGACGAGAACTCGGAGTGCCGTGCTGGATTCCGGGTTCCGGCCTTCGGCCGGCCCCGGAATGACGGCGGAGCGAGCTGCTACTTCGGCGCCATGGCGTCGCGCACGCGCGCGACCGTCTCTGGCGGCGTCTTGTAGATCTCCGTGATCAGCGCCGCGACCTGCTCGCCAGTCAGCGGATCGATCTCGATCTTCAGCTTTTCGGCCTCCGCCTGCAGCTCCGGATCTTTCATCGCCGCATCGAACGCGCGGCGGATCGCATTGACACGCTCCGCCGGCACGTTCGGCGGCAGGAAGAACGGCCGGCCGAACTCGAGCCGCGCCAGCGCCAGGTTCAGCGCCTGCTTCTGCTCTTCGGTCTTGGCCTGGTCGAGGATCAGCGGCACGTCAGGCAGCTCAGGATGCTTGCGCAGCGACCACTGCGCGAGGATGCGGATTTTCTTGTCCTTGATCCACTGCTCGCTGATCGCTTTGAGCGTCGACCAGTTGGCCCAGGTGCCGTAGACCTCGCCACGTTCCATCGCCAAATGAATCTTCGGTGTCGCCTCGTAGCCGGTGATGACCTTGAACTTCCAGCCGAACAGCTTTTCGGCGAGCTTTGGATAGTCGTACTGCGTCGAGCCCGGGGCTTGCGCGCCGACGATCATCTCCTTGCTGGTGAGATCGGTGAGCGACATGATCGGCGAGGCCGCCCAGACGTACATCGCCTGCGTTTCGCGGTTGGTGCTGCCGACCCAGTTGAGCTTGGTCGCCTCGAAGCGCGCGCCGACCGGCTGCAGCAGCGGCGTGGTCGGCAGTCCATTGAACGAGGCGCCGATCGCGGTGCCGTCGAACGGCCCGGCCGCATAGAGCTGATTGGTCATGCTCAGCGAGCCCGCACCGGGCTGGTTCTGCACGATGACGCTTGGATTGCCGGGAATGTATTTCGGCAGGTAGCGCGCCAGAAGCCGTGCATTGATGTCGTAGCCCGAGCCGACGCCGATGCCGACGACGAGCCGCACGATCTTGCCCTTGTAGAAATTCGCAACATCGTCTTGGGCACCAGCGGGCGCGGCGGCGCCAAGAATCGCACTGAGCATCAGGCCGAGCGCAAGCAGAATGCGTTTCATGTTCCCATCCCTTCGTTGTTTTGCGCCAGGCTTATGCCGCCCGTTACGCGTCAGGCTGCCCGCTTTTCCTCGTCGGGGTCGAGCGGCAACTTCACCGGCTGCTTGCGCTTGGCTGAAAGGTCCAGCGCCTTGGTCAGCATCAGGTTGTTGTGCGCCTGTTCGATGGTCGCGGCCGGCGTCGGCAGGCCGAGCGCCACCCGATTGAGCCACGACACCGTCTCGTCGGCCATCGGGCCGCGCAATTCGCCAAGCGCCATATCGCCGGGAGGATAGCTGCCGAGGAAGTCAACGAGCCGCGACTGGTCCGGCGCGTAGCCTTCGCTTTGCGGCTTCGACACGGCGAGCACCATGTCGCGATGGGTGTCGTCGATGGTGAGCACGCCGTCGGTGCCGGTGATGCCGACCTCGAGCGAATAGACCGCGCCAGGCCAGGTCACCGGCAGCGCCCAGGAGATGTTGAGATGGTAGATGCAGCCGTCCGACATCATGATCATGCCGGCGGTTGCATCGATGCCCTGGTAGAGCGGGCCCAGCACCTTGTCGACCGAGCGCGCGTAGCACTCGACCGGTGTCTTCGCCTCCAGGTACCACATGCACATGTCGAGCGCGTGGGTGCCGGAAATCACCATCGGCGAGATGGACTTGGGATCGTCGGTGCGCTTGTAGTTGTCGATCGCTACCAGGCGGTTCATGAACGCACGCGAGGTGACGAGCGTGACATCGCCGAGCGCGTTGGTGCGCACCTTCTCCTTCCCGGCGAGCCACTTCCGGCGGAAGCGCTGGGTGTAGCCGACCACGGCGTCGACCTTGGCGTCCTTGATGGCTTTCAGCACCTTGGCGGATTGCGCCAGGTCAGTCGCCAACGGCTTCTCGATCAGGAGCGGAATGCCGCGTTCGACCGCGACCATGATCGGATCGACATGCAGATGCTCGTCGGTCGCGATGATGGCGCAGGTCACCTCGGGCCGCTTGAGCAATTCGACATGACTCTGCGTGACGAAATCCGCGCCCACGCGCGGTGCGACTTCGCCCGCGCGGTTCGGGTTCTTCTCGGCGAGCCCGATCCATTTCACCGCCGGATGGCGGTTCGCGACCTCGCCACGGAACAGTCCGACGCGACCGCCGCCGATGATGGCGAGGCCGATTTCTGCGGCTTGGGTTCTCATGGCAGGGCCTCTCCACTCGTGTCCCGCACGCGGTGCAGCGCAAGCGAAGCGCAGCGGTGCACCGCAGATGCGGGACCCCGGTTGGCTTGCAACAAGAAACCGGGGTCCCGGGTCTGCAGCGCATCACTTCGTGCTGCGCTGCGCCCGGGACACGAGAGCGTGCCTCGCTGAAATATTCTCATTTCTGCATCGCCGGATTGTCGCCCGCGCGATAGCGCGCTTTGAGGTCGGCAATGGCCGCGACGGTCTCGTTCGTCAGCGGCAGGTTCACCGGTTCACCGCGATCGGCCGAAAGATCCGCGGCCGAATAAGTCTCCATCACCATGCGGGCGTGCTCGGGCTTCACCATCACCGGCTTGTTCTGGATGCAGGACTCGATGAAGTGGATGGTCTCCGGCCCCATGCCGCCGGCGAACACATGATCGACCTGCTCGCCCGGCATGGTCGACATCGGGAACACCTGTCCGGTTTTCTCGGTGTTGAGCCAATGATCGCGTGCGGTGTCGTCCAGCACCAGCGCGCCGTCGGTCCCGGTGATCTCGATCCAGGTCGAGCAGTAGTTCGGAAAGCTCTCCGGAAAATTCCAGCCGCCGCCGATCATCACCACAACGCCGTTGTCCATGGTCACGGTGGTGAACATCACGTCGTGCGACCCATTGATGGGCTCCATGTAGCCGTAGGCGCCTTGCGAATACACGCGGATCGGCTTGGCCGGCTCCAGAAGCCACATCACGAAGTCGAGGTCGTGCGTCGATTCCATCACCACCGGCGAGAGCCGCACCCGGCTTGCGATCTTCTTGCCGAGCGCGCGCGACAGATGGCGGCTGACCAGGATCGATACCACCTTGCCCAGCGTGCCGTCGACGATCTTCTTCTTGGCGTAGGCGATCTTCTGATTGAAGCGCTGCGAATAGCCGATGGTGAATTTCAGGTTGTTGCGCTTGGCGATCGCGATCAGCTCGTCGGCCTCCCACAGCTCGAGCGCGATCGGCTTCTCCAGCATCACGTGCTTCCCGGCGCGCAGGCAGTCGCGGGCGATCGGATAGTGGTTCGTCTCCGGCGTGGTCGAGATGAACACCACCGAGATGTTGTCGTTCTTGATGATGTCCTGGTAGTCGAGCGTCGCGGTCGCGGGCTTGTAGCGCGCCTTCAACTCCGCCAGCCGATCCGGCTTGATGTCGCAGATGTGGAGCTTGTCCACCAGCGCCGTCCGCGACAGCGTCTCCACCCGCGTGCCGCCCACCCAACCCACGCCGATGGCGCCGACTTCGACTGTCTTCACGCTTCCAACCCCTTGATTGAATTTTTCGTGGACGCATAAAGACCACGCCGGGGCGGGGTCCGCAATGCGTGTTTATGAGGCGGCGGTGACGCCGAAAACCCGGCTGGCGAATTGCGGGTAGACCTCGGCCAGCTCGGGAGCGACCACCTGCCGCATCAGCCGGAGCGTCTCGGCGGACGGTGCGGGCGTCACCGGCACCTCCGGCGGGCGGTCGAACTCGAAGCCGGTGTTGACGATCACCTCGGCGAGCGTGTGACCCGGATGCACGCTTTCCAGCCGGAATCTTCTCCGGTCCTGGTCGAACGAGAACAGGCAGCGGTTGGTGATCAGCGCGATCGGCCCGCCGTTGCGATAAACGTTGTCGTCGCTGCCGCCGGGCGCGCTCACGTAAGACACCTTTGGCACCAGCGTGCGCTTCGAATGCTCCGTGCGGAACAGGATCACCTTCGGCACGACGAAGTAGAGGTACGACGATCCGAACGAGCCGGGGAAGCGCGCGGTCGGATGCTCCTGCTCGCCGATGCTGACGAGGTTGATGTTGCCTTCGCCGTCGATCTCGCCGCCGGACAGAAAGAACACGTCGATGCGGCCCTGGCCGGCACAGTCGAACAGCTCGCGTCCGCCATCGGTGAAGAAGGTGTTCTTCGGGCTGCCGAGCAGCGAGACGTAAGGCTTGTCGAGATTGAGCTCGCGGCCGCGCGCGCGCGCGACCAGGGCGGCGGTCGCGGGGATCGGCGAGGCGTTGCCGACCGCGATGTGTTTGACGATGCCGATCAGATCGGCAACGACGGCTGCGAGCAGTTCTTCATCGCGGAAGTTGGCAGACTGATCGTGAGTCACAGTTTACCCTCCCCTGGAGGGGGAGGGTCGCGAGCGAAGCTCGCGGGGTGGGGTGATCTTCTTTGCAAAAAAGTTCACCCCACCCCGCCCGCCTCCGCCATAGCGCGTCGACGACGCGCGTAAACGCGCTGGTGGCTGCGGCGGTCGACCCTCCCCCTCCAGGGGAGGGTGGCCGAGCTTTGGGCTTGGTCTAGCGTGATCCATCACGCAGCTTTTCGTTCGTAGACGTACTGGTCGAGATATTTCCTGAAGCCGTCTTCTGTCCCGGCGAGTCCGGCATACTCCTTCAGATGCTCGGCGTCCCAGGCGTAGTGATCGGGCAGCGGTAGCGGCCAGCAGCCGCGTTCGGCGACCGCAACGCTTTCGACATAGAAACCAGGAATCGTTCCCGCGGCGAGCGTCTTGTCTTCCAGCAGATTGCCGTCGAATATTTTTTCGACAGTCGCGACGGTCTTCTCCGCGGCATGCGCCATGGTCATCAGCTCGCGTTGGCGACCGATCCAGACATTGCCGTCGCGGTCCGCCATCGGTGCGTGAAACAGCGCGACATCGGGCTTGATCGCCGGCAGCAGCACGATCGGATCGGAGCCCTCCGCGGTGTCGTCGAACGGATTGTCGATGATCTTCCAGTCCGGCCGGTTCTTCAGCACGTCGCTGCCGATCAGGCCGCGCAGCGGCATGAACGGCACGCCCTTCTCGGCGGCCTGGAACGCGGCGTGCAGCGCCGGACAGGTCGCGTCCCTCATGCGGATCGTGCCTTTGAGGATCGCCTGGGTGAAGCGCGGCGCGAGGCCGAACTCTCCGAGGCTGACCGCGGAGGTCTCCAGCGTCTCGACCGCGCCGGCCCCGATCAGAAGATCGGCCTGCATGGTCGAGGTCGGCAGTGCGATCAGGTGCAGCCGCTTGATGCCGCGGCGGATGAGCGCCCGCGTCGCCGCCATCGGCACGCCGGAGCTCTCGCGCGGCACCGCGAGAACGCAGCCGTCGGCGATGGGCGCAAGCGCGTCGTCGAGGGAACGGGCGATGGTCGGCATGACCCGATTCTATGGCCAGCGGCGCTGCACGCCAAGTGGGCAGGAGCGGCTTTTGCCCATGCTTGAAACGGGGCAGAAATTGGAGAACAACCGGCTCATGCCGATGCTCAGAGACAAGCTCGCCACCGATCGTTTCGTCATCACCGCCGAGATCGCGCCTCCGGTGTCCTGCGACGCCGCCGATCTGATGGCCAAGGCCGCGCCGCTCAAGGGCCACGCCGATGCGGTCAACGTCACCGACGGCGCCGGCGCGCGTGCTCATATGGGGGCCGTCGGCGCGGCCGCGATCCTGCTCCAGGAGGGCATCGAGCCGATTTTGCAACTCACCTGCCGCGACCGGAACCGGATCGCGCTGCAAAGTGAGCTGATGGCGGCGGCTGCGCTGGGGGTGCGGAATCTGCTGCTGCTCAAGGGGGACGATCCCAAGCAGGGCGACCAGCCGGATGCGAAGCCGGTGTTCGACTACGACACCGCGGCGTTGACCGCGGTTGCGGTCGCGATCCGCGACAAGGGCGAATTGCCGACCGGCAAGAAGGTTTCCGGCAAGGCCGAGTTCTTCATCGCCGCGGCCGACGTGCCGATCGATCCGCCGGCCGGGTGGGAGCCGAAGTCGCTGAAGGCCAAGCTCGCGGCCGGCTGCGAATTCGTGCAGACGCAGTTCTGCATGGATGCGTCGGTTGTGCGCCGCTACATGGCGCGGCTCGCTGAGCATGGCGTGAAGGTGCCGTTCCTCATCGGCATCTCGCCGCTGCGTTCGGCGAAGTCGGCGCGCTGGATGCGGGAGAAGCTGTTCGGAACGATCATTCCGGACGCGACGGTGGCGCGGCTCGAAGCCGCGAGCGATCCGGCTGCCGAGGGCCGCAAGCTCTGCCTCGACCTGATGAAGGAGCTTGCCACCATCCCGGGCGTCGCCGGCGTGCACATCATGGCGCCGGGCAACGAAGCTGCGATTGCCGATGTGATCAAGGTTGCCGCCGGTTTAAAGCGGGCGAGATAGCGCAGCTTGTGTCCTGGGCGCAGCGCGGCACGAAGTGATGCGCTGCAGACCCGGGACCCCGGTTTCTTGGCAAGCCAACCGGGGTCCCGCATCTGCGGTGCACCGCTACGCGCTGCACCGCGTGCGGGACACGTGTTGAAAGAGTCACGCCAAGCAACAAGGAAAAAGGCCCGGCGTTTCCGCCGGGCCTTTGCATTCCTCTTGTGCCGTAAACTTACGACAGCGCCTGCTTCACCCGATCCGGCGAGAACGGCACGCGCCTGATCCGCACGCCGGTCGCGTCGAAGATCGCGTTCGCGATCGCCGCCGCCACCGGACGGATGCTCGGCTCGCCCGCGCCCGACGGCGCGATCTCCGGATGGTTGATCAGCACGAAGTCGATCTTCTCCGGCGTCTCGGTGATGTCGAGGATCGGATAGGTCTGCCAGTCGACGCTGGTGACGTTCTTGTTGTCGAACTTGACCTCCTCCCACAGCGTGCGGGAGATGCCCTGCACGATGTTGCCCTCGATCGCCTTCTCCAGCCCATCGGGATTGATGATCTGGCCGCAGTCGTGCGCCACCGTGAAGCGCTTGGCGAAGACCTTGCCGCTGCCGCGGTCGATCTCCACCTCGGCGATCACCGCGACGCGCGTGCCGTTGCGCTGCGAATAGGCGATGCCGCGGCCCGCGACCTTCTCGCCGGTCTGGCCCTTGCGCGGCGACGGCCGCGTGTCCCAGCCGAACTTCTGCGCCGCGCCCTTGATCAGCGCGATGTCGCGCGGATCCTTGACGTACTTCATGCGGAACTCGATCGGGTCCTGGTTGGTCGCCGCCGCCAGCTCGTCCATGAAGGATTCGCTCGCGAAGTGGATCTGCGGTCCCACGGGGTCGCGCAGATGCGAGGTGCGCAGAGGCGACGAGCGCTCCAGCAGCGGCGGGATGGTTTCCCACGAGGTCTTCTTGTTGGCGAACTCGTAGGACTCCGCCGGAATGCCGAAGCCGTCGCCGGACTTCAACGCCACGCCGAGCGTCTGGCCGGCGAGCGTGTCGAACAGCTTGCTGCCGTTGGTGTCGACGTCGACGCGGGAAAACGCCTTGCTCTTGAACTCATAGGCGATGACGTTGCCCTGGGCATCGAGCGCCGCGCGGGCGGTGTGGATCGACGCCGGACCCTTCGGGTCCCAGCCCGTGCCTTGCTCGCGCATGTACTGCAGACGCACCGGCTTGCCGACCGCCTTGGCCAGCACCGCGCAGTCAGCGGCGCAGTCGTCGGCGTCGTTGCGGCCGTAGGAGCCTGGGCCGGTGATCCAGCGCACATGCACGTTCTCGAGCGGTACGCCGAGCTGCGAGGCGAGGCCGATCTGCACGAAGTGGCTCTTCTGCGTGCCGCTCCAGCAGTTGACCTTGTCGCCCGCAATCTCGACCACGGCGCAGGCCGGGCCCATCGGGGCGTGCGACTGGAACGGCCATTCGTACTCGGCCTCGATCACTTTCGCGGCGGTCTTGAAGGCCTCGTCGACATTGCCGGCAGTCTTGCCCTCGACCTGGCTTTTGCGCACCGGCGCCTTGCGGATGTGGTCGTAGAGCGCGTTCTGGTTGGGGAACGGAGGCTCGACCTTCGACCACTCGATCTTGAGCGCCTGCATAGCCCTGATCGCATCCCATTCCTTGGGCGCGACCAAGCCGATGAAACCGTTCTGATGAACGATCTGGACGCCCGGAATGTCCTTCACCGAGCTTTCGTCGACCTTCACCGGCACGGCGCCTGCCACCGGCGGCCGGATCACCCGGCCGTGCACCATGCCCGGCACCTTGATGTCGACGACATAGTCCTCCTGCGAGAATACCTTCGGTGCCACGTCCTCGCGCTTGATCGGCTGGCCGACGACCTTGTGGTCCTTGTAGGACTTCGGCTGCGCCTTGCCGGGGGCATAGAGCGCGTTGCCCATCTGCTTGTTCCAGTCGAGCTGGACGTTGAAGTATTTGCCGCCGAGCAGCTTGGCGTAGGACGTTGACTTGCCTTCGCCGGCGACGACGCCGTCGGTGACCTTGAGCTTGTCGGCCGGTACGCCGAGATCGGCCGCCGCCATCTCGACCAGCACGCGGCGTGCTTCGGCCGCCGCCACGCGCATCTGCTTGCCGCCGAACTGGATGCCCGTCGAACCCGAGGCGCCGCCCTGATTGACGCTGTTGGCGGTGTCGCCCATGTAGACCTTCACGGCCTTGAACGGCACGTCGAGCTCCTCGGCGACGATCTGGCCGATGGCGACGAACAGGCCGTGGCCCATGTCCATCTTGCCGAAGTAGGCCGCAACCGTGCCGTCGGCATTCACCGCGATGTAGGAGGAGAGCTGCTCCGGCGTCAGCGGCGGTTTGCCGCCCTGGGCGTGTGCCTGCTCGATCGAGCCAAGCAGTTCAACGCCGACCGGCGCACCGACCGAGATCACCAGCGCACCGGTGCCCATCAGCACCGCGCGGCGGGAGAGCGTCGTGGGATTGTCCATCTTTGTCATGGCGGTCTCCCTCAACCCATCATCTCGGCGGCGCGCTTGACCGCCTTGAGGATGCTGACGTGAGTGCCGCAGCGGCACTTGACGCCTTCCAGCGCCGATTTGATCTCGGCCTCGGTTGGCTTCTTCTTGGTGGCGAGGAAGCTCGCCGCCGTCATGATCCAGCCGTTGATGCAGTAGCCGCATTGCGGCACCTGCTCTTCGATGTAGGCGGTCTGCAGCGGGTGCGGCTTGTCGGGTGTGCCGAGTCCCGCCAGCGTGACGATCTTGGCGTCGCCGACGGACGACACCGGCGTGATGCAGGAGCGGATCGCCTGGCCGTCCATGTGCACCGTGCAGGCGCCGCATTGGGCGAGGCCACAGCCGAAGCGTGGGTTGTTGAGGCCGATGTCGTCGCGAAGCGCGTAGAGCAGCGGCATATCCGGATCGGCTTCGACGCTATGCGTCTTGCCGTTCACGTTGAGCGTGAACTTCTGGGCCATATGAGCGACCTCTCTCCCTTGCAGTGGAACGTGGATGGTTGTGATTTGGAACGAGACTAATCCAAAGGCGCGAGCGGGGCGAGGGGGTCTGACCCCATCGCCCCGCTCACCCATCACGTTCCGGTGTTGGCGTGTTCGTCCGCGTCAGTGCGTCCGCATCGGCAGGCGCTGCAGGCGCAGTTCACCAACCGCGCCGCCGTATACGGGCGTGAAGTTCGGTTCCGAGATGTGCGCCTTCGGGAACCGCGCTATCAATCGCGTGATCGCGATCGTGATCGCGGTGCGGCCCAGGATATTGCCGATGCAGTGATGCGGGCCTGCGCCGAACGACAGGATCCGCTTCGGCTTGCGATGGATGTCGAAGCGCAGGGGATCGGGAAACACGTCTGCATCGTAATTGGGCGACAACGGCGAAGGCCGTACCACCATGCCCTTGAGGATGCGCGTGCCGCCGACCTCGGTGTCTTTCACGGCGATCCGCGGAAAGGTGAAATAGCCATTGCTGCCGAGCCGCAGGCACTCTTCGAGTGCGTCCGGGATCAGCGCGGGATTGTCGATCAGTTGCTGGCGCTGGTCGTCGTGGGTGTAGAGCAGCAGGAGCGCGCCGCCCGCCGCGCGGCTGGTGGCCGACAGCGAGCCGCCCGCGAGACCGAAGATCTGATCGAACAGCTCCTTGTCGGTGAGCTTGTCGCCGGCCTCACGGGCGTTGACCAGATCGCTGATGAAGTCCGAATGCGGCTTGGTGCGGCGCTCCTCGATGATGACCTTGATCTCGTCCATCACGTGCTGCATCGCGACCCGGCAGTTTTCCGGGAAAGGCTCGCCCGGCTTGGTGTAGGTCGTCGCCGGCAGCACATCGTGGAAGGCGACGAACACGGCTTTTCGGCGGGGATCCATCTGGATCATGGCCTCGAGCAGCGCATCCACGACGAGATGCGAACCGAGGTCGCCCATGCCGTCGAAGTCCGGTCCCTTGGCTTCGATGCGATCGAGCATCTTTTCGATGATGGTCGTGATGCTGGCCTTCAACTGATCAATCCGCCGCGACGAGAATGCCGGCATCAGCAGACGGCGAAGGCGGGCATGCTGCGAGCCGTCCATCTGGGTGATGAACTGCGCGTCCATGAACTTGTGGAACTGCTCCCAGCCCGGGCCCGTGGGCATCTCCGAAGCGAAGGTCTCGGTGTCGGAGAACACGCGATGCACGTCGGCGTAACGGCCGACCACGACCTGGGGCGGGCCTTTGCCGAGCACATAGAACGGCGGCCGGCTGGCCCATTCGGCCATGTGACGGTGTGCGTTGGCCTTGAAGGTATCGCTACCCAGATCGACATCGACGACGTTGCGGCGGTCGAGTTCGGCGAGACGGTCGAATTCAGCAGGAGAAGACATCACAACATCCAGACTTGTTTTGATCGTTGCGGGCGTGCGCGTCTGGCGCACGCCTGATGACGGAGCGGACGCTTACAGGAACCGCGTCGGCCACATGATGGTCCGCCACATATGGGCGGACGGGCTGTCGTCCCAGCCCAGGCCTTCCTTCGGCTGCTTGAAGTTGCGGCCGATGATGTCTTCGAACTGATCGAGCTCGACCTTTGCGTTCGGATCGAAGGCGTAGACATCGTTGACGCAAACCAGCCGCGAGGTTCCGTAGTATTTGCTGTCGCGGGCGCGCTTGTACTCTTCGACAATGTAGGGCTCGGGTTGGTAATCGTCGCCGAAGTACTTCTTGTACAGGTCGGGGTAACCATAGCCATACGACTCGTCGGGGAAGAATCGCAGCGCCTGGTGCATGCGGATCGCTTCGCTGACCTCCTCGTCGACGTAGGGCGCGATCATCTGCGCGCCCCAGTAGCCGTGGTCGCAGCGGATGAAGCCCACGACCGCGATGTCGTGCAGAAGGCACGCCATCACCACCTTCTCGGAGTGGCCGGCCTTCCGTGCCAGCGCCGCGCTTTGCAGCAGGTGGTTGGTCGAAGCGAGACGGTTCTTGAAGTAGTCCATCAGCGTGGGCTTCTCCGGCATCGGCGGCAGCCGCGGGTCGGGGCCCATGTTGAAATACTTGCCGGGGTTCTTTGCCTGCAGGACTGCGCCGCCCTCCATGCCGACCACGCCGTCGGTGAGATTGCTGAACACCGACTTGGTGATGATCTTGTCGAGCTCATGCATCATGTGCTCTTCGAGCGCATCGGCGCGTTCCGACAGTGTCATCTGGCTGGTCAGCTTATGGACGCGTTCGCTCTGGTCGGCGTCCTGGCTTGCAGTGCCCTGATGGGCGGCCTGAGGTCCCATGTGGCCTCTCCCTGAAAATTTGCTTCCGGCCCAATGAACGGTGCGGTTCTTGTCACGATCTTCGGGCCGCTCGTTTTCAAGACTACACCGAATTGGGGTTCCCAGCGACACTGAAACGCGTTCTAATTCCTCCACAAAATGCAGGTCTAATGACCGCAACAAAGAACATATCGGGCGGGAAACGGGTTCGGGACGGCAATGGCGCATATTGAAATCCGGGACGTGTCGCTGGTCTATGACACGCCCGCAGGCCGGGTGACCGGCGTCGACAAGGCGAGCCTCAGCATCGAACAGTCGGAATTCCTCTGCATTGTGGGGCCGTCGGGCTGCGGCAAATCCACGCTGCTCAACATCATCGCGGGCTTCCTGCCGCCGACAGACGGCGAGATCCGCATCGCCGGTAAGGCGGTGTCGGGCTACGGCCAGGACCGCGGCGTGGTGTTCCAGGATTTCGCCCAGTTGTTTCCATGGCGCACCGCGCTCGGCAACGTCGCCTTCGGCCTCGAGATGAAGGGAATCGGCAAGGATGAGCGCGAGTCGACAGCCAGAAAGCAGCTTGCGCTCGTGAAGCTCGAAAAGTTCGCCGACGCCTATCCGCATCATCTGTCCGGCGGCATGCAGCAGCGTGTCGCGATCGCTCGTGCGCTCGCTTACAACCCCGCGGTGCTCCTGATGGACGAGCCGTTCGCGGCGCTCGACGCGCTCACTCGCGATGACATGCAGCGGCTGCTCGCCGACGTGTGGCGTGAGACCCGCAAGACCGTGATCTACGTGACCCACAACGTCGCCGAGGCGGTGTATCTCGCCGACCGCGTGGTGGTGATGACGCCGCATCCCGGCCGGGTGAAGACCATGGTGCCGATCACGCTGCCGCGGCCGCGCGATCCGCTCAGTGTCGAGTTCCTCGATCACCAGAAGCAGCTTCTGCGCGAGCTCGGCCAGGAGACGCATTGAGATGTGGAGTCTCTCCATGCGGTCATTCCGGGGCGCTCGCGAAGCGAGCGAACCCGGAATCCAGAAGCAAGATCGGTGTCTGCGACTGGATTCCGGGTTCGCGCCTTCGGCGCGCCCCGGAATGACGCGGAGCTTCATAACAGCCGTCGTCAGTGCGGTTGCACTTGTGTCGGCTCTTCCCGCGTCTGCGGACGACTATCCGTCACGTCCGATCCGCCTCGTGGTCGGCTTCGGCGCCGGCGGGCCGACCGATATCCCGGCACGCTTCATCGCCGACAAGCTCGGCAATCATCTTGGCCAGCGTGTCATCGTCGAGAACAAGATGGGCGCGGCCGGCATGCTCGCCACGCGCGACTTGCTGGCGCAGCCGGCCGACGGCTATAATCTTCTGCTCTGCACGCATTTCGAATCGATCAACACGGTCCTCTACAAGAATCCGGGCTTCAAACTCACCGATCTCGCGCCCGTGTCGCTGATCGCCAAATATTATTACGGCGTCGCGCTCTCCAATTCGATTCCGGCGAATACTCTGGAAGAGCTGATGGCCTATGCCAAGGCGCATCCGGGCGAGGTCAGCTACGCGACGCTCGGCGCCGGCTCTGCCCAAGAGATCATGGCCCGGCAGTTCGAGAAGCTCGCCGGCATCTCGATGAACCGCATTCCGTTCCGCTCGGGCTCGCAGATCATGCCGGACCTGATCGCCGGCCGGGTGCACTTCTATGTCTCGCCCACGATTGGCGTCGTTCCGCAGTACCACGCCAAGCAGGTCAAGATCCTCGGCGTCACCAGTCCGGAGCGGCTCAAAAGTATTCCCGAAGTCCCGACGCTGAAGGAGCGCGGCATCGACTACGTGCGCTACGGCTTCCTCGGCATCTGCGGCCGCGAGGGCACGCCACAGCCGATCGTCGATCAGCTCAACAAATACATCGTGTCGGTCGTGGCGACGCCCGAATACCGCGAACTCATTGAAAAGGGCGGCTCTTTGCCGGAATCCTCGACCCCACAAGCACTGGGGCAAGTCATCGCACAGACCGTGGACGACGTTGCGGCTACTATCAAAGAATTCGGCATGCAGCAGGAGTGACGAAAAGGATAGGTGCGCCGACCCATCCCCTCGGTCATTCCGGACGCCGCGAAGCGGCGATCCGGAATCCAGTTGAGAAGGTGGTGCTTGCATCTGGATTCCGGGTTCACGCGCTTCGCGCGTGCCCCGGAATGACGCCAGACAATACAGAACAGAATCCAGGGAGAAAGCGACAATGACTGACACTTGGAATGGGCTAAGCCGGAGGCACGTGCTCGCCGCGACCGGCGCCACCGCATTGACCGCGGGCTTCGGCCTCACGCCAGCCGCCGCCGCGGATGTCACCATCCGCCAGGGCTACCAGACCAACATCTGGGGCATGCCGACCTATTACCTGATGAAGTCGGGCTATCTGGAAAAGCGTGGCCTCAAGACCGAGGACTTCGCGGTGCCGTCCGGCAATCTCACCATGCAGCAGATGGTGGCGCGGCAGGTCGACATGGGCACCTATGCCGGGCCCTCACTGATCATCGGCCATGACAAGGGCGGGCTCGTTGCCATCGCGCAGATCGAGACGGTCGGTGCCACCGGCGCCATGGTGGTGCGCAAGGACCTCGGCATCAAGACCATCGCCGAACTGAAGGGCAAGAAGATCGCCAACCAGACCGGCTCCTCGATCGGCAACATCTTCATCGACCAGGTCTGCCCGGCGAACGGCCTCAAGAAGGGCGAGTTCCAGGAAGTCCGCATGGACGTCAACAACATGATCGCCGCGATGGCGGCGAAGACCGTCGACGCCATGATCAACATCGAGCCCTATAATGCCATCGCCGAGGCCGAGGGGCTTGGCGTCTCCATCATGGATCTGTCGAAATACGATCAGGTGCCGGTGTTCATGGCGGCGACGCCGGATTTCGTCGAGAAGCAGCCGGATGCCATCGTCGCGTATCTCAAGGCCTGGCTCGACGTGAAGAAGGACTTCAAGGAGAACCCTAAGAAGGCCGCCGACGTGATCTATTCGTTCTTCACCTCCAAGGGCTACGACATGAAGCAGGAGGTGTTCGCCAAGGCCATGGGCCGCGTCGCAGTCGATCCTGGCTTCCCGAAGGATCTCGTGCCCTACATGACCGGCCATGCCGAGGTGCTGCTCAAGGAAAAGAAGATCGCCGCGATCCCGGACTGGAAGAAGTTGTTGCGCACCGACTTCATGGACAAGGCGCGCGCCGGGGCGTGATCGCGAAATAGGCATCGATGCAGCATGGCAGGGCTGGCGCACGCGCTGGCCCTGTCGGCGCTTTGGGGCCTCCCATCGCGTGGCGAAACACGCTAAACGTGCTGCCCACGCGGTCTTGAGTCCGCCTTGAGGGAGAGAATCTGATGAAGCGTGCCAAGAAGAAGGTAGCGAAGAAGGCTGCGAAGCCCGCAGCCAAGAAGGTCGTAAAAGCCAAGGCGTTGAAGAAGACCGCGAAGAAGGCCGCTGCCGTCAAGAAGCCGGCCGTGAACAAGGGTTCTGGCCGGGCGAACGCCGACGGCACCGTGACCTGGAATTTCAAGCTGCTGTCTCATCACATGCTGGATGGTTTCGGCGGCATGGGCGAGGGCATGTCGCTGCAGATCGCTCCGGACGGCCGCCGCGTGATGTGGCTCGCCCACGAGAGCGCGCCGAAGAACTTCACGGCCGTGGACGTCTCTGACCCGCGCAAGCCGAAAGTGATCTGCCAGACCGATCTGCCGACCAGCCACATGCGCTCCAACTCGCTGGAGACCTGCGGGAACATCATGGCGGTGGCCTACCAGACCCAGAAGAAGGGCCAGCAGCCGGCCGGCATGGAGCTGTTCGACATCTCGAACCCGGAAAAGCCGCGCTCGATCTCGTTCTACGACTGCTCGGGCGAGCATTCGCGCGGCGTGCACCAGCTCTGGTTCTGCGACGGCGAGTACGTCCACATGGCGTCGAGCTCGCCGGACTTCGTGCCGTCGCATCCGCACGACGACCAGTTCTATCGCATCATCGATGTGCGCAATCCCTCGAAGCCCGAGGAAGTCGGCCGCTGGCACATGCCGGGCACCAAGCAGGGCGACAACGCGCCGCCGCCGCCGCGCCATCCGCTCGACAAGGGCTACCGCGCTCACAACTGCAACGTCTATCCGCAACGTCCGGACCGTTGCTACCTCGCCTATATCGACGGCGGCATGCACGTGCTCGACATCTCGGACAAGTCGCATCCCAAGCGCATCTCGTCCTGGACCAACTCGCCGCCTTACACCGGCTTCATGCACACCGTGGTGCCGCTGTTCGACCGCGGCCTGATGCTGGTCACCGACGAGTCGACCGAGAACAATGCCAAGGACTGGCCGAAGCTCGTGTGGATCCTCGATGCCCGCGACGAGACCAACCTGGTCCCGATTGCGACCTGCCCGTTGCCCGACCACAAGCCCTATGCGGCGCGCGGCCGGTTCGGCGCCCACAACATCCACGAGAACGTGCCGCTGCCGACCTGCTGGCAGAACGACCAGGTGGTGCTCGGCACCTTCTTCAACGGCGGGCTTCGGGCTTTCGACATCGCGAATCCGTACCAGCCGAAGGAGATCGGCACCTTCGTGCCGCCGGCACCTCCCGGCGCGCCGACCGGCACCATCCAGCTCAATGACGTCTTCGTCGACGAGCGCGAGATCGTCTACACGGTCGACCGCCACATCGGCGGCCTGTACTGCCTGGAGATGGATTTCTAGTTTTTGTGTTGCGCGTTAGCGGCTCCGCTTGCTCGGCCACCCTCCCCTGGAGGGGGAGGGTCGGCCGGCAAAGCCGGCCGGGGTGGGGTGATCCTTGCCAGCCTCACGGACTCCAATGATGAAATTCCGGCGCGCAACCGCGCGCCGGCTTCGCGCCAACCAAACGGGCGCGGAAACCGCCCTGTGGCGCGAACTTCACAAGATCGAAACTAAAGGCACGCATTTCCGCCGTCAGGTACCGATTGGCACTTACGTCGCCGACTTCGCTTGTCTGGCTTCCCGGCTTGTGATCGAACTGGATGGATCGCAGCACGGCGAAGAACCAACCAAGTCACAAGACGACGCGCGCACAAGCTGGCTTGAAGCCGAGGGTTATCGCGTGTTGCGTTTCTGGAACAACGATATCACGAACAATCTTGAAGGCGTGCTGGAGACGATCTATGCCGCGTTGTACGGATCGCGCGATGCAAATCCGACGCCGTTGAAACATCTGCGTAGCAAGAAAGATCACCCCACCCCGGCGCGCTTCGCGCGCCGACCCTCCCCCTCCAGGGGAGGGTGAACCGCGCAAGCGGCAGGCATGAGCGATACGATTTTCGATCTCTTCCCCTCTGCGTCGGCGAGCCGCTTTGGCCGCCGGCAGAAGCGTGCGCGGGGCTCGCGGCTGCCGGTGACCATTGTCACGGGTTTTCTTGGCGCCGGAAAAACCACGCTGGTGCGCCGCTTTCTCGAATCGCCCGAAGGCCGCGGCACCGCGCTGGTCGTCAACGAGTTCGGCTCCGAGGGCATCGACGACGCGTTGCTGCGCGAGAGCTCTGACGAGGTGACGCTTCTCGGCAACGGCTGCCTCTGCTGCAACACCCGCAGCGATCTGCAAATCGCATTGCGGCGGCTGATCGCCGACCGCGATCGCGGCAAGATCCCGCATTTCGACCGGGTGCTGATCGAAACCAGCGGGCTCGCCGATATCAGCCCGATCCTGCAAACCTTTTCCACCGATCGCGCACTCGGCGGTGAATTCGCCATCGAGGTGGTGCTGACCGTGGTCGACGCGGTATCGGGGCTGAAAAACCTTGAGCGCGCGCCCGAGGCGCGCAAGCAGGCGATCCTCGCCGACCGCATCGTGATCTCAAAATCGGATATCTCCGATATCAAGACCGTGAGGGCGCTGACCGCGCGGCTTGCCGAACTCAACCCGCGCGCCGTCACCGACGTTGCCGTGAGGGGCGACATCGATCCGAGGTGCCTGATCGACACCGGCCAGTCCGACGCGATCGAGCGTCATACCGGTTTTGTGGCGGAGGCCTCGCACAGCGACGACGTCACCAGCTTCGTCATGCGCAGCGACACGCCATGGAACTGGCCGGTGTTTCACCGCGCGATGGACACGCTGATCACCCTCCGCGGACCCGATCTTTTGCGCATCAAGGGCCTTCTGAACCTCGAGGGCAGCAAGGGGCCGGTGGTGTTCCAGGCGGTGCAGCATCTGATGCATCCGCCGGTCGAACTGTCGGCCTGGCCCGACGCCGACCACGCCAGCCGCGTGGTGTTCATCACCCGCGGCGTGACCGAGAAGCAGGTCCAAGACCTGTTCGCGGCTTGCAGCGCGCTGGGCTACGTCACCGGCGAATAGCGGAATCGCTATCGAGACTTCCGCTACGGCCTGCTAGGCTCACCGCCAACAAGAACACACCCGAGGGAATGCCGATGAATGTCCGCCGCTTGGCGCTTGCGCTGGCTCTGACCATCCTGCCGTTGTGCGCGCAGGCCCAAAGCTCATATCCGAACCAACCAATCAAATTCGTCGTGCCCTATGCCGCTGGCGGCTTTCCCGACACCACCGCGCGCTTCGTCGCCGCGCACATGCAAGAGAAGATCGGTGAGCCTGCCGTGGTCGAGAACCGGCCAGGCGGCGCCGGCAGTGTCGCCGTCAATGCGCTCACCTCGGCGCCTCCCGACGGCTACACGCTGATGGTCACTGACGGCGCAACCGTCACGGTCAATCCATTGCTGTTCAAAACATTGTCCTACGGCATGAAGGACGTCGTGCCGGTGGCTCTGTTCGCTCGCGCGCCGTTGTTTCTCGCGGTCAACGCCGACCTGCCGGTGCATTCGCTGAAGGAGTTCGTCGACTATGTCAGGGCGCACCCTGGCGAGGTGAATTACGGCTCCTCGGGCGTCGGCAGCGCCCATCACATCACGATGGAGGCGCTGAAATCGGCGCTCGGCTTGCAGATGACCCACGTGCCCTATCGCGGCACCGGTCAGTCTGTGCCGGCGCTGCTCGGCGGCCATGTGCAGGTGCTGTTCTCGGCCTATCCGTCGCTGGCCGGAGCCGTCGCCGACAAGCGTGTCCGGATTCTCGCCACCAATGGCGCACAGCCGTCGCCGCAGGCGCCTGACGTGCCGCCGATCGCCACGCTGGTGCCCGGCTTCGATCTCTCGACCATGGCCGGACTGTTCGCGCGGGCCGGCACGCCGCAGGCCGTCGTCGACAAGCTGAGCGCCGCTTCCGTTGCCGTTGTGAAAATGCCCGAAACGCGAAAGCAGATGGACGGTGCCGGCATCGAGCCTGCCGGCGAGGACAGTGCGGCATTCGGCAAGTATCTCGCCGCCGAAGCCGCTTATGTGGCCAAGGTCATAGAAACCGCGGGCATCAAGGTCGAATAGGGGACTTATTTCAAAAACGCCGGAGGGCGCAATGAGGTGGTTTTCAAACATTGGAATTGCATTCGTAATTTTCATCACGTCATCGGTCGCGGCACTTGCCCAAAATTATCCGTCGCGACCCATCGTCATGGTCGTGCCGTTTTCAGCCGGAGGCACCTTTGACGTCCTGGGCCGCATCGTCGCGCCGCGCATGAGCGAAATCCTCGGCCAGCAGGTGATCGTCGAGAACACCACCGGCGCAGGCGGCATCGTCGGCGTTACACGCGTGGTGAACGCCGCGCCGGACGGCTACACGCTGCTGCTCGGCTCGGTCGGCACCCATGCCTACAATCAGTGGATCTACAAGAAGCGCCGCTACGACGCGGTGCACGATTTCACGCCGGTCGCGCTGTGGTCGGAGCAGCCGATGGTGCTCGAAACGCGCAAGGATTTGCCAGCCAACACCATCCCGGAGTTTGTGGCGCTCTTGAAGTCCAAGGGCTCGAAGATGCAGTTCGGCTCGGCGGGCGCTGGCACCACCACCCATCTCGCCTGCGCGTTGTTGAATGCGACCATCGGCGTGAATGTCACCCACGTGCCCTATCGCGGCTCGGCACCGGCCTCCAATGACCTGATCGGCGGCCAGATCGACTATTTGTGCGGCAATCTCGGAGCAGCCACGCCGCTGATCGCCGGCAAACAGATCAAGGTCATTGCGACGCTGTCGAAAGACCGCTCGCCGCTGATGGCTGATCTCCCCAGCGCTCACGAGCAAGGGCTCGCAGGTATCGACATCACCACCTGGTCGGCCTTCTTCCTCCCCAAGGGCGCGCCCGCCGCCGTGGTCGCAAAGCTCAATGAGGCGGTCCATGCGGCGATGGACACCCCGGCCATCAAGACCCGGATGACGGAGATCGGGGTCACCGGCATTGCGCCGCCGCGGCGTTCGCCCGAATACCTCGCCAGCTTCGTCGCCGACGAGGTGAAGCGGTGGGAGGGCCCGATCGTGTCGGGCGGACTTCAAGTCGATTAGCTTTTGAACCTTTCGGCCGGGTGGACCGACAAATGGCCGCTGTTCCGTCCTAGGTTTTAGGACGCCGTTGATATTTTGGGCCCACGATTTCCCCATGCGCACCGAGTGGATTGCCATTGCCGTCGTGGCCGTGATCGCGCTTTACGCGGTGATCGTGTTCAACCGCCTGGTTCGCGCCCGCAATCTGGTGCGCGAAGGCTGGAGCGGCATCGACGTGCAGCTTCGCCGCAGAAGCGACCTCGTTCCCAATCTGATCGAGGCCGTCAAAGGCTATGCGGCTCACGAGCGCGCGTTGTTCGACGATATCGCCGCGAAGCGCACTTCAGCGTTGAACGCGGATAGCATCGGCGGCCGCGCCGCGGCGGAAGCCGAACTGCAGGCCTCGATCCACAAGATGCTCGCGGTTGCCGAAGCCTATCCGGCGCTGAAGGCGAGCACGAATTTTCTGGAGCTGCAGCATCAGCTCGCCGGGCTGGAAGATCAGCTGCAGCTTGCGCGGCGCTATTACAACGGCACGGTCCGCGACTACAACATCGGCATTCAGTCATTTCCCGATGTCGTGCTCGCCCGTCTGACTGGTTTTCACGAAGAGCATTTTTTCCAGACCGAAGACTCGGGCCTGCCCACGGTCTCATTCGAGGCGCGTTCATGATCAGGCAATTTCTGTTGGCATTTTGTCTGTTGGCTGCTGCGCTGACGCCGAGCCTCGCCGAGGAGCGCATCGAGCGCTTCGTCAGCGATGTCACCGTGGAGGGCAATGGCGACCTTCTGGTCACTGAATCCATCCAGGTCTGGGCCGAGGGCAGGCAGATCCGGCGCGGCATCCTGCGCGATTTCCCGACCACGTATCATCGCGCCGACGGCTCGCGGGTCGAGGTCGGCTTCGACGTGCAGTCGGTGATGCGTGACGATCTGTACGAGCAGTTCACCACCGAGCGGATGACCAACGGCGTGCGCGTGCGCATCGGCAGCGCCGGCGTTTCGCTCAACACCGGCTCGCACACCTATGTGATCAAGTATCGCACGACGCGGCAGATCGGCTTTTTCAAGAGCTATGACGAGCTTTACTGGAACGCGACCGGCACCGGCTGGACCTTCCCGATCGACGTCGCCGAAGCGCGCATCACGCTGCCGGAAGCCGTGCCGATCCAGCAGAGCGCGATCTACACCGGACCGCAGGGCGCTGCCGGCAAGGACGCGATCATTGTCGAGCAGAAGCCCGGGCTGATCGTGTTCCGCACCACCAAACGTTTGCCCGTTGCGAACGGGTTGACGGTCGCGGCCGGCTGGCAGAAGGGCGTGGTCGCCGAGCCGACCACTATGCAGCGCATCGAAGCGATCCTGCACGACGAGCCGGCGCTGAAGTTTGCCGCGGTCGGCGGCGGGCTTGTGATCGGCTTCTATCTGATTGTCTGGCTGCTGTTCGGGCGCGATCCGCGCCGCGGCACCATCATTCCGCTGTTCGGCCCGCCGGAGGGCATGTCGGCTGCGGGCGTGCGCTTCGTCCACGAGATGGGCATGGACGACCGCGTCTTCTCGGCAGGGATCGTCGGCCTCGGCGTCAACCGCTGCCTCAAGCTGTTCGATCGCAGCAATGGCCAGTCGATTCAGCGTCTGGATGGCGGCCATCCGGCAGACGCTGCCGAAAAGGCGCTTGAAAAGAGCTTGTTCGCCAAGGGGGCGACGGTCCCGCTGAGCAATTCCAAGCACGAGGTGATCTCATCGGCGCGCAGCAGCCTGCACAGATCGCTGAAGGACAGCTACGGCGATCTGTTCAGCAACAACACCTGGGCCGCCGTCGCCGGGCTCGCCGGCAGCATACTCGTGACCGTCCTCATCATCGCGGCCTATGGCGAAAGCTACCCAAATGATGGCGCCGTAATCTTCGGCGGCGTGTTGATCCCGCTGCTCCCGATCATGTTCGGCTGTTCGATGATCCGTTCCGGCCGCAGGCTCGCCGGCAATCGCGGCCTGCTTCAGGTCGTGATCGGCCTGCTGACGCTGCTCGCAGGCGTCACCGTCGGCATCGGCATCTTCGGCACTAACCTTGGCTTCGGCTACGCGATGGCTCCGGCCATCGTGCCTTATGTTCTGGCGGCATTCGGCGCGCTGGGCTTCGGCTGGCTGAAGGCGCCGAGCACCGAAGGTCGCAAGATTTTGGATCAGATCGACGGCTTCAGGCAGTATCTCAGCGTGGCCGAGGAAGACCGCCTCGAATTCCTCAATCCGCCGAAGAAGACGCCCGAGCTGTTCGAGCGCTTCCTGCCTTATGCCATCGCGCTCAATGTCGAGAACAGCTGGGCCAATCGCTTCACCGGCGTGCTGGCCGCGGCGGGCGTCGGCGCGGCAGTGTCGTCCTGGTATGTCAGCAACCAAAGCTTCACTCCCGACAATGTCAACTCGTTCGCAGACCGCGTCAGCGACAATCTTGCCACCACCATCGCTGCGGCCGCGACGCCGCCGGGCTCTTCCAGCAGCACGGGAAGCTTCGGCGGCAGCAGCAGTAGCAGCGATTTCGGCGGCGGTTCGTCGGGCGGCGGCGATTCCGGTGGCGGCGGAGGCGGTGGCGGCGGCTCCGGCTGGTGATGCAACGCCGAGCATGATCTTGAGAAGCGCGAAGCGGTTTTTGAAAAGATTATGCTGAAACGAACGTCAAGCGGTTTACAAAGCGTCGCGTAACAGAGAGGAATGCCCGGTCCTCAATGCCGGTGCCGTTCCTCATGCGCTGTGACTGCCATGTCCATATCGTTGGATCCATCCAAGACTATCCGCAGGTTCCCGATCGTACTTATCTCGCAGGCGTCGCAAGCGTCGCCGCGCTGAAGGAGCTCGGCGCCACACGTGGGATCGACCGCTTCGTGATCGTGCAGCCGAGCTTCTACGGCGTCGATAACGCCATGACGCTTGATGCTCTCGAAGAGTTCGACGGCCATGGCCGCGGTGTCGCTGTGATCGATCCGGCCAAGACCTCCCCTGACACGCTCGCGATGTTTCATGACTGCGGCGTGCGCGGTCTTCGCATCAATCTCTACAGCCCGATCAAGCCACCCGGCGGTGACACGCTGGAGGCGGCTTTTGCCGCGAACGCGGCCGCCGCGCGCCAGCACGGCTGGCACGTGCAGGTGATCGCGCCGCTGCCGAATCTGCTGCCCCACGCCGATCTGCTGGCGAAGTCGTCTGTGCCCGTCGTCATCGACCACTACGGCCTCTACGGCGACAAGCGGCCGGACAGCGCCGAAGGCCGCCGGCTGCTCGATCTCGCCGGCCTGCCGCATGTCTGGGTGAAGCTCTCTGCACCGTATCGCCACGACCGCGGCCCGCTCAACATGGTGCCGGATCGCGAGTGGATCGCAGCCTTGCTTGCTGCCGCGCCGGACCGCTGCGTCTGGGGCAGCGATTGGCCGCATCCGCCGCCCCACGACGCCCAGAAGGGCGCTGACCGCGAAGCGCCCTATCGCGCGCTGTCCTACCAGACGCTGGTCGATGAGTTCCTGGCGGCGCTGCGGTCGGAGGAGTCCGCCGGGCGTGTCATGGGGGAAAACGCCGCGCGGCTTTATGGGTTCTAGCCACTGGACAGCGTCGACGCTGCCGCGGACAATCCGGCTCGGAGGAAGCAACAAAATGTTGATGCGCTTTGTCATTGCTGCGGCACTCGCGTTTGCCGTCCTCCCGGCGAAGGCGCAGAATTTCCCGAGCCGCAACATCCACATCATCGTGGCCTACGCGGCGGGCGGCACCGGCGACATCGTCGCGCGCCTGATCGCGCAGCCGCTCGGCGAGGCGTTGGGACAGACAGTCGTCGTCGAGAACCGCGCCGGCGCCACGGGCGCCATCGGCACGCAGGCCGTGGTGTCGTCGCCGCCCGACGGCCATACGCTGTTGTTGGGCCAGACCGGCGAGATTTCGATCAACCAGCATTGGTTCGCGAACTTGAGCTACAACGCGCAGAAGGACCTTATTCCAGTCGCGCTCGCCTCCGTGGTGCCGCTGGCGCTGGTGGTGCCTGCCAAGGCGCCCTACGAAAACATCAACGATCTCGCCAAGGCGCTGCTTGAAAAGAAGCCGCTGACCTTCGCCTCGGCCGGCACCGGCACGCCGGGCCATTTCGCCGGAGAGTTCCTGAAGCTTCGCGCCAAGGCCAATCTCACGCATGTGCCTTACAAGGGCGCGGGCCCGGCGCTGAACGACCTGATCGGTGGCCACGTCGACATGTATTTCCCGGGCTTCCCGGCGGCAACGCCGCTTCTGAAATCCGGCACCGTCAAGCTTCTCGCGGTGTCGTCGGCGAAGCGCTCCGGCGCGGCGCCCGAAATCCCGACAGTTGCCGAAGCCATCAAGGACCCGAATTTCGACCTGACGCTGTGGCAGGGCTTCTTCGCGCCGGCCGGTACGCCGAAGCCGGTGGTCGAGCGGTTGAACGCCGAGATCAACAAGATCCTCGGTACGCCTGACATGCAGGCCAAGCTTCGCGAGGCCGGCGCCGACGTGCGTATCAGTTCGATGGAGGAGTTCGCCGCCTTCACCAAATCGGAAAGCGACAAGTACGCGCAGATCATCAAGGAGTCCGGCGTGAAGCCGGAGTAGTTCGATCGGCGCGGGGAGGGGGATCACATGCACCGGCGCATTGCACTTCTATCGATCGCGCTGGCGATCACGGCATTGTCGAGTCTTGCGCTGACGAGACCCGCCGCCGCTGAAAGTACGTTCCCCAGCACGACGATCAAGTTCATCGTGCCGTTCCCGGCCGGCGGCATCAACGATGTGCTGGCGCGCATCGTCGCCGACAAGCTTCAGCACAAATGGGGCCAGCCGATCATCATCGAGCAGAAGACCGGCGCGGGCGGCAACATCGGCGCTGACCTCGCGTCCCAGGCCGAGCCCGACGGGCATACGCTGTTCGTTACCGCGCCGGGCCCGCTCGCTATCAACGGCAGTCTCTACAAGAAGCTGACCTACAAGCCCGAGGACTTCGTGCCGATCACGGTGATCGGCAGCGTGCCGAACGTCACCATCGTGCGCAAAGACCTGCCGGTGAACTCGCTGCGCGAGCTCGTCGAATACATCCGAGCCACCCCCGGCAAGATCGTCTACGGCAGCCAGGGCAACGGCGCGACGCCGCATCTGACCGCCAACATGTTCATGAACATGACCGGCACGCAGATGGTGCACGTGCCCTATCGCGGCGAGACCCTGGTGCTGCAGGACATGCTCGGCGGCCATGTCGATCTGTTCTTCGGTAATGTCTCGGCGGCGCTGGCGCTGTGGCGCGACGGCAAGGTCAAGGTGCTGGCGGTGCTCGACAAGCAGCGTTCGGCGCAGATGCCAACAGTGCCGACCACGGCCGAAGCCGGCATGCCGGACCTGATCTCGACCGGCTGGTTCGCGGTTGCGGGACCGCCGAAGATGGCGCCGGCGCTGCGCGATCGCATCGCAGCCGACTTCAACGAAGTGCTGAAGATGCCGGACGTGATCGAGAAAATCCGCAACACCGGCGTCGAGCCGGTGGGCGGCACCGCAGCCGAGACCGCGGCGTTCATCAAGGACGAAGCCCGCCGCTGGGGCGAGGTGATCGCCAAAAACAACATCGTGGTGGATTAGCTCCGCTGTCATTCCGGGGCGCGCCGAAGGCGCGAACCCGGAATCCATGACCACGGCTGCGGAGTATCGATTCCGGGCTCACGCGTTGCGCGCATGCCCCGGAATGACTCGTGGAGAGAGCCTAACCTTTCCCCGGCGTCCACCTTGCGGCGCGCTTCTCCTTGAACGACGCGAGCCCTTCGGCCGCCTCAGGCGATTGCCGCTTCGCCGCGTGGCTCTCGATCAATTTCGCGAACGCCTCGTTGCTCAGGTCGCCGAACGCCTGCTCCAGCACCAGCGCCTTGGTCTGCGCGATGGCGTCGGGGCCGTTTTCCAGCACGTGGCCGACGATCCGCGCGCCGACCGCATCCAGCTCTGTCAGCGGTACGACCTCGTGCACCAGGCCGATGCGCCGCGCCTCCTCGGCGTTGAAGCGCTCGCCCGTCAGCGCGTAGCGCCGCATCTGCCGCACGCCGATGGCATCGTTGAG
Source organism: Rhodoplanes sp. Z2-YC6860 (assembly GCF_001579845.1). Taxonomy (GTDB): domain Bacteria; phylum Pseudomonadota; class Alphaproteobacteria; order Rhizobiales; family Xanthobacteraceae; genus Z2-YC6860. The sequence continues at coordinate 1,321,787 of NZ_CP007440.1, forward strand.
CTGCGGTACGATGATCGCGGCAGTGAGCCCCCAGCGCACCTCGGCGATCGAGAAGGTCGCGTTGTCGGCTGCGATCACCGCGTCGCAGGCCGCGATCAGTCCGGTGCCGCCGCCGAAACAGCCGCCCTGGACCAGCGCAATCGTCGGCACTGGCGCGAGATTGAGCCGCTGCACGGCCTCCGCCGTGGCGCGTGAAGCGCGAATGTTGTCCGCGGGCGATGAGGTCCGCACCATGTCGATCCATTTCAGGTCGGCACCGGCCTGGAAGTGCTTGCCGTTGCCTTTGATCACCACGGCGCGCAGGCCCGTGGCGTGACCGAGCGCATCGAGTGCGGCCAACAGTCCGGCAATGAGCTCGCCGTTGTAGGCATTGTTGACCTCGGGCCGGTTGAGCGTGACGGTCGCGACGCCGCGTGCGTCGACACTCCACAGCACCGGGCCGGCCGTTTGCGATAGAACAGGCATGATCGTTCCGCATTGAGAGTGGGCAGAAATTCGCTTCTGCCCACGCGTTGGGACGTTGCAGATTGTGATACTAAACGTTCCGACAAAAGGCGCGAAGGCGAACGTGCCCATCAAGAATGTTCAAGGGAGTTGCGATGCTGCACAGCACGAAACGGATCATCACCACTCACACCGGCAGCCTGCCGCGCCCGGCCAAGGTGGTCGAGCAGCTTCTGGCGGAGAAGAAGGGTGATGCCGATCGCTCGGCGTTCAATCTCGCCGTACGCGAGGCGGTGTCCGACGTGATCGACAAGCAGCGCTCGGCTGGTATCGATATCGTCAATGACGGCGAGCAGGGCCGCACCGACTACACGGTGCATGTGGTCGACCGTCTCACGGGGTTCGAGGGAACATCCACGCCGCCGCTCGGTCATGGCGAGCCGGAGTTTCCCGAACTCGCCGAATTGCTCAAGCAGTTCGCCTCGCCGTTCCAGCATCGGCCGGCCTGCTCGGGGCCTGTCGCCTGGAAGGATTTCGCCGCGGCTGAAGCCGACATCGCCCGCGCCAAGGCCGGCATGGTGAAAGCGGGTGTCGAGGAATACTTCATGACCTCGCCGTCGCCGGGCCAGATTGCGCGGTATCTGAAGAACCATCACTACAAGACCGACGAGGAATACCTGTTCGCGCTGGCCGATGTGATGAAGCGGGAATACAAGGCGATCATCGACGCGGGCTTCATCCTGCAGGCCGACTGCCCCGATCTGGCGATGTCTTACGCGCTTTACCCCGGCATCAGCGTTCCCGACTATCGCAAGATCATCGCGATGAACGTCGAGGCGCTCAATCACGCCGTGAAGGATTTGCCGGCCGACCGCATGCGCATGCATGTGTGCTGGGGTTCGACGCTCGGTCCGCACCACGGCGACATTCCGATCAAGGACATTGTCGATATCGTGTTGAAGGCGAAGCCCACGGCGGTGTCGTTCCCCGGAGCCAATCCGCGCCACGGCCACGAGTGGAAGGTGTGGAAGGACGTCAAGCTGCCGGACGGCAAGGCGATCATCCCGGGCGTGATCGATTCCACGTCGAACTTCGTCGAGCATCCGGAGCTGGTTGCCGACCGGATCGTGCAATACGCGGGCGCGGTAGGCCGCGAGAACGTCATCGCCGGTGTCGACTGCGGCTTCGGCACGTTTGCGGGTCGCGTGCAGGTGGACACCAAGATCGTCTGGATGAAGCTCGCGTCGCTGGCCGAAGGCGCAAGGCTCGCGTCGAAGCAGTTGTGGAATTGAAGCGCGGCTCTCTCCACTCGTGTCCCGGGCGCAGCGCAGCACGTAGCGAAGCGGAGTGATGCGCTGCAGACCCGGGACCCCAGTTTCTTTCTTTTCGTGGACAGCAACCGGGGTCCCGGATCAGCGGTGCACCGTTCCGCTTCGCTCCACGCTGCACCGCATCCGGGACACGTGCTGCGCCATCAAGCGAGCCACGATCCGAGCATCCTACTCGCTTTGTCCCAATCCCAACGCCTCGGCCATGATCCGGAACACTTCGGTGTTGTCGATCTGGCCACGCACGCGTTCGCTGCCGGGGCCCGTCGCGGTCAGGATCACATCCTCGCCGGAGTGCACGCTGGAGTTCAGGTATCGTGGCAGGTTGCCGAGCCGCAACATCGCACCGGGCGCGTTGCGATAGCGTTCGTTCGGCTCGTACGTGCCCCTGGCGCTGCCCGTCACGGTTGGATCGTTCGGATCGTCGAGCTTCGGCCGGAACGTCTCGTAGTAGTCCGGCGAACTCGCCGAGAAGATCGCAAGCCTGCGGCTCACATCGACGCGCGGCGGGTAGCCGTCCTTGTCCGGCACCGGGTAGTTCGGGAAGCCCGCTTTGTCGTAGACGCCGATGCGCTCGCGGAGCGGCGCCTTGGGCGTGGCCGTCATGTCGTCGTCGATGGTGCCGATGAGGCTGATCGGATGATTGTGGTCGGCCACCACCAGGATCAGCGTGTCCTCGCCGCGCGCTTTGGCCCAATCGCGGGCGAGCTTGACGGCATTGTCGAGCATGATGGTGTCGTAGACCGCGCGCTCCATGTCGAGCGTGTGGGTGTATTTGTCGATCAGCCCGGACTCCACCATCAGGAAGAAGCCCTGCGGATTGCGTGACAGCACTTCGAGCGCGGCCGAGACCTGTTCGGTGAGGTCCGGCTGTTCTGGAAATTTCTTCACCGTACCTCCCTTGAGATACCTGCGGTCGAGCGCGCCATCCATGTTGCCGGGATTGAACAGCCCGAGCAGCTTATCCGAGCGCTTGGCGGCTTCATTCATTTCCGCGGCCGTGGTCGCGACCGTGTAGCCCGCGTCGCGGAATTTCGCGACATAATCGCTGCTGTCCGCGCGCCGGCCGCCGCTCTCGCCCTTCGGCAGGAAATGCGCCGCGCCGCCGCCCATCAGCACGTCGGGCTTTGCGGCAAACAACTGTTCGACGATCTCGTCATAGGTCGAGCGCCGCCGCGTATGCGCGAGCATCGCCGCGGGCGTCGCATCTTCGATCTCGGTGTTGGTGACGACGCCGACCGCCATGCCGGCCCGCCGCTTGGCGACACTGGCGATGCTCTCGACCCGCGGATCGTCGAACGCGCTTGCGCTGCGGTCCGCATAGCCGCCCATGGCGTTGACCGCCGACTTGTGGCCGGTCGCATAGGCGCTCGCCGAATTCGCCGAGTCGGTGATGATGGAATCGCTGCCGGCGGTCGCGACCAGCGCCGTGTGCGGCATGTCGTCGATCGCGAGCTTGCCCAGCGCTTTGCCCTCGGAGATGCCTTTGGACAGATGCCGTGCGGCAACGCGATGCGCGGGCGACATGCCGTCGCCTATGAACAAGATGACGTTCTTGGCGATGCGTGGCCCGGTGTCATAAACCGTCCATGTCACCTCGCGGCTGTTGCTGCCGTCGGAGGCCTGCACCCGATAGCTGCCGGGCTTGTTCAGTGTTACGTCGCGCAGCACGATGGACGACTGCTCCTTGTTGTCCTCGCGCTCGATGAACGTCGCGGTGCGGCCGAGGGCCGCGGCGTAGTCCGTGCCGTTGACGGTGATCCTGACCTGGTCGGGCTTGAGCTTTCCAGGGAATTCGACCTTGAAGTCGAATTTCGCGCCGTTCAGGATCTCGGCGCGGTCGATCGGGTAGATGGTCTGGCTATGGGCTGTGGCTGCGCCCAGAAGGAGCGTGGCAGTCGCAAGAACGAGGCGCATGGATTGGCTCTCAGTGGCGGATTCAGGTCACTTAGGCTGCCACCGTGACAGTCATGTAACAGTCACAAAGGCCAGCCGGCCTAAATTCGCTGCACCATCGGGCCGGTGGTCCAACGCAGCAGCTTCGGCTCGATTCGCGTTGCCCACAGGGCGTTGCCGCCGACGTCCTTCAACGTCACAGTCATGACCTCGCTGGCGCTGTCGATCGCAACGTGGCCGTAGAACTGCAAGCCGAAGCATGGCGCGAGATTCTCGCCCTGCTCGGCGCTGCAACCGTTCTGATAGCGAACCTGCGGGCCGAATGTGTTGTCGAGCTCGCCCGGGGCCCACGTGCCGGCATGCAGTGGGCCGGAGATGAACTCCCAGAACGGCTCGAAATCCTGGAACTGAGCGCGGTTCGGATCGTAATAGTGCGCCGCCGTGTAGTGCATGTCGGCGGTGATCCACACCGTGTTGTGCACGCCCGCGTGCTTGATGAAGGCGAGCAGGTCGGCGATTTCGAGCTCGCGTCCGACGGGCGCGCCGTTACCGAGCGCCACGGCGTCGTAGCTGACGATGGAAAGCGGAAGGTCGGCCGCGATCACCTTCCAGGTCGCGTTCGAGTGCGTGAGCTCGCGCTTCAGCCATTCGAGCTGCACGGCGCCGAGGATCGCGCTGTCCGGCCCGAGTTCAGTATCGCGATTGCCGTTCGGCCCGCGGTAGCTCCGCATGTCGAGCAGGAAGACGTCCAGCAACGGGCCGTAGGAGATATTGCGGTAGATGCGGCCGGTCTCGGCCTGGGTCTGCCGCACCGGCATGTATTCGCAGAAGGCGCGGCGGCCGTGGGCCGCGAGCAGCGATGCGTTGGTGTTGCCGTAGTCGCCACGATTCTGCCCCGGCCACCAGTCGTTGGTGACCTCGTGATCGTCCCACTGCGCGAACATCGGCACTTCGGAATTGAAGCGGCGCAGATTCGCATCGAGCAGATTGTATTTGTAGTTGCCGCGGAAGTCGGCGACTGACGTCGCATTGCGTGACTTTTCTTCAGTCACGAGGTTGCGCCACACCTCTCCGTTCGGCAGCTTCTGTTCGCGCTCGATCGGGCAATCGGCATAGATGCTGTCGCCGGAATGGATGAAGAAGTCCGGCCGGTCGCCGAGCATCGTGTTGAACGTGCGGATGCCGCCGCGCGATTCGTCGATGCCCCAGCCCTGGCCGACCACATCGCCGGACCAGACGAACGACACCGAGCGCCGGTCCGCGGGCGCCGTGCGGAAGCGGCCCACCACCGCTTCGCTCGAAATGGTCGGCGCGGCCAAGTCCTCAAATCGCACGCGATAGAAGATGTCCTGACCCGCCGGGAGACTCTCAAGCAACGCTTTCGCCGTGAAATCACTCTCCGGCAACGCATCGATGGCGGCTGCGCCACGGATGTTCTTGAAGCTGTCGGTGGTCGCGACCTCGACCAGCATGCGCGACGGCCGGTCGGCACGCGCCCAGACCATCGCGGAGTCCGCCGAGACGTCGCCCGATTGAATGCCATGCGTGATCTGCGGCCGGTCGGCCGCGCGGCTGACATAAGGCTTGGCGATGGAGCCGACACTTGCGAACGCTGTCACTGACGCGGCCCTCACCAGGAACCGGCGGCGCGTGAGCCGCGTGCGCGAGATGGCGACCATCGATCCTCCGCCGTTGATTCGCGGCGGACAATGCCGATGGTGTTTGACAGGGACTCGACTCTTCTGCGACGGCTTGATGACTCGCCGCGACCGTTTCGCGATGATGTTTTGGCGAATCTTAGATGTGGCGCGTGTCGGGCCGTTAACCTTTGGCCATCCGCACCATGCCCCAGCGCTGCACGGTGGCCTTCTCGATCGAACCGAACACCAGCCGCTCGAAGGCGAAACCGATGCCGCCGATCACGATGAGCGAGGCCAGCATCAGATCCGCGTTGAGGAACTCCTTGGCGTCGAAGATCACCCAGCCGAGCCCCCAGTCGGAGGCCGCGAGAAACTCGGCCCCGATCACCGCGATCCAGGCGCGCAGGAACGACTGACGGACTCCGGTGATGATGTAGGGCGAGGCCGCCGGCACCATCACCTTCCAGAACAGCGCGTTCTCGCTCGCGCCCATGGCGCCGGCGGCGCGCAGCCACAGCGGATTGACGGCGCGCACGCCCGACCAGGTGTTGAGCAGCATCGGAAACAGCGCCGCGTAAAACACGATCAGGACCGCCACCGTGTTGCCGAGCCCGAACCACAGGATGAAGATCGGCACCCAGGCGAGCGAGGGGATCGGCATCAGTGCGCCGACCAGCGGCATGAAGAAGTTCTCGACCGGTTTGAAACGGCCCATCAGGATGCCGAGCGGAATGCCGATGGCGACCGCGATCGAAAGTCCGCACAGCACGCGATAGAGCGTGCTGGCCGCGTGCCAGAGCATGGTGCCGTCCATCAGCGAGCCCCATAGCGCCTGCCAGACCTTCGGCAGCGTCGGCATGAGCGCAGGAGGGAAATAGCCGGTGCGCGCGACCGCCTCGTAGAGTGCGAGCGCCACGACGATGGTGATCGTGGCCCGCAGTGTGGAGCGGTGGCGATCGGACAGGGTGGTGGTTGTCGCGACCATCGTCATCGCACCATCCCCCAGCGCATCACGGTGTATTCCTCGATCTTCTGGAACACGAGCTTTTCGAGCGCGAGGCCCAGCACCGCAATGACGACCACGCCAGCGAGCATCACGTCGGTGTTCAAGAATTCGCGGGCGCCGAAGATCATCCAGCCGAGCCCCCACGGCACTGCGGCGAGCATCTCGATGCCGACCAGGATGCGCCAGGCCTGCGCCAGGCCGAGCCGCAGGCCGGTGAGGATATAGGGCAGCGCTCCCGGCACGATCACCTTGACGAACAGCCGCCGGTCGTCCGCGCCCATCGCCAGCGCCGAGCGCACCCAGATTTCCTTGACGGCTTTCACACCGGTCCAGGTGTTGAAGATGATCGGGAAGGCCGACACGAAGGCGACCAGCAGCACCGCCGAGGTGTTGCCGAGCCCAAACCAGAGCAGGAACAGTGGCGCGTAGGCGAGACCTGGGATCGGCGCGCCGATGCTGACCAGCGGCAGCGCGATGTCCTCGATCCGCCGCGACCGGCCCATCAGGATGCCCAGCACCACGCCGGCAATGGCGGCGAGCGCAAAGCCGGCGAGCAGCCGCAGGATGGTGTCGAAGGTGTGGTGCGGCAGAATGCCGTTGGCGGTCAGCCGGACGAAGGTCTCGGCGATGGTGACCAGCGAGGGAAACAGTTTGGGCGGAAACACGCCGGCCCGCGCAACGATCTCCCAGAGCCCCAGCACCACGACGAACGGAAACACATTGCGCGCGAACACCCGCCAGCGGGCATTTTCGTTGGATCGGGCGCGGGGTCGGGTGTCGACTGCGATATCGGCCATGGGGGAGGATAGGGCCATCCCGTAAAGCCCGACAAGCCACTCTGTGTCGCATCGCAAACTCTCTCCCCACGTGTCCCGGGCACAGCGCAGCATGAGCGAAGCGAATGATGCGCTGTAGACCCGGGACCCCGATTTTTCTTTTCTGTCGCTGGCCAACCGGGGTCCCGGGTCTGCGGTGCATCATTCCGCGCTCACGCGCTTCATGCTGCACCGCGCCCGGGACACGAGTGCGGTGGTTTGGGCAACAGCCCATCGCGCAACTTGAGCCGCTTCGTGGTTCATTTCGTCGCGCCTGTCCAATAACCTTGCGCGCAACGATCAAAACCGCAGGGAGGACCGCCGATGTTTCGCGCCACCAAGGATGTCATCTTACCCACCACCATCACCGGCTCGCTGCCGCGGCCGAGTTGGTACACCGAGAACCTCGGCACGCGGCATTTCCTTGAGGCCATGGTGACGCGGAGGTTCCGTGAGCAGTACGAGGATGCGCTCACCTGCTACATCCGCGATCAGGAGATCGCCGGCCTCGACATCCTGACTGACGGCGATTGCCGCTTCGATGACGACGTCGGCGGCCAGAGCTGGGCCGCCTATCCGCCGATGCACATGGCCGGCTTCGAGCACGACAATCCGCGCCCGACGCCGGTCGGCCGCGGCGGCGTCGCCTTTCCACGCGGCCACATCCTGCACGACTATATGGAGTCTCGGGTGATGCCGACCGTGATCGGGCCGATCGGTCGCGGCGATCTGCAATACACCGAGATGTGGAAAGCCGCGCAGCGCTTCACCAAGAAGCCGGTGAAATTCGGCGCCGTGACGGCGGAGCTCGTCGGCTTCGCGGTGCAGGACAAGCACTACAAGAACCCCGTCGATCGCATCTTTGCGATCGCCGAAGCGTTCAACGAAGAGTACCACGAGCTGGCCGACGCCGGTTGTCCGGTGATCCAGATCGAAGAACCGCAGATCCATCTGCTCGCGGCACGTGGCGTCACCGATCCGGTGATCAATCCCAAGCTGATGCTGGAGATATTCAACCGCACCGTGAAGGGGCTTCGCGCGAAGACCGAGGTCTGGGCCCATTCGTGCTGGGGCAATCCGTCCCAGCAGCGCATGTTCGCGCAGGTGCAGAGCTACAAGGCGTCGCTCGAGCTGTACAATCAGGTCGATGCCGATGTGGTGACGTTCGAGTCGTCGAGCTCGGGCGGCATAGACCTTGAGGCGATCGGCAAGTCCATCACCGATAAGAAGATCGCAATCGGGGTGATCGATCATCACACCTTGCAGGTCGAGCAGCCGTCGCAAGTCGCCGATCAGATCCGGGCGGCGATGAAGCATATCCCGGCGGAGCGGCTGGTCGTTTCCACCGACTGCGGCATGGGCCGCGAAGGCATGAGCCGGCGGCATGCCGCCTACAAGATCGTGTCCCTGGTGCTCGGCACCAACATCGTGCGCAAGGAGATCGGTGCGCCGGAGGCGCAGGTGCTGGCAGCCGACGCGCGATATTCGCTGGTGCAGATGGCAAGGGACGGCGTGGCGTGACGTTGTTGTGGAGCAGGCTCTCTCGACACGTGTCCCGGGCACAGCGCAGCATGCAGCCATCAGCGCGTTTCCGCGCGTCTTCGACGCGCTATGGCGGAATGATGCGCTGTAGACCCGGGACCCCGCTTTCTTTCTTTTCAATTGCAGCCAACCGGGGTCCCGGGTCTGCGGTGCATCACTTCGTGCTGCACCGCGCCCGGGACACGTGTTGCATCTTCATGCCATAAATCGTGCATGAACCTGCATCGCCTGCTGCTCGAACGTGAAGCCGCCGGCCGCCCCGTCACAGTCGGCCTGATCGGGGCGGGCAAGTTCGGCACCATGTTCCTCGCGCAAGCGCGGCTGACGCGCGGGCTGCACGTGGTCGGCGTCGCCGACCTCAACGTCGACCGAGCGCGGAGCCAGCTCGCCGCTGCGGGCTGGCCGGCGGCTCAATTCGCCGCCGCGTCGCTCGATGACGCGATCAAAAGCCGTGGCACATATGTCACCGCCGATGCGGAAGCGCTGATCAAACATCCGGCGATCGAAGTCGTCGTCGAAGCCACCGGCATTCCCGAGGCCGGCATCGTCCATGCCCTCAAGACCATCGAGCATGGCAAGCACATCGTCATGGTCAACGTCGAGGCCGACGCGCTTGCAGGTCCGCTGCTTGCACGCAGGGCCAAGGCCGCGGGCGTCGTCTACAGCCTCGCCTGGGGCGATCAGCCGGCGCTGATCTGCGAACACGTCGACTGGGCGCGCGCCGCGGGCTTCAAGGTGGTCGCAGCCGGCAAGGGCACGCGCTACGAGCCGCACTACCACCGCTCCAACCCGGACAACGTCTGGGACATCCTCGACAAATACCTGAACATCACCGATCGCAAGTCGATCAATCCGAAGATGTTTAATTCGTTCGTCGACGGCACCAAGTCCGGCATCGAGATGACCGCCGTGTGCAACGCCACGGGGCTGGTGCCGCAAACGGAAGGCTTGGGCTTTCCGCCGGCGACGCGCTTCGAGCTCGCGGAGGTCTGCAAGCCGAAAAGCGCCGGCGGCACGCTGGAAAAGGAAGGTGTCACCGAGGTCACGTCCTCGGTCTATCGCGACGGCCGCGACGTTCCGCATCATCTCGCGCTCGGCACTTATGTGGTGATCGAAGGCGAGACCGATTACGCGCGGCGCTGCTTTGCCGAATACGCCATGCTGCCGGATCGGAGCGGCCGCTATGCCGCGCTGTACCGTCCGATCCATATGATCGGGCTCGAACTCGGCGTCTCGGTGGCAAGCGCTGTGCTGCGCCGCGAGCCGACCGGGGCGCCTACAGGGTTCCGGTCTGACGTCGCCGCCACCGCCAAGCGCGATCTGAAGGCCGGCGAAGTGCTCGACGGCGAGGGCGGCTTCTGCGTCTGGGGCAAGCAGACGCCGGCCGAACTGTCGCTCGCACGGGGCCTGCTGCCGCTCGGGCTTGCGCAAAATGTCCGGCTCAAGCGCGACGTGCGCGAAGGCGAGTGCCTGAAATGGTCGGATGTGGATTGCAATCCGAACGACACGGCCGTGCGCATCCGTCGCGAGATGGAGGCAGCGTTCGCAAGGCCGAATACTTAGGCGGTCTCAAGCCGTCCTCATCCTGAGGAGCGGTCCGAAGGACCGCGTCTCGAAGGACGAGGACGGCCCCGCCGGTGGCGGCCTCGTGCTTCGAGACGCATTGCTTCGCAATGCTCCTCAGCATGAGGCCGTGAGAGATTGGAGTGCGCGGCTGCCATTGCAGAAATGGCGGTGGAGAGATTTTTCCGGCCTGCTAATCTCTCTCCAACAAAAAGCCTGGAGGAAGTCTTGCTCGATCGTCCCGCGTCTTCGCAGCGTGCCCGCCTCGACATGTACAACGCCAACACGCTCAAACTCGGGCTGTTCGGCGCGAACTGCTCGTCGGGCCGATCGCCAACCCGGGTGCCCGAGCGCTGGTCGGCAAGCTGGGAGGACTGCCTTGCGCTCGCCCAGATGGCGGATGCTGCCGGCATCGACTTCATGCTGCCGATCGGCCGCTGGAAAGGCTATGGCGGCGAAACCGACATGCATGGCGAGACGCTCGAGACCATCACCTGGGCGACCGGGCTCCTTGCGCACACCGAGCGCATCACAGTGTTCGGCACCGTTCATGCGCCGCTGTTTCATCCGGTCATCGCCGCCAAGCAATGTGTCACCGCCGATCATGTCGGCGAAGGCCGTTTCGGCCTCAACATCGTCGCAGGCTGGAACGAAGGCGAGTTCGAGATGTTCGGCGTCGAACAGCGCGAGCACGACGCACGCTACGGTTATGCCCAGGACTGGATCGACGCGATCAAGAAGTGCTGGGGCCCGGAAGAGGACTTCGACTTCAAAGGCGCGCAGATCAAGCTCGCGAAAGTCCGTGCCAAGCCCAAGCCCTATGGCGGCACGCGGCCGCTGATCATGAATGCCGGCTCCTCGGGTCCGGGTCAGGCCTTCGCGATGCGCAACTGCGACGCGTATTTCACCGCGACCTCGGAGGCGCGCAGGGGCGGCGCCGAGGTGATGAAGAAGATGGTCGCGGGCATCAAGGCCGAAGGCGCTACGCTCGGCCGCGAGATCGAAGTGTTCACGGTAGGCCAAGTGGTGTGCCGCCCGACCCAGAAGGAGGCCGAGGACTACTATCACTACGCCATCGTCGAGCAGGCGGACTGGGGCACCGTCGACGGCATGCTGCGCATCAAGGACATCACGCCGGAGAAGCTCGGCGAGGAGGAGTACAAGAAGAAGCGCGAATATTTCGCGTTCCACGCCATTGGCGGTTATCCGTTTGTCGGCTCGCCGGACCACGTCGCCAATCAGCTTGCGATGGTGAGCCACGGCGGCATACGCGGCATCGCATTTTCCATGATCAATTATCTCGACGAATTGCCGTTCTTCCGCGACGAAGTGCTGCCGCGGCTCGTGCGGATGGGCGTGCGCGAGCGCTGAGCGCAATACGCCGCGTCAGAGGATGATGGTGGAACCGGGCTTTTGCCGCGATAGGCACAAGCCATGACTCCAATGCCCGTCAGGATTGTGGTCCGCGACAACGGCACGCGGGGCGTTTTTACGCGGTCTTAACCAAAAAAATACGACAATACCTTCGGAAATTCCCGTCGCGTGAAATCCAACCGACCGAAATCGCACGAGATGCCGACCTCCCCTGCGTTCTATCCGCAGCGGCCAGGCCGGGCGGCCACGTTCGTTTGGAAATCACGCCAAGCTGGCCCAGGACGCATCTTCACATGAAATTCTCGAACGTCAAAACGCTCTACAAAATCCTTCTGTGTTTTGCGGTCCTGACCGTCTTCATCGCGGGCGCCACCTGGTTCGCCACCGGCAAGATGCGGCTGATCGACGACACCTACACGGTGCTGCTCGAGCGCGAATCCATTGCGATGAAGGAAGGCGTCCGCGTCCAGTCTTCGTTGCAGAATTTCGCGCGGCTGGTCTGGCGGCTGGTTTCCGAGACCGAGCCCAAGGCCTTGAAGGAAAATGACGACGAGGTCGCCCGGAACCGCGTCCGGATGGCTGAGTTCGCGCAGAATATCGCGAAGCTGTCGCCGAGCAACGGGCCGCTGTTTGCCGAGATTTTGCGCGGATACGAGAAGGTCTATCAGGAGGACTACCTCGCGATCAAAGCCGCCAAGGCCGCCGGCAAGAACGATGAGGCGTTGCGACTCGTCCGCGATTTGTCGTCGAAGAACGCCGCACTGCGCACCCAGGCTGCAGCGGCGACAGACGCGCTGGAAAAGTACGTCATGAAGGCCTCTGCGGACGCCACGGAGCAGACCAACAGCACCATCGCGACCACCGTGACGGTCATCAGCGGAGCGCTCGCCGCCGCCATCGCGCTGGCGTTCCTCATCGCGCAATTCACCATCGTCAAGCCGCTGCGCGCGCTCACCGGAGCCATGCACGAACTCGCCAACGGCAAATTCGAAGTGGTGCTGCCAGGGCTAGGCCAGAAGGACGAAGTCGGCGAGATCGCCGGAGCCGTCGAAGGCTTCAAGGTGAAAGCCGCCGAGAAGGCACAGCTCGAGGCCGACGAGACGCTGCGCCGCCAGAAGGCGGAAGCCGAAGCCGAGGCCGAAGCGCAAGCCAAGATCGCGACGGATCGTGCCAAGGCCGCTGAAGAACAGGCTCGCAAGGCAGAGGAACAGGCGCAAGCCTTCAACGCGCTGGCCGATGGCCTGACGCGGCTCGCCAAAGGCGACCTGTCGTTCCAGCTCAATCGCGGCTTCACCGATGAGTACAAGCAGATCAGGGACGACTTCAACGGCGCCATCGCGCAACTGAAGGAGACCATCGGCGCGATCTCGGCCTCGACCAGCGAGGTCGCGAGCGCGGCGTCGGAGATCGCGACGGCCACGACGGACCTCTCGCAACGCACCGAGGAGCAGGCCGCGAGCCTCGAAGAGACGTCCGCCTCGATGGAGCAGATCTCGGCGACCGTGAAGAAGAACGCCGAGAACGCCCAGCATGCCAACCAGTCCGCCTCGGCCACGCGCGAGGTGGCGAATCGCGGCGGCGAGGTCGTGTCGCATGCGATCACCGCGATGTCGCGGATCGATGAGTCCTCGAAACAAATTTCCGACATCATCAGCGTGATCGACGAGATTGCGCGCCAGACCAATCTGCTCGCCCTGAACGCGGCCGTGGAAGCCGCGCGTGCCGGCGATGCCGGCCGCGGGTTCGCCGTGGTGGCGGCGGAGGTGCGCACACTGGCGCAGCGCTCGTCGCAAGCCGCAAAAGACATCAAGGACCTGATCACGACCTCCAACAGCCAGGTCAAGGACGGCGTCGATCTCGTCAATCGTGCCGGCCAGTCGCTGAAGGAGATCGTGGATTCGATCGAGAGCGTCGCCAATGTCGTGTCCGACATCGCCAACGCAAGCTCGGAGCAGGCCGGCGGCATCGACCAGGTCAACAAGGCGCTGAGCCAGATGGACCAGGTCACGCAGCAGAACTCGGCACTGGTCGAGCAGAACGCCGCGACCGCCAAGAACTTGCAGCAGCAGTCCGCCGCGATGAGTCAGAGCGTCGGCATGTTCAAGCTGCACGGTGGCAGCGAGCCGACACCTGTCGTCAAACCCGCCGGCACTGCCAAGCTCAACGGTTCTGGCCGCGGCGGCCCGGCGCGGCGCATGCAAGCCGGTCTCGCCACCGCGTTCAAGGCGCAGGAATTCGAGGAATTCTGAGCCGAAAGAAATTCAACGGCCATGTCGGTAGAGCATGGCCGGAAACCGATAGAGCTCTTACGAACGAGGACGACGAAACAATGTTTGGCCTTTCCATCCGCACGCTGCTGTTGGGTCTCTTCGGCACGATGCTGCTGTTTGTTGCGGGACAGAGCTATATCGGCTTGAGCAAGATCGGCGCCGTGAACAACAGCGTCGTCGACATCGCGACCAACTGGATGCCTTCGATCGCCGCAGCCAAGGACCTGAACATCGCGGTGTCGTCCGTCCGGCTGGTGACATCGCGGTACATCATGGCTGCCAACGACCGTGACATGGCAGAGACCGAGAAAGAGATCCAGGCGCGCTTTGCCGGCCTGGATGCGATTCGCAAGCGCTATGAGCCGATGATCGCGACGCCCGAGGAGCGGGCCGCCTATGAGTCCTTCTCGAAGAACTGGGATGCCTATCGGCAGATGAACGAGAAGCTGATGGCTCTGGCTCGCGCGCACAAGTCGGAAGAAGCCGAGATGTTTTTCTTGAACGACCTGTTCAAGGCGTCCACGGCGGCGAACAACGACCTTGCCAACATCGTGAAGATCAATCAGCAGGGTGCGGATCAGGCGATCGCGCTCGCTGCCAGCAGCTATGACTGGGCCCGCCTGGAGCTCATGGTGATGTCAGGCCTGGGGCTTGCGATCGCAGCCGCGGCGATGTTGTTCGCTTTCTTCGGCATCAGCCGGCCGCTCGACGCGCTCACCGGCTCGATGAAGGAGCTCGCCGGCGGCAATTTCGACGTGGTTCTGCCGGGGCTCGGCCGCAAGGATGAGATCGGCGGCATTGCCGGCGCGGTCGAAGACTTCAAAGTGAAAGCCGCCGAGAAGGCACAACTCGAGGCCGACGAGACGCTGCGCCGCCAGAAGGCCGAAGCCGAAGCCGAGGCCGCGGCGCAAGCCAAGATCGCAGCCGATCGCGCCAAAGCCGCCGAGGAACAGGCCAAGAAGGCCAAGGAGCAGGCGGAGGCCTTCGGCGCGCTGGCCGACGGTCTGACGCGGCTCGCCAAGGGCGATCTGTCGTTCCAGCTGAGCCGCGGGTTCACGGATGAATTCATGCAGATCCGGGACGACTTCAACCGCGCCATCTCGCAACTGAAGGAGACCATCGGAGCGATCTCGGCCTCGACCAGCGAGGTCGCGAGCGCGGCGTCGGAGATCGCGACGGCCACGACGGACCTCTCGCAACGCACCGAGGAGCAGGCCGCGAGCCTCGAAGAGACGTCCGCCTCGATGGAGCAGATCTCGGCGACCGTGAAGAAGAACGCCGAGAACGCCCAGCATGCCAACCAGTCCGCCTCGGCCACGCGCGAGGTGGCGAATCGCGGCGGCGAGGTCGTGTCGCATGCGATCACCGCGATGTCGCGGATCGATGAGTCCTCGAAACAAATTTCCGACATCATCAGCGTGATCGACGAGATTGCGCGCCAGACCAATCTGCTCGCCCTGAACGCGGCCGTGGAAGCCGCGCGTGCCGGCGATGCCGGCCGCGGGTTCGCCGTGGTGGCGGCGGAGGTGCGCACACTGGCGCAGCGCTCGTCGCAAGCCGCAAAAGACATCAAGGACCTGATCACGACCTCCAACAGCCAGGTCAAGGACGGCGTCGATCTCGTCAATCGTGCCGGCCAGTCGCTGAAGGAGATCGTGGATTCGATCGAGAGCGTCGCCAATGTCGTGTCCGACATCGCCAACGCAAGCTCGGAGCAGGCCGGCGGCATCGACCAGGTCAACAAGGCGCTGAGCCAGATGGACCAGGTCACGCAGCAGAACTCTGCGCTGGTCGAGCAGAACGCGGCGACCGCCAAGAACCTGCAGCAGCAGTCGACCGCGATGAGCCACAGCGTCGCGGTGTTCAAGCTGCACGGCGGCGATTCATCCACGGCCTTCGCGCCGTCCACGGTGAAGGCTGCCGCGTCGCGTCCTTCCGCGGTGAGCGGCCCCGCTCGTCGCATGCAAGCCGGGCTCGCCACCGCGCTCAAGGCCGAGCAGGAGTGCGAAGAATTCTGAGCGGCTTTAAGTCGGCTGCCCGACTTTGAAACGGATGCGTCATGCCTGGCGTTAGCCCGCATGGCGCATCAATTCCATCTCAGGTTTACGTGTCTGGCCACCGGCAAACACGTGGACTGTCCGGCGGCCGACGACTTCGCCTCTGTGCGTGCCCGCTGGAATGATGCGGTCGAGTTCGCTTGCCCGCATTGCCGCATCCGGCACCGCTTCACATTCCGGGAAGGCTACATCGCCGGCTCGATGGCGGTCGGCGCCACCGGCGCCGCGGTGACCCAGACGCGCTGACGGCTCCCCAAAAGCGGCCGCCCCGTTACGGAACAAAAAATCACTGGCGGCGGTTGGCCGGTGATGAAACTCACCGAGGAACTGCTGCGCACCGATCTCGCCATGCTCAATCACGGCGGGCCGGAGGCCATTTCGCTGTTTCTGGAGATGAGCCGCAAGTTGCACGAGGAAGGGCACGCTCAGGAGTTGCGCGATTGGATCGTGGTCGCGACGCCGCAATTGCCCGAGAAAGAGCGCGGCGAACTGATCGCGCTGCTGATGCATGGCTATCTTTATCTGACCGACCAGACGACCGAGGTCGACGATCGCATCCTGAACTGAAGCGGCGGATGCTCGGAAATCGGCACCGCATCGCGAGCGTGGGAACGTTCGCACGCCCCGCGTTTTAGCAGGATGGACGATCTGTTGGCCGTCCTCCGATCGCGCGTGACAATCCTCCCGGTCGCCACACGATCGAGACTGACGGCCCACGACGAGGCACGGCTTGGGTGAGCGTGTCCTCGCGCAAGAGCCCGATCCCCGCCGGGGATCGGGCTCTTTGCTGGAGTCGATGCTGCCCGGAAGGGCTCGCCCGATCTTGTCGGCTGCTCAGACGCGAGCCTGCCGCTGCTCCTCCAGCCAATTGGGGAGCTTGAACGCGATCCAATCGTCGGCGTCCTTTTCGTGCTCGAAGCCTGCGATCTCCTCGAAAGCTCCGTCCGGCCACGTGACGCGCACGATGAAGCGGCCTTCGTTCTCTTTTCGCACCTGTAAGCTCGGCATCATGCGACGTGCCCCGGGTCTTCGATGGGTGGCATCTGCTCCTTCTCCCGGCGCGTGAGCGGCGCGGCGGGGAGCGACGGGTGGCCCTTCGGCCCGCCCAGCGCCGCCTGGGCGAGATCGCCTTCGGTCGGCCGGTTTTCGTCGTTCCGTTTGCGGTCCATGCGGCACCTCCTTCCGACCGAGAACGCCGATGTGTCGGGAAAGGTTCTTGGGAACTTCCTGGGAACCAAATTCCGAACTGGCATTTATTCCTTCACGCATGAGCGCCAGAGCGTCCGACGAGACCATCCGCCCCGACAAGAACCCCGAAACGGCGCCGCAATCCGATTCCGCAACCGGAGCCGAATCCGACCTCCCGCCGGAGACCAAGGAGTCCGAGCGCGCCGAAAACGAGGTCAAGGGCCCCGACGCTCCCGACGAAGAAACCGAAGCGCTGCGGCGCAGCTACCTGTTGCGCCGCTTCTGGCACACTGGCTTGCGTTTCTGGACCACGCCGGGCCGCCATGTCGCCTGGCTTTTCAGCGCCGCGCTGCTCGTCATCATCCTGCTCAATCTCGGCGCCGCCTATGCGATGAACTTGTGGAATCGCGGCATCTTCGACGCGCTGGAGAAGAAGGATGCCGGCACGGTTCTCTGGCTGTCGCTGATCTACTTCGCGATCCTGGCCGCAAGCGTTCTGATCAGCATTGCGCTGGTCTACACCCGCATGACGATCCAGCGGCGCTGGCGCAAATGGCTGACCGACACGCTGGTCGACCGCTGGCTCCGGCATGGGCGCTACTACCAGCTCAATCTGGTGAGCGGCGATCATCAGAATCCGGAATTCCGCATCGCCGACGATGTCCGCATCGCGACCGAGGCCCCGGTCGACTTCGTCACGGGTGTGTTGCAAGCCTTTCTGTCGGCCGCGACCTTCATCGTGGTGCTGTGGACCATCGGCGGCGCGCTCGATCTCAGCGTCGGCGGCTTCGACATCCACATTCCGGGCTTCCTGGTGGTTGCCGCGGTGATCTATGCGCTGGTCGCCAGCGGCGCGATGCTGCTCATCGGCCGCCGCTTCGTCAGCGTTTCCGAGGGTAAGAACCAGGCGGAGGCCGAGCTGCGCTACGTGCTGACGCGGCTCCGCGAGAATGGCGAAAGCATCGCGCTCATCCAGGGCGAGGAGGAGGAGCGCGCCGGCGTGGAAACGTCGCTGCTCAAAGTGCTGAAGTGCTGGCGCAGCATCTGCATCCAGAACATGAAAACGTCCGTGGTGTCGTCGGCCTCGGGTTACATCGCCCCGGTGCTGCCGATCATCCTCTGCGCGCCAAAATATCTGCAGGGCACCATGTCGCTTGGCGAAGTGATGCAGGCGGCCTCGGCATTCACCATCGTGCAGGGCGCGTTCAACTGGCTGGTCGACAACTATCCGCGGCTCGCCGACTGGACCGCCTGCGCGCGGCGCTCGGCCTCGCTGATGGTGTCGCTCGATGCGCTGGAGCGTGCCGAGAAGGGCGACGGCGTCGGCCGCATCAAGCGCACCGCCGAGGGCGAAGGCGCAGCGCTTCGCCTCAAGGACCTGTCGGTGACGCTCGACGACGGCACCGCCGTGCTGGCCGACACCGACATCGCGATCAAGCCCGGCGAGCGCGTGCTGATCGCGGGCGAGTCCGGCACCGGCAAGAGTACGCTGGTGCGCGCCATCGCGGGGCTGTGGCCCTGGGGCGGCGGCACCGTCGAATTGCAGAAGGGCGCGAAGCTGATGCTGCTGCCGCAGCGTCCTTACATACCGATCGGCACCCTGCGCCGCGCCGCAGTTTATCCGGACGCGCCGGACAGCCGCAGCATCGAGGAGGTCGCCGAAGCGTTCCGTCACGTCGGTCTGGACCATCTCACCGAGAGGATCGAGGACGAGGCGCCTTGGGATCAGACGCTGTCCGGCGGCGAGAAGCAGCGGCTCGCCTTCGCGCGCATCTTCCTGCACAACCCCGACATCATCATTCTCGACGAGGCGACCGCGGCGCTCGATCCGGAGAGCCAGGACAAGCTGATGGAATTGCTCAGCCGGCAGCCGGACAACACCGCGCTGGTCAGCGTCGGGCACAGGCCCGAGCTCGAGGCGTTTCACAACCGCAAGGTCGTGCTGGAGCGCCGAAAGGGCGGAGCGAAACTTGTCAGCGACATCCGGCTGGTGAAGCGGCCGGGGCGCAGGCGCCTCCTGAGCCGGTTCTTGCGGCGCCCGGCAAAGAAAGAAGCGCGATTGTCGCAAGAGAAATAGCGCGACGCCGCTCGCGACGCCGCTCGCGACGACGGTCGAATCCGACGCGTCACAGGGAGGACGGCGGCGCGATGTCGCGCCGGCTCCTCGCTGTCCGCTTGGATCGATCGGGCAGCGGCCCTGTAAGCCTTTACAGGACGACATTCCAATCGCGTTGATCCAGGATGCTGCCGAGCCTTGGGGGCCATGATTGAAAGGGTTCCTATGCAATCGGCCGCTCTGATGTCCGTCTACGTTCTGACGATCATTGCCGTCCAAGCCATTGGTGCGGTGGCCAGCAAACTGGTCGAGACACAATGGCCGTCGGCAGGGCTTGCAACCTTCCTGCTCATTTTCATGGCCGAATTTGGCGTCGCGTGGCCGCTCGCGGTCCGCATCACCGAGTGGGGCATCCGTGCCGCCGGCTACCGCGTTGATGGCGTCGATGCCTGACGGCAGATAAGCGCAGTTTTTGAGCGGGCTGTTGCGATGGCAGGCGCGGAAAGCGAAGAGCCGTGCAAGTCGAGAGCGTTGGCGTGTCAGCCCGCCGCTTACCCGCCTGCAACCACCGACCACAGCAGGATCGCGTTCAGGATCAGAATGCCGATCGTCGCCGCGATAGCCACGGCCGTGGTCAGCCGGCTGTTGGCGAGATCGCCCATCAGATCGGTGCGGCGGGTCAGCATGATCAACGGGATGACCGGCACGGGCAAGGCGAGACACAGCACCACCTGGCTCAGCACCAGAGCCTGAGTCGGCGAATAGCCGGCCGCAATCACCAGGACCGGCGGAACCATCGTGACGGCGCGGCGGATCCACAGCGGGATATGCAATCCCGTAAAGCCCTGCATCACGACCTGACCAGCCATGGTGCCGACCACCGAACTCGACAGGCCGGATGCGAGCAGCGCGATCAGGAAAACCGCCGCCGACGCGCCGCCGAGCAGCGGCGTCAGCGTGTGATAGGCGGTCTCGATCGTTGCGACGTCCTGGTGTCCGCCGCCGTGAAACACCGCGGCCGCCATGATCATCATGGCCATGTTCACGGCGCCGGCGAAGCTCAGCGCCAGAACGATCTCGCGGTTCGACCACCGGACGATCTCCCGCGCCTGCGCCTTCGAATTCGGTACGATCCGGTTCTTGGTCAGATCGGAATGCAGATAGATGGCATGCGGCATGACGGTCGCGCCGATCACGCCGACCGCGAGCACCACGCTCTCGCGGCTGCTCAACGTCGGCACCGCCGAGTGATAGGCGATCAAGCCCCAGTCCGGCCGGGCCAGCAGCACCTCCAGGACGTAACAGCCGGCCATGACGCCGACGAGCGCGCTGATCAGGGCTTCGATCGGGCGAAACCCGCGGCCTTCGAGCAGCAGCATCAGATAGGTCGTGACCGCGGTGAACAGCATGCCGGCCAGGAGCGGAATTCCGAACAGCAGGTGCAGCGCGATGGTGGCGCCGAGGAATTCGGCCAGATCGGTGGCCATCGCGGCAATCTCGCTGATCGCCCACATGCCGGCGACGGTCGGCCTGGAAAAATGCTCGCGGCAGAGCTCGGTCAGATTGCGTCCGGTGGCGATGCCGAGCTTCGCCGACAGCGACTGGAACAGCATCGCCGTGACATTGGCGAACAGCACCACCCAGAGCAGTTCGTAGCCGAGCGCGGCGCCGGACTGGATGTTGGTGGCGAAGTTGCCGGGGTCCATGTAGGCCACCGACGCGACGACGGCCGGCCCGACAAAGGGCAAAAACGCCCGCAGACCGCGGCGCTGTCCGGCCAGGGTCGCCTGGGCCTTCAGGCGGGTGCGATCGCTCCAATTGGCCTTGTTCGTGGAGGTGAAATTCGGAGGCTCCGAAATCGGGGACAGCATGACGCAATATCGTATGCGGCCATGCCGTCCTGGCCTTGACCAGGATCAATTCAGGTCCGGCCGCGGCCGGACTGCGCCGCCGCCCGCGGCGGCACCTCCGATCCGTCATAGACAATGCGCCGGCGATGATCGTTGCGACGGTGGCCAGGCCCGCCGCCGGGGCGGGCAGCACTGCCGGACACCAACGGTCGAAAGGTTTGTGCAACAGGGGCCCGCTCCTTTCGGTCGACCGTTCGGGTAGCCAACGCTCCGCTGGTCCGGGATTTTGTTTTCGGACGCCCGGATGCGCCCGTCTCCCTGTTTTCCTTCTCTCTCCCGAACGGGAGAGGAATGGAGCGCCGGGAGGCGCCACGGAGCTTGCGAGGCTCCGTCAGGCCAGCCTTGCGATCGGCCGGCCTGCGCGCCGAGCTTCCGGGACCCAATGCTGTGAGGGCAGTGGGGGTCCCGGGGCGCGCGGGCCCGTGCGAAGAGCCCGACGCCTCCCGGCGCTCCATCCGCGGCACGCGTTGTCGGCGGCCGCGTCTTGCTACGAACTCAAGCATCGCGATCGACGGTGTCGAGGCAAAGCAAGATGGAATAGAGCTTACACTAGACGAAAGAACAAATCAAGAACAAAAGCTATTGGGGTGGCACCGTTCCGAGTACGTGAAGCCTAGGTGTCTCACGCAAGCTAGTACAATATCTGAGCGTGCCATCGGCTCGTTGGGAAACAATTACATCGCAAATGCGCGACGCTCATCACAGATGAAGACATAGGCTCAGATGGAACGCGAGGAAGCAGACAAAGCGAAGGCCCAGGGATTTCGCGATCTTCCAGAACGCATCACTTACGCCTGCCTAAGCTATAGCCCGCGTAATGGAATTGAGGGACTTCATCTCTTTTTTCTTCGGGCTGATTAAATCATCGCAGTCAATCGCGCAGGCAATAAAGCCTGAGTAGCGGAGGCAGATAAGTACAAATCCCTCTACCCGGTTCAGTCGTAAGGAAGAGTCTGACTTATTCAAAATAAGCCACTACATCGGTAGACAAGGCCGCTATCGGTCGAAATTGGCTGAGCATGAGCTTGCTTATCGCGAGGACTTTCGCCAGCTTTTGCGCGAAGTGCGGGCCGTCGGCGTTTAACGTCGGTCTGTTGAGACGCCTGATTTCAAGGCGGCCGGGCAGCACATCGGCTTGTAACTGCTCGGACAAGTCTCGGCCAACATGAAGCGGACGCTTCCGACCAGAGCGGCCATGGCCAAGAGCCCGATGCTAAGTCCCCAGAAAGAGTCCGGTTGTTTCACGCAGAAGTAAGCAAGGAGACCGGCGCCCCAGACAAAATTCAGAACGTGGGCGAAAGCGATCATACCGGTCACCTGGGTAGGGCGGGCGTGCACTTACCATCCATCTTGGAGTGTTGCTGTATCGCGGACTGCTTCGGTAACGTGACTTTTTAGGCACTGACCTTTAAGTCGAGGCTAAAGTTCGCATGAATAGTTTTATTGCTTCATTCCAAACGGCTGAACGCGAGTAGTCGTAGCGATCAAAAGCTAGAAATAGCCAACTGAGGATCGCTTTCGTTTGTTTCAGGGCTCATGCTGGCGCGGGCCTAGCGTCGGCGTCGCTAATGGCCGAACGAGAAGCGGACCATGACCAAGCGATCCATGAAAGTACTTAGATTGATGCATATCAAGGTCTCGCGGTCAGGTTGCGGGCATAGTCCTCAATCGAGGAGGAAGTCTCCGTGCACAGGCGCTACGAACACATCAATATTCCGACAGAAGTCATTCGGACGCTTGTTGTGATCTCAGAGACTGGGAGCTTCACAAAAGCGGGTGAGAAGCTTGGGCTTACACAGTCTGCCATCAGCGCTCAGGTAAAACGGCTGCAGGTGTTGTCAGGATCAGCGTTGTTCGAGAAAATCGGCGGTGGCCACCAACTCACTGCGAGAGGAAAAATCATTCTTGGCCATGCGCGGAAACTTCTTGAGGCCAACGATCAAATACTCGCCATCAGTGGCGGCGCGCATGACAGTCAAGTCATCCGGCTTGGCATTTCGCCGCTGTTTATTGATGAGTTCTTATCGCTATGGAAGCCCGATCCGAACGGTCCTCACGTAAGTATCCAATGCGATATGCCTAGCGACTTGGCGAAGACGCTGCTTGATGGCTATCTCGATGTTGCCCTGCTGTTCAACCCTCCATCCGAAGTCGGCGATCTGCTTGGCGCTTGGCAGGAAGAATTCGTTTGGGTGAGAAGTCCTGAATTTGTACTCAGTCCTGGATTGCCACTTCCAGTCATAAGCTGGCCGGGAACACAAACGGACA
This sequence comes from Rhodoplanes sp. Z2-YC6860, assembly GCF_001579845.1. Taxonomy (GTDB): domain Bacteria; phylum Pseudomonadota; class Alphaproteobacteria; order Rhizobiales; family Xanthobacteraceae; genus Z2-YC6860. The sequence continues at coordinate 1,345,144 of NZ_CP007440.1, forward strand.
CTCCGTTTATCAATGCGCTGGAACACGCGGGAATAGGCTACAGCGTCGTATTTTCGAGCAGCGATCTTCACGCGCGTCTAACTGCGGCAGCGCATGGACTTGGTCTAATGGCGCTTCCGCAGCGCAAGATCGACGGACGCTTGGTGGTAGCGACCGAGTATTACCTTCCGCGTATCAAGCCAATGCAGGTTGGAATCGCGATTCGTCGCGGGCTGGAACATAAAGTGGTGGAATCGATTGCAGCCAAACTTCGAATGCTTGCACCCACACAACCCCTGAAGCTGACAACCCAGCGCGGACATAGGAGTTCAAGAGACATTAAGCGGAAGTGATGCCGGCAACCTCCACGGGCCCGGCGTCGGCGGACAGAATGGCCGCCTGATCAGTCATTGACGCTGATGTCCGCAAAATAGGAACCCCGCAGGCGTCTCGGTGAAGACGAAGATGCTCTCGCCGCAGAATCGAAATTTCACCGGGCAAACTCCTTGATCGAATGAAACGGGCTGATGTCGCTATTGGCACTTCGCCGACATCCAGCGATGTCCGTTTGTCGGTCCTGGGAGCAAAGCAGACATGGGGAATTTCATGAGTACACGGTCTAGTGCAATCTCTGAGTGTGCCATCGGCTCGTTCTGATTACGTCGCAAATGCGCGACGCTTATCACCGATGTCCAAGGGCTGAGTCTTTGACGTTGGCCGAGAATGTCTTTAGCCGGCGTACGCTCAGCAAAGTAAGCCGCTCGGTTTGCCGTGCGACGAGTGCGTCGGCTGCGCGAGCAAGAAATCGCCCTTGGATGTGCCCCAAATAAGGTCGAAAATTCTCAGCTACGCGGCCGCGCCGTCTTTCTCGATGAAGCGGGTTGGTCGTTGGTGCCCCTGGCCGGTTTCGAACCAGCACGATGTTGCCATCACCAGATTTTGAGTCTGGCGCGTCTACCAGTTCCGCCACAGGGGCACGACCGCGAGGGCCGTATTCAGGCGGCCGGGATCATAGCCACGGATGTCCTTGGGTCAATCTTGAGCATGATCCGGGGTCAATCTTTCGGGCGATAATCCCGCCCGACGGCCGGCCCCGGACCGGCCCCCATCGCTTCACATGCTTTTGCATCGACTTCGGGGGCCCGCGGCGCTATCCGGTGTCGGCCAAAAGCCGGGATATTTCGATGGTTGCCAGCACGTTGAGTTTCGCCCGCAGGGAGCCGCCGGCCGCGGCCGCCATTGCGATCGCGGTGATCGCCATCGCCACCATCCTCGGCGCCTACTACTTCCAATACGTGCTGGGCTATCCGCCCTGTCCGCTCTGCCTCGAGCAGCGCGTCGCCTATTACGTCGCGATCCCGCTCGCGGCGATGATCCTGCTCGGCCGCTCGGTCAATTCGTCCCGCAAGGTCATTGCGCTCGCGCTGTTCGCCATTGCCTGCGCCATGCTCTGGAATACGGCGCTGGCCACCTATCATTCCGGCGTCGAATGGGGCTGGTGGCCGGGCCCGACGGATTGCTCCGGCCCGATCCCGAGCTACAGCGGCGGCGGCAGCCTGCTCGACAAGATCAACTCGACCCGCGTGGTTCGCTGCGACGAGGCAGCCTGGCGTTTTCTCGGCCTGTCGCTGGCCGGCTATAATGTGCTGATTTCGCTCGCGCTCGCCGTGATCGGTTTGATTGGCTCGGTCGCGGCTTGGAAATCCCGGAACGAAGCTTCGGAGGCTTGAAGCGTCCAACGCTTGAAGCTTCCAAGGTCTGAAGCCGAATAACCCCGCATCTTCGGGGTTTGGACTGTCGAACCCTCGGTAAAAGGGGGACGCAAAACATCCGCAAAAACCACTGGGAGGTTACGCATGCATCGATTGATGACGTCGAGCGTGGCGCTCGTGTTTGGCGTGCTGCTCGCAACTGGACTTAGCACCACTTCGGCCGCCGCGCAGTCCGCACAGGATCTGGTGAAACAGGCGGTCGCAGCCCAAGGCGGCGCCGATGCGCTCAAGGCGCTCAAGACCATCTCGATCAAGGGCGAGGCCAAATTCTGGGAGCCCGGCCAGGCCTTCAAGCCCGGCGGCGAGCCGCGCTTTCTCGGCGACGCCACCTACACGGCGACCGGCGACTTCGCCAATCACACGGTCAGGATCGATTGGGACCGCGACCAGAAATATCCCGATCCCGCGATCAAGATGAAATACAGCGAGGTCATGACCCAGAAGATGGGCTACGTGACCGACGAGAAGGGCAGCCAGGCGATGTCGGGCATCCGGCTTGCCGCGCAGACGCGCGAGATGGTGCGCGGCTCGCCGACGCTGATGCTCTACGCGATGGAGCATCCCGACGCCGTGAGCGCGATGCCGGCACAGAAGCTCGGCAACCAGTCGTTGCCGGCGATCGGGTTGAAGGTCGGGCAGTACAATTTCACGGTGCTGTTCGACAAGAAGACCAGGCTTCCGGCCGCGGTGCGCACCCGCGACGACGACAACATCGCGGGCGATTCCAACTACGATCTGGTGTTCAGCGACTGGCGGCCGGTGGGCGGCGTGCAGATGCCGCAGACCAAGTCGGGCCGGCTGAACGGAGTCGAGGTGGCGCACTTCACCGAGAAAGACGTGTCGGTGAACGCACCGATGCTGGCCAATGCCACGACGACGCCCGACTCCGTGAAGAACGCCAAGGGGCCTGCGGCCGACGCACCCTATCAATGGGTCATCCGGCGTCTCTACCTGACACGCTTCCTCGACAGCGACGACGTGATCCATCCGGCGGGCGGCGGGCTGAAGCTCGTCGAACTCGCGCCGAACGTGCAGCACGTGCAGGGCGGCACGGCCAACAATCTGATCGTCGCGATGAAGGATCATCTCGTCATCTTCGACGCGCCTTACGGCGAGAAGCAGTCGCGCTGGGTGATCGACGCCGCCAAGGCCAAGTATCCCGGCAAGCCGATCCGCTATCTGGTGCTGACGCATCATCACATGGATCACACCGGCGGCATGCGGGCCTATGTGGCCGAAGGCGCGACCATCGTGGTGCCGGCGGGCTCGAAAGACGTGTTCGCGAAAGCCGCGCGGGCACAACACACCGTCGCGCCCGACGCGCAGCAGAAGGCGGGCAACAAGGCCGCCAAGATCGTCGAGGTGAAAGACACCATGGCGCTGAAGGACGACACGGCCGAGATCAAGCTGATGAACATTCCGAACCCGCACGTGGACGGCATGATCATCGGCCATGTGGTCGGGCCGAACATCGTCTATGTCACCGACCTCGTCTCGCCGCGCGGCACCATCGGCCGTTCGCCGGCGACCGTTGCGGTGGGTGACGCGCTGCGTAAGGCCGGCATCTCCGGCGCCACCATTGCCGGTGGTCACGGCACCACGACGAAGCAGGCGGACATCACTCAGGCGCTCGCGGCGAACTGAGCAACGGAGCAAATAACAACCGCGGCGTCCGTCGGGCGCCGCTGTTTTTTTCAGAGCAGCAATGTGTGGTCCACCACAGTTGCGGCACGTTTTGTGGGATTTCATCCAGCTTCGCGCGATCTCTGCTTCTGGCCGGTCTCAATCTGGCGCTCGAAAAGACTCACCGCCCATCTCCAGAATGTGACGCATCCTGTCGATCCCACTTTCGACGATCGCTGATTTGACGCTCGGTCGGCTGATCACGCTCTGCAATTGAGAGAGCACCGCAAGAGCGACTTGCTTGGAGGTCGGGCTCAGCCGCCGGTGCCGTGGCATCACCAGGTACAATTCTCTGTAGAGCGCAGGCTCCTTGATGGTTCGGAACACCATGCTCCTGCGCGGCGCACGCAGTGCTGCGATCGTCGGCAGCAATGCGATGCAGGAGCATTGTTCGACCAAGGAAAACATCGAAGTCATGTTGGATGTCACGAACTGCGGGCGGACCGGGATTGGCCACGCGGCATTTCTGGCAGCGAGGGTGCGTATTGCAGAGCCTTGCCCTCGGCTCACAGCATAGGGGTGTTTGCAGACATCGCGCCAGAAAAGATGTTTCTTTCTTGCAAGCTCGTGGTGACGGCTGCAAAGGACCCCCACCTCGTCTTTAAGCAGAAAATGCGATTCCGCGGTTTCGCTATCGACCAGGAAATTGCCTATGCCGAAATCAGCTTGGTCCATGGTGATCAACTTGCCGATTTCTTCGCCGACGCTTTCTGTCACTCGGACTGAGATGTCCGGGTAAACGGTCGCAATCTTCGCGATTGCGGGCACGATCGCGAGTTGGATGACGGATGCCCCCGCAACGATTCCGACCGAACCGGCGCGATGCCGCACGACGAGGTCGACTTGCTCCAGCCCTTCGGCGATCTCGCTGAGGACTCTGGTGGCGACAGGAAGCAGAATTTTCCCGGCCTGCGTCGGCTCCAGGCGGCGTGTCGTGCGATCGAAAAGTTGAGCATCGATTGCCGACTCCAATTGTCGCAGTTGCATGGTCAGAGCCGGTTGAGACAAATGAAGCGAAGCCGCGGCTTTTGAAATGCTCCCATTCCGCGAGACTGCAACAAGCGCGCGGAGTTGTTTGAGCGTGACGTTGAGCATTATTACGTTTCCTTATAGGTCGGCTTGAAATTTAGATTAGCTCGCTCGGAAAGCCGTTTGCTAGACTCCTCGCGCCGGGTGCTGCCTTCAGGATTTTTCCGCGCGGAAGGAGATCATTCGTGAGCAGATTGAACCGGCGGGGGCTGCTGGCGAGCGCAGCGATGGGATTGGCTGCAACCATCTCCGGGCAAGCCGCCGCGCAGAGCAGCTCTTATCCCGAACGACCGATCAGGCTGATCGTGCCGTTCGCTCCAGGCGGCGTCGACGATGTCATCGCACGCCTGTGGGGCGAACAAATGGCATCGGTGCTCGGCACCGTGGTGGTCGAAAATCGTGCTGGTGCAAGCGGAATGATCGGGGCCAGTGAAGTCGCCCGCGCCGCTCCCGACGGCTACACGCTGCTGGCCGGCAACACCAGCACTCTGATTCTCAATCCGCTCACCGCAGCCAATCCTTCCTACGATGCGGCAAAGGATTTTGCTCCGGTGACCATTCTTGCCGAATCCCCGCTCAGCATCGCGGTGCATCCTTCGGTGCCGGCCACCAACATCAACGAGCTGGTGGCCTACATCAAAGCCAATCGCGGCAAGGTTTCCTACGGCTCGCCCGGCACCGGCAGCATCACGCAGCTGGCGGGCGAACTGTTCAAGCAGGTGGTGAACGCACCCGATGTGACGCACATTCCCTACAAGGGCGGGGGCCCGGCGATGGCCGACCTGATGAGCGGCCATATCCCCCTGCTGCTGGTGGCGATCACAAGCAACGTGCTGTCACTGCACCGGGCCGGCAAGATCAGGATCGTTACGGTTTTTAGAACGAAGCCGCTTGCGGTGCTGCCGGATGTGGATCCCGCGGCGACTTACGACCCGCAGCTCGTCGCCGCCATCTTCACGGGCGTGTTCGCACCGGCGGCGACGCCTGATCCGGTGATCCAGCGGCTGGCCCGTGCCGTCACTGCGCTGGGCGAAAGAAAATCCTTCATCGACCAGCTGCTCGCGGCCGGCTTCGATCCGGTGCTCAACAGTCCGGACGAAGCGCAGCGTTTCGTGTCCGATCAACGTGGCCGCATCTCGCCGCTGTTGAAGTCGCTCGGCTTCAATGTTCCATGAGGGCGCGCGGACCCGGAACACACGAACATGAGATGATTCTTAGGCGTGAGCCTGAAGCCAGCTTGCAATGGAAGGGTGCGTACTGATGGCTGCGGAAACATTCGATGTCGTGGTTGCGGGCTTCGGCTTTGGCGGGGCTATCGCTGCGCTTAACGCTGCCCAGCGGGGCGCCAAAACCCTGCTGGTCGAGAAAGCAACACAGCCGGGAGGGCTGTCGATCTGCTCCTATGGCGCGGTGCGCAGCGCCAGCGATCCCGACAAGGCGCTCGCCTACCTGAAAGCCACCAATGCCGGTCGCACGCCCGACAGCGTGGTCAAGGCGCTGGCCGATGGCATGTGCGAATTGGAGCAATATGTGCGTGAGCTTGCCACGGTGAACGGCGCGTCGATCACGACGTCACGGGAGCAGGCGCCGGTACCGGACCGGCCCAACGCTCCTTACATCCATGAGCAGAAGCCCCAGCGTCGCAGCTCGGGAAACTACCCGCTGCCAGGCACGGAGACCTTCTACCACACCACCGTCGCGGACGTGCCGGGCTTTGACGTGCGCAGCGCCTATCCTTGGGCCAACGGCGCGCCGGACGGGCCCAAGTTATTCAAGATACTTCATGACAATCTGCTCAAGGCGGGCGTGGAAATCCGGCTGGCGACCGCGGCGTTGCGCCTGATTGCGGAACCGGAGACGCGCACCGTACGGGGCGTGCGGGTGCGCAATAACGGTGCTGAGCGCGATATCTTCGCGCGGCGTGGCGTCGTGTTGGCAACGGGCGGGTTCGAGGGCGACATCGGCATGCGCGAGCAATTCATGGAAGGCAAGCCGATCCTCAATGCCGCCGGTGGATCAAACACAGGCGATGGTATCCGCATGGCCCAGCATCTTGGGGCGGCGCTTTGGCACATGTGGCACATGCACGGCTCGTACGGATTCCGACACAGCGATCCCAGCTATCCCTATTCCATCAGGCTCAAGCGTTTCCCCGACTGGTTTCCAGGTGATGAAGGGCGCGTGAAGCTGCAGATGCCGTGGATTCTGCTGGACCGGAACGGACAGCGTTTCATGTCCGAGCAGCAGCCCTATACGCAGGACACATGCGTGCGGCCGATGCAGTATTTCGATCCACTCACTCAGGGCTTCCCGCGCAATCCAGCGTACATGGTGTGCGACGACAAGGGGCGGCGTCTCTATCCCCTTGGCAAGCCGACGTCCAACGACGAGGGCCTGCGCTATGTATGGAGCGACGACAACATGAAGGAGGTCGAGTCGGGCATCTTGAAGCAGGCCGGCACACTGGCTCAACTGGCGAAGATGCTCGGCCTCGATGCGGCAGCCGTCGAGCGCAGCGTCGCGCGTTGGAATGCCATGTGTGATGCTGGCGCGGACGAGGACTTCAAGCGTCCGCCCGGTTCGATGATGCGCATTGATTCGCCGCCGTTCTACGGCGCGCCGGTCTGGGCGACGGTCTCGAACACGCAAGGTGGCCCGGTGCACGACGAGAAGCAGCGGATCATCGATGCGTTCGGCGATCCCATCCCGCGGCTCTACGCTGCCGGCGAACTTGGAAGTTCATTTGGGCACCTCTATCTGTCCGGAGGCAATATCGCCGAGTGCTTCGTGACCGGCCGGATTGCCGGTCGCAACGCTGCTGAAGCGGAACCGCTGGCCGGCATTTGAGACGCATGCGCTGGCTACGGATCGAGTTCCGTGTCCCAATAGAGATAGTCGAGCCAGCTGTCGTGCAGGTCGTTCGGCCGGAACAGCCGGCAAGCGCTCGCGGCAAATTGAACGAGCGGTCCTTTTTCCGATCGAGACGAAAGTGCCAGCCCTGCCGGCCATGCAGGGCATCACTCATCAAACGCGCCGCTGAACGCTTGTCGCTGTGACAGCCGGTCTATAGCTTTTCCACCGGAGAAAAGCGGGGGCGTTCGATCGATGCGTGCGTGTTTTCGTTCGGCATTGATGGCGTTGCTGGCGCTGTGCGCAGCGGCTGGCGCAGCAGTCCCGGCGCGCGCGCAAACCGAAGCTTATCCGAACCGCCTGGTGCGCATCGTCGTCCCGCTTGCGGCGGGCAGCGTGACCGACGTGCTGGCGCGGCTGGTGGCCGACAAGCTCGGCGAGGTCTGGAAGCAGACCATCATCGTCGAGAACCGGCCGGGCGTTCCGGGCATCACCAGCGTCGCCAAGAGCGCGCCGGACGGCTACACGCTGCTGGTGAACTCCAACGGCCACACGATCGCGGGCGCGGTCAACAAGGATCTGCCGTTCGATCCGGCCAAGGATTTTGTCGGCGTGACGCAACTCGTGTCGGCGCCGCAAACCTTGATCGTGCCGGCAGACCTTCCGGCGAAGACGGTCGCGGAGTTCATCGCGCTGGCCAGGCAAAAGCCCGGTCAGATGAATTTCGGCTCGTTGGGGGTGGCCAGCGCGGCGTTTCTGGGCGCGCAGATCTTCAGGCACGAGGCCAAGATCGACATCGTCCACGTGCCATATAAGGGCTCGCCCGAGGCGATCACCAGCGTGATCCGCGGCGACACCCAGCTCTACTATCTGTCGGTCAACCTCGCTGTCGAGCTGCACAAGGCCGGCAAGGTGCGCGTCATGGCGGTCTCCACGCCGCAACGAAGCGCCGCGTTGCCGGACGTGCCGACTGTCGCCGAGTCCGGTCTGCCGAACTATTCGTTCGATTCCTGGTTTGGCATGATGGCGCCGGCCGGCACGCCGCCCGCGGTCGTCGCCAAAATCCAGAGCGATATTGCAGCGGTGCTGCATGCTCCGGAAACGGCCGCGCGGCTGACCACGCTTGGGCTCGTGATCGTCGGCAGCAAGCCCGATGTGTTCGACGCGCTGATCAAGTCGGACACCGTGCACAACACCGAAATCCTGCGCCAAGCCGGCGTCACGCCCAATTGAGACGAGGTTTCGCCATGGCCATCCGTGATGTTGTTGAAGCCCCCGCGCCGGGACTCGATCTGCGCCGTCACTACGGTCTGCACCAGTCGCCTGCGATCCGCGCGCGGGGATTGATCTTTTGTTCCGGCATGGTGGCGGTTCACCCCGAAACCGGCGAGCGCGAGCACGGCACCGTGCCCAGCGAGACGCGCCGCATCTTCGGCAATCTCGATCTTCTGCTTCGCGCGGCGGGCTCTTCGCTCGAACGTCTGGTTCAGGTCCACGCCATGATCTACGACCGCATCGAATATGACGTGCTCAATCGCACGTATCGTGAGTTCGTGCCGAGCGGGCCGCCGGCCCGGACGGTCTGGAGCTGCAAGATCGAATCCGGCTTCAAGGTCCAACTCGACGTCGTTGCGATGGAGTGACCATGCCGCGCGAACTGATCCTGCCGAAGAATCCGAATCTGAACGCTCCGCGGAACTTCAACCGGCCGCATGCGGTCGGAGTGAAGGCCGACGGGCTGATTTTCCTGTCAGGCATGACGTCGATCGATCCCGCGACCGGCGAACGCCGCCAGGGGACCATGGCGCTCGAAACCACGACCGTTCTCGAAAACATGGCCGCGATGCTGGCGGACGCGGGCTCCTCACTGGCGAATGTGGTGAAGGTTCACGTGTTCCTGCACAGCATGCTGGAAATGGAAGCCTTCAATGCGGTGTATGCCAAGTTCTTCCCGGATGCGCCGCCCGCCCGCAACGTCAGCGGGGTGGTGTTGAATGCCGGCATGAAGGTCGAGATCGACTGCGTGGCCGTGAGCGATGGTCCGGCAACGCCGGCCCGCGCGCGCTCGACGATCGAGCCGAAGAATCCGATGCTGAACAACTCGCGGCGCGGCAACCGGCCGCATTCACCCGGCGTGCGCGCCGGCAATCTCATCTTCGTGTCCGGAATGGTGCCGATCGATCCGGCGACGGGCGAGGGCAATCCGGGCCCGATCTCCGAGCAGATTCACACCGTGCTGTCCAACATGAGGCATCTTCTGGAGTCGAACGGCAGCGGGCTCGATCGCGTCCTCAAGCTCAACGTCAGCATGGCGAACATGCTCGAGAGCGAGGCGTTCTACCGGATCATGCCCAAGTATTTTCCGGAAAATCCGCCGGCCTGCACCATGGTCGGCATGCAGCTCAGCTTCGGCAACGGCGTCGAGATCGAATGCGTCGCGCAAGCCTGAGCGCGGCGGGATCGGCGTCAATTCAAACCGGGGATGTTTCATCCGTCGATGAAGGCCGCCAATTCGTGCGAGGTTCCCATTGGAAAGGCTTCCTTCAGATATTCCAGGAACGCGGAGACGCGCGCGCTCAACAGCCGGCGCGACGGATACAGCGTCCACAGGGTGATGTCCGGGCCATCGACATCACCCCAATGGACCAGCGTCCCGGCAGCCAGATCGTGGCTCACGAGTGACAGGGGAAGACGCGCGGCGCCGACGCCCGCGCGGACTGCATCGCGGACCATGACCAGCGATGACAGGCAAAGGACCGGATCAACCGCGATGCGCGGCTTTCCAGTCTTCGTCTTCACATCCCAGGCGGCCATCCGGTCACTTGGCACTCGAATGACAACCGGGACAGCCTGGCCGCGCGTGGCCCGACGGAGCCCCGGGGGCGCAACGACAACCAGCCGATCGCGCAGGAAGATGCGTCCGACAAGCCTTTCGTCCGGATCCGGATTGACCCGGATCACGAGGTCATAACCTTCCTCGATCATGTCGACGGCCCGGTCTTCCGTCGTCACCTCAAGGCGAACCTCCGGACATTTCAGCGCGAACCCGGCGGCGACCTTACCCATTGCGGTCTGCGAGAAGAGCAGAGGTGCGCTGATGCGCAGCCTGCCTCGCGGCCTGTCGCCACCCGAAGCGATCGCGCTCGTGGTCTCGTCGAGCTCGGTCAGCAACGCCGCGGTCCGCTCATAAAGCGCTCGTCCTTCCTGGGTGAGCTTGAGCGTGCGTCCGCCGCGTTCGAACAGCCGCAAGTCGAGGCTTTTCTCCAGTTCCGCAACCCTGCGGGAGAGGGTTGCTTTCGGACGGCCGCTCTCGCGGGCCGCGCGTCCGAACCCTCCGTGCCGGGCGACGAGATTGAAATCAGCAAGAGCCAGCAAATCCATCTGTTCCACCAGTGGGACGGATTGTTCAAAAATAGCGACTATCGGCCCAGATGTGGATCACTAATTTGCGGGTGTCTTTTTGACCTCAACCGGAGTGACACCCATGACAATTCTCGTAACCGGCGCGACCGGCAATGTCGGCCGCCAAGTCGTCGAAGAACTCCTCAAGCGGGGCGCCGATGTGCGCGCTCTCGTCCGCGATCCCACGAAGGCCAAGTTTTCGGCGGGCGTCGCCGTCGCGAAAGGCGACCTGCTCGACGTCGACTCGCTGCGGAGCGCTTTCGCAGGCGTCTCCACCCTGTTTCTGCTCAACGCAGTCGTGCCCGACGAATTTACCCAGGCACTGATCGCACTCAATCTTGCCCGCGAGGCCGGCGTCAAGCGGGTCGTCTATCTGTCGGTGATTCACAGCGACATTTACGTGAACGTGCCGCACTTCGCGGGCAAGTTCGGCGTCGAGCGGATGATTGAGCAGATGGGTTTCGAAGCCACCATCCTGCGCCCCGCCTACTTCATGAACAACGATCTCATGATCAAGGACGTCGTGCTCGGACATGGCGTCTATCCGATGCCGATCGGCGGCAAGGGGCTCGCCATGATCGACGCACGCGACATCGGCGAGATCGCGGCCATCGAGCTCGTCCGCCGCGAGTGGGCCGATGCGCCGCTCCCGCTGACCAGGATCAATCTCGTCGGTCCCGATACACTGACAGGCGCGGACGTCGCCGCAATCTGGTCCGAGGTGCTGGGCCGCCCTGTCGCATACGGCGGCGATGACACGGCGGGATTCGAACAGAATCTGAGAAAGTTCATGCCCGCGTGGATGGCCTTCGACATGCGGCTGATGGGCGAGCGTTTCCTCAGCGACGGAATGGTCCCCGACGCCGGCGACGTCGCGCGCCTGAATGCGCTGCTGGGACGTCCCCTGCGCTCCTATCGCGACTTCGCCTCCGAGATCAAAGTCTCCGCCTGACTCAGAGGCTGACGCCTCCCAAAAACGAGAAGGCTCGCCGTCTTTCGATGTGGCGAGCCTTCGTAGATTGTCGCGAATCCCGCTCGAAAGGGACTCACGCTAACGGCTGCGCTTTGAACCAACCTTGCTGACAGTGGCCATACCAGCAGTGAGGAAGTCGACCAGCTCCGAGGTTATCGCGTCTGCTCGCCCGGTGTCTGCCGCGCCATCCGAAAGGCGCCGCAGACGGTGACCGCGAGAGGCGTCGAGGAGGATGTGCATGATCGCACCGATCATGAAGTCGAAATGCCAGAATAATCTCGCTCGGGCCTGACCCGGAGCGGCGCGGCCCATGGCCTCGACAAAGCGTAACGCAACACGATCGGTTTGCTCCGACATAGCCTCATCGATGAACCGTTCACGCAACGCGAAGGAAAGCACCAGAACGCGAGCGTAGTGCCGCTCCGGTCCGGTCGACTTCATGCAGGCTTCAACCGTAGGAATGACCATCGCGCGTACCACGTCGGCGACGCCGAAGCGTTTCTGGGCTTCCACTGCGCTCAAAGCCGCGAGACGCTTCTCGTTCAGCGGTGCGACAACCGCTTTGATAGCCTGTCTGATCAACTGGTCCTTCGCGCCGAAATAGTAGCTGATCGCCGCCGGATTGGCTTGGGCGTGCTCGGCGATGTCGCGCACGGTGACGTCGGAAAAGCCGCGCTCGGCAAAAAGCTCGATCGCACGTTCCAAAATCCGAGCGGGAGTGGCCGTATCCAACCCCTCCCGGGCGTGGGCGCGCGAAACTCGTCCTTTTTCCATGACCGTGAGCCGTCTGTGAAGCTTGACAATGAATATCTCAAATGTTTGTTTCAAACAAACGTATTAAACAATTGTTTAAGGGAGGGTGACCCATGACATCGACTTTGCAGCAGGGCTGGCCGCAAGGCCGTCCGATCGCGATGTCAGTCAGCGTCATGCTCGAAGGCTGGACCGACGACGCGGCCCCGGGCATCGGTCCGATGGGAAATCCGCTGAAGCCGGGTGTCTACGACACTCAAGCCAAGTCGTGGGCCGAATACGGTGCAAACGCCGGCGCCTGGCGTCTGCTGGATGTCCTGGAAGACACGAATACGAACGCCGTCTTCTATGTCAGCGGCGTTCTCGCGGAACGGCATCCTGCCCTCATGCGCGCCATCGTCGAGCAGGGTCATGCGGTGGCCGCGCACGCTTGGTCGCAACACATTATTCCGGCCTATCAGACGCCCGACGAAGAGCGGGCGGACCTGAAGCGTTGTATTTCGGTTCTAGAAGCGACATCCGGCGTGCGGCCAAAAGGCTGGATCAGTCCGCGCGCGACACCAAGCCTCAACACTCCGGAGATACTCGCCGGAGAGAGGGTGTCGTGGATCGCGGACGCGTTCGACCGCGATCTTCCCTATCGCGTAAAAACTGCCAAGGGTGACATCGTTGCGATCCCTTTCACCACCGAGATCAACGACTTTCCGCTCTGCATCCGCTACGGCAACGAACCGGATATGTTCGTCCGGGTCCTTCAATCAGTGCTGGACGGCTGGAGCGGCATCCGATCGCCGGCGGCTTGCCTCGATCTCACGGCGCATGCCCATGTATTCGGCCGCCCGGCGGGTGCGATCGCCTTCAAAAGGGCGATCGAGCTCTGCAAGGAGAGCAGGCTCACATGGTTGACCCACCATGCACATCTCGCCGGCCTGGTCATGGACGAGAGGGTTTGATCCGTGCGGCTTGCAAGCTACCTCGTCGGCAGCAAGGCCGAATTCGGGATCGTCGTCGGCGACAGTCTGATCGACCTTTCAGCACGAACCCGGGCGTCGTCGTTGCGAACATTGTTGGGGGCAGGCGGACTCGCGGAAGCCGCCCGGTTTGCAGCGGAGATACCCGATCGCTCGCTGGATAGCGTCAAGCTGCTGCCGGTCATTCCGGACTGCGCCCATTGCTACTGCGTGGGAGTAAACTACGAGGATCACCTGCGAGAGGTGCAGCAGGCGGGCGTGGCCAGGCCACGACCGAAGCAGCCGTCGCTGTTCATCCGCTATCCGGAGACGTTCGTCGCCCATGGCAGCCCGCTCTTGGCACCCAAGGTATCCGACGATCTCGACTATGAAGCGGAGCTTGCGGTCATCGTCGCAAAGGGCGGAAGGTACATTCCGCGCGAGCAGGCGATGGATCATGTCGCCGGATACTCGTGCTTCAACGACGGCAGCGTTCGCGATTGGCAGTTCCACTCGAGCCAGGTGACGTCGGGCAAGAACTTCGTCGGCACCGGAGGTTTCGGACCTTGGTTGGTGACGCCGGACGAAATCGGCGATGCCGGCGACTTGTCTGTACGTCTCGTCGTGAACGAACAGATACTTCAGGACGGTCGCACGTCCGACATGCTGTTCGACGTCGCTGCTATCGTGTCGTACGCGTCAGCGTTTCTGCCGCTTCAGCCCGGCGACGTCATTGCGACCGGCACGCCCGCCGGCGTGGGCTTCTCGCGAAATCCGCCGATCTTTCTTAAGCCCGGCGACGTCTGCGAAGTCCGAATAGAAGGAGTGGGTACGCTCCGCAACGGAATCGTGAAGGCAGCGGAATAGTCACCGCGAACGGGGGCGGCGACAGTCTCGTACCGCCCAGTCTCGCACCATGGAGGGAATGGGATGCTCAAACTCTACAACGCGGCGCATTCGACATGCAGCCAAAAGGTCAGGATTTGCTTGGCCGAGAAGAATCTGCCGTTCGAAGACATCAAGCTCGATTTGGGCAAGGCCAAGGAGCACTTGCGCCCCGAATACTTGAAGATCAATCCGAATGGCGTCGTGCCGACTCTGGTCGACGACGGACAGGTCGTGATGGATTCAAGCGTGATCTGCGAGTACCTCGACGAAAAGTACCCCGAGGTCCGGCTGTCTCCCGACGACCTTGTCGAGCGTGCGAAGATGCGAGCCTGGATGCGCTTTCTTGAGGAAGTGCCGACGGCTGCGGTGCGCGTTCCTTCGTTCAACATGGGATTTCTGCCGCGCTACGAAGGGATGGACCGCACCAAGTTCGAGAGCGTCGAGTCGGACGTGCGGCCCATCCGCAAACAGTTTTATCGGCGGATGGGGCCGTCGGGCTTCAGGCGAGAGGACGTCCAGGCATCGCTCGATCAGATCGCCAACACCTGCTCCCGGATGCAGGCTGCGTTGGAGAAGGGCCCATGGCTTCTCGGCGCTCAATACTCACTCGCCGACATCATTGTGGCGCCGTTGATCGACCGTATGGCCGATCTCGGCATGGACACCATCTGGCGCGATAAGTTTCCGCGCGTGACGGATTGGTACGCGCGGATGCAGGCGCGGCCGGCCTTTCAGCGGACTTTCTACCCAGGGGCGCGCATGTCCGAATTCCTGACGCTGACGCCCGCGTTCAAGGAGGAGGCAGCGCAATGATGCTCCGAATAAAGTGGACCGCTGCCCTGGCGATCGCCACGGCTCTTTCCGCCGCCCCAGCGGCGGCCGACAATTACGCGTCGCGACCGATTACGATCGTGGTGCCGTTCGCCGCAGGCGGTCCAGTCGACACGACGACTCGGATCGTTGCCGACAAGATGAAGGATGTGCTGGGGCAGCCGATCATCGTGGAGAATGTCGGGGGAGCGGCCGGCAGCATCGCCGCGGCGCGCGTCGCCAAGGCTGCACCGGACGGCTACACGATCATGACCGGGATCTGGGGCACCCACGTCGCGAACGGAGCGATCTACAAGCTGGCTTATGACGTCCGCAAGGATTTTGCCCCGATCGCGTTGCTCTCGTCGAATCCACTTCTCATCGTCGGCAGCAACAAGGTTCCTGCCGCAGATCTCAAGGGCCTGATCTCGTGGTTGAAGACGGCGCCCGGAAAGGCCACGCAGGGTACCTCGGGCGTGGGTAGCGTGGGCCATATCGGCGGCGCCTTTTTCGAAAAAATGACGGGCACCAAGTACAACTTCGTGCCTTACCGCGGGTTGGCGCCTGCGATGCAGGACCTGACCGCGGGCACGATAGACATGATGTTCGATACGCCGGCGACGTCGCTGCCTCAGGTCAAAGCCGGCAATATCCGCGCCTATGCCGTCACCTCGAAGACGCGAATGAGCTCGGCTCCGGAGATTCCAACCGTCGACGAAGCAGGGCTGCCGGGTTTGTACATCTCGACCTGGACCGCGTTCTTCGCACCAAGAGGAATCGACAAGGCGGTCATCGTTAGAATTGAAGATGCTGCACTCAAAGCGCTCGACGATCCCACAGTGAAGCAACGCTTGGCGACGGTAGGGCAGGATGTATTTCCTGCTGATCAGCGCACTTCCGAATATCTCGCGAAGTATCAGGCCGAAGAAATCGACAAATGGTGGCCAATCATCAAAGAGGCCGGCATTACGGGTGAATAGAGCGATTGGCCGCTGGCGCCCTAGGATTGGTTTCTGTTTCCGCGTGCGACTCGTACGATGGCATCACCATCGTTCGAAGCAGGGACTCGGCCCGTTCGTGACGCTCTTATGTGATGCGCCACATCGTGAGACCTTTAAGGCGACTACGGATCGAGCTCGGTGTCCCAGTAGAGATAGTCGAGCCAGCTGTCGTGCAGATAGTTCGGCGGGAACAGCCGGCCGTTGCGGTGCAGGTGCTGCACCGAGGGCTGCATCGGCATCTGCGACGGCCACATCTTGGCTTCGGCCGGCGTGAGGTTGGCCTTGCGCAGATTGCAGGGCGAGCAGGCCGCGACCACGTTGGCCCAGGTGGTCTGGCCGCCGCGCGAGCGCGGGATCAGATGGTCGAAGGTGAGGTCGTCGCGCGCGCCGCAGTACTGGCAGGAGAAGCGGTCGCGCAGGAACACGTTGAACCGCGTGAAGGCCGGGTGCGAGGACGGCTTCACGTAGGTCTTGAGTGAGACCACGCTCGGCAGCTTCATCGCGATGGTCGGGCTGTGCACCGCGTGGTCGTATTCCTCGACGATGTTCACGCGTTCAAGGAATACCGCCTTGATCGTGTCCTGCCAGGACCACAGCGACAGCGGGTAGTAGCTCAACGGGCGAAAGTCAGCGTTCAGCACCAGGGCTGGAAAGCCGTTCCCGGGATTGACGTGCACGTTCAAATGCGGGTCCTCCGCACCCAACTACGCATCAGGTCGCCGCGCGCCGCAGGCGGCGGCAGGCGCACAGTGTACAGGGAGCATGACCGCATTGTGAAGCGCACGAAAACGGCCTTTTCAGGCAATTTTTCGTGCGCGCAGCCGCCGCAATTGACGTGCGATCAGCGCATCAGGCCGAATCGCCTGGCCAGGAATTCGCCGCCGTGACGCAATCCTTCCTGGTCGATGCCGTGGCCGACGCCGGGCGACATGTGCCATTCGACCGGGACCTCCAGCGCAGCCAGATCCTGGGCGCTCTGGAACAACGCCTGCGGCGGGATCAGTTGATCCTCGTCGCCATGGACCAGCAGCACCGGCGGCCGGCCCTTGATCTCGCCTTTGACCGCGGCGGGCTCGGCTTCTTCAGGCAGCACGAACAGCCCGGAATAGCCGACGATGGCGGCCGGCGGCACCGCGCGGCGCAGCCCGACGTGCAGCGACATCATGGTGCCCTGGCTGAAGCCGACCAGAGCCAGTGCCTGCGGCGGCAGCTTGCGGCGCGCGAGCTCGGCATCGAGGAAGCGTTCCAGAACGGGGGCAGCCTTGCGCACCCCGTTCCAGCGCTCGTCCTGGGCACGGGTGAACAGGTCGAACCACTGCCGTCCTGTCGGGGCCTGGCCGCAGGGTTCCGGCGCGTGCGGCGAGACAAAGGCGGTATCCGGAAGCAGCGGCTGCCAGGCGCGGCCGATCTCGATCAGGTCGTTGCCGTCGGCGCCATAGCCATGAAGGAAAACCACCAGGCGTTTCGCCTGTCCGCCGCGCGGCTCAATCCGCGGTCCGTCGAGTTCACCGGCCATTTGTCTCAACACTCACTTGTTGCGCGGACGCGCCGCTCCGTTGGCTTTCTCGATAGCTCTCTTGATAACTCTCTTGGCAACGGCCTTCTTGGCCATCGCCTTCTTCGTCACTGTCTTGGCCACCCGCTTGGCCTTCACGGGCGGCCAGGCAGGTTTGACTGGCGTCGGCGCCATCACGCCTTCCCGACGCTTCACCACATGATAGTAGGCCCAGAACAGGTGCGCGGCCACGCCGCGCCATGGCCGCCACGGCTCGCCGAGCTTGATCATCTCTTTGGCGTCCGGCCGCTCCTTGAGATCGAGCACGAGCTTCACAGCTTCTTGCACGGCGAGATCGCCGGCCGGCCAAGCGTCGGCATTGCCAAGGCAGAACAGCAGATAAATATCCGCGGTCCATGGCCCGATGCCGTGCAGCGCCGTCAGCGCGGCGTGGGCGTCGTCGGCCTCCATCTGCGCGACCTTGTCGAGGTCGATGTCGCCGTCGGCGATGGCTTTGCCGATCGCCCTGATGGACTTGATCTTGGCCATCGACAGGCCCAGCCGCTTGAGCTTGTCGGTGCGCGCAAGCCGCACGGCGTCGTGGTGGAACGGGTCGAAGGCGGCAAACAGCCGGTCGCGCATCGCCGCAGCACTTGCGGTCGAAACCTGCTGGCCGCAGACGATCGCGCACAGCCCCGCATAGCCGCCTTCGCGGCGGCGCAGCGCCGGCATCCCGGTCTTTTCCAGGATCGGCGCAAGCCGGGCGTCCTGCGCCACCAGCGCGGTCATGCCGGCCTGAAGATCGGTCTCGGTGTGGAGAAACGACGACATGGATTTTCGCTTGGGGTGATCTGAGGATGTTCAAAGCATACTGGGCATCGCGGTCAATAGGTGTGCGAGACCGTTTGGGATGGCATGATGGCCGGCGAATGCATGTGTGGCCGATTAACTGATGACGCAACCCGTTTTTCGCTTTGCCCCGAGTCCGAACGGGTATCTGCATCTCGGTCACGCGCTTTCGGCGCTGCTCAACTTCGACATGGCGCGGGCGGCCGGCGGCCGGTTTGTTCTCCGGATGGAGGACATCGACGGGACGCGTTGCCGGCCGGAGTTCGAGGCCGCGATCGTCGAGGACCTCGCCTGGCTCGGCCTCGAATGGGAGCAGCCGGTGCGACGCCAGTCGGCGCACTTCGACGAATACCGCACGGCGCTCGACAGGCTCGATGCGATGCGCCTGACATTCCCTGCCTTCGAGAGCCGCGCCGAGATCGCTCACATGATCGCCGACCGCGATGTGCGCGAGCGCTGGCCGCGCGATCCCGATGGCGTGCCCATTTATCCCGGCGCGGCGCGGCAGATGCGCCACGACGATCGGCTGGCGCGTATGGCGCGTGGCGACGCTTTCGCGATCCGGCTCGATATCGAGCGCGCCATGGAATGGTCCGGGCCGCTGACATGGGCCGAGACCGGATCAGGCCCGCAGCGCGAGACCGGCGCGATCGCGGCCGATCCCGCGGCCTGGGGCGATGTCATCGTCGGCCGCAAGGAGACACCGACCAGTTATCATCTGTCGGTCGTGCTCGACGACGCGTTGCAGGGCGTCACCCATGTGGTGCGCGGCCAGGACCTGTTCTGGGCGACCAGCGTGCATCGCTTGCTGCAATCGCTGCTCGACCTGCCGGCGCCGATCTACCATCACCACCGGCTCATGCTGGATAGCGAGGGACGCAAGCTGTCCAAATCGACGCAAGCGACAGGCCTGCGTGAGCTGCGGATGGCCGGCGCCACGCCTGCGGATATCCGCAGGCTTGTCGGCCTCGCTGCATAGCCGCACGGCGCCTGCCGTGCCATCTTGATCGCCGATGGCAAAGGCCAAACGCAAGAAACCTGTCAGGACACCCGCGAAGAAGCGGAGCAAGGTCCGTCGCCCGTCGCGCCGTTCCGCGACCGAGGTGGCGCTGGCCTCGCTCGCGCACGAGATCCGCACGCCGCTCACCGGCATCCTGGCGCTGGCCGAGCTGCTCAACACATCCGATCTGCCGGACCGCGAGCGGCACTGGGCCGAGACCATCCGCGGTGCGGCCGATCATCTGGCGCGCCTGACCGCCTTTGTGGTCGATGCCGCCAGGGCCGACGCGAGAGGGTTGGCGCTCCGCGCCGAAAGCTTCTCGCCGCGGGAGCTTTCGCGTTCGGTCGCGGGACTGCTGGCGGTGCGCGCCGAGGGCAAGGGACTCGAAGTCCGAACCGAGATCAGCGACGGCCTGCCGGCGCGCCTCGAGGGCGACGTGGTGCGGCTGCGCAGCGCGCTGGAAAATCTGGTCGACAACGCGGTGAAGTTCACCGAGCACGGCCGTGTCGGCTTTGCTGCATCGGCCGGGCGCGCCGGAAAGGGCCGCGTGCGGCTCACCTTCACGGTGACGGACAGCGGCATCGGCATCACGCCCGCCGAGTTGAAGCAATTGTTCCAGCCATTCGCCCAGGCCAATCCCGACATCGCGCGGCGCTTCGGCGGCACCGGGCTGGGCCTCGTCTTCGTCAAAAGGATCGCCGAGGTGATGGGCGGCGATCTCAAGGTCACGAGCAAACTTGGGCGTGGCAGCACGTTCCGCATGACGGTGGTGCTGGAAAATGGCGCGGCCGCGGCGCCGGGCGCGGCCGACATGGTCGCGGTGCCGAGCCTTCGCGTGTTGTGCGTCGAGGACAATCCTTACGGCCGCGTCGTGCTCGGCACCATCCTGCGCGAGCTCGGCCACACGGTCAGCTTCGTCGGGCGCGGCGATCTTGCGGTCGAGATCGTTGAGCGGGGCGAGCACGATGTGGTGCTGATGGACGTGACGCTGAACGGAATCGACGGCGTCGAGGCCACGCGGCGCATTCGCGCGCTGCCCGCGCCCCCGGGCAAGATTCCGATCGTCGGCGTGTCGGGGCAGACCGAAGCCCACGATGAAGCCGCGGCGCGCGCGGCCGGCATGGACGGCTATCTGCGCAAGCCGGTCACGCCGGCCGAGCTGTACTCGGCCTTGCAGGCGGTCAGCCGCGTCAGCGGCGCCTGATCAAACCGATGATCAGCAGCAGGATCACCGCGCCGATGGTGGCGTTGATGATCGCGCCGACGATGCCGCCGCCGATAGCGATCCCAAGGCGCGGCAGGAGCCATCCCGCGATAAAGGCGCCGACAATACCGATCACGATATCGCCGATCAGGCCGAAACCGCCGCCGCGGACGATCAGACCGGCGAGCCAGCCCGCGATAGCACCCACGAGCAGGAAAATAAGGATTGATTCAAGACCCATGATGATCTCCCGGCGCCCAGTCGGCACTCGCGGCCGATGCGCGTAAAGCGGAAGCCTATCGTTTGACAGGTCGGCTGTCAGCCGTCGCCGGCGCGGCTTTCAACAATCCGCACCAGGTCGGTCATGATGCGGTTAAGCTCGAAATCCTTCGGCGTGTAGACGGCGGCGACGCCGGCCTGCTCCAGCTCCTCGGCGTCTTCCGGTGGAATGATGCCGCCGACCACAACCGGCACATCGTCGATGCCGGCCTCTCGCAACCGGCTCAGCACGTCCTTGACCAGTGGCAGATGGCTGCCTGAGAGAATCGACAGCCCGACCACATGGGCCTTCTGCTCGCGCGCCGCCGCGACGATTTCCTCCGGCGTCAGCCGGATGCCCTGGTAGACCACCTGCATGCCGGCATCGCGCGCCCGCACCGCGATCTGCTCGGCGCCGTTGGAATGGCCGTCGAGGCCGGGCTTGCCGACGAGGAACGTGAGGCGCCGGCCGAGCTTTCGCGACACGCGGTCGACGTCGGCGCGGACGTCATCGAGCCCGCCGACGTCGTTGCGCATGGCTTGGCCGACGCCGGTCGGCGCTCGGTATTCGCCGAAGCTCTCGCGCAGCGTCCAGCCCCATTCGCCGGTGGTGACGCCGGCTTTGGCGCAGGCAATGGACGCGGGCATGATGTTGGTGCCGTCCTTCGCGGCGCGTTTGAGATCGGCGAGCGCGGCCGCGACAGCTTTGGCGTCGCGCGCGGCACGCCACGCTGTCAGCCGCCCGATCTGATCGACCTCGGCCTCCTCGGACACCGTCATGATCGCTTCGACGCCTCCGGTGAGCGGCGAGGGCTCGCTCTCGAGATACTTGTTGACGCCGACCACGACCTGATCGCCGCGCTCGATCGCTTCGAGCCGCGCGGTGTTGGAGTCGACGAGCTGCCGCTTCATGTAGCCGCTTTCGACCGCCGCGACCGCGCCGCCCATCTCCTCGATGCGCTTGAGCTCTTCCTTCGCCTCGCGCTTGAGCTCGTCGACCTTGCGGGTCACTTCGGCGGAGCCGTCGAACAGATCGCCGTATTCCAACAGGTCGGTCTCGTAGGCGAGGATCTGCTGCATGCGCAGCGACCACTGCTGATCCCACGGCCGCGGCAGGCCGAGCGCCTCGTTCCAGGCCGGCAGCTGCACGGCGCGGGCGCGCGCGTTCTTCGACAGCGTCACGGCCAGCATCTCGATCAGAATGCG
Source organism: Rhodoplanes sp. Z2-YC6860 (assembly GCF_001579845.1). Taxonomy (GTDB): domain Bacteria; phylum Pseudomonadota; class Alphaproteobacteria; order Rhizobiales; family Xanthobacteraceae; genus Z2-YC6860. The sequence continues at coordinate 1,367,246 of NZ_CP007440.1, forward strand.
CGCGACGTTGTTCTCCGGCTGCGGCTCGGTGAGGCCGAGCGAATTCACCTGCACGCCATAACGAAACAGCCGCTGCTTGGGATCGGTGACGCCGTAGCGTTCGCGGGTGATCTCGTCCCACAGCTCGGTGAAGGCGCGCATCTTGCAAATCTCGGTGACGAAGCGCAGTCCCGCATTGACGAAGAACGAGATGCGGCCGACCACCTCGCCGAACTTCTCCTGCGTCACCTCGCCGGACTTCTTCACCGTGTCGAGCACGGCGATCGCGGTGGCGAGCGCAAAGGCCAGCTCCTGCACCGGCGTCGCGCCCGCCTCCTGCAGGTGGTACGAGCAGATGTTCATCGGATTCCATTTCGGCAGCTCGGTCGTGGTGAAGATCGCCACGTCCTTGATCAGCCGCATGGACGGCGCCGGCGGAAACACGTAGGTGCCGCGCGACAGATACTCCTTGATGATGTCGTTCTGGATGGTGCCTTGCAGCGCCGTGCGCGGCGCGCCCTGCTCGTCGGCGACCGCGATGTAGAGCGCCATCAGCCACGCCGCGGTGGCGTTGATGGTCATCGAGGTGTTCATCGAGGCGAGCGGGATGTTGTCGAACAGCGCCCGCATGTCGCCGAGATGGCAGATCGGCACGCCGACCTTGCCGACCTCGCCCTTCGACAGCACGTGATCGCTGTCGTAGCCGGTCTGCGTTGGCAGATCGAAGGCGACCGACAAGCCGGTCTGGCCCTTGGCGAGGTTCTTTCGATAGAGCGCGTTGGAATCGCGGGCGGTCGAATGACCCGCATAGGTGCGGAAAATCCAAGCCTTGTCGCGCATCGTCGCCGCCTTGTTCCGTGGCCCCGGCCTTCGGATAAACGGGCATTTTCGCAACGCAAACAGTAGAGGAACCTCCAATCATAGCCCCGTCACAGCGTTTTTCGCAATTGCGACATAAATCTTATTGCTATGCAGCAAAGGCTGGCGCAGACTTTGTGAACACGGGAATTGGCGCGCTCGATCCGCTTCGCTCGGCGAGCAGGCAATTGGAGTGTGAGGCATGGCGACCGTCACGCATCTCAACCCGCCCAAAGCTCCGCCGCAGTCGGCGGCACACAAGGACCTTTACGGCATCGGCGAGGTTCCGCCGCTCGGGCATGTGCCCGAGAGGATGCACGCCTGGGCGATCCGCAAGGAGCGCCACGGTCCGCCGGACCAATCGTTCCAGCTCGAAGTCGTGCCCACGTGGCCGATCGGCGAGGACGAGGTGCTGGTCTACGTCATGGCGGCGGGCGTCAACTACAACGGCGTCTGGGCCGGGTTGGGTGTGCCGATCTCGCCGCTCGACGGCCACAAGCATCCGTTTCACATCGCGGGCTCCGACGCGGCCGGCATTGTCTGGGCGACGGGCTCCAAGGTGCGGCGCTGGAAGGTCGGCGACGAGGTCATCGTCCATTGCAATCAGGACGACGGCGACGACGAGGACTGCAACGGCGGCGATCCGCTGCTGTCGCCGTCGCAGCGCATCTGGGGCTACGAGACGCCCGACGGATCGTTCGCGCAGTTCTGCCGCGTGCAGTCGCGCCAGCTGATGCCCAAGCCCAAGCATCTGCCGTGGGAAGAGGCGGCCTGCTACACGCTCACTCTCGCCACCGCCTACCGCATGCTGTTCGGCCACGCGCCGCACACCATCAAGCCGGGCGACTGGGTGCTGGTGTGGGGCGCCTCCGGCGGTCTCGGCGTGTTCGGCGTGCAGCTTGCGGCGGCCTCCGGCGCGTTCGCCATCGGCGTGATCTCCGAGGATTCCAAGCGCGATTACGTGATGGACCTCGGCGCGCGCGGCGTGATCAACCGCAAGGACTTCAAGTGCTGGGGCCAGATGCCCAAGGTCAACACGCCCGAATACAACGACTGGGTGAAGGAGGCGCGCAAGTTCGGCAAGGCGATCTGGGACATCACCGGCAAGCGCGACGTCGACATCGTGTTCGAGCATCCCGGCGAGGCGACGTTCCCGGTGTCGTGCCTCGTCGTGAAGCGCGGCGGCATGGTGGTGTTCTGCGCCGGCACCTCGGGCTTCAACATCACGTTCGACGCGCGCTACGTCTGGATGCGGCAGAAGCGGATTCAAGGCTCGCACTTCGCCCATTTGAAGCAGGCCTCCGCCGCCAATCAGTTCGTGCTCGACCGCCGCATCTATCCCTGCATGAGCGAGGTGCTGCCGTGGGACCAGATCCCGCACGCGCATCACCTGATGTGGAAGAACGAGCACAAGCCCGGCAACATGGCGGTGCTGGTGAACGCGCCGAAGCCGGGATTGAAGACGCTGGATGATGTGATCGAGGCGGGGCGGTGAAGCTTTCGGCGGATTAGTCTGGAAGTCGCGGTGTCGGCGGTCGATTCCGCCTTGGGTTGCTTGGAGCGCTCGGCCTCAGTGGTGTCGTTGAGCGCGGATTGTAGGATAGGTTTCGCTCCGCTCAGCCCGTGCTACGCTTGCTACCGAGACAACAATTTGGGCATGAATTTTGATCCACCCCCTTATTGCAAAAACTCAGATTCATCACCCAGAAATTGGAGCGTTGAGTAGCAAGTCGCCCACCTTGCGATTCTCGGTAATGTCTTTATTCACTTCATCAATTGTACGAAAATCGCCCGGCAGAACAGTTGTCACGTGCAGCACGGGCAGCTTCAAGTAAACGATGTCCCACGCGCGGTACGTGTACTCGCTGAGGTTCGTGATGTTGCAGAGTCGATGGTCAACCGGTGGATGACCATCCACGCTCATGATGAGACCGAACGGCGGGAACGCAATCTCCGAAAATACATGTTGCTTGTTTGGCCCTTTCTTCATCCCAGTCAAACCCGATTGTCGGATCGCTGCAGACTCAGGGTGATGCAGATAGGCGAAGAATTGAAACTTCGGTGGGAACTGCCGCGTGTCACGGTTCAGCACAAAGCGCACTAGGTCCGGATTCTTCTCTTGAAGCCCAGGGCCGCACGCTGAGAAAAACATGGTCACGACTTGTTTCAAGAAGCGAAGCGGGAACATCCCGTAAGGGTATGCGAGAGATAGATTCCCGTTGGACCGGTACAGCAGATGCATCGCTTGCTTTGCGACCTGCACGTACGACTCGCCATACCATGAGCCCGTGTCATTGTTGCACTTGCCACAGAGCGAATAACGTCCGGCGCCCCTCTGCTTCCAGCTTCCCTCAGTTGGCCGCTCGCCAGGTGCCCATTTCCCCTCCATCAACTTTTCAATGTCGGCCTCGAAAACACGATGGTCATTAAAGGCGGCGGCCGGCGGGACATGCTCAAACGAGAGCTTGCCCTCTGTCCCGCAAATGCAGCAAATGCCGGTGGTATCCACCATTCACTTTGCGCTCTTAGCCCAATTGTCGAACTCGCGACGGGTCATGAATTTCCCATCGACGCGAATTTTGTAGTGGCGGTCGAGCCGCCACTTGTGTGCCTTGACCTCCTCGATGGTGTCGTATTCGCCCTCGCGCTCATACGGATCATCATTGATGTCCGTGCGGTACACTACGAACCGCTTCATCATCTCGCCTTCGATCTTCATGGATGCCTCCGACGCATGGCATATCGTGGTGCGCCGTGGCTTCTCCAAGAGGGTGTACTGATGCGGGGATTGAGTTTTCCGCAAGCCGGAAAGCAGCCATTTTTTCAGCTATTTAGTCGAGGCTCCCTTCTTTGGCCGACGGCATGCTCGGCATGAACGAAGCGCCGATCACGCGCAGGTTCTGCAGTCCGTGCACCTTGAGTTCGTCGCTCACCACGCTCGACTTGTCGGCGGCGGGTCCCATCCGGTAAGTGCGGCGGGTCCCATCCGGTAAGTGCGGATCAAGTGCCAGACCGTGCCGCGATACTGGCGAGCCCGTTGCAGGATATCGTCGTCGGTGCGCACGCCGCCGACGGGAAATGTCTCGCGGGCCGCTCTCGAGAGCTGTCGTGTGAGCTAGCTTTCAGCCGCTTCCGTGGCTTCCAAAGGTGCCTTCTGCGCCTCCCGCCAGCGCAGGATCGCAGCATTCAGCTCACCACCCATAATAAAGATCGACGCGATCGTGTAGAGAAACACCAGCGCGACCATCACCGAGGCGAGGCCTGCGTAGTAGCTCACATAGGCGTTGGCGAAGTTCGAAAGATAATCGCCGAACAACTCGCCGGCGATCAGCCAGAGCACCAGCGTCACGCCGATGCCGGGCAGGATCGTGACGAAACGCCTGCGGCCGGCGGGCAGCCACTTGTGCACGATGAACAGCGCGACGATCAGCACGATGGCGGCCGCGGAGATGCGCAGCGAGTCGAACAGGGACCAGAGCGGGTGGAGGCTTGGCGCGTAGCGCACGGCCGTCGTGATCATGAGCGGTGCCAGCACGATGAAGAACGACAGCGCGAGCAGGCCCATCGCCCCGATCAGCACATAGCCGATGGATTCGAGACGCAGCAGCCACCAGCTTCGGCTTTCGATCACGCCATAGGCGCGGTTGAGGCCGATGCGCAGGCTCTCGACACCGCTCGAGGCGAAATAGATCGCGAGCACGGAGCCGATGGTGAGCAGGTCGCTGCGCGCGCCGAGCAGCACGCGGCGGATTTCGCCCGCGATGGGCGTCGCGACCTCGGTCGGCCAGGCCTGCAGCAGGATGTCGGCCACCTGGTCGGCAAGCTGCGCCGAGCCGAACAGCAAGCCGCCCAGCGCGGTCACCAGAATCAGAAACGGAAACAGCGACATCAGCGCCGACAGCGCGATGTGGCTCGCGATCGCCCAGCCGTCGTCGGCGAGAAAGCGATAGAAGGCGTCCTTGACGACGCGGTAGCAGAGCGTCAGAAGGCGCACTGCGTGCTCCCAGCAGTCCCGATGCCCTTGAAATCGCGGATAATTCGCTGCTTGGCAAGGGACGCCACGACAGTTCGGCCATGAAAACCGCGGGCTGTGGCTCTGTCGCCAAATCGGGCAGGGCTTGCCCGAGTTTCGCACATGAATTGCATTGCGCCGCAAATTTGTGCGCTGCACACTACCGGCAGTTTCTGGTTCCCGAGGTGACGACATCCCATGCCGCAAGCCGCCCAGCGAAGCATGCCCGCCAACACACTGCTCACGACCGCGCGAGACGCGACGCAGGCGGCCGAGGCGCTGCTGACTGACGCGACCGCGAAGGTGCGCGAGCGCGTGGTGCTCGACGGCAAGCCGTCGCCGCGCCTTCTCGATCGCGAGCAGCGCGCCACGCATGGCCTGTCCTGGCTCGCGACGTATGTCGAAGCAGTGCGGCAACTCGCGGCCTATGCGGAACGGTTGAGCGACGCCGGCCAGCTCTCGGAGCTGGAAGAGCTGATCATCCGCATCGGTCTCGGCGAGTATCTCGCCCAGATGCAGGGCGGCATCCCGATCAGCCAGAACGAGATCGTGCGGCCGGCCGATCTTGGGCTTTCGCTCTCCGCGGTCGCAGCGCGCATGAACCCGGCCGTCGAAGCGCTGATCGCGACCGGCAACACCGCCGAGAACCGTGCGCGGCTGGCCGAGCTGATCGGCGACAGCCACGGCGCGACCGTCGGTGTCTGCGCCATCGACGACACGCTCGAGCAGGTCCGCGACGAGATGCGCAAGTTCGCCAACAGCGAGGTGATCGAGCACGCCCACGGCTGGCATCGCACCAACAGCTACATCCCGTTCGAGATCATCAAGCAGATGTCCGAGCTCGGGGTGTTCGGCCTGACCATCCCGGAAGACTACGGCGGCATGGCGCTCGGCAAGGAATCCATGTGCGTGGTCTCCGAGGAGCTGTCGCGCGGCTATATCGGTGTGGGCTCGCTCGGCACGCGCTCGGAGATCGCGGCCGAGCTCATTCTCGGCGGCGGCACCGAAGAGCAGAAGACCAAGTGGCTGCCGAAGATCGCCTCGGGGGAAATTCTTCCGACCGCGGTGTTCACCGAGCCCAACACCGGCTCCGACTTGGCCTCGCTGAAGACGCGCGCGGTGCGCGAGGGCAATGTCTACAAGGTCTACGGCAACAAGACCTGGATCACGCATCCGGTGCGCGCCGATCTGATGACTTTGTTGGTGCGCACCAATCCGAGCGAGAAGGGCTATCGCGGGCTGTCGATGCTTCTCGCCGAGAAGCCGCGCGGCGACGACAAGACTCCATTCCCGGCGCAGGGCATGACCGGCACCGAGATCGAGGTGCTCGGCTATCGCGGCATGAAGGAATACGAGATCGCCTTCGACGGCTTCGAGGTGAAGGCCGAGAATCTTCTGGGCGGTGTCGAGGGGCAGGGCTTCAAGCAGCTGATGGCGACCTTCGAGTCGGCGCGCATCCAGACCGCGGCGCGCGCCATCGGTGTGGCGCAGGCCGCGATGGAGCAGGCGCTGAACTACGCCAAGAGCCGCGTGCAGTTCGGCGAGCCGATCGTCAAATTCCCGCGCGTCGCCGACAAGATCGCCATGATGGCGGTCGAGATCATGATCGCGCGGCAGCTCACTTATTATGCAGCGAGGCAGAAGGACTCCGGCCGCCGCTGCGATCTCGAAGCCGGCATGGCGAAGCTGCTCGCGGCGCGCATCGCCTGGTCGAATGCCGACAATGCCGTGCAGATTCACGGTGGCAACGGTTTTGCATTGGAGTTCCCGGTATCGCGCATCCTGTGCGACGCGCGCATCCTCAACATCTTCGAGGGTGCGGCCGAGATCCAGGCACAGGTGATCGCGCGTCGCCTGCTCGATGGCTCAAATTAAGGCAGAGGGGCTTCGCAACCCGGAGCGGCCTCGAGCGTTTCATGGACGCGGCTCGCGCGGACTCCCCAACAATAATCCCAAAACGGAGAACCTCATGGCTGAACTCAAGATCGATAGTGGCGGATGGGTCGTCGTCTGCGACGGCGCCAAGGCGCTGGTGCTGGAAAATGCCGGTAACCGCATGCGTCCAAATCTGACAACACGCCAGGTCTTCGAGCAGCCGGACCCGCCCGATCGCGAGATCAGCGCAGACAAGCCGGGCCGCGCCATCAACTCGGTCGGCGAAAGGCGAAGCTCCGTCGAACAGGTCGATCGCCATGATCAGGAGGAGCAGCGCTTTCTCGCCAGGATCGCGGATCATCTCGACAAGGCGGTGCTGGCCGGCGAAACGCCATCGCTGATCGTGGTCGCGCCGCCACGCGCCATCGGCGTTCTGCGCCGCTGTTACTCGTCGCACGTCCGGCAGGCGCTGCGGGCCGAAGTCGAAAAGGATTTCGTCAAGCTGCCGGTCAAGGAGATCGAGCGGCATTTGTGCCAGTAGCCGTTGAGTGAAGTTGAGGTGTTGCCTCACAGGCGGTGCGCTCCCTCTCCCCCATAGCCCGTCGAAGACGGGCGTGAACGCCCTTTTGGAGGAGAGGGTCGGGGTGAGGGGACCTCGCTCTCTCGATAAACCGTACCCCCTCACCCGCCGCACTGCGTGCGGCGACCTCTCCCCATGGGAGAGGTGAAGAAGCCAACGATCAAGCGCGGTAGCCGAGCTCTCGCAAACTCGCCGCGACAGCTTGCTGCAGCGGCGTCGACGGAATTTCGCCGATGGCGCTCTGAAGCTTGTCGCCCGAGACGCGGTGCGGCACGCGCCACAGATACTCCAGTTCGGACAACTCGCGCCCCAGCGGCAGCAGCCGGCCGAAGGTCTTCAGCATCCACCAGCCCATCAGGCGGACGTTGAATTTGCTGCGCGTGACGGCTTCGATCGCGGCGATCAGCTCGTTGCCGGTCGGCGCGTGGCCGGGAAAGCCGAACGTTTCGAACGCCGCGAAGTCGGCACGTTTCTTGGCGAGTGTCACCAAGGTCGCTGCGAAATCCGGCAGGTAGGCCCAGGCGTGCATCACGTCGAGCGGACCCGGATAGGTCAACCGCTGACGGTCCATCTCCTTGCAGATCACGAGATCGAGCCACGAGCCTCGGCCGGCGCCGTAGAAATCGCCGGCGCGCAGGACGATCGCGCGCATGCCGCGATCGGTCGCCTCCTTGACGCGCTGCTCGATCTCGACGCGCATCTTGCCCTTGCGCATGGTCGCCTGCTGCGGCGTGCTCTCGTCGATCACGCTCGGCATGTCGCGGCCGAAATTCCACACGCTGCCGGGAAACAGCAGCGTCGCGCCATTGCTTTCGGCCGCCGCGATCGCGCCATAGGCGAGCGACAGCGCGTTCTTGTCCCAGAGCGTGATGTGCGGATTGAGCGCGTTGAGCACCACATCGCAGCCTTCGCCCGCCTTCACGGCTTCGTCGCGGGTGACGGCCTCGACCGGCTCGACGCGGCGGGGCACGTCCTTGGCGCGGCCCGGCCGCACCAGACCCTTCACGGTCCAGCGGGCATCGCGGAAAGCTTCGGACGCGACATAACCCAGGCGGCCGGCGGCCCCCATCACCAGGATGCGGCCGCTCATGGGATTGTCCGGGAAGGTTCGGTGCGCTGCGGGGTCGATTTCAGTGAACGCATCATGCAGGGACTGCTTTCGATATTCATGCGCCCTATATAGGATTTGACGGGCGAAGGTCGCGGACAAAATGGCGCGACGGGCGAGTGAGCCGCCGCGCCGGGGATTGCGCCCTCCGTTTGAAGTGATAGGACAGCCCGATCATGGAATTCATGTCTCATTTCGCCGTGCCCATCGCCATTGGCGCCGTTGCCGTGATCCTGGTGCTCGGTCTCATCAACATGATGCGCGGCGGCTCGCCGAACACATCGCAGAAGCTGATGCGGATGCGCGTGTTGTTCCAGTTCATCGCCATCATCGTCATCATGACGACGATCTGGATCATGCAGCACTAGCCGCCATGGTGGTTCTCAACCGCATCTACACCCGCACCGGCGACGACGGCACGACCTCTCTCGGCTCGGGCGACCGCCGCAAGAAATACGATCTGCGTGTCGATGCCTACGGCACGCTCGACGAGGTCAATGCCACCATCGGCCTCGTCCGCCTGCACACCGCGGGCGATGCCGCGCTCGATCCGGCGCTGGCGCGGATCCAGAACGATCTGTTCGATGTCGAAGCCGATCTCTGCTTGTCGGAGAAGGGTCCTGGCGGCGCCCGGCTTACCGTCACGGACGCCCAGGTGACATGGCTCGAAGGCGAGATCGACCGCCTCAACGAGGAGCTTGCGCCGCTGCGCTCCTTCATCCTGCCGGGCGGCACCCCGGCCGCGGCGTATATGCATCTCGCCCGCACGGTGTGCCGAAGAGCCGAGCGCATCATGGTCGCGCTGCGCGACCAGCCGGGCGAGACCGTCACGGATGCCTCGCTGAAGTACGTCAACCGGCTGTCGGATTTCCTGTTCGTTGCCGGCCGCTACGCCAACGACAAAGGGGCGCGCGACGTGCTCTGGGCGCCTGGCCAGAACCGGTGAGGGAGCAGGTCGTAAACCTGCTGGAACCGGCCATTCAGCCCAGGTATTCCGCCCCGGCGTTGACCCCGAATACCGCCGCGACTAGGGTGCGCCGCACCAAACCGGGCCTCGATTTCGGGGCAAAACGGCCCGAGGAGCTGAAGAAAATATGAAGATCGTGGTGCCTGTGAAGCGGGTGGTGGATAAGGACATCAAAATCCGCGTGAAGGCCGACGGCTCGGGTGTCGAGCTTGCCAACGTCAAAATGTCGATGAATCCCTTCGATGAGATCGCCGTGGAAGAGGCGATCCGTCTGAAGGAAGCAGGCAAAGCCACCGAGATCATCGCTGTCTCGGTCGGCCCGCAGCAGGCCTCCGAAACCATCCGCACCGCGCTCGCCATGGGCGCCGACCGCGGTATCCTGGTGAAGGCCGACGGTGCGGTCGAGCCGCTCGCGGTCGCCAAGATCCTGAAAGCGGTGATCGATGCCGAGCAGCCGGGCCTCGTGATCATGGGCAAGCAGGCGATCGACGACGATTGCAACGCCACGGGCCAGATGCTGGCCGCTCTCACGGGCTGGTCACAGGGCACCTTCGCGTCGAAGCTCTCGGTCGAGGGCGACACCGTGCAGGTGACCCGCGAGGTCGACGGCGGCTTGCAGACCGTGAAGCTGAAAGGCCCCGCGATCATCACGGCCGACCTGCGGCTCAACGAGCCGCGCTACGCGTCGCTGCCGAACATCATGAAGGCCAAGAAGAAACCCATCGACGAGAAGACGCCCGATGCCTATGGCGTCGACATCGCGCCGCGGCTCGATGTCGTGAAGACCGTGGAGCCTTCGGGCCGCAAGTCCGGCGTCAAGGTCGCTTCACCGGCTGAACTCGTCAGCAAACTGAAGGATGCAGGAGTGCTCGGATGACCACGCTTCTCGTAGCCGAGCACGACAACAAGTCGCTCAAGGATTCCACCAACAAGGCGCTGACCGCAGCGAAAGCGCTGGGCGGCGACGTGCACATCCTCGTCGCCGGCAAGGACGTGAAGGCCGTGGCCGATGCCGCTGCCAAGCTCGACGGCGTCAAGAAGGTGCTGCTCGCAGATGGCGCAGTGTACGAGCACGCGCTGGCCGAGCCGCTTGCGGCGCTGATCGTCTCGCTCGCCGGCTCCTACGATGCGATCCTGGCGCCCGCCACCAACAACGGCAAGAACGTGATGCCGCGCGTCGCAGCCCTGCTCGACGTCATGCAGGTGTCGGACGTCAGCAAGATCGTTTCGGCCGATACTTTCGAGCGGCCGATCTATGCCGGCAACGCCATCCAGACCGTGAAGTCGAAGGACGGAAAGAAGGTGCTGACGGTCCGCACCTCGACCTTCCAGGCCGCTGGCGAAGGCGGTTCGGCACCGGTCGAGGCGGTGGCTGCGGCGGCCGACCCCGGCGTCTCGGCCTTTGTCGGCGAGGAGCTGTCGAAGAGCGACCGGCCCGAGCTCACCTCGGCCAAGATCATCGTCTCGGGCGGCCGCGCCATGCAGAGCCGCGAGAACTTCACCAAATACATCGAGCCGGTGGCCGACAAGCTCGGCGCCGCGGTCGGCGCCTCCCGCGCCGCGGTCGATGCCGGCTATGCGCCCAACGACTGGCAGGTCGGCCAGACCGGCAAGGTGGTGGCGCCGGAACTCTACGTTGCGGTCGGAATTTCCGGCGCGATTCAACATCTCGCCGGGATGAAAGACTCCAAGGTGATTGTTGCTATCAACAAGGACGAAGAGGCGCCCATCTTCCAGGTCGCGGATTACGGCCTAGTGGCGGACCTCTATCAGGCAATGCCCGAGCTTGAGGCCGAACTGGCCAAGATCAAGCGCTGAACGCTGCTGAACGGTTTCGGATCGACATCATGGCGCAGACCATTCGGAAGATCGGCATCATCGGCGCGGGCCAGATGGGCAGCGGCATTGCCCACGTCTGCGCGCTTGCGGGCCTTTCGGTGGTGCTCAACGACATTGCGGCACCGCGGCTGAAGGATGCGCTCGCCACCATCAATGGCAACATGGCGCGTCAGGTCACCCGCAAGCGCATCACCGAGGAAGACAAACAGACCGCGCTGAAGCGCATCTCGACCGCCGAGACCTATGAAGGGCTCGCCGACTGCGACCTGGTGATCGAGGCCGCGACCGAGAAGGAAGAGGTCAAGCGCAAGATCTTCGCCGAGCTCTGCGCAAGTCTGAAGCCGGACACGATCGTCGCGACCAACACCTCGTCGATCTCGATCACGCGGCTTGCCGCCTCGACCGACCGGCCCGAGAAGTTCATCGGCATCCATTTCATGAATCCGGTGCCGCTGATGGAGCTGGTCGAGCTCATCCGCGGCATCGCGACCGGCGATCCCACGTTCGAAGCCGCCAAGGAGTTCGTCAAAAAGCTCGGCAAGACCGCGGCGGTGTCCGAGGATTTCCCGGCCTTCATCGTCAACCGCATTCTGCTGCCGATGATCAACGAGGCGATCTACACGCTCTATGAAGGCGTCGGCAATGTCGAGGCGATCGACACCGCGATGAAGCTTGGCGCGCATCACCCGATGGGGCCGCTCGAGCTGGCGGACTTCATCGGCCTCGATACCTGTCTCTCGATCATGCAGGTGCTGCACGAGGGGCTCGCCGACACCAAGTACCGGCCGTGCCCGCTGCTGGTGAAGTATGTCGAGGCCGGCTGGCTCGGCAAGAAATCCGGCCGCGGCTTCTACGACTATCGCGGCGAGAAGCCGGTGCCGACGCGCTGATTCAACGAAGTTGAATCAGCCCCCGGGGGGCGCGCGTCTCTCTCAGACTTTATTGCGTCTCGACCGGCTCGACCGCAGCCGGCACGTCAAACCAATGCGGGCGCCGCGAGGCCCAGAACAGCTTCTCGGGCTTTCCGAAGCCGGGATCGGCGAAGCAGCCGATGGACACGCCGATAATTTTCGGCAGCACTTGGAGCCGGTAGAAAACACAGCCGCCGCAGACCGGGCAGAAGTCCATTTCCTGCCAACGGCCGGCGTCCGTTGTTCGCCGGTAGCTGCGCACTTCGCCGCTGACCGTCACGGCGTCCTCTGCAAAGAACCCGGAATACGAGAACGCACTGCCGGTGCTGCGCTGGCAGTCGAGGCAAGAGCATGCATGGACCATTTGCGGCGGGGCCGTGACCGTCACGGCGAGACCGCCGCAGATGCATGACGCTGTCTTCGGATAGACCGTCGGTTCGGCCATGGGTGCTCCCGTTCGTTCCCGGTGTTGTGACGAAAAATTTGGCGCCGCCCCGGATGTGGGGCGGCGCCACGAAAAGTCGAGTGAGGTGAACTAAGCCGCGGCTGCGAATTGCGGCGCGGTCTGCTGCCAGCACGGCAATGCAGAAACGCGGCCGAACCACGCTTGGACGTTCTTGTACGGCGCCAGCGGCAAATCTGCGCCCTGCGCGTGGAACAGCGGTGCGGCGACGACGAAATCCGCAACCGTGACGTCGTTGCCGACGAGATAAGGCTGCTTGGCAAGATGAGCGTCGAGCACCGCCGCATCGCGGTTGAAGCATTCCAGGCCCTTGGCGACAGCCGCCTCGTCCGGTGGCCCCATATTGGCGAGCTTCTTCACCAGGCGATTGAAGATCAACGGCTCGCAGCTTTCCTTGCCCCAATGCGCGAGCTGCCAGCTTTGCCAACGCATGATATCCGCCCGCGTGCGGGCATTGTCGGGCCACAGCGTATTCGGCTTCTGGCTCGCCAGATACTGCATGATGGCGTTCGCCTCCCAGAGCTTGAAGTCGCCATCGGTCAGCGCGGGTGTGCGGCCGGTGGGATTGACCGCGAGAAAGGCCGGCGTGTGCGACGCCCCTTTCAGCAGGTCGACATACTCGTAGTCCAGAGCAACCCCGAGATGGGCCGCGAGCGCGCGCACCTTCCAGGTGTTGGGAGAGGGCGTAAATCCGTAAAGCTTCATGACGTTACTCCTGCTGTTGAACTCGATTGTCGCCCATTCAGTCGCAGCACGACGCGTTGGACTTCGGCTGCTGATATTCGGCTTTGCTGTCGACAGGGCTCTCGTCGTAGCGGTCGTGATGACGGACCCAGGACATGGAGAAGGCGAGGCCGTCTTCGTCGCGGCCCTTCGGCGCGAGGTCGAGCATGTTGTAGGTGCCGACCAGGATGTCGAGACCGCGGCCGTAGGTGGAGTAGGTGTGAAACACCTCACCGGCGTCGTTCTTGATGAACACGCTGAGTCCCGGCGCTTCCTCGGCCGGGAAGCTGGTCACCTGATAATTGTAGTAGGCCTGCTTCTTCTCCAGCTCATCTTTGCTGAACGAGACATGGTAGTCGCGGTTGAAGTCGTTACCGAAAGACGACACCCATTTGAAACGCCAGCCCATGCGCTTCCGGAAAGACTCGATCTCGCTGATTGGCGCGCGCGAGACCACGAGAAACGTCAGGTCGCGATGCGCCAGATGAATCGCGGCACCGTCGAAATGATCGGCAAGGTAGGAGCAGCTCGGGCAACCCTGCTCCCAGCCGGGGCCGAGCATGAAGTGATAAATCATGAGCTGGTTGCGGCCGCCGAACAGCTCGGACAAGGTCTGACGGCCGTTCGGACCGTCGAACACATAAGTCTTGGCGACCTTCACCCATGGCAACTCGCGCCGCTTCCGGCTGAGCTCGTCTCTGGCATGGGTGAATTCCTTTTCGGCCGCGAGAAACGCTTTGCGCGCGGCGAGCCATTCGTCCTGCGAGACGATTTTGTGCATCGGCATGCTCATAGCCATCTCCCGTGACAGGAACTCAAGCGGCAGGGACTTAAGTGACAGGGACTTAAGTGACAGGTGTGATCCAGCCGACGCCGGCCCCGCCGGGCTCGGTGAGGATCGCGATGCGCCCCACGTTGGGGATGTCGAAGACCGGCCGCATCAGCTTGGCGCCTGCGGCCTCTGCTTTCTTCACGCGTGCGTCGACATCGTCGACCGCGAGATACGACATCCAGCCGTCGGGCACGCCTGTGAACTCCGGACGATTGGTCGGGAAGATGCCGGCGACCGGCTTGCCATCCTGGATCGCCAGCCAATAAGTCGTGCCGTCGGCCATCGGATGCGGCTGATAGGTCCAGCCGATGCTCTTGCCGTAGAACGTCTTGGCCTGGTCGACATCGCGGGCAAGCCGCTCGTTCCAGTGAAAGTGGCCGTGAGCCGTCATCCGAACCTCCTCACATCGTCAGTACGTTTTTGAAACCGCCGTAAATCATCCGCTTGCCGTCGAACGGCATGTCCTTGCCGCTCATCATGTCGGCGAGCCGCTTGTCCTTCATCACCTTGGCGTTGATTTTGTCGCGTTGCGCGCGGCTCTTGTAGGTGATCCAGGAGAACACGACCGTTTCTCCGCGTTTGAGCTTCACCGAGCGGGGAAACGACGTCCATTTGCCGACCTTCACGTCGTCGGCGATGCTTTCGCAGTAGTCGATCGCACCGTACTCCTTCCAAATCTTGCCGGCCTTCTTGGCCATGGCGAGATAGGCCTTCATCTTGGCCTTCGGCACCGGAACGATGAACCCATCGACGTACATGCAAATCCTCCCGTTTGTTGTGTTTCGGATGGAGCGTGCGCTGCTGCGCTCACGCAAACATCTTTTCGAGTTTGTCGATCGCGCCGGCCCAGCCCTGCTGATGGCGATCGCGCGCCGGCTCGTCGAAGAACATCTCGTGCAACAGCGTCAGCATCGTGCCGTCGCCGTCAGGCTTAAGTGTGACGGTGACCAGCGACTCGCGCTCCGGCGTGGTCTTCCAGTGCCAGCTGAACACGAGCTTCTGGTTCGGCACGATCTCGCGATAGACGCCCAGGACGTCGTGCTGATCGTCTGGCGCATGCATGGTGATGTGATAGCGGCCGCCGACGCGCAGATCGATCCGTGCTTCGACGCGCGTGCAATGGGCCGGGCCGAACCAGAGCGCTAGCGTTTCGGGCTTCGTCCACGCGGTGAAGACTTTCTCCGGCGACGCATTGAGACGACGTTTGATGGTGAGGCTTGGCTTGACGGGGGTGGCGACGGCGGGGCTGGCGGCCATTGGTCTTTCTCCACGAAAGCGGCGAGGCGGTCGAGCTGCGAGGTCCAGAAACGCTGGTAGCGGTAGAGCCAGTGCATGGCGTCTTCCATTGGGGCGGCTCGTAGCTCGCAGCTCACGATCCGCCCGCTCTTGGTCCGGGTGACGAGCCCCGCGTCGCCCAGAACGTCGAGATGCTTCATCACCGCGGGCAGCGACATCGAGAATGGCTGCGCCAGCTCGCTGATCGACAGGCTTTCGTTGTCGGCGAGCCGCATCAGCAGCGCCCGCCGGGTCGAGTCGGACAGCGCAGCGAAGGTGCGGTCCAGCGCGGTGTTTTCATGCTTAACCATTTGGTTAAGTGTAAGCGCGCGGATGGCGGGTTGTCAACCGGCTGCGACGATCACGAATGCTTGCAGCGGGATGCCCGACGTGAGCGGGCGTGGTGCGCCAGGTGGGCCGATGCCGCGCGGGCCGACGCCGCGATGGCCGATGCTGCGCGGATCGGCCGCGCGGATCATCAGGCCTTTTTTAACCGCCGCAACCGACAATGCGAATCGGGGCGACTGCTTTGCGCAAAAGCGGTTGGGCTGTCATGGCCATTTCGTCGGTTTCGTACTTTCCATATCCAAGCGCGTTCTTAGACAGCTCATCGACCTCCGCGGACGGCTCATCGTCCGCCGCGTCGTCTTCTTCAACCGCCACGAGCCAGGGCACGGCCGCAAACGCTGGCTTGCAGACCGCGTTGGGGTCGACGCAATCGATTGCCTCCAGCACCGCATCCAACTGGCTGGCCGAGGCGCAGTCCGCGATCCAGAGCGCATCGAGCGGCGGCGGCATGATGGGTGCGCTGCAGACCGCGTCGCAGAACAATTCGCCCGGCAGCATCGCGTCGTTCTTGGCCCAGAGCCAAAGCAACGCCGACGCGATCGCCAGCATCATGCAGAGCAGCGTCCAGGATCAGGGTCAGCTCTATTCCCAGATCGCCCAGGCGCAAGGCCAGCAGGCGGCCCAGGAGCGGGCGCAAGAGGAGGCCAACCTTCTCAACCCGCCTGCGCAGCAGAACTTCACGCCGCCGGCGCAGCTCGACCCCGTGATCTATTTCAACGATGGATCGTCGCTCGACACCACCAGCAACATCATGACGCTGAGCAACGGCAATCAGATCGACACCACCACCGGGCTTCCCTATGTCGATCCGAGCTCGCTGATCACCATGGCCAACGGGTCCTATCTCAACACCGCGACGAACGTTCTGACCGAGGCCGACGGTACGCAAATCGACGCCACCACGGGATTGAAGGTGTCCACGACGGCATGATTTCACAGCCCTAACGGCGGGTTAACCGTCAGCATTCGTTAAGGCCTGGCTTCTAGGATGTGGCGAATCGAAATTGGTTCGCCGCAAGGCTTGATCCTATGGCCGCAGTCTCTCCGATCGCTTCGTCCACCGCACCCAACTGGCTGAAAGAGGCGCAGGAATCGATTGCCGCCTCGGAGAGTCCCGGCGGTCTGCTCGGCGCGTTGCAGGATGCGCGCTATCCGGCGAGCATCAAGAACTTTCTGACCAAGAGCCAGAACGCTGCCAACAACCTTTCGCTGATCAGTTCGAGCACCGCGCAGTCGCAGAACACGCTGACGCAGCAGATGGCCAACACTGCGGCGCAGAAGCTGATGAACGAAAGAGCCGCGCTGCTGCAGAAGATGAATCCGCAGCAGACCAACTTCACTCCGCCGGCCGGGCTCGATTCGTTCATCTACTTCCAGGACGGCACGTCGATCGACACGCAGAACAACATCCTAACGATGGCGAACGGCACCCAGATCGACACCACCACCGGCCTGCAGGTCGTCGACCCGAAGTCGATCATCAGCATGGCCAACGGCGCCTATCTCAACACCTCGACGAACATCCTGACCATGGCCGACGGCACCAGGATCGACACCGTCACCGGCCTCAAGGTCACGGCCTGACACTTTCTAAATACGCCGCACCGAGCGGCGCATGTGTAACGAGTATCGCGTATGGACCCGTCTTCGATCGCCGCGGCCTTCGTCGCCTCGCAGGCCAGCCAGCTGCAGACTGTGGTCGCGGCCAAAATGCTGAAGATGAACGCCGACATGGCGTCGAGCGCGGCTCAGCTCCTCGACGCGGCGTCGCAGAACCTCAATCGTCTCGCCAATGTCGCCGCCGGCGTCGGCGGCAATCTCGACATCACCGCTTAAGCGCGGCCGTCACAAGCTTGACGGCGTCGTCGCTCGCCCATTCGGCCGGGCCAGCCAGCGTCGCAAGCTCGCAGCCGTTCGGGTCGACCAGCAGCGTGGTCGGCATGCCGAAGGCCTTGCCGATCACCTTGAGGTCCTGGAACACCTTGGCGTTGCTGTCGGCGTAGTAGCTGAGGGCGTGGACGCCGACCTCCTTCAGCCAGGCCTTGGGCTTGTCGGGATCCCGGGTGTCGATATTGACCGAAACGACCTCGAAATCCGGTCCCCCGAGCTTGCTCTGAAGGGCGTCCAGAGCCGGCATCTCCTTCCGGCAGGGCACGCACCAGGTGGCCCAGAGGTTCAAGAGCACCGTGCGGCCGCGCCAGTCGGCAAGCGATTTGTCGGTGCCGTTGGCGTCCTTGAACGTCAGAATTGGCAGGGTTTTCGGGCTCTCGGCGACCCCGACCGCGGCCACCTCGCCCCGGGCGAGCGGCGCCATCCGGCGTGCGGTCTCGGCGGTGGCCTTGCAGGCCCGATCCGCTCCCGCATTGCCTGCAAGGCGGCCAATCCCGTATACCCCCGCAAGCCCGATTGCCACGCCGACGACGCCCCCCAAAAGGATCACGGCCAAACGCTTTTTGGCGTAGCTTCGCGCGGCGTTCTGCGACCCTGTCATGATTGGTGAATCCCGGTGGCCAAGAAGAGTAAGAGCAAAAGCAAAAGCAAGAAGCCTCACGCTGTGAGCAACACGATGTGGGGCGGACGCTTCGCGTCGGGCCCTGCGGCCATCATGGAGAAGATCAACACCTCGATCGACTTCGACTGGCACCTGTACCGGCAGGACATCGCCGCGAGCAAGGCCCACGCCGAGATGCTGGCCGAACAAGGCATCATTGCGGCGGACGATGCCCGCAAGATCGCTCACGGTCTAGACACGATCCTGTCAGAGATCGGCTCGGGCAAGTTCCAGTTCAAGCGTGAGCTCGAGGACATTCATATGAATGTCGAGGCGCGGCTTGCCGAGCTGATTGGGTCCGCCGCCGGACGGCTGCACACCGCGCGCTCGCGCAACGATCAGGTCGCGACCGATTTCCGGCTCTGGGTCCGGGCGCGGATCGACGACATCGATGGGCTGCTCAGCGACTACCAGCTCGCGCTCGCCGAGCGGGCGCTGGAACATGCCGCGACCGTGATGCCGGGCTTCACGCATCTGCAGACCGCCCAGCCCGTGACCTTCGGGCATCATCTGCTCGCTTATGTCGAGATGGCGGCGCGAGATCGGAACCGTTTGGCCGGCGCCCGCGCGCGGCTGAACGATTCGCCGCTCGGGGCCGCGGCGCTTGCTGGAACCTCGTTCCCGATCGATCGTGCCATGACGGCGGAGGCGCTCGACTTCGACGGCCCGATGGCAAACTCGCTCGACGCGGTCTCCGACCGCGACTTCGTGCTCGAGACGCTGTCGGCGGCTGCGATTGCTTCGATCCATCTGTCGCGGTTCGCCGAGGAGATCGTGATCTGGACCTCGCCGCTGGTCGGGCTGATCAAGCTCTCCGACAAGTTCACCACCGGCTCTTCGATCATGCCGCAGAAGCGCAATCCGGATGCAGCGGAGCTCGTTCGCGCCAAGACCGGCCGCGTGGTCGGTGTGCTCAATCAGATGCTGATGGTGATGAAGGGCCTGCCGCTCGCCTATCAGAAGGACATGCAGGAGGACAAAGAGGGCACCATCGACGCGCTCGACGCGCTGGCGCTGTCGATCGACGCCATGACCGGCATGGTACGCGACATGCAGCCCGAGGTGACCCGCATGCGCGACGCCGCGGGTGCCGGCTATGCCACTGCGACCGATCTCGCCGACTGGCTGGTGCGCACCCTGAAGATGCCGTTCCGCGAGGCGCATCACGTCACCGGGCGGATCGTCGCCCGCGCGGCTGAGCTCAACCGGCCGCTGCATCAGCTTCCGCTCGACGAGATGAAGAAGATCGAACCGAAGATCACGCAAGCCGTGTTCGACGTGCTCTCGGTCGAGCGCTCGGTGACGAGCCGCACGAGCTACGGCGGCACCGCTCCGAAAAACGTCCGGGCGCAGGCCAAGAGATGGCTGAAGCTTTTGGAGCGCGAGCGTGGCTGAGATGCCACTGCCGGGCCACGATTCGCTCACGATTGAACGCAAATGTCCGGAGAAGGCGGAAAGTTAACGCGATGAGGCGACAATTTCGAAAAACGGGCGCCTTCTGCTATGGTGCGTGAAATCCCGGAGTCGGACGTGCCGCGGCAAAATCGCCTGCTGATCTCAGTTGCCATCGCCGGTGCCTTGGCGCTGACGCTCGCCGGCTGCGGCCGCAAAGGCCCGCTCGATCCGCCGCCCGGTGGCTACGCCCTGGATCCGACCATCTCGACCCCGGTTACCGGCAAGGGCAATGCGTTGCCTCGGCGTACCGGGCCGGCCTATGACGAGGACGGCAAGCCGATTGCCCCGGAGGGTCCGAAACGGCGGACTCCAGCCGATTGGCTGCTCGATTGATCGACTGAGCGCCCAATGCACCATTTCGACTATCGCCACGGCGTGTTGCACGCCGAGGGCGTCAATCTCGTAGAACTCGCGCAGGCCGTCGGCACGCCCTTCTACTGCTATTCGACCGCCACCCTGGAACGGCACTACCGCGTGTTTGCCGGCGCCTTTGCCGACGTGCCGTCGCTGGTCTGCTACGCCGTCAAGGCGAACTCCAACCAAGCCGTGATCGCGACACTGGCGAAGCTCGGTGCCGGTGCCGACGTGGTGTCGGGCGGCGAGCTCAAGCGCGCGCTGAAGGCCGGCGTGCCCGCGGACAAGATCATGTTCTCCGGCATCGGCAAGACCGCGGCCGAGCTTGCCATGGCGCTCGAGGCCAACATCCTCTGCGTCAACGTCGAGTCCGAGCCCGAGCTTGATCTGCTGTCGCAGATCGCGACGCAAAAGGGGCGCACCGTCTGCGTCTCGATCCGCGTCAATCCGGACGTCGACGCCAAGACCCACGCCAAGATCTCGACCGGGCTTTCGGAGAACAAGTTCGGCATTCCGATCAGCCGTGCGCGTGCGGTCTACGCCCATGCGGCGAAGCTGCCGGGCATTCGCGTCACCGGCGTCGACATGCACATCGGCAGCCAGATCACCGAGCTGTCCCCGTTCGACGACGCCTTTGCGCTCCTTTCGGACTTCGTGCGCGAACTGCGCGCCGACGGTCACACCATCTCGCACGTCGATCTCGGCGGCGGGTTGGGCATTCCGTATCGCGAGGACAACGATCCGCCGCCCGATCCTTCGGCCTATGCGCAAGTGGTCAAGCGCGCGACGCGCGGGCTCGACTGCAAGCTGATCTTCGAGCCGGGCCGCCTGATCGTCGGCAACGCCGGTATCCTGGTGACGCGGGTGCTCTACATCAAGCGCGGCGAAGCCAAGACCTTCGTCATCGTCGATGCCGCGATGAACGACCTCGTCCGCCCGACGCTCTATGACGCGCATCACGACATTCGATCGGTTGTGGAAACCAAGCCGGGCACGCCACGGGTCGTCGCGGACGTGGTTGGCCCGGTCTGCGAATCCGGCGACTTCCTGGCGCTCGACCGCGGCCTCGTGGAACCGAAACCCGGCGATCTTCTGGCCGTGATGACCGCTGGCGCCTACGGCGCCGTCCAGGCCGGCACTTACAACACCCGTGCGCTCATCCCCGAAGTCCTTGTTCGGGATAACGAATGGGCATTGGTGCGGCCGCGCCTTGAAGCCGACCAATTGATCGCGCTGGATTGCATCCCCAACTGGCTATAGCAGGCTTCGCCGGGCGGCCGGCGCCATCACGATGGCGTGCGATTTGCTTGGATAGAAGCCGGGCCCCATGCCGCGGAACGAGCGGCATGGTAAGCTGTTGGACCATCAAGATTCTGGCGCCGGTGCCGTTGGAGCCGATTTGACCGAGACCACTGTCGAAATCCCTGAAGGTGAGCGCCTGGCTCGCTCCGGCGAGGCGATGCTGTCCCGTGGCCTGTTCCGAGCCCGGATGGCGATCCTGTGGGAGCGGTTGTGGCCGGCGCTGGCCTCGATCGCCACCGTGGTTGGACTGTTCCTGGCTGTGTCGTGGCTCGGACTCTGGTTGTGGCTGCCGCCGGTCGGGCGCGCCATCGGTCTGGGCGTGTTCGTTCTGCTGGCGGCTGCCGGCATGTTGCCGCTCCTCCAGGTTCGCTGGCCGTCCAAGATCGATGCGTTGCGGCGGCTCGACCGCTTCAGCCTTTTGCCGCACCGGCCCGCGACCGCCATCGCCGACACGATGGCGCCGGAGGCAGGCGACCAGTTCGCGGTGGCGCTGTGGCGGGCGCACGTTGAACGCGCGCTGCGTGCAGCGAATGCCTTGAAATCCGGAACCCCGGCGCCGCGGGTCGCGGCGCGCGATCCGATCGCGTTGCGGGCGCTGGTGGCGGTTCTGGTGGTCGCGACCTTTGTGGCTGCCGGCAGCGAGCGCTTCCGCCGGGTGGCCGCGGCCTTCGACTGGCGCGGCGTGGTGACGCCTGCGAACTACCGGATCGACGCCTGGGTGACGCCGCCGGCCTACACGGCCCGGCCGCCGATGATCCTGCCAGGGCTGCGGCCCGGCGAGCAGACCCAGGCACGCAGCACCGCGCCGGTCGCGGTGCCGGCGGGCTCGACGCTCGTGGTGCGCGCCAGCGGCCAATCGGGTCTCGACATCGCGGTGACGGGCGGCCTCGCCGAGGCCAAGCCCAACGGCGCCAGCACCACGCCGCAGGCGCCCAAGGGCACCGAAGAAAAGCACTTCACGATCACCGAGGCGGGCAGTGCCAGCATCCGCGGCACGGGCGACGACGTGACGTGGCGGTTCACTGCGATCCCGGACAAGCCGCCGACCATCGCGCTCACCAAAGAGCCCGAGGCGCAGCTGCGCGGCTCGCTGCTGCTGAACTACAAGCTCGAAGACGACTACGGCGTCGTCGAGGCCCAGGCGACCTTCGAGCGCAAGGCTGACGCGTCCGGGACCGGCAAGGAACCGCATCCGCTCTACGAGGCGCCGAACTTCCCGCTGGCGCTGCCGCAGTCTCGCACGCGCAACGGCGCGGGCTCGACGACCAAGGATCTCTCCGAGCATCCATGGGCCGGCACCGACGTGACCATGACGCTGGTGGCGCGCGATGAGGGCAACAACGAAGGCCGTTCGACCTCGCAGGAGCTGCGCCTTCCCGAGCGGCCGTTCAGCAAGCCGCTGCCGCGCGCGCTGATCGAGCAGCGCCGCGATCTCGCGCTCGATGCCAACAACAAGGACCACGTGCTGATGGCGCTCGATGCGCTGACCATCGCACCGGAGCGATTCATCCCCGAAAGCGGCGTCTATCTTGGCTTGCGCTCGATCTACTGGCAGCTCGCGCGGGCTTCGACCGACGACGCGCTGCGCGAGGTGGTGACGCGGCTCTGGGCCATGGCGGTGCTGCTCGAGGACGGCAATGTCTCGGAGACCGAGAAGCAGCTGCGCGCCGCGCAGGACGCGCTGCGCGAAGCGCTGGACCGCGGTGCGTCCGACGACGAAATCAAGAAGCTGATGGACGACCTTCGCGCGGCGCTCGACAAGTTCATGCAGGCGCTGGCCGAGGAGCTTCGCAAGAACCCGCAGATGGCGCGGCCGCTCGACAAGAATGCGCGCGAGCTGCGGTCGCAGGATCTGCGCAGCATGCTGGACCGCATGGAGCGCATGGCGCGCTCCGGCGCCCGCGACGCCGCCAAACAGATGCTCGATCAGCTCAGCCAGATGCTGAACAATCTGCAGATGGCGCGGCCCGGCGACCAGGACGACGGCGGCGACGACATGCAGTCGGCGCTCGACGAGCTCGGCGACATGATCAACCGCCAGCAGCAGCTTCGTGACCGCACCTTCCGCGAGGGCCAGGATCAGCGCCGTCAGCGCAGCCAGCGAGGGCAGCAGGGCCAGCAAGGCGAACGCGGCCAGAACCAGATGGGCCAGCTTCGCCAGGATCAGCAGGCGCTGCGTGAGCAGCTCAACAAGCTGATGGAGGAGTTGAAGAAGAAGGGCTTCCCGCAGCAGGGCCAGCAAGGGCAACAAGGCCAGCAGGGCCAACAACAGCAGCAGGGTCAAGGTCAGCAGGGCAGCGAGGGCGATCAGCTCGGCCGCGCCGGCGAGGCGATGGGCGATGCCGGCGATCAGCTCGGCGAGGGCGACGCCGACACCGCCGTGGATTCGCAGGGCCGCGCATTGGACGCGATGCGCAAAGGCCAGCAGGGCATGGCGCAGTCGATGCAGCAGCAGATGGGCCAGGGGCAGGGGCCGGGCAATCCGGGCCGCAACGGCCAGGCGCGAGCCAATTCGGACACCGATCCGTTGGGCCGGCCGCTGCGCAACGGCCGCGATTACGGCGACGACACCTCGGTCAAGGTCCCGGGCGAGATCGACGTGCAGCGCGCGCGCCGCATTCTCGAAGAGCTGCGCAAGCGCTTCGGCGAAAGCTCCCGTCCGCAGCTCGAGCTCGACTACATCGAGCGGCTGCTGAAAGATTATTGAGCGGTTTTACGTTTTTCATAGCCGGTCGGGGGGCCAGCAATGAATTTGCCGAGGACGTTCGCGGCGCTATCCGCCGCCAGCGCAGCAATCCTGATTGTTCCACAGATTGCATATCCGCAGGATTGCCCATCCGCAAAATCCGCGGCCAGCGGTTACGTCATCGAGCGCGATGGCGGCTCCAAGACCGAGGTGATGTTCACCGATGCCACAACGGTACGCACCGTCATGCGTTTTGATGGCAAGGTCCTGCTGGAAACGACTCAGTTTCAGGGCCTGTTCGAACTGGACCGCATCGATCGGGGGCGCCGCACCGTCTTCAAGCCAAAGACCAAGCTCGAGGCGCTGTTTCCGCTGAAGCCAGGCAGCACCGCGACCGTTGAGTTAGACGTCGAAGGCGGCGAGCGTCCCTCGACCGCCGCGGTTCAGATTTCCGTCAAAGACACCGATGCGCTCTATATCGGCGCCTGCAAATACAGTGTGCTGAAGATCGAACGCAGCGAGTCGCGCGGCGGTGGTCCCTTGGCGTTTCGCGACACCGACTATTACTCACCTGATTTGAAATTGATCATCGCGAAGGAATACCGCAACAACGGTCGATCGTCGCAGATGATCAAGTACGACCGGATCGCTCCGATCAAGCCGTGATCACGGCCTACGGCAGAATCTCGCGACGGTCTTTGAGCCGCTCCTCCAGGCGCGACCGCATGTCGTCGATCAGGCCGGCTTCGGCGGCGGTGACGACCTCAACCAGCTCGTTGGCGAGATCGAGCCGCGCGACGATGACGTAGTCGGCGCCGGCCGCATAAAGCGTCTCGGTTTCGGCCAGCACTTCGGCGGTCGCGATGATCTTGGCGGTCGGATTGACGGCGCGGACATGGCGCACCAGCCGCTCGTTGCTGGTGCCCTTCAGGAGCGAATCCGGCACGCTCGAGATGACGATCTCGGCATCGGCGATGCCGGCGTGCGTCAGCGTGTCGGCGTGCGAAATGTCGCCGTAGTGGATCTTGACGTCGCGCCTTTGCAACTCGTGATAGACGGTCGGGCTGAAGTCGACGACGAACACTTGCTCGAGCAACGCGGCGTGCCGCCGCTCGAGCTCGGCGACAAACGAGCTGGCGACGCGATAGAAACCGAGAATGACGATCCGCCGCTTGCGCTCTGCGGTGGTTTCCAGCTGATCTGCCGCCTTCTTTTCGTCGAGATCGCGCAGGCCGAAGCGCTTGAATGCCGGGATCGCGCGGCGCGTGATGGCGTCGCTGCGCATCATCAGGAACGTGCTCAACACCGCGAGCACGACGAAGGCCGCCGATGCGGCGCTCGCGGTCGAAGTCTGCACCTGCGCCGATTGCACGCCCACCTGGATGAGGACCAGCGAGAATTCGCTGATCTGCGCGAGGTTGATGGCTGGCAGAAGGCTGGCCCGGAGGCCCTGGTCCATGGCGTATAGCGGCGGAAACACCGTCACCACCCGGCTCACCATCGTGAACACGACGATGACGAGGGCGAAGCCCAGCACGGCCGGGGTCGGCAGCGGTATCGTCATGCCGAGCGCCACGAAGAACAGCGTGATGAAGAAGTCGCGCAGCGAGGTCACTTTTGCGGTGACGTCGAGCGCGTAGGGGAAGGTCGAGAGCGAAACGCCCGCGACGAGGGCGCCCATTTCGCGTGACAGTCCGAGGAATTCGGCAAATTCCGCAACCGCAAAGCACCAGGCCAGTGCGCCGACCAGCACCAACTCGGGCAGCCGCGCGATGATCTGGAAGAGATGCGGCAGCGTGAAGCGGCTGATCAGGAGCGCTGCGGTCAGCAGCACGCCGACGCGGATCAGCGACACCAGAACGACACTGAACTGCAGATCGTTGAGACTCGGCTGGATCGCGAGGAACAGGATCGCGAACAGATCCTGCAACACCAGCACGCCGAGCGTGATCCGGCCAGGCAGGGTGTCGATCTCGTGTTTTTCGTACAGCACCTTTACGATGATGACCGTGCTGCTCAGCGCCACCGCGGCTGCAAGGTAGAGCGCGTCGAATTTACCGCCGCCGATGGTCAATCCCATCAGCAGGAACAGGCCGAGCGCGAGCAGGAAGCAGCCGATGATCTGCACCGCCGACGTCACCAGGATGACGCTACCGGCGCGGACGATCTTCTTCAGGTCGATCTCGAGCCCGATCATGAACAGCATGAAGATCAGGCCGAGTTCTGCGATGATGCTGATCGACTGCTCGGATTGGACCCATTTGAGGCCGAACGGCCCGATCACGAAGCCCGCCACCAGATAGGCCAGGATCAGCGGCTGACGCGCCACAAAGGCCCCGACGCCGAACAGCCACGCCATCACAATGGACAAGGCGAGGTCTCGGATCAGCTCGTGCATCGGGTATCCTTGAGGTCCCCAAGGGCTTATCACGGCCGCAGACGAAGCCGAAACGCGCTTTCGGTCGCGGCCCTCCGGTTGGGTCGCATTTCTGCGGCGAACCGCTTCACACTTCGCCGGAAAATGCTCCAGCCGGCGCGCCGGCTTATTTCTTGCCTTTGGCCAGCGCCGCCGCGACCGCGAATTTGATCTCGGCCACGGAGAACGGCTTCGAGATCACATCGCTGACCAGCGCCTCGAGACCCGAGGCGCGTTCGCGCTGATCGGCGAAGCCGGTCATCAGCAGGATCGGAAGACGCGGGAAGTCGCGCGCGGTGGCGAGCGCGAGCGCCAGGCCGTCCATCACCGGCATCTTGATGTCGGCGAGAAGAAGGTCGAACCGCCCGGCCTCTCGCTGCAACGTGTCGAGCGCCGCGGCGCCATCGGCGGTGGCGACGACCTCGTGGCCATCCTCGTTGAGGGCTCGGGCGACGAGGCCGCGCAACGGCTCCTCGTCTTCAGCAATCAGGATGCGCGCCATCGGGGATCCTCAGGGCGCGCTGCCAGCGGCATCGCGCTTGGTGAAGAATCGGACCTGAAGGTCTTGCCCATCGGCGGGGGGAGATGCAAGCCGGGTGCGGAACGGCATGGTGTCGCCCGGTTCCAGGACCGGCTGTGCCGGTTGCGCGGTCCAGGAATAGACCTCGGCGCCGGCGGGATTGCGCAGCGAAAAGCGGATGCGCGGAACGTCGACAGGGATGCCGACGGTGCTCGCGATCACGCCTTCGACCACCAGCACCGGAACCCCGTCATGGGTTTCGTT
This sequence comes from Rhodoplanes sp. Z2-YC6860, assembly GCF_001579845.1. Taxonomy (GTDB): domain Bacteria; phylum Pseudomonadota; class Alphaproteobacteria; order Rhizobiales; family Xanthobacteraceae; genus Z2-YC6860. The sequence continues at coordinate 1,394,564 of NZ_CP007440.1, forward strand.
GCCGATCTTGACGTCGTTGAAGACGAGACCGCGCAGGTTCACCGGAAGTCCGATCTTGGAATAGAACGAGGCCATCTGCGGCACGTGGCGGACGATGTCCTTGCGCAGTCCGATCAGCGCGCCGGAGACGAACAGCAGGAAGACGATCACGAACGGCAGCGGCATGCGCCTGCGGTTCTTGCGTCGGGCTGCGGCGCGGATGCGCCGTCGTTCGGCCACGCGCTCGATGTCCTCGGGCGTGTGGTCGAGCGCCGCGCCCTCGATGCCGTCCCCCGGCTCGGGTGCAAGCGGCGGCGCATCGGTGAGCGGTATCGAAATGTCGGACAGGGCGATGCGTTCGTCCGGCGGACTCCCTGCATCCGGTTCCGGCGAGGCCTCGTCGCCGGTCGGGGCAATGGGCGTCGCATCGGCCGATGGGGGCCTGGACCGAAGCGAAGTCTCAGGCGGCGGCTGACGGTGGCTTTCCGGTGGCGATACGTGCTGGCGGGACGCGGGATGGGAGACCGTGTCAGCCGTTTCCGAAGCCGTGGCTTCCATGGCCGCCGGGATGATGCCGGGCGAGGGCACGTACCAGACATTCTGGCAGCGCACGCAGCGGACCGTGCGGCCGCTCGCGCCAATCGCCTGGGCGGCGATCTGGTAGGCGGTCGAGCACTTCGGACAGGCAATCTGCATCACGGCGATCTTTGAACAGGCCGGCGGACGCCAGCGACTCACTTGCATTACAACTTGGTTCGCGAAACTAGCAGCCGTCCGTTAACGGACCGGAAACCATGAAAATGCAGGCATTGGCCGAAGTCTGGCTCCAATTGGGGCATGAAAGCTGCCGGTGGCCGCGCGGTTAATAGCGCGTTAAGAGGGCTTTCGCAGATCGGGTTCAATACTCGGGGATCTGGCCGAATCACCAGGCGGGGACCGGGACAGGAGACAGCGTGGTCCGATTTGAGAACGTGGGATTGCGGTATGGGCTGGGGCCGGAGGTTCTGCGCGACCTCAGCTTCCAGATCGAGCCGCATTCGTTCCAGTTTCTCACCGGGCCGTCGGGCGCCGGCAAGACCTCGCTGCTGAAGCTTTTGTTCCTGTCACTCAGGCCGACCCGCGGATTGATCTCTGTCTTCAACTACGATGTGGCGACCCTGGACAAGGACGAGCTTGCAACGTTGCGCCGGCGCATCGGCATCGTGTTCCAGGACTTCCGTCTGCTCGATCACATGACCACCTACGAGAATGTCGCCTTGCCGTTCCGTGTCATGGGCAAGGAGGAGGCGAGCTATCGCAACGAGGTGGTCGAGCTTTTGCACTGGGTCGGTCTCGGCGATCGCATGAACGCGCTGCCGCCGGTCCTGTCCGGCGGTGAGAAGCAGCGTGCCGCGATCGCGCGCGCCGTGATCGCGCGCCCTCAATTGCTGCTGGCCGACGAGCCGACCGGCAACGTCGATCCCAATCTTGGGCAGCGCTTGCTGCGGCTGTTCATGGAGTTGAACAAATCCGGCACCACGGTGGTGATTGCCACCCACGACATCAGCCTGATGGATGAATACGATTCGCGGCGGCTGGTGCTGCATGAGGGGCGGCTGCATGTCTACGATTGAGCAAGGCGGGGATGTCTGAGCTTCATCATGTCTGAGTTTCGGCTGAGCCAGCAGAAGATGGACGGCGAACTGATGACGCCGCGCGAGATGTCGGGGCTCCTGACACACGGCGACACGCCGATCGTGCCGAAGCGCTCGATCGCAGGCCGGGCGCTGGTCGCCGTGGTCGCGATCATGACGTTTCTCGCCTCGCTGACCACCGGCGCCGTGATGCTGGTGCGGGCGTCGGCGTCCGAATGGCAGTCCGAGGTGGCGCGTGAAGTGACCATCCAGGTGCGCCCGGTGCAGGGCCGCGACCTCGAGGCCGATGTCGCGCGTGCGTCGGAGATCGCGCGGGCCTATCCCGGCATCGTCGACGTGCGGCCGTTTTCCAAGGACGAGTCTGCGCGGCTGATCGAGCCCTGGCTCGGCAGCGGGCTCTCGCTCGACGATCTGCCGGTGCCGCGGATGATCGTGCTGAAGCTGCAGGATGGCAGCGTCGAACTCGCGCCGCTGCGCAAGACGCTCTCGGAGCGGGTCGGTGCGGCGACGCTGGACGACCACCGCGGCTGGATCGAGCGGATGCACACCATGGCGCAGTCCACCATCGCGGGCGGCATCGTGGTGCTGGTGCTGATGCTTGCGGCCACCGTGCTCTCGGTGACGTTCGCCACGCAGGGCGCCATGGCCACCAACCGGCCGATCGTCGAGGTGCTGCACTTCATCGGCGCCAAGAGCGGTTTCATCGCCAGGCAGTTCGAGCGGCATTTCCTGGTGCTGGGCCTCGAAGGCGGGGTGATCGGCGGCGGGGCTGCGATCCTGCTGTTCGGCATTGCCGGCCTGATCGCAAATTTGAGCATCGGCACGGCGAGCGGCGATCAGATCACGGCGCTGTTCGGCACGTTTTCGCTCAGCCTCAGCGGATATATCGCGATCCTGGCGCAGATCGTGCTGATCGCCGTGGTGACGGCGGTAGCCTCCCGCCGCACCGTCAACCGGACGCTCGACTTTGTGGACTAGCAGCACGCCATCGCGGTGCCGGAATCTGCGATATCATCCGGCGCGACGGGTTTAGAGACTGATGCATTCGGTTGAGCCAGGGACGACGACGAGAAGCCCAGGGGCGCTGCTGTGGCGGCGCGCCTACCGCACCGTCTTGCTTGTCGTCCTGCTGGCCGGAGTGCTGTTCTCTGGCGGCTTTTATTGGTTCGTCAGCCAGATGCCGGTGGTCGAGGCCTCGCCGTCGCACAAGGCCGACGGCATCGTGGTCCTGACCGGCGGCGCGTTCCGCATCAGCGACGCGCTGGAGCTTCTGTCCACCGGCCACGGCCGGCGTCTGCTCATCAGCGGCGTCAACCGCAACACCCGGTCCTACGAGATCGCGCGGTTGGTGCCCGAGCATCAACGCTGGTTCTCCTGCTGCGTCGATCTCGACTATTCGGCGACCAACACCATCGGCAATGCGGTCGAGACCCGCCGCTGGGTCGTGGACCGTGGCTTCAAGTCGGTGATCGTGGTCACCGCCAACTATCACATGCCGCGCGCCATGGCCGAGCTCGGCCACGAGCTGCCCGAGGTCAGTCTGGTGCCCTATGCGGTGGTTTCGGACCGGGTCAAGGTCGATGACTGGTGGGACAATCCGGACACCGCCAGGCTGCTGTTTCTGGAATATTTGAAGTATATCGTCGCCCGGGTCCGCATGACGATTCCGCCGTCGCTCGCGTGACCCGAGGCCCCTTCAGCAGCGATTTGCCAACGTGATCGTTATCCGCTCTGTCATCTACAACCTGCTGTTCTACGTGAACCTGGTCGTGCTGCTGCTGCTGGCGGTCACGACGTTCGTGATGCCGCACAAGGCCATCCTGAAGATGGCCGAGCTGTGGGGCCGGGTCAGCGTGTTCCTGCTGCGCGTGGTCTGCGGCACCCGGATGGAGGTGCGCGGGCTGGAGCATCTGCAGGGCCGGCGGCTCAGCGAGCCGCTGATCATCGCGGCCAAGCACCAGTCGACCTTCGAAACCTTCGCGCTGCTCAAGCTGTTTGACGACTACACTTTCATCGTCAAACGTGAGCTGATGTGGATTCCGCTGTTCGGCTGGTTCATGGCCAAGGGCCGCATGATCCCGGTCGACCGCCAGGCCGGCAGCCAGGCGCTGACCAAGATGACGGCGCGCGCCCGTGAGGAAATCCAGACCGGCCGCCAGCTGGTGATTTTTCCGGAGGGCACGCGCCGCGCCGCGGGCGCCGAGCCGCGCTACAAGTTCGGCGTTGCGCATCTTTACGCCGAGATCGGCGTGCCGTGCATTCCGGTGGCGCTCAATTCGGGACTGTACTGGCCGCGCCGCCACTTCCGGCGCTATCCCGGCACCATCGTGGTCGAATTCCTGCCGCCGATCCCGCCCGGCCTCGACAAGAGCGAGTTCTTCAAACGGTTGCAGGACGACATCGAGACGGCGACGGCGCGGCTGATCGCCGAGGGCGAAGCCGAGCTCAAGCGGCTCGGTGTGAAGTTGTAGTCAAGTCACTCAAGTGGGGGCCGGGTGGGCGTCCTGCGTGCCGCGCAGCCGGTCCGCCAGAACCTGCAATTCGTGATCGACGATGTTGAGCGCCTCCAGCGCCTTCGCGGTCTCCAGCACATAATCGCGGTTGTGGCCGGACCGGCCGTGCGCCTGCCGCACGATATGCAGCTGCTTGTCGTGGGTGAGGCCCGCGGCGTATTGCGGATGACCGCGGTCGACCACGTAGCAGAGCGCGTCGACCCGCCGCTCCGGATTGCCGGCGAGCCAGATGCTGCGAACCATCTCGCGATACACCGCCGTGGTCTGTTCGCGCTCGCGCAGATAAGTAAGCGTCGCCGGCCGCTTGCTTGCCGTCACGCGATAGGCGATGCCGCGGCAGGCGCCGCCGAAATCGAGTCCGAGCACGAGGCCGGGCCGCTCCGGCGTGCCACGATGGTCGAACGAGTAGATGCACAGCGAGCGGCGCATCCCCACGATGTGCGCCGGAATGCGCTCGGCATATTCGAAGCCAGGCCGCCAGATCAGCGAGCCATAGCCGAACACCCAGAGATCTTCAGTGGCGTGGTCGATGGAGGGGTCTGGACCGGTCATTTCCGCAACGTGCTAGCCTAGCAGGCCATATAGCGCGGCCGCGATGGCCTGGACAGAATCAAACAACAACAGAACATTAGGGAACCTTTGAAACGCCGTATTCCAGGGCTTCACAGCACGGATGATTCAAGCAGATTCCATTCCAAGGCGCCGCCGCTGGCCGATCGTCCTGATCGCCTTACTGGTGATTCTTGGCGCGCTTTGGGCCGGGGGCTGGGGTTACGGCGCCGGCGTCGCCGAACGCACGCTTGAGGGCTGGAAGGCGCGCGAGGCCAAGGCCGGGCGCGTCTACAACTGTGCGTCGCAAAGCATCGGTGGATTTCCGTTCGGCATCGAAGCGCGTTGCACTGATGCCAGCGCCGAGCTGAAGACCAATCAGCCGCCGCTCTCGCTCAAGGCCAAGGGCATGCTGGTCTCGGCGGCGCTGTGGAAGCCGACCGTGCTGACCACCGAATTCACCGGGCCGCTCACGGTGGCGCAGCCGGGCCAGCAGCCGTTTGTCACCGTGACCTGGCAATACGCGCGCACGGAATTGCATGGCCTGCCGACCTCACCCGAGAGCGCCGCGATCCATCTCGACCAGCTCGCGGTCGACCGCACCGAGGCCGAGAACGTCTTCAAAGCCACGCGTGCCGATCTCAACGCCCGGCTGGTCTCCGGGACCGTGCGGGAAAATCCGGTGATCGAGACTGTCGTGAAGCTGGTCGGGGCGTCGGCGCAGGCCTGGCATCCGGCGGCCGCGATCCCGACCGACGCCGACATCACCGCGGTGGTGCGCGGGCTGAAGGATTTCGCGCCGAAGCCCTGGCAGCAGCGGCTGCGTGAGCTTCAGGCCGCGGGCGGCCGGATCGAGATCGCGAGTGCCCGCGTGCAGCAGGGCGAAACCATCGCCGTGGCGAACGGTGTGCTGAGCCTGTCGCCGGCCGGCCGGCTTGACGGCCAGCTTCGGCTGACTGTCGCCAACCTCGAGAAGTTTTTGCCCGCGCTCGGCCTCGACCAGATGCTGGCGGAGCAGCGCGCGCCGCCGAAGCTCAACAACGCGTTCGGCGCGCTCGACCGCATCATGCCGGGGCTCGGGAACGTCGCCCGCCAGAACGCGGGCCCGGCGCTGGTCGCAAGCCTCGGCCTGATGGGCCAGCCGACCGAGCTCGAAGGCCAGCGCGCGGTGGCGCTGCCGCTGCGCTTCGACGACGGCATGGTGTCGCTCGGTCCGCTCAAGCTCGGCATGACGCCGCCGCTTTATTGAGGGCGTGCCGAGACCGAACGCCTGGCGTGTTCACAAGACATAGCGGCCGACCATGCTGGCCCCGTCGTGGAGGTCGAAATTCACCCGGAGACACCAACTGTTCAGGACGGCTGAGGTCGCGAGCGGGACAGCAACGAAGGAATGATGGCCGAGATCATTCCCAATGTAGCCGTCGCCGCCGTCATGACCATCATGGGGTAGGGGCTGCCATCGGCGAGGAGACCGTAGATTTGCGCGAAGCCGGCTCCCAGGAAATTCTGGGAAAAAACACCGATCCCGGCAGCCGTGCCGGCCAGCCTCGGGATTGTCGCCATGGCGCCCGACTGCGCAAATGGCAGCGAAATCCCCTGGGCCAAAGTGATGAACGTGCCGGGCAGGAACAGCACCAGCGGCGTGAAATGACCTGACAGCAGCAGGCCTGACTGTATTGAAACGGCCGCTACTGCGATGCAGGCGCCAATGAGGATCATGCGTTCGACCGAGGCCCGGTTGCCGACTCGGCTTGAGATGATCGTTCCGGTCACGAAGCCGAATGGCACCATCGCAAAATACAGTCCGAATTCCGTTGCCGACCTGTGCAATGCTTCTTTCATCAGCGAGGACGACGCGGTGGCAACGATCAGGAAGGTGCCGGTGCTGCAACCGGTGTGGACGACGAGAGCGCAGAAGCGCGGATAACGCAGCAATGCGATGAAACCGGCCAGCCCCGACATGCCGCCGCCGGCCGTCGCGCGTTTCCCGGTTTCGGGGACGACGAAGTAGGAGCCAAGCGCGATCAGGAATCCGATGGTGCTGGCGAAGTAGAACACCGATCTCCACCCGGCCTGGTCGATCAGGAATCCGCCAAAGCCGGGCGCGACGAGTGCTCCGAGCGCGAAGAACATGGTCAGATAGGCGATGGACTTCACCAGTCCTTCGGCACCGTATACGTCGCGCGCAATCGCACGGGCCAAGGTGATGCCGCTTCCGGCGCCGATGGATTGCAGGATTCGGCCGATCAGCAAACCGGTGAACGAAAATGCGAAGGCCGACAGCACGCTGCCGGCGAGGAACAGCAGCAGGCCCACCAGCAGCACCGGCCGCCGCCCGTAACGGTCCGCGAAGGCGCCGTAAGCGAGCGTGGAGAAGGCCATGCCGAACACGCCGATGCTGAAGGTCAGCTGGGCGAGAGCATCGGAGAGCGCGAAATCGGCCTTGATGACCGGGATGACAGGGAAGAACAGGTGGATGGAGAACGGGCCGAGCAGCGCAAGTGCCGCGAGGATGATGTTGAGCGCGCGGAAAGGCATTTCATATTCCAAAACGTGCCGCAGCGCGGGCTGGCCACGCGCTCAAACGCGCTGTTTATCCGAGTGGTTCAGTTGGGCTTGGACACGAACTGCGTCAGCTTCTGCGTCAGGATCTGTTCTGCCTCCCGGGCAATACGCGTGACCAGATCGCCGGCGCGGGGAATGTCGTGAATAAGCCCCGCATCCTGTCCCATGGAGAGCGGGCCTTCATCGACGTCGCCGGACTCACGCGCGGCCCTGAGCCGTGCCAGCGCTTCAACCCGGTTCTGGCGCAAAGCCCATTCGCGGCCCGACCATCGCTCGACAAAGCGATTGCGTCGCGAGCGGGTCATGGCGCCGGGCCAAACCAGGCCGGCCGCGATGTCGGGGATTTCCGAGAGTTGCGTGTCGTGGCCGTCGCTGTCCACGATCGCCTGCTTGAAGTTCGGATGCAGCGGAGATTCGACCGTGGCGAGAAAGCGCGTGCCGAGCAGGATGCCCTGGGCGCCAAGCGACAGCGCTGCAATCAATCCGCGGCCATCGGCGAAGCCGCCGGCTGCCAGCACCGGGACGGGGCCGACCGCATCGACGATCATCGGAATGAGCGGCAGGCTGCCCATCCACCCGACGTGGCCGCCGCCTTCCGAACCCTGCGCGATGATGACATCGGCGCCGGCTTTTGCCGCGCGCACGGCCTCCGGCACGGCTCCCGCCATGTAAGTCACCCGGCATCCCGCGTCATGGGCGCGGCTGAAATAGGCGCGAAGATCCTGATCCGGCCGCGCCCAGGCGAATTGCATGACGCTTGGCCGAAGTTCGAGCGCCTCGGCGAAGCTGTCTTCGCGTGTGTCGAAGGTCAGGAAGTTCAAGCCGAACGGCTTGTTGGTCTCCTGGCGAATGGCTGCGGTCCGTTCGCTGATTTGCTGAGGGGTGAGATAGTGGCAGCCGAGTGCGCCGAGTCCGCCGGCTCGCGATACCGCGGCCACAAGCGCTGCATTCGTCGCCGATCCCATTCCGCCGAGCGCAATCGGGTGCTCGATGTCCAGCAAGTCGCAGACGGGCGTTCGGATCATGAAAGTTCTCCAAAAGTGAATTCAAGAAAAGCCCCGACCTTGCAGCCGGGGCTTCCCGTGCGCGACGAGCCAAAAAGGGCTGGCCAATTTCGTCGTCGCCGAGCGCTTCGCTGGCTCAGGCTGCGGACGGGATGAGCTTCTCGAAGCCACGCTCTTTCAGATGCTGATCGAGACCCCAGCGCTCGACCTGCTGCATGATCTCGTCGAATTCCGATTTTGGAATCGGCTCATAGACGAAGCGCTCGCCCCGCGAGAACTTGCTGTAGTCCCAGGTCTGATTTTGGAATTCCGGCGGAACCGACTGCTTCCACAGCGGCAGGTATTTCGGCAGGTCGGCTTGCAACGCTTTCTCGGCCCGGTCGAGCGCACGAAGATAGCGCTTGAGCACGTCCGGCGACATGTCATCCGGCACCCACCAGATCGTATGGAAGGTGTCCTCCATGACGGCCCGCAGCCCGAGTTGCTTCGCCATGTCGATTTGCGGCGGCAGCAGGCTTGCGGCCTCGACCTCCCCATTCAACAGCGCCGTGAGCCGGGCGCCGAAGCCGCCGATGTTCACCGGTTTGATGTTCTCGAGCGGCAGATATTTTTCGAGCCGATAGGGGACATTGAAGTGACTGCCCGCGCGCATGCCGACGGCGATCGGAATGTCCTTCAGGTCTTCCGGCTTTTTGATCTTGGAATCGGGGCGCACGAAGATGCCCCACGGTGAGACGCCGTAACAATCGGCGACGAACTTTCCCATGCCGGCGCTCGCGTTGCAGACGGAGCCCCAGGCGCACGCGCCCTGGATCACGGAGCGGCCCTCGGAAAAGGGCCTGTCCTGCGGCCGATCGAAATATTTGAGATCCTTCCAGCTTCCTTGCGTGCCGCGGAACGTCTTCATGTCGAATTCGACATCGAGACCTTCGGCGGCAAAAAACCCGTCCTGCATCGCAACGAAATCGTTCAGGCCCATGCCTTTCGGCGCAACGGTCACTGGGATTGCCATGGCTTCCTCCATTTGCAGGGTTGCGGTTGTTATCGCTATTCGTAACACGTACTGTATTGCGTAACGCTTCGCGGTCAAGGCGGTTTGGTGTCACATTGGGACCCGAACCAATCCCGGGGGATCGAGGAATGTCGGGCAGCAAAAAATCAAACCGCCGGCGCAAAGCGCCGGTCATTGCGGATCGCGGCGGTGTGCAATCCGTCAGGATCGCATCGACGATCTTGAAGGCGTTGGCGGCGGGCGGAGGCGCGCTGCCTTTGAAAGATCTGGCTTCGGCGACCGGGTTGGCGCGAGCGAAGGTGCACCGCTATCTGACCAGTCTGCGCAACGCCGGACTCGTCTCGCAGAATGCCGACACCAGCCACTATCAGATCGGCCCGGCCGCGGTGGAGATTGGCCTCATCGGGTTGAGGCGCATCAGCCCGGTCGCCGAGGTTTGCGATGCGCTGCCGGCCCTGCGCGACCTCATCAACCAGACCGTCACTGTCGCGGTGTGGGGCGATGGCGGTCCGGTCGTGGTCGCGATGCAGGAAAGCGACCACTGGGTCACGATGAACATTCGGGTCGGATCGCGACTGCCGATTGCGACGACGGCCATCGGGCGCATTTTCCTGGCCCATCTGCCCGCGGCGGTGACGCGTCCGCTCGTCACGGCCGAGCGGCGCGATGCACAACAACGAAAGCTTGCGCTGCCATCCGCGGATGAGATCGACGGGCTGATGAGCGAAATCCGCTCGCGGCGTTTGTCACGCGCGCCCAGCGCGTTGCTTCCCGGTGTCGACGCCATCGCGGCGCCCGTGTTCGATTACCGCGACAATCTCGTCGCGGTGGTGTGTGTCGTTGCGCGGTCTGACGCAAAAATCACAGGCTGGGACGGCAGCGCGGTCCGTGCACTGACGGATATGACGGCTCAGCTATCGGCAAAGCTGGGCTTTGTCGATCAGCGCAGCCGGCAGTCGAAGCAAACCGACGGTGAAGCAAAGTCCAAGACGCCGGCAGGCGCGATCGTTCCGGTCGACGGGCACAGGGAGAAGACGGGATGAACGGCGCCGCAAAGGGAAAGTTCTCGCCGCCCGGCCACGGCAATGTCTACGCAAAAGCCAACGAGGTCATCGTCAAGATCACCGGCGCCGACACCAATCAGACGTTCGAGGTCGTCGAGGAGAACTGCAAGCCCGGCTTTCAGTCTCGCGCGCACTATCACATCAAGGCATACGAGACGTTCTACGTGTTCGACGGCAGCGCCGACTTCCGCGTCGGAGACGATCTTTTCCATGGTGAAAAGGGAGCGTGCATTCACATCCCGCCGGGCGCGGTCCATCAGGTGACCTCGCCTGGCGGCGTCCGCATGCTGATGATCTACAGCCCCGCCGGCACCGACGGAATGTTCGCGGCCATGCACAAGCTGACACAAGAGCAGATCATGGACGCGGATTTGACCGGCAAGATCGCACTCGAGCACGACACCGTCATGGTGGAGCAATCAACAGGCGGACGCGGCAAGGGAACGATCCTGGGCTAGCGGCGGGAAGGCGGGCCGGGCGCCGGGCAAGCAGGGAAAAGCGAATGGATCTCGGAATTGCCGGCCGCAAGGCCATCGTTTGCGCATCGAGCCGCGGGCTCGGGCGGGCCTGCGCCGAACGGCTGGCGGAGGCCGGCTGCGAGGTTGTGGTCAACGGGCTCGATCCGAAACGCCTCGACGCTGCGGCGGCAGAGATCCGCAGCAAGACTGGCGCCAGGATCATCGCCGTGGCCGCCAATGTCGCCACCAGGGAGGGGCAGGATGCGCTGTTCGCCGCCTGTCCCGAGCCGGACATCCTGATCGGCAACAACGCCGGTCCCCCGTTCCGCGATTTCCGTGAGCTCGACCGCCAGAAAATGATCGACGGTGTCGTCGGCAACATGATCGTGCCGGTCGAGCTGCTTCAGCGGGCGATCGACCCGATGATCCGGAAAAAGTTCGGCCGGATCGTCAACATCACCTCAGGCTCGGTGAAGATGCCGTGGCTCGGCCTCGACCTGTCGTCCGGTGCGCGCGCCGGCCTCACCGCCTTCCTCAGCGGAATCGCGCGCTCCGTCGTGCAGCACAACGTCACGATCAACTTCATGTTGCCGGGCCAGTTCGAAACGGATCGGCTGCGTTCCAATCACGCATCGACTGCGAAGACGCTCGGCATCTCGCTGGAAGAATCCATCGCACGACGCAAGGCCCCGATTCCGGCCGGGCGCTTCGGCGATCCCGACGAGTTCGGCGCAACCTGCGCGTTCCTGTGTTCGGCTCACGCCGGTTTCATAACCGGGCAGAACATTCTGCTCGATGGCGGCCTCTATCCAGGGGCGTTCTGATGTTGCCGAGGCCGACCACGGGCGTTTGAGGCTGCTTCCCGAAGCTCAATCTAACCCCTTACAATGGCCCGTCCGGACCGCGAGGGGGCATGAGGCGGCGACGATTCTTGATTGGGTTGGGGGCCGCCGTCGGCGCTCCTTATGTCGCGCGTGCACAGACCGTCGATCGTGTGCGACGCATCGGCCCCTGACGCCGTTCGCCTCGACGGATTCGGATACGCGCGGTCACCTCGAAGTCTTTCGATCGGAGCTTGCAAAGCTCGGTTGGAAAGATGTCCAGCTCGATTACCGGTGGGGCGACGGCGACCCCGCGCGAATCAGAAGCCGTGCAAAAGAACTGGTCGAGCTGAAGCCCGACGTTCTTCTCGGCCGCTCGACACCCGTGGCCAGGGCATTGAGCGGCGAGACTCGAACGATACCGATCATATTCGTGGTCGTGTCCGACCCTGTCGGTGACAGGCTCGTCGCGAGCATTGCCCGGCCCGGCGGGAACGTGACTGGATTCACGAATGTCGAAGCGTCGCTGGGCGGAAAATGGCTTGGTCTGCTGAGGGAACTTGCTCCAACGGTGACTCGTGCCGGCATCATGTTCAATCCAAAAACATCGCCTAGCGGCGGCTCTTACTACGTGCACCTGATTGAGGATGCCGCAAGATCGACGACGATGAAGGTCGTTGCGATGCCCGTCGATGACGGGGCCGGTATCGAACGCTCAATCGAGTCTTTCGCGCAAGGACCCAATTCCGGGATGGTGATATTGCCGGACGTCCTGACCACTGGACATCGGGACCTCATCATCCGCGCTTCGACCCGCCACAAACTGCCGGCGATTTATGCCTATCGGTATATCGCAGCCGAAGGCGGCCTTGCATCATACGGCGTCGATGTCGGCGATCTTTACCGGCGAGCGGCGATCTACGCGGACCGTATTCTCCGCGGTGACAAAGCCGGCGAGCTTCCGGTGCAGGCGCCAGTCAAGTTCGAGCTTGCGATCAATCTCAAGGCCGCGCGCACTTTGGGCCTCGCCGTGCCGCCTACATGCTCGCGCTCGCTGACGATGTCATCGAGTGACGTGCGCCTGACGGCGCCTCTATTCGTTATCCGCAGCATAGGGCCGCGGCAGCGGCTCGACCGGCAGCGTCGGGTGGGCGCGGCCGAAGTCCGGCACGGCCGAATCCTGGCCGATGTCGACGATGCCGCGGCGGATCGCCCGCGTCCGCGTGAAATGATCGAACAGCGTTTTGCCGTCGCCGCTTCGCATCGCGCGCGTCAGTGACGACAGGTCTTCACTGAAGCGGCCGAGCATCTCCAGCACCGCGTCCTTGTTGGCCAGGAAAATATCGCGCCACATGGTCGGGTCGGAGGCGGCGATACGCGTGAAATCGCGGAAGCCGCCGGCCGAGAACTTCAGCACTTCGGAACGCGTCACCTCGGAGAGCTCATCGGCGGTGCCGACGATGGTGTAGGCGATCAGATGCGGCAGATGGCTGGTGATGCCGAGCACCAGATCGTGATGATCGGGCGGCATCGATTCCACATTGGCGCCGAGGAGCCGCCAGAATGCCGCGAGCTTCTCGACCGCCGCCTTGTCGGTGCCTTCCGGCGGCGTGAGGATGCACCAGCGGTTGACGAACAGCTCGGCAAATCCCGAATCCGGCCCGGAGTTCTCGGTGCCGGCGACGGGATGCGCCGGCACGAAATGAACATGATCGGGCAGGTGAGGGGCCATGTCCCGCACCACCGAGCCCTTGACCGAGCCGACGTCGGAGACGGTCGCGCCCTTCATCAGATGTGGCGCGATGTCCTTGGCGACCGGGCCGCAGGCGCCGACCGGAATGCACACGATGACGAGATCGGCGCCCTCGACCGCGGCAGCGTTGGTTTCCACCACCTGATCGACGATGCCGAGCTCGGCCACCCGCTTTCTCGTTTCCGGCGAGCGCGCAGTCGCAACGATCGAGCGCACGGCGTTTTGCGCCCGTGCGGCGCGCGCGATCGAGCCGCCGATCAGGCCGAAGCCGATCAGCGCCAGGCGGTTGAAAATGGGCTCAGCCGCGGGGCTCACTTCGCTCCGTCCAGAAAATCCGCCAGCGCCTTCACCACCAGCCGGTTGGCCTCCTCGGTGCCGACCGACATGCGCAGTGCGTTCGGCAGCTTGTAGGCGCCGACCTGACGCAGCACGAGGCCGCGCTTGGTGAGAAACGCGTCGGCTTCCTTCGCGGTCTTGCCCTTCTGGTCCGGGAAATGGATCAGCACGAAGTTCGCAACGCTGGGCGTGACCTTCAGGCCAAGCTTGCCGATCTCGTCGGTGAGCCAGGCGAGCCACTTGCTGTTGTGCTCGCGCGAGCGCTCCTGATGGGCGGCGTCTTCGATCGCGGCGATGCCCGCCGCGATCGCCGGCGCGTTGACGTTGAACGGCCCGCGGATGCGGTTGATCGCATCGATCACGTGCGCCGGGCCGTACACCCAGCCGAGGCGGAGCGCGGCGAGGCCGTGGATCTTCGAGAACGTGCGCACCATCACCACGTTGTCGCTGGTCGCGACCAGCTCGATGCCCGACTCGTAATCGTTGCGCTGCACGTATTCCGAATAGGCCGCGTCGATCACGAACAGCACATTTGGCGGCAAGCCCTTGTGCAGCCGCTTGACCTCGTCGAACGGGATGTACGTGCCGGTCGGATTGTTCGGATTAGCGAGGAACACCATCCTGGTCTTCGGCGTGACGCGTTTCAAAATCGCATCGACGTCGGCGGTGAGGTCCTTTTCCGGCGCCACGACCGGCGTCGCGCCGGTGCCAAGCGTTGCGATCGGATAGACCAGGAAGCCGTGGGTGGTGTGGATCGCCTCGTCGCCGTCGCTGAGATAGGCCCGTGCGAGCAGATTGAGCAGATCGTCGGAGCCCGCGCCGCATACGATGCGGCTGGGATCGAGGCCGTACACCCGGCCGATCGCCTCGCGCAGGTCTGACGCGGAGCCGTCCGGATAGTCCTGAAGATGCTTGCCGACGGTCTCATAGGCCTTGATGGCCGTGGGGCTTGGGCCGAGCGGCGTCTCGTTAGACGAGAGCTTATAGACCTTGGCGGCGCCCGGCGCCGTGCTCTTGCCTGGCACGTAGGCGTCGATGGCAAGCACGCCCGCGCGGGGCTCTGGACGGGTGGCGGTCATAACTTGAAACCTTGGTGGCGTTCAGGACTTTTCGGAGGGCACCGTATAGCGGGTCGCGTGGCTGCCGACGAGGGCCGTCGAGCGCACCGAGGCGCCAGCCTTAACGAGCGCCGCCGTGACCTCCGCGAGCTTGCGGCCGTGCGGCACCGAAACCAGCAGCGCGGCCCCGTCGAAAGCCACATCCGGCACCGCGATGATCTCGGCCAGGGAGGCCGCGGCGGCAGCCGCGGACGCGCCCCAGCCCGAAACCCGCACGCTCCAGGTCTCGACCTCGGTGACCATGGCGTCGGCGGCGGCCCGCGACACCACGAACACATTGAGCGGCGCCGGATGGTCCGGCCGGTCGATGAACGGCAGCCGCGCGATGATCTTGGGCGCGCTTTCGAACTCCAGCGCGCTCCACCAGGCGCCGCCGCGGCTGGTCGCGAAGGCCGGCACCAGCGCCAGATCGCCCTTGGATTCGGAGACCGCCTCGACCGCATTGGCGGCGCCGACGTGGGGCACGAACGGCACCGTGAAGCCGAAGTGAAACCGTGCGCTGTCGCGCATCATGGCGTCGCCGGCCGAGAGATCGGCATGTACCGCAAACGGCGCCTGCACATGGGTGAAGGTCGCGATGATGACGCGCCAGATGCTCTCGGCGGTATCGATCGGCAGGATGCCGTGGTGGCGCTGCACCAGCCGCCGCATCATGTCGGCCTCGCGGGCCGGCCGGAACGCCGAGCCGGATTCCTGGGTGCCCTTCACGGAAATGAGGCGGTCGATGATGTCGCCGCGCTCCATCAGCAGGCGGTGCATGGTCTCATCGATCCGGTCGATCTCCTTGCGGAGATCGCCGAGTGTGGGCGTGCCGGTGGGCGTATCTTGAGACTTGTTTGCCATGGTGAAATCAATGTCATTGATAGGTGGGACGCGGCGCTAAATCAAAGAAAACATTGACATAAGTGCCCCCCGATCCCTACCTAGCCGGAGTATGGCGGGCGTTGCCGCCTTTTGCAGGCTGCCGCCGGGGCACCAGATGGCCAGTGTCGATACAGCGCCTGATGTGAGCGTGCGTGGCCGCGAGGCCGACGCGCCGCGCAACTCGCTGGTCGCGCGGATCAATCGGCCGCTGAAGCTCGACGCGGGCGTGGAGCTTCAGCCGTTTCAGATCGCCTACCAGACCCACGGTACGCTGAACGCTGACCGCAGCAACGCTGTGCTGGTCTGCCACGCGCTGACCGGCGACCATCATGTGGCGAGCCCCAATCCCGTGACCGGCAAGCCCGGCTGGTGGGAGACCATGGTCGGTCCGGGCAAGCCGATCGACACCGAGCGTTATTTCGTCATCTGCCCGAACGTGATCGGCAGTTGCATGGGCTCGACCGGCCCGGCTTCGACCAATCCAGCGACCGGCCAGCCTTGGGGCCTGGAGTTCCCGGTCATCACCATTCGCGACATGGTGCGCGCGCAGTCCATGCTGCTCGACGAACTTGGTATCGACACGCTGTTTGCGGTGGCGGGCGGCTCGATGGGCGGTATGCAAGTGCTGCAATGGGCGGCCAGTTACCCCAAGCGCGTGTTCGCGGCGTTGCCGATCGCCTGCGCGACGCGGCATTCGGCGCAGAACATCGCGTTCCATGAGGTCGGCCGCCAGGCCGTGATGGCCGATCCGGAGTGGATGAAGGGCCGCTATTTTGAGCACGAGAAGAGCCCGCACCGCGGTCTCGCGGTGGCGCGCATGGGCGCGCACATCACGTACCTTTCGGACGCCGCGCTGCACAGGAAGTTCGGCCGCAAGTTCCAGGATCGAGAGAACCCGACGTTCTCGTTCGACGCGGACTTTCAGGTGGAGTCCTATCTGCGCCATCAGGGCAGCTCGTTTGTCGAGCGCTTCGATGCGAACTCGTATCTCTATCTGACGCGCGCCATGGACTATTTCGATCTCGCGGCCGATTGCGGCGGCGTGGTCGCCAATGCCTTCAAGGGCGCGGAAACCCGGTTCTGCGTGGTGTCGTTCACGTCGGACTGGCTGTTTCCCACGTCGGAATCCCGCGCCATCGTGCATGCGCTGAACGCCTCGGGCGGCCGAGTCTCGTTTGCCGAGATCATCACCGACAAGGGTCACGATGCCTTCCTGCTCGACGAGCCCGAGTTTTTCGCCATTGTGCGGGGCTTCCTCGACGGTGCCGCCAAGGCGCGCGGCCTGAAGAATGGGGCCTAAGCATGCTGTCCCGCCTCAAGCATGATCTCACCATGGCCGACACCGCGCGTGCCCAAGGCGGCGCGCGTGTCGACCTGCTGCTGGTCTCCGAAATGGTGGCGGCGGGCGCCAAGGTGCTCGACATCGGCGCGGGCGACGGCGAGCTTCTGCGGATTCTCGCCGAGAGCCGCGGCGTCGACGGCCGCGGCATCGAGCTGTCGCGCGAAGGCGTGAACGAATGCGTCGCCAAGGGCCTGGCGGTGATCCAGGGCGACGCCGACACGGACCTTGCCGATTATCCGAACGACGCCTTCGACTACGTCATCCTCTCGCAGACGCTGCAGGCGACGCGTCAGCCGCGCGTCGTGGTGGAGCACATGCTGCGCATTGCCCGTCATGCCATCGTGTCGTTTCCGAATTTCGGGCACTGGAAGATTCGCAGCCAGGTCGCGCTCGGCGGCCACATGCCGCGCACCGACAACCTGCCTTATGCGTGGTGGGATTCGCCGAACATCCATTTCTGCACCATCAAGGATTTCCGCGAACTCTGCGAAGTCACGGGCGCCAAGATGGAGCGCGCCGTGGCGCTCGATGCGTGGGGCAGGCCGCTGCGCTTCAACGCGCCGTGGTGGTTCTGGAATCTGTTCGGCGAGCAGGCGGTGTTCCTGCTCAGCCGCCGCTGACCGCCGCGCCATCAGCGCGTTTACGCGCGTCTTAGACGCGCTATGGCCATCAGCGCGGTACGTGCGTCTTCGACATCGTGGCGAGGGGCCGGCGCGGTCACGAAACACTGCGTATTCAAGCACCATCGTTCCATCACGTTTTATTTCCAGGTACCACAAAGGCTTAGCCTGTGGAGTTTTTGGCATGCGCGTCGCGCGGGACTCCATTTTCGCCGCATTCTGATCATCCTCGCGCCATCTCGGTCCCCGATTGCGCGCCCAGCGATGCGTCGCAGCATCGCTGGGGGTGCAATCAAAAAAACGGGGACTTCAAAGAATGACAACAAGACCAACCACGGTTCTGCTCGTGTTGGCATCCGTCACGGCCTTCACGGCATCGGCGCATGCCGATACGCCGGAGCAGCATGTGTTCGGGATGGGCAGCTACGCACCGAGCACACCGCGCGTTGAAATGATGAATGTCGAGCACGGCGGGCGGCGCCACGCTGGCGGCCGTCATGCGCGCCGTGAAGCCGCGCAGCGTCAGCCGCGCGAACGGACGCGGAGTGCGCGCCGTCACGAGCGGGCCGAGCGTCGCCATGCTGAACGCGAATACGCGGAACGCGAACACGCCGAGCACCGGCACGCCGAGCGTCATCGGGGCCGGTACAAGATCCGGGCCGTGGCCGTCCATGAGGACGGCGCGAAGGTCGCGAGCCTGGAGACGGCCGGGTCCGCGATCGCTTCAATCGGCGGCAGCGGCGGGGGCAATTCGATCGTCGCCGAGGCGCGGCGCTGGCTTGGCACCAATCCGACCAGCCGCAGAACGTTGTGGTGCGCGCGCTTCATGAACTTCGTGCTGAAGCGCGTGGGTCTTTCGGGCACGTCGTCCGATCTGGCGCAGTCGTTTGCGTCCTATGGGCATCGCCTCTCGGGACCGAAGGTCGGCGCCATCGCGGTCATGCATCGCGGCCGCGGCGGCGGTCATGTCGGCGTGGTCAGCGGCTTCGATGGGCGCGGCAACCCGATCATCATCTCGGGCAACCACAGCCATCGGGTCGCTGAAGCGGTGTATTCGCGAGGGCGCATCTACGCCTACGTGACGCCCGGCCACTGAGCGCATCTGCTCGGCGAGCCATGGATCGGGACGTCCGCCGGCCTGAAGATCGGCTGGCGGATGTTCCGGGCACCAGCCGCCTGCGAGCGCCGATCATCAACTCATGTTTCGTTCCAACGCATCCATCACGTTTCGTTGCCGATTGTTTGGCGGCGGAACTTTTCGCGGCGGATTTGCGGAAAGCGCGAGGAACTTGGACCGGCCTGTGTCCCTTCGCCGGTGATGGCATGGCGCATGCTCATTTGCGCCATGGAGCGTTCCAAATCGGCCTTGATCCGATCACTGAAACGACACGCCAAACCGGAATTTGCGCGTTGCGACGCGATCTGAATTGCGCGGGGACATGTTCCAAAGAATCGGGGGACTTCCGGAAATGAAGGTCAAACTGGCTGCGGGATTGCTCGTGCTGGCATCCACCATCGCGGGCGTCTCGCAGGCTTCGGCAAACGTCCGCAACACACCGTCCGCGGAGAAAGAAACGCACGTCACGCGGCCGCCGGTGTCGGAACGAGCGCAAGCGGGGAAGCGGGCCGGGCGGCATTTCATCAAGCGAAACGAGCAGACCGCCGACGCGCGCCCCGTGGTGATCCGTCAGCGCTTGCGGGCGCGCCAAAGACCGATCGTCGATGCCGAGGATCGTCACATCGGCCTGCCCGGACGTCCGCTGATGGTCCACAACGACGGCGACGATCCGGGGATCGAACTCGTGACGGATGACACGCTCGGCTCGCGCATTGTCGCCGAGGCGCGCCGCTGGATCGGAACGAATCCCACCACGCGGGCGACGCTCTGGTGCGCCCGGTTCATGAATTTCGTGCTTGGGCGCGTGGGCCTGCCCGGCACGGAATCCGACGCGGCAAAATCGTTTGCGTCATACGGGAAGCAACTGGAAGGACCGGAGGTCGGGGCCATCGCCGTCATGAACCGCAAGGGTGGCGGCCATGTCGGTGTCGTCAGCGGATTCGACAAGGACGGCGATCCGATCATCATTTCGGGCAATTACAGCCGCCGCGTCGCAGAAGCCGTGTATGCGCGAAGCCGCATCGTCACCTATGTGTCGGCGGATAACTAGGAACCCAGGCCGGCTATGGCGCGTTCGCGGGCATGGACCTGCGGACTGCCACCGTTCCTGCCCAAACCGCTCCCGCACAAGAGGTAATCGAAACGGACATTCCGGCCCGTCTCGATCGTCTGCCGTGGAGCCGGTTCCACACCCTCGTGGTGGCGGCGCTCGGCATCACCTGGATTCTCGATGGTCTCGAGGTCACGCTGGCGGGTTCGCTCGCCGGCGCGCTCAAGGCGAGCCCGGTGCTGCAATTCAGCAATGCCGATGTCGGTCTCGCGGCCAGCGCCTATCTGGCCGGCGCGGTTTTTGGAGCGCTGTTCTTCGGCTGGCTGACCGACCGGCTCGGACGCAAGAAGCTCTTCTTCATCACGCTTGCGGTTTATCTCTGCGCGACGGCGGCGACCGCCGCGTCGTGGAATCTTTGGAGCTTCGCGCTGTTTCGCTTTCTCACCGGTGCGGGCATCGGCGGCGAATATGCCGCGATCAATTCGACCATCCAGGAATTGGTCCCGGCGCGCGTGCGCGGCTGGACGGATCTTTGCATCAACGGCAGCTTCTGGCTTGGCGCAGCCCTCGGGGCGTTTGCCGCGATCGTGCTGCTCGACGGCGAGCTGGTTGGCCCCGATCTCGGCTGGCGGCTCGCGTTTCTGGTCGGCGCGGCGATGGCATTCGTGATCTTCCTGATGCGGTTGTGGCTGCCGGAAAGCCCACGCTGGCTGATGACACACGGCCATGTGCATGAGGCCGAGCGTGTGGTGCGCGGCATCGAGCAACGGGTGTTCGGCGGCAATCCGCCGCCCGCGCACGATCTTCCGCGCGTCAAGCTTCTCACGCGCACGCATACGACCCTGACGGAGGTGTTCGCCACGCTGATCCACCGGCACCGGTCGCGCGCACTGGTCGGGCTCGCGCTGATGGCCGCGCAGGCGTTCTTCTACAACGCGATCTTCTTCACCTACGCGCTGGTGCTGACCGATTTCTACGCCATCCCGTCCAGCCAGGTCGGCTGGTACATCCTGCCGTTCGCCGCCGGCAATTTCCTCGGTCCGCTGCTGCTCGGCCGGCTGTTCGACGTGCTCGGGCGGCGCGCCATGATCGCCTTCACTTACATCGCGTCGGGCGTGCTGCTGGCAGTGAGCGGCATGCTGTTCGAGCGCGGCGTGTTCGACGCCACGCAGCAAACCATGGCCTGGTCGGTGATCTTCTTCTTTGCGTCGTCCGCGGCGAGCTCGGCCTATCTCACCGTGAGCGAAACCTTTCCGCTCGAGGTCCGTGCGCTCGCCATCGCGGTGTTCTATGCGGTCGGCACCGGCATCGGCGGCGTGGCTGGGCCGCTGCTGTTCGGGGTGCTGATCGACACCGGGTCGCGGACCAGCCTGTTTGCCGGCTATCTGCTCGGCGCGGTTCTCATGATCGCGGCCGGGCTGATCGCGGCGCGCTTTGCGGTCCGCGCCGAGCGCCAGCCGCTGGAGAGCGTGGCGCGGCCGCTGGCTTTTGTTGATTGAATTCGAATTTTTTCTGCGTCGCCGGCGGCGAACTCATGCTTCCGCGACGCCATTTGCCAAACTTATTGCGACGCCCGTAGGGTTTTCGATCAAAGCCCAACCAAGCTGAAGCCTGAAGCGATCAGCGGCAGACCGACGATGGCTGCACCGATGACAGCGATAGCCACGATTGTGGCCGCGACCCATCTGCCTGAGTGGGATGCGCGTCGGTATAGGCGGCCGTTCGGGCCGACGTAGGTTCTCATGGACTGTCTCCTGAATTGCTAAGGAAACAGGGTGGGGCGATGCCCGTTCCGTTACGTCTAAAGACGCAAGGGAGCGGCCTCGCCGTTTCGGGCCAATCGTTCAGGCCGCCACGCGGTCGCCGACGCTGACGGTGCCGTCCGCGATCACCTCGCCGTAGATGCCGCAATCGGCATGGCCGTAGGTCTTCATCAGCGTCTTCGGGATCGGCAGGTCGCGGATGCCGGTTTCCGGGTCGACCTCGGTGGCGGCGCAGCGCACGATGCGCTTGACGATCTTGAGCCGCACGGCAGGCCCCACGGTCACCTCGCTGCCGACCAGGTCCAATTCGTGCCAGGCCGGCCAGCCTTCCACGTAGAGATTGCCGCGGAAGCGCAGCGGGTGGACCGGAGCGCCGACGGCGTTTTCCAGATCGGCCACCGAGGCGAGATTGATGATCGAGACCACCTTCTTCGCCACGTCCGAGAAGCTGTGGCCGTCGGCGAACAGCACCCTCGGCGGTCCGCGCAACTCGTCGGCGCAGTGCTCGGCGAAGAACCCCTCGACGGCGGCGCGGCCCTCCGGCGTCCGGAGGTCGCCGCGGGCCGCTTCGCGGTTCTCGGCGCGGATGGTCAGCACGTGGCTCCGATCGTCGAATTGGGTGTGCAGCTCCGCAAGCCTCGCGTTCCGCATCAGCATCAGGAAGCGCTGCTTCGGCAGATAGGCCGGGTTCGCCGGGTCGAAGCCGGAGGGGCCGTTCTCGATCGCGTACATCCGGTCGCAGGCGACGGTCCGACCCGAAGCCAGGTCGGCGTGCGGCATCGGTTCCGGGGACAGGCCCTTCACCGGATAGCGGTAGATGCTTTGGATTTTCGCTTCAGGGGTCATATCTGCCTCTCCAGCCCCTAGTTAACCGCGCTCGAAAGGCATGGCTAGGAAGGCCTGCTAGTTTGAGCGAAATCAACGATTTCCCCCTTTTCGGCTGATAGGCTCGCTCCCATATCAGGGTTCAGCGGATGCTCGCATGAGGTTCGCGTTCTGGGTGCCGCATCTTGGGCCCAAGGGAGCAATGAATGAACATTGAGAAGTACACCGACCGCGCCCGCGGTTTTATGCAATCGGCGCAGTCCCTTGCTTTGCGCGAGGGGCATCAGCAGTTCACGCCCGAACACGTTCTGAAGGTTCTGCTCGACGACCCCGAGGGGTTGGCGGCGGGCCTGATCGACCGTGCCGGCGGCAATTCCCGGCAGGCCCTGAAGGGCGTCGAAGACGCGCTCGGCAAGATGCCGAAGGTTTCGGGCTCGGGCTCAGGCCAGGTCTATCTCGCGGCCGCGACCGCGCGGCTGTTCGACAATGCCGAGAAGATCGCCGAGAAGGCCGGCGACAGCTACGTCACGGTCGAGCGGCTTTTGCTCGCCATCGCGATGGAGAAGGACAGCGAAGCGGGGAAAATCCTCGCCCGCGCCGGCGCCACGCCGCAGAACATCAACTCGGCCATCGAGACCCTGCGCAAGGGCCGCACCGCCGACTCCCAGTCGGCCGAGAACGCCTATGACGCGCTGAAGAAATACGCTCGCGATCTCACGGAAGCCGCGCGCGCGGGCAAGCTCGATCCGGTGATCGGCCGCGACGAGGAGATCCGCCGTACCATCCAGGTGCTGTCGCGGCGCACCAAGAACAATCCGGTGCTGATCGGCGAACCGGGCGTCGGCAAGACCGCCATCGTCGAGGGGCTGGCGCTGCGCATCGTCAACGGCGACGTGCCGGACAGCCTCAAGGACAAGCGCGTGCTGTCGCTCGACATGGGCGCGCTGATCGCCGGCGCGAAATATCGCGGCGAGTTCGAGGAGCGGCTGAAGGGCGTGCTGCAGGAGGTCACGGCTTCGGCTGGCGGCATCATCCTGTTCATCGACGAGATGCACACCATCGTCGGCGCCGGCAAGGCCGACGGCGCGATGGATGCGTCCAATCTGCTTAAGCCTGCGCTCGCCCGCGGCGAACTGCACTGCATCGGCGCGACCACGCTCGACGAGTACCGCAAGCATGTCGAGAAGGACGCAGCCTTGGCGCGGCGCTTCCAGCCGCTGTTCGTCAACGAGCCCTCGGTCGAGGACACGGTGTCGATCCTGCGCGGCCTGAAGGAGAAGTACGAGGTGCACCACGGCGTGCGGATCGCGGACGCCGCGCTGGTCGCGGCCGCGACGCTGTCGCACCGCTACATCGCCGACCGCTTCCTGCCGGACAAGGCCATCGACCTGGTCGACGAGGCCGCGGCGCGGCTGAAGATGCAGATCGATTCCAAGCCCGAAGAGCTCGACAACGTCGATCGTGAGATCGTGCGGCTCAAGATCGAGCAGGAGGCGCTGAAGAAGGAGACCGACGCGGGCTCCAAGGACCGCTTGAAACGGCTGGAAAAGGAACTGGCCGAGCTCGAAGAGAAGGCGGCGGCTCTGACCGCGCGCTGGAAGGCCGAGCGCGACAAGCTCAATGCGGCGCAGAAGCTCAAGAGCGAGCTCGACCAGGCCCGCACGGAGCTCGCCAATGCGCAACGCCGCGGCGAGTACCAGAAGGCGGGTGAACTTGCCTATGGCCGCATTCCGGACCTGGAGAAGAAGCTCAAGGCCACCGAAGGCAAGAACGCCAGCGCCGACGTGGTCGAGGAGGCGGTGACCGCCAACCACGTGGCGCAGGTCGTGTCGCGCTGGACCGGCATTCCGGTCGACCGCATGCTGGAAGGCGAGCGTGAGAAGCTTCTCAAGATGGAGGAGCAGATCGCGAGACGCGTCGTCGGCCAGGCCGAGGCGGTGCGTTCGGTGTCGACCGCGGTGCGCCGCGCGCGGGCAGGGTTGCAGGATCCGAACCGGCCGATCGGCTCGTTCATGTTCCTGGGCCCGACCGGCGTCGGCAAGACCGAGCTGACCAAGGCGTTGGCGGAGTTCCTGTTCGACGACGAGACGGCGATGATCCGCATCGACATGTCGGAGTTCATGGAGAAGCATTCGGTCGCGCGGTTGATCGGCGCTCCTCCGGGCTACGTCGGCTATGACGAGGGCGGCGCGCTGACCGAAGCGGTGCGAAGGAGGCCCTATCAGGTCGTGCTGTTCGACGAAGTCGAGAAGGCGCATCCGGACGTGTTCAACGTTCTGCTGCAAGTGCTCGACGATGGGCGTCTCACCGACGGGCAGGGCCGCACGGTGGACTTCCGCAACACCTTGATCGTGATGACGTCGAACCTCGGCGCCGAGCATCTGGTGAACCAGCCGGAAGGCCAGGACACCGATGCGGTTCGCGATCTGGTGATGGCGGAGGTGCGCGCCAGCTTCAGGCCCGAGTTCCTGAACCGCATCGACGAGATCATCCTGTTCCACCGCCTGAAGCGGGAGAACATGGGCTCGATCGTCGACATCCAGATGCGGCGGCTGGCGAAGTTGCTGGAAGAGCGCAAGATCGAGCTCAAGCTCGACGCCAAGGCGCGCGACTGGCTCGCCGAGAAAGGCTACGACCCGGCTTACGGCGCGCGTCCGTTGAAGCGCGCGATCCAGAAGTCGGTGCAGGACCCGCTCGCCGAGCTGATCCTGTCCGGCAAGATCAACGACGGCGAGAAGGTTGCTGTCTCGGCCAACAAGCAGGGCATCACCTTCAACGGGCAGGTGGCGCAAGCGGCCGCGTAACTGCCTATCGTTGTGCCCTCTCCCCATAGCCCGTCGAAGACGGGCGTGAACGCCCTAGTGGCGGGAGAGGGCCACGTTGTAGCTCGAAGGGTGAGGGTGCACGGTCTCCCGATAGACCGAAACCCTCACCCATTCTTTTGCGTTGATCCTTTCGCGTGGCCCTCTCCTCCCTCAAGGAGAGGGCGCGAGATGCGTAAGCTGCGCGGGCTGATAAACTGAAAGCGCGACTCCATCGCGCGCCGAGGTTTTTCCATGAGCTACGTCGCCTCCGTCCTGCAGCCGGGCGAACGGATCGTCCGGCTCGGCCGCCTGCATTGGATCGTCTACCGGTACGCGATCCTGTTCGCCGTGCTGGCGATCGTTTGCGCTCCATGGGCCGCGACGGATGGACTGGGCGTGGTGCCGCTGTTTTGCGTCATGGCATTCGGCGTCCTGGCCGTGCTGTCATTCGCGGTGGCTTGGTTCGAGCGCTGGATCACCGAAATCGCCGTGACCGACCGCCGGATCATCTACAAGCGCGGCTTCATCAACCGGCACACGGTTGAGATGAACATGGACAAGGTCGCAGCCGTCGACGTCAACCAGTCGATCCTTGGACGGCTGCTCGGCTACGGCTCAGTCTGCATCGTTGGGCTCGGGGCGACCCAGGCGACCGCCGGTGCCGGCCAAACGCCGGGCATCAAGGATCTGGGCCTGGTGGCTGAGCCGCTCGCGCTGCGGAGCGCGATCACGGCGAAATGACGCGCTGAAAATCAGCGCTGGGCGCTGGTCTGACTCTGCGCGACACGCGCCGTCGGCCGCTCGACGATGGCGTCGAACTTGGCGCGCTCCTTGTCGAAAGCCGCCAGCATCGGCCCGTCGAGCACGCGGCCGCGCGGCAGCTTCACGCGCAGCGGATCGACGAAGCGGCCGTTGACCAGGATCTCGTAGTGCACGTGCGGGCCGGTCGAGAGGCCGGTCGAGCCGACATAGCCGATCACCTGGCCCTGGCGCACGCGGGCGCCCGGCTGCGTCGAACGCGCGAAGGCGGTCATGTGGCCGTAGGCGGTCTCGTAGCCGTTGGCGTGCTTGATGCGGACATACTTGCCGTAGCCCGATTCCCAGCCGACCTTTTCGACCGTGCCGTTGCCCGAGGCATAGATCGCGGTGCCGAGCGGCGCCGCCCAGTCCACGCCGGTGTGCATCTTGGTGTAGCCGAGCAGCGGATGGTTTCGCGAGCCGAAGCCCGAACGCATGATGCCGACCGCGACTGGCTTGCGGACCAGGAACTTCTTCGCGCTCTTTCCGGTCTCGTCGTAGTAGTCGACGATGCTGTCGTCCGGCGTCTGGTAGCGGTAGTACTTGCGCTGCTCGCCGCCGGTCGAGAGCGAAGCGAAGAACACGTCGTTCTTGGTGTCGGTCGAGGTCGCGGTGTCGTCGTCGGCGGCATACAGCACGTCGAACGAGTCGCCCGGCGCGGTCTTGTGCTGGAAATCGACGTCGTAGGAGTAGATGCGGATCAGCGCTTCGATGACCGGCTTCGGAATGTTGTTGCGCAGCGCCGTCTCGTAAATGCTCTGATAGAGGCGGATGCCCTTGCCGTCGTCATCGTCGTCATCGTCGCCGCTGCTGTTCGGGTTGGCGACGTTGGTGTTCATGCCGGCGACGTCGACGGCGACGTACTTGCCCATGTCGGAGAGCGCGACCACCGCATCGACCGTGCTGTCGCCCATCACCATGACGCGAAGCGGCTGCAGGCGTCCGGTCTCGGTCGCGGACGCGAGAATACGAAGCTTCTGGCCTTCCTTCAGGCCGTTCTTGCGGCCGCGAGGGCCGAGCGCGGACGCGATGGCGGCGATTTCGTCGGGCGTGCCGCCGACGTCCTTCAGGATCGTCTCGATGCTGTCGCCCTTCTTCACCGTGACGACGCGCTCATTCCAGGTGTTGCCGTTGCCGGTCTGCGGCGCGGTCTTCGGCAGCAGCGTGATGTTTTCCGGCACGATCCGGGTTTCGAAGCCCGCGTAAGGATCGGCGCCGCCGTCGGCGGGCGCGTAGGCCAGCGACTGCGCGGATGCTCCCGCCGGCAGGCTCGCCACCTGATACCGGCCATCGGCGCCGTTGCCTCCGGCCCAGCTCGCCGTGTCGCGCACGCGGGCCAGGATGTCATCGGCCGGCAGGTTGCCGGCAAGCCTGGTCTTGGGCAGCACGGCCGCAAGATCGCGCGTCACATACGAAACTTCGGCATCCGGCTCGGCCCCGGCCTGCTCATCCATCGGCACGCCGTCGGCGCCGGCTTGCGCCAGGAGCTTCGCTGAATCCAGCGGCGGCACGCTTGAAGCGAACTCGGTGCTGGACAGCACGAGGTTTGCCGAGACGCGATAGTACGGACGCACGCGCACCACTTCGCGGTCGCCGACCTTGGTGGTGACGCTGATGCGGATGAGCTGCTTGGAGCCGTTGGAGTCCCCGACCGGCGGGAGACGGTCGGCCTTGCGGGTGAGCTTCTCGCCGATCTCGCCGATCGCGCCGCGCAGCGCGCTGCCGACCCGCTCCGGAATGGTTGCGAAATTGGTCTCGCCGTCGAGCGAGGCGAAAACCGCGCCGCCCATGAGGGCCGCGCCGCAGACGCCGGTGAGGATCGTGCCGGAGAACCACTGCACCGAGATGCGGCGGCGGTCGATGACGTTGTTGCTGTCGGTGCCGTCCACGGAAAGCGGCGGCTCGTTGCCGAGGTCGACGGCCAGAGGATCCGCTCGATGCCTGTGTGCTGTGCGCGGCCTACCTTGGTCCAAGCCCGTTTCCCCCGACTCGTGGAAGGCGCCTTCAAGCGGATGCCGACGGTTCGACCCCCAAAACGGCCCCTGCCAGGGTCGAATCCGCGGCCGGTACGATGCCGCGCCGTGCGGGGTCCGGTCAATGACGGACCGGTGACGGCTCGGATCGGTGTCGAAGCTTGAAAGGGCTCCCCTTCGGTCCCAACTAAGGTGAAGAACGTCGGATGAATGTGGCTCAAGTGCGGCGTGGGGAGAAACCCCTCGCGCCGGGAGCGGTCCCTGAAAGCCCGCTTAACTGCTGCAATTGCGAAGGATTCGATTTCGTCAAAGAATCGAATTTTTCTCGGTTGACAACGACATGACGTCGGCCATATAACCCCGGCCATGGACGCGCCGCTGCTGCTTGCCGGCGTGCTGACGCGTCCGAAGCTCCTCACTGATGTGTGGGAACGAACCTCCGAGAAGAAGTCGGGGGTTCTGCTTCGTCGGCTCTCTAACGGGCATATGCCTAATAGAGAGAGGTGACCGTCAGGTTGCCGGGCTGTTTGACAGGTGAATCGGAAGAAAGAGAAACGTGGACGGCGGAGTCCTTGCGGACCGCTTCCTCGAACGGAGAAGGCGCAAGCTTTTTCCTGGAAGAGAGCGGTCATGGAAGAGACTTTGGCGGTCAACGTTTAAGGTACATCGCTGAACGTTCGTTTTGCGGCGCAAGCCGGAGAGCGGTCGATCAGTGGGTGGACCTCGTCAAAACGTGTGATCAGCCGAGATCAATCTCATCCAACTTGAGAGTTTGATCCTGGCTCAGAGCGAACGCTGGCGGCAGGCCTAACACATGCAAGTCGAGCGCCCCGCAAGGGGAGCGGCAGACGGGAGAGTAACACGTGGGAACATGCCCTTCAGTACGGAACAACCAAGGGAAACTTTGGCTAATACCGTATACGTCCGTAAGGAGAAAGATTTATCGCTGAAGGATTGGCCCGCGTCTGATTAGCTAGTTGGTGAGGTAATGGCTCACCAAGGCGACGATCAGTAGCTGGTCTGAGAGGATGATCAGCCTCACTGGGACTGAGACACGGCCCAGACTCCTACGGGAGGCAGCAGTGGGGAATATTGGACAATGGGCGCAAGCCTGATCCAGCCATGCCGCGTGGATGATGAAGGCCCTAGGGTTGTAAAGTCCTTTCGGCGGGGAAGATAATGACGGTACCCGCAGAAGAAGCCCCGGCTAACTTCGTGCCAGCAGCCGCGGTAATACGAAGGGGGCTAGCGTTGCTCGGAATCACTGGGCGTAAAGCGCACGTAGGCGGACTCTTAAGTCGGTGGTGAAATCCTGGAGCTCAACTCCAGAACTGCCTTCGATACTGAGAGTCTCGAGTCCGGGAGAGGTGAGTGGAACTGCGAGTGTAGAGGTGAAATTCGTAGATATTCGCAAGAACACCAGTGGCGAAGGCGGCTCACTGGCCCGGTACTGACGCTGAGGTGCGAAAGCGTGGGGAGCAAACAGGATTAGATACCCTGGTAGTCCACGCCGTAAACGATGGATGCTAGCCGTTGGCAGGCTTGCCTGTCAGTGGCGCAGCTAACGCATTAAGCATCCCGCCTGGGGAGTACGGTCGCAAGATTAAAACTCAAAGGAATTGACGGGGGCCCGCACAAGCGGTGGAGCATGTGGTTCAATTCGAAGCAACGCGCAGAACCTTACCAACCTTTGACATGTCCCGTATGGGTACCAGAGATGGAACCCTTCAGTTCGGCTGGCGGGAACACAGGTGCTGCATGGCTGTCGTCAGCTCGTGTCGTGAGATGTTGGGTTAAGTCCCGCAACGAGCGCAACCCTCGCCCTTAGTTGCCATCATTCAGTTGGGCACTCTAAGGGGACTGCCGGTGATAAGCCGCGAGGAAGGTGGGGATGACGTCAAGTCCTCATGGCCCTTACAGGTTGGGCTACACACGTGCTACAATGGCGGTGACAATGGGATGCAATGGAGCGATCCTTCGCAAATCTCAAAAAACCGTCTCAGTTCGGATTGCACTCTGCAACTCGAGTGCATGAAGTTGGAATCGCTAGTAATCGCAGATCAGCACGCTGCGGTGAATACGTTCCCGGGCCTTGTACACACCGCCCGTCACACCATGGGAGTTGGTTTTACCTGAAGACGGTGCGCTAACCGCAAGGAGGCAGCCGGCCACGGTAGGATCAGCGACTGGGGTGAAGTCGTAACAAGGTAGCCGTAGGGGAACCTGCGGCTGGATCACCTCCTTTCTAAGGATGATCCTTCAGAGACTCCTCACGAGTTTCTATCGGATCTCTTGGAAACATCAGGGCCGACCGGTCCTCAAGCCGGTCAGGTCCATTGGCAGGACACCGCCGTCTTCATTTCTCTTTCTTTCATGGACGAGCCCGTGCCGTTCTTTATCCATTCGGGATAGAGGGCGGACGGTCTTTGGGCTGTAGGGTCGCGTGACCTTATGGCTTTGGGGGCTTGTAGCTC